>NZ_JAXCIL010000001.1:1209728-2419456 GCF_034387475.1 Pseudomonas sp. Teo4
TTTCCGGCTTCAGATCTTCAACGAAACCGCGACCGGCCCATGGGTTCTTGATCACGACGGCCAGGCCGACCATGGTCACCGGCTTGTCGGTGGCTTTGCCGCCTTCGATGCGGGTCTCTTCGGAGTAGGTGACGATCTTGCGGATTTCGAAACTCATGGGGGGCTCCTGGTGAGGGTTATCAGCTCTTGTTGTCTGATGGTATACCATAATATTTGTTGTGCAAGAGGTGCCTGAAAATTTCTCTGGTCAGGGGACGAAAGGTGGGCTGATGCATGTCTTGAGTGGTGGTCATGAGATCGAGCGCCGCCCGCGCGGCGCATCGCGAGCAAGGCTCGCTCCTACGTTTGTTACGGCCAATAACGCCTGTGACAGACGCGCGCGACCGCTTTGGCGCATGGCGCGATATCGAGTCGTACAAACAAGGCGGTCGCGCGCGTTTCCCACAGGCATAACTGGCCCGAAACAAACGTAGGAGCGAGCCTTGCTCGCGATGCGCCGCGCGGGCGGCGCTCGATCTCAACGCCACTGCAAATACCCCGGCGAACCCCAAAAAAATACCCGCTCACGCGGGCCTCAACGGCCCACGGGAGCGGGCTCATCCCGCAACAATTTCAGGCAATGGGAATTCAGGCGAACGCCGGCACCACTTCCTTGATGAACAGCTCGAGCGACTTCTTCTTCTCGGCGTGGGGCAGGCTGTTGTCGCACCAGAAGCTGAACTCGTCGACGCCCAGTTCCTGGTAGTACTTGATCCGCGCGATGATCTCTTCCGGCGTGCCGATCATGGTGTTCTTGCGAATGTTCTCCAGCTCGAACGCCGGCACTTCGGCGAACTTCGATTCCGGGCTTGGCTCAAGGAAACCGTTGACCGGGGTGGTCTTGTTGCCGAACCAGGCGTCGAACGTGCGGTAGAAGCGCGAAATGGCCTGGGCGCCGACCTTCCAGCCTTCAGGCTCCGACGGGCTGTGCACGTGGGTGTGACGCAACACCATCAGTTGCGGGCGTGGCACCTCGGGGTTGTTGTCCAGCGCTGCCTGGAACTTGTTCTTCAGGTCCAGCACTTCTTCGTCGCCCTTCATCAGCGGGGTGACCATGACGTTGCAGCCGTTGGCCACGGCGAAGTTGTGCGAGTCCGGGTCGCGGGCGGCGATCCACATCGGCGGCGTGGCGTTGAACGGTTTCGGCACGCTGGTGGAGGTGGGGAATTTGTAGACTTCGCCGTCATGGGCGTAGTCACCCTCCCACAGCTTACGCACCACCGGCACCATCTCGCGCAGTGCCTTGCCGCCATCAGTGGCCGGCATGCCACCCGCCATGCGGTCGAATTCGAACTGGTAGGCGCCACGGGCCAGGCCCACTTCCATGCGGCCATTGCTGATCACATCGAGCAGGGCGCATTCACCGGCCACGCGAATCGGGTTCCAGAACGGCGCGATGATGGTGCCGGCGCCCAGGCGGATCTTTTCGGTGCGCGCGGCGAGGTACGCCAGCAGCGGCATCGGGCTTGGCGAAATGGTGTATTCCATGGCGTGGTGTTCGCCGATCCACACGGTGCTGAAACCGCCGTTCTCGGCCATCAGGGTCAGTTCGGTCAGGTCTTCGAACAGCTGGCGGTGGCTGACCTGTTCATCCCAACGTTCCATGTGCACGAACAACGAAAATTTCATGGGGCTTTCCTCGGAGCTTTAAGGTGTCGCCTGGCGCGCCAGGCGTCATTAATGACGATAGGCGTCTCAGGCGAAGGCGGGCAGGCTGGCCATCTTGCCGCGGCAGTAGACCATCGGCCGTGGAGCCTCTTCGGGGACGATCAGGTTGTGCACCTTGCCGACCATGATGGCGTGGTCGCCACCTTCGTATTCACGCCACAGTTCGCATTCGATGACGGCGGTGGCGCCAGCCAGAATCGGGTTGCCCAGCTCGCTCAGGGTCCACTCGATACCGGCGGCCTTGTCCTTGCCTTTCTTGGCGAACGCGTAGGCTTCAGCCTGCTGCTCGCCGGAGAGCAGGTGGATGGCGAAACGCTTGTTGCGCATCAGCACGGGGTAGGAGTCGGAGCTGTAGTTGGGGCAGAACAGCACCAGCGGCGGGTCCATGGACAGGGACGAGAATGCGCTGGCAGTGAGGCCGACGATCGAGCCGTCGTCGTCCAGGGTGGTGATGACCGTGACGCCGGACGGGAAGGAGCCCAGGACGTTCTTGTAGACGGTTGCGTCGATCATGTCGTGTACCTCAGAAGGGCTGCGGTGGTCCGCGGTTTTTATCGTTGATGTGTCTGATGGTATACCGTAATACTCGATTTGCAAGCGGAATTTTGCAACGCGGCAAAATCACGATGAATGGCGCAAGGCCGCATGAACAGTGGGTTTGAGAAAAATCTAAAGGCTCAAGCCTGGTTGCTGAACCGGATCAGTTGAAGATTTTTAAGCCGCATCAGTGTTGTCAAAAGTTTGGAATACCATAATATGGTCCGCAGCTGAGAGGCCGCCCCGAGCGGTTTCCTTACAAAGATAAAAACGACCTTTCGAGCTGAAATCCTATGTCCCAACCGTCGTCGCAACACCAGTTTGTCGAGAATCACACGGTCGATTACGTTCCACCTGCCGAGCGCCATGGGAAGGCGCGTGACCTGTTCACCCTCTGGTTCAGTACCAACATCGCGCCACTGCCCATCGTTACCGGCGCCATGGTGGTCCAGGTGTTCCACCTGAACCTGGTGTGGGGGCTGTTCGCCATCGTGCTGGGTCATCTTCTGGGGGGCGTGGTACTCGCCCTGGCCTCTGCGCAGGGACCGCAGCTGGGCATTCCACAGATGGTCCAGAGCCGTGGCCAGTTTGGCCGTTACGGCGCCTTGCTGATCGTGTTCTTCACCGCGCTCATCTATGTCGGCTTCTTCATTTCCAACATCGTGCTGGCGGGCAAGTCGATCCACGGCATCGCCCCCGGCGTGCCGATGCCCACCGCCATCATCATCGGTGCCCTGAGCGCCACGGCCATTGGCGTGATCGGCTACCGCTTCATCCATACCCTTAACCGCATCGGTACCTGGGTGATGGGTTCGGCGTTGCTGGCAGGCTTCATCATGATGTTCGCCCAGGAACTGCCGGCCGACTTCTTCAGCCGCGGTGCGTTCAACCTGTCGGGCTTCGTTGCCACCGTTTCGCTGGGCACCATCTGGCAGATCAGCTTCTCGCCGTACACCTCCGACTATTCGCGCTACCTGCCCAAGGAAGTCGGTATCGCCAAGCCATTCTGGGCCACGTATTTCGGCGCCACCCTGGGCACCATCCTGTGCTTCAGCTTTGGTGCGGTGGCAGTGCTGTGCGTGCCAGAAGGCACCGATGCCATGGACGCGGTCAAACAAGCCACCGGCTGGTTGGGTCCGATTCTGATGGTGCTGTTCCTGCTCAACATCATCAGCCACAACGCGCTCAACTTGTATGGCGCTGTGCTGTCGATCGTCACCGCCATCCAGACCTTCGTCGCCCAGTGGACCCCAAGCATCAAGGTGCGGGTGATTCTGGCTGCGGTGATTCTGCTGAGCTGCGGCCTGGTAGCCTTGAATGCTTCGGCGGGCTTCATCGGCCAGTTCATCGGCCTGATCCTGGCGTTGCTGCTGGTACTGGTGCCGTGGGCCTCGATCAACCTGATCGACTTCTACCTGATCAAGAAGGGCCAGTACGACATCGCCTCGATCTTCCGCGCCGACGGCGGAATTTACGGGCGCGTCAACCACCACGCGATCATCGCCTACGCCTGCGGGATTCTGGTGCAGCTGCCGTTCGCCAACACGTCACTGTATGTCGGGCCGTACTCGAACATCGTCGAAGGGGCTGACCTGTCGTGGCTGTTCGGCTTGCTGGTGACGGTGCCGCTGTACTACTGCCTGGCGACCCGTGGCAAGGAAGAGAAAGCGGGGCGGGCTGTTGGTGTGAATGACTGACGCCACCGTCTAGATAGAGCGATGGCGCTGCCCGCAAAGGCAGCGCCATCGTTGTTTCAGGGGTACCGATTACAGCGCGTAGTGCTTGAGCTCCCGCGCAATGAGCATCCGCTGAATCTCGCTGGAGCCTTCGTAGATCTGCGTGATACGCGCATCGCGGTAATGCCGCTCTACCGGGTAGTCCTCCAGGTAGCCATAGCCGCCATGCACCTGGATCGCCATCGAGCACACCCGCTCGGCCATTTCCGAGGCGAACAGCTTGGCCTGGGAAGCCTCCGACAGGCACGGCTTGCCGGCGCTGCGCAGGCGTGCGGCATGCAGGATCAACAAGCGTGCGGCGTTGATCTGCACCTGCATGTCGGCCAGCAGATTGGCGATGCTCTGGTGCTCGTTGATCGGCTTGCCGAACTGCACGCGGTCGCGGGAATAGGCCAGGGCGGCCTCGAATGCGGCGCGGGCGATGCCTAAGGCTTGAGCAGCAATGCCAATGCGCCCGCCTTCCAGGTTCGACAGGGCGATGGCCAGGCCCTTGCCGCGCTCGCCGAGGATGTTGGCGGCCGGGATGCGGCAGTTGTCGAGGGTGACCGCGCAGGTGTCGGAGGCGCGGATGCCCATTTTGTGTTCGCTGCGATCCACCTTGAAGCCCGGGTTGTCGGTGGGCACCAAAAACGCCGACAGGCCTTTCTTGCCCAGCTCCGGGTCGGTCACCGCGAAGACGATGGCAAGCTTCGCCCGACGTGCGTTGCTGACGAACTGCTTGGCGCCGTTGATCACCCATTCGCCGTTCACCAGCTCGGCGCGGGTGCGCAGGTTGTGCGCTTCCGAGCCGGCTTGCGGCTCGGTCAGGCAGAAGCAGCCAATCACTTCGCCGCTGGCCAGGCGTGGCAGCCAGGCCTGCTGTTGCTCGGGCGTGCCATAGGCCAGCAGTGGGCCGCAGCCAACCGAGTTGTGGATGCTCATCATCGCCCCGGTGGCGCCGCAGCCGGCGGCGATTTCTTCGACGGCCAAGGCATAGGCGACATAGTCGGTGTAGCTGCCGCCGAAGTCCTCGGGCACCACCATGCCGAGCAGGCCCAGCTCGCCCATCTTCTTCACCACGCCGTCATCGATCCAGCCGGCCTTTTCCCAGGCCTGGGCGTGGGGTGCGATCTCGCCGCGGGCGAAGTCCCGGGCCATGTCGCGGATCATGATCTGCTCTTCGCTCAGTTCCAGGTCTTGCATGTGCGTACTCCCAGGCTCACAGGCCTTCGAAGAATTGGTCGACGCGCTGGCGGCTCAGCCCAGACAGGGTCGGCGGGTTCCAGCGTGGCTGTTTGTCCTTGTCGACGATCAGGGCGCGTACGCCTTCGATGATATCGCCGTGGGCGAACCATTGTCGGTCCAGATGCAGCTCCATGGCGAAGCAGTCTTCCAGCGCCAGGCGGCGACCACGGCGCAGCATCTCCAGGGTCACCGCCATGGCCAGCGGCGAGCGGCTTTCCAGCAGGTCGGCGGTTGTCATGGCCCATTGGCGGCTGTCACCGATGCTGACCGCACGCAGTTGCTCGATGATGGCTGGCAGGTCGGGCAGGGCGAAGTAGTGGTCGATGACCGGGCGCAGCTTTTCCAGCGGCGCGTCGTCCAGCACCTGGGTGCCGAGGGTGGCCAGCAGGTTCTGCAGGTCCTTGAGCGGGTACTCGCCGAAGCTGATGCGATCCAGGCCCTGGTCCAGGGTGGTCAGCGCGTCACTGGACAGGTACCAGTCGGCCAGCCCGCAGTAGAGCGCATCGGCGGCCTGGATCTGTACGCCGCTCACGCCCAGGTAGATACCCAGTTCACCGGGAATGCGTGGCAGGAAGTAGCTGCCGCCTACATCAGGGAAGTAACCGATGCCCACCTCGGGCATGCCTAAGCGGCTGCGCTCGGTGACGATGCGCAGGTCCGCGCCCTGGGCCAGGCCCATGCCGCCGCCGAGGGTAAAACCGTCCATCAATACCAGCACTGGTTTGCGGTAGCGATGGATGAGCTGGTCGAGGGCGTATTCCTCGACGAAGAAGTCTTCGTGCAGCGTGTCGCCGGCCTTGTAGCTGTCATGCAGCGACCGGATATCGCCACCGGCGCAGAAGCCCTTGGGGCCTTCGCCACGCAGCACCACGGCCTTGACCTGCGCATCGTCGGCCCAGCGGTCGAAGTGCTGGCGCAGGCTGCGCACCATGTCCAGGGTCAGGGCATTGAGGCCGGCAGGGCGGTTGAGGGTAAGGTGGCCAATCTGGTTGCGAACCTCGGCCAAGACATGATCCGTTGCCGAGATGTGAGCATGCGCGGTCATCGCGTTCTCCCTGCTTTGTTATTGATTTTCCAAGTGAAGTCTGGAGTGCGCTGGAGTGTCGCAGGATCGTGGCATGCGAATTTACCGTGCACAATCGGCAAATCTGCAGGGGTGTCCTGCATTTTTGCCTTATGCGCGCCTTCCGGACAGGTAATGCCACTTTAACGCGGTGTCGCGACCGGGCAAGCGTTGCCTGCCCGGATGTTCAACGGAGGGAGGGTCAGGCGGTTGCCAGTTCGGCTGGCAAGTGCTCGCGGCGAATGCTCGCCAGGGGAATGGCTACCAGCAACAAGGTCAGCACCACGGTCACCCCAATACCCCAAGCGGCCAGGCTGAAGCCGCCCAGCGAGATCAAGCCGCCGGAAATCGCCGGCCCCACGGCCAGGCCCAAGCTCAGGAAGCTGCTTGCCGCCGCGACGATACGGCCCTCGCGGTCAAGTGCGGCGGCCAGGCCGGTGAGGTAGCTAAGCGCATAGAAGTAGGTGATGCAGATGGTCATCACGCCGACGGTGTACATGGTCTTGGAATGCTCGCCCAGCACATAGCACAGGCTGGTCGCGCCGGTCAGCAGAATGGCCAGGATCACTGGGGTGCTGAGGCCGAAGCGCTTGCCGATCATGGCCGCCAGCAGCGGGCCGATCAGGCCGACGAAGGACTGGAACGACAGCAACACGCCCAACTCGTCACCGCTGTAGCCGACCATGGTGCCGATGCGCTCGACGAACGCCCAGCCCATGGTGTCGCGGGCCTGGAACACGAACATGGCCAGCATCATGCAGATGGCCGGCAGGCTCAGCAGCACATTGTTCGAGCCTTTGTGGGTCGCCAGTGTCACTTCGACCACCGGGGCGCGTTGCTCCATCACAGGAATCGCCAGCAGCATCACCGCCATGGTGGCGGCCATCGCGTAGTACAGGCCGGCCAGGCCAAACAGTGCCATGACCTTGGCGTAGCCGAGCATGACCACGATCATCAGCAGCACCGAGAGGATGTTCATGTGCCCGGCGATGCGGTCGGGCTGCTTGGCACTGGCCACACAGGCGTTACCACAGGCCAGCGCCAGGCCGGCACCGACCCCGGCCACGCAGCGCACGGCGCCCAGGGCATAGAGGTCGGTCATGTGGGCGCTGACCAGGTTGGCGGCTACCGCCAGCAGGGTGCCGCCCAGCGCCAGGGTACGGCGCGGAGCGCGGCCCATGAAGGGCGATACCAGCAGGGAGGCGAGCATGGTGAAGATGAACTCGGCCGACATCAGCAGCCCGGCCTGGGCTTCGTTCAGCTTGAGGTCATTGATGATCGCGCTGATCAGGAACGGTAGCGCCCAAAGGCCGAGCAGGCCCACGCCATAGGCGGAGGCTGCAGCGGAGAACACCAGACTCCAGCTTTCGGGCAAGGCATTGCGTATTGTTTTTTTCATCGGGGTGATCCCTGGTTGGCAAGCATGGCATTACAAAAAAGCGCGCCAGTATGGCGCGCTCGTGGGTTAAAGGCTTACTGCTGCAGACTTTCGTCGACAGGCGTACCGTCGTCGTACTGCGACAGCCAGGTGACCATCGCGTCGCGGTAACGGGTGAAACCCTTGTAATCGACCAGTTCCTGGTCCAGGTCGCGGATCACCCGGTGCATGCGTTTGGCCCACTGCGGCGCGGCCTCGGCCAGCTCCTTGAGGCTGACCAGGTAGGTGCGTACCGGGAACAGCACGGCGTTGCTGCGTGGCAGGCGGTGCAGTGGCTGCAACTCGATGCGCAGGTTGACCAAGTCGCCGGCGTTTTCCGCCGTCACGGTGGTGCGGTCCGGTGCCCAGTCCGGCAGGGTTTCGGCCGAGGTTTCCAGGCGCGGATTGACGGTGATCGACCAGTTGGTGCGGCGCACCGGGTGGCCGGGGCGCAGGCGCAGCAGGAACTTCAGTGCCCGCTGCAGAATGCCCATTTCATGCAGCTTCGGCACCGGGCCGTGGAACTCCATGAAGCTCATGCCCAGGTTGAAGCGCAGCGAGTAGTCGGCGCGCTGGGTGGCCATGCCGGCACCCATCACCAGGGTTTCGTCACGCTCTTCGAGCAGGATGAACTCGCCCTGGGCCTGACGGGTGATGTACTCCATCGGCTCCATCGGCAGGGTACTGGCGTCGCCGAAGGTGAAGGTCTGGTCGATCTGCAGTGGGCGGTTGACCCAGTGCCACTGGCTGCCGTTCTTCTCCAGGGTGAAATGCTCGGGGAAGTCCCGCGAGTAGGACTCCATCAGCAGCTCCAGCAGGTCCCACTGCGCTTCCATCATGTGCGGCAGCGCGGCGTAGTGAACGCCCGGCTGGCTGTCGAGGGTCTGGGCACGGTGGTGGCACTCGGAGATGTAGTGCTCATCGATGTCGAACTGGGCCCGCAGGGCGCCGTTGCCGAACGGTACATGGGGCTCGACGTTCATCGAGTACATGTACTGGTCTTCCGGGTACGGGAAGGGCAGGCGCAGGATAGCCTCGGGGCTGTTGCTGTAGGTGTAGTCGTCGGAATAGGTTTCGATCGGCTTGAACACGGTCATGGCTTTTGTTCTCGTCTCAGAGGTCTACGACCAGGCGGCTGCAGGTGGCGCGGGATACGCACGGCATGAATTTGCGTTTGCTCAGCTTGTCTTCCTCGCTGAGCCAGTCGTCGCGGTGGTCCAGTTCACCGTCGAGGTCCAGCACTTCGGTTTCGCAGTAGCCACAGGCACCGCCACGGCACAGGTAAGGCACCTTGTAGCCAGCCTGTTCGGCGGCTTCGAGCAGCGACTGGTCCGGCGGCACGTCGATGGTCACGCCCTGGCGGGCCAGGGTGACGCTGAACGGCTGGCCGGTGGAGCCTTGCTCGGTGAAGCGTTCGAAGTGAATGTGGCTGTCGGTCCAGCCCAGGGCGTGGGCGCTGTCGACGGTGTCGTCGATCATGCTGTCCGGGCCGCACACATAAACGTGGCTGCCCAGCGGGCGCTCGGTGAGGATGGTGCGGATGTCCATGCGCGCGTCCTGGCCTTGCACATACAGGTGCACACGGGCGCCATAGCGGGCTTGCAGCTCAAGGCCCAAGGCGGTGTGCTCCGGGCCACGCACGGCCAGGTGCAGCTCGAAGTCGGCCTGCTTGGTGTGCAGTTCCTCCATCTGCGAGTACACCGGGGTGATGCCCACGCCGCCGGCAATGAACACATGCTGGCGAGCATGCTTGGCCAGCGGGAACAGGTTGGCCGGCTGCAGAATCTGCAGCATGGCGCCTTCGGCCACGCAGTCATGCATATGGCGCGAGCCGCCACGGCCGTCTTCGACCCGGCGTACGGCGATCTGGTAGGCGCTGGAGTCGTAGGGCGAACCCATCAGCGAATAGGCGTTGCGGTGGGTCTTGTCACCGTCTTCCATCACCACCACCACGTGGCTGCCACCGGAGAAGGCCGGCAGGTGCTTGCCGCTCGGGTCCACCAGGGTGAAGCGCTTGATTTCCGGGGTGAGGGTCTCGACGCGCGCAACCTGCACGCTGAGGGTTCCGTTGTGGGTGTTCATGTATCGAGCTCCTCGGCAGGTGGCAGTTCGCCTGGCACTTCGCCGTCGGCCTTGATGCCCTGGAAGGCCGCCAGGCGGCGGGAATAGTGGTCGCGCACCACCAGGTTCAGCTGGCAGCCGGGGCAGGTGAACACGCGCTGGGTGACGTTCTCGGTGTAGGTGTCGCAGTGGGCGCACCACACGCGGCGCACCAAGGTGCCGCTGTGCTCGCGCAGCACTTCGTCGCGGTTCAGGTCCACCGCGTTGGCAGCTTGCATGGTGGTGCCGATGAAGCTTTCCGAACCGCTGATGTACAGGCGGGTGCCCATGTGCGCGGTGCCCAGCAGGCGGCGCAGGCCTTCGATCAGTGCGTGGTTGCTGTCGAACACTTGCAGGTCGCCGACCTGTTCGTCACGCAGTGCGGCCAGATGGTTGTGCCCGGAGAACGACTCGGTGGAATAGAGCAGGGTGCTGGCCTGGCGCTGGGCGGGCGTCATGTCGCCGATCAGGCGCAGCATGGCGGTGCCGCCGCTGCCTTGGCCAACGATCAGGTGGCGCAGGCCGCCTGCCATCGGTTGCAAGCGGTCGTAGACCGGACGGCTTTTGATGCCGGTGATAAGCATGGTGACTCACCTCGTTCAGGCGTGGCTGCGGCAGGAACTGCCTTAAGCCATATTACCTATTGTTTTATATGTATTATTGCGAATGAAAATGTCTGCCAGTCAGTTCGATTGGGACCGCTTTGCGGTCCATCGCAGGCTGCGCCAGCTCCTACAAATGAAGTGCATGCCTCTCAAACCGTGGGAGCTGGCGAAGCCTGCGATAGGCTGCAGAGCAGCCTCATCACACTCAATGCTTGAACATCACGTGGCGCACGCAGGTGTAGTCCTCCAGTCCATACATGGACATGTCCTTGCCATAACCGGACTGTTTCATGCCGCCATGGGGCATTTCGCTCACCAGCATGAAGTGGGTGTTGACCCAGGTGCAGCCGTATTGCAGGCGCGAAGCCAGGCGGGTGGCGCGGCCGACGTCGCGGGTCCACACCGACGAGGCCAGGCCGTAGTCGGAGTCGTTGGCATAGGCCAGGGCCTGGGCTTCGTCGCTGAACGGGGTGATGCTGACCACCGGGCCGAACACTTCGCGCTGGACGATCTCGTCGTCCTGACGCGCGTCGGCCAGCACGGTCGGCTCGAAGAAGTAACCGGGGCCAGGCACGCGGTTGCCGCCGGTGATGACGCGAATGTGCGGCTGGGCCTTGGCGCGCTCGACAAAACCTTCCACACGCTCCAGGTGGTCGCGGGTGATCAGTGGGCCCAGTTCGGTTTCCGGGTCGTCCTGCAAGCCATGACGAATGCTGCCTACGGCCTGGCCGAGCTTCTGCACGAATGCTTCATAGACGCCTTGCTGCACGTACAGGCGGCAAGCGGCGGTGCAGTCCTGGCCGGCGTTGTAGAAGCCAAAGGCGCGGATGCCTTCGACCGCGGCATCGATGTCGGCATCGTCAAAGATCAGTACCGGGGCCTTGCCACCCAGCTCCATGTGGGTGCGCTTCACGCTGCTGGCGGTGTTGGCGACGATGCGCGCGCCGGTGGCCACGGAGCCTGTCAGCGACACCAGGCGGACTTTGGGGTGGGTCACCAGCGGTTCGCCGACGCTCGGGCCCTTGCCGAACAGGATGTTCACCACACCAGCAGGGAACAGCTCATTGATGATTTCGGCCAGTTTCAGGGCGGTCAGCGGGGTTTGTTCGGACGGCTTGAGCACCACACAGTTGCCGGCCGCCAGGGCAGGGGCGAGCTTCCAGGCCACCATCATCAGCGGGTAGTTCCACGGTGCGATGGAGGCGATCACGCCCAGCGGGTCGCGGCGGATCATCGAGGTGTGGCCGGGCAGGTATTCGCCACCGGCCGAGCCGTTCATGCAGCGGCTGGCACCGGCAAAGAAGCGGAACACGTCGGCAACGGCCGGGATTTCGTCGTTAAGTGCGGCCTGGTAGGGCTTGCCGCAGTTCTGCGACTCCAGGTAGGCGAACACTTCGGCCTCGTCCTCGATGCGCTCGGCCAGCTTGAGCAGCAGCGCGGCGCGGTCCTTGGGCGGGGTTTGCGACCAGGCATCGAACGCCTGATCGGCTGCCTGGACGGCAGCATCCACCTGGGCGCTGCTGGCTTCGTTGAGGGTGATCAGCACCTCGCCCAGGGAAGGGTTGTACACAGCATGGCTGGCGCCCTCACCGGCGATCAGCTGGCCGTTGATCAGTAGATTCGTTTGCATGGCGGTTCCCTTGAGGGGTTTTATCGTTGTGGTACAAGCCGTAAACATATGAAAACATATCTTAATGTTTGATGTTTGCCAACCGCCTTGGCGATAATAGGTCGTCCACCCCAGGAAAACGGGTGAGCAGAGGCGTGCAGCGACCGTATCAGCCACCGCCCAATCTCTATAAGATACGGAACTGAACGTTTAACCCGATGCCTCAGGGCCTGGTTGAACACACTGAATAGGGAGAGTCAATTGAGTGCCCTGAATACTGCCCGCAGCACCGCGTTCATTCGCCTGCGCCAGGAAGGCCGTACCGACGAAGTGGCGCGGCGGCTGGTGGAGGCCATCGAATTGGGGCTGTTCACCGAAGGCCAACAACTGCCCAGCGAAAGCGAGCTGGCACTGCAATTGGGCGTGGCCACCGTCACCCTGCGCGAAGCGCTGGTCGTTTTGCGCCAGCGCGGGCTGATCGAAACCCGTCGCGGGCGCAATGGCGGTAGCTTCGTCTGTGCGCCGGTGGAATTGCCCGAGCCGCTGTTGCTCAGCCGCCTGCGTGAAATGAGCGGCCCCGACCTGCGCGACCTTGGCGATGAGCAGATGGCGATTTCCGGCACTGCCGCGCGCCTTGCCGCCCAGCGCAGCTCCCGCGAACAGCAGGCGCGTATCGCCCAGCATATCGAGTCGCTCAAGCAGGCCACCACACGGCTGGCCAGGCACCGCGCCGATGCGCGCTTCCATATCGAAGTGGCGGCGGCGGCTCAGTCGTTGCGCCTGACCCACGCCGAGATGCGCCTGCAGTCGGAAGTCGGCGAGCTGCTATGGATGGAGGCTGCTGGCGGCGGCGAGGTCAGCGTGATCGAGCAGGAGCACCGGGCGATTCTCGACGCCCTGGTCAACGGTGATGCGGTACTGGCCGGTGCGCTGGCCGAGGCCCATGTCAGTCGCGGTATCAAGCGCCTGATGGCGCTGCGTCTGGAACTGCTGGCCGGTGGCGAAGGCCAGGCCTGAATCGGCGCCAAGACGCCTTGATAAAAACAACGTACAAAAATACCTGCGTGAGGAAATGCCATGTCTACCGCGATCGATAGCGACCCTCTGATGCTGTGTGCCCAGCAGCTCAACAGCACGGTGGGCACCATCTTCGGCCAGGTGCGGCAACTGGTGGATGTCGCGGTCGAGCAGTGGACGCGGGTGCTGGCCGAAGGCCGCCAGCCGGCGTCCAAGGACCTGGCCTTGCTGCGCCCGGCCATCGACGAGCAGCTGTTGGCCACCGGTGCGTTCGGCTGTGGCGGCGGGGTGATTGTCGAGCCCGGTTGCCTGGCTGACCGCGAGATGCATCTGGAATGGTGGTACCTGGCCGACGGCGGCAAGACCCTGCCGCTGCGCCCGAACTTCGACCGGCGCCGGGAAAATTTCTACGACTACACCAACATGCCTTGGTACGCGCGCCCGCGCGACTCGCTCAACAGCAGCGTGGAGGGCCCTTACGTGGACCTCTACGGCACCAACATGTACGTGTTGACGTTCACCATGCCGATCATCGTCGAAGGGCGCTTCATTGGCGTTGCCGGGCTCGACCTGTCGCTGCACAACCTCGAGAAGATGCTGGTGTGCAGCCTGATGCGCCTGGATAACGAAGCTGTGTTGATCAGCGCCGATGGCCGCATCATCGCTGCCAATACCGCCAATTGGATGGTCGGCGACCTCGCTCCGAAACTGCTCGACCCCACCCCGTTGAACGGCGTGCGCCTGGTGCTGGAAGAACCCGAGGCCGGCTGGTCGTTGATCCGCTTGCCATCACCACGGCGTTGAGCGGCCGGGCATCGTTAACCTGAGCGTAACGATCACGCGCCCAGCTTGATTGATCGGGCAGCTGGCCCGGCCCTACTGTGCCTCCACGACAGCGAACCGTGGAGTCACCCATGACCACAACAACGAATCCACCGCCGCAATGGTCGCGGCGGCGCGCCGAAAAGCAGCGCCGTCTCGACCGGGTCCGGCACCTCGCCGACGGCGTGGTGTTGCCCACCGAGCGGATCGTCGAGGCCCTGGAACTGCTGATCGCCCCTGGCGACCGGGTGGTGCTCGAAGGCAATAACCAGAAGCAGGCCGACTTTCTCTCGCGCTCGCTGGCCAAGGCCGACCCCGAGCGCTTGCATGACCTGCACATGATCATGCCCAGCGTCAGCCGAGCCGAGCACCTGGACCTGTTCGAACGCGGCATCGCCCGCAAGCTCGACTTCTCCTTCGCCGGCCCCCAGAGCCTGCGCATTGGCCAACTGCTGGAAGACGGCCTGCTGGAAGTCGGCGCCATTCACACCTACATCGAGCTGTACTCGCGGCTGCTGGTCGACCTGATACCCAACGTCACCCTGGTCGCCGGCTTCATGGCCGACCGCGAGGGCAACCTCTACACCGGCCCCAGCACCGAGGACACGCCAGCGCTGGTCGAGCCGGCAGCGTTCAGCGACGGCATCGTCATCGCCCAGGTCAACCAGTTGGTGGAGCGCACCAACGAGCTGCCTCGGGTCGATATTCCGGCGTCCTGGGTCGACTTCGTGGTGGTCGCCGACAAGCCGTTCTACATCGAACCACTGTTCACCCGCGACCCGCGCCACATCAAGCCGGTACACGTGCTGATGGCGATGATGGCCATTCGCGGCATCTACGAGAAGCACCAGGTGCAGTCGCTCAACCACGGTATCGGTTTCAATACCGCCGCCATCGAGCTGATTCTGCCGACCTACGGCGAGTCCCTGGGGCTGAAAGGCAAGATTTGCCGCAACTGGACGCTCAACCCGCACCCGACCCTGATCCCTGCCATCGAAACCGGCTGGGTCGAAAGCGTGCACTGCTTCGGCACCGAACTGGGCATGGAGGACTACATCGCCCAGCGCCCGGACGTGTTCTTCACCGGCCGCGACGGTTCGCTGCGTTCCAACCGCATGATGTGCCAACTGGCCGGGCAGTACGCGGTGGACCTGTTCATCGGCGCCACCTTGCAGGTCGACGGCGACGGCCATTCGTCCACCGTGACCCGTGGCCGCCTGGCCGGTTTCGGCGGTGCGCCGAACATGGGCCACGACCCACGGGGCCGGCGCCATGCCACCCCGGCCTGGCTCGACATGACCGTGCCCGAAACCCTGCTCGAACGTGGCCGCAAGCTGGTGGTGCAGATGGTCGAAACCTACCAGGAGGGCGGCAAACCCACCTTCGTCGAGACCCTCGATGCGGTCGACGTCGCGAAGAAAGCCGGCATGCCCCTGGCACCGGTGATGATCTACGGCGACGACGTCACTCACTTGCTGACCGAAGAAGGCATTGCCTACCTGTACAAGGCGCGCAGCCTTGAAGAACGTCAGCAAATGATCGCTGCCGTGGCCGGGGTCACCGCCATCGGCCTGCGCCACGACCCCAAGGACACCCTGCGCCTGCGCCAGCAAGGCCTGGTGGCCTTGCCCGAAGACCTTGGCATTCGCCGCACCGACGCCAGCCGTGAACTGCTCGCCGCACGCAGCATCGCTGACCTGGTGGAATGGTCCGGTGGTTTGTACAACCCGCCTGCACGGTTCAGGAGCTGGTGATGGATACTTTGAATCTGCAACCGGATTGGCCTCATCACAGCTCCATGGGCTATGGCATCCCTGTGGGAGCGGGCTTGCCCGCGAAGAGGCCCGCACGGGCACCCTCCATCCTCCTGGCCGACCACCTCGCCGACCTGGCCGTGGAAGCCCTGATCGACGAAGCCGACCTGTCGCCCAAACCCGGCCTGGTGGACCGCCGCAGCAGCGGCGCCCACAGCGACATGAGCCTGAGCCTGATGCACGCCTCGGCGCTGGCACTGTGGCCATGCCTGCGGCAGATGGCCGAAGCCGCCCAGGCCCATGGCGAAATCGGTCAGCCATTGCGTGCCACCCTTGGCCGGCTGGGACGCGAAGGTGAAACCGCGATGCTCGCCACCACCGGGGGCGTGAATACCCATCGCGGCGCGATCTGGGCCCTCGGGCTGTTGGTGGCGGCCCGCGCACTGGGGCAGGGTGGCCCAAGCGCTGTAGCCGCCCGCGCCGGACGTATCGCGCTGATCGACGACCCTGCAGCCATCGTCCAAGACAGCCACGGCACCCAGGTGCAGCGCCGCTATGGCACAGGCGGTGCCCGCGAACAGGCGCAATTGGGCTTCCCCGCGGTCATCGACCATGGCCTGCCACAACTGCAGCGAAGCCGCGCCACCGGGGCGACTGAAACCCATGCCCGGCTGGACGCCTTGCTGGCGATCATGGCCGCGCTAAGCGATACCTGCGTGCTCTGGCGCGCCGGCCCACAAGGCCTGGCGACGGTCCAGCAAGGTGCCCGCGCCGTGCTCGATGCCGGCGGCAGCGCCACCCTGGACGGGCGCCGACAACTGCGCCAGCTGGATGCCCGACTGCTGCAACTGAACGCCTCACCAGGTGGTGCCGCCGACCTGTTGGCCGCCTGCCTGTTCCTAGATTCTGCCGGGAGCCTGTGACATGGAGACCCTGACCTTTCAATTTTCCGCCGCCGAGCCTGGCCGTGGCCGCACCCTGGTGGGCTGCGTGAGCTCCGGCGACCTGGAGGTGCTGATCGAGCCGGGCACCGCCGGGCGCCTGGATATCCAGGTGGTGACATCGGTCGATGGCAGCGGCCCCCGTTGGTCGCAACTGTTCAAGCGCCTGTTCGAGGGCCGCACATTGCCGGCGGTGAAGATCGACATTCACGATTTCGGCGCCACCCCCGGTGTGGTGCGGCTGCGTCTGGAACAAGGTTTCGAGGAGATTGCCCATGACTGACATCGACCGCTTGCTGCACAGCCGCAGCTTCGTCGAGCTGGCTGCCCGTCAGCGCGCCCGCGCCTTGCTCGACCCAGGTACCTTCCGTGAACTGCTCGGCCCGTTCGACCGGCTGATGTCGCCCTGGCTGGCGCGCCAGGGCATCGTGCCCCAGGCCGACGACGGCGTGGTGATCGGCAAAGGTCGTCTGAACGGGCGTAACGCGGTGATCGCGGCCATCGAGGGTGGATTCCAGGGCGGCAGCATGGGCGAGGTGGGTGGCGCCAAGATCGCCGGGGCGCTGGAGTTGGCCATCGAGGACAACCGCAACGGCATCCCCACCTGCGCGGTGCTGTTGCTGGAAACCGGTGGTGTCCGTCTGCAGGAGGCCAACCTGGGGTTGGCAGCCATCGCCGAGATCCAATCCGCCATTGTCGAACTGCGCATGTACCAACCCGTGATTGGCGTGATAGCAGGTTCGGTCGGCTGCTTTGGCGGCATGTCCATTGCCGCTGGCTTGTGCAGCCATTTGCTGGTCACCCGCGAGGCACGGCTGGGGCTCAATGGCCCCCAGGTGATCGAGCAAGAGGCCGGCATCGAGGAGTACGACGCCAAGGACCGTCCCTTCATCTGGAGCCTGACCGGTGGCGAACAACGCCACGCCAGCGGGCTGGTGGATGCCTACGTTGCCGATGATGTCGATGGCATCCGCCAGCAGCTGCATCAGTTGCTCGACACGCCGCCAGCCGACCGCGCCAGCCGCCATGCCTGGTTCCACGAACGCCTGTCGCGCTTGGGCGGCGATTGCCCGCAACTGGATGCCGCCGCCGTACGTGCCCTCTACCAAGGAGAACGCTCATGAACCGCGCACTGAACTGGTTGCCGGGCTTGGCCGGTGGCGAAGCCTTGCCGGGCTACCCCGCGTCGATCCAGGTGGTCGATGGTGAACTGGATAACCGCCTGGCGCGTTTCATCGCCGTGGTGCCCGACGCCGACAATCCGTTTCCCCGGGCACGTTCGGGCGAGGTCGGGTTGCTTGAGGGCTGGGGCCTGGCCAAAGCGGTGAGTGAAGCGGTAGAGGCGGATCGCGACGGTGAAAAGCGCGCCATCGTGGCGGTCATCGACGTACCGAGCCAGGCCTATGGCCGTCGTGAAGAGGCGCTGGGCATCCACCAGGCTCTGGCGGGTGCAGTGCAGGCCTATGCCCAGGCGCGCCTGGCCGGCCACCCGGTGATTGGCCTGCTGGTCGGCAAGGCCATGTCCGGTGCGTTTCTGGCCCACGGCTACCAGGCCCAGCGGCTGATCGCCCTGGAGGACGACGGCGTGATGGTCCATGCCATGGGCAAGGCGGCCGCAGCGCGCATTACCTTGCGCAGTGTCGAGGCGCTGGAAGCCCTGGCCGCCGAAGTGCCGCCGATGGCCTATGACCTGGCCAGCTACGCCTCTCTTGGCCTGCTGTGGCGGCGTCTGCGGGTGGACAACGCCCAGGCCCCGAGTGCTGCGGACCTGGCCCTGGTGCGCAATTGCCTGGCTGAGGCCGTGCACGATATTGGCAGCTCCACGTCGCTGGCGTCGCGCCTGCAGGGCGAACACCGCAGAGCTTCGCGCGAGGTTCGCGAACAGCTACGCCGCCAGTGGCAGGAGGCCTGACATGACTGCCCCGCGCCCGCACGACCTGCTCTGGGGCATGACCCCGGACGACCTGCCTGATGCCGCCCCTGCCTGGGCGCATCAGGTGTTGGCCGCCGGCCAGCCGGTGGTGGTGCGCCGGGCATGCTGCCCGGACGGGTGGGTGGCCGTGGGCGTTCGTGGGCAGGGGCGTGCGCAACGGCTTGGCGTGCAGATGCGTCTGGACAAGGTCCTGCGACAACTGAGCCCACAGGCGTTGCGTTGGCAAGGCGACAGCCCTTGGCCGGCGCTGCAGGCCCTGGCGTCGGTGGCCCCGGTGCTGAACGCCAGCGGGCTGCCTTGGGGGCCAACCGGGGGCGTGGGTTACCAGCTTGCCACCGGTTGCAACGTGCTGCACCTGGCCAGCGATCTGGACCTGGTGATGCATACGCCGCAGCCTTTGACCCGGGCGAAGGCGCGTGAGTGGCTGGACATTCTGGACTGCGCACCTTGCCGTATCGACCTGCAACTGGAGACGCCGACGGGTGCCGTCGCCTTGCGCGAATGGGCGGGGGGGGCACGCCGTGTTCTGCTCAAGTCAGCCACTGGCGCGCGCCTGGTCATCGACCCCTGGAGTGTCCTGGAGTGTGCAGCGTGAGCAGCCTGTTCGCATTCCCAGGCCAGGGCGCCCAGCAGGCAGGCATGCTGCAGCGCTTACCTGATGGCAGCGGCCTGTTGCTGGAAGAGGCCAGCGATACCTTGGGCGAGCAGGTGCTGAAACTGGACAATCCCGTCGCCCTGCAATCCACTCGGGCCGTGCAGCTGTGCCTGCTGCTGGCCGGGGTGGCCTGGGCGCGCTGGTTGATGCAGCGCAGCCCGGCGCCTGACTATGTGGCTGGGCTGTCGATCGGGGCTTACCCCGCCGCCGTCATAGCCGATGCGCTGGACCTGCCCGATGCCGTACGCCTGGTGGCCCTGCGCGGCGAGCTGATGCAACGGGCGTATCCGCAAGGGTACGGCATGACCGCCCTCAGCGGCCTGGACCTGGCCAGTGTCGAGCGTTTGCTGGCAGAGGTGGGTGGCGAGGTGTTCCTGGCCAACCTCAACAGCGACAACCAGATCGTCATCGCCGGCAGTGATGCGGCGATGGCGCAAGTGGCTGCCAGGGCGCGCAGCCAAGGGCAGGGCGTGGCACGTCGGTTGGCTGTCAGCGTGCCGTCCCATTGCGCGCTGCTCGACGAACCGGCGCAGGCGCTGGCCGAGGCCTTCGCCGAGGTGACAGTGCGCCGCCCACGTATCACTTACCTGAGCGGCACCAGCGCGAGGCCGATCTTCGACCCGCAGCGCCTGCGCGACGACCTGGCCGGCAACATGGCGCGGGTGGTGAATTGGCGTGCTACGTTGCGCAACGCCTATGAGCGCGGTGTGCGCCTGCACCTGGAGCTGCCGCCGGGCAACGTGCTCAGCGGCCTGGCGCGGCCGGTGTTCGAACAGGGCAGGGTGCTGGCGGTCGAGTCCACCCGCTGGGATACCGTCGACGCGCTGTTGCGCCAGGAGGTGGCTCACGACCGATGATGACCGTGGTGGCCGCATCGCCGGCAAGCCGGCTCCCACAGGTATGGCATTGAACTCTAGATCTGCGCGGTCCATGTGGGAGCCGGCTTGCCGGCGATGAGGCCGGAACAGGCAAGGCAAGAAAGCGTTATCGAAGAACAACAACAAGCAACTTCGACACAAGCTGAGGACAACAACAATGATCATCTATGGTGTGGCTCTGCTGGCGGTATGCACGCTGGCCGGCGTTATCGTCGGCGACTTCCTGGGCGTGCTGCTGGGCGTCAAATCCAATGTGGGCGGGGTCGGCATCGCCATGATCCTGCTGATCTGCGCACGGCTGTACATGCACCGTAATGGCGGCATGAGCAAGGAGTGCGAGTTCGGTGTCGGTTTCTGGGGCGCCATGTACATCCCGGTGGTGGTGGCCATGGCCGCGCAACAGAACGTGGTCACCGCCCTGCATGGCGGGCCCGTGGCACTGTTGGCCGCCGTCGGCGCGGTGCTGGTGTGCGGCCTGACCATCGCTGTGATCAGCCGTAGCCACCGTGGTGAACCTTTGCCCGCGCCTGACGCGGACCTTGCAACCAACGCGCAGGCTGCCCCTGCAGGAGGTCGTTGATCATGTGGCCAATCATTGATAACGCTCTGGAGCACAACGGCCTGATCACCGCCTTCGCGGTGGTCGGCGGGATCATGTGGTTGTCGGTGTTGCTGTCCAAATACCTGACCTTCGGCCGGGTGCACGGCTCGGCCATCGCCATCGTCATCGGCCTGGTGCTGGCCTGGGTCGGTGGCACCGTGACCGGCGGGCAGAAAGGCCTGGCTGACATGGCGCTGTTCTCGGGCATCGGCCTGATGGGCGGGGCCATGTTGCGCGACTTCGCCATTGTCGCCACGGCGTTCGAGGTGCAGGCCACCGAAGCGCGCAAGGCTGGCATGATCGGGGCGATCGCGCTGCTGCTTGGCACCGTGCTGCCGTTCATTGTCGGCGCGGCGGTGGCTTATGCCTTCGGTTACCGCGATGCGGTGAGCATGACCACCATCGGTGCCGGTGCGGTGACCTACATTGTCGGACCAGTGACTGGCGCGGCGTTGGGCGCCAGTTCGGATGTGGTGGCGTTGTCGATTGCCACAGGGTTGATCAAGGCGATTCTGGTGATGGTGTTCACCCCGGTGTCGGCGCGCCTGCTGGCGCTGGACAACCCGCGCTCGGCCATGGTGTTCGGCGGGCTGGCGGGGACGGTATCGGGAGTGACGGCAGGGTTGGCAGCGACGGATCGGCGGCTGGTGCCCTATGGCGCTCTGACGGCGACCTTCCACACTGGGCTGGGGTGCTTGATGGGGCCTTCGATTCTGTACTTCTGTGTGCGGGGGTTGGTGGGCTAGGCATCTGCGGCTGCTATGCAGCCGATCGCCGGCAAGCCGGCTCCCACATGGAGCGCGCATGCCTTGAGGTCACAGCAGTACCTGTAGGAGCCGGCTTGCCGGCGATGAGGCCGGTACCGGCAACAAAAGGCAGTTGCCTCCCACAGTTAAAGCGGTGATCTCGAGGTCGACGCAGCCCATGTGGGAGCCGGCTTGCCGGCGATGAAGGCCACTCAGATTTCCCGGCTGTACATCCGGCATTCCGCCAGCAACGCCAACAAGTTCGGCTCCCGCTCGCGGGCCTTCAGAAACACCACGCCAATATGCTGCTGCAGCCGATAACGCGGCTGCAGCGGCACCAGCCGCACGCGGTTTTCGTACACCGCCGCGATCCGCCCCGGCAGCAGGGCAAACCCCACGCCCGAGCTGACCATGCTCAGCAGGGTGAAGATATCGTTCACCTGCATCGCCACCTTCGGCTCGAACCCCGCCTGCTGGAACACCCGCGCACCATCGCGGTGGGTGGCGAAGCCTTGGGTCAGGGTGATGAAGGTGGAGTCGGCCAGGTCGGCCAGGTCGACTTCGGCCTGCCCGGCGAACGGCGAGTCGGTGGGTACCGCCAGGAAGATATCGTCCGAGAACAGCGGCAACTGCTCGCAGGCCGGGTCGTTGACGCTGTCGTCCAGCGACACCAGGATCGCATCCAGTTCGTGGTTCTTCAGCCGTTGCAGCAGGTCGACGTTCGAGCCCAGGGTCAGGTCGATGTTCAGCTCGCTGCGCCGAAGCTTCAGGCCCATCACCAGCTTGGGCACGGTCTTGACCGTCAGCGAATACAGCGCGCCAAGGCGAAAACGCTCGGCATAGAAGCCCGCCGCTTCGCGGGTCTGGCGCACCATTTGTTCGGCGTCCTGAATCAGCTGGCGCGCTTTTTTCTCCAGCACATAGGCGCTTTCCAGCGGAATCAGCTGACGGCCTTCGTGCTTGAACAACGGGCAACGCAGGGCGCTTTCCAGCGAATGGATCGCCCGGTGCACGCTCACCGCGCTGGTGGACAGCTCGGCGGCGGCGCGCCCGAGGTTGCCGCTGCGCATGAAGGCGAGGAAGGTTTCGAGCTTCTTGAGGGTCAGTTCTTCGTCGATGAGCATGGAATGGCCCGCTGGCGAGGGAGACTGATCTTGCCACAAGCGCAGCGGGTTTGGTTCAGGTCAGGCGCGTTGTACCTTGCCGGCTTGCTCGTGCTGCTGCACCAGCGCCTTGATACGCGGAATCAGCTCCTGTCCGTACTCCACGGCATCGCGCAACTGGTCAAAGCCACGGAACAGGAAGGTGGTCACGCCCAGCTCGTAGTAGGCCAGCGCGGCCTCGGCCACCTGGTCGGCCGTGCCCACCAGCGAGGTGGAGTTGCCAGCACCGCCACCCAGCGCGGCGATCTCGGTCCACAGGCGGGTGTCGTGCACCTTGCGCTGGCTGGCCAGTTGCACCAGGCGTTCGGAGCCGACGTTGCTCTTGCCGAAGTTCTTCTCGCGGCGGTTGCCCTGGCGAATGCCGATGCGCTGCTGGGCATCGGCGAGGATGCGTTCGGCGCGTGCCCAGGCCTCTGTCTCGGTGCCACCCAAGATCGGCCGCAGCGACAGGCTGAAGCGGATCTGGTGTTCGCGACCATGGCGTGCGGCGGCCTTGCGCACCCGGGCGATGCGCTCGCGCACCTGCTCCAGCGGCTCGCCCCACATCATGTAGACGTCCGCATGCTTGGCCGCGACTTCGATCGCCGCGTCGGAAGCGCCCGAGAAGTAGATTGGCAACTGGTTCACCGGCTTGACCAACGTCAGGTTGTCTTCGACCCGGTAATGCTCGCCCTGGTGGTCGAACGGCTCGGTTTGCGTCCAGGTGTTGCGCATCACCTGCAGGTATTCGTCGGTGCGGGCGTAACGGGCGTCCTTGTCGAGGAAATCGCCGTCGCGCTGCAGGTCGCCGCTGTCGCCGCCGGTAATGACGTTGATCGAGGCGCGGCCGCGGCTGAGCTGGTCAAGGGTGGCAAGCTGACGGGCGGCGAAGGTGGGGGCCTGGAACCCTGGGCGATGGGCCACCAGCAGGCCGATGCGTTCGGTCAGCGCGGCCACGTAGCTGGCCAGAATCAGCGAGTCGGGGGCGCTGGTGTTGACCGCCAGCAGCGCTTTGTCGAAACCACCATATTCCTGGGCCTGGGAAAAGGCCTTGATGAATTCGAGGTCGACCAGCGGGCCGCGTGGTGCCTGTGATTCGCTTCCTTCCTGGGGGCCGATTAGGCCGATGAATTCGAGACTCATGAAACAGAACTCCTTGTCGTGTTGGGCTCAGGCTACTGCCGGCTGGGTGCGGCGCAGGGTGTTGCGGTTGCCGGGCACGCTCAGGCCGAAGTTGTCGCGCAGGGTGCTGCCTGGGTATTCGCGACGCGCCAGGCCGCGTGCTTGCAGCACCGGCACCACGTGTTCGGTGAAGTACTGCAGGCCGTCGGGCAGCAGCGAGTTGATGATGAAACCGTCGGCGGCACCGTTTTCAAACCAGTGCTGCAGGGCATCGGCGACCTGCTCGGGGGTGCCGGTGAAGTCGCGGCGCGGGCGCGAGAAGCGCAGCGCCAGTTGGCGCAGGGTCAGGCCTTCATCGCGGGCCAGTTGCTTGAGCTGGTCCGAGGTGCCCTTGTGGCTGTCGTTGCCCAGGGTGCCCAGGTCGGGGAAGGGCGCGTCCAGGTCGTGCTGGCTGAAGTCGTAGTCGTTGAACGGGCGGCCCAGGGCGACCAGGGCGTCCTCGATGCTCACCAGGTCCACGGCTTGCTGGTAGCGTTGCTCGACCTCCTGGGCATCGCGGCCGACGATGGGGCGGATGCCGGGCAGGATGAACAGCTGCTCGGGGTCGCGGCCATGGCGGGTGGCGCGCTGCTTGAGGTCCTGGTAATAGGCGCGGGCATCGTCGAAGCTTTCCGGGCTGACGAAGATCGCGTCGGCGTTCTGCGCGGCGAAGTTGCGTCCGTCCTCCGACACGCCTGCCTGGAATATCAGCGGCTGGCCCTGGGGCGAGCGCTGGATGTTCAACGGTCCCTTGACCTTGAAGAACTCGCCCTGGTGGCCGAGGGTGTGCAGCTTGGCCGGGTCGAAGAACTCGCCGGTCTGCTTGTTGCGGGTGAAGGCGTCATCTTCCCACGAGTCCCACAGCCCTTTGACCACCTCGACGTGTTCGCGGGCGATGCGATAGCGCACAGCATGTGGCGGGTGCTCGGCCTTGCCGAAGTTGTCAGCGGTGCCCGATAGCCACGAGGTAACCACGTTCCAGCCGGCCCGCCCGCCGCTGATCAGGTCCAGCGAGGCGAACTGGCGCGCCACCTGGAACGGCTCGGTGTAGCTGACCGTGACCGTGGCCACCAGGCCGATGTGCTCGGTGACGGCGGCCAGCGCCGAGAGAATCGTCAGCGGCTCGAAGCGGTTGAGATAGTGCGGGCTGGAACGGGTGTGGATGTGCAGGCTGTCGGCGATGAAGGCGAAGTCAAACTTCGCCGCCTCGGCCAGTTGTGCCTGATGTTTGTAGAAACCGAAGTTGACGCTGGCATCGGCCAGTGCCTCGGGATGACGCCATTCGCCCCAGCCGTGGCCGACACCATGGATCATGGCGCCCAGGTGGATTTGTCGTGTGCTCATGGGAATACCTGTGGGTTGTGCTGCAAGTGGAATCGACGCAGCCATGCGCCACCGGCCACTGAGGTGGTGGTGAAGCAGGGAAGGTCGTAATAGAGGGTCATGCGCGCAAGGCTCCTGGCGTGGTCGTTGTGGACGGCCTCCGCCAGGAAAGGGGTCGGTCTGGAGTGACCTTAGCGGGTGTGAGGTGGGGTTGTGAAAGGCTTTGTGGTTCTATGCTAATTATGTTTATTGTTAATAAAAAAATATTTAGAAAATGCGTAATTATGATTTTATGATCGGCGCCGCTTTGCGCCTCACCAGCACACATCCAAGTCATGTGCTGATCCTGTGGGGGAACTGTCTTGTGGTGCTTGTACTGGCCTCATCGCCGGCAAGCCGGCTCCCACATGGACTGCGCTGACCTTCAGATCACTGCCGTACCTGTGGGAGCTGGCTGAAACTGTCCAACTTTTTTGGGGCAGTCCAGGTACTGCAGTGATCTGAAGGTCCGCGCGGTCCATGTGGGAGCTGGCGCCAGCCTGCGATGGGCCGCAAAGCGGCCCCGACAACCCTGAATTATCAGGCCGCAGTGGCATTGCGCCGCCCCGCAATCGCCGCAATCAGCTCACGGGTGTAATCACTCGCCGGTCGCTCGAACACCTGCGCCACCGCCCCTTGCTCCACCACGCGTCCCTGGCGCAGCACCAACACGTGGTCGGCCATATTCGCCACCACCGCCAGGTCGTGGGACACCAGCACATAGGCAATCCCCAGCTCCCGCTGCAGCTCATCCAGCAGGGCAAGTATCTGTGCTTGCACCGAAACATCCAGCGCACTGACCGGTTCGTCGAGCAACAGCAAATCCGGTTGCAGCGCCAAGGCCCTGGCAATCGCCACCCGCTGACGCTGTCCGCCCGACAGCTCCCGTGGCAGCCGGTCGAGGTATTCCACCGGCAGATGCACTCGTGCGATCAACGCGCGCGCCGCCTGCTCCAGCTCGGCACCTTTGAGCAGGCCGAACGAGACCAGCGGCTCGACGATGCTGTCGAACACCGTGAAGCGCGGGTCGAGCGCGGCGAAGGGGTTCTGCTGCACCAACTGCACGCGCCGACGCAGCGGCCGGAAGGCACGCCAGCCAAATCCGGTGACATCTTGCCCGTCGAACAGCACCTGCCCCTGGCTGGGCGCTTCCAGCCCCAGCGCGATACGCAATGCGGTGCTCTTGCCTGAGCCAGACTCACCCACGATGGCCAGCGTCTGGCCAGGGTACACATGCAGGCTCAGGCCTTGCAGGGCCGTGAACCGTTCGGCCTGGCCTTTGACGCGAGGCAGCGTGAAGTCTTTGCCGACGTTGTTAAGGCTCAGAATCGGCGGTGTGTTCGGTGAAGGCCTGAAGGGCCGTCTGACCCGCGTGGCGAATGCCGGCGCTGCAGCCAGCAGGGCTTGGGTGTACGGATGTTGCGGCGCCTGCACGATCTGCCCAGGCGGGCCTTGCTCGACCAGTTCGCCGTGCTTCATCACCAGCAAGCGGTCGGCGCGTTCGGTGGCCATGCCCAGGTCGTGGGTGATGATCAGCAGCGAAATGCCGCGTTCGGCCACCAGCCGCTGCAAGTGGTCGAGAATCTTGCGCTGCACCGTCACATCCAGGGCGCTGGTGGGTTCGTCGGCGATGATCAGCCGGGGGTTGCCGGCCAGGGCAATGGCGATCAGCACCCGCTGGCGCATGCCACCCGACAGCTCGTGGGGGTACTGGCGCGCGCGCTGTGCCGGGTTGTCCAGGCCGACCTGGGCCAGTAGCTCCAGCACATCGGCGTCCACGCCCGGGTAGCGGCGCCCGTGTGCCAGGGTCAGCGCTTCGCCGATCTGTTGGCCAATGCGCAGGGTCGGGTTGAGGCTGACCATGGGGTCCTGCGGTACCAGGCCGAGTGTGCGGCCACGCAATTGGCGCTTCTGCCGCTCGCTGGCCCGCGCTACGTCGACACCCTCGACCCACAGCTGGCCGGCGTCGATGTGTGCGCCGCCGGGCAACAGCCCCAACAGGGCATTGGCCAAGGTCGATTTGCCCGAGCCGGACTCGCCGACAATGGCCACGGTTTCGCCTTGGCTCAGGGTGAACGAGAGGTGTTTGACGGCCTGGGTGATGTGGCCGCTGGTGCGGTAGCTGACGCTGAGATCGCGCACGGCGATCAAAGGCTGGTCGCTCATCAAAGATGCTCCTCGAAGCTGCGGGCGAGATGGTTCAGGCTGAACACCACCGCGACCACGAACAGGCCGGGTAGCAGCGAAACCCAAGGGGCGGTCACCAGAAAATGCCGGCCGTTGGCGATCAGCGTGCCCCATTCCGCAGCTGGCGGGGCCGCGCCGAAGCCGAGAAAGCTCAGGCCGGCGGTGGCCAGGATCGCGGCGCCGAAGTCCAGGGTGGCCAGCACTGCAACTGGGCCCCAGGCGTTGGGCAACACATGCCGCAGCAAGGTGCGGCCCCAACTGGCACCGCCCAGGCGTGCAGCCTCGACATAGGGCAGGGTTTTCACCCGCAGCACTTCGGCGCGGGTGGTGCGGGCAAAGCCGGGGATGATGCCCACGCCGACAGCCAGCGCCACCGGCACGGTGCCAAACCCGATGGCTGTGACAATCGCCAGTGCCAGCAGCAGGCCAGGCAGTGCCAGCAACACATCGATGACGCGCATGATCGCAGCGTCCAGGCGTCCACCGGCAAAGCCGGCCAGCACGCCCAGGCTCAAACCGCCGGCCAGGGCAATGCCCACTGCCAGCAGGGCCGCCTGCACCGACAGGCTGGCGCCGTAGACCACGCGGGTATACAGGTCGCGGCCCAGCTCGTCGGTGCCGAACCAATGCACGGCGTTGGGTGCGGTGAGTTTGTCGGTGGGTGAGGTGGCGTAGGGGTCGAAGCTGGTCAGCCACTGCGGTAGCAGGGCTGCCGTCAGGGCGAAGGCCACTATCAGCAACGCCAGGCTGAAGCCGCGGCGGTACAGCAACGGCTTGATCTGCGCACTCAGGCGTTGCAGGTGAGTGCGACGCTTCCACGGCGTTGGGGTTGCCAGCGCGGTATACAAGCGAGTGTCGGCGGTCATGTCAGGTCACCTTCGCAGTGTGGGTAATGCGCGGGTCGAGGTAGGGGTAGAGCAGGTCGACGATCAGGTTGACCAGCACGAAGGCCGCCGCCGACACAGCGACGATGGCCAATACCACTGGGATGTCCTGGCGCAGCACGGCCTCCTGGGCCAGGCGGCCGACACCGTTGCGCGAGAAGATGGTCTCCACCAGCACGGCGCCGGACACGGTGTTGCCCACCTGCAACCCGACCAGGGTCAGGATCGGCAAGGCGGCGTTGCGCAGGGCATGGCGCGCCTGCACCTGGCCCCGGCTCAGCCCCTTGGCGTAGGCGGTGACGATGTAAGGTTCTTGCCAGACGCCCTGGAAGCCCCGTTGCAGCACTTGGGCATACACCGCGGCGCTGGGGATGGCCAGGGTGATGGCCGGCAGCACCAGGCTGTCAAAGCCCTGGCTGCCGGTGGCGGGGAACCAGCCCAGGCCAAAGGCGAACACCTGGATCAGCAGCAGGCCCATCCAGAACACCGGCACCGAAAAGCCCAGTGACGGCAAGCGGGCCAAGGCCACTTTCAGCGGGCGCCATTGCAGGTAGGCGGTCAAATAAGCCAGGCCGATGCCGCCCAGCAGCGACAGGGCGATGGCCAGGCCCGCCAGCGACAGGGTCTGTGGCAGGCGCTCGGCCAGCAGTTCGGCCACCGGTCGGTTGAGCGACAGCGACTGGCCCAGGTCGCCGTGCAAGGCGCGCCAGAGCAGGTCGAAATACTGCTCGAAGATGCCCTTGTCCAGCCCGTAGTAGGCCCGCGCCTTGGCCAGGTCTTCTGGCGACAGGCCGTCGGCCTCCATGCCCGAGGCACTGAGCATGATCGCCAGGGTGTCGCCGGGCAGCAGGTAGAGAATGAAATAGGTGATGCTGTAGGCGCCCCAGAGCACCAGCAGCGCCTGGCCGACCCGGCCGATCAGGTAGCGCTTCATGGCTGCGTCACCTGGATATCGCTGAGGAAGGCAAAGCCCTCGGCGGTCCAGCGGAAGTCCTTGACCCGCGGCGCGGTGGCCGCCTGCCAGACCCGTTCATACAGCGGAAACGCCGAAGCCTCGTCGACCAGCAGGTCCTGCAGCTGGCCGTAGGCCTTGGCGCGTTGTGCATCCTGGGTGGCGGTGATGCCGCTGTCGAACAGTGCCTGGGCCTGCGCCAGGGTGTGTGGCTCGTAAGTGTTGGTGGCGACGGTGGCGCTGTTGGCGGTGCGTGGGTCGAGGATGGTCTGCAGGATGATCGGGTCGGCACGGGTCATGTAGGTGGAGGTCAGGTCGTAATTGCCCGAAGCATTGCCGGCCACCCACTCGGCGCGGGTCAGGACGTTGAGCTTGAGGTCGATGCCCACCTTGCGCAACTGGTCCTGCACCAGCACGTCACCTGCGGATTCGGCAGGGGTGAGGTTGTAGCGCAGGGTCAGGCGCTTGCCGTCCTTGTGCCGGTAACCATCGTCGCCCTTGTGCCAGCCTGCGGCATCGAGCAGGCGTTCGGAGCCTTGCGGGTCGTAGGCCAGCTTGTCGGCCTGTGGTTTGAAGAACGGCGTGGTGACGTCGTACACCCCGCTGACCACCGGGAACTCGCCGTTGTACACCGTATGCGCGTAGCTCTTGCGGTCGATCGCCTTTTGCAGCGCCAGGCGCACTTGGCGATCGGATAGCAGCCGGTCGTTGCGCGTGTTGGGGTAGAGGTTCAGGGCAGGGCCAGGCAGCGAACGGCTCTGGATGGCCGCGCCCTTGGACTGGAACAGCTTCAGGTCAACCTCGGAAAACGGGTTGCGTGGCCAGAGAATGTCGGCCTTGCCTTGCAGGAACAGGCCGTTGCGCACGCTTTCTTCGGGGATGTAGCTGATGTCCACGGCGTCCAGGTGGGCGGCACCTGGGTTTTTCACGTTGGCCGAGGCCCAGGCGTAGTCGGCACGCTTGACCAGGCGGGCGCCGACTTCGGGGGTGTAGTGTTCCAGCACGAAGGGGCCGGTGCCGATGATCTTGCCGAGCGAGCGTTCCTTGGCGGTGAGTTTGTAGGAGGCGGGGGCGAGAATGGCCAGGTTGGTGGTCGACGTGGCCTGCAGGAAACCGGCGTTGGGGCGCGACAGCACCAGGCGCACGGTGAAGTCGTCGACCACTTCGGCATGGTCGAAGCCGGCCAGGTAGGTGGCGCCGAAGGTGGCGGGCAATTGGGTGGCGAAGGCTTTGTTGCTGTCGAACGCGGCTTTCACGGCATTGGCGTCGAAGCGCTCGCCATTGCTGAAGGTGACGTCCTGGCGCAGGTGGAAGGTGTAGGTCAGGGCATCGTCGCTGACTTCCCAGCTTTTCGCCAGCCAAGGAATGATGCGGCCCGAGTCGGGGTCCTGGTCGGTCAGCGACTCGGCGACGTTGCGCAGCAGCACGCGGTGTTCCAGCCAATAGACCTGGAATGGGTCGACGCTGACCAGGGTGGTGTTGTCGCCCCAGAAGGCGATGCTGAGGGTTTTGCTGGCGGTGTTTTCCGGGGATGGCGAGCAGGCGGCCAGGGTCAGGGCGCAGGCGGCCAGCAGGCTTTTGGCGAGGCGGCGTGGGGGCATGGGGTGGTCCTTGGTGGGTAGAGTGGCTGTACCGGCCTCATCGCCGGCAAGCCGGCTCCCACAGGTTCTGCACACTCCCTGTGGGAGCCGGCTTGCCGGCGATGAGGCCAGTCGAATCAGAGCTGGTAATCACGCCCTTCACGGTCCAGTTGCCGAATCAACGCATCCCAGTGCCGTTGGATGCCCTCGCCAAGCCCGTCGGAAAACCGCTTGGACTGTTCATGCACCTTGGCAATCGCCGCTGGCGATGCATGAAGCAACTGGTCATTGCCCCCCGCCTGCGCCGCCACCTGGATGTTGCAGGCCCGCTCCAGCCCATGCAGCTCGCGGAAGGCATGCTCGACGCTGATGCCGCCCGTCAGCAGCCCGTGGTTGCGTAGAATCAGGATGTTGCTGGGGCCCAGGTTGGCCACCAGCCGTTCTTGCTCGTCCAGGTCCAAAGCCACGCCTTCGTAGTCGTGGTAAACAACCCGGCTGTAGTAGGCCAGGGCGTGCTGGGAAATCGGCAGCAAGCCGTCGCGCTGGGCTGATACTGCGGCGCCGTCTCGGGTGTGGGTGTGCAGCACCGCCTTGAGGTCCGGGCGGGCGCGGTGGATGGCGCTGTGAATCACGTAGCCGGCCTGGTTGATGCCCAGGCCCAGCGGGTCGTCGATAATCGTGCCGTCGACATCCACCTTCACCAGGTTGGATGCGGTGATTTCATCGAACAGCAGGCCAAAGGCGTTGATCAGGAAGTGCTCGTCCGGCCCAGGCACCCGGGCCGAGAAATGGGTGTAGATATGGTCGGTCCAGCGGAACAGTGCCGCCAGCCGGTAGGCGGCGGCGAGCTTGACCCGCACCTCCCATTCTTCGGCGCTGACCCGCTGGCGCACGCTGCTTTCGTTGGGGGATACCACAGACAATGAACTCATGATGCTCTCCAGAAATAAGGGTCAATAGCCGCGCTGGGTGTCGACCAGGTTGCGCAGCACGAGCTGCTCGCGGTAACGGGCGAAGTTGTCGAGGAAGGCTTCGAGGAAGGCCGGGTAGCCGTCTTCGGAAATCGCCGAGGTGTGCGGCGACAGGAACACTCGGGGGTGGTGGTACAGCGGATGTCCGGCGGGCAGGGGCTCCGGGTCGGTGACATCGAGGCTGGCGCGCGCGATCAGGCCGCTGTCCAGTGCTGTAAGCAGCGCCTGCTGGTCGAGCAAGCCGCCCCGGGCGATGTTGATCAGGTGCAGTCCGGGTTTGGCGTGGGCCAGCACGGAGTGGTCGATCAGGCCACGGGTGGCGGGCGTGAGCGGGGCGGCCAGCACCAGGTGGTCGCTGTTGGCGAACAGCTGGTGCAGGTTTTCGACGCGCTCGACGCCTGGTACTTCGGCAATCGCCTGGCCAGGACGGCTCAGGGCCAACACCCGCATGCCCAATGCGCTGGCCTTGCGCGCCAGGCTCTGGCCAATACTGCCGAAGCCGAAGATGCCCAGGGTGCGGCCACGCACGGGCGCCAGCGCGGTCAGGCGCCAGTCGGCATCCTTCACCCACAGCCCCGGCAGTTGCTTGGCAGCGGCGAACACCAGGGCCAGGGCGAACTCGGCCACCTGTTCGGCATTGGCCCCCTTGCCGCTGGTGACGGGTGGCCCCTGGAAGACCCAGTCGGGGTAGAAGTCGATGCCCGAGGACACCAGTTGTACCCAGCGCAGCGACCCAGGCCACCCCGGCGGCGGTGCGTCGACGCGGTTACCGCGGACGTTAATCGGGCGAACGATGAACACATCGGCGGGCACGTCCAGTTGCAGCTGGTTGGGCGCGATGTCGACCACTTCATGGTCGGGCAGGTGCTCGCGCAGGTACTGGTTGGCTTGGGCGTCGAGCTGGCTGGCAATGATCGAGTGGCTCATGCTGCCACCTGCGCCAGCGCATTGCGCCCGGTCTGGCCGAGGACCACATCGTCCTGCGGGGTATGAATACGGCTGCACAGCACGTCGCGGTAATGCCGCTCCAGCGGGTTGCGCCGCGAGAGCCCGGGGTTGCCGGCGGCTTCGATGGCCAGCTCCACGGCCTGGATGGCATGGCTGCTGACCAGGTGCTTGAGCTGCCCGGCATGGTGCGGTTCGATCAGCCCGGCCACGGCCGAGTCGAGCAGGTTGCGGTTGGCGAACAGCAAGGTATCGATGCGCCCAACCACTTCCTGGAAGCGCGGCAGGCTGGCCAGTGGCGCACCAAGGTTGGAGGGCGCGCGCTGGTTGAGGAACTGCACCAGCCAGTCGCGGGCGGCCTGGGCCACGCCGTCGTACAGCGCCGGCAGCAGCACCGACATCCACAGCAGGGCGGTGCCGTCGAGTTCCGGGCGCGGCGCGCTGGCGGGGCTGACGCTGACGGCATGGTCGAGGGGAATCAGCACATCGTCGAAGCGCACCTCGTGGCTGCAGGTGGCGCGCATGCCCAGATGGTCCCAGTCCTCAATGATGCTGATGCCTGGCGTGTCCTTGTGCACCAGGTAGCCGCCGACCAGCGGGTCGTGGTCGTCGCTGCGGGCCCACACCAGGTACCAGGTCAGGCCATGGCTGCCGGTGGAGTAGATCTTGCGACCAGACAGTCGCCAGCCCTCGGCGGTACGCCGTGCCACCGTGGCGGGCAGGCCGCCACGGGCGGGGGTGCCCAGCTCGGGTTCGACCCGGAAGGCATTGATCAGTGCGCCGTTGTCCACGGCATCGCGGGCCAGCTGCAGGCGCAGGTGCTCGGGCCAGCGCGTTTCGTCCTGAAGACGGAAGTGTTGCAAGTACTGCATCACCAGAATCAGCGCGGTGGACGGGTCGCCCTTGCCGACGGCGGCGACGACCCGACGTGCCGTGGCCAGGTCGGCGCCGCCGCCGCCCAGGTGGCGGGGCACGGTCAGGCTCAGCAGGCCGTGCTGGTGCAGTAGCTTGAAGTTGTCGTGGGGGAACTCGGCGCTGCGATCGTAGCGCTCGGCATTGGCGGCCAAGGCCTGGGTCAGTTCGGCGAGGGTGCTGTCGGACGGGGGGTGACTCATGGGGGCATTCATCCCTGGAATACGGTGGGTTGCTAAGACCGTATTCGTATGGATGAAGGCTGTAAAAGTCTTTTTTGTTCTATGCTAATTATTTGTTTTAAGAATTAAATTGTTTTTATGTTATGCGTTATTTGCATTTAGTGATCTTGCTCGAAGCCCACCCGCTCGCGTGGTCCTCGTGGGAGCTGGCGCTAGCCTGCGATGGGCCGCATGGCGGCCCCAGTGTGGGTGCTCACCCAGCTTGCAGCCGACTGCCCGCAATCTCTCCAAACAACTCCACCGGCTCCTGCAGATTCCCCAGATACCGCGGATGGAACAGCCACAAATCCACCTGTGGCTTGAAGTCGGTCACATTGACCACCTCCAGCGCATCGCGATGACGGCTGCCCTGCAACAGCGGCTCAGGCACCAGCCCCAACCCTTGGCCATTGGCAACCAGGCCCAATTGCAGCTCGGTGCCGAAGGTCTCCAGGTTGATCGACAGGCTCAACCCCTGTTCGCTCAGCGCCCGTTGCAGCCCGGCGCGAAAGCCACAGCCGTCGGGGTTGAGCACCCAGCCACGGGTGTAGCAGTCCTTGAGCTTGTAGCTGCGCTTGCTGGCGCTGCCCTTGGCGGCCACCACCCGTAGCGGCATGCGGGCGATCGATTGGCTGGCGATGCCCTCGGGGAAGATCTTGCCCGGCGGGAACAGCGCCGCGGCAGCGTCGAGTTCGCCGTTTTCCATGCGCGCAATCAGGCTGCTGCCCCAGCCACTGGTGACCTGGGTGCGCAGCTGCGGGTAGGTGTCGCGGATCTGTGCCAAGGCATCGAGCAAAACCACATCGCCGAGGGTCTGCGGCACGCCCAGACGCAAGGTGCCGGACGGCGCGCCGTCGTTGGCCACCAGCTCGCGCAACGAGTCGATCTCGCGCAAGATCGCTTTGCACTGCTCGTATACCCGCAGCCCCATGGGCGTCGGCTTGAGCGGTTTGGTATTGCGGTCGAGCAGGGTGGCGCCCAGGTCTTCCTCGAAGTTCTGCACACGGCGCGTGATGGCCGGTTGGGTCAGTTGCAGGGCCTCGGCGGCAAGGTTGGTCGACTGGCAACGGATGACCGCCACGAAGGCGTCCATGTCATCGATTTTCATATTCGGCGCTCACATATTGAGACGGTAGGACATGCCTTCAGAGCATAATCCCCATGGCGCCGATTGTCACAGCGACTTCATCTGCCTCAGGCGCTTTCGCGGGCCACCAGCTGACACTGCAGCAGGTTAAGGCGCGGCACCTCGCCGTCGTGCTCGACCGCCCCCAGGTGCTGCAACACCCGCAGCGCCGCGACCTCGCCGATTTCCCGCGAGGGCGGGCGCAAGGTGGTCAGGCTGGGCATCAGCATGTCGGCGAAGGCGTAGTCGCCAAAGCCCATGATCGCCATGTCTTCGGGCAGGCGCAGGCCGGCGCGCTGGCCCGCAAGCAGCGCACCTGCGGCCAGGTTGTCGTTGGCGAAGATGATCGCCTCGGGTCGCGGCGTTCGGCGCATCAGTGCCTCCATGGCCTGCTTGCCAGCCTCGAACGGGGCGCAGTCGGCCGAAGGCACGAACACCCAAGGTTCGAGCCCGACTTCGCGCAGTGCCTGGCTGTAGCCGTCACGCCGCTCCAGGGCGCTCAGGTCGCCAGCGGCGCTGTTCTGCACGAAGGCAATGCGCCGGTGGCCTTTGCCCAGCAGGTAGCGGCAGGCCTGCAGGCCCACTTGATGGTGGAGGAAGCCGACCTGCAACGGGGCGCGTTCGGGGCAGTAGTCCCAGATTTCCACCACGGGCACTTCGGCGTCGGCCAGCATCTTCTCGGTGGCCGGGCTGTGGAAGCGGCTGGTCACCACCAAGGCCGCCGGCGACCAGCCGAGGAAGGCGCGCACGGCGCTTTCTTCCTGTTCCTCGCTGAAATAACTGGAGGCCAGCAACAGCTGATAGCCGTGGCGGCTGAGGGTATCGCTGAAGGCCTGGATAGTCTGGGCGAAGATCGGCCCGGAAATGTTCGGGATGACCATGCCGACGATACGCCCGCGTGCCGAGGCCAGGCCGCCGGCCACCAGGTTCGGCACATAGCCCAGCGCCTGTACCGCCGCCTGGATGCGCTCGCGCAGGGGCGGGGAGACCTGCTCGGGCTGGTTGAAGTAGCGCGACACGCTGATGGCCGACACATTCGCTGCCCGTGCCACCTCGGCGAGGGTGACGCGGCCGGCGCCACGACGCTTGCGGGGCGGTTCCTTGGCTTGGCTCACAGGGTTGCCTCATGGAGAAATGGCGCGATGTTAGCGCTAACCGGCAGCGTGCTGGCAAATAACTATCGTGCATATAAATCTTATTTTTTATTATTTGACCTGCTAAGCGGCACGCTCTGATACTTGCTCATGTTAGCGCTAACAAGCGCTGCTGTTGGCAAGCGCCTGCCACTCGCACGAGCGAGACCAGACACCCACAGCAACACCCGTGTCGGCCCATTATTCGTGGGCCTGGTCTGGTCCCTAAGGCAGTGAGCATCATGCAGACAAGCCGTATTCCGTATCCCTCCAGTCAACTGGCCGTGGCCGTGCTGCTGGCCGCCATCGGCCAGGGCGCCCTGGCCAGCGAGTCGACCGCAGTGGCCGACGCACCGCAGGCCACCGCGCTGAGCGCCGTGACCGTCACCGCCACCCGCCGCGAATCCACCCTTCAGGAAGTCCCGGTGGCGGTGTCGGTGGTCGACGGCGAGCAACTTGAGCGCGACAACCGAAACAACGTGGCCAGCATCGTGCAGCAGGTGCCCACCCTCAACTACCGCGCCGGCGCCTCGAACAAGGACACCTCGCTGTTCATCCGCGGGGTAGGCACCATCTCGACTTCGCCCGGTGTGGAGCCTACCGTCGCCACGGTGGTCGATGGCGTGGTGTTCGGTCGCCCCGGCCAGTCCACCCTCGACCTGCTGGACCTCGAACGCATCGAGGTGTTGCGCGGCCCCCAGGGCACGTTGTTCGGCAAGAACGCCTCGGCCGGGGTGTTGAACATCGTCAGCAAGGCGGTTCCCGAGCAGACCCAAGGCTATGTGGACTATTCGCACTTCGGCGGCGGCGACGAGAACCGCCTGCGCTTTGGCATCGGCGGGCGCCTGAGCGAACAGCTCAAGGGCTCGCTGAGCACCCTGTGGGGCGACTACGACGGCAATGTCGAAAACGTTGTCAACGGCCATGACGTGAACGGTTACGAGCGCAAGGGCGCGCGCGGCAAGCTTGAATTCGAGCCCAGTGACGACCTGCGCCTGACCTTGATCGCCGACTACATGAAAGGCGAGGACACCCTGCCCAGCGGTGTGGTCACCCAGGCCAGCACGGCCATCGCCAACCAGTTGCGTCCGGTGACGGTCAGCGCCCACAAACGCGACATCAACAGCGATTTCAAAACCCATGTCGAAGACGAGAACCAGGGCCTGTCCGCCCAGCTCGACTGGCAGCTGGGCGATTACACCCTGACCTCGATCAGCGCCTGGCGCGGCTGGGACAACACCCAGTACCAGGACGGCGACCGCCGCGCCTTGCTGCCGCTGACCGCCTCCCATGACAAGGGCACGGTGGACTATGACCAGTACAGCCAGGAGTTCCGCCTGACCTCGCCCAAGGGGCAGTTCAACGAGTACGTGCTCGGTGCCTTCTACATGCATGGTACCTCCAACGAGACCTACCAGCGCTTGTCGGTGAACGGCGGGGTGGCCAACAGCGGCCGGGCCGACTACTCCACCACCAACGACAGCGTCGCGTTGTTCGGCGAAAACACCTTCAATTTCACCGACGATTTCCGCGCGATCTTCGGCCTGCGCTGGACCCACGACGACCTCGACTACGACCACCGCCGCGTCTCTACCTCGGCGACCGCCGTCACCGGCATCCAGCCCTCGACCGCAAGCAGCGGTTCGGTGGACGAGGACGGCTGGAGTGGCCGCACCGGCTTGCAGTACGACTTCAACGACAACCTCACCGGCTACGTGACCTATTCACGCGGCTACAAGGGCCCGGCCTACAACGTGTTCTTCAACATGCAGCCGCGCGATACCGAGGCGTTGAAGCCGGAAACCTCCGATGCTTACGAGGTGGGCCTGAAGGGCACGGCGCTGGACAACCGGTTGATGGCCAACCTGGCGGTGTTCCACACCGACTACGACAACTACCAGGCCAACTTCTTCGACACCGTGGCCAACCAGGTGGTGACCCGCCTGGTCAACGCCGGCAAGGTCAAGACCCAGGGCGTCGAGCTGGACGCCAGCTTCCAGGCCACCCGCCGGCTCAAGCTGTCTGCCGCGGCGGCCTACACCAAGGCCCGGGTCGACCATTTCAACTGCCCGGCCGGAGCCGCCGCCAGCTGCGATATCGACGGTGGCCGCTTGCCGTTCACGCCGGATTGGAAGACCTACGTACGAGCCGACTATGTGATCCCGCTGGACAACGGCCTGGATGTCGAGTTGTCCAGCGACTACAGCTGGCAGGACTCGGTGCAGTTCAGCCTCGACCAGAACCCCGACACCGTGCAGGGCGCCTACGGCATCTGGAACGCCAGCATCGCCCTGGCCGATTACAACGATGGATGGCGTGTGGCGCTGCTGGGCAAGAACCTGGGCGACAAGTCCTATGCACAGATGCTGGCCAGTGGCGGGGACTACATCTACCGGGCGGTACCGCGGGATGACGGGCGCTACTTCGGCGTGCAGTTGCGCAAGGACTTCTGACCCAAGGGCCGCACGGCGGCCCGAGTCTAACCTTCAAAGGAGATGAACATGAGTCGCCAACTGAGCCTCGGTGCCTTTCTCATGGCCACCGGGCACCACGTCGCCGCCTGGCGTCACCCGGATGTACCCGCCGACCCGCTGGACTTCGCCAGCTACCGCCGCGCTGCGCAGGTCGCCGAGGCCGCCTGCTTCGACGCGCTGTTCGTTGCTGACAGTGTGGCCGCGCCCAACGACCCCCTGGCCAGTCACAGCGCCCGCTCGGTGTACTTCGAACCCCTGACCCTGCTGTCGGCCCTGAGTGCGGTGACCGAGCGCATCGGCCTGGTCGCCACCGCCACCACGAGCTACAACGAGCCCTACCACGTGGCGCGCAAGTTTGCCTCGCTGGACCACTTGTCCGGCGGGCGCGCCGGCTGGAACCTGGTCACCTCCGACGCCGCCGCCGAGGCCGGCAATTTTGGCCGTCAGGCGCATATTGCGCATGCCGAACGCTATGCCCGTGCCCGTGAATTCCAACAGGTGGTGCAGGGCCTGTGGGACAGCTGGGCGGACGATGCCTTCGTGCGTGACAAAGCCGCAGGCCTGTTCCATCGGCCCGAGGGGGTGCGCAGCCTCGACCATCTAGGTGAGCATTTTCGGGTCAAAGGGCCGTTGAACGTCGCACGCTCACCTCAGGGAAGGCCGGTGCTGGTGCAGGCTGGCTCTTCCGAGACGGGCCGTGAGTTGGCGGCCGAGACGGCCGAGGTGGTGTTTACCGCCCAGCCGAGTCTGGCCCGTGCCCAGGCCTTCTACGCCGACCTCAAGGGGCGCCTGGCACGTTACGGTCGTGATGAGGATTCATTGAAAGTCATGCCCGGCGTGTTCGTGGTGGTCGGGCGCACTACGCAAGAGGCCCAGGACAAGTTCGAGCAGTTCCAGGCGCTGGTCGACCCGCGCGTGGGCGTTGCCTTGCTGGGCCGCATGCTGGGCAACTTCGACCTCTCGGGCTACCCGCTGGATGGCCCGCTGCCGGAACTGCCGACCACCGAGGATGGCCAGCGCAGCCGCCAGCTATTGCTTACCGAGCTTGCCGGAAACGAGCAACTGACCCTGGCCCAGCTAGGCCGGCGGATTGCTGGTGGGCGAGGGCACTACAGCCTGGTCGGCACCCCTGAACAGATCGCTGACGAGCTGCAAGCCTGGTTCGAAGGGCGCGCCGCCGACGGATTCAACGTGCTGGTGCCGCACCTGCCCCAGGGCCTGGAAGAGTTTGCCAGCCAGGTGGTGCCCGAACTGCAGCGCCGTGGCCTGTTCCGCCGCCATTACCAGGGACGCACCTTGCGCGAGCACCTGGGCCTGCAGCGGCCCGCCAACCCATTCTTTGCCGACCGAGGTCAACCATGAGTTACATCGCCCACCCCGAGCGCTATTCGCGCATGCCTTATCGTCGTGTCGGCCGCAGCGGCCTGGTGCTGCCAGCGCTGTCGCTGGGCCTGTGGCACAACTTCGGCGATACCACCCCCATCGAAACTCAGCGTGCCTTGCTGCGCACGGCTTTCGATGCCGGCATCAACCATTTCGACCTGGCCAACAATTACGGCCCGCCCTATGGCAGCGCCGAGACCAACTTCGGCCGCCTGCTGCGCGAGGACCTGCGCAGTTACCGCGACGAGCTGATCATTTCCAGCAAGGCCGGTTGGGACATGTGGCCTGGCCCTTACGGGCAGGGCGGCAGCTCGCGCAAATACCTGATTTCAAGCCTTGACCAAAGCCTCGGGCGCCTGGGCCTGGACTATGTCGATATCTTCTATTCGCACCGTTTCGACGCGCAGACGCCGCTGGAGGAGACCGCCATCGCACTGGCCGACATCGTGCGCCAGGGCAAGGCGTTGTACATCGGCATTTCCTCGTATTCGGCAGGCAAGACCCGTGAGATCGCCGCGCTGCTGGCTGAGTTGAAGGTGCCGCTGCTGATCCATCAGCCTTCGTACAACCTGTTCAACCGCTGGATCGAGCGCGACCTGCTGGACACCACCGACGACGTAGGTGCCGGGGTAATCGTGTTTACCGCGCTTGCCCAAGGGTTGCTCAGCGACAAGTACCTGAACGGCATTCCGGCTGACGCCCGCGTCAACCGGGCCGGCGGCGCTTCGTTGCGCCCGGAGCACCTGTCGCAGGCCAACCTTGATCGCGCTCGGGCCCTCAACGAGATCGCCCGTGGCCGCGGCCAGAGCCTGGCCCAGCTGGCCTTGGCCTGGACCTTGCGCGACTCGCGTGTCAGTTCGGCGCTGATCGGTGCCAGCCGGCCCGAGCAGATCCTCGAGAATGTCGCGGCACTCGACAATCTGGCATTCAGCGCCGAAGAACTGGCGCAGATCGACCGGTACGCCGTGGAAGGCGGAATCAACCTCTGGGAAAAACCCTCGACCGACTGGAAGGAGTGACCGATGACCGTGTTACGTCTTGCCTTGCTGATGCTGCTGGGCCTGGCCGGTGTCGCCCAGGCGGCGGACCCTGCAACCTTGCGCATCGGTTATCAGAAGGGCTCGATCAGCCTGGTGTTGGCCAAGCAGCACCGCCTGCTGGAACAGCGCTTTGCCAATACCAAGGTCGAGTGGATCGAGTTCCCCGCCGGCCCGCAGATGCTTGAGGCGCTGAACGTCGGCAGCCTCGACATCGGCTCGACCGGGGACATTCCTCCGCTGTTCGCCCAGGCGGCGGGCGCCGATCTGCTGTACATCGGTGCCGAACCGCCCAAGCCTCGGGCAGAGGTGATTCTGGTGGCCAAGGACAGCCCGATCACGAGCGTGGAGGCGCTCAAAGGCAAGCGTGTGGCGTTGCAGAAGGGTTCAAGTGCACACAACCTGCTGCTGCGGGCGCTGGCCAAGGCCGGCTTGAGCATGCGCGACGTGCAGCCGGTGTACCTGGCGCCTGCCGATGCCCGGGCCGCGTTCGAGCGCGGCAGCGTGGACGCTTGGGCGATCTGGGACCCGTTCTACTCGGCCATCGAGTTGGAGGGCAAGGCGCGGTTGCTGGTTGACGGCCAAGGTTTGGGCTTGATCGGGCCCTTCATGCTGGGCGCGCGGGGATATGTCGAGGCCAACGGCGCCTTTGTCAAGCAGCTGCTAGCACAAATCACCCAGGCAGAGGCGCTGACCCGCAGCGATGAGGCGGGCAGCATCACGGTGCTGGCGCAGTTCATGGGCCTGCCGGAAGCGGTGGTGCGGCGCAGTTTCAGCCATCGTCCGGCTTCGCCGGTGCTGCCGGTGAGCGATGAGATTGTCGCGGCGCAGCAGCGTACGGCCGAGCTGTTCTTCGAGAACCGGGTGCTGCCCAAGCAGGTGGACATTGCCGGGGCGGTGTGGCGGCAGGACTGATGCCGCCTGTACCGGCCCCTTCGCGGGCAAGCCCGCTCCCACAGTGACTGCACTGACTTTGAAATATTCAAGCTCTAAAAGCTGTGTGGGAGCGGGCTTGCCCGCGAACACCGGCGACGCCGGTGCCATCCACCTAACCCTGGGCAAACTTCAGCAAGGTATCGCCATCCAACCGATACCGCACCCACTCATCCTGCGCCTCGGCCCCCAGTGACTGGTAGAACCCGATCGCCGGCTCGTTCCAGTCCAGCACGCTCCACTCCAGGCGCCCGCATCGGTTCGCCACCGCCTCGCGGGCAATGTGCCGAAGCAACTGACGGCCGGCACCATCGCCGCGTTGCTCGGGGGTGATGTAGAGGTCTTCCAGGTAGATGCCGTTGCGCCCCAGCCAGGTCGAGTAGCTGTAGAAATACACGGCAAAGCCGATGGCCTGGCCGTCGCGCTCGCAGATCAGGCTGTGCACCGTGCTGCCCTCGTCGAACAGGCTGTGCTCGATGTCGGCAATGGACGCCACCACTTCATGGCGGGCGCGCTCGTAGTCGGCGAGTTCGGTGATGAAGGCCAGAATCTGCGCGGCGTCGCTGCGCACGGCAGGGCGGATGGTGAGGCTCATGGGGGCATCCTTGTGATTGGGGTGCATCGCAAACAGTACAGTGATTTGTATCTGTTTAATTTAACTCAACTGTATCGGTCGCAGGCAGGGCGACTCGGTTAGTGTGACAGCAACGACAATAAATGCGGAATGCCCGTCATGCTTGCCTCTGCCGACCTGCTCATGGCCTTCGTGCTATTTGCCTTCGTTTCTTCCATCACTCCAGGCCCGAACAACACCATGTTGCTGGCTTCGGGGGTGAACTTCGGCGTACGTCGTACCATTCCCCACGCAATTGGCATCAGCGTCGGCTTCATGGTGATGGTGATGGCGGTGGGCTTCGGCCTGGGCGAGGTGTTCAAGGCATGGCCGCCGCTGTATACCGTGCTGCGCTACACCGGGGCTGCGTACCTGCTGTACCTGGCGTGGAAAATCGCCACCTCCGGGCCGGTTGGCCAGTCCTCGTCCGGCACCCGCAAGCCCCTCGGGTTCTGGGGCGCGGCGGCGTTCCAATGGGTCAACCCCAAGGCCTGGGTAATGGCCGTGGGGGCGATCACCACCTATACGCCAGCCCAGGGCTATGTGATGAACGTCATTGTCATCGCCGCCGTATTCGCCCTGGTCAACCTGCCGAGTGTCGGGGTCTGGGTCATGTTTGGCAGTGCCCTGCGCAACCTGCTGCAGAACCCGCGCTGGCTGATGCTGTTCAATGTCCTGATGGCCTTGCTGCTGGTGATTTCGCTGTACCCGCTGCTGTTTGTAGAATCGGCGTTTTCCTGAACCGATGAGTACTGCACGCCGATGGAGTTGATCCCCTGGTCCCACACATGCACCGAAGGTTTCACCTTGCGCGGCTGGCGCTCGCCGGCCAGCGGCAAGCCGCTGGTGCATTTTCTCCACGGCAATGGTTTCTGCAGCCTGGCCTACCAGCCTCTGTTGATGCGCCTGGCGGAGCATTTCGACCTGTGGCTGAGCGACGTGCAGGGGCATGGGGAAAGCGACCACGGCGGTGACTTTGTCGGCTGGAACCGCACTGCTGCGCTGGCCGTGGAGGCGTTCGAGGCCGGCCGTGGCGAGTACGGCGATGTACCTCGATATGCCGTCGGGCACAGTTTTGGCGGGGTGCTCACCGGCCTGATGCTGGCCAGCGAACCGCGGCTTTTCGCGCGTGCCGTGCTGCTCGACCCGGTGTTGTTCAGCCGTCGCATGATCGGGGTCATGGGCGCTGCCGCGTTGGTCGGTCTGCATCGCCGTCACGCCTTGGCCCGCAAGGCAGCCACCCGGCGCAGTCATTGGCCTGACCGCGAGGCGGCACTGGCCTCGCTGCAAGGGCGGGGCATTTTCAAGGGGTGGACCGCTGCGGCGCTGCAAGCCTATGTCGAACACGCCATCGGCGACTGCGGCGAAGCGGTGGTGCTCAAGTGCCGGCCCAGCCGAGAGGTAGAAATCTTCAGCTCGTTCCCGGCGCGTATGTGGCCAAGCCTTGGCAGTATCCAGGTGCCTACGCTGGTGTTGTATGGCGAGCACACTTACCCCTTCGTCCCGCATTCGGTGAACCGTCTGGCTGCGCTCAACGCCAATGTCGAGGCCAGGCAAGTGCCCGGCGGGCACTGTTTCATGCAGGAAGATCCGGCCATGGCGGCGGAACAGGTACAGGCCTTTCTTCAAGGTTGAGTTGATTGTCCTGCCAGTGGAACGATCCATGCCATTTCAGCCGTCTTCCGGCAAATTGGCATGGTTGTTAAGGTGAGCCCAGCCAAGAGAGGAGACTTCTCATGAAAAAGATTCTGGGTATCCACCGCAGCCCCCATGCCCACTGGGTTGGGGATGGTTTCCCGGTGCGCAGCCTGTTCACCTACGACAACCTGGCCAGCCAGATCAGCCCGTTCCTGCTGCTGGACTACGCCGGCCCTCATGATTTCACGCCCACCCGTGACCGGCGCGGGGTCGGCCAGCACCCGCATCGTGGTTTCGAAACCGTGACCATCGTCTACCAGGGCGAGCTGGAGCACCGCGACTCCACGGGTGCCGGTGGCCTGATCGGCCCGGGCGACGTGCAATGGATGACCGCCGCCAACGGCATCATCCATGAAGAATTCCATTCGCCGGCGTTCGCCCGCAGTGGCGGTACCTTGGAGATGGTGCAGTTGTGGGTCAACCTGCCGTCGCGGGACAAGCGCGCAGCCGCGGGCTACCAGACGCTGTTGGCCGCTGACATTCCGGTGGTGCAGCTGGAGGGCGAGGGTGGCAGTGTGCGGGTGATTGCCGGTGAGTATCTGGGCCACCAAGGGCCGGCACGCACCTTTACCCCAATGGATGTCTGGGACCTGCGCCTGAAGGCCGGTACGTCGCTGCAGTTGCCGGTGGCGCAGGGCCGCTCGGCTGCCCTGGTGGTGCTGCGCGGCAAGCTGCTGGTCAATGGCGAGCGTGAAGCCGGCCCGGCCAGTCTGGTGCTGTTCGAGCGCGACGGCGAGCATGTGGTGATCGAGGCGCAGGAGGGCAGCAGTGTGCTGCTGCTCAGTGGCGAACCGATCGACGAGCCGATCGTGGGCTATGGGCCGTTCGTGATGAACAGTCAGGCAGAGATCGCCGAGTCGTTCGATGACTTCCACGCCGGCCGGTTCGGGCAGATGGCCGACGAGCGCGAGGGCGCTGCGCACTGACCGCCCGTCGCGAAGTGCCAGCATCCAGTCGAACCGCCCGGCCCCGGGCGGATTCTTCCACTAAGGTGCTAAGGGATCTCCCTCATGATCATTGTTCAGGCGCATGGAGTGCCGCTTGAACATGCGCATTATCAATTGGCACCCCACGCGGCAAAGGCGTACTCACACAACAGGCCATCCAGTACAGAGAGGGTCGTACCATGTCGTTGATTGGAGTTTCGATGCTAGAGATGCGGCAAATGATCGAGCAAGCCTGCCTGCCCGATCGTTGTGAGGTCAGCTGCCCGGACGGCACCACCCTGACAATCCGCCTCGGTCAGGGACAATCGCTCGATGACTGCGTCACGCTGACGTCGGTTCCGCTGCAAAGCCTCAACAATTGCCGTGATCTGGTGCATCTGGTGGGCCAACTGCATGCCCTTCGCGATGCGCACCCAACGCCGCTGAAAGCCATTGCCTGACAGCGTCAAGCCCCGGCCCGCGCAGGCTGGCCGGGGGCACTCATTGCAGTTCGAGCAACAGGTTCAGCCCCCCGTCACCGCACTTGCCATGGTCGCGCACCACCCCTCGGTAATTACGCCCATCCCAGATGAAGGCCACGCTGTGGGCGCGGTCGACCTTGTCCGGCAGGGGCGGGCAAATGTGCAGGCGCAGGGCCGGGCGACCCTGTAGTGTCAGCGCTGCCAGTTGGCACTGGCACTCCACGCTTTGCGCTACCGGGCCGAACAGCGTGTCGCGCACGTAATCCAGTTGCAGGCAGGCATTGGGCGCGCGGCCAGGCATTTTCATGACCCTGGTGTTTCCGTGGCCGGGCGCAGTGCAGATCGCACGCTGGTCATGACAGGCTCCTCGCAAGTGGCGATGGGTATCTTCGTTTGAAACGTGTTCCGGGCAGATGTTCAATCGGCCTGATGAACGAGTTGCCCTGACGCCTTGGCTGCCGGACGGATGCTGAATTGGAACGACGGCACATAACCTGACCCGAGCAGGTAAGGGCATGTAGAGGGGATGAACGTATCGCTCATCAGGTCGTGGGCGCTGTTGTAGTCGTTGGTCAGCACGCCCGTGATACCCAGCAGCGTATGGGGCAGCGAAGAGATGCTGATGGGTTGGTCGGCCCTGTCCTTGAGCTTGGCGAGCCTGAGGTTGAGTGGGGCCGGCAGGTTGTCGGATGCCCAGATGAACGAAGAAACCGCCAGATCGTATTCATTGCCAATGCCATGGCCCAGCAGCCCGCGATGGTCATCCAGGATGTTTTCGCCATGGTCCGACGCGTAGACCAGCAGGGCAGAGCGCTTGCTGGCCTGCAGTTGGGTGATGAGGCTGTTCAGTATCCAGTCGGTGTAGAGAATGGTGTTGTCATAATCTGCGGTGATCTGGTCTTTTGCACTGTTGGTGGCCGGCTGGAACTTCCTGAAGTTGTCTGGATAGCGGCGCGCATAGTCGAAATGGCTGCCCTTGATGTGAATGAAGATGGCCTGTTTTCGTGTTCCACCGTCGAGCAGGATTTTTTCGTAGGCCGGAAGCATGGCGTGGTCATAGCTGCGTTCGAAGTAGTGGCGGTGCTGCGCTTCTGCGGCGATGTGCGGAATGATGCCGCCGAAGCTGTCGACTTCCTGGACTGACAGCCAGTGGGTGTCGTATCCCGCTTTTCTATAAATACCCACCAATGACTGGGACGAGGCGATCAGGTCCCAGTTGGAAATGGGCGACAGGCTGAGCATCGAAGGCACCGCCACCGACGTGTAGGGGGAGGTGGTGCACACGTTGTCCAGCCTGAACACCCCCTTCTGCCGGTCAAGGTTCGGCGTGGTCGGGTTGTGGTAGCCGTACAGTGACCAGTTGTGTGGGCGTGACGACTCGCCGATCACGAACACCAGGGTGTCGACGTTGGGCTCGTTGGTCTGGCTGATGATGTTCACCTGTGCAGTGCGGCGTTTGCTGATGTGTTCCTGCGATTGGGCGTGCAGATAAGTGGTCAGGCCGATTTGTGACAGGTAGCCGAACGGCGTGCTCTGGTCCTTTGCCGCCAGGTCCAGCACTGCGCCTTGGCCAAGGCCGTTGAGCGTGGCCGTCTTGTAGAAGTAGGCGCCGTAGCCCAGCAGCAGGGTGCATGCGCTCAGCAGGGCAAGTGCCCGGCTTTTGTAGAAGCGCCGTTTGTACAACCCGGCCAGGCCCAGGCCATAGCACAGGGCGAACAGGCTCAGCACCAACGCCACTGGCCGCCAGTAGGTGGCCACGAAGTCGCTCGCTTCCTTGTAGTTGGTCAGGGCGATGAAGACATAGGCAGCGGTCAGCCTGGAGTTGAAGTTCAGCACCAGGAACAGGTCGATGGTGGCCAGAAGGTAGAAGGGCAGCAGCAGCGCGTGGACTTTGAACTGGTTGGATGAGATGAACCGCAGCAGCACCAGCCAGAGTCCGGAGATGCCCAGTGTGAAGAGGGTCAGTAGGTCAATCTTCGAATGGTGCTGGTTGGCAACGGCTCTTATCACCAGGGGGGATAACAGGTATGACCACAAAACCAGGGTTGGCCATTCCGACTTCAATGAGTGAAGCGAGAACAGGGGCGCTTTTTCTGATGTCGGCATGTTTTGGTTGTTCTCGCAATAAGCCCACCCGCTCACTACCCAGGTAACGCCCGCCGCAAGGCGTGACGACATCCAGAGCCCCCAATCCGTACCCTCGCAGTAGCCAATTGCCGGTACCTAAGCACGAGCATAGACACCTCAGCCCACCCGTGCCTGGTCGAGTTGCGGCCGCAGGTCGGAGCGGGGCATGCGCTAGGCTGTCAGGTTCTGATCGTCGGCTGCGCAATGCGCAAACGTGCATGGAACTGCACCAGGGCTACGCCGGCAAGAATCAGGCACACCGCCATCCACGAGTCTGGCGTTACCGGCTCGCCCAGCGCGGCCCCGATCAGCAGGGCAACCACCGGCGGAATGTACGTCACGGCGGACGCTGCCAGTGCACCAAACGCGTCGACGATGAAGTAGTAGGCAAGGTAGGCCGCCCCGGTACCCAACAAACCCAGCCCGAACACCAGCCCAAACCCGGCGCGGTGGTCATCAAACACGGCCGTGATGCCCTGCAGCGGCGTTACGCTGAACAGCAGGGCCAGTGCCAGCCCGATCTGGTAGGTGGTGAGAGCAACGGCGGGCAGGCCAAGGGGAATGATGAAGCGTTTGGCGTAGACGAACGAGCAGCCCACGCTCAGCGAGCCAAAGATCATGTAGCCAATGCCCACTGGGTTGACGCTGCCCTGGGCTGACCAAGGTCTGGCCACCAGCAGGATGCCGATGAAGCCCAGCGCGATGCCTGCGGTATTCCACAGGTTCAGCCGTTCAGAGCGCAGGAACAGCCAGGCGCAAACAAAGGTGAACAGGGGGATGGCGCCACCGAGCATGCCGGCAATGCTGCTGTCGAGCAACGCAGTGCCTTTGGCAAAGGCGAAGTAGTAGACGGCAGTGGCCAGAAGCGACATCACCAGAAAGTGGTGACCGTGCCGCCAGTGGGACCAACGCAGCGCCTTCGTGGCAATGGCGTAGATCAGCACGGGCAGGAAACCGAACAGCACGCGCAACAGGGTGATTTGCAGTGGTGAGATGAAGTCGGCCGCCCATTTGACGAAGATGAAATTGCTGCCCCAGATGACGCCGAGGAAGGCGAAGGCGCAGATTGCGGTTCTGTTCATGGGAAAAGTGCTTCCAGTCGATGGTTTTTCTACTGACATAGGTTTATTTGGCCGCCGTTTGTGGCTAGCCTCGTGAAGTCGTTGTTCGACCTGCCCAGCGTAACCAGCTGCGGCCAGGGTGAGAGAGACAGCACAACTTCAACCAGCCAGTAGAAATTCTTTATCTATGCCCGAAGGTTTCCCGAACCTGCCATCACTGAACGCCCTGCGGGTGTTCGAGGTGGTTGCCCGTCACCTGAACTTTCGCCTTGCCGCCGAGGAGCTGGGCGTTACCCAGGCTGCAGTGGCCCAGCAGATTCGTGGGCTGGAAGCCAGCCTGGAACTGCGCTTGTTCGAGCGCTTGCCACGCGGGCTGGGCTTGACCGATGCCGGGCGTTCCTACAGTGGCAGCGTGCGCAGCGCCCTGGCGATGATCGATGAAGCGACGCGGCTGCTCAGGCCGCAGCCGCTGCACCTGACGGTCAGCGTCACCCCCACCTTCGCCTCTAAATGGCTGATTCCAAGGCTGGGCGCCTTTGCCGAAGCCAATCCGGAGATCGACCTGCGTCTGCTGGCCACGGACAAGCTCTCGCACTTCAGCACCGATGGCGTCGATGTGGCGGTGCGCTACGGCCAGCCGCCGTTCGGGCCAGGCCTGAATGCCGAGCTCTTGATGGAGCAGCGCATCGTCGCCGTTGCCAGCCCGCACCTGCTGGCCAGCAAAGGCAGGCCCGACAGTTTCGAGGCGTTGCAGGAGTTCGTGCTGTTGCACGATGCGCACAATTTCTGGCCCGAATTCACCGCCGCGCTGTTTCCTCAACACCCCCAGGGCACGGCGAAGAACATGCGCTTCAACCAGACGTCATTGGCCATCGAGGCTGCAATCAATGGGCAGGGCATCGCCTTGGCCAACCAGATGTTCGTTCAGGACGATATCGCGACCGGGCGCCTGGCGCAGGTGTTTGCCCAGCAGTTGCGGCTCGACAAGGCGTTCTACCTGGTCTGGCCACGCAAGGTCGGTACGCCTCAGGGGCTGGCGGTAGTCATGGAGTGGCTGCTGCAACAGGCCAGTGGCTAGACAATAGTTTTTCTACTGTAGAAACCAACTTTGACTGCCTCCCTCGCTGGCGATTGCGCTGCTAGTGTGATGACACTGAACCCGCACGGTTCCCATCCAATGGAGGCAGCATGTCAGTAGAAAAAGTAGCGATCATCACCGCAGGTGGCAGTGGCATGGGGGCGGCTGCGGCCCGGCGCCTGGCGGCGGACGGCTTCAAGGTCGGCATCCTGTCGTCTTCGGGCAAGGGCGAGGCCTTGGCCAACGAGCTGGGCGGTATTGGCGTGACCGGTAGCAACCAGTCGAACGAGGACTTGCAGCGGCTGGTGGATGCCGTGGTGGAAAAATGGGGCCGGGTCGATGTGCTGGTCAACAGCGCAGGCCACGGGCCACGTGCGCCGATTCTGGAAATCTCCGATACCGACTGGCACCTGGGCATGGACACCTACCTGCTCAATGCCATTCGCCCGACCCGCCTGGTGACGCCGATCATGCAGCGCCAGCAGGGCGGGGTGATCATCAATATCTCCACCGCCTGGGCCTTCGAACCCAGCGACATGTTCCCCACTTCGGCAGTGTTTCGCGCCGGCCTTGCCGCATTCACCAAGATTTTTGCCGACACCTACGCTGGCGACAACATCCGCATGAACAACGTGCTGCCAGGCTGGATCGACAGTCTGCCCGCTACCGAGCAACGCCGCGACAGCGTGCCGCTCAAGCGCTACGGCACCAGCGAGGAAATTGCCGCGACCATCGCGTTCCTGGCCGGCGAGGGCGCTGCCTACATCACCGGGCAGAACATCAAGGTCGATGGCGGCATTACCCGTCACATCTGACGTGAGTAATGCAACCCTGAACAGCTCGCCGGCCGTTCGGGGTTGCATGCAGGGTCAGGCCTCAGCGGCGCTGGCCTGCTGTGTCTTACGCCGGTTCATCAACACATAGTAAGCCAGCGCCGGGAACAGCAACCCGACCGCCCAGGCCAGGTCCACGCCCTGCAGTTGCGTGGCCAGGGGGCCAGCGTACAGCGAGGTGTTCATGAACGGCACCTCAAGCACGATGGTCGCCAGGAACACGCCGATGGCGATGCCGTTCACCCGCCCGTAGATACCCGACGGCTCGAAGATATCGGCGATCTGGTACACGCCTTTGCGCAGGGCGTAGTAGTCCACCAGGTTGATGGCCGTCCAGGGGATCAGGAAGTAGCTCATGAAGAAGATGAAGTTCAGGAAGAACTGGATGAAGTCATCCTGAGCGAGCGTGCACAGCCCGGTCGCCAACGCGCAGATCACCAGCATGAAGCCTGCGCGAATGCGCGGGGTGACCTTGAGTGCGGCAAACGGCTCGATCACCGTCACCGTCGACATGAAGGCGCCATAGAGGTTGAACACGTTGATGGCGATCTGGCCGTAGAGCACGAAGGCGAACGCCAGCAGCGTACCGCCGCCCAGCAATCCGACCAGGTTCAGGCCGACATTGTCGGCGAAGCCGGTCATGCCCTTGGCCAGCACCGCGCCAAGAATCATCATCCAGCTGCCGCCGATCACCGTACCTATGTAGCTGTACCAGAACACCTGGCGAGTCGAGGTGCGGGTTGGCAGGTAGCGGGAGTAGTCCGCCACATAGGGCGCGTAAGACAACTGCCAGGTCACCGAGATGCTCACCGAGGCCAGGAACGCTGGCAGGCTGAAGCCCTGCGCCGACCACTGTCCAGGCTCGACGGGCAGTGCCAGGGCGAGCAGGGTGGCGCCGCCGAACACCGCGATGGACAGCAACGACAGCACTTTCTGCAGGCGATGGATCAGTGAGTAGCCAAACAGCGCCACCAGGAAACAGGCCGCACCCAGCAGCACGATATTGCCCTCGTTGCTGAACGGGCTGGCCAGGGCGATTGCCTGCGCGGCCAACAGTGTGTTGCTGACGAAGAAGCCGATATAGATCAGCATGACGAACAGCAGCGGCACGATGGCGCCGTACACGCCGAACTGTGCCCGGCTCTGGATCATCTGCGGAATGCCCAGCCTCGGCCCCTGGGCCGAATGCGAGGCCATGAAGATGGCGCCGATCATCGAACCTAGCAGAATGGACAAGGTGCTCCAGAACAGGTTGAGCCCAAGGCTCACCGGTAGCACCCCGGCCGCGACCGTGGTGATGTTGGCATTGGCACCGAACCAGACGAAGAACAGCGAGCGAGGTTCGCCATGGCGTTCGGTTTCAGGAATGAAATCGATGCTGCGGTTTTCTACTTTCATGGTCTTCTCTCCCTCAGCCTTGGGCTACCAGATGGTTTTCCAAACGCGCGATGGCCTCGACGAAGGCCTCGGGCTGAAACGCCAGATGGTCCGGCTCATCGGTGCGCAGCGATGTGGCCGGCTGGTCGCGCCAGCGTTGCAGCAGCTGTTGGGTGTTGAAGATCTCCAGCCCGTAGACCCAGTTGGAGAGAATGTGCAGCGCCGAGTAGTGCGCGGCCTGGGTGGTGGCGGTGCAGGCGTCGGCCACCAGGGTCAGGCGCAGGTCATGCTGATAGGCATCGAAGACAGAGGTCATGACGCAGACATCGGTCAGCACGCCGATCACCACCAGATGCTTGATGCCCCGGCTGCTCAGCATCTGTGCCAGGCGGGTGCCATGGAATGCGCTGTAGCGCTGTTTGTCGATCACCACGTCGCCAGGCTGTGCGGCCAGTGCGTCGATGATTTCGATGGCGCGGGTGCCGGCACGGTAGGTGGTCGGCCTGCCTTGTGCGTCGACCGGTTCGCCGGGCGCCAGGTCGCGGCCAAGGGCGTCGTTGACATGGCGGGTGTAGAACAGCGGAATACCAAGGCTGCGCGCGGTTTCGATCAGTGCGCCAGCGTGTTCGATCACTTGATCGAAGCGTTCCAGGGGGAATCCATCTTCCTGTTGCAGGTCGATCACGAGCAATGCGGTGTCATGGTTCATCAGTTTCGTTCCAGATGGAGAACGGCGGCCAGGCCGATGGCGGCCTGCCGAACGTTCAACGGATAGCGAAGCGCAACGCACTGCGAAGCAGGCGCTGCGAGGAAACGAGCGAAGCGCTCGCGCAAGGAACTAGCTGACGATTTGCCAGAAACCGTTCTGCTTGGCCGCTACGCAGGCCGGCAGACGTTGCAGGGTGATGCGGCCTGGGCCGGAGGATCGGCGCAGATACCCATGCATGGCGCCACAGCGCACAAGCAGTCGCACGTCACCTTGGACATGGCGGTTGCCTGAGTGTGGGTATGAATGGGCCATTGCACAGCGCTCGGAGGAATTACCCATATACAACAGCAATTTTCAGGCCAATAACCTGATGAAGCCCAGAAGCTGCGGGCTTGAGAGGTTTTGGTTGATGGAATACCGTAATACGGTGTTACGTAGCGTATCGATAGGCTGAAAATTGTTTCTTCCTGAAGCAGCAGAAGGCTGCTGATGGTCCAGACTGTCTGATGCGAACGGCTTTCGATGCCGTCGTTGCCCAAGGGATGTGGCAGCTTCGGCGTCCATGTCCGGCCGCTGAATGCCAACTGTGCCGAGGGTTGTACATGGACGAGCGTGGTCCTTGCCGGTCGCTTCTGCTGGTCTGCGTCATGGCGGTGCTGCCCAAGGCGGCGTTTGCGACGCAGGATTGCCAGCATCTCACCGCCACAGGTAACCCAGAGTACCCCCCTTACCTGTGGCGTGACCCGGAAAACCCGCAGCGACTGATCGGGGCCAATGCCGACCTGCTCCAGCATGTGGGCAAGAGCCTGGGCCTGGAGGTGCAGGTGTTTTATACCGGCCCGTGGTCCCGGGCGCAGGAAGAGGTGCGCACCGGCCACATCGACCTGATGGCCGGATACTTCCTGACCCAGGCGCGACAACAGGTGATGGACTTCGTGAAGCCGGCGTTCCTGCACACGCCCAGCGTGGTCTGGGTGCGCCAGGACGGTGCTTTTGCCTACCAGGGGTGGGCTGACCTGCAAGGGCGCAAGGGCGGCACGTTGGTCAGCAACAGCCATGGCCAGCAGTTCGACGACTATGCCAAGGCCCACCTGAACCTCGAAGCGGTGCCCAGCGCCAAGCAGGCCTTCGAGAAACTGCTGCTCAAACGTAACGACTATGTGGTGTACGAGCAGTACCCCGGCATGGCGCTGGCGCGCACGCTGGGCATGGATCAGAAGCTCAAGGTGCTGGAGCCGCCGGTGGCCAGTGAAGGCCTGTACTTGGCGCTGTCACATCATTCGCCGTGCAATCAGCCCCTGCTGCGCCAACAGCTGGCGCAGAAGATGAAAGAGATCGTTGAAGGGCCGCTGCCGGGGCAATTGCTCGAGCAGAATCTGGAGCGTTGGAAGAACCAGCAGAAGAGCGCGATTCAGCGCTGATGCTGGAGACTACCGCTACAGGGGCTGCTGTGCAGCCCATCGCAGGCTTCGCCAGCTCCCACGGGTAGCTAATTGAATTATCCCTATCCAACTCCTTGGGGGTAGTTCACACCGTGGGAGCTGGCGAAGCCTGCGATGGGCCGCACAGCGGCCCTAATGGCCCTGGCTGATGAGATCGGCCGGTGTATCGACATCGCGCAACACGCCCGCATCCTCCACATCGACCCTGCGCCAGGCGTGTGGATTGTGCAGAATCACCTGCCTGCCACCCTGGTCGCCCTGCACCTGCGCAAGCGCTGGCCAGAACGCACGGCCAAACAGCACCGGATGACCGCGTTGGCCCTGGTGAAACGGCAATACAATGTGTCTTTCGCCGGCTTGCGCGCACAAGCGCTGCAGTGTCTCTGACGTCACCCAAGGCATGTCCCCGAGCAGGATCGCCACCGCCTGAGCCTGTGACCCATGCAGCGCTGCAATGCCCGCAGCCAGGCTGGCGGACAGGCCGCTATCGGCGTGCTCGGCATAGACCACCTTCACGCCTGCATCCAAGCCAAGTCGCTGTGGCTCATCCCCTGGGCGCAGCACCACAACCACCTCGTCGAAGTGCTCTTGCACCCGCCCTAGCGTCGTGGCCAGCAATGTCTGGCCCGAGGGCAGGGCAGCGATGCGTTTGTCGCTGCCAAAGCGTGTAGCCCGCCCGGCCGCCAGTACCAGCGCCGCGCAGGTCGGCTGGCCTGCTGTCACGCACCTACCTCCTGGGCGAACTTGGCTTGGCTTACGTTGAATGCGCCAGGTAACGCCACGCCATTCTTGGTCGCGAGCAGCTCGGCCATGACGCTGACGGCGATTTCAGCCGGGGTCTTGCTGCCGATGTAGATACCGATGGGGCCGTGCAGGCGCTGCAGCGAAGCTTCGGTCTCGCCGAAGTGCTCGACCAGGCGCTCGCGGCGCAGCTGGTTGTTACGCCGCGAGCCGATCACGCCGATATAGAACGCCGGGCCATGCAGGGCTTCGAGCAAGGCCAGGTCATCGAGCTTGGGGTCGTGGCTGAGGCCGACGATGGCGGTGCGCATATCGGCGGCATAGACCCGTACCACGTCATCGGGCATGCCGACCAGCTTCTCCACCCCGGCAACGTTCCAGCCGTCCATGTACTCGGGGCGTGGGTCGCAGACCGACACCTTGAAACCGTTGAACAAGGCCATGGTCGCCAGGTACTCGGCCAGTACGCCGGCGCCGATCAGCAGCAGGCGATATCCCGGGCCCAAGGTGTTGACCATGCGTTGGCCATCGAAGCTGAACGGGGTCGGGGTGCTGGTGACGGTCAGTTGGGCCTCGCCAGTGCGCAAGTCCAGTGTCCGTTGCACCAGGCTACCGGCATCGAGCTGGGCCAGAAGCTCATCCAGGCTGTGCCATGACGGGCTGAACTCCAGGATCAGCTCCAGGGTGCCGCCGCACGGCAGGCCGAAACGGTGCGCTTCATCGGCGCTGACGCCATACCGGACCACGTCAGGGCCTCGCTGTGCAATGCCGCTGCCGCCGTAAGCGGTGGTGTAGCGGTGAATGAGATCGTCCTCGATACAGCCCCCGGAGACGCTGCCGATCACGCGGCCATCGTTGCGCAGGGCCATCATCGAGCCCACGGGCCTGGGCGACGATCCCCAGGTACGGGCCACGGTGGCCAGCAATACCGGTTCACCGGCTGCGAGCCAGTCCCGGGCGGTGCGCAGGACCAGCAGGTCGATACTTTCCATCAGTCAATCCTGTTCAGCGCATCTGCAGAATGATCGGGCTGCTGCTGGCCGGGTCGGTGTGCCCGCGCAGCTTGGCGACCGCCTGGGCATTCACCGCGTCACCCTGGTTGCCCCAGCTGCCGCGGACATAACTCAACACCTCGGCAATCTCCTGGTCGGACAACTGCTCGCGGAACGCTGGCATGCGATAGGCATCCGGCAGCCCGGCCGTGACCACCCGCTGCGAGCCGTTGAGGGTGATGTTGATGGCCGATGCCTGCTCCTTGGCCAGTGCCGATGTGGCACCGGCCAGCGGTGGCATCCATTCGGCCTGGCCTTTGCCGTCCAGGCCATGGCAGGAGGCACAGCGGGTGACGTAGGTGTGCGCACCGGGCGCGTCGAGCTGGGTGCTGGCGGACACCGCCTGATACTGCCAAGGCGTGCCATCGCGCTGCGGGTCGCCGGGCAGCGATGCAAGGTAGTGGGCGATGGCCGCCAGGTCCTGGTCATTCATGAACTGGGTGGAGTTGTTGAAGGCCTCGGTCATCGAGCCGAACACCACGGCGTGCTGGTTGCGGCCGGTCTTGAGGAACCGCACGATATCGGCCTCGCTCCAGCGCCCCAGGCCGGTGTTGTGGTCTGCGCGCAGGCTCGGTGCATACCAGCCATCGAGCAGGGCGCCGGACAGGAACGCGTCGCCGGCCTCGTCCAGCGCTTTTTCGTTGAACGCAAGGCCCCGTGGTGTGTGGCAACTGCCGCAATGGCCCGGGCCCTGGACGATGTAGGCGCCGCGGTTCCACTGGGCGTCTTGCGCGGTTTTTTCCGCGTAGGGCGTGTTGGGGGCGAACAGCCCATTCCAAAAAGCAATCGGCCAACGCATGTTCAGCGGCCAGGGAATCTCGCCAGCTCGGTTGGGTTGGTTGACCGGCTGCACGCCTTTCATGAAAAAGGCATACAGCGCGCGCATATCATCGTCGCTGAGCTTGGCGTACGAGGGGTAGGGCATGGCAGGGTAGAGCCTGCGCCCACCCGGTGCGACGCCGTGGCGCACGGCCCGGTCGAAGTCGGCAAGGCTGTAGGCGCCGATACCGGTGGTGCGGTCGGGGGTGATGTTGGTGGCATGGATGACGCCCAGCGGGGTGGCCATTTCCAGCCCGCCGGCGAATGGCGCCTGCCCAGGCAGGCTGTGGCAGGCCACGCAGTCACTGAGCCTGGCCACGTACTCGCCACGGCTGACCAGCGCCGCCTCGTGTTGGGTGATGGGCTGGTTCTGAAACGGTGAGGCGGGCTCGCGGCTGACATACCAGGCCAGCAGGCCGGCTGCCAGCAGGCAAGGCAGCGCGAGCCAGCCAGCGGTTCTTGCGAATCGGCTTCGGGTCATGGGCAATCCTGGCTCGCTCAGCTGAAGGTGTAGCGGCTAAGGGGCATGCTGCGAATGCGCTGGCCCGTGAGCCGCGCTACCGCGTTGGCCACCGCCGGAGCGACTGCCGGCAGCGGCGGTTCGCCAATGCCGCCCATCTTCGCGCCGCTTTCGACAATGCGCACATGCACCCTGGCCATGCGCGAGGGCGGCAGGATCGGGTACAGGTCGTAATTGCGCGCCCTCGGTTTGCCGTCGACGTACACCGCTTCCTCAATCAGCGCCTGAGACAGCCCCAGAGCCACGGCACCGTTGACCTGCGCTTCGATGATCGCCGGGTTGACGATGCTGCCGGGGTCGATGGCCTGCCAGATGTCGTGCACCTTGACCTGGCCATTTTCGATGGACACCTCGGCAATCACCGCCGCCTCGGAGCCGAACGGCGACGCCATGGCGATGCCTCGGGCGCGCTTGCTGCCATCCTCGGCGGTGAACGGGCCGCGTTTCCAGCCGCCGGACAGTTCCTCGACGGCTTTTAACAGGTTGGTCAGCCGCGGGTTGTCTTTAAGCAGGTGCTGGCGCAGTTCGAACGGATCCTTGCCGCCCTTGTCGGCCAGTTCGTCGAGGAAGGCCTCGTAGAAGAAGTCGTTCAGCGAATTGCCCACCGAGCGCCAGTAGCCCAGCATCACCGGGCCTTTGACGTAGATTTGCGCAATGCGCTTGTTGGCAATGGCATACGACTTGCCGGAAAGCCCCTCCAGCGCGGTGGGGTCGATTTTCTCGCCCTGTTTGCCGGCCAGGGCCTCGGTTGGCCCTTCGGTGGCACTGACCGCCTCGATGGCGACCGGTAGGCCGTCGGCATCCAGCGCAGCGCGGAACTTGACCACCGCCATGGGCCGATGCACGTCACGCAGGAACTCTTCCTCGCGGGTCCAGATGAGTTTGACCGGTCGGCCGACCGCTTTGGCCAGTTCAATGGCCTGCGGGTAAGGGTTGGCCGACTCGTACAGAAAGTGCCGCCCGAAGAAACCGCCCAGCAGCGGCGAGTGCAGGGTGATGCGCGCCGGGTCCAGGCCGGTGCGCTTGGCGATGTCGTCGCGGAACATGTCGGGTGCCTGGTTGGGCAGCCAGACGTCCAGCGAGCCGTCGGGGTTGAAGCGGGCGATGGCCGACGGCGGCTCCAGCTGGGCATGGTTGAGGTACTGGTTGTGGTAGGTGGCCTCGACCGTGGTCTTGGCATCGGCCAGCGCCTTGGCCACATCGCCTGCGACTTCATCGTCACGGGCCGGCCCGGTTTCGGCGGCCAGGCGTTCACGGAAGGCGTCGCTGGAAAAGTCGGCCGGCATGGCCCGCAGTTTCGAGTCGGCCGCAGGCTCTTGCCAATCGACCTGTATGGCCTCGACCGCACGCTTGGCGTGCCACCAGCGTTCGGCCACCACCGCCACGGCGCCTGGCAGGCGATGCACCGAATGCACCCCCTTCATGGCCTTGACCTGGTCTTCGTTGCGCAGGCTGCCAACGGTCATGCCCAGGCGCGGTGCATGCTGCACGGCGGCATGCAGCATGCCGTCGACCTTGATGTCGATGGTGTACTGCGCCTTGCCGGTGGATTTGTCGTAGGCATCGACCCGGCGCACGGGTTTGCCGATCCAGCGGAACTGGCTGGGGTCGCGCAGCTTCACGCTGGCCGGGTCCGGCACGGGCAGGTCCATGGCACGTGCGGCCAGTTCACCATAGGCCAGCGAGCGGCCAGAGGCGGCATGCAGCACTTTGCCAGGCTCGGTGCTCAGCTCGCCGACTGGTACACCGAGTTGTTCGGCAGCGGCCTGCAGCAGCATGGCCCGGGCCAGGGCGCCGAGACGGCGCATGGTCGGGTAGCTCATGCGCACCGACATGCTGCCACCGGTAATGCGCATGCCGTTTTCCATCACCACGTAGGTTTCGCCGGGCGGCGCGCTGTCGAGCACGAAGGTGGCAGGGTCGGCATCCAGCTCTTCGCCGACGATCTGCGCCATGGCCGTGTAGACGCCCTGGCCGCCTTCCATGAACGGGCACAGCAGGCGCACGGTGCTGTCCGGGCGAATTTCCAGAAATGCCGGCACCTGGGTGCCGCGCTCTGCGGTGGCGGCCGCTGCGGCCTGGACACGGGCCGAGCCCAGCGGCAGGCCGAAGCCCAGGACCAGTGCGCCGACCGCTGTGCCGGCCAGAAAGCGCCGACGCGACAGGTTGACCGTTTCGCCCAACGGCAGCTTCAGCAGGTCGTCAGGGGTGTCGATGCGAATGTTCATCAGGCTTTACCCCCTTCGGCCAGTTCATGCACCGCCGCGTGAATGGCGTTGTAGGTGCCGCAGCGGCACAGGTTGACCATCGCCGCGTCGATCTGCGCGTCACTGGGTTTGGGGGTGTGCTTGAGCAGCGCGGTGGCGGCCATCACCTGGCCGGACTGGCAGTAGCCGCACTGGGCCACCTGGTGCTCGACCCAGGCCGCGACCACGCGCTTGCCCACCTCGTCGGCTTCGATGGCCTCGATGGTGGTCACTTCGCGGCCGACCACGCCCGCCACGGGCGTGACGCAGGCACGCACCACGTTGCCGTCCACCAGCACCGAGCAGGCGCCGCACTGGGCCAGGCCACAGCCGTATTTGGTACCGGTCAGGCCCAGGTCGTCACGAATCACCCACAGCAGGGGCGTGTCGGCGTCGGCCTCGACCTGGTAGGTCTTCTGGTTGATCCGTAGTTCCATGGTTCACCTGCTGATCATCGGTTGCTGTCGCATGTTCTTTTTGAGTGGGGAATACGTTGTTCCCCAATCCAGAAACGCTAGCACAGGGGGATGACCGTTGGTCTGGTGCAGGGCGCAGGTTCAGAGGATCAGGCAAGCAATCCGGTGGAATGCGCAAGCCGGCTCTTACACGTCTATGTGGGAGCCTCTGTCTTGTGTTGTCTGTACTGGCCTCATCGCCGGCAAGCCGGCTCCCACAGGTACTGCAGTGATCTCAAGGTCGGCGCGGTTCATGTGGGAGCCGGCTTGCCGGCGATAAGGCCCGTACAGACAAACAGGACTTCCAGGCCGAAAACCCGGATAATGCCGGCCAATTTCGTTTTGCACGCTTAAATCACGGTAATTCCCGCATGGAAATCAAGGTCAATTTTCTCGACAACCTTCGCCTAGAAGCCAAGTTCGACGACTTCACGGTCATCGCCGACCAGCCGATCCGTTACAAGGGCGATGGCTCGGCGCCGGGTCCGTTCGACTACTTCCTGGCGTCGTCGGCCTTGTGTGCGGCCTATTTCGTGAAGCTGTACTGCCAGACGCGGAACATCCCCACCGAGAACATCCGTCTTTCGCAGAACAACATCGTCGACCCGGAAAACCGCTACAACCAGATCTTCAAGATCCAGGTCGAGCTGCCCGAAGACATTTCCGAGAAGGACCGCCAGGGCATCCTGCGCTCCATCGACCGCTGCACGGTGAAGAAGGTGGTGCAGACCGGCCCCGAGTTCATCATCGAGGAAGTCGACAACCTCGATGCCGACGCCCAGGGCCTGCTGATGCCGGTGGCCGATTCCACCACCTACATCGCCGGCAAGGACCTGCCGCTTGAGCAGACCATCGCCAACATGTCGTCGATCCTGGCTGGGTTGGGCATGAAGATCGAGATCGCCTCGTGGCGCAACATCGTGCCTAACGTGTGGTCGCTGCATGTACGCGATGCGCAGTCGCCGATGTGCTTCACCAACGGCAAGGGCGCAACCAAAGAGGCCGCACTGGCCTCGGCGCTGGGCGAGTTCATCGAGCGGCTGAACTGCAACTTCTTCTACAACGACCAGTTCTGGGGCGAGGAAATCGCCAACGCGCCGTTCGTGCACTACCCCAACGAGCGCTGGTTCAAGCCTGGGCCCAAGGATGCGCTGCCGGTGGAAATCCTCGACGCGTACTGCCTGGACATCTACAACGGCGATGGCGAGCTGCGTGGCTCGCACCTGTACGACACCAACTCGGGTAACACCGAGCGCGGCATCTGCTCGCTGCCATTCGTGCGTCAGTCGGACGATGAGGTGGTCTACTTCCCGTCCAACCTGATCGAAAACCTGTTCCTCAGCAACGGCATGAGCGCAGGCAACACCCTGGCCGAAGCCCAGGTGCAGTGCCTGTCGGAAATCTTCGAGCGCGCGGTGAAACGCGAGATCCTCGAAGGCGAGCTGGCCCTGCCGGATGTGCCGCAAGAGGTGCTGGCCAAGTACCCCGGCATCCTGGCCGGTATCCAGGGCCTTGAAGAGCAGGGCTTCCCGGTGCTGGTCAAGGATGCCTCGCTGGGCGGTGAGTTCCCGGTGATGTGCGTGACCTTGATGAACCCGCGCACCGGTGGCGTGTTCGCCTCGTTCGGCGCCCACCCAAGCTTCGAGGTGGCGCTGGAGCGCAGCCTCACCGAACTGCTGCAGGGCCGCAGCTTCGAAGGCCTGAACGACCTGCCGCAGCCGACCTTCGAAAGCCACGCATTGACCGAACCGAACAACTTCGTCGAGCACTTCATCGATTCCAGCGGTGTGGTGTCGTGGCGCTTCTTCAGTGCCAAGGCCGATTTCGAATTCGTCGAGTGGGACTTCTCCGGCCAGGGCGAGGACTCGAACGTTCAGGAGGCCGAAACCCTGTTCGGCATTCTCGAAGACATGGGCAAGGAAGTGTACATGGCGGTGTACGACGACCTCGGCGCCAATGCCTGCCGCATTCTGGTGCCGGGCTACTCGGAGATCTACCCGGTCGAGGACCTGATCTGGGACAACACCAACCGTGCCCTGGCGTTCCGTGCCGATATCCTCAACCTGCACAGCCTCGAAAACCGCGCGCTGCGTGCGTTGCTCAAGCGCCTGGATAACTGCGAGGTGGACGATTACACCACCATCACCACCCTGATCGGCGTCGAGTTCGACGAAAACACGGTGTGGGGCCAGTTGACCATCCTCGAGCTCAAGCTGCTGATCTGCCTGGCCTTGCAGCGTTTCGAAGACGCCAAGGAGCTGGTCGAAGCCTTCTTGCAGTTCAACGACAACACCGTCGAGCGCGGCCTGTTCTACCAGGCCCTGAACGTGGTGCTGGAAGTGGTGCTGGATGACGAGCTGGAAATGGCCGATTACGAAGTCAACTTCCGCCGCATGTTCGGCAACCCGCGCATGGACGCGGTGCTGGGCTCGGTGGACGGCAGCGTGCGCTTCCATGGCCTGACCCCGACCAGCCTCAAGCTCGAAGGCCTCGACCGTCACCTGCGCCTGATCGAAAGCTACAAGAAGCTGCACGCCGCACGGGCCAACGCCGCCAAGTAAGGGTCAGTCGGGCGCGACGTTGCACCGGTTGCGCCCGAGCCGTTTGGCTTCGTACATGGCCTTGTCCGCCCGCGCCAGCACCTCTTCGGGGGTGTGACTGGCGCCCCCGGCACCGCGCACGTAAATGCCGATACTGGCGCCGATGGTCACCTGCGTGTCGCCGAAGCGGAACGGGTTGGCCAGGGTATCGCACAGCTTGCGTCCGATATCCCGGGCCGCGGCCTGGTTGGCCACTGAAAGGGCAATGACGATGAACTCGTCTCCGGCCAGGCGGGCCACCACATCGTTGGCCCGCATCACCGCCAGCATTCGGCTGGAGGCCGCCTGCAGCAGCAGGTCGCCGGTTTCGTGGCCGCATTCGTCGTTGACCTTCTTGAAGCCGTCCAGGTCGATGAAGTACAGCGCGAAGGCGATCTGTTGGCGCAGCGCGTAGGCCAGCTCGTGATGTAGCACCGCACGGTTGGGCAACCCGGTCAGCGGGTCGAGGGTCGCCTGGTCGAGCAACGACTTCTCGCGTTTCTTGCGCTCGGTCACGTCCAGCGACATCACGAAAAAGCCTTCGACCTTGCCCTGGCGTACGTCAGGCACGTAGCTGGTGTGCCAGACACGTGGATCGGCGGGGTTGTAGCGCACATCGTCAGCCTCCACGCGCTCGCCGGCCAGCGCCTTTTGGAAGAACGGCAGCAAGTGTTCGTACACATGCGTGGGCAGCACTTCGTCGACCTTGCGACCTTTCAGGTGGACCGGGTCCAGGTCAAAGATCTCCTTGTACAAGGCGTTGTTGAAACGGTACCTGAGCGCCGTGTCGATGTGTGCGATCAATACCGGCAGGTTGTCGGCAATGGCCTGCAGCGTGGTCTGGCTGCGTTGCAGGTCTTCGGTGCGCTGGGCCACCTGCTGCTCCAGCGAGGCCTGGTATTGCTGCAGGCGCAACTGGCTGCGGCGTACTTCGGTGATGTCGCGCACCGAGGCTACCAGCTGCGTGGGCGAGCCGTGTTCGTCGTGCAGGGCCGACATGCTCAGTTCCACCCACACCACGCCGCGTGCGTGACTTTGCAGGCGCAGGGTCTGCATGGCGCTGTCCTGCTCGCCGCTGAGCAGTGGCTGGGCGAGGGCGGTGTAAAGGTCGCGATCCTCGGGATGAACCTGCTGCAGCAAGGTGACCAGCACCAACGCCTCGGGCGGTTGGCCCATCAGCTGGCAAAATTCCCGGTTGGGTTCGTAGATACGGCCATCCAGGCTGAGAATGGCCTTGCTCGAAGGGCCTTCTTGAAACACCGTGCGAAAGCGTTCGGCCGAGGAAGTCAGGGCACTGCGTTCGGCCTCTTCGACAATGCGGGCGTCGATAGCCAGGCTGCGATGCAGCAGCTCGCGCTCGACGATCCGGGCCAGGTCGCGCAGGTGTGCCAGGTCTGCCTCGCTGAGTTGGCGTGGCCGGGTGTCCAGGGCGCAAAGGGTGCCGATGGTCAGGCCGCCGGCAAAGCGCAAGGGCACGCCGGCGTAGAAACGGATGAACGGGGCACCCACCACTAAAGGGTTATCGGCGAAGCGGGGGTCGGCTTTGGCGTCGGCGATCACCAAGGTGTCGTCGGCGTGTAGGGCATGGGCGCAGAACGCCACGTCGCGGGAGGTCTGCTGGGCGTCCAGGCCATGGCGCGACTTGAACCACTGGCGGTTCATGTCCACCAGTGAAACCAGGGCCATGGGCACGTCAAGCAGGCTGCCGACCAGGCGGGTGATGCGGTCGAAGTTTTCCTCGGCCGGTGTGTCGAGGATGTTCAGGCTGTCCAGAAAGCACAGCCGAGCGGCTTCGTTCAGGGGTGGTGGGGCGATTTGCATGGTGGGTCTCGCTTCCGGGCTGCGATGTCCTGATGCCAACCTTAGCGGGACGCTGTGGAAGCGCAAGCCGTCCGTTGGATCGGATCTAAACGGTTATATCCTTGTAATTAACGGGTCTTGCCGTTCGGCCCTGTGCTGCTTGCCGCGCCGCGATTGTGGCGTTTAGCTGATGAGTGGCCCTCAGTCGGCCTGAATCCTTCCTGACCCAAGGCGCGTCGACCGCCCCAAGTCGTTCGGTCGAGCGCCACACAGTAGGCGCAGACCATGAGCACATCTCTGGATTTCAATGCGTTGAAGACCCGCCAGCAGGCCGCCTGGGCCAGCGGCGATTATGCGGTGATCGGCACCACCTTGCAGATTGTCGGCGAGCGCCTGGCCGAGGCCTGCGACCTGCGCTGGGACGAGCAGGTGCTGGATGTCGCGGCCGGCAACGGCAATGCCACCCTGGCCGCTGCGAGGCGAGGCTGCAAGGTGACCTCCACCGATTATGTACCCGCGCTGCTAAAACGCGGCGAAGAGCGCGCCCGCGCAGAGCACCTGAGTGTCGAGTTCCAGGTGGCGGATGCCGAGGACTTGCCGTTTCGTGATGGCGCTTTCGATGCCGTGATCTCGACCTTTGGCGTGATGTTCACACCAAACCAGGCACAAGCAGCCCGCGAGCTGGCCAGGGTATGCCGCTCTGGCGGACGGATCGGCCTGGCCAACTGGACGCCGCAAGGCTTCATCGGGCAGATGTTCAAGACCCTCGGGCGGCATGTGCCGCCACCCGCCGGAGCACTGCCACCATCGCGCTGGGGGGATGAAGCACAATTACGGGAGATGTTCAGCGGTGAAATCGGCTCGATGGACATCAGCCATGAACACTTCAACTTCCGTTATCGCTCGGCCTCGCATTTCATCGATGTGTTCCGTACGTGGTACGGCCCAGTACACAAAGCCTTTGCTTCGCTGGAGCAAGACGGGGCACGGGCGCTGGAGGAAGACCTGACGCAGTTGCTGAATGAAAGCAACATTGGCGGCGCCTCGTCATTGGTGGTGCCCAGTGAGTACCTGGAGGTCGTGATTGTAAGGCGATGAGCACGCAGGTTTGGTACGGGTTAGGATAGCCCCAGGTTCTGCTCAGGCTCAGGGACGGAAAATGAAGTGGTTGCAAGGATTGAAGGGTTTCTTCAGGCGCGGGAAGGGCATGGACGCCCACCCCGATTTACCAGCCGTACCCGTCGCGCAAGCGGTCGATATCGATGCCGTGCTGGCTTACCTGCCGAGGTTGTATCCCGATGGCGTAGCGATCAGCACCTACGTAGTGCTTGAAAACGCCCATTACCCCACTTACCACGCCGTGGTTTCGGACTTCTACGACCTGCTGAGGATGCCTTGCTGGATGGAGGTCGACTACCTGGCGAAGGGCGCTGGGCACATGCTGGAAACACCATCGCTTACCGCACAGGCAGATCTGGCGGGCCTGCGCGCCATGTTCACATACTGTTTGAGGGGGGAGCGCTTCTGCGACGGGCATTGGGCCAGCATGATCGAGAAAGGCTATGTGATGAACCTGTTGCACAGGCTGAAAGTTGTGCGTGAGCAGATGTACCCCGATCAGCCCATCAGTGAAATCGACTTGATCTCTCGCTCGGCGGACGGGCGCTACCGCGTCGAGGTGGTGGTTTGGGAGGCCGGGCCTTCGCAATGGGTGCACTCGCCACGGGTAGTCGATACCTTGGCGGGGAGCTGCGTGTTTCGTTTCGAGGACGCGCGTTGGTCTGCCGAACAGGCCTCGTGGTTGAGCCCGACGCGGGTTCGCCTTCAACTGCGCAAGTACCCAGGGCAACCGTTGGCCGAAGGCCTGTGGGTGGACATCGAGTGTGGGCAGCAGGTAGCACACTGGGGAGAAGGAGGCGAGGTTGGGCTGGCAGACCTGGAGAGCATGCTGGACCGTATGCTGGAAAAGCTCGGCGAATAGTACGCCGGCTTACCAGGGGTTGTACGTCCAATGCTCAGGCGCTTCATGAAGAGCGCCTAACGCTTGCACTCGGCCGCGACCACCTGGCAGGTAGCAGGCGTCCCACCCGACCTGCCAGCGTAGCGTATGCAGTTGTTGAGCGACTTTTGCCGGGCGATGCTCAGGGTATTGCCCCAGGCAAGGCCGCCTTCGCCTTGGCTTGGCAGCGCCTTGGCATAGCATTTCGAGCCTGTTGCGGCGGCGGTGTAGCGCGTCTGTTTGGATTTGCTCGAACACCCGGCGGTCAAGGCCAGGCTGATGGCGATCAGAGCACTCGCAAACAGGCAGGTGCAGTGTCGTAGAGGGTGTGCACGCATGTCATTCCCCAAGCTCGGTGACGGTTGCTGTCCGGTTGGTAAATGCGCGTCAGGATATTTCATTACGGCCAGGTGGTGAACTATCCCGCGAACCCTCTTTCCTGGGGGTATAGGAAATGTAGTCGAGTGATGCTGGGGGCGCCTTCCCGAAGCTTGCAGGTTCCCTGTGGGAGCGGGTTTACCCGCGAAGCATGCGACACAGTGCATGGCACCGGCTAAGCCGGTGTTCGCGGGTAAACCCGCTCCCACAGGTGGCTAAAGGATCAGAAACGGTAGTTCAGGCTGGCTTCCAGAGTGCGCGGGGCACCTGGGGTGATCAGGTCGACCGAACCGTGCGCAGAGGCATAGTAGTCGCGGTCGAACACGTTTTTCAGGCGCAGGGCCATGTCCCATTGCGGCACGCTGTACAACAGCGCCGCATCGAAGGTGGTGTAGCCAGGCATCACCACCTTGTTGTCGAGTGCGGTGTAGCGCTCATCCACGTAGTTGGCGCCCGCGGCCACGCGCCATTGCGGGGTCAGGGTGCGTACCAGCCAGACGTTGGCGCTGTTGCGTGGGGTGAGTGTTGGCGTCTGGCCTTCGTTGGCTACGCCGTTGGTCTTGCTGTTGGACTTGGTGATCTCGGCGTCCAGGTAGGCATAGCCCGCATATACCTGCCACTTGTCCGTCAACTGGCCGCTGACGGTGGCCTCGAAGCCATCGGTGCGCTGTTCGCCAGCCAGTACGGTGAGGTTGGGGTTGGCCGGGTCGGCCGTCTTCATGTTGGTGCGTTCGAGACGGAAGATCGCCGCTGTAACCGAGAGGCGGTTGTCCAGCAGGTCCCACTTGGCGCCCAGCTCGTAGTTGGTGGTCTCTTCCGGTTCCAGGTGCTGGTTGCTTGGGCTCACCGCGAACACTTCGCCCGAGGGCTGGTAGCTGCGACTTACCGACACGTAGTAGGACTGGATCGCGTCAGGCTGGTACACCAGGCCGGCGCGGGGGCTCCAGGTCTTGTCGGTGCGGTCGAGGTCGACGTTCTGGCTGCGATCGTCGTCGTATTCCTGGCCGAAGATGTCGTAACGCACACCAACCAGGGCTTTCCAGTGCTCGCTCAGCTCGACCAGGTCCTGCACGTAGAGGCCGGTGGTCTGCTGGTAGTTGGTGCCCTTGGATGACAGGTTGGCGGCATGTTCCGGCACCGGTACCAGGCCGTCGCGGTACACCGGTACCTGGGCCACGTTGTTCTGGCTGAAGACCCGCTGATGCTTGTCCTGCATGCCCACTTCAACGCCGTACAGCAAGTTGTGCTGCATGCCGAGCAGCTGTGCTTGCTGCTTGAGTTCGGTCTGGTTGAACACGCCGTACTCGTCACGCGCCACGTTGCCGCGGTTGAGCTTGACCAGCAACTCGCCATTGGGCGCCGTCACGAAGCGGGTCGGGCTGCTGTCGGCCAGGGTGTTGTTGCGGTCCAGGTCGTAGCGGTAGTAGCGGCTGGTGTTGGTCAGGGTGAAGTCGTCGTTGATGCGGTAGTCGAGGCTGGCGGTGAACGAGAACACCTCGCTGCGGGCGTAGTCCTGGTCGGCATCGCCAGAGCCGAAGCGCTTGTCGCGGTCGACGTCCACCGGACGGTTGCCCAGGGCAGGGATGCCGAAGTCGATCAGGCGCTTGTCGTACAGGTAGGTGGCGCCCAGGTTCAGTTCCAGGTCGTCGGACAGCCTGAAATAGGCCGAAGGGGCGATGGCCTTGCGGTCGATGTAGCCGTCGTCGCGGAAGGTGTCGCTGTCTTCGAAGGCGCCGGTGACGCGGTAAGCCTGGTTGCTTTGCGGGTCGGCGAAGCCAGTGTCGAACTGGGTGCGGCGCTTGCCTTCGCTGTCGAAGGTGACGCCGACCTCGCGCTTGGGCGCAAAGCCAGGCTTTTTGCTGATGCTGTTGATCAGGCCGCCCGATGATCCACGGCCGTAGAGCACCGCGGCAGGGCCTTTGATGACCTCGACCCGTTCGATGTTGGACAGGTCGCGGAAGTACAGCGCGTCATCGCGCACGCCGTCGATGTACATGTCGCCGATGGCGCTGAAGCCGCGGATGGTGACCTGGTCGCGCTGACCGTCGCCGTTGGACAGGCCAACGCCAGGCACGTTCTTCAGCACGTCCTCCATGGACTGTGCGCCCTGGTCCTTTATCACGCTTTCGGGAACCACGTTCACGGTCTGCGGGATGTCGCGCAGCGGTGCGTCGATCTTCAGCGCGCTCTTGCTTTCGCTGGCCTTGTAGCTTTGCTGCTCGTAGGCGCTGGTAACGGATGTTGCGGGAAGCGCGAGGGCGTCCTGGGTTTGGGCATGAACGGCAGGGGCGACCAGCAGGCCTAGCACTGACAAAGAGGCAGGAGTGGCAGACAGTTTTGCCATGACAAGCGACTCGGTTGTTGTTTTGAGGTCGCGAATGGTAATGGTTAACAAATGTAAAGCAAGTGTAAAGGTTAATCATTTGCTAATAATTTTGTAATGGGATTTCGGATCCAAAAAATCCCCCAAAGGCCAACGTTTGCGGCAGGTTGGTGCGCATTGGCTATGCTTGTCGGCGCGTTAAGATTTCTTACCCATTCGCTTCAGATCACAAGGAAGCTGGCCTATGAAACCCATTAGCTCCCTCGCTCGCGCTGTTGCTCTTGCCTCGTTGTTGACGACGGTTAGCTTCACCACTCAGGCGGCAGATGTGCCGATTGGCAGCGAGGCGCTGGAAAGCCACGTCAAGACCCAGGTCCAAGCCATCGACCTGGAAAAGCGCCAAGTGACGGTAAAAGGTGCGAACGATAAAGATGTAACCTTTCAGCTGTCGGAAAAGGCCAAGTCTTTGCCTAACCTGAAAGTCGGCGACACCGTCGACATTTATGTCACCCGGGCAGTGGCCTACGTCCTCAATACCAACGTTGGCGGTGCGCCGAAGATGAGCGATGAGTCCGGTACCATCCGCGCCACGGCGGACAATCCCAACCCGGGAGGCGAAGCGTTCCGGCAGGTCAGGGTGACTTCGCAGATCAAGAAGATCGACCTCAAGACCCATGAAGTGAGCCTGCTGCCACCGGAGGGCAAGTTGCAGGTGGTCAAGGTCGAGAACCCCGACCTTCAGGCCAGGATGAAGAACCTCAAGGTCGGCCAGACGGTCGATGCCATCTATACCGAAGTGCTGCGGGTAGAGACCTCGCGCTAGCGATGGGCCGTGTAGCGGCTCCGTAGCAAGAACAGTAATCATTGACCCATGGCGTTATACTCGGCGCCCGTTTCACTGAATTCCGAGTAATGCAATGGGTCTTTCCACAACCGCCACACCTGAACCGCGCCGCCTGGGCGCGCCCTTGATCGCCTTGGTCCTGCTGCTGGCCGGCGCCTGGTTTCTCAACCTCAATGCCGGATTCAAGCAAGTGTTGCTGTTGATCGTCGGCGCGGCCCTGGGCCTGACGCTGTATCACGCGGCCTTTGGCTTCACCTCGGCCTGGCGGGTGTTCATCAACGAGCGCCGTGGCGCCGGGCTGCGCGCCCAGATGGTCATGCTGACCCTGGCTGTGCTGCTGTTCTTCCCGGCCCTGTCGGCTGGCAACCTGTTCGGAACCCCGGTAACCGGGCTGGTGGCACCAGCAGGGGTGTCCGTGGTGTTCGGCGCCTTCATTTTCGGCATCGGCATGCAACTGGGCGGCGGTTGCGCCTCCGGCACACTGTTCACCGTCGGCGGTGGCAACGCGCGGATGCTGGTGACGCTGCTGTTCTTCATCATCGGCTCGGTCTCGGCGACCCACCACGCCGATTGGTGGTTCGCGCTGCCATCGTTCCCGGCCACCTCGATTGTTCAGGCCTGGGGTGTCGGGCCGGCGCTGTTGGTGAGCCTGGCGGTGTTCGGCTTGATCGCCTGGGCTACGGTGGTTCTGGAGAAGCGTCGGTACGGTGCCCTGGAAGCGCCGGTCGCTAGCGAGCATCAAGGCCTGCGCCGCTTCCTGCGTGGCCCGTGGCCGCTGTTGTGGGGTGCCATCGCCCTGGCCTTGCTGAACTACGCCACCCTGGCCTTGGCAGGCCGCCCTTGGGGTATTACCTCGGCCTTCGCCCTTTGGGGTGCCAAGACCCTGAGCGGACTGGGGGTGGACGTCGGCAGTTGGGCATTCTGGCAGATGCCGGCCAACGCCAAGGCCCTGGCGGCACCACTGTGGCAAGACATCACCACCGTCATGGACCTGGGTATCGTCCTGGGGGCCTTGCTGGCGGCAGGGCTGGCGGGCCGCTTTGCGCCAAGCCTGAAGATCCCGCTGCCGTCGCTGATCGCAGCTATCATTGGCGGCCTGCTGCTGGGGTACGGCTCTCGCCTGGCCTACGGCTGTAACATCGGCGCCTACTTCAGCGGCATCGCCTCGGGCAGCGTGCACGGTTGGTTGTGGTTGGTGGCAGCGTATGCCGGCAATCTGATCGGTGTGCGCCTGCGTCCGTTATTCTTTGCCGGTGAGCGCCGTCCTGTGGCGCTCACCGGGTGTTAAGCCCATTGATGATCTGAACAAGGAGGTTCGCGTGGCGCATTACACCGCACAAGTGTCCTGGGCACGTGAGGGCCAGGATTTTCTCGGCAACCATTACAGCCGCAGACACCTGTGGCGTTTCGACGGTGGCGTCGAGGTGCCGGGTTCTTCTTCTCCCCATGTGGTGCCGTTGCCGTTTTCGGACGCATCGGCAGTCGACCCTGAAGAGGCCTTCGTCGCAGCGCTTTCGAGTTGCCACATGCTGTGGTTCCTGTCGCTTGCAGCGAAGCAGCGATTCTGCGTCGAGCAGTACGTGGACGATGCTGTCGGTGTGATGGGCCGCGATGACGCAGGGCGCATGGCTATGACCGTGGTGACCCTGCGCCCTAGGGTCGAGTTCGCGGGCCAACGTCAGCCGACGGTGGAGCAGTTGGAGCGCTTGCACCACCTGGCCCATGAGGAGTGCTTCATTGCCAACTCAGTGAAGACAGACGTGCGCTGCGAGCCGGTCTGTCCGCGCTGACCATCAAGAGCGGTTCAAGTCAGGACCACCCTTGCATCATTGGGGTGGTCTTTCCTCGATACTGGATTACTTAATCTTTATATGTAATTGAAAAATAAGGATTTATGTATTTTCAGGCTGATCGTTTTCTTTATCTAGGTTTGGCGTCACAAAAGCTCTGTAAATTATTGATAGTTAAGTAATTATCGCTTCGCGACCGCGTGCTGCACGCACTGCTCATAATACGTCTGCTTGATGTCCGCCGGCTTGAGTCGCGAGCGGCTGTTGTAGGTTTGCTCGGTAATGCCAAAGGCGGTCATGCGCATCCAGGGCTTGGGGAATTTGCGTACCTGCAGTTTCTTGCGGGTGGCGTACAGGGTCACCCCGGAGAGCTTGGCCTGCTGGGCCTCGGCGGCGATCTGCGAACCCCAGCCACAGACGTGGCGATCATTCTGGCTCAGCGTCCTGGCCTGGGCGCCAAAGGCGATCGTGGCCATCAGGCAGCCGGCCATCGTTGCTAGAAGTACCCGCATGTTGCTGTCCTAAGCGTCTGAAGGAGAAGGGAGTTTGCCTTCCATCAACAGGCCTGGGGGCCAGCAATTTGCTGTCAGGTGGTGGCGATGCGACTTCGAATCGCCAGCGTGGTTGGCATGCACGGGCCCGGGAAGTCATGCACTGTAGGCGACACCATTAGAAATACCGCGCCGAGTGTATGTGATCGTACAACTGCTTGCGCTATCATGACGGCTGTCTTTCAAGGTGAAATACAGGGCATGACAGAGCAACAGGTACAGGCAAGAACCCGGCGCAAGCCGCGCAGTCTGGCCCAGGAACTGGTCACGGTGCTGACCGAGCGTATCCGCAGCGGCCAGCTCAAGCGTGGTGACAAGCTGCCGACCGAATCGCAGATCATGGCCGAAGAGGGCGTGAGCCGCACGGTCGTGCGTGAAGCGATCTCGCGGCTGCAGGCGGCTGGGCAGGTCGAGACCCGCCATGGCATCGGCACCTTCGTGCTGGATGCGCCAGCTACCGGCGGTTTCCGCATCGACCCGGCGACCGTGGTCACCCTGCGTGAAGTGCTGGCGGTGCTGGAATTGCGCATTGCCCTGGAGATCGAGTCGGCGGGCCTCGCGGCCCAGCGGCGCAGCGACGAGGAACTGGCCGGCATGCGTGCCGCGCTGGATGAACTCAATGAAGGCGTTGCCCATGCTTCGGACGCGGTGTCGGCGGACTTCCAGTTCCACCTGCGCATTGCCCAGGCCAGTGGCAACCATTACTTCGCCGACATCATCAACCACCTGGGCACCAGCATCATCCCGCGCACCCGGCTGAATTCGGCGCGCCTGGCCCATGACGACCAGGCGCATTACATGAGCCGGCTGAGCCATGAGCATGAAGCGATTTACGAGGCGATTGCCCGGCGCGACAGCGAAGGGGCGAAGATGGCCATGCGCATGCATCTGAGCAACAGCCGTGAGCGCTTGCGTCAGGCGCATGAGGAAGCTGAGGCGCAAGGGGCCTGAGGTTTGAAGGTGCATGCCTTGGAAGGTTCGGTGCCTGTTAGATTGAGCGCCGCCCGCGCGGCGCATCGCGAGCAAGGCTCGCTCCTACGTTTGTTTCGGGCCAATTATTCCTGCGGAAGTTGCGCGCGAACGCTTTGGCGCACGACTCGAAGTCGCGTCGAACGAACAAGGCGGTCGCGCGCGTCTGTCACAGACATTACTGGCCCGAAAAAACGTAGGAGCGAGCCTTGCTCGCGATGCGCGCGCGGGCGGCGCTCGATCTACTGAACGGCGCAAACCTGACGCCGGACACACTAAAAAAGCCCCGCATATGCGGGGCTTTCTTTGTATCAGGACAATCAGATCGCCCCATCACTCCACTGCCCGTTGACCAGGCGACGCAGCCCCAGCGGGTTGCTGTCACGCAGCGCTTCAGGCAGCAGCGCCTGCGGGTAGTTCTGGTAGCACACCGGGCGCAGGAAGCGGTCGATGGCCAGGGTGCCGACCGAGGTACCACGGGCATCGGACGTTGCCGGGTATGGCCCGCCATGTACCATCGCATCGCACACTTCCACGCCGGTCGGGTAACCGTTGACCAGAATGCGGCCTACTTTTTCTTCCAGCAACGGCACCAGCCAGGCGAAGGCTTCGAAGTCCTCAGGCTCGCCGATCAACGTGGCGGTCAGTTGGCCGCGCAGGCCCAGCAGGGCGGCGCGCAGTTCGGCGTTGTCCTTGGCTTCAACGGCCACGGTGGTCGGGCCAAATACTTCTTCCTGCAGCAGCGGGTCGGAATCGACCAGCAGGCGGGCATCGGCCTTGAACAGTTGGGCGCGGGCCTGGCTGCCTTCTTGCGGCTGGCCGGCCAGGTGCTCGATACCGGTGTGGGCGTGCAGGTGCTCGAGGCCGCCGACGTAGCTGCGCAGGCCGCCAGCGTTAAGCATGGTTTGGCCGGCTTGCTGGTCCAGTTGCTGGCCCAGGTCAGCCAGCAACTGGCTGTACTGCGGCGATTGCAGGCCGATCACCAGGCCCGGGTTGGTGCAGAACTGGCCGGCGCCCAGGCATACGGAACCTGCCAGCTCACGGGCGATGGCTTCGCCACGCTTGGCCAAGGCTCCCGGCAGGATGATCACCGGGTTGATGCTGGACATCTCGGCGAATACCGGAATCGGCTGTGGACGCTCGGCGGCCATGCGGCACAGGGCATCGCCGCCTTTGAGCGAACCGGTGAAACCGACTGCCTGGATGGCCGGGTGCTTGACCAGCCACTCGCCGACGCCGCCACCAAAGACCATGTTGAACACGCCTTTGGGCATGCCGGTACGTTCGGCGGCGCGGATGATCGCGGCACCGACCAGGTCGGCGGTGGCCATGTGGCCGCTGTGGGCCTTGAACACCACCGGGCAGCCGGCGGCGAAGGCGGCAGCGGTATCGCCACCGGCGGTGGAGAAGGCGAGCGGGAAGTTGCTGGCGCCGAACACGGCCACCGGGCCGACGCCGATGCGCATCTGGCGCAGGTCGACGCGTGGCAGCGGTTGGCGCTCTGGCAGGGCCAGGTCGATACGTGCACCGAGGAAGTCGCCACGGCGCAGCACTTGGGCGAACAGGCGCATCTGGCCGCTGGTGCGGCCACGCTCGCCCTGGATACGGCCGGCTGGCAACGCGGTTTCACGGCAGACAATGGCGACGAAGGCGTCGTCCAGTTCATCCAGTTCGGCGGCAATGGCGTCGAGGAATTCGGCGCGGCGGGCCGGGCTCAGCTGGCGGAACTCGGCGAAGGCAGCCTTGGCAGCGTTGGCGGCCTGGTCGACTTCGGCCTCGGTGGCCTGGGCGAAGCTGAAGGGCAGGGCCTCGCCAGTGGTGGCGTCCAGGCTCTGCAGGCGCTGTGGGCCGGCGGCGCTGCGCTGGCCGGCGATGAAGTTGTGGCCGAGGATCTCAGGCATGGGGTGCTCCTGTAGAGGGAAGTGACGAGAGAATGTTTACTTGAAGGTCGTGCTCGGTCTTTGTGGGAGCGGGTTTACCCGCGAAGCAGTCGTCGCGGAACATGGCACCGGCTTCGCCGGTGTTCGCGGGTAAACCCGCTCCCACAGGGGGAGCGTCACTGTCGGACACCGAGCATGACGGGGCATCAGGTGATCGGCGCCGGGTTGAACAGGGTGATGTCGTTGTGCAACTTGTGCTGTTCGGCCCAGGTCTGCTTGCGGCCGCTGGCCACGTCCAGGTAGTAGTGGAACAGCTCCCAGCCCAGTTCTTCGATGGTCGAACGGCCACTGGCGATGCGCCCGGCGTCGACGTCGATCAGGTCGGGCCAGCGTTGGGCCAGTTCAGTACGGGTGCAGACCTTGACTACCGGTGCCATGGCCAAGCCGTAAGGCGTGCCACGGCCGGTGGTGAACACGTGCAGGTTCATGCCGGCAGCCAGCTGCAGGGTGCCGCAGACGAAGTCGCTGGCTGGGGTGGCACAGAAGATCAGGCCTTTGCGATTGACCCGCTCGCCAGGGCCGAGCACACCCTGGATGGCGCCGCTGCCGGACTTGACGATCGAACCCAGGGATTTTTCGACGATATTGGACAAGCCGCCCTTCTTGTTGCCCGGCGTGGTGTTGGCGCTGCGGTCGGCCGCGCCTTGTTGCAGGTAGCGGTCGTACCAGTCCATCTCGCGCACCAGGGCGTCGGCGACTTCCTGGTTCTCGGCGCGGGAGGTGAGCATGTAGATGGCGTCGCGCACTTCGGTCACTTCGGAGAACAGCACGGTGGCGCCGGCACGCACCAGCAGGTCGGCGGCAAAGCCCAGGGCCGGGTTGGCGGTGATGCCGGAGAAGGCATCGCTGCCGCCGCACTGCATGCCCAGAATCAGTTCGCTGGCCGGCACGGTTTCACGGCGGCGTTGGTCGAGCTTCTTCAGGCGGGTTTCGGCCAGTTCCATGATCTGCTCGATCATTTCGACAAAACCGAGGCTGGCATCCTGCAGGCGGTACAGCCAAGGCTCGCTGAGGTCCACCGATGGGTCGTTCTCGTGCATCACCTGGCCGGCCTGGAGCTTTTCGCAACCCAGGCTGATCACCAGCGCCTCGCCACCCAGGTTCGGGTTGCGCGCCAGGTTGCGCACGGTACGGATCGGGATGTAGGCATCGCGCGCGTTGATGGCCACGCCGCAGCCGTAGCTGTGGGTCAGGGCAACCACGTCGTCGACGTTGGGGTATTTGGGCAGCAGTTCGCTGCGGATGCGCTTGACCGCGTGTTCGAGCACGCCGGTAACGCATTGCACGGTGGTGGTGATACCGAGAATGTTGCGGGTGCCGACGGTGCCGTCGGCGTTGCGGTAGCCTTCGAAAGTGAAGCCGTCCAGCGGCGGCAGGGGGCAGGCACCGCGTCGCAGCGCGGCAGGCTGTCCAGCTCGGGGGCCGACGGCATGGATAGCTGGCTCTCCTGCACCCAGCTGCCCTGGCGCAGGTCTTCGAGGGCGTAGCCGATAATCTGCCCGTAGCGGCGCACCGGCTCGCCCTTGGCGATGTCCACAGTGGCCACCTTGTGGCTTTGCGGCACACCTTCGATCAGGGTCAGGCCGTCGGCGAAACGGGCGCCTTCGCCCAGGCCACCGTCGTTGACCACGACTACGACATTGTCGTCATCGTGAAGGCGGACGTAGCGGGGCGAGTCGGAGTGTTCGATCAACTGCATGTTGGGGCCCTACTTGTCAGGTTCTCAGGCTTTTGTACGTCCGCCCGCGCACGGCGGCTGCCGGCGCGGGCGTGTTCTTTCAGTGGCGCGAGCTGGCCAGTTCGCCGGTGGCGCCTGGCTCGGCTTCAACCTTTGGGTCGTCGCGCAACTCGATCCGCTTGATCGGGCCGACGATCACCAGGTAGCTGAACACCGCCACCAGCGCGTTGGCACCGACATACACCAGTGCCCACTTGAACGAACCGGTGGCACTGATGATGTAGCCGATGACGATCGGCGTGGTGATCGAGGCGATGTTGCCGAAGGTGTTGAACAGGCCACCGGAGAGGCCGGCGATCTGCTTGGGCGAGGTGTCGGCGACCACCGCCCAGCCCAGTGCACCGATGCCTTTGCCGAAGAAGGCCAGGGTCATGAAGCCCACGACCATCCATTCGGCATCGACGTAGTTGCAGAACACCATGGTGGTCGACAGCAGCAGGCCACAGACGATCGGCAGCTTGCGGGCGAAGGTCAGCGAGTTGCCACGGCGCAGCAGCCAGTCGGAAATCACACCGCCGAGCACCCCGCCAATGAAGCCGCAAACCGCTGGCAGCGAGGCGATGAAGCCCGCCTTGAGGATGGTCATGCCACGTTCCTGCACCAGGTACACCGGGAACCAGGTGAGGAAGAAGTAGGTGATGGCGTTGATGCAGTACTGGCCCAGGTACACGCCCAGGAGCATGCGGCTGGTCAGCAGTTGCTTGATGTAGCCCCACTTCGGCCCTGTGTTGGCGCCGCGTTTCTGGTCCATGTCCACCAGGCCGCCGTTCTGCTCGATGTGTTCGAGCTCGTCCTGGCTGATACGCGGGTGCTGGCGCGGGTTGTAGATGGTCTTCAGCCACACCATCGAGAACACGATGCCGAGTGCACCCATGACCACGAACACGTGCTCCCAGCCGAAGCTGAACACGATCCAGCCCATGATTGGAGCGAACAGCGCAGTGGCGAAGTATTGCGCCGAGTTGAAGATCGCCGAGGCCGTACCGCGTTCCTGGGTAGGGAACCAGGCCGCGACGATGCGGGCGTTGCCCGGGAACGACGGGGCTTCGGCGAAACCGACCAGAAAGCGCAGGGTGAACAGGGTCACGACCGCCCAGGCCACCGGCAGACCGCCGACGAAGCCCTGCAGCAGGGTGAACAGCGACCAGGTGAAGATACTGAAGGCGTAGACGTTCTTGGAACCGAAACGATCGAGCAGCCAGCCACCAGGAATCTGGCCAGCCACGTAAGCCCATCCGAAGGCGGAGAAGATATAACCGAGGGTTACGGCGTCAATGCCGAGGTCTTTCTGCAGGCTGGAGCCTGCGATGGCGATGGTAGCTCTGTCGGCATAGTTGATCGTGGTCACCAGGAACAGCATGAACAGGATCAGGTAGCGCACATGCGTCTTTTTAGTCGCTTGCATGCTGGTAAATCTCCCACTAGTTATTTTTGTGCGGGCTCACGAGTTGTAACCGGAGTGGGGGCAGCCCACTCCGGGTGCGGCAATGGCAGGCCGCAGGGGTCGCTTATTGCGGACCCATCTTGTCCATCAGAGCTGCGAGCATTTCGTATTCTTCGTTGGTCAGGTCGGTCAGCGGGGTACGCACCGGGCCTGCGTCGTAACCGGCGATCTTGGCGCCAGCCTTGACGATGCTCACGGCGTAACCGGCTTTACGGTTACGGATGTCCAGGTATGGCAGGAAGAAATCGTCGATCAGCTTGGCAACGGTGGCGTGATCGTCCTTGGCGATGGCGTGGTAGAAGTCCATCGCGGTTTTCGGGATGAAGTTGAACACCGCCGACGAGTAGACCGGCACGCCCAAGGCCTTGTAAGCCGCAGCATACACCTCGGCAGTCGGCAGGCCACCCAGGTAGCTGAAACGGTCGCCCATGCGGCGACGGATCGACACCATCAGCTCGATGTCGCCCAGGCCATCCTTGTAGCCGATCAGGTTCGGGCAGCGCTCGGCCAGCTTTTCCAGCAGGTCGGCGTTCAGGCGGCAGACGTTGCGGTTGTAAACCACCACACCGATGTTCACCGATTTGCACACGGCTTCGACGTGGGCGGCAACGCCGTCCTGGCTGGCTTCGGTCAGGTAGTGCGGCAGCAGCAGCAGGCCTTTGGCGCCCAGGCGCTCAGCTTCTTGCGCGTATTCGATGGCCTGGCGGGTAGAGCCGCCGACGCCGGCGAGGATTGGCACCGACTTGGCGCAGGTGTCGACGGCGGTCTTGATGATCTGGCTGTATTCGCTGGCAGCCAGCGAGAAGAACTCACCGGTGCCGCCGGCAGCGAACAGGGCGCTGGCGCCATGGGGGCGAGCCATTCCAGGCGCTTGATGTAGCCAGCCTGGTTGAAGTCGCCCTGGGCATTGAAGTCGGTTACGGGGAACGACAGCAGGCCGTGGGAGAGGATGGTTGAGTTCTTGTGGAGTCATTGTTGTAGGCATCCTATGGCGCTTGGGGTGAAGGGTGATGTTCTGCGTTGGAGGTAAGTTATCGTACAACTTGTGCGATGACTAGTCCCTGCGCAGAAATTTTTAGGTGGGGGTGGCTCGTCTCGGGATTTGCGGTGGGGCGTGGATCGCGCGCCGCCCGCGCGGCGCATCGCGAGCAAGGCTCGCTCCTACGTTTGTTTACGGCCAATAACGCCTGTGGCAGGCGCGCGCGACCGCCTTGTTTGTTCAGCTCGATATCGCGCCGTGCGCAAAGCGGTCGCGCGCTTTTCCCGCAGGAATAACTGGCCCGAAACAAACGTAGGAGCGAGCCTTGCTCGCGATGCGCCGCGCGGGCGGCGCGCGGGCGGCGCGCGATCTCCCAGGCGCAGAAAATGTCACGACAACCAATCAGTCATCGTATCTCTTGAAGGGGAGGGAAAAAACGATCGCGGAGACAGGCACAAGCCCGCCGCCCGCTTCCACGGGAAGTATTCTGGGACCAGCAGAGGGTGACCGAGGAAACGGGGGCGACATTGCGCCGCCCGCGATCAAAGCTAACGAAGCTGAGGGTCAGGCCGCCAGGTGGCGGTGGCTGCCCTGGGCCTTGCGGACCTGGGCGCGGCAGGCGTCGCCAAAGGCCTGGAACATCTTGATCGAGTCAGGGTTCTTCGCAGCCTGCCACTCCGGGTGCCATTGCACGGCGAAGAGGAAGGGCGAAATGCTCGGTGCGTGAATCGCCTCGACCAGGCCGTCTTCGGCGTGGGCGATAGGCTCGATGCCTTCACCGAGGTTGCGCAGGCCTGGCCATGCAGCGAGTTGACGCGGATTTCGTCGGTGCCGAGGGTGTCACGCAGCCAGCTGCCCGGCTTGATCTTCACGCTATGGACCTGAGCGTACTGCACGTCCACCGGGTCTTCCGGGTTTTCACGGTGGTCGTTGAAACCAGGTTCTGCGTAGACCTTCTGGTAGATATCACCACCCAGGGCCACGTTGATTTCCTGCATGCCACGGCAGATGCCGAAGATCGGCAGGCCACGCTTGATGGCCGCCTTGACCAGCGGCATGTCGAACAGGTCGCGGTTCTTGTCCTGGCCTTTGCCTGGGGTTTCGTTTTCCTGGCCGTACAGGGTCGGGTCGATGTTGCTGCCGGCACCGGTCAGGTACACGCCGTCGGCCATGTCCAGGTAGGTCTCCAGGTCTTCGACGCCGCAGCAGGTGGGCACCAGTACCGGGACGCAATCGGAGAACTCGACCAGCGGAGTGATGTATTTGTGGGTCATGACCTGGTAGTCATGGCCTTTGCGCTCTTGCATGCCCATGGTCATCAGGACGACGGGTTTGCGCAGGGAGGGTTGTTTGCTGCCAATGTTGCTGTTGGACATATGTCACCTTGAGACAGGTCCGACCTGTCGTTGTTGTGCAGGCGCACGGCCTTGGCCTTGTGTGCTGCCTGAACCCCGAGCACTGCCGGCTCGTCCGAGTCGACGATTCCGGTCGGGGCTTGAGAGATAGATTGCCAGAGCCGTTCGATATGTCAAACGACTGACAGGGGCTTTGGGGGGTTGGGCGCCGAAATTCGGGGGTTAAACCCTTGCGAGCCTCAGGCGGCAAAGGGTTTGGCAGGGGCTTAGGTCAATTATATTTAACGATGCAGTTGGGTCATTGCAGCGGTGCAATGATGGCGGCGCTACTGGCCCTATCGCCGGCAAGCCGGCTCAATGCAGTATCTGCGCTAGAAACGCCTTGGCCCGCGCCGTCCGCGGCTGGCTGAAGAACACCTGCGGCGGGCTGTCCTCGATGATCTGCCCACCCTCCAGGAACAGCACCCGCTCGGCCACCTGCCGGGCAAAGCCCATCTCATGGGTCACGCACAGCATGGTCATGCCCGTGCCGGCCAGTTGCACCAGCACATCCAGCACCTCGGCGACCATTTCCGGGTCGAGCGCCGAGGTTGGTTCGTCGAATAGCATGATCCGTGGCTTCATGCACAGTGCCCGAGCGATCGCCACGCGTTGCTGCTGGCCGCCGGAGAGCTGGTTGGGGTACTTGTGCGCCTGGCTTTCGATGCCGACCTTGCTCAGGTACATCCGCGCGCGTTCCTCGGCGTCCTTGCGCGACAGCCCGCGCACGCTGGTAGGGGCCAGCAGGCAATTGTCGAGCACGCTCATGTGCGGGAACAGGTTGAAGTGCTGGAACACCATGCCGATCTCGCTGCGCACCTGGGCGGCCTGGCGGGTGGTAGCGGCGAGGTCGGTGCCGTCGACCCGTATGGTGCCTTGTTCGGCCACTTCCAGGCGGTTGATGCAGCGGATCAGCGTCGACTTGCCCGAGCCGGACGGGCCGCACAGCACGATGCGCTCGCCTTCGCGCACCTTCAGGTCGATGTCACGCAGTACATGGAAGGCGCCATAGTGCTTGTTAAGGCCATCGATGCTGATCAGCGTCGGGCGCGCGTCGGGTTCAGGGCAAGGCTGGCAACGTTCAGGGGGCGGTCATATTGTTGTTCTCCCGCGTGGGTTCAGTCGAAACGTGCGGCGCTGTAAGGCGCAGGGTCGGTGAATGGGCGTTCGCCGGTGACCAGTTCGGCCAGCAGGCGGCCGCTGACCGGCCCAGGGTCAGGCCGTGGTGGGCATGGCCGAAGTTGAACCACAGCCCTTGTGCCTAGGGGCCGGCCCGATCACCGGGCGCATGTCTGGCAGGCAGGGGCGCCGGCCAAGCCAGGGGCGGTCGTCCAGGCGCTCGCCAAGGGCCGGAAACAGTTGGCGGGCCAGGGCCTCGCAACGCTGCAGCTGGATTTCATTGCCCGGCGCATCGCTGGCGGCGAATTCGATGCCGGTGGTCAGGCGTACACCACGGGCCATCGGCGCCAGTACGTAGCCGCCCTGGGTATCACAGACCGCATGCTCAAGCTGCGCGCCTTCACGGGTGGCGTAGTGCATGTGATAGCCGCGCTTGATGCCCAACGGGATGCGGTAACCCAGCCGCTCATAGACCTGCGCAGACTGCGGGCCAAGGCAGGCCACCACTTCATCAGCGGTAATCGGACCGCGTTGGCTCTCCACTTGCCAGCGCCCGGCCACCTGATTGAGGCTGCGCGCATCGCCATGCAGAAACTGCCCGCCGCGCTGCACGAACAGCGCCGCGTAACCCGGGTGAGGGCGCCGGGGTTGTTCACGGTTTTCGGGTCCAGCCAATGAATGCCACCGACCACCGTACTGTCGAGCTGATGTTCACGGGCCTGCAACTGGCCACGTTCGAGAATCTCGTACTTGAGGCCATAGCGGGCCAGGCCCTTGACCTCGGCCTTGGCCTGTTCGAACAGCGCCGGGTCGCGATACACCTCGATCCAGCCCTTGGCCTGCACCAGCCCCTCGAGGCCGGCTGCGTCGATCAGTGCGTCGTGTTCCTCGACGCAGCGCTGCACCAGCGGCAGCATGTCGGCAGCTGCGCTAGCCAGACGCCCAGGAGACGACTGTTGCCAGTAACGCAGCAGCCACGGCGCGGCCTTGGGCAAGTGCAACAGGCTGTAGCGCACATCGGGCTGGCGGTTCAGGCCATAGCGCAGCAGGGCGCTGAACTGGCGTGGGAAGGCGTAGGGGATCACGCTCGAACGCTCGATCAGGCCGGCGTTGCCGTGGCTGGTGCCGCTGCCGGGTTCGTCGCGGTCGATCAGGATCACCTGGCGACCGCGGGCTTGCAGGTGCAGCGCGGTGCTGACGCCGACGATGCCGGCGCCGAGGACAAGGGTCTGGCAATGCATGGAACGTATCCTTCGGTCAGTTCAAGTGGCGGCCCAGGCGGGCTTCCAGGTGTTTCAGCAGGCGCCGTACCAGTTCCACGATCACCAGGTAGAGCACGGCGGCCCACAGGTAGATCTGGAAGTCGAAGCTGCGCGAGAACGCCAGCTTGGTCACGCCCATCAGGTCGTAGATGGTCACCAGCGAAGCGATGGCGCTGGCCTTGATCATCAGGATCAGCTCGTTGCCCAGCGGGCCGATGGCCACCAGCAGCGATTGCGGCAGAATCACTTTGAAGAAGGTGGTCGAGCGCTTCAGGCTCAAAGCCCGCGCGGCTTCATATTGGCCTGGGGCGACCGCCATCAGGCTGCCGCGGAAGATTTCGGCCTGGTAGGCGGCGGTGTTCAAGGTGAAGGCCAGCAGGGTGCAGAACCACGCCTCGCGGAAGAACCACCACAGCCCGACGTCCTGCCAGAAGCCTTTGAGCGAACCCAGGCCGTAGTAAAGCAGGAACAGCTGCGCCAGCAGCGGCGAGCCACGGAAAAAGTAGATATAGCCAGCGGCATGCGCTGCAGCAGCAGGCTGCGCGACATGCGCGCCAACGCCAGCAGCAGGCCAAACACGGCGCCCAGGCTGAAGGAGATGGCCACCAACTTGGCGGTTACCAGCAGGCCATCGACGAATCGTGGCCCGTAACGCTCCAGCAGCTCGGGATTGAGCACCAGGCCCAGCAGTTGTTCGAAGCTCATGCCCGTGCTCCTTGCAGGTGACGGTTACAGCGCCGTTCGATGAAGGCGAACACCCGCCCTGACAACGCCGAGAACAGCAGGTAGCCGAGGCACGCGACGCCATAGAAGAACATTGGCTCTTTGGTCACGCTGACTGCCAGGTTGGTCTGGCGCATCAGGTCGACCAAAGAAATGGTCGACACCAGCGAAGTGTCCTTGAGCAGCGACAGCCAGTTGTTCGAAAGGCCGGGCAGGGCAATGCGCGTCAGTTGCGGCAGCACCACCTTGAAGAACGCCGTGCGCTTGCCCAGGCCAAGGGCCGAGCAGGCTTCCAGCTGGCCTTTGGGCAAGGTCTTGAAGGCGGCCAGCCAGATCTCGCTGGAGAACGCCGCGAACACCAGGCTGAAGGCGATCATGGCGGCCAGGAAGGTGTTGATCAGGAACTCGCCTTCATAGCCCAGGGCGGCGAGTGTCTTTTGTGCCGCGATCTGGCAGCCGTAATAGATGATCAGCAGGGTGAGCAGTTCTGGCAAACCACGAAACACGGTGGAGAAGGTGGTCGCCCAGGCTTTAGGCAGGCGTTTGCGAGAACGCGCCGCCATGGCACACCCAGGCCCAGGGGCAGGCCGATGGGCAGGCAGGCCAGGGCCAGCGAGACCGTTACCAGGGCACCGGCCAGCAGCGCCTGGCCCCAGCCACCGCTGGCGAAAGACAGCAAGGACAATTGATCGAGCATGACAAACCCCTTGTGTTGACTGGATCGGCCCTATCGCCGGCAAGCCGGCTCCTACAAATGCTGTGTGGGAGCCGGCTTGCCGGCGATGAGGCTCGCTCAGGCAATGCACAAGCCAGCTGTTTGCACAGGAACTGGCCTGAAGATCAGTTATAGATATCGAAGGCGAAGTACTTGCTGGCGATCTTCTTGTAGGTGCCGTTGGCGACGATCTCGGCCAGGGCGGTGTTCAACCGCTGGCGCAGCGCCTCGTCGTCCTTGCGTACGGCAATGGCGGCATCGGCCTTGGTGTCGGCCACATCGCCAAGGATCTTGCAGCAGTCCTGGCCGTTCTTGTTGATCCACTCATGCAGCGGGAATTTGTCGGCGATCACTCCGTCCAGACGACCAGCGGCCAGGTCGGCGTTGGCTTCGTCCATGGTCGGGTAGAGTTTCACATCGGCGCCGGCCTTGGCGTACACGTCCTCGGCATAGATCGCCTGGGTGGACGAAGACTGGGCGCCGACGGTGTAGCCATCGAACTTGGTCTGGGCGTCGTCGATCTTGCTGTCCTTGGCCACGGCGACGGTCAGCGGGTACGGTAATAGTGGTTGGTGAAAGCGATCTTCTTGCGCCGCTCTTCGGTGTCGATCATCGAGGCGACCACGGCGTCATATTTGCGCGCCATCAACGCCGGAATGATGCCTTCCCAGTCCTGGGCCACCAGGGTGCACTCGACTTTCATCTGCTCGCACAGGGCGTAGGTAATGTCGATATCGAAGCCGTGCAGCTTGTTATCGGCATCGACATAGTTGAAGGGCGGGTAGGCGCCCTCGGTGGCGAAGCGCAGGGTCTCGGCACTGGCGGCGCCGCCAGCAGCAGGGCACACGCACCCACCATAGCCATGGTCTTGTTCATCTTGCACCTCTTGCACTCTTGCTATTGTTGTTTGCCCGCCGGCCACGAGGTGTAGCCGACGAACTCGTTATGTAGAGCGGCAGTTGCTTCCAAGCGTCTTTCAACATCCGGCCCGAGCTTCTTGCAGACCTCGTTGACCATCAGGTGCACCCACGACAGCATGGGGGCGGTAGATTCCCAGAACAGATTGAACTCGGTGGGTATGCGGAACACCTCGTCGGCGTGGGCGTCGGCCCAGTCGCAGAAGGTGTCGGTCACCAGGGTGACGGGGATGCCGGCGGCCCGTGCCTTCTGGCACAGCAGCAGGGCGTGACGTGAATATCGGCGGGCCTCGAACACCACCAGGGCGCTTTGCTCGGCGGGCCCGAGCAACACTTCGCCGAAGTGCCCGGCGCTGCCATCGACCTGCTGCACGCCATCGCGCAGGTATTGCAGCAGGTGGGTCATGCACAGGGCGACGCCGCGCTCGGTCTGAAAACCGGCGATAAACACCCGGGGTTTCTGCGCCAGGCGCTGGGCGACCTTGTGCCAGGCGTCGGTCTGGCGGTATTCGTGGACCCGCACCAAGGCAGCCATTTCCAGTTCCAGGCTGCCAGCGGTGTCGCTGGGGTCGTGGTTCTGGCGGTATTCTTGCAGGCGATCACCCACCAGCCACGGGCCATCGCCCAGGTCGCTTTGCAAGTCTTGCTTGAGCGCTTTGAGGTGAGGGTAACCGAGCGAGCGGCAGAAGCGGCCGACACTGGACTCGCTGACGCCCAGCTTGGCGGCGATGCTGGCCGAAGTCTGGAACGGCAGTTCGTGCAGGTTGGCGAGCATGTAGCTGGCGATCTTGCGACCCGAGGCGGCGGCCCCTTGCAGGCTGTTTTCCAGGCGTTGCTTGATCGGTTGGCTCATGCTGCTGCTCCGGTGAGGCGTGAAATAGAAAATGGATGTTTTCTGTCATCAAGTCAATATTTGACAGATAGCTGTCACTTGCAGGAAAGTTTTTGTCGTTGCCAACGCTGTAGCCACTCCAAATCCAATAAAGGAGCTTCAGATGTCCGCACCTTCCACCAGCCCTGTCGTGCGTGTGCCGTTTACTGAACTGCAGGCGCTGTTGCAAGCGATTTTCAGCGCCACGGTTGCAGCGAGGCAGTGGCCGATGTGCTTGCCCACAACTGCGCCAGCGCCCAGCGCGATGGGGCCCACAGCCATGGCGTGTTCCGTATTCCCGGCTATGTCTCGACGCTGGCCAGCGGCTGGGTCGATGGCCGTGCCACGCCCAGGTGACTGACGTTGCGTCAGGTTATGTCCGGGTCGATGCTGGCGGCGGCTTTGCCCAGCCCGCCTTGGCGGCGGCGCGAGCGCTGCTGGTGGAAAAGGCCCGCAGCGCCGGCATCGCCGTGCTGGCGATCCACAATTCACACCATTTCGCCGCCCTGTGGCCCGATGTCGAGCCGTTTGCCGATGAAGGCCTGGTGGCGTTGAGCGTGGTCAACAGCATGACCTGTGTAGTGCCGCATGGCGCACGCAAGCCGTTGTTCGGCACCAACCCCATCGCTTTCGCCGCGCCCTGCGCCGAACATGACCCGATCGTCTTCGACATGGCCACCAGCGCCATGGCCCATGGCGATGTGCAAATCGCCGCCCGCGCCGGCCAGCAATTGCCAGAAGGCATGGGTGTCGATGCCAACGGGCAGCCAACCACCGACCCCAAGGCCATTCTCGAAGGGGGCGCGTTGCTGCCATTTGGCGGGCACAAGGGTTCGGCCTTGTCGATGATGGTCGAGCTGCTGGCGGCGGCCTTGACCGGTGGCCATTTTTCCTGGGAGTTCGACTGGTCAGGGCACCCTGGGGCCAAGACGCCATGGACCGGGCAGTTGATCATCGTCATCGACCCGAGCAAGGCCGAAGGCGAACGGTTTGCCCAGCGCAGCCGTGAGCTGGTGGAGCAGATGCAAGTGGTGGGGTTGACGCGGATGCCTGGTGAGCGGCGTTACCGGGAGCGCGAGGTGGCCGATGAAGAGGGCGTGGCGGTGACGCAGAGTGAGTTGTTGGAGCTTCAGAAAATGATTGTGTGAGCGGGAATACGGCTTGGGTCTTCTGATTTTGTTGGGATCGCGCGCCGCCCGCGCGCATCGCGAGCAAGGCTCGCTCCTACGTTTGTTTCGGGCCAGTAACGCCTGTGGCAGGTGCGCGCGACCGCCTTGTTAGTACGATTCGATATCACGTCATGCGCCAAAACGGTCGGGCGCGAATCCCGCAGGAATAATTGGCCCGAAACAGACGTAGGAGCGAGCCTTGCTCGCGATGCCGCGGCGGCGGCGCGCGGTCCAAAGGGCGAAAAAGCTCTCTCGCCATGCAATCTTGCATAGACAACCTTGCACAATAGTGGATGTTCCTCGGCGCGGACTCCGGGTATCCTCAGGGCAGCCTTTCCGAACTGTCCTGATCCAAGGAGCTGCACGCTGTGTTCAAACATGTCGATGCCTATGCCGGCGACCCGATCCTCTCGTTGATGGAAACCTTCAAGGCCGACCCGCGCGCCGACAAGGTCAACCTGAGTATCGGCCTGTACTACGATGAGGCCGGCGTGGTGCCGCAACTGGCGGCGGTGGATGCGGTGGAAAAACGCATCGCCGGCCAGGACCACGAAGCCTCGCTGTACCTGCCGATGGAAGGCCTGGCCAGCTACCGCCAGGCCATCCAGGCGCTGCTGTTCGGCGCTGACCACCCGGCCGTTACCGGCAAGCGCGTGGCCACCGTGCAGACCGTCGGCGGTTCCGGCGCGCTGAAAGTCGGTGCCGACTTCCTCAAGCGCTACTTCCCAGGCTCTGAAGTCTGGGTCAGCAACCCGACCTGGGACAACCACCGCGCCATCTTCGAAGGTGCGGGTTTCAAGGTTCACACCTACCCGTACTTCGACCAGGCCACCCGTGGCGTGGACTTCGCCGGCATGCTCGCCACCCTGCAGACCCTGCCGGAAAACAGCATCGTCCTGCTGCACCCGTGCTGCCACAACCCCACCGGCGCTGACCTTGAGCAGAACCAGTGGCAACAAGTGGTGGAAGTGGTCAAGGCGCGCAACCTGATCCGTTCCTCGACATCGCTTACCAGGGCTTCGCTGAAGGCCTGGTGGAAGATGCCTACGCCATCCGCGAAATGGCCCGCGCCGGCGTACCGTGCCTGGTCAGCAACTCGTTCTCCAAGATCTTCTCGCTGTACGGCGAGCGGGTAGGGGCCTGTCGGTGGTCTGCGACGACGAAGCCACCACCCAGAGCGTGCTCGGCCAGCTCAAGGCCACCGTGCGTCGCAACTATTCCAGCCCGCCCAACTTCGGCGCCCAGCTGGTGGCCGGCGTGCTCGGCGATGCGGCCCTGAACGCCCAGTGGGCGGCGGAAGTCGAAGTCATGCGCAAGCGTATTCTCGAGATGCGCCAGGCGCTGGTCGATGCCCTGGCGGTGCTGCTGCCGGGCCAGGACTTCCAGTTCTTCCTGCGCCAGCGCGGCATGTTCAGCTACACCGGCTTCAGCGTCGAGCAGGTGCGTCGCCTGCGTGACGAGTTCGGCGTGTACCTGATCGACAGCGGTCGGGTGTGCATGTCGGGCCTGCGTCCGGCCAACCTGCAACGGGTTGCCGAAGCGTTCGCCGCCGTCCAGAAGTGATGTAGCCTGGGCCGCTTTGCGGCCCTTTGGGAGCGGGTAAAACCGCTTCCACACCCTCCGTGTGCAACCCGTCTGTACACACAAGTGCAACCGTCCCTCGGGCGGGGCTTCCCCAAGTGCAACCTTTGCAGGCACAATCGCGCCCCTCTTCCCCGGTTGAGTTGGGCGAATCGTCTATTTCGCCATTCTCAGCCTGTTGCAGTCTTGCGAGTGGAGCTTCACCCGGAATGAATGAGCAGGCCCCAAGCGTTGAACAACGCTTTGCAGAATCGACCCCGCCACCCTCGGCAGCTGGTCGCGTCACGATACCACCTGGATGCTGGCCTGTTCGGCACAGCCATTGGCGCCGGAACCTTGTTCCTGCCGATCAACGCCGGCCTTGGCGGCTTCTGGCCATTGCTGGTGCTCGCCGTACTGGCGTTCCCCATGACTTATTTCGCCCACCGTGGCCTGACCCGTTTCGTGCTGTCCGGGCGCAGCGGTGGCGACATCACCGAGGTGGTCGAAGAACATTTCGGCATCAAGGCCGGCGCGCTGATCACCGTGCTGTACTTCTTTGCCATCTTCCCGATTCTGCTTATCTATAGCGTGGCGCTGACCAATACCGTCAGCAGCTTCATGGAGCACCAACTGCACATGGCTCCACCGCCACGGGCGATCCTCTCGTTCGTGCTGATTCTCGGGTTGCTGGCCATCGTCCGTTGCGGCGAGCAGGCCACGGTCAAGGTCATGAGCCTGCTGGTCTACCCGTTCATCGTCGCCCTGGCGCTGCTGGGCCTGTACCTGGTGCCGCACTGGACCGGCGGCATTCTCGACAGTGCCAACCAGGTACCGTCGGGTTCGGCCTTCCTGCACACCTTGTGGCTGGCGATTCCGGTAATGGTCTTCTCGTTCAACCACTCGCCGATCATCTCGGCGTTCGCGGTCGACCAGAAGCGTCGCTACGGCGAGCACGCCGATGAGCGCAGCGGCCAGATCCTGGCTCGCGCCCACCTGCTGATGGTGGTCATGGTGCTGTTCTTCGTCTTCAGTTGCGTGCTGACCCTCAGCAGCGCCCAGCTGGCCGAGGCCAAGGCGCAGAACCTGTCGATCCTCTCTTACCTGGCCAACCACTTCAGCAACCCGACCATCGCCTTTGCCGCGCCGCTGATCGCCTTCATCGCCATCGCCAAGTCGTTCCTGGGCCACTACATCGGCGCCAGCGAAGGCCTTAAGGGCATCATCGCCAAGGCCGGCATGCGCCCAGGTGCCAAGGCGCTGGACCGCGTGGTCGCCGCACTGATGCTGGTGGTGTGCTGGATCGTTGCCACGCTCAACCCGAGCATCCTGGGCATGATTGAATCCCTCGGTGGCCCGATCCTCGCGGTACTGCTGTTCCTCATGCCGATGTACGCCATCCGTCGCGTGCCGTCGTTGCGCAAGTACAGCGGTGCGCTGTCCAACGTCTTCGTCGTGGTCGTTGGCCTGGTTGCACTGACTTCGGTGGTATACGGCCTGATGGGCTGATTCCCCGAGGTAAATAAGAAATGTCCGGGTGGTCTGTGGCCATCCGGACATTTTTTTGTCCACAAGAATTGTCTGGCAATAAAACAATTTCTTCTTCCCCCATAGGCACCCGGCTGCCTTCATGCTTAACTCAGTGTCCTTTTCAAACCCCGTATAAGGATTACGTTCATGGCTCAAGTGACTCTCAAAGGCGGCCCGGTTCAGGTAAACGGCGAGCTGCCAAAAGTCGGTGCCAGGCACCTGCTTTCTCGCTGGTCGCTGGCAATCTGGCTGACACCTCGCTGAAGGACTTCGCCGGCAAGCGCAAGGTGCTGAACATCTTCCCAAGCGTCGACACCCCGACCTGCGCCACTTCCGTGCGCAAGTTCAACGCCCAGGCCAACGATGTCGCCAACACCGTGGTGCTGTGCATCTCCGCCGACCTGCCGTTCGCTCAGGCGCGTTTCTGCGGTGCCGAAGGCCTGGAGAACGTGAAGAACCTGTCGACCCTGCGCGGTGGCGAGTTCCTGCAGAACTACGGCGTTGCCATCGCCGATGGCCCGCTGGCCGGCCTGGCCGCCCGTGCCGTCGTAGTGCTGGACGAGAACGACAAGGTGCTGCACAGCGAGCTGGTTGGCGAAATCGCTGACGAGCCGAACTACGGCGGCGCTGGCTGTCCTGAAGTAAGGGTTTCGCAGGGCAGGGCAGGCCTTATGCAGCCCGTGCTGGCCCTATCGCCGGCACTGATAGCGGAACTCCCCAGCCTGCCTCCGCTCCAAGCAACACCTTGAAAACGCCCGGAACACGTTCCGGGCCGTTTTCATTTAAAGTTCAGCATCTTGGCAACGTCAGCCAAAGGTAAACCTCTGGTAAAGGGCCTTTGCTAAAACGATGCCAGTGCTTATCGTTCAAACTCTCCAAGCCGTCCTTTTCTGAACAAGGTTCGTTCAACCCATGCAAGCTTCCGTCTCCCGTTCTCCCCGTCGCTGGCTGTCGGCCTGCTGATCCTGCTGCTGGTGGCTGCACTGGCCTGGTGGCTGTGGCCCGCAGCGACGCCTGCGCACAAAGAAGCCAGCGGCGCGGCGCGGCGGCAAGGGCATGGGCATGGGCGGGCGCCCTGGTTTCGGTGCTTCCACCGACCCGGTGCCGGTGCGTGTCGAGCCGGTGCGGGTTGGCGATTTCCCGCTCTACTACAAGGCCCTGGGCACGGTCACCGCGACCAACACGGTCAATGTGCGTAGCCGGGTGGCGGGGAACTGGTGAAGATCCACTTCAAGGAAGGCCAACAGGTCAAGGTCGGCGACCTGCTCGCCGAAATCGACCCGCGCAGCTACCGCATCGCCCTGCAGCAAGCCGAGGGAACCCTGGCGCAGAACCAGGCGCAGTTGAAGAACGCCCAGGTCGATCTTGCCCGTTACAAAGGGTTGTACGCCGAAGACAGCATCGCCAAGCAGACCCTGGACACCGCTGAAGCCCAGGTTGCGCAATTCCAGGGGTTGGTGAAGACCAACCAGGCGCAGGTCAACGATGCCCGTCTGAACCTCGATTTCACCCAGATCCGTGCGCCGATCAGCGGCCGCGTCGGCCTGCGCCAGCTTGACTTGGGCAACCTGGTCGCCGCCAACGACACCACCGCCCTGGTGGTCATCACCCAGACCGAGCCGATCAGCGTCGCTTTCACCTTGCCGGAAACCGAGCTGAGCACGGTGCTCGAGCGTTACCGCAGTGGCGCCAGCCTGCCGGTCGAGGCCTGGGACCGTAGCGACAGCAAATTGCAATCCACCGGTGTGCTGGGCAGCCTGGACAACCAGATCGACACCACCACCGGCACCCTGAAGTTCAAGGGCCGTTTCGAGAACAAGGACCAAGCCCTGTTCCCCAACCAGTTCGTCAACGTGCGCCTGCTGGCCGACACCCTCAAGCAGGTGGTGCTGGCGCCGGCCGCGGCCATCCAGTTCGGCAACGACGGCACCTTTGCCTACGTCGTCAACGCCGAGAACAAGGTCAATATCCGCAAACTCAAGGTGGGCGCCAGCGACGGCGAGCACAGCGTGATCCTCGAGGGCCTGGCCGCGGGTGACCGGCTGGTGCTCGAAGGCACCGACCGCCTGCGCGAAGGCACCAAGGTGGACGTGGTGGAAGACAGCTCGCAGGTCCCCACCACCCCTGGCCAGCACCTGCAGGGCCAGGATGCCAAAGGCTCGGCCCAGGCGGGTGAAGCAGGCAAGGCGGGCGCATGAACCTCTCGCGCCTGTTCATCCTGCGCCCGGTCGCAACCACGCTGAGCATGCTGGCCATTGTTCTGGCCGGCCTGATTGCCTACAAATTGCTGCCGGTCTCGGCGTTGCCCCAGGTTGATTACCCGACCATTCGGGTCATGACCCTGTACCCCGGTGCCAGCCCCAGGTCATGACCAGTGCCGTCACCGCTCCGCTGGAGCGCCAGTTCGGCCAGATGCCGGGCCTTACCCAGATGGCCTCGACCAGTTCCGGCGGCGCTTCGGTGCTGACCTTGCGCTTCAGCCTGGACATGAACATGGACGTCGCCGAGCAACAGGTGCAGGCCGCGATCAACGCCGCCAACAACTTGCTGCCCAGCGACCTGCCGGCACCGCCGGTGTACAACAAGGTCAACCCCGCCGATACCCCGGTGCTGACCCTGGCCATCTCTTCCAAGACCATGCCGTTGCCCAAGCTCAACGACCTGGTCGACACCCGCGTGGCGCAGAAAATCGCCCAGATCAGCGGCGTGGGCATGGTCAGCATCGCCGGTGGCCAGCGCCAGGCGGTGCGCATCAAGGTCAATGTCGACGCTCTGGCCGCCAACGGCCTGAACCTCGAAGACGTGCGTACCCTGATCGGCGCCTCCAACGTCAACCAGCCCAAGGGCAACTTCGATGGCCCGACCCGGGTATCGATGCTCGACGCCAACGACCAGCTGCGTTCGCCCGAGGAGTACGCCAACCTCATCCTGGCCTACAACAACGGTGCGCCCCTGCGTCTGAAGGACGTCGCCGAGATCGTCGATGGCGCCGAGAACGAGCGCCTGGCCGCCTGGGCCAACGAGAACCAGGCCGTGCTGCTGAACATCCAGCGCCAGCCGGGCGCCAACGTCATCGAAGTGGTCGACCGGATCAAGCAGATGCTGCCATCGATCACCGACAACCTGCCCGCTGGCCTGGACGTTTCGGTGCTGACCGACCGCACCCAGACCATCCGTGCAGCGGTCAAGGACGTGCAGCATGAGCTGCTGATCGCCATCGTTCTGGTGGTGATGGTCACGTTCGTGTTCCTGCGTCGCGTCAGTGCAACCATCATTCCGTCGATCGCCGTGCCGCTGTCGCTGATCGGCACCTTCGGCGTCATGTACCTGGCCGGTTTCTCGATCAACAACCTGACCCTGATGGCCCTGACCATCGCCACCGGTTTCGTGGTGGACGATGCCATCGTCATGCTGGAGAACATCTCCCGGCATATCGAAGAAGGCGAAACGCCCATGCAGGCGGCGCTCAAGGGCGCTCGGCAGATCGGCTTCACCCTGATCTCCCTGACCTTCTCGTTGATCGCGGTGCTGATTCCGCTGCTGTTCATGGCCGATGTGGTCGGCCGACTGTTCCGCGAGTTCGCCATCACCCTGGCGGTGGCCATTCTGATATCGCTGGTGGTGTCGCTGACCCTGACCCCGATGATGTGCGCGCGTCTGCTCAAGCGCGAACCCAAGGAAGAAGAGCAGGGCGCTTCTACCGTGCCAGCGGTGCCTGGATCGACTGGCTGATCGAGCACTATGGTCGTGGTCTGCAGTGGGTGCTCAAGCACCAGCCACTGACCCTGCTGGTGGCCGTGGCCAGTCTTGCGCTGACGGTGGTGCTGTACCTGGCCGTGCCCAAGGGCTTCTTCCCAGCCCAGGACACCGGGGTGATCAGGGTATTTCCGAGGCGCCGCAATCGACGTCGTTCGCCGCCATGAGCGAACGCCAGCAGGCCCTGAGCAAGGTGATCCTGCAAGACCCAGCGGTGCAGAGCCTGTCGTCCTACATTGGTGTGGACGGCGACAACGCCACGCTCAACAGCGGCCGCTTGCTGATCAACCTGAAACCTCACGGCGAACGTGATGTCACTGCCGCCGAGGTCATCAGCCGCCTGCAGCCTCAGCTCGACAAGCTGGTGGGTATTCGCCTGTTCATGCAGCCGGTGCAGGACCTGAGCATCGAAGACCGGGTCAGCCGCACCCAGTACCAGTTCAGCCTGTCCTCGCCCGACGCCGAGCTGCTGGCGCAGTGGAGCGGCAAGCTGGTCCAGGCCCTGCAGCAGCGTCCAGAACTGCAGGACGTGGCCAGCGACCTGCAGGACAAGGGCCTGCAGGTATACCTGGTGATCGACCGCGACATGGCCAGCCGTCTTGGCATCAACGTGTCGCAAATAACCAATGCCTTGTACGACGCCTTCGGCCAACGGCAGATCTCGACCATCTACACCCAGGCCAGCCAGTACCGCGTGGTGCTGCAGTCCCAGACTGCGGCCAGCATCGGCCCGCAGGCGCTGGAGTCGATCCACGTCAAGCTCGCCACCGACGGCGGCCAGGTGCGGCTGTCGGCACTGGCGCGCATCGAGCAGCGCCAGGCCCAGCTGGCGATTTCGCACATTGGCCAGTTCCCGGCGGTGATGATGTCGTTCAACCTGGCCCACGGCGCGTCCCTGGGCGAGGCGGTGAAGGTGATCGAGCAGGTGCAGCAGGAAATCGGCATGCCGATTGGCGTGCAGACCCGCTTCCAGGGCGCTGCCGAAGCGTTCCAGGCCTCGCTGTCGAGCACCTTGCTGCTGATTCTGGCCGCCGTGGTGACCATGTACATCGTGCTGGGCGTGCTCTACGAGAGCTATATTCACCCGGTGACCATCCTATCGACCCTGCCGTCGGCGGCCGTAGGGGCCTTGCTGGCGCTGATCCTCAGCGGCAACGACCTAGGGATGATCGCCATCATCGGCATCATCCTGCTCATCGGTATCGTCAAGAAGAACGCGATCATGATGATCGACTTCGCCCTTGAAGCCGAACGCAACCAGGGCATGGCGCCGCGTGACGCGATCTACCAGGCGGCGCTGCTGCGCTTCCGGCCGATCCTGATGACCACCCTGGCGGCGCTGTTCGGTGCCGTACCCTTGATGCTTGCGACCGGCTCCGGCGCCGAATTGCGCCAGCCCTGGGCCTGGTGATGGTTGGCGGCCTGCTGGTCAGCCAGGTGCTGACGCTGTTCACCACGCCGGTCATCTACCTGTACTTCGACCGCCTGGCACGCCGCTGGCGCCCGGCCACTGACGCGAAGCAGGTCGAGGCATGAATCTGTCCGGACCTTTCATTCGCCGGCCGGTGGCGACCATGCTGCTGAGCCTGGCGATCATGCTGCTCGGTGGCGTCAGCTTCGGCCTGCTGCCGGTATCGCCACTGCCACAGATGGACTTCCCGGTCATCGTGGTGCAGGCCAACCTGTCCGGTGCCAGCCCCGAGGTCATGGCGGCTACCGTCGCCACGCCGCTGGAGCGCAAGCTGGGCACCATCGCCGGCGTCACCACGCTCACCAGTAGTTCGAACCAGGGCTCGACCCGGGTGATCATCGGCTTCGAGCAGGGCCGCGACATCGATGGCGCGGCGCGCGAAGTGCAGGCGGCGATCAACGCCACCCGCAACCTGTTGCCCAGTGGCATGCGCAGCATGCCCACCTACAAGAAGATCAACCCGTCGCAAGCGCCGATCATGGTGCTGTCGCTGACCTCGGATGTGCTGCAGAAAGGCCAGCTGTATGACCTGGCCGACACCATCCTGTCGCAGAGCCTGGCGCAGGTGAGCGGGGTAGGTGAGGTGCAGATCGGCGGCAGTTCGTTGCCGGCCGTGCGCATCGCGGTGGAGCCGCAACTGCTCAACCAGTACAGCCTGTCGTTGGACGAAGTGCGCACGGCAGTGGCCAATGCCAACCAGCGCCGACCCATGGGCTTCGTCGAGGATGCCGAACGCAACTGGCAGGTGCGGGCCAACGACCAGCTGGAAAAGGCCGCGGATTATGAGCCGATCGTGGTCCGGCAACAGAATGGCACCATTCTGCGCCTGTCCGACGTGGCAACCATCACCGATGGTGTGGAGAACCGCTACAACAGTGGCTTCTTCAACGACCAGAGCGCGGTGCTGCTGGTGGTCAACCGCCAGACCGGCGCCAACATCATCGAAACCGTCGACCAGATCAAGGCGCAACTGCCGGCCCTGGAGTCGCTGCTGCCAGCCAGCGTCAAGCTGAACGTGGCCATGGACCGTTCGCCGGTGATCAAGGCCACCCTCAAGGAGGCCGAGCACACCTTGCTGATTGCCGTGGTGCTGGTGATCCTGGTGGTCTACCTGTTCCTCGGCAGCCTGCGCGCTTCGCTGATTCCGACCCTGGCGGTGCCGGTGTCGCTGGTGGGCACCTTCGCGGTCATGTACCTGTGCGGGTTCTCACTCAACAACCTGTCGTTGATGGCGCTGATTCTGGCCACCGGCCTGGTGGTGGACGACGCCATCGTGGTGCTGGAGAACATCTCCCGGCATATCGAGGAGGGTGAGTCGCCGATGCGCGCCGCGTTCCTGGGCGCCAAGGAAGTGGGCTTCACCTTGCTGTCGATGAACGTCTCGCTGGTGGCGGTGTTCGTCTCGATCCTGTTCATGGGCGGCATCGTGCGTAACCTGTTCCTGGAGTTCTCGGTCACGTTGGCGGCGGCGATCATCGTCTCGCTGGTGGTTTCGCTGACCTTGACTCCGATGCTCTGCGCCCGCTGGCTCAAGGCGCAGCACAGCGAAAAGACCCGTCTGCAAGGCTGGAGCGATCAACTCCACCAGCGCATGGTCAATGTCTATGATCGCAGCCTGGGCTGGGCGCTGCGTCACAAGCGCCTGACCCTGATCAGCCTGCTGGTGACCATCGGCGTCAACATCGCCCTGTATGTGGTGGTGCCCAAGACCCTCATGCCGCAGCAGGATACAGGCCAGCTGATGGGCTTCATCCGCGGTGACGACGGCCTGTCGTTCAGCGTGATGCAGCCGAAGATGGAGATCTACCGGCGCGCCTTGCTGGCCGACCCCGCGGTACAGAGCGTTGCCGGGTTCATCGGCGGCAACAGCGGTACCAACAATGCCATGGTGCTGGTGCGCCTGAAGCCGATCAGCGAACGCAAGCTCAATGCCCAGCGGGTGATCGAGCGTTTGCGCAAGGAAATGCCCAAGGTGCCGGGTGGCCGGCTGTACCTGATGGCTGACCAGGACCTGCAGTTGGGCGGCGGTGGCCGCGACCAGACGTCGTCGCAGTACCTCTACACCTTGCAGAGCGGAGACCTGGCGGCGCTGCGCGCATGGTTCCCGAAAGTCGTCGCAGCCATGCGTGCACTGCCAGAACTGACCGCCATCGACGCCCGCGACGGCTCGGGCACCCAGCAGGTGACCCTGGTGGTCGACCGTGACCAGGCCAAGCGCCTGGGTATCGATATGGACATGATTACCACGGTGCTCAACAACGCCTACAGCCAGCGGCAGATCTCGACCATCTACGACAGCCTCAACCAGTACCAGGTGGTGCTGGAGATCAACCCGAAATACGCCTGGGACCCGACCACGCTGGAGCAGGTACAGGTCATTACCACCGATGGTGCCCGGTACCGCTGTCGACCATTGCCCGGTACGAGAACAGCCTGGCCAACGACCGGGTCAGCCATGAGGGGCAGTTCGCCTCTGAAGACATCGCCTTCGACGTCGCCGAAGGCTACAGCCCCGACCAGGCCATGAGCGCGGTGGAGCGGGCGGTGGCCAAGGTCGGCCTGCCCGAAGAGGTGATCGCCAAGCTCGGCGGTACCGCCGATGCCTTTGCCAAGACTCAGGAAGGCCAACCGCTGATGATCCTCGGCGCTCTGGTGCTGGTGTACCTGGTGCTGGGCATTCTGTATGAAAGTTACATTCACCCGCTGACCATTCTCTCGACCTTGCCCTCGGCCGGCGTAGGTGCCTTGCTGGCGCTGTACGCCACCGGCGGCGAGTTCAGCCTGATCTCGCTGCTGGGGTTGTTCCTGCTGATCGGGGTGGTGAAGAAGAACGCCATCCTGATGATCGACCTGGCCTTGCAACTTGAGCGCAACCAGGGCCTAACGCCGGAAGAGTCCATTCGCCGTGCCTGCCTGCTGCGTCTGCGGCCGATCCTGATGACCACTCTGGCGGCCATCCTGGGGGCTTTGCCGCTGCTGCTCAGCCGCGCTGAAGGCGCCGAAATGCGCCAGCCCCTGGGCCTGACCATCATCGGTGGCCTGGTATTCAGCCAGGTCCTGACCCTTTACACGACGCCGGTGGTCTACCTGTACCTCGACCGCCTGCGTCACCGTTTCAACCGTTGGCGCGGCGTGCGCACCGACGCCGCCCTGGAAACCCCGCTATGAACTTTGCCCAGACACCCCTTCACAGTGCCCTGCAATTGCTGACCCGTGGGCGGGCTCACGCCTGGTTGGCGCGGGGTTGTGCGCGGTGCTGCTCAGTGCCTGTACCTTGAGCCCCGACTACCACCGCCCTGAGCTGAGCACCCCGCCCAGTTCAAACAGGCAGAAGGTTGGACCCAGGCCAAGCCGTCCGATGCCATCGCCCGCGGGGCATGGTGGGAAATTTATGGCGATGCTGGGCTTAACGCGCTGGTCGAGGAACTCAACCGCAGCAACCAGACTGTCGCCCAGTCCGCAGCCCAGTACCGCCAGGCCCAGGCCCTGGTTCGTAGCAGCCGTGCTTCGCTGTTCCCAAGCCTTGACCTGAGCACCAGCAAGAACCGCTCGGCGCAAGGTACCGGCAGCAGCAGTTCGAGCCTGTCCAACAACAGCAGCGGCATCCGCAACACCTACAATGCGCAGCTCGGGGTGAGCTGGGAGATCGACCTGTGGGGCAAGCTGCGGGAAACCCTCAATGCCAACGAGGCCAGCGCTGAAGCCAGTCTTGCCGACTTGGCGGCGATCCGCCTGAGCCAGCAATCGGAACTGGTGCAGAACTATCTGCAACTGCGGGTCATCGACGAGCAGAAACGTCTGCTGGAAGCCACGGTGGCCGCCTATGAGCGGTCGTTGCGGATGAACGAAAACCAGTACCGCGCTGGCGTGGCCGGCCCCGATGCGGTGGCCCAGGCCCGTACCCAGCTCAAGAGTACCCAGGCCGACCTGATCGACCTGGCCTGGCAGCGCGCCCAATTCGAGAACGCCATCGCGGTGCTGATGGGCAAGGCCCCGGCCGAATTCAGTCTGGCGGACAGCAAGTCGATTCCGTCACTGCCGGACATTCCGGTATCGCTGCCCTCGCAATTGCTGGAGCGCCGCCCAGACATCGCTTCGGCCGAGCGCAATGTGATGGCGGCCAACGCCAATATCGGCGTGTCCCGCGCGGCGTACTTCCCCGACCTGTCCTTGAGCATGAGCGGTGGCTACTCCAGCAGCAGCTTCAGCAACTGGATCGAGCTGCCCAACCGCTACTGGTCGGTAGGGCCATCGCTGGCCATGACCCTGTTCGATGCTGGCAAGCGCAGCGCCGAAGTGGACCGCACCGTGGCCGTGTACGACCAGACCGTGGCGCAGTATCGGCAGACCGTGCTCGATGGCTTCAAGGAGGTCGAGAACTACCTGGTACAGCTCAAGGTGTACGCCGACGAAGCGGTGGTGCGCCAGGAGGCACTGGATGCCGCGCGGGAGTCGCTGCGCCTGACCGAGAACCAGTACCGCGCCGGGCTGATCGGTTACCTGGACGTGGTCAACGTGCAGACCACGGCGTTGAGCAACGAGCGCAGCGTACTCAACTTGCTGCAGGGGCGGTTGGTGGCGAGTGTGCAGTTGATTGCCGCGCTGGGCGGCGGCTGGAATGCCGATGAGGCGTTCGCCCAGCAGGAGTGACAGAGACCCCATCGCCGGCAAGCCGGCTCCCACAGATATTGCAGGGATCTTGAGAGCGGTGCGGTCCATGTGGGGGATACTGGCTTGTGTTGGCTGTACCGGCCCCATCGCCGGCAAGCCGGCTCCTACAGGTACTGCAATGATCTTGAGAGCGGTGCGGTCCATGTGGGAGCCGGCTTGCCGGCGATGAATGCACCGCGGATTTTGGATCCATTCTCACGCTCAAAAACCCCGTGCGTTTCGCCAACGCTTGAGTACAATTCTCAGTTTTTCGGGACATTCGTCCCGATGCTGGAACTCCCAATGCTGACCGGTAGCTACTCCTCCTCGCTGGTGCTGATTTCGCTGTGCGTGGCGATTCTGGCGTCCTACACCGCCCTTGACCTCACCGGACGCATCGCCACTGCGAAGGGGCGGGCAGTCCAACTGTGGATAGCCGGCGGGGCGCTGGCCATGGGTATCGGCATCTGGTCGATGCATTTCATCGGCATGTTGGCGTTCAGCCTGCCCATCCAGCTGGGTTATGACTTCGGCCTCACCGCCTTCTCACTGTTGATCGCAGTACTGTCCTCCGCATTTGCCCTGTGGCTGGTCAGCCAGCCGAGCCTGCCATGGCCGCAGCTGGGGTTCGGCGCATTGATCATGGGCGCAGGCATCAGCTGCATGCACTACACCGGCATGGGCGGCGCTGCGCATGCTCCCAGGCATCGATTACGACCCCACGCTGTTCGGCGCGTCCCTGATCATTGCCGTGAGCGCGTCGGCGGCGGCCTTGTGGATTGCCTTCAGGCTTCGCCAGCACACGCCGTATGTCCGGCACGTGCGTGGCCTGGCGGCGATCATCATGGGCTTTGCCATCGTTGGCATGCATTACACCGGCATGGCCGCCGCGAACTTCCCCGATGGCAGTTACTGCGGTGCGCTGGCCGAGGGCCTCAAGGGCGATGGCCTGGTCTACCTGGTGCTGATCACCACGCTGGCGGTGCTGTCGGTGGCCTTGCTCACGTCGGTGCTCGATGCCCGTCTTGAGGCGCGCACCGCCGAGCTTGCCCAGTCATTGACGCTGGCCAACCAGGAACTGATTCAGCTGGCCTTGCACGACACCCTGACTGGCCTGCCAAACCGAACGCTGCTTTCCGACCGTATCGAGCAGGCCATCAGCAAGGTGGCAGAGCAGGGTGGTTGTTTTGCGCTGATGTTCATCGACCTTGACGGCTTCAAACCCGTCAATGACGCCTTCGGTCACCATGTGGGCGATCAGTTGCTCAAGGAAGTGGCGACGCGACTGCGTGGCCATCTGCACAGCCAGGACACCCTGGCACGCATTGGCGGCGACGAGTTCGTGCTGCTGGTGGAGTTGCAAGAGCCAGACGATGCGATGGGCGTGGCGGTCAAGCAGGTCAACCTGATGTCGCGTCCCTTCCGTGTTGCCGAGCACGACCTGCAATTGTCGGCAAGCCTGGGAATCGTCCTTTACCCCGGCAACGGCCAGGACCAGCACGAACTGCTGCGCAATGCCGACGCCGCTATGTATCACGCCAAGAGCGCGGGCAAGAATGGCTACAGCTTCTTCGACGTGTCGATGAACAGCAATGCCCGCCAGCAACTGCAATTGCTTCAGGACCTGCGAATGGCCCTTGAGCAACGCCAGTTCCGCCTGCACTACCAGCCCAAGTTCGACGCCCAGGCTTGCCGCCCCATTGGTGCGGAGGCCTTGTTGCGCTGGGAGCACCCGCAGCATGGGCTGCTGCTGCCGGACCGCTTCATTGGCTTGGCGGAAAAAACCGGTTTGATCATTCCCATTGGCGAGTGGGTGTTGCATGAAGCCTGCCGACAGATGCGTGCCTGGATGATGCAAGGGCACGAGGACTGGCGCATCGCGGTCAACCTTTCGGCTATTCAGTTCTGCCATGCCGGTCTGGTCGACAGCGTTGCCCGCGCCTTGCGCGAAAACAACCTGCCGGCCAACCGGTTGACCCTGGAAATCACCGAAACCACCGCCATGCATGACGCCGATGCCAGCCTCACGGTGCTGCAGCGTCTGTCCGATATGGGGGTGGATCTGTCCATCGATGATTTCGGTACCGGCTATTCCAGCCTGATGTACCTCAAGCGCCTGCCAGCCAACGAACTGAAGATCGACCGAGGTTTCGTGCGCGACCTGGAACAGGACAGCGACGACGCGGCGATCGTTTCGGCAATCGTCGCGCTGGGTCAGGCCCTGGGCTTGCGGATTGTCGCCGAAGGTGTTGAAACCGACCGTCAGCAGGCTTTCCTGACACGCCTGGGCTGCGATTCGTTGCAGGGGTATCTGTTGGGGCAGCCTGTGCCGGGTGAGCAGTTCATGGCGGCACTTGGTACAGAGATCCGTGCCTCAGAGGGGCTACTAACTAGTATGATCCGGCTGCGGTCTGGGATGCTTTGGCTGCTCTGGAAACAATGCTGACTTAACTGGCCAAGGCCGCCCTGTCTTACTTGAGCCCATTAGATTCAGTCCATGGTTGCATGGCGTTTCGCAATGGGAGTATCCAGATGGGTAGCAAAGCTATAGTCGTTTCGTGTTGCTTTCTTATGAGCACATTAATCTCTGCGTCAGAGGATAGGCGGGCTCCAATATCAGGCAATGGGGCAACGCTCGACCCTTACTATTACGTCAGCGCCGAAACGTTGAGACTGGGCAAACATGGCCAGCTCATCAAGTATAAAGAAATCGACCCACCAGCCGGCTTGGAGCAGGCCAGTCAAAACTTCCTGGCTATTTATAAATCTGCCAAAAATGACGCTACCAACTCGCCGGTGGCGGTATCGGCTGTAATAGCCCTGCCAAAAGGGAAGAAGCCTGCCGGGGGATGGCCGATCGTGAGTTGGGCGCACGGTACTGTTGGAAGTGCAGACAAGTGCGCACCGTCGATGGACAACCATTTAATTGCCGATACACCCGCTCTGCGCCTGCACAAAGTCATCAATCGTTCGCCGCATGTCATGTTGAATGCTTTTTTGGACAACGGTTGGGCAGTGGTGATGACGGACTATGAAGGCTTGGGGACCGAAGGCCCTCACCCTTTCCTCAATGGTGCTTCGCAGGCGCGCTCGGTGCTCGACGCAGTTCGAACGGCGCGCCAGCTACCAGTCATCAAGGGGCGGGCACCTTTATTTTCTCGCAGCTTCGCAGTTGTTGGCCACTCTCAAGGGGGCAGGCGGCGTTGTTTGCCGGGCATCATCACGAGCGCTGGGCACCCGAACTTGATCTGGTGGGGGTTGCCGCCATTGCGCCCGCTTCCAGGTTGTTGGATCTGCGCTGGCTACCGGGTCTGGCATCTTCCAACGACAAGGCACGAGCAGCTCTGCCCTTTCTGGTACTTGCCACTCATGGTGTAAGGCGCGACGTGCCTGGGCTGGATTTGACGAAAGTGTATACACCAGCGGGTTCGCGATTATTCAATGAGACGGCGGACTCGCTGTGCCGGACAGAACTCAGTAACTCACAGTGGACAGCCGAAGGAGCCGAACTGTTCAGGCAGCTGGATATGACGGAACTGAATGAGTCACTTGCTGCCATGCACCCGGATTTATCGATTGCTGTGCCGATTCGAATTTCACAGGCGGCTCATGACGAGCGGGTGACTGCGGTAAACACGAGGGCACTCGTGAAGGCGAGCTGGAACTCACGAATGCCAATACGCTCCATGACCGCGCCGTGTGTTACCAGGAGTATTCGCATGTTGCGTCAGCAGACGAGGCCGTGTTGGGCGATCATTTCGGCATTTTCAAGACCGATATCAGTAATATGATCGATTGGCTTGAGATGCGCTTCGCCAAGCGAGTGCCGAGCCAATGCCAGGCATCCTCGTAAAATGGCAATAGGATGTGATGCAGGTTGATACAGCCAAGTTCTAACCTGCCTGCTGCGTCGAACAGAAAGGCACGAAAGCCTCCATCTCGGCCTCGACGGCTTCGATGATTCGCTCAACGTCCGAGGCCGCCATGATGGCCGCACACGGGATGCCGGCGATGGCGAGCAGGGTTTGCCCGTGGCGCGGTCGAACAGGCGGGCGACCATGCTGCGCGGCGCATCCATGCTGGCTTCGAAGCCCAGCGGTGGAAATGCCAACGCATCACCTGGCAGGCGTTGGGGAACGTCATCTTGTTCATGCCAGCCTCCTTGGCCCACTCCTGGGCGCGGTGATCGAGTGGCTGCGTGTGCGGTAACCGGGAACCTAAACATAGCACCTGGACCGCCATTGTCCCGTGCCATTCAAGACAAATGCATGAATGCATGACGGCGGTCACAGATGTGTCATACGTGCCATTTGACAAAAAAGTTCAGGCAAACGTTTTCCTCCAAGGCCGGCCGCCAGTTGCGTGATGGCCTCTGCTATGTTTAACCACAGTCGGCGCACAGTGTTTTCGGACAAGCGGTGCGAGCTGGGCAGACAGGAGACAGTCATGCGCTATTCCACGCTCACGCAACGCATCGCCGGCGACGCCGCCGCTGCCTGGGATATCCACTATCAGGCTCAAGCGTTGCGGCGGGAGGGTCGCGAAATCTTCCTGCTGTCGGTGGGCGATCCTGATTTCGACACGCCCAAACCTATTGTCGAAGCGGCGGTGAGCAGCCTGCGCCGAGGCGAAACCCATTACAGTGACGTGCGTGGCAGCCTGGCACTGCGCCAGGCCATTGCCCGGCGCAGCGGCCCGCAGGTGACGGCGGACCAGGTGGTGGTGCTGGCGGGCGCGCAATGTGCCTTGTATGCCGTTGCCCAATGCCTGTTCGAGGCTGGTGACGAGGTGATCGTCGCCGAACCCATGTACGTCACTTATCACGCCGTGCTTGCCGCGTGTGGCGCCGTGCCGGTGCCGGTGTCGGTAAGCCCCGAGCTGGGATTTCGGCTCGATCCATTGGCCGTGGCCCGGGCCGTCACGCCCCGTACTCGCGGCTTGATGCTCAACACCCCGCACAACCCAACCGGCGCCGCCATCTCGGCGCAGGACATGGCGCAGCTTGCGCATGTCTGCCGTGAACATGATCTGTGGCTGGTGTGTGACCAGGTCTACAGCGGGCTGCTGTTCGAAGGCGAGGCGGTCGACCCGGCCAGCCTGCCGGGCATGGCCGAGCGCTGCGTGATCATCGACAGTTTGTCCAAGTCCCATGCCATGAGTGGCTGGCGGATCGGCTGGGTGGTCGGGCCGCTTCAGCTCGCGGCGCACTTGGCCAACCTGGCCATGGCCATGCTGTTCGGCTTGCCGGAGTTCGTCATGCAGGCGGCCTGTGTCGCGCTGGAGCAAGACTTGCCCGCCGTGCGGCAGATGCGCGAGGCGTACCGGCTGCGCCGTGACCGGGTGTGCGTGGCCTTGGCCGATTGCCCGGGCATACGGGTTCATCGTCCGGCCGGTGGCATGTTCGTCATGCTCGATATCCGTGGAACCGGGCTCAGTGCCCAGGCGTTTGCCCAGCGCTTGCTGCTGGAGGAAGGTGTGTCGCTGTTGCCGGGGACGCCTTTGGCCCCAGTGCGGCGGGGCATGTGCGCATGGGGCTGGTGCTTGAGGCCGAGCGTCTGGAGGGGTTTGCCAGCGGATTTCCGCCTGTGTCCACCGCTTACTGGTTGAACATCGCCGTTTGAAGGCTGAATCTGAGAATCACTGGGTGTAACACCGAACCTTCCACTGAAGCGTTCAACTGCCGCGTAGCCAATCCACCCAGGTTGCTGAAGCAGGAGGACTTTGGAAATTATGGAATGGTGAGTTTTGAGACCACCTTTGGATTAGTGCGAAAAGGTCGGGGAGGACGTCAGTGTAATAGGCATGGCGGAACGTATACACTTGTGCTCCAAGTACTAGGCCAATGAGTGAAAATGAAGATATTGGGTCAAGCACATTCATGGCTTGCTCGGTGTTCGGTTGTGGCGGGAGAAATGGAGGCGCTTGGTTATTTAAAGGTACAGCCAGTTGCTGAAGTTGCTCGTTGTGTTGCCCTGCTGGGTTATCATCTCTGTGTTGTCGAGCCTGCTGGCGGGCATTGGCGGGGCTTGGTTATTTCGTCTTCCGCGATTGGAAAGAGCAGGATGATTTCGTTTAGCGAGGCGAGTAGCGTTTGCTGCACCACTTTTAGCGAGAGCGTCCGGGGGCGCCTCTGCGCTGCAGAAAGCTTTCTGCTCTGTCCTGATGGGTCTTGATAGTTGACTGGGTCGCCATGGCAGTATGCATAGCCATTACAGCCGCCTTTTCCAAAGGGAGACAGTGCATCCGGTTGGAAGAAACGCATTAACCCTGGATTGTAGAATCTTCGCCCATTACCCAGCGGGTAGGATTGTGTACACAGATCAAGCATTTGCCCAGTGAATCCAAGTGCGGAATTGATAGTGCCTGACTTATTAAAGCCATAAGGTAAATAACGCGCTGGTGAAATGGCGTTGGCAGTCCCCAGGATTGTATTGGCCTGGTCAGACCGATAAAGGAGATTGATGAATGCCCCTTCATGCGTCTGAGCTATGGTGATGGCGCCTGCCCAGATGAACCGATTCTTTCTTTCGCTTAATGCTGTTACTGGGCGATTATTTTGATAGTAAACCAGACTTTCTGATTTTCTAGCGTTTACGAGTTGCATGGAGACACCTTCGCGGGATTGACCCGGTTGATTATCTCTGAGCGGAAAGGTCGTGGCCTACTGTCAAATATATCAGGTGTATCAGCCCAGCAACCCGGCGGCAATGTTGATCGTGAAGCCCAAAATAGCCGTATTGAACACGAAACCTACCAATGAATGTGCCAGCACCACCCGTCGCAACGCCCGGCCAGCGACACCGACATCCGACGTTTGTACCGCCACATTGAGAGTGAACGAGAAGTAGTGGAAATCCCAGTAATCCGGGTTGCGTTCATCGTCCGCGAAGCGCAGTGGCGGCTCTTTTCCCTTGGCGGTGTAGAACAGGCGAGCGCGTAGTGCAGGCTGAAGATGCAGCCGATCATCAGCCAGGAGCCAGCAACAGTCAGCCCGGTGTAGAGGTAGTGCAGGGCCAGGTCGCTGCCGTGCAGCCCGCGGCTGGAAACCAGCTGCAGGGTCACCGCAGCCAGGCTGGCGATGGCCGCGATGCAGACGGTGAACAGCACCAGGCCGGCGTTCTCGTCTTCGATACGGGCAACCCGGCGCACGGTCTCGGGCTGGCTCGCCAGGTCAGCCACAGTACCAGCAGCAGGTACAGCCAGACGCCGAGGTTCCAGCCGATCAGTACGTGCTGGACGGTGTCGTCGGCAGGAATCAGCCAGGCACCGGCAACCCCTGCAAGGGTGGCGATGCTCAGGCGCGGGTGGGTGCGGGTCAGTCGATGGAACGCCATGCGGCCTCGGCGATGGGGAGTCATGGCTACCACGATAGCCTATGGGGTACCATCACGGGCCGTGCCACCGTCAAAGCCCTTGAATATCAAGGTGATGGCATTGACTCGCTTCACGCCCGGCGTTGCGGTACACCGCCCCAGGCTTCGCTACAGGATTCACGTTTTGTCCGACCTCACGCAAAACCCGTTGCTGCAATACCTGGCCCGGCTGGCCCCTCCAGCCAACAGACCATGCGTTACATTCTTCAGGATGCCGCCGACCGGCTTGGCTTCGTCGACTGCGACATCGTCGATGTACCCTGGCACCGGCTCGAGCCCGGCCACGTCATCGCGCTGGTGGCCGCCTTGCGCGCCGACGGTTACGCGCCGAACAGCTCGTCGCTTTACGTCAATGCGGTGCGCGGGGTGATGAACGAGGCCTGGCGCCAGGGGTTGATCGACCACGAGCGCTTGCTGCGCATCCGCGAGGTCAAACCGGACAGCGGCAGCCGTTTTGCCACCGGGGCGCAACCTGCGCCGCAGCCTGATCCGCGAACTGATGGACGTGTGCGCGGCCGACCCGCGTCCCCAGGGCGTGCGTGATGCGGCGATCATCGCGCTGTTGTACGGCACCGGCATGCGCAAGTCCGAGTCGGTGGACATCGACCTGGCGCAGGTGGATTTTGCCGAACGCAGCTTGCAGGTGGTGGGCAAGGGCAACAAGCAACTGGTCAAGTACGCACCGGCCTGGGCCTTTGAAAAGCTCCAGGCCTGGCTTGATCTGCGTCGTCAGGATCTGCCAGCAGGGGTGTCCGATGACCCGTTCCTGTTCAATCGTATCCGCCGTGGCAATCACATCACCCGGGCGCGCATCACCAAGCATGCGATCTACTACATCGCCCGTCAGCGGGGCGCCCAGGTTGGGGTGAAGATCATGCCCCACGATTTTCGCCGGGCATTCATCACCCGGGTGATCGAAGAGCATGACCTGTCGATTGCCCAGAAGCTTGCGCACCATGCCAACATCCAGACCACCGCCAGCTATGACCGGCGCGATGACAACGAACGGCGGCGGGCGGTCGACCGCTTCGATTACTGAAAAAGCGCCAGTCATCCCGGCATTCCCATGCGGTTGCTTTTCCCCTATTGTCGGTGGCTTCCAACCAGGCGATTGGCAGATCCATGGACAACGTTATCGTCATCACCGGTGCCAGCCGTGGCATCGGCGCCGCCACTGCGTTGCTGGCGGCTCAGCAGGGTTACCGCATCTGTATCAACTACCATGCCGATGATCGGGCCGCCGAAGGCGTTCTGGCCCAGGTCCGCGCGTTGGGTGCCGAAGCCATCGCCGTGCGTGCCGATGCCAGCGTAGAGGACGAGGTGATCCAGTTGTTCCAGCGGGTCGACCACGAGCTGGGCCCGGTCACTGCGCTGGTCAACAACGCCGGCACCATCGCCCAGCAGAGCCGGGTCGAGGACATGTCGGAGTTTCGCTTGCTCAAGGTGATGAAAACCAACGTGGTCGGGCCGATGCTGTGCGCCAAGCACGCGCTGCGGCGCATGTCCCGTCGCCATGGCGGGCAGGGCGGCGCCATCGTCAACGTGTCTTCGGTGGCGGCGCGCTTGGGCTCGCCCAACGAATACGTCGACTATGCCGCGTCCAAAGGGGCGCTCGACACCTTCACCATTGGCCTTGCCAAAGAGGTGGCCGGCGAGGGCGTGCGGGTCAATGGTGTGCGCCCGGGCTACATCCACACAGGCCTCCATGCCCTGTCCGGCGACCCGGAGCGGGTGGCCAAGCTCGAACCGGGCCTGCCCATGGGGCGGGGTGGGCGGCCAGAGGAAGTCGCCGAGGCGATTCTCTGGCTGTTATCGGACAAGGCGTCCTATTCCACTGGCAGTTTCATCGACCTGGGTGGCGGACGGTAACGCCGCCTGTCAGGGCTGCTCGCCGTCAAGCAGCAGCCGCACCTGGTCGGCAAGTGCTTCGAGTGCGAAGGGCTTGGTCAACACGCGAGTCCCTTGAAGCAACTGACCATCGCTGAGTGCAGCGCTTTCGTCGTAACCGGTGATGAACAGTACGCTCAGGTCGGGATACTGCGTTCGGCAGCGCTCGGCCAGCTGGCGGCCGTTCAGTCCACCGGGCAAACCGATGTCACTGAGCAGCAGATCTGGCCGCTCGCTGGTTTGTAGATGGGCTAGCGCGGCCGGGCCGTTTTCGAACGCTTCGACCTGGTAACCCAGTTCCTGCAGCACTTCACAGACCACCATGCGCAGCGCCGCTTGGTCCTCGACCAGCAGAACTCGCTGCCCAGTCGTGCGGGCTTTGTTCATTTGCAGGCGCTTGAGGCGCGGCGGCTGGCAGCGAGGGTTGCTCATGGTGGCGGGGCAGGTAGAGTTCCACCCGTGTGCCTTCGCCCACGGTCGAGCGCAGACGCAATTGCCCGCCAGACTGGCGCACGAAACCGTAGGTCATCGATAACCCCAGCCCGTGCCTTGGCCCATGGGTTTGGTGGTGAAGAACGGGTCGACGGCGCGCGCCACGACGTGCTCGGGCATCCCTCGACCATTGTCGACCACCGCCAGGTACACATACTCGCCGGGCGGTACCTCCAACGGACGCGCCTGGTCGCCGTCCAGCACGATGTTCTGACCAAAGATATCGATGGTGCCCCCGTCGGGCAGGGCATCGCGGGCATTGATGCACAGGTTCAGCAATGCGCTTTCCAACTGGGGAGGGTCGATGAACGTGGGCCACAGTTGCGAGGTGAAGCGACTGCTCAAGGTGATGCCGGGGCCAATGGTGCGACGCACCAATTCCTCCATCTCCGTCACCAGCGTGGCCACCTGGGTAGCCCGCGGTTGCAGGGTCTGCTGCCGGGAGAACGCGAGGAGGCGGTGGACCAGCGAAGAGGCTCGCTGCGCCGAACCACTGGACAGTTCGAGCAGCGGTGCGAGGTCGTCGAAGCGTGCCTGCTCCAGACGTTGGCGCATCAGTGCCTGGGTGCCGAGGATGCTCCCCAGCAAGTTGTTGAAGTCGTGGGCGATGCCGCCACCGAGCTGGCCAACCGCTTCCATTTTCTGTGACTGGCGCAACGCCTCTTCGGCCTTGATGCGGCGCTGTTGCTCCTGGATTCGCTCGCTGATGTCGTAGGCGAACAGGTAGGCCCCTTGAACCGCTCCACCATGGTCACGCAAGGCATTGAAGCGTAATTCGTAGTGACGAACGTTCGGCTCGGCGCCAAAGGCGCCAATTTCAGTGAATTGCTCGCCCGCCAGGGGCGCGCTGCCACAGCGGCAGGATCAATGTGCGGTCGCTGTCCTTGTCACCCATCAATTCGGGCAGGTAGTCGCCCACTTCCGGTGTGCGGCCGTACAGATTATGGAATTCCTCCTTGGCCTGTCGATTGACGGCCAGCCAGTGCATGCCTTTGTCGATCACATGCACGTTGACCACGCTGTGCTCCACCAATTCGGCGAACAGCCTGCGCTCGGCCAGTGCCTCGCTGACCCGTTGTTCGAGCTCTTCGTTGAGCTGCTGCAGAGCCAGCTCGGCCTGACGGCGTTCGGTCACGTCCTTGAACAGCACCGCGACCTGGCGTTTTTCCGGGGTTCGATACGAAATGTGGTCACCGAAAGCACATGGCCGGTGGCGACCAGTTCCTGCTCGAAGTGCAGCGGTTCGCCGGTGCGCAGGACGGCGCCATAGCGTGCCACCCAGTCGTCGGCTTCGTCCGGGACCATCTCGCGCAGCTTTTGCCCCACCACGTTGGGAATGCCGGCGTGCTTGGCGTAGGCGGCGTTGGCCAGCACATGCACGTAGTCGCTCAGCGGGCCGTGCGGGCCATCGAAGAACTCGATGATGCAGAAGCCTTCGTCCATGGTGTCGAACAGGAAGCGATAAAGGCCATCATCCAGCGCCTGTTGCTGCGCCAATGTGCTTTCAAGTTCGCGGTTGCGCTGTTGCAGTGCTTCGAGTTGCTGGCGCAAGTGGTGCAGTTCTCGGTGGGGCATGCAGGCGTCCGACAGTAGGGCATTGACCAACTTTAGCCTGCCCGCCCCGGTGGCGGCTAGAACGATCGCACGATGCGCCCCAGTGTTTCCATGGCCTGTTCGGCACCGTCATGCCAAGGGCTGCCGTAGTTCAGGCGAATGCAGTTGCCGAAGCGGCGGGTCGGCGAAAAGATCGGCCCGGGGCGATGCTGATGCCCTGGGCCAGCGCCATGTGGAATAGTTTGAGAGCGTCCATCTGCTCGGGCAGTTCCAGCCACAGGAAGTAGCCCCGGAAGGCTGGCTGACCCGTGTCTGCGCCGGGAAGTAGCGGGCAATGGCGGCCAGCATGTTGGCCTGCTGGCCTTCCAGGGCATAGCGCAGCTTGCGCAGGTGGCGGTCGTAGCCGCCGTGCTGCAGGTAGTCGGCGATGGCGGCCTGGGCGGGCATGGAGGCACAAAGCGAGGTCATCAGTTTCAGGCGTTCGACCTTCTGGGCAAAGCGTCCGGCGGCGACCCAGCCGATCCGGTAGCCGGGGCCAAGCTTTTGGCGAACGAGCCGCAGTGCATCACCAGGCCTTCGGTGTCGAAGGCCTTGGCGGGTTTTGGCGCTTGCTGGGCGTAGTACAGCTCGGCGTAGACATCGTCTTCGATAAGCGGCACCTGGTGGCGGCGCAGCAACTCGACCAAGGCCTGCTTCTTGGCTTCGGCATGCTGGCGCCGATGGGGTTCTGGAAGTTGGTCATGCACCACACCGCTTTGACCGGGTGCTTGTCCAAGGTCTGCGCCAGTACCCCCAGGTCCATGCCTTCGCGAGGGTGTACCGGAATCTCCACTGCCTTGAGCTTGAGCCGCTCCAGCACCTGCAGGCAGGCATAGAAGGCGGGGGCTTCGATGGCCACCAGGTCGCCGGGTTCGGTGACAGCCTGCAGGCACAGGTTCAGCGCTTCCAGCGCGCCATTGGTGATCAGCAGCTCCTCCATTGGCAGCATCAACCCGCTGACCATGTAGCGCAGGGCAATTTGCCGGCGCAATTGCGGGTTGCCGGGGAAAGGTCGGTGACCACCATGCGCGGGTCCATGGTTCGGCTGGCACTGGCCAGCGATCGCGACAGGCGTTGCAGCGGGAACAGCTCGGGGCTGGGGAAGGCCGAGCCGAACGGCACGGTGTTGGGGTCCTTGATCGATTCGAGAATCGAGAACACCAGCGCGCTGACATCCACCTCGGTGGATTCGCTGATCGGCGGCAGCGATTGCGGCTCGCTGAACGGGCGCGGTGCGTGGGCGTTGACGAAATACCCCGAGCGTGGCCGGGCGCGGATCAGCCCGCGGCGCTCAAGCAGGTAATAGGCCTGGAACACCGTGGACGGGCTGACGCCGTGCGTTTGGCTGGCGTAGCGCACCGAAGGTACGCGCTGGCCGGGGCCGAGCACGCCGGTGCGGATCAGTTCGGCTATGTCGTCGGCAAATCGTTCGTAACGTTTCATCGTGGATAACTGTCGTGGCCTTGGTGGCAGTGTAAGGGATCAGCGGTTCATCGGCGCTACGAAGCGGCTTTGCGCGACACTGCGCACCTCAGGCTCGTCAGTGTCTTCAATCACGAAGCTCAGTGTTTGCGAGCTACTGCTCGGACGCTCGGCCAGCATCGCGACCGATACCGGAAGTTCGCTCATTTCTCCTGCGGCGACGATCAGCTCACCCGGGCCATGCAGTTCGAAGCCTTCGGCATCGTCCAGGCGCAGCTGATAGCGCTGGGTCTGTTCGGTCTTGTTGATGACTTTGAGCAGGTAGATGTTCTCGATTTGCCCCAGGGCGTTCTCACGGAACAGGCCACGGTCCTTGATCACGTCCAGCGATACCATCGGGCGCATCTGCAGGGCCACCACCAGCGCGCCTATCATCACCAACAGGGCGGCGGCATAGCCCAGCAGGCGCGGGCGCAACCAGTGGGTGGTGCCACCTTGCAGGCTGTGTTCGGACTTGTAGCCGATCAGCCCGCGCGGGTAGCCCATCTTGTCCATCACCCCGTCGCAGGCATCGATACAGGCGGCGCAGCCGATGCAGGCCATCTGCAGGCCGTCGCGGATGTCGATGCCGGTGGGGCAGACCTGCACGCACAGGGTGCAATCGATGCAATCGCCCAGGCCCTGGGCGCGGGCGTCGCTGCCTTTCTTGCGCGCCCGCGGGCCTCGCCGCGACGCGGGTCGTAGGCCACGGCCAGGGTGTCCTTGTCGAACATCACGCTCTGGAAGCGCGCATACGGGCACATGTGCAGGCACACCGCCTCGCGCAGCCAGCCGGCGTTGATGTAGGTGGCGGCGGTGAAGAACAGCACCCAGAACAGCGCCACGCCGCCCAGTTGCAAGGTGAACAGCTCGGCCGCCAGGGGGCGGATCGGTGAAGTAGCCCACGAAGGTGAGTCCGGTCAGTACACCGATTGCCAGCCATAGGCTGTGCTTGAGCGTGCGGCGTGCCACCTTCGCCAGGCTCCAGGGCGCGGCGGCAAGCTTGATGCGCTGGTTGCGGTCACCCTCGGCGACTTTTTCGCACCACATGAACAGCCAGGTCCAGGTGCTCTGCGGGCAGCTGTAGCCGCACCACACCCGGCCGGCGTAGACGGTGATGGCGAACAGGCCGAAGGCACAGATGATCAGCAGGGCCGAGAGCAGGATGAAGTCCTGCGGCCAGAACGTGGCGCCAAAGATGTGGAACTTGCTGCTGGACAGGTCCCACAGCACGGCCTGACGGCCATTCCAGTTCAGCCACGCGGTACCGAAGAACAGCACGAACAGGGCGCCGGCGAAGGCTATTCGCAGGTTGCGGTACAGGCCGGTGAAGCTGCGGGTGTGGATGCCCGTGTCGGCCTGGTGGTTGCGGGGCTTGGCCTCGGACGGGGCGATCTCGATGACAGGAATGCGTTGGTTCATGGCTCGGTGCTCATCAGGCCTGGATCAGGCAAGAGCACTATGGCCCTCGAGCTGTTTTCAGCACAGGCTCAGATTTACCGATAAAAACCATATCAGATAGCATCGTCAGCCCGATGAGGTCACGAATTACGGGGCTTGTGACGTTGTCGGTCAGATACCTGCGGCGTTCCACCGCACCTGGCATTTGAGTTGGGCATTGGTGTTGGGCATTGGTATTGGGGGGAGGGGGGGATGAAGCTGGAGGGGAAAGCCAGGAAGCACTGAGGGGAGCCGAAGCTCCCCTCAAAGCGTTGTTGCCTGCTCTTTTTATTATTGAAGACTGGCTTTTTGTTGTTTTTGTTGGCCTGTCTTGATGTCGCGGGCGACCCCATTCGGGGTCAAGAGCAAACGTATTTTTTTGAGCGCTGACCTGCTTTCATCATGACTGACCCGATGCTGACTGCCGCTACCTGAAGGTAGTTTTATTGTTCTGTGTCAGACCGCGGGGCGAACCCCTGAAAAGCTTGCCTACTCCAAAAAAATCTGCTTGCTACGCCTCTGCCGTGTTGTTTTTGTTATGTCAGAGCCGTTACCTGTTGTTTTTATTGGGTGTCACGTTTTTGTTCTTGTTATGCCAAAGATATAGCAGGTGCCGTGCCAACTTTTTAAAAGCCTTTAAAATCAATGGCTTGGCATTTTGGTCGTCGTCGGGCGACCTGAAATTCTGTCGATTTGTTTCCCTGTTACCCGATTTTTTTCTGAAAATTGTGTGGGCGGTAACACTCCGCCCACACACATGTGACACCCGTGTGACTCAGCACACGCTGCTGCGTGCCCGTGCTACCCGCGAACCGTTGGCACGGCCCAGCACATCGCTGATGCGCTGCCCAGCGGCAATCAGCCGGTCAAGGTCAATGCCGGTGTCGATGCCCAGCCCTTGCAGCAGATACAGCACGTCTTCGGTCGCGATGTTGCCGGTGGCGCCCTTGGCGTAGGGGCAGCCCCCAGGCCTGCGACCGAGCTGTCGAACACGCTGATGCCTTCGAGCAGGCTGGCATAGACGTTGGCCAGGGCCTGGCCGTAGGTGTCATGGAAGTGCCCGGCCAGCTGTTCGCGTGGCACCTGGGCCGACACCACTTCGAACAGGCGTCGGGTATCGCCAGCGGTGCCGGTACCGATGGTGTCGCCCAGCGAAACCTCGTAGCAGCCCATCTCATGCAGGGCGCGGGCGACCGGTGCGACCTGTTCGGCGCTGACCTTGCCTTCATAGGGGCAGCCGAGCACGCAGGACACATAGCCGCGCACTCGCACGCCGTGGTTGCGTGCCGCTTCCATGATCGGTTCGAAGCGCTTGAGGCTTTCGCTGATCGAGCAGTTGATGTTGCGTTGGGAGAAGGCCTCGGAGGCGGCGGCGAATACCGCGACTTCCTTCACGCCCGCCGCCAGCGCGTCTTCGAACCCGCGCAGGTTGGGCGCCAGGGCGGCGTAGGTAACACCAGGGCGCTGCTTGATGCCTGCGAACACCTCGGCCGAGCCCGCCATCTGCGGCACCCATTTGGGCGAAACGAAACTGCCGACTTCGATGTAGCTCAGCCCCGCCTCGGTGAGGTCGTCCACCAGGCGCACCTTGTCGGCAACGCTGATGGGCTGGGCTTCGTTCTGCAGGCCGTCGCGCGGGCCAACTTCGACCAGGCGAACGTGTTTGGGCAAGGACATGGCAGGGTTCCTGTGGCGGGTCAACGGTGGTCGTTCTTGTTCAAGGTGGCGGCCAGGGCCTGCTCGCAGCGCTCCTGGGCGGTGTCCAGTTCCAGTTGCATCTGGTGGATGTCGAGCATCTGCTGCTCCAGCTGGGCGCGCCGTTCGGCGATTTTCGCCAGCATGCTGTTGAGCTGCTTGAGGTTGCCGCTGGTGGGGTCGTACAGCTCGATCAGTTCACGGCATTCTGCCAGCGAGAAGCCGATGCGCTTGCCCCGCAGGATGAGCTTGAGGCTGACCTTGTCACGGGCCGAATAGATGCGCTCCAGGCCGCGGCGCTCCGGGCTCAGCAGGCCCTGTTCCTCATAGAAGCGGATGGCGCGGGTGGTGATGTCCAGCTCGCGGGACAGGTCGGAAATGCTGTAGGTCTGGCTGCTCATGCTCGGGCTCGCAGGAAGGTATGTGGCTAACCTAATGGCAGGTTGACGTATACGTCAAGCAGGGGCGTGCGAAGGCGAGCGCCTGAATGCATTGGGCGTCTGGCCGCTCAGCCGTTTGAAGAACCGTGCAAAGTAGGTCGGGTCGCTGAAGCCCAGGCTGTCCGACAGCTGGCTGATGCTCATGCGCGTGTAGATCAGGTTGCGCCGGGCCTCCAGCAGCAGGCGCTGGTGCACCACCTGCAGGGCGGTCTGGCCGCTCAGCTCGCGGCACAGCTGGTTGAGTTGCAGGCTGGAAATGTTCAGGCGTGCGGCAAAGTCCTCCACCGACAGGTGTTCACGATAGTGCGCCTCGACCAGTCGCAAGTACTGGCCCAGCAGCAAACGGTCGCGTTCGTCGCGGTTGCGTGGCGCCAGCCCCTGTTGCTGGCGACGGCTGATCCACACCATCAGTGCGGTGACCAGCGCCTGCAGCATGGTCGCCCGCGCCGGGGCATTGCCCTGGTATTCCTGCTGCAAGGTCTCGATCAGGCTGCGCAGGCGCTGGCGGTCCTTGCCCAGCGGGTAGCAGGCGGGTGTGGAAAGCACCCGCAGCGGTGCACCCAGGCGTTGTTCCAGATCCGCTACAAGGGCCGAGCCGAAGGTCACCACATGCCCCTGAATGTCGGCGCTGAAGCGAAAGCCATGCACCGTCAGTGGCGGCACCACCTGAATTGCGGCTTCGCTGATTTCGCTGTGCTTGCCTTCGATTTCCACCTGGGCCTGGCCCCGCTGCACGTACAGCAACTGGAACAGGTCGGCGTGCTGGTGCGGCTTGATCTCCCAGTGGTGCAGCCGGCTGCGCACCGGGATGGTCTCGCAGTGCAGCAGGTCGGTGCTGGGCCAGGCCTGGTTTTCGCCATACAGCTGGAACAGCGGGACGCCGGGGAGGGTGGATTTCATTGCGCTTACACCTGTCCGTTAATCGAACGTTTTTTGTAAAAGTGCAGTTTTTACATGGGATAGCACACTTTTTGAGGGCCAGTGCCAGTAAAAATGCAAGGGCAAACCCTAACAGCAGATGCCCAGCCACTGCCAGTCGTGGGCTGGCATCGCCAGAACAAGAGACAACAACAATGAACACTCAGGTTGCAATCATCGGCGCAGGCCCGTCCGGCCTGCTGCTTGGCCAGCTGTTGCATAAAGCCGGCATCGACACCGTCATCGTCGAACGCCAAACCCTGAATACGTATTGGGCCGCATCCGCGCCGGTGTGCTGGAGCAGGGCACCGTCGACCTGCTGCGCGAGGCTGGTGTGTCCGAGCGCATGGACAGCGAAGGGCTGGTTCACGAAGGCGTCGAGCTGCTGGTGGGCGGGCGCCGCCAGCGCCTGGACCTCAAGACCCTGACCGGCGGCAAGACCGTCATGGTCTACGGCCAGACCGAAGTGACCCGCGACCTAATGGAGGCCCGCCAGGCCAGCGGTGCCCTCACTATCTATTCCGCCAGCAACGTGCAGCCTCACGAACTCAAAGGCGAGCGCCCTATCTGACCTACGAGAAAGACGGCCAGACGCACCGCCTGGACTGCGACTACATTGCCGGCTGCGATGGTTTCCACGGCGTGTCGCGCCAGAGCATTCCCGAAGGTGTGCTCAAGCACTACGAGCGCGTCTATCCGTTCGGTTGGCTGGGCTTGTTGGCCGATACCCCGCCGGTGAACCACGAGCTGATCTACGCCCACCACGAGCGCGGTTTCGTGTTGTGCAGCCAGCGTTCCCACACCCGCAGCCGCTATTACCTGCAGGTTCCGCTGGAGGAGCGCGTGGAGGACTGGTCCGACGAGCGCTTCTGGGATGAGCTCAAGGCACGCCTGCCCGAAGATGTGGCCGAGCGCCTGGTCACTGGCCCTGCACTGGAAAAAGCATCGCGCCGCTGCGCAGCCAGGTGGTCGAGCCGATGCAGTACGGCAACCTGTTCCTGGTCGGCGATGCCGCGCATATCGTTCCGCCCACTGGCGCCAGGGCCTGAACCTGGCCGCGTCGGACGTGAACTACCTGTACCGCATTCTGCTCAAGGTTTACCGCGAGGGCCGTACCGACCTGCTGGCGCAGTGTTCGCCGCTGGCGCTGCGCCGGGTGTGGAAAGGCGAGCGCTTCAGCTGGTTCATGACCCAGCTGCTGCACGACTTCGGCGACCACAAGGATGCCTGGGACCAGAAGATGCAGGAGGCTGACCGCGAGTACTTCCTCAATTCGCCGGCCGGTCTGGTGAACATCGCCGAAAACTACGTCGGGCTGCCGTACGAAGCGGTGGAGTAGGTCGCGGCCTACCCTGTGGGAGCCGGCTTGCCGGCGATGCAGACAACGAGGTGTATGGCACCGGCTCTGCCGGTGATCGCCGGCAAGCCGGCTCCCACATGGACTGCGCCAATCGTAAGACCACTGCAGAACCTGTAGGAGCCGGCTTGCCGGCGATAAGGCCGGTACTGGCCATACAAGGCAGCCGCTCCCCCAGTTACAGCACCCGTAAGCGTCGGCTTGTCTGCAATGGCCAGCAAACCAGGTCCTGCAAATCGGCGGCCCAAAACAGGGCCAAACGCCGCCCCCGTTTGTGCGCCATGGCCCTGCATGCCCGATGCCAGAGCAGTCGCCGCACATGTTTCATTTTCCTTCACCTGCGTAGTTGGCCCGCAACCTGCTATATCCAGCCAAAGAATTTGATCGAGTGGTCAGGCAGGCAACCCACCGCGGTGCCGCGCCGAACCCTCTCAACGGCCGCCAGGCCACGGATATCAGGGGCCGCAGGATGTCGCTCGCGGAGCAGATCGAACACACGCAACAGGATGCCGGCTGGAGCGCGCACTTGCAGCTGCGCTTCGTCGAGCGCGACGGCGTGACCCGCCTTGGTGCGCGCCGGCATTTCGGACCTCTTTTGGTGCAGCGCCCGTTCTACCCGGAAGGTGCACCGTGCCACGTCTATGTGCTGCACCCACCCGGTGGCATCGTCGCCGGTGACCGCCTTGAACTGGACATTCATCTGGAACCGGGCAGCCATGCGCTGCTGACCATGCCTGGGGCCAGCAAGTTCTACCGCAGCATCGGCCCCACCGCCCGGTTGCACCAGCGCTTTCACCTGCAAGCAGGCAGCACCCTGGAATGGCTGCCGCAGGACAGCATCTTCTTCTCCGGCGCCCGGGCGAGCCTCGACAGCCGCTTCACCCTTGAGCCCGGCGCGCGCCTGCTGGCGTGGGAAACCCTGTGCCTGGGCCGACCGGTGATGAACGAACGTTTCGACCAAGGCGCACTGGACAGCCGCCTGCGCATCGACATGCCCGGCGACCCGGGCCTGCACGAGCGCCTGCGCATCGAAGGCGGGCGCCTGGACAAGGTCGCCGGCCACCCATTGCTCGCCACCTTCTGCGCCGCACCTGCTGACCAAACGCTGCTGGAGCAGGTGCGGCCAATGCTCGAAGAGCTGGGCATTCCTGCCGGTGCCACGCTGCTGGGGCAACTGCTGGTGATTCGCCTGCTCGACCACGACAACCAACATCTGCAACGCACCCTGCAGCGCCTCTGGCATGTGCTGCGGCCGGCCGTTCTCGGCCTGCCAGCCTGCCCGCCGCGCATCTGGGCCACTTGAGAACACGCCATGGAATTGACCCCAAGAGAGAAAGACAAACTGCTGCTGTTCACCGCCGCGCTGCTGGCGGAACGGCGTCTGGCCCGTGGCCTGAAGCTCAACTACCCGGAAGCGGTGGCGTTGATCAGCGCCGCGGTGCTCGAAGGCGCCCGCGATGGTCGCACGGTGGCCGAACTGATGAGCCTGGGCCGCGAGGTGTTGGGCCGTGACCAGGTCATGGCGGGCGTCGCCGAGATGATCCATGACGTGCAGGTTGAAGCCACCTTCCCGGACGGCACCAAGCTGGTGACCGTGCATGACCCCATCGTCTGAGGAGCCGCACATGATTCCCGGAGAAATCCAGGTCGCCAATGGCGACATCGAACTCAATGTTGGCCGCGCCACCGTCAGCGTCAGCGTGGCCAACCATGGCGACCGGCCGGTGCAGGTGGGGTCGCACTATCACTTCTACGAGGTCAACGACGCGCTGGTGTTCGAGCGTGAACCCGCCCGTGGCTTTCGCCTGGACATTCCGGCCGGCACCGCCGTGCGCTTCGAACCGGGCCAGTCACGCACCGTGCAGCTGGTGGCCTACGCCGGCAAGCGCGAAGTGTATGGCTTTCAGGGCAAGCTGATGGGCGCGCTGGAGGAGCAGGCATGAGCCGTATTTCCCGTCGGGCCTACGCCGACATGTTCGGCCCCACTGTCGGCGACCGCGTGCGCCTGGCCGACACGGCCTTGTGGGTGGAGGTGGAGAAGGACTTCACCATCTATGGCGAAGAGGTCAAGTTCGGCGGTGGCAAGGTCATTCGTGACGGCATGGGCCAAGGCCAGATGCTGGCGGCCGAGGCCATGGACCTGGTGCTGACCAACGCGCTGATCATCGACCACTGGGGCATTGTCAAGGCCGATATCGGCGTCAAGCACGGCCGCATCGCCGCCATCGGCAAGGCCGGCAACCCCGACGTGCAGCCGGGCGTGACCGTACCGGTCGGGCCAGGCACCGAAGTGATCGCCGCCGAAGGAAAGATCGTCACCGCAGGCGGCATCGATTCGCACATCCACTTCATCTGCCCGCAGCAGGTGGAGGAGGCGCTGACCAGTGGTGTCACCACCTTCGTCGGCGGCGGCACCGGGCCAGCCACCGGCACCAACGCCACCACCTGCACGCCAGGCCCTGGTACTGGTACCTGGCGCGCATGCTCCAGGCCGCCGATTGCCTGCCGATCAACATCGGCCTGCTGGGCAAGGGCAACGCCTCGCAACCTGAAGCACTGCGTGAGCAGATTACCGCTGGCGCAGTGGGCCTGAAACTGCACGAGGACTGGGGTCGACCCCTGCGGCCATCGACTGCTGCCTGGGCGTGGCGGAGGAAATGGACATCCAGGTGGCGATCCACACCGACACCCTCAACGAGTCCGGCTGCATCGAGGACACCCTGGCTGCCATCGGCGATCGCACCATCCACACCTTCCACACCGAAGGCGCGGGCGGTGGCCACGCGCCGGACATCATCCGCGCGGCAGGGCAGGCCAACGTGCTGCCGTCCTCGACCAACCCGACCCTGCCGTACACGGTCAACACCGTCGACGAGCACCTGGACATGCTCATGGTCTGCCACCACCTGGACCCAAGCATCGCCGAGGACGTGGCCTTCGCCGAGTCGCGCATTCGCCGCGAAACCATCGCCGCCGAAGACATCCTCCACGACATGGGCGCCTTCGCCATGACCTCGTCCGACTCCCAGGCCATGGGCCGGGTCGGCGAAGTGGTGCTGCGCACCTGGCAGGTGGCGCACCAGATGAAACTGCGGCGCGGCCCGCTGGCCCCGGACACTGCCTACAGCGACAACTTCCGGGTCAAGCGCTACATCGCCAAGTACACCATCAACCCGGCGCTGACCCATGGCATCGCCCCATGAAGTCGGCTCGGTGGAAGTGGGCAAGCTGGCTGACCTGGTGCTGTGGGCGCCAGCCTTCTTCGCAGTCAAACCGGCCCTGGTGATCAAGGGCGGCATGATCGCCACCGCGCCCATGGGCGATATCAACGGCTCGATCCCGACGCCGCAGCCAGTGCACTACCGGCCGATGTTCGGCGCCCTTGGCGCGGCACGCCATGCCACGCGCATGACCTTCCTGTCGCAGGCCGCCATGGACCGTGGCCTGGCCGAGGAACTGGGGCTGTGCAGCCTGATCGGCGTGGCCCACGGCTGCCGCCAGGTGCGCAAGGCCGACATGGTGCACAACACCCTGCAACCGGTGATCGAAGTCGATTCGCAAACCTACCAGGTGCGCGCCGACGGCGAACTGCTGGTGTGCGAGCCGGCCAGCGAGCTGCCGCTGGCCCAGCGTTATTTCCTGTTCTGGAAGGAGCCAACATGATTGTCCTGACCCGCCGGATTTCTGCATCCGACACTGTTACCGGCACCGTCACCCTGGATGTGGACAGCCGCATCAAGAGCCGCCTGCGCGTCACCCTCGACGACGGTCGGGAGGCCGGGCTGATGCTCGAACGCGGTCACCTGCTGCGCGGTGGCGAGCTGCTCGGCGATGCCGACGGCAGCCAGGTGATTCGCGTGCTGGCCGCGCCGGAAGCGGTGTCCACGGTGCGCTGCGCCGACCCACACCTGCTGGCTCGCGCCGCCTACCACCTGGGCAACCGCCATGTGCCACTGCAGATCGAGCCGGGCCTGCTGCGTTTCCAGCACGATCACGTGCTGGACGACATGCTGCGCGGCCTGGGCCTGACGGTGGAAGCCGAACAGGCCCGTTCGAGCCGGAAGCCGGCGCCTACCAAAGCGCACCGCATAGCCACAGCCACAGCGACCATTTGTTCGTGCGCCTGCCTGCCCATTCCTGAAGCCCTTTGGAGCCAACCATGAAAAAAACGATTGCCCTTGCCTTGCTGATGGTGGCCTTGCCGGCCTTCGCCCACCCAGGCCATGACGCCAACCCGCTGCACGACGGCCTGCTGCACCCGCTGACCGGCCTCGACCACCTGCTGATGCTGCTGGGCACCGGCGTGCTCGCCGCGCTGACCCGCCGCAACCTGACCCTGCCGTTGGCCACCCTGGCGGCAATGTTCGGTGGCGCTGTGTGCGGCCACTTGTTCGGTGACGTACTGGGCATGGAAACCATGATCACCGCGTCGCTGCTGGTTGCCGCTGGCGCGATGCTGCTGCCCAGCCGTCAGGTGTTGCTGGCCCTGGCCATGCCGGTGTTCGCGCTGTTCCACGGCTGGGCCCACGGCGTCGAGGCCACCCCTAGCGCCTTCTGGCTGTTCAGCGCCGGCTTCGTCACCGTCAGCGGTTTGCTGCTGGTGGTCGGGTTCGCCGTCGGTTGCCTGCTGCGTCGCCACAGCGGCCTGCAAAAAGCCTTCGGTGGCGGCCTGCTGGCTGGCGCCGCCGTGGTGCTGGCCGGCTGATGAACAGCGACCTGGCACTGCTACGCCTGCTGCAACTGGCCAGCCCCGGCCTGCCAGTGGGCGGGTTTACCTATTCGCAAGGGCTGGAGTGGGCCGTCGAGGCGGGCTGGGTGCGCGACATCGCCAGCTTCAGCGCCTGGCAGCGTGAACAGTTGCACGACACCCTCGGCTACCTCGACTGGCCAGTGCTGGCGCGCCTGTATCGCGCCAGCCAGGCCCGCGATGCCGAGGCGTTCGGCCACTGGAGCCGGTTCTTGCTGGCCAACCGCGAAACCGCCGAACTGCGCCTTGAAGAGCAGCAGCGGCGCGGCGCTGACACGCATGCTCGACGGTTGGCAACTGGGCCAGGACCCGGCCTGGCGTGCCAGCCTGGAACTCAGCCAGCTGGGCGGCATGGCCTGGCTTGGCGCCCATTGGTCGATCCCGCTGCGCCAGTTGGCCTGGGCCATGGTTTTGCCTGGCTGGAAGGCGCGGTGATGGCCGGGGTCAAGTTGGTGCCGTTTGGCCAACAGGCCGCCCAGACGCTGCTGCGCGACCTGGGCGAAGAACTTTCCAGCGTGCTCGATCACGCCTTGGCGCTGGACGACGACCAGCTCGGCGGCGGCCTGCCGCTGCTGGCGATCGCCTCGTCACGCCACGAAACCCAATACACCCGTTTGTTCCGTTCTTGAGGACTGCCTACATGCAAACTTATCAGCAACCCCTGCGCGTCGGTGTCGGCGGCCCGGTCGGTTCGGGCAAGACCGCCTTGCTCGAAGCCCTGTGCAAGGCCATGCGCGACCACTACCAGATCGCCGTGGTCACCAACGACATCTACACCAAGGAAGACCAACGCATCCTCACCGAGGCCGGCGCCCTGGAACCCGAACGCATTGTCGGCGTTGAAACCGGTGGTTGCCCGCACACCGCCATCCGCGAGGATGCCTCGATGAACCTGGCCGCCGTGGAAGCCCTGGCGCGCGCAAGTTCGGCAACCTCGAAGTGATCTTCGTGGAAAGCGGCGGCGACAACCTCAGCGCCACCTTCAGCCCCGAATTGGCCGACCTGACCATCTACGTGATCGACGTGGCCGAAGGCGAGAAGATTCCGCGCAAGGGTGGGCCAGGCATTACCAAATCCGACTTCCTGGTGATCAACAAGACCGACCTGGCGCCCTATGTCGGTGCTTCGCTGGAAGTGATGGAGCGTGATACCCAACGCATGCGCCCGCAGCGGCCGTGGACGTTCAGCAACCTGAAGAAAGGCGAGGGGTTGCAGGCGGTGATCGACTTCATCGTTGAGCGGGGATGCTGGGCGTGCGGGGTTGAGGCCCAGCACTTCCACTCGGTTGCGGCCATTCTGCTTGGCCCTGTACAGCTGCTCATCTGCCTGCTTGAGCAAGGTTTCGGCCTGTTCGGTGTCCGCCTGCCGACAGGCCACGCCGATGGACAATGTAAGCCGGCCGACATAAGGCGTGTCGGCCTCGACAGTTCGACGGCCTCGCGGATACGTTCGGCGATGCGCCTGGCATCGGCTACGCCAGTGCCAGGCAGCAGCATGATGAACTCTTCACCGCCGACTCGGCAGGGCAGGTCTTGCTGGCGTGAGCTGTGTCGCAAAAGATCGGCAAGATGTTTGAGCACATCATCGCCTGCGTCATGGCCGTACGTGTCGTTTACTCGCTTGAAGTGGTCGATATCCAGTGCCAGCACGGCGAACATCTCACCGCTGATCATCAGGGTGTCCAGCGCCAACTGTAGCGCCCGGCGGTTGGGCAGGCCTGTCAAGGCGTCGTTCTGCGCCTGATCGCGCAATGTGCGGAACTTGTCCTGCAGTAACTGCCCGCCTGTGAGCAATGCACGGCTGATGGCGGCAGCTTCGGTGTACCAGGCATCGATGCGATGCAGTTGCTCGCTGGTTTCGTTGGCCGAAAGTTGGGTCGCGCTCTGGGCCAGTTGGCGCAGGGGTTTGGTCAGACGGTGAGCCATCCACAAGATCAGCAGCAGGCCAATGACGGCGGTGGGCATGCTGTACAACAGCACCTTTCGCATCATCTCGCGCAGCGGGCGAGGGCGATTTCCCGTGGCTGTTGGGCCACCACCGCCCAGTGTGTCTGCGCAACCGGGGCAAAGCCGGCGAGCATGGGTACGCCGACGTAGTTGGGGGCATCCAGAATGCCGCCTTCGCCGCGTAACGCCGCATCCAGGGTCGGGCTGCCGTCGATCTGGGTGCCAATCAGTTCAGGGTTGGTATGGTAGAGCAGCTGCCGCTTGGTGTCCCCGACGAAGACAATGGTGCCGTCGAGCTGAAAGTGCGAACCGATGGTCGTGTGCAGTGCACTTTCCTTCTTGAGGAATACCGAGCCACCCACGATGCCCAGGTAGCTGCCGTCGGCAGCGAAGATCGGCTCGGAAATGAAGATCACCAGGTTACCGCCACGGGAGATGAAGGCGGAGCTCACGAAACGCTTCCGAGCCGCCAGGGCCTGCTGGATTTCCGGTGAGTGACGCGGGTGACTGGTGGCTTGGCGGATATCGGGGTAGGCCTCAAGCACCTCGCCGTCGGCGTTGGCGATGATGATGGAATTGAAGTCTTGGTCCTGTAGCCGCAGACGCCGCACCTCGGCGTTGAGCAGTGCTGTGTCGCCAAGGCCCCCGCTCAGTTGGCGAGCGCTGTAGTGCAAGTGGCTGTGGGCCGACTGCAGGAACTCGCTGATGCTGGAAGCCACTTTACGGGCATAGGCCTGGTTGGCGTGAAGGGTAAAGCCGACCAGGGCGTTTTGCTGTACCTGATAGGCCACGAAAAGCGTGTTGCCCAAGGTCGCCAGGCAGGCCAGTACCACCATGCCGAGCACGAGGTTACGCAGGTCGAGGCGAAGTCGGCGTCTGGGCATGGTGGGCCTGTGGGGCGGGGCGATGCGCTCAAGTATGGCCGGTTTCCGGGCAAATACAGGCGCACTATTGATGGCAGCAGTGTGGGCTGCCCGGGTTCTCCTCGTAGCGGTCATGGTGGCGCACCCAGTCCATGGTGCCGGCCTCGTTGCGCCCCAGGGGCGCGATGTCGAGGAAGTTGTAGGTGTTGACCAGGATGTCGAGCCCGCGGGCGTAGGTGGAATAGGTGTGGTAGACCGTGCCGTCCTGGTCGCGCAAGAACGCGCTCAAGCCTGGCAGTTCGCTTTCGTTGCCCGTGTAGGGCTCATAGTTGTACTGGCGTTGGCCCTGGCTGCCCACGCTTACGCCGAAGTCTTCGTTGAAGCTGCTGGCGTGGGACGAGTACCACGGGAAGCGCCAGCCCATGCGTTGGCGGAATGCCTGGAACTCGGAGTAGGGCGCCCGCGAGACGGCGACCAGCGACACATCGTGGTGCGCCAGGTGCAGGTTGGCGCCATCGAAATGGTCGGCGAGGAAGGAACAGCCTGGGCAGCCTTCAGTCCAGCCTTCGGCGAACATGAAGTGGTAGAGCAGCAGTTGGCTGCGCCCGGCGAACAGGTCGGCCAAGGTCAGGTCGCCGTTGGGGCCGTGGAAGCGGTAGGGCTTCTCGACCTTGACCCAGGGCAGGGCGCGGCGGGCGGCGGCCAGCTCGTCGCGTTGGTGGGTGAGGGCCTTTTCGTGCAGCCACAGTTGCTGGCGGGCGGCCAGCCATTGGTCGCGTGAGACCACTGCGTGCTTGGGTTCGGGGGTGCTCATGGTACTGACTCCGCGCAGGGGGATTCAGTAATGGTCGTGTGGGGTGGGGTGGGATTCGACTGGGGAATCGAGAGGGCGACGAATGGTGGGTTGGTCAGTGGTAGGTGCTTGCCGGGGGAGCTGCAGCGCTCTTGAGATCGAGCGCCGCCCGCGCGGCGCATCGCAGGCTTCGCCAGCTCCCACATCTGTTTCGGGCCAATTAATCCTGTGGGAATAGCGCGCGATCCCTTTGGCGCATGGCTCGATATCGCGTCGTACAAACAAGGCGGTCGCGCGCGAACCTCACAGGCATAACTGGCCCGAAACAGATGTGGGAGCTGGCGAAGCCTGCGATGCGCCGCGCGGGCGGCGCTCGATCTCTCAGGCGCCACACCTCGTGCGCCATGCACCAGAAAGCCTCACCCCAGCATCCGCTCGATCACGCCCCACAACCGCGGATCATCGAAATCATCCACCACCAACTGCGCCCCGCAGCCAGCAGTCGCTCTGGCGTCTGGGTCGTGGCGATCCCCACGGTGAAGATCCCCGCCCGCTGGCCGCCTGCACCCCCGGCAGCGAATCCTCGAACGCCAGCGCCTGCCGGGCCTCAGCCCCAGGCAGCGCAGCCCGGTAAGGTAGGGCAGTGGATCGGGCTTGGCCCGCTCCAGCTCTTCGGCCACCAGCACATGCTCGAAGCGCTCGCCCAGGCCCATGGCGGTGAGCATGTGCTCGGCATTGAGCCGCGGCGCATTGGTTACCACGCACATGCCGATGCCATGGGCCTGGGCATGCTCCAGCAGACGCAGCAGCCCAGGCATGGGTTCGAGCGCCGGGGCCAGTTCGCGGAACAGCGCCTCCTTGCGATCAGCCAGTGCCTGGCACTGCGCGGTTGTGGCCTGGGGAAACAGGTCGGCAAACAATTCGCCATTGGCCCGGCCACTGACCTGGCTGTCGAACTGCGCCTGGGTCAGTTCGCGGCCGTCATGCTCACGCAGCAGTTGGCGAAAGGCCTGCAGGTGCAGGGTGTCGGTGTCGGTAAGGGTTCCATCGAGATCGAACAGCAGGGCGGTCAGCATCGGGCATCCAGGCATTGAAAAAACATACGCCCGGGGATGATAACCAAACCTGACGACGAGGGGGCTGTTCAGTGTGCTCCGAAAAGAGTACAAATGTACTCCATGGACAACTTGACCCCCAAACGCCGCGCAATCCTCGACTTCATCCGTGAACGCATCGCCGACCACGGTCAGCCGCCGAGCCTTGCCGACATCGCCACACGCTTCGGCTTCGCCTCGCGCAGCGTGGCGCGCAAGCACATCACCGCGCTGTGCCAGGCCGGCTACATCGACGTCACGCCCAACCAGGCGCGGGGTATTCGCCTGGCCGAACCCCTGCGTCGCCCGGAAATCCTCGAAGTGCCGGTGCTCGGCCGCGTCGCGGCGGGTGCGCCCATCGGCCCCGACCTGGACATCCACGAGCAGTTGCTGCTCGACCCCAGCCTGTTCCGCCGCACCCCGGATTACCTGCTCAAGGTGCGCGGCGACTCGATGGTCGACGACGGCATCTTCGACGGTGACCTGGTGGGCATCCGCCAACAGGGCGATGCCCGCGACGGTGAAATCGTGGTGGCGCGCCTGGACGGCGAAGTCACCATCAAGCGCCTGCAACGCCAGCCCGGTGGCTACCGGTTGGTGCCGCGCAACCCGGCCTATGCGCCGATCGATGTGGGGCCCGAGCATGAGTTCTTCATCGAAGGCGTGTTCTGCGGCCTGCTGAGGCGTGACTGATGGGCGCGGTGGTCGAACTCGACAGGCTGCTCGACCAGCGCCAGGTGTGGCGCGGGCGGCAGGCCCAGGTGCGCCCGCTCGGGTTGCAGCCCACCGGCCACGATGCCCTTGACCAGCGCCTGCCCGATGGCGGCTGGCCCGCCGCCGCGCTGACCGAACTGCTGCTGGCCAGCCCTGGTTGCGGTGAGCTGCAACTGCTGTGGCCCTCCTGGCGCGTCTGAGCGCCGAGGGCGGGCGGGTGGTGCTGGTGGCGCCGCCTTTCATCCCCTATGCGCCGGCCTGGCAGGCGGCCGGGGTCGACCTGCGCTGGCTGGCCCAAGTTGAAGCGGAGCCGGCGGATGCCCTATGGGCTGCGGAACAGTGCCTGCGTTCCGGCAGTTGCGCCGCCGTGCTGTGCTGGCCGCAGCGGGCCGACGACCGTGCCCTGCGGCGCCTGCAAGTGGCCGCCGAGACAGGGCAGGCCCTGGCTTTCGCCTGTCGGCCCCAGCACGCCGCGCACAACCCTTCGCCGGCTGCGTTGCGCATTGCCGTCGACACCCGCCCAGCGCAATGGCGGGTGCTCAAGTGCCGGGGCGGCCTGCCACCAGCGGTTCCTATCGCCTGTCCGGGGCGGGGCTGATGCGCCATGCTCTGGGCCTGCATTCTTCTGCCACAGCTGGCGCTGGATTCGGTCCTGCGCGAGCGGGACGACAGCGATACGCCGCTGGTGTTGATCGGTGGCCCGACCCAGCGCCGCGTGTTGCAGGCGGTCAGCCCGGCCGCAGCGGCGCTCGGCCTGCGTGCCGGGCAGACGCTCACTGCCGCGCGGGCCCTGGCCGATGGCTTTACCTGCGTTGAGGTCGACCCGACGCGCATCGAGCAGTTGCAACAGTTGCTGGCCGCCTGGGCCTACCGTTTCAGTGCCCAGGTGAGCCTGCATTACCCTCGGGCCTTGCTGTTGGAAGTGGGCTCCAGCCTGCAACTATTCGGCCCATGGCCCGCGTTCGAGGCCCGCTTGCGTCAGGAACTGGGCGAACTGGGGCTGCGCCAGCGTATCGTCCTGGCCAGCAACCCGGTGGCGGCCCGCATGCTTGCCAACGGCCACGATGGCTTGGCCGTGGCGTGCACCGAAGACACCCGCGCGGCGCTCGCACGCCTGCCCATCGACCGGGTAGGCCTGCCCCGTGACGCCGCCGAGGCCTTTGCCCGCATGGGCCTGCGCCAGCTGGGGCAGGTCCTGGCCTTGCCTCGTGATGCCCTGGCCAAGCGCTTTCCCGCCCAGGTGCAGTTGCACCTGGACCAGCTGCTGGCCTGCGCAAGCTGGCGCTGGATTTCTATCTGCCGCCCGACCGCTTCGAGACGCGGCTGGAACTCAATTTCGACGTCGAGTCGCACCAGGCCCTGCTGTTTCCACTACGGCGCATGCTGAACGACCTGGCCGCGTTCCTGGCTGGCCGGGACTGTGGCGTGCAGCGCTTCAGCCTGCACCTGGAGCATGCCGAGGGGCCGGACACCCTGCTCAAGGTCGGCCTGCTGGCCGCCGAGCGCGACGCTGGCATGCTGTTCGAGTTGGCCCGTGGGCGCTTGGAGCCGCTGCGCATTCCTGCGCCGGTGCGCAACCTGCGCCTGGTCGCCGATGACCTGCCGCCATTCGTGCCCCAGCACCAGGCCCTGTTTGACGCCCGCCCCCAGCAGGCGCAACCCTGGGAGCAGCTGCGCGAACGCCTGCGCGCGCGCCTGGGCGATGAAGCCGTGAAGGGCCTGCGCGCCGAGGCGGACCACCGCCCCGAGTGCGCCTGGCAGCGGGCAGAGCAGGGCGCTCAGGGCAGCCTGCCGGTGGCGCCGGGCAGCCGTCCCGGATGGCTGCTTGCGACCCCCTGGCGTTGGACGAGGTCGGCCACCGCTTGCTCGGGCATGCCGAACGGATCGAGTCGGGCTGGTGGGACGGTGGCGACGTGCGCCGCGACTATTACCGCATCGAAACCCGCGAAGGCCTGCGCGGCTGGGCTTACCGCGACCTGGCCCAGCCCGGTCCGCTGTGGCTTCAGGGGTGGTTCGCATGAGCACTCCGAGTTACGCCGAGCTGCATTGCCTGTCGAACTTCAGCTTCCAGCGCGGTGCGTCGAGTGCCGACGAGCTGTTCCGCCGTGCCCGCGAGCAGGGCTATCAGGCCCTGGCGATCACCGATGAATGCACCTTGGCGGGCATCGTGCGCGCCTGGCAGGCGGCCAAGGCCCACCAACTGCGGCTGATCGTCGGCAGTGAGGTGCGCCTGCAGGACGGGCCGAAACTGGTACTGCTGGTGGAGAACCTCACGGGTTACCAGAGCCTCTGTGCGCTGATCACCCGGGCCCGGCGACGGGCGCAAAAGGGCGCCTACCAGTTGCTGGGCGAAGACCTGCAGCAACACCACCAAGGGTTGCTGGCGCTGTGGGTGCCCGATGACCTGGACGACCCAGCCCCCGGCCAATGGCTGCAAGCGCTGTTCGGCGAGCGCCTGTGGCTGGCGGTGCACCTGCACCGGGGCAGCGATGACGAGGCCCGCTTGGCCCGCCTGCGAGCCTTGGCGGCGGGTTTGGGTATCCACGCAGTGGCTTGTGGCGATGTGCACATGCACAACCGTCGCCGTCGCGCCCTGCAGGATTGCATGGTCGCCATACGCGAGCATTGCAGCGTTTCAGAAGCCGGGCGCCACTTGTTCGCCAATGGCGAGCGGCACCTGCGCACGCTGGCGCAAGTGGCCGAGCTGTACCCCGCCGACCTGCTGGGCGAAACCCTGGCCATTGCCGAACGCTGCCAGTTCGAGCTGAGCGAGGTGAAGTATCAATACCCGCAAGAACTGGTGCCCGAAGGGCATTCCCCGGCGAGCTGGCTGCGTGAACTGTGCGAGCGCGGCCTGCCCATGCGTTGGCCGCAAGGCCCCAGCGACAAGGTGCGCACGGTGCTGGCCAGGGAATTGGCGCTGATCGCCGAGCTGGGTTACGAAAGCTACTTCCTGACCGTGCACGATATCGTCGCCTTCGCCCGCAGCCAGGGCATCCTCTGCCAGGGGCGGGGTCGGCGGCCAACTCGGTGGTGTGTTTCGTGCTGGGTATCACCGAACTCGACCCCATGGTGCACCGCCTGCTGTTCGAGCGTTTCCTGTCCCGTGAGCGCAACGAGCCGCCCGATATCGACGTGGATTTCGAACACGACCGCCGCGAAGAGGTGATCCAGTACATTTTCCGCCGTTACGGGCGGCACCGGGCGGCGCTCACTGCCGTGGTCAGCACCTATCACGCCGCGGGGCGGTACGGGATGTGGCACGGGTGCTGGGGCTGCCGGCCGATCAGGTGGATGCCCTGGCCAAGTGTTGTGGCCGCTGGAGCGACCGCATCCCCGATGCGCCGCGGTTGGCCGAGGCTGGTTTCGACGCCGCCAGCCCTTCACTGCGGCGCATCCTGGTGCTGGCCGGCGAGCTGATCGGTTTCCCCGGCACTTGTCGCAGCACCCAGGCGGTTTCGTCATTTCTCAGCAGCCGCTCGACCAGCTGGTGCCGTGGAAAACGCCGCGATGCCCGAGCGCACGGTCATCCAGTGGGACAAGGACGACTTGGACATGCTAGGCCTGCTCAAGGTCGATGTGCTGGCGCTGGGCATGCTCAGTGCCTTGCGCCGCTGTTTCGACCTGCTGCAGCGCCACCGGGGTCGACACCTGACCCTGGCGACCATCCCCGCCGAGGATGCCGCCACCTACGAGATGATCGGCCGCGCCGAGACCATGGGCGTGTTCCAGATCGAGTCGCGGGCGCAGATGGCCATGCTGCCCAGGCTCAAGCCCTGCAACTTCTATGACTTGGTGATCGAGGTGGCCATCGTGCGCCCGGGGCCGATCCAGGGCGACATGGTGCACCCCTATTTGCGCCGACGTCTGAAGCAAGAGCCGGTCAGCTACCCATCGCCGGCACTTGAAGAGGTGTTCAAGCGCACTTTGGGTGTGCCGTTGTTCCAGGAACAGGTCATGGAACTGGCCATGGTCGCCGCCGACTACAGCCCCGGTGAGGCCGACCAGCTGCGTCGCAGCATGGCTGCCTGGAAGCGTCACGGCGGGCTGGAGCCGCACCGAGAACGGTTGGTGCAAGGCATGCTGCGCAATGGCTATGAGCTGGCCTTTGCCGAGCGCATCTTCGAGCAGATCAAAGGCTTCGGCAGTTACGGTTTCCCTGAATCACACGCCGCCAGTTTCGCCTTGCTGTGCTATGCCAGCAGCTGGCTCAAGTGCCATGAACCGGCGGTTTTCACCTGTGCGTTGGTCAATAGCTGGCCCATGGGTTTCTACAGCCCCGACCAGTTGCTGCAGGACGCACGGCGCCAGGGGATCGAAGTCAGGCCGGTGGATGTATTTCATAGCGAATGGGACTGCACGTTGGAACCTGTGGCCGAGGATGCCTTGGCCATTCGTCTTGGGCTGCGGCAGATCCGAGGCTTTGCCGAAGGCGATGCCCGACGCCTGGTGCGGGCGAGGGCTGAGCGGCCATGGCGCGATGTCGAGGACCTGTGCCTGCGCGCCGGCCTCAACAGCCAGGCCCGCGCCCGCCTGGCCGATGCCGGCGCGCTACGGGCCTTGGCCCACAACCGTCACCAGGCGCGCTGGCAGGTAGCGGCGGTGCAGCCACAGTTACCGCTGTTCGCTGATGTGCAGGGCGCCCCTGAAACTGAAGTGGTGCTGCCTGCGCCAACGGTCGGGGAGGACCTGTTCGCCGATTACCGGGCCCTGGGCACTACCCTCGGCCCTCATCCACTGACGCTGCTGCGAGCCCGCTTGCGGGCATTGGGCTGTCGCAGTTCAAGCGAACTGGCAGATGTGGAGCATGGCGACAACATCGCCGTGGCGGGGCTGGTGGTCGGGCGGCAACGGCCACAAACCGCCAGTGGCGTGACCTTCGTAACCCTTGAGGATGAAGCGGGCATGGTCAATGTGGTGGTCTGGCGCGACCTGGCCGAGCGGCAGCGGCGGGCACTGGTGGGGTCACAGCTGCTCAAGGTCAGCGGGCGGCTGGAGCAGGAGAGCGGGGTGCGGCATCTGATTGCCCGGCGGCTGGAGGATATCAGCCCGTTGCTGCAAGGGCTGGATGTGCGCAGCCGGGACTTTCATTGACTTCACTGGCCTCTTCGCGGGTAAACCTGCTCCCACAGGGAGTTCACTGCCCTTGAGCGCGAAGAGTACCTGTGGGAGCGGGTTTACCCGCGAAGGGGTTGACCACAATCGCTCAAACCATCGCCAGAGGCTGCTTGCGCGTCGGCGCCGCAAACGCCCGGTCGATCGCCCGCAGGTCTTCGCTGGTCAAGCTCAACACCCCGGCCGCCGCATTCAACCGCACATGCTCCGGCGCCACTGCCTTGGGAATGGCAATGACCCCATCATTGCGCGTTACCCACGCCAGGCTGACCTGGGCCGGCGTCGCGCCATGCCGTTCGGCGATCTCGCTCAACACCGGGTGGTGCAACAACCGCCCGGCCTGGGCCAGCGGGCAGTAGGCCATGGTCGGCAAGCCACGCTTCTGGCTCCACGGCAACAGGTCGAACTCGATGCCGCGCTGCGCCGGGTTGTACAGCACCTGGTTGGTCGCGCAGTCGGCATTGTCCAGTTCGCGCAGGTCATCGACATCGAAGTTGGATACCCCCAACGGCGAATCTTGCCCTGCTCGCGCAGCCGCTCGAACGCCTCGACGGTTTCCTCCAGCGGGTACTGGCCGCGCCAGTGCAGCAGGTACAGGTCGATGCAGTCGGTGCCCAGGCGCTTGAGGCTGCGCTCGCAGGCGGCCGGCACACCGCGCTGGCTGGCGTTGTGCGGGTAGACCTTGCTCACCAGAAACACCTGGTCACGGCGCCCCGCGATGGCCTGGCCGACCACTTCCTCCGCACCGCCCTCGGCGTACATTTCTGCGGTGTCGATCAGGGTCAACCCCAGGTCGATACCCTGCTGCAGGGCCGCCACCTCGGCAGCCTTGCGACCAGGGTCTTCGCCCATGTACCAGGTGCCCTGGCCAATGGCCGGAACGCTGGAACCTGCCAGTTTCACGTAACGCATGTCACCTCCGGGGCTGAGTGTGGGAAAGCAGAACCTCAAGCAGCGCTTGCGCTGCGGTGGACAGTTTGTGGTCACTCAAGGCGATCACGCCAATGCGCCGTTCGACGATGGGGTCAACGAGGGTCACGCAGCGTGCGCCAAGTTCCTGCATCTGGTTGATGCACAGCGCCGGCACCGCGCTGACGCCCAGCCCACTGGCCACCATGCGGCCGATGGTCGACAGCTGGTGGCTCTCGAACGCTACCGCCAGCTTGCCGTGCCGTGCCGCCACGTTGTGTTCGAGCAGCAGGCGAACCGCCGAAGGGCGTTGCAAGGCAATGAAGTCTTCGGCCAGCAGCTGCTCCCAGGTGGCCTGCGGTTGCCCGGCCAGTGCCGAGTCGGCGGGCACCACGGCGACGAAGCGGTCAAGGTAGAGCGGGTAGAAGTCCAGCCCCTCGCTGTTGTCTGGCTCGAAACCGATGCCCAGTTCGACACGCCGATGACGCACCAGCTCCAGCACTTGCTCGTTGATCACATCATGCACCGTGACGTTGACCTTGGGGTAACGCTGGCGGAACACCTTGAGCGAGTGCGGTAGCAGGTTACCGGCGAAGGCGGGTATGGCAGCCACCGAAACCCGTCCCAGTTGCAGGGTGAAGCGCTGACGCAGCATCTCCTCGGTGTCGTCCCAGTCGGCCAGCAGGCGCCGGGCCATGGGCAGCAGCACTTCGCCTTCGGCGGTCAGGCTGACGCTGCGGGTGGTGCGGGTGAGCAGGGCGCCACCGAGGTTGTCCTCAAGCGCCTTGATGGTCAGGCTCAAGGCCGGTTGCGACACATGCAGGTGTTCGCCGGCCTGGGCGAAGCTCTGGTACTTGGCCACGGTGACGAAGGCGCGCAGTTGCTTGACGTTCATGGCAGGGTTCGGCCTTTGTTTTGGAAATATTATCAATCGATGATGAAAACAAAATTAACAAATCAGTCGCCAGCGGTGAAGATGCCTGCACACGCTCACCGACAGCCTCGTCGGTTCAACAACTACAAAAGGCGGATCAGCATGGCCGGACTGGACAAGCGCGTAGCAACCTATGAACAGGCACTCGAAGGCCTGACCGACAACATGACGGTACTGGCCGGCGGCTTCGGCCTGTGCGGCATCCCGGAAAACCTCATTGCCGAAATCAAGCGCCGTGGCGTCAAGGGCCTGACCGTGGTTTCCAACAACTGTGGCGTCGATGGCTTCGGCCTGGGCGTGCTGCTGGAAGAGCGGCAGATCCGCAAGATGGTCGCGTCCTATGTGGGCGAGAACGCCGAGTTCGAACGCCAACTGCTGAGCGGTGAACTGGAAGTGGAACTCACCCCACAAGGCACCCTGGCAGAAAAAATGCGTGCCGGCGGCGCGGGCATCCCGGCGTTCTACACCGCCACCGGCTACGGCACCCCGGTGGCCGACGGCAAGGAAGTGCGCGAGTTCAACGGCCGCAAGTTCATCCTTGAAGAGTCCATCACCGGCGACTTCGCCATCGTCAAGGGCTGGAAGGCTGACCACTACGGCAACGTGGTTTACCGCAACACCGCGCAAAACTTCAACCCGCTGGCCGCCACCGCCGGCAAGATCACCGTGGTCGAAGTGGAAGAGATTGTCGAGCTGGCGTATTGCTGCCCAGCGAAATCCACACCCCGGGCATCTATGTCGACCGCGTGATCGTCGGCACCTTCGAGAAGCGAATCGAAAAGCGCACCGTCAAGGCCTGAGCGCCGTCCTACAGAACAACAAAGAGATCCTGACCATGGCACTGACCCGCGAACAGATGGCGCAACGCGTCGCCCGTGAACTGAAGGACGGCTACTACGTCAACCTTGGCATTGGCATTCCGACCCTGGTGGCCAACTACGTGCCCGCCGACATGGACGTGATGCTGCAGTCGGAAAACGGCCTGCTGGGCATGGGCGAATTCCCCACCGAAGGCACCATCGATGCCGACATGATCAACGCCGGCAAGCAGACCGTCACCGCCCGCCGAGGCGCGTCGATCTTCGACTCGGCCCAGTCGTTCGCCATGATCCGTGGCGGCCATGTCGACCTCACCGTGCTGGGTGCTTTCGAGGTGGACGTGGAGGGCAACATTGCCTCGTGGATGATCCAGGCAAGCTGGTCAAGGGCATGGGCGGCGCCATGGACCTGGTGGCCGGTGCCGAGAACATCATCGTCACCATGACCCACGCCTCCAAGGACGGCGAGTCCAAGCTGCTGCCGCGTTGCAGCCTGCCGCTGACCGGCGCGGGCTGCATTCGCAAGGTGCTCACCGACCTGGCCTACCTGGAAATTGAAAATGGCGCCTTCATCCTGCGCGAGACAGCGCCGGGGGTGAGCGTCGAAGAGATCATCGAGAAGACCGCCGGCAAGCTGATCGTGCCGGACGATGTGAAGGAAATGACCTTCTAAAGGGGCCATACCTAGCCCTGTGGGAGCGGGTTTACCCGCGAATGCGTCGGTGAGTCGACTGTCGCATTCGCTGGTGAACCCGCTCCCACAGGGTTTTTGCGTTTCCGGCAGATTTACCGCAACAACCGATAAAACCAATAAAAGGAAGTTACCGTGGCCGCTGAAATCCAAGACAGCCGCTCCGCCCGCTTTGCCCTGCGTTGCTCCAACTGGGCCGAACGCTGGTTCCCCGACTCCTGGGTGTTCGCCGCCCTGGCGGTGATGCTGGTGTGCATCGGCGCCCTGACCATGGGCGCCAAGCCCACCGACACCGCCAAGGCCTTTGGCGATGGCTTCTGGAGCCTGATCCCCTTCACCATGCAAATGGCCTTCGTGGTCATCGGCGGCTATGTGGTCGCCAGCTCGCCACCTGCTGCACGGTTGATCGACCGCCTGGCACGCCTGCCCAAGAACGGCCGTTCGGCGGTGTGCTGGGTGGCGTTGATCTCGATGCTGGCCTCGTTGCTGAACTGGGGCCTGTCCCTGGTGTTCGGCGGCCTGCTGGTGCGTGCGCTGGCCCGTCGCACCGACCTGAAGATGGACTACCGCGCCGCCGGTGCCGCCGCCTACCTGGGCCTGGGCGCGGTATGGGCGCTGGGGCTGTCGTCTTCGGCTGCGCAGTTGCAGGCCAACCCGGCCAGCCTGCCGCCCTCGATTCTTGCCATCACGGGCGTGATTCCGTTCACCGAAACCATCTTCCTCTGGCAGTCCGGCGTGATGTTGGCCGCCCTGGTGGTCGTTTCGCTGATCGTCGCCTACGCCACCGCGCCCGGCCCGAACAGCGCACGCAGTGCCGAAGATTGCGGGGTCGACCCAAGCTTCACCGCGCCGCCTTCGCCGCAGCGCACGCGCCGGGCGAATGGCTGGAATACAGCCCGATCCTGATCCTGATGCTGGTGGCCCTGGCCGGTGGCTGGTTGTACCAGGAGTTCGCCACCAAGCCGGCGATTACCGCCATTTCCGGGCTCAACACCTACAACCTGCTGTTCATCATGCTCGGCGCCTTGCTGCACTGGCGCCCGCGCAGCTTCCTCGACGCCGTGGCCCGTGCGGTGCCGACCACCACCGGGGTACTGATTCAGTTTCCGCTGTATGGCTCGATCGCGGCCATTCTGACCCAGGTGAAGGGCGTTGACGGCGAGACGTTGGCCCACCACATTTCGCTGTTCTTCACCCAGATCGCCACCCACGACACCTACGCGTTGCTGATGGGTGTGTACTCGGCGGTGCTGGGCTTCTTCATTCCGTCCGGTGGCGGCAAGTGGATCATCGAAGCACCCTACGTGATGCTGGTGGCCAACGACCTGCAGTACCACCTGGGCTGGGCGGTGCAGATCTACAACGCCGCCGAGGCGCTGCCGAACCTGATCAACCCGTTCTACATGCTGCCGCTGCTGGGTGTGCTGGGGCTGAAGGCGCGGGACCTGATTGGTTTCTCGTTCGTGCAGTTGCTGGTGCATGTTCCGCTGGTGCTGGTGTTGCTGTGGGCATTGGGGACCACCTTGCAGTATGTGCCGCCGGTGATGCCTTGAAGTAATGGGCTGTCGCTGACGGCCTCATCGCCGGCAAGCCGGCTCACATGGACCGCGCAGATCTTGAGATCACTGCCGTACCTGTGGGAGCCGGCTTGCCGGCGATGAGGCCGGTACGAACACCGCAATCTTTACGTTCAGATGACATATCGATAACGATTCTTATCCGAGATTCGTTTTCATGTAACTGCCGCCAAACGGCAGCCATGGATCTTCATCGAATGTACAAGGAGTAAGGCAGCGATGTTCGCGCCCATCAGCCGTTCCATGACCCTCACCCTGGGTCTGTGCACCACCTTCCTCAGCCCTGCCGCACTGGCAGAAGACAACCAACCACGGGCAGAAGAGGGGGTACTGGAACTCGGCTCCACGGAAATTCTTGCCCAAAGCCTGGGCAGCACCACCGAAAACAGCGGCTCCTATACCACCGGCAGCATGAGCGCGGCCACGCGTCTGAACCTGTCGATCAAGGAAACCCCGCAGTCGGTCTCGGTCATCACCCGTCAGCAGCTCGACGACTTCCAGCTCAACACCCTGTCCGAGGCCATGTCACATGTCACGGGCGTCACGGTGCAGCGCAACGACTCGGAGCGACCGACCTATTATTCCCGCGGCTATGCGATCAACAACTTCCAGATCGACGGGATGCTCAACACCTTCTCCGGGCTCAAGTCGGATTCGGACACCATCATCTACGACCGCATCGAGGTGGTGCGTGGCGCTACTGGCCTGACCACCGGTGCCGGCGACCCGTCCGGCACCATCGCCATGGTGCGCAAACGCCCGACCCATGAGCTAGCGGTCAAGAGCGGTGTCAGCGCCGGCAGCTACGACAACTACTACAGCTACCTGGATGTCGGCGGCCCGCTGGGGTGGGAAGGGCGCCTGCGTGGTCGCACGGTGCTGGCCTACCGCGACAGCAAGTCATTCATGGACAAGTACGCCACCCAACGCGAGGTAGCGTACGGCATTCTTGAGGCGGACCTGACCGACAGCACCGTGCTGGCGGTGGGCTATGACTATCAGAACAAACATGTACAAGGTGCGTCCTGGGGTACGGTGCCGTACTGGAACGCCGATGGCGGCAAGGCCGACCTGCCACGCTCGACCAACCTGGCCGCGCCCTGGTCCTCTTGGCCACTGAAGGACCAGACCCTGTTCGCCACCCTGGACCAGCGCCTGGGCAATGACTGGCTGCTCAAGGCGGCCTACACCCATCGCCAGACCGACAGCGACGGCAAGGTGTATTACGGCGGCAATGGCTTCCCCGAGGCCGACCGCAGCGGCATGAAGGCCTGGGCCAGGCACATGTCGGGCCAGGAAAAGATGGACGCAATCGACTTCAACCTGGCAGGCCCGTACCAGCTGTTCGGGCGCAGCCACGACTTCATGGTCGGTTATGGCGAATCCGAGCGGCGCAACAGCTCGCCCTACCTGATCGCGCTTTCGCTGCCTGATGGCTACACCAGTATTCCCGACTGGAAGTACATGGGCTCGATACCCAAGTTCTACGACATCGACACCGGCCTGGATTCTTCACGCAGCTACATCCGCCAGAAAGCCGGTTACATTGCCACACGCCTGAACCCCACGGACCGCCTGCATGTGGTGCTGGGCAGCCGTTACGGCAGCTGGCAGACCAAAAGCCGCGACTGGACCTATGACGATGCGCTCAACGCCACCGAAACCCAGAGCAAGCAGACCCAGAACGACCAGTGGACACCCTATGCCGGCGTGCTCTACGACCTAACCGAGCAGTACACGGCGTACGTCAGCTACACCGACATTTTCAACCCGCAGACAGTTCGTGACGTCAATAAGCAGTACCTCGAACCCATCGTCGGCAAGGTGTACGAAGTGGGCCTCAAGGGCAGCCTGTACGACGATCGCCTCAACCTGAGCACGGCGGTGTTCCGCAGTAAGCAAGACAACGTCGCCGAACAGGACGACTCGGTGCCGCCGGGGCCGGACGGCGAAATCTATTACAAGTCTGGCGGCAAGGGCGTGGTGGTCGAAGGCTTCGAAGCCGAGATCGCCGGTGAGGTGATGCCCGACTGGCAAATGAGCCTGGGCTACAGCTACACCCATGCCGCCACGGGCGACAAGCAGCGCAAGAACACCGAGCAGCCGCTGAACCTGGTACGTTTCTCCACCACCTACAAGCTGACCCCGGCCTTGACCGTGGGTGGCAACCTGGACTGGCAGAGCGACAACTACAAGGCAGCCAACCGCCCGGTAGGGCGTAACACCGACGGCTCGATCATCACGGTCAAGGACACCATCAGCCAGAAGGCCTTCTCGGTGGTGGGGCTGATGGCGCGTTATCAGTTCGATGAGCATCTGTCAGCGTCGTTGAACGTGAAGAACCTGTTCGACGAGCATTACTACAATAACCTCGGGTTCTATAACGGGGTTTATCATGGCGAACCAAGGACGATGATGGTTAGTCTTGACTGGAAACTGTAACGGGTGAGGAGCGCTCGATGATCGAAGTGTCGCGGTTTTGGCGGGATCCGGCCTTGCCATTCGTCGAAGCGCGACGGGTAGGGGATGGGCGCAAGGTGTGTTATGCCGCCCATTCCCACGAGAGCTTTTCCATCGGTGTGATCACCGGCGGGCGCAGCCATTACCTGACCGGTGACAACCAGGTCGAAGTCAGCGCTGGTACCACGGTGCTGATGAACCCTGGCGTGGTGCACACCTGCAACCCGATTGAAGGGGATGCATGGTCTTACCTGATGCTGTTCGTCGACCTGCCGTGGTTGCGGGCGCTGGGGTTCGAACTGCCTGTGCAGACCTGTAGCACCTCGCCGAGGCTGTATGGCCGGCTACTGGAGGTTTTTGCCAGCCTGTTCGACGACGATGAGCCTCACCGCGAGACGCTGCTATCGGCGTTTTTCATGGACCTGCCAGGCTATTTGGGGCCGCCTTCGAGCGTTACCGCATCAGGCCATCCGCGGTTGGAAACGGCCGCTGCCTTCATCCGCGCGCACCGCACCGACCCGCTGAGCTTAGAGGATATCTGCGCTGCTGCCGGGCTTTCGCGGGCCTATCTGATCCGCGCATTCCGACAACGCTTCGGCCTCACGCCCCATGGATACTTGGTTGATCAGCGGGTACAGCATGCCCGGGCGCAATTGCGCCAGGGCAGGGCGATCGCCGAAGTGGCAGTGGAGTCGGGGTTCGCGGACCAGGCGCATCTGCAGCGGGTGTTCAAGCAGCATCTGGCGGCCACGCCTGGGCATTATCGTGATGCCTGATGTTGGTAATGGTCATCACTGGCCCTATCAAGCCATCAGATACCCCGCACTGGCCACCAGCAATGCCGCCAACCCCCGATTGAACGCCCGCACATGCCGAGGATTACCCAGATACCGCCGAATCACACTGCCAGCCCAGGCCCAGCCGGCCACCGACACGAAACAGATCGGGCCGTAGATCCAGGTAAACAACCACAGCAAGTGTTGCTCTCCACCGGTGTAGGCACCGACGCCGGCCACCGCCGCCAGCCAGGCTTTCGGATTGAGCCATTGCATGACTGCGCCATGCCAGGCGGACGGGGCGCTTTGGTGCTGTTCACTGTTCAGCCGGCCATCATCCATGGCCAGTTTCCACGCCATGTACAGCAAGAACGCCACGCCTCCCCAGTGCAACAGCACGCCCATCACAGGCCAACGCAAAAGAAGCTCGTGTAGCCCGAACCCGACCAGCAGCAACAACGCACAAAATCCGAGTGTGGCGCCCGCTACGTGGCTCAGGCTGGCCCGCAGGCCATGGCGGGCACCGCTGCCCAAGGCAACGATGTTTACCGGGCCGGGCGAAATTGAAGCTGCCAGCGCAAAGGCAGCCATGGAAAGTGCAAGCGTCATGGGGGCATTCCTGTTGTGGACGATGCCCGCAATCCTGAAGTGGCAGGCGGGTGACGTATTGAAGAAAAGTCCCCTGGAACGGTTGTTACAGCTTTTGTAATAGTTTCGCGCTGTTGGAAAAACCCGCAGTGGATGTAGGATCACCTTCCCATTTTTTGATCAAGGTACGTATGAGCACCTTCGCGGAGCCCCCCAGTCCCCGGCCTTCCTGGCCATCCTTCCCCCGTCCTTGTGACGCATCCCTTGTGAGTACCCGCTAATGGAATGGCTAGCCGACCCTACGGCCTGGCTGGGCCTGCTGACGCTTATCGTCCTCGAGCTGGTGCTGGGTATCGACAACCTGGTGTTCATCGCCATCCTGGCCGACAAGCTACCGCCCCATCAGCGCGACCGCGCACGGGTGATTGGCCTGAGCCTGGCGTTGATCATGCGCCTGGGCCTGTTGGCCAGTATCTCGTGGATGGTCACCCTGACCGCACCGTTGTTCGAAGTGTTCGACAAGAGCTTCTCCGGCCGTGACCTGATCATGTTGTTCGGTGGTGTGTTCCTGTTGTTCAAGGCCACCATGGAACTGCACGAACGACTGGAAGGGCACGTCGCCCAATCCAGCGGCCCGGCACGCCATGCCGCGTTCTGGCCTATCGTGGCGCAGATCGTGGTGTTGGATGCGGTGTTCTCGCTGGATGCGGTGATCACGGCCGTGGGCATGGTCGAGCAGCTGTCGGTGATGATGATCGCGGTGATCTTCTCGATCGGCATCATGATCGTGGCCAGCAAGCCTTTGACCCGCTTCGTCAACGCCCACCCCACGGTGATCATGCTGTGCCTGGGCTTCTTGATGATGATCGGCTTCAGCCTCACCGCCGAAGGCCTGGGCTTCCACATCCCCAAAGGCTACCTGTACGCGGCCATCGGCTTCTCGCTGCTGATCGAGCTGTTCAACCAGCTGGCCCGTGCCCGCCGCAAGCGCAGCCTGCAGCAGCACAGGCCGCTGCGTGACCGTACCGCCCATGCCGTGTTGCGCCTGTTGGGCGGGCGGCGGGTGGAAGCCGACGAGGTGGGCGAGGAAATTGCCGACCTGGTCGAAGGTGGCGAGGAGCAGGTGCTGTTCGACCGCCGTGAACGGGTCATGATCAGCGGCGTGCTGAACCTGGCCGAGCGGCCGATTCGCACGGTGATGACGGTGCGTGCCGAAGTCGATGCCATCGATCTGGCGCAGCCCGCCGAAGCCATCACTCAGGCCCTGGCCCATTCGCCGTATTCGCGCCTGCCGCTGATTCGCGATGGCCGAATCGATGAACCGCTGGGCTTCATGCACAAGAAGGAGCTGCTCAACGAGCTATTGTCCGGCAACCAGCCTGACCTGGAGCGCATGGCGCGGGCGCCGTTGAACCTGCTGGAGAGCTTCAGCATTCTCAACGCGTTGGAACAGATGCGCAGCCAGTCGACCCACATCGCCTTCGTGGTCAACGAGTTTGGTGACTTCACCGGCCTGCTGACCATGACCGACATCCTCGAGTCGATTGCAGGCGAGTTGCCCGATGCCAGTGAAGTGGAGGGGCCGGGCGTGGTCGAAGACAACGATGGCTTCGTGGTCAGCGGCGCCCTGAACCTCAGCCAGGTGCAGGCTCGGACTGGTTTCAGCGCCCGCGCCACCGAGGACTACCAGACCCTCGCGGGCCTGGTGATGAGCTTGCTGGACCGTCTGCCAGTGGTGGGTGACCGACTGGCCTGGAATGGCTGGAGCATGACGGTGGTGGCCGTGGAAGAGCGCCGGGTACGCCAGGTGCGGCTTAAACCGAACGCCGACGTTGGCGAAGCAGGTGCTTGATACCCTCGAGCACCAACACCAGCACCGCGGCCCAGATCGGCAGGTAGGTAAGCCACTGCTCTGGGCCGATGGTCTCGCCCAGCAGCAGCGCCACGCCCACCAGCAGCACCGGTTCGACGTAGCTGAGCAGGCCGAACAGGCTGAAGGGCAACAAGCGGCTGGCCAGTACATAGGCGATCAGGGCACAGGCACTGATCGCCCCCAGCAGTGGAATCAACCCATACAGGGCCGGATGTTGGAGCAGGTCGTTGGCGTTCAACGGCCCTTGGGTCACGAAATATACGGCCCAGGGCAGCAACAGGCACATGTCGCACCACAGCCCGCCCAGGTGGTCGGTGCGGCAGCGTCGACGCAGCACGAAGTAAATGGGGTAGCCGATGGTCACCACCAGGGTTTCCCAGGCAAAGCTGCCGTTCTGGTAAAGCTCGTGGCCCACGCCCAGCGCGGCGCAGGCCACGGCCACTTTCTGCAGCCGGGACAGGCGCTCGCCATAGACCACGCGCCCTGTCAGGACCATCGCCAGCGGTAGCAGGAAATACCCCATCGACACTTCCAGGCTGCGCCCGTGCAGGGGCGCCCAGAGGAACAGCCACAACTGCACGCCCATCAGCCACGACGTGCCAACCATGCCCAGCAACAGGAGCGGGTTTTGCCGTACCCGGGCGAGCAGGCCGCCGACCAGCTTGATGTCCTTGGTCACCAGCATGAACAGGGTGAGGCAGGGGAGGGTCAGCAGTGTGCGCCAGCCAAAGATTTCTTCGCCATCGAGCGGCGAGAGCAAAGAGGTATAGAAGTACATCACAGCGAACAGACAGGACGCCATGACCGACGAAAGAATGCCTTTTGACACGAATGCCTCGAATAGGGGGGGAGTTAAGCCGGTGGATCAGCCGCGCATGATCTCAGGGGGCGCTTCCTGCGGCAACTGCGTGATGCCTGGGCGGGCAGCCAGTGCCTGGAGAAACTGTGCCGCGGGCATGGGCTTGGCGAACAGGTAGCCCTGCTGATAGTCCACATGGTGTTTCGCCAGGTAGTCGCGTTGGGCAGTGGTTTCCACGCCCTCGGCGACGATGCCCAGCTCAAGCTTGCCCGACAGTTCGATAATGCTGTCGAGAATGTGCTGCGACAGTGCATCGCCACCGATCATCGCAACGAAACTTTGGTCGATCTTCAGGTAGTCGACCTTGAACTGGCGCAGGTAGTTGAGGCTCGACTGGCCGGTGCCAAAGTCGTCCAGGGCAATCATTACCCCCATCTCATGAAGCTTTTCGAACAACTCCAGCGTCACTGGTGTGGGCTCGATGAGTTTACGTTCGGTCAGCTCCAGGGTCAGGATCACCCGGCCTGGCGGGAAGTGCTGAAGGAAGGTCCGGCAGTCGTCGAGTAAACGCAGATCGCGGCAATGATCGGCGGTGATGTTGATGCCGATATGGAAGCCGTCCTCGATCAGCGCGCTATAGGGCGCCAGGGTCTGGGCGGTATGAACCATAAGGGCGCGGGTCATGGCGACGATCTGCCCGCTGTGTTCAGCATACGGAATGAACAGGTCAGGGCGCACCAGCCCTTCACGGGGATGGTTCCAGCGCATCAGCACCTCGGCCCCTGCCCAACGGTAGTCGTCCTTGCGCACCACCGGCTGGAAGTACGGCAGGAACTCGTCCGCCTCCAGGGCGCGTCTGAGTTCATTGCGTGGCGATGAAGCGCGGCGGATCTGCCAGTGGCACGCGGCTCCGGCCACCGCGCCAATGAACAGCAACAAGCTGAGCAGTGCCGGATAATGACTACGCAGCAGTGCGCCCTGTTTGCCGGCCTCATACCCGCCGTGGACGCTGAAGGGGTAACGGGTCGAACTTCGCACCACGTCGGCGCTGGCGGCGGTTGGTGGCGTGCCCTGGCGTACCACGCCATCCTTGCCCATCCAGTTGTCGCCGACACGGATCTGCAACACTTCATCCGGGCCAATCAGGCGCAGCGCCGTGAGCAGGTGCTCGCCGTCGACCGTGGTAATGGCGCCTCGGTCGCCCTCGCTGGCGCGGTACACCAGCAATGGATGACCGGGAGTCACCGAGTTGCCGTCCATCAGCCACAGTTTGCCCTCGGTATAATCGCGGGCATCGACCGGCTCGTCGAATTCGCCGAACAACGAAGTGCAATACAGCGTGTTGTGCTGGAACAGGTTGGTCGAGCGCACGAACGCGTTACGGGTCACCTGGCTGCGCAGGTTGAGCTTGATCTGCTCGCATGGGCTGCCGGCCAGCGGCAACAAGGCCTGGGCGGCGCCTGACAGGTTATCGAGTATGCGCTCGACATGGGCGACAACCTGAACCGTGGTGGCCAGGCTGTTGGCGCGCAGCTCACGTTGGGTTTGCCAGTCTATGACCACCAAGCCGCATGCCAGTGGCAACACGCCAACGGCCCAGGGGAGCAGGGCGCGCCAGCTCCAGCGGGCAGGACGTTTAACCGTGAGGGGCATGCTGGCCTAATCTTGTAGAGGAAGACCTGCACAGGATAGCCGCTCGTCGGGGTGCAGTGCTAACAAAAGCGCGACAAAGGAATTTACGCAATGTAGAATCGATTTACGAATACAACAATAAGGTTCTCCACCTCCGGAGGATCAAGCCCGCCGAGAATGGGTCCATATGACATACCATGGGTTCAAGCTGATCATTGGTGACTTCCTCGCCCGCAGCGTGCGGGGTATCCCGTGCTCACCGCCATTTACGTCCCACATCACAAGCAATTGATCATTTTTCGCTGCAGATGAGGACACGAACATGGCTGATATCTTCGACAATCCAATGGGCCTGATGGGCTTCGAATTCATTGAACTGGCGTCCCCGACGCCTGGCGTGCTGGAACCTGTGTTCCAGATACTGGGCTTCACCAAGGTGGCGACCCACCGCTCCAAGGATGTGCACCTGTACCGTCAGGGTGGCATCAACCTGATCCTGAACAACGAACCGAAAAGCATGGCGTCCTACTTCGCGGCCGAACATGGCCCGTCGGTGTGTGGCATGGCGTTTCGCGTGCGCAACTCCCATGAAGCCTATGCTCGCGCCCTGGAGCTGGGTGCCCAGCCGGTGGAAATCGAAACCGGCCCGATGGAGCTGCGCCTGCCGGCGATCAAGGGCATCGGTGGTGCCCCGCTGTACCTGATCGACCGTTTCGAGGAAGGTAGCTCGATCTACGACATCGACTTCAACTTCATCGACGGGGTTGACCGCAACCCGGTCGGCGCTGGCCTGAAGATCATCGACCACCTGACCCACAACGTCTATCGCGGGCGCATGGCCTACTGGGCCGGCTTCTATGAGAAGCTGTTCAACTTCCGCGAGATTCGTTACTTCGACATCAAGGGTGAGTACACCGGCCTGACTTCGCGCGCCATGACTGCGCCCGACGGCATGATCCGCATCCCGCTGAACGAGGAATCGTCCAAAGGGGCGGGGCAGATCGAAGAGTTCCTGATGCAGTTCAACGGTGAGGGCATCCAGCATGTGGCCTTCCTCACAGACGACCTGCTCAAGACCTGGGATGCCCTCAAGGGCTTCGGCATGCGCTTCATGACCGCGCCGCCGCAGACTTACTACGAGATGCTCGAAGAGCGCCTGCCGGGGCATGGCGAGCCGGTGGATCAGCTGCAGGCCCGTGGCATTCTGCTCGATGGTGCTTCCGAAGCCGGTGACAAGCGCCTGTTGCTGCAGATTTTCTCGGAAACCCTGCTGGGGCCGGTGTTCTTCGAGTTCATCCAGCGCAAAGGTGACGACGGCTTCGGTGAAGGTAACTTCAAGGCCTTGTTCGAGTCGATCGAGCGTGATCAGGTGCGCCGCGGCGTGCTGAACGTCGATTGACGACACTCGGGTGCCGCCGTCATGACTTGCAGGCGGTGGCACCCAACTTTTTACGCCCCATCCTCACTATCCCCCAGTAGACGATCGAGCCGGTCAGTATCCCCACCAAGGCGAGGGAAGGCATTATCTGAAGGAGCGACTGGCGGGCTTCTCGAGCCGTAAAGCCTTCTTCGTAGCCGCCTTTTACGGTGTAGCCATACTTCATTGAGTGCGCTGTTTCAAAGTACTCCGATTGTGACGGCCGCGCCGCGTCACGGCTATCACCATCACTCCATATATAATGTTCACCAAACTCCAGAAGCAGTGTCAGACCGTCCTGAAAACTGCGCAGCTCCTTGCTTAGCTCCAAGCCGTAAGTTGAAGCATAAACGCTCAGGTTATCGCGCCTGAGCTGGTACACGACCAACACTGAATTAGGTGCGGTAGGTGGGTCGAACACCAACATTACTGGCTTGTCCTGGTCGATGTACAAGCTTTCGTGCGACAGTTTTCCACTCGTCGAAGAGCAATAAGTCTTGCCATCTTGCGCCAATGTCAGCGAGCGAAGGTGTTGCATCCCCTGTACCAAGTCCACAAGCTTGCCCTTGGCCCGCGAACAGGGTTGGCCTGCCAAGGGCAGCACCAGTTTTGCCGACCCTTGCAATCGATCCAGCGCGATATCGATGGCGTAGACGGCTTCCTGAACGGATACGCGAGCATTTTCTTCAAGCCTGCGCTCCATTTGGTAGAGCATCACCAAAAGCCCGCTGGCAACAGGCATCAAACTGGTCGTAATGGCCAGCATGGGTGCCAACATGAAGCGCCCGAGTTGAGTGAGTTTCGACATACCATGCATTCCCCTTCGCTCAGATCTGCCGGGTGGGCAAACGAAGGGTGAGCCTAAGAAAGCTGCATTAGGCCGGCTGTAAGTCGCAAACTGTACATGCGCTGGGAATACGGGAAATCCGTTGTAGGTGTTATCGTCCCTTGAGCTTTGCGAGCACCTTTTCCGCCAATTCGCCAGTAGAGGCGGGGTTCTGGCCCGTGATGAGCCTGCCGTCCTCAACTACGAAGGGTTGCCAAGGGTCCTCATGCTTCGAGTACTGGCCACCGCGTGCTGTCAGCTCGTTCTCGGTCAAGAACGGAACCTCTTTTTCCAGTTCAGCCAATTCTTCTTCTGTATTTGAAAAGCCGGTCACTTGGCGGTCTTTCAGCAACAGGCTGTTGTCACTGAGTTTTATGTTCAGCAAACCCGCGACACCGTGGCAGACGGCGGCTACAACGCCTTTGCTTTCATAGATGCTTCGAGCCAACTCCTGCAGGCCGTGGCTATCGGGGAAGTCGTACATCACCCCGTGCCCGCCCGTATAGTAAATGGCACAGTAATCGCTCACCTTGACCTGGGCAGGGCTCAGTGTGCTGCCAAGCCGGTTCATGAACGCTTTGTCGTTGTACCACTGCCAATCCAGCTCTGGCGCCAGTTGCAAGCTATGGGGGTCGATGGGTACATAGCCGCCAGCGGGGCTGACATAGTCGACCGAGTAGCCCGCTTTCTCGACTTTCTCAATGAAGTGGACCGCTTCGCCCAGCCACAATCCGGTGGCCCGCTTGCGCTTCGGGTACTTGGCTGTATTGGTCAGCACAACCAGAATCTTCTTGCTCATGACCAGACTCCATTGGCAGCAAAGGGATAAAGCATCAGGTGGCAGCTGAGGCCTAATCAGCATAGCTGGGGATTGCAGTCGTGCCATTTGGCTGGTGGCGTTGTGCTACGTTGATGATCAGGAGGGCGTGACGCATCGCCTGCGGTAAACGTGTAATGGTTAACATTACAAAGTATTGCAGGAGCGCCCGTTCGCGCAGATGATGCAGACAATCCTTTCTTTCTCACGTTGACACTGGAATCAGCCTTTTGGGGAACCCTACGCCACAGCAACCTGCTCAGCAGACCGTCGCCCTGGTACCCGGCGCTGATGTTGCGGGCGCCATGGGCGAACGCATCGCGCGGTTCGACTGGGGGCGTACCGCATTGGGGCCTTTGCCTCGCTGGCCAGCCACGTTGCGCATTGCGGTCGACATGGTGCTCAATGCCCCGTTCCCCAGCGCCTTGGTCTGGGGGGCAGACCTTGTCGTGATTCACAACGAGGCTTACCAGGCGTTACATCCGGTTCAGCAGAATGCGCTGGGTAAAAGCTTTGACTTGCTGTGGCGTGACGTCTGGGGCGAGGTGGGGCCATGGGTGTTCGAGGCGTTGGAGGGGCGCGCAAACTTCGTTGGTGACAAACCCATACGGGTAGGTTTCGGCGCACAAGGTGCGCAAGCGTCCTTCGTTTTTTGCTACGCCCCCGTGCGTGATGATCAAGGGGTTGTAGCAGGTTTCCTGCATACGGTCATCGAGACCACGGCAGGCGCCGAATTGCAGCAGGCGTGGCAGGAGCAGGCCCAGGCGTTCGGGGCGCAGATCCATAAGTACACACAGGAACGCGAGCACCTCTGGGTACTGTCGCGCGATGCCATGGTTACAGTCACGCCTGAGCTTGTGTTGAAGGATGCCAACCCTACCTGGTATCGCGTTCTGGGCTGGAGTGAAGCCCAGGTACGCGACCATTCGCTGCTTGAGTTGATCCATCCGGCGGACCGCACCGAAGTGCAGGTGGCGATGGTCGATTTCGTTCACGGCAAGAGCGGTGATACGTTCGAGACCCGTCTGCGCCATCAGGATGGGCATTATCGATGGTTTCGCTGGAGCGCCAGGTTCGACGGCTCGCTGCTGACGGCCGTGGGCCGCGACATCACCGACGATCGTGACGAGATCACGCGCCAGTCCGAAGCGCTATTGCGCAACAGCCAGAGGCTCGAGGCCGTTGGCCAGTTGGCAGGTGGTATGGCCCATGAAATGAACAATTTGTTGTCCGGTATCGGGGGTAGCCTCGAGTTGTTGCAGCGGCGTCTGCATCAGGGGCGTACGGATCGCCTGGATGACTACGTCGACGTGGCCCGTGATGCTGTACAGCGAGCCATGAACCTCACCCATCGGTTGCTGGCGTTTTCCCGCAGCCAACCGCTCAAGCCTGTCCCCCTGGACCTCAACCGTCAGTTGACAGCACTCCAACCGGTGTTGCTTCAGACCCTGGGCGCCGAGATGCGCCTGCAATGGCAACTGGATATCGAACCCTGGACCGTCTGCCTGGATCTGACGCAGTTCGAGACCGCACTGATCAACCTGTGCAGTAACGCTCGTGAAGCCTGCCTGGAGACCGGCAGCGTGACCATTCGCTGTGCCAACGAACGGCTTGCCACCGCGTTCCCCAATGACACGGGCTTGCCGCCAGGGGACTACGTGGCTGTTCACGTCGAAGACGACGGCCATGGTATGTCCGAAGTCGAGAAGGGCCGGGCCTTTGAGCCTTTTTTCACCAGCAAGGCTCTGGGGCGCGGTGCCGGGCTTGGGCTTGCGATGGTCTACGGCTTCGTTCGCCAGTCGGGGGGATACGTGTGGATCAGTTCGGCACCCGCAGAGGGGGCCAGGATTTCGATGTTGTTCCCACGCTGCCACCACTCGCTACCTGCTGAGCCGCCCGCGCCGATGCCAGTGACCGAACAGGCTCGTGGGCAGCGGCTGTTGCTGGTGGATGATGAGTTGAACCTGCGCGAGCTGATGCGTGAGTATCTGAATGAATGCGGCTTCGACGTTTACCAGGCCGGTGATGCCAATGAAGCACTGCTGCGGTTTCAGATGGATGGCCCGTTTGACCTTGTCATCACCGATATAGGCTTGCCGGGTGGATTCAGCGGGCGGCAGTTGGCAAAGGCGATGCGTCAGCTCGTGCCTGCGCAGAGGGTTCTGTTCATAACAGGGTTTGTCGAGCCTGCGATACACGCCCAACTGCTCGCAAAGCCGGGTACGGCGCTGATGCTCAAACCCTTCGAGTTTGACGGCTTGTTGAGCCAGGTCTTGCGAATGCTGGCCGATTGAGCAGGCTCAAGGTTTACCCAGCATCTGTGTGACCTGTTGCTGCAGCGCCTTGAGCTCGAACGGCTTGCAGATCAATTGCATGCCAGGCGCAAGGAAACCCTCGCGGGTCATGGCCGTCTCGGCATAGCCGGTGATGAACAGCACCGCCAGCCCTGGCCGCAGGGTGCGTGCGATTTCCGCCAGTTGCCGGCCGTTCATGCCAGGCAGGCCGACATCACTGATCAGCAGGTCGATATTCTGCGCAGAGCGCAACACCTTGAGCGCGTCGTCGGCATTGCCAGCGCTCTGGCAGGTGAACCCTTCTTCCTGCAGCGTCTGGCACAACAAGCGGCGCACGTGCAGGTCGTCCTCGACCACCAGCACGTCATGACCGCCTGCGTGAAGCGCCAATGGGTCCGTTGCTGGCTCGGTCTGCCCTGGCCCGCTGTGGCGCGGCAGGTACAGGTCCACCCGGGTACCCTGGCCGATATGGCTATGCAGGGCAACGTGACCACGGGACTGTTTACTGAAACCGTACACCATCGACAGGCCAAGGCCGATACCTTGGCCAACCGGCTTGGTGCTGAAAAAGGGTTCGAAGGCATGCTCCAGGGTGGTTTGCGACATACCCTGGCCGTCGTCGATGATGCTCAGGCGCAGGTACTCGCCGTCGGCAAGGCCGTCGCTGCGGCCTGGGTCGGCGTCGATCTGCTGGTTGCTCGCCTCGATGCACAGCGCCCCACCGCTGGGCATGGCTTCGCAGGCGTTTAGCAGCAGGTTGTCGAGGGCTTCCTGCAGCTGCACGCCGTCGGCCTCGACGGCCCAGAGGTCGCTGGGTAGCCGTACTTCGAGCGTGACCGAGTCGTTGAGGGCGCCCTGCAGCCGTTGCACCTGCAACAGTGGGCGCAGGTCAATGCGCTGGCTGTTCAGCGATTGTCGGCAGGAAAACGCCAGCAGACGGTGGGTGAGTCGGGCAGCACGGGTGACCGCCTCTCGGCCCATGCGCAGAACGCCGTCGAGGCCCTCGCTGCGGCCTTGCTTCAAGCGGCGGTCGATCAGTTCGAAACTGCCACCTATGCTGGTCAGCAGGTTGTTGAAATCATGTGCCACACCCCCGGCCAATTGGCCGATAGCCTCCATCTTGCGCGCCTGGTACAGGGCCAGATCCTGTGTCCGCTGTGCCTGGCTGCGGGCGTCGAGCTGTAGTTGCAGCCCCTGCAACTGTTCGCGTGCCAGGTATTGGCGACGACGGTTGCGCAGCGCGATGCGGGCCAACTGCAAGAGCTGTCCGTCCTCGAATGGAGAGGCTAGAAGGGTCAGATTTCCCAAGGGGTGCTCAGAGGTGTCGGTGAGCAGCGAGCATGGCTCGGTGAGCAGTACGATGGGCAGGTCCGACCAGCTGGGCTGGTCATTGATGAACCCTTGCAACAAGGCGTTTTTCTCGCTGTTCAGCGTTTTCTCGGCGATGATCGCCATGCCGGCTCCCTCCATCAAGCGGGCCTGCAAATGGGCGACATCGTGCGCGCAAAGGCAGTTGATACCGGCTGTTGCCAGCAGCTTGGAGGTGGTTGCGGCGAGCTGAGCGGGGGCCAGTATCAGGGCGCGCTCATCCAGCGACAAAGAACTGGCCAAGACGACTCTCCCGTGTCAAAGGGCAGCGCCAGTCGTGGCCCTGCCGCCAGTGGTCCGATAACCTCTGGACCACAGCGCATCGTCAAGGGTTCAACGCAAGTTACCGGCTTCGTTACAGCCCTTGTTGCAGTGCCGGGTCGTCGGGGTTCTGCCGCTCCAGTTCGGCCAGCAGTACCTGCACGTTCTGCAACTGGCCGGTCTCCTTCCAGTACTGGATCAGCAACAACCTGGCCCGGCGATTGGCCGGTTGGCGGCTGAGCAGGGTTTCCAGTTGCTTCTGGGCCGCATCACCTTGTTCCAGGTCGTGCAAGGTCACCGCCAGGGCATAGCGGTAATCGGTGTTGTCGGGCTCCAGCTCGACGGCGCGGGCCAGGGCCAGCAATGCGTACTCACGTTGCTCGTGACGGTTGAGCCATAGGCCCAGCTCGTTTTGCAGAAAAGCCGAGTCCGGGCGCAGGGCCAGGGCCTTGGCCAGCACCTGGCGCGATTCGTCATGTTTACCCTGGCGTTCCAGCAGGCGTACCTGGGTGGCCAGGGCGTCGAGGCCGTCCGGGTCCACCGCCAGACTGCGCTGCAGGGCGGCGGCGGCCTGGTCGTAGTCGTTTTCATGCAAGTAAAGACGCGCCAGGTGGACTTGCGCTGCAGCATCTTCGGGCTGTTTTTCCAGTGCCTGCTGGTATTGCTCGAGTGTGGTTTGCAGCGGCCCGAAATACAGGCCGATGGCATCCGGGTCCAGCCCCAGCAAGGCATCCACCGCGGCAAAACGCACGCTCTGGTCATCGTCGTCCAGCAACGGCCCGAGCACCAGGCTGCGCTGCGCCGCAGGCAGCAGACGACGGACACCGGCGATGGCGGCGCGGCGTACCAACGGGTCAGCATGCTCCAGGTCCTGCTGCGCAAGCTTCAGCGCCTGTGGCGAGGGGTAGTTGGGCAGTTCGGCGTAGAGGGCGGCGCGGCGAATCGGCGTGAGGTCGTCGCGTTGCAACTGCTGGTACAGCACCCGCGCAGCACCCGGCAGGCCATCATGGGCCTGGCGCAATGCCTTGGCATAGCTGTGCGGGGGCAAGGTCGGCGGGGCGGGTTGATCATCGCGGCGCAGAAAGACCAACGCCGACGACGCCAGGATCACAGCCAGCAAGGCGATCAGGTAGCGGTGGCGTCTGGGCATTATGCGGTCCATGGCGGTGGGAAGGCAGAGCTTGGGGCAGAACGCCCCGGTCTGCAAGCAGCGCAAGATTGGGAATGGGTGGCTGCGATGTGCTTGTCTTGGGTTTTGGGGTGGTGCGTATATCGAGCGCCGCCCGCGCGGCGCATCGCGAGCAAGGCTCGCTCCTACGTTTGTATCGGGCCAGTCATGCCTGTGATAGTCGCGCGCGACCGCCTTGTTTGTACGACTCGATATTGAGCCGTGCGTCCAAAGCGGTCGCGCGCATTTCTCACAGGACTCATTGGCCCGAAACAAACGTAGGAGCGAGCCTTGCTCGCGATGCGCCGCGCGGGCGGCGCTCGATCTGACAAACCCCGAATATATTGTGGCAAACCCAATAAAAAAGCCCCGCAGGCACAAGGCCTGCGGGGCAAACGGTTGGGGGAGGATCCAACCAAAGGAGTCGTTGAATCAGTGGGCGCTGGCGACCGTCTCAGGCTGCCAGCCGCCACCCAGGGCCTTGTAGATCGAGACGATGCCGCGGTACAGCTCGACCTCGCCTTGGGCTTGGGCGTCTTCTGCACTCAGACGCTCGCGTTCGGCATCCAGCAGCACCAGATAGTCCACCGTGCCCTCGCGGTAGCGCACCGACGCCAGGTCGGCGGCCTTGCGGCTGGCCTCGCTTTGACGTATCAGCGACAGCAGACGCTGCTGACGCTTGCCGTAGTCGCTGAACGCGTTGGCGGACTCTTCCAGTGCCAGCAGCACCTGTTGCTCATAGTTGGCCAAGGCACCCTCGGCATCGGCCTTGGCTCCGCGCAGGCGGGCCCGCACGCTGCCCAGGTCGAAAGCGGCCCAGGTGATGCTGGGGCCAAGCGCCCAGGCATTGGCGGCGGACGAGCCGATCTGCGAGCCGCGCGCGGCGGTGAAACCGAGGAAACCGCTGAGGCTGACCCGCGGGAACAGGTCGGCAGTGGCCACCCCGACGTTGGCCGTGGCGGCGGCCAGCTGGCGCTCGGCGCTGCGGATGTCCGGGCGGCGGCGCAGCAGCTCACCCGGGTCACCCACCGGCAATGCCTTGACGATGGCCGGCAGTGACTTGGGCGAGAGGTCGACGCTCAAGGCATCCGGGCGCTGGCCCAGCAGGGTGGCGATGCGGTTGCGCGCCCGGACCTGCTCGGCCTGCAGTTCTGGTACGGTCGCCTCGACCCCAGCCAGACGTGCATCGGCGCGCACCACGTCCAGTTCGTTGCCGACCCCGGCGTCGCGCAGGGTTTCGGTGATGTTGCGCGACTCCTGCTGGGTCTTGAGGTTGGCCAGGGCGATCTTCTCGCGCAGTTGCGCGCCGCGCAGTTGGCCATAGGCATCGACCAACTCGGCGATCAGGCTGACCTGCAACTGCTGAAGGTCGGCCTGGGCCGCCGCTTCCTGGGCTTCGCTGGCCTCGATCTGACGCTGGATACGGCCGAACAGGTCAAGCTCCCAGGCCATGTCCAGGCCCAGGTCGTAGCGCTCGCTGTTGACCCGCTGTTCGGTCTCGCCAGGAATCTGGCCCTTGCCGATGTCGCTGCTGACGCGGCTGGTGACCACCGGCAACTGGTCGTTCGAGGCATCCTCACGGATGGCCCGTGCCGACTTGAGCCGGGCGAAGGCCACGCGCAGGTCGCGGTTGCCATCCAGCGAGGCCTGCACCAGTTGGTTCAGCACCGGGTCGTCGAACTGCTTCCACCACAGGCTTTCAAAGCGGCTGCGGTCAAACGCCTGGGCTTGCATCTGGCTGTCCAGCTGCGCAGGTTCGGTGTCCGGCGTCTTGTAGTCCGGGCCCACCGCACAGGCCGCCAGGGCCAGTGCCAGCAGGCTGGGCGTCAGGGGTTTGAGCAGGTTCATGCGTGGCTCTCCAACGATTGCACGTGCGCGGCCTTGCGGGCCTGGCGACGTTCGACGAAACGGCGGATCAGGAAGAAGAACACCGGGGTCAGGAACAAGCCGAACACGGTCACCCCGATCATCCCCGAGAACACCGCGACACCCATGGCGTGGCGCATTTCCGAACCGGCACCGGAGGAGAACACCAGCGGCACCACACCCATGATGAAGGCAATCGAGGTCATCAGAATCGGCCGCAGACGCAGGCGGCAGGCTTCCAGTACCGCAGCCAGCGGGTCGAGGCCCTTGGCCTGTTCATCCTTGGCGAATTCGACGATCAGAATCGCGTTCTTGCACGCCAGGCCCACCAGTACGATCAAGCCGATCTGGGTGAAGATGTTGTTGTCGCCACCCGAGACGATCACCCCGGTGATGGCCGACAGCAGGGTCATCGGCACGATCAGGATCACCGCCAGCGGCAGGCTCCAGCTTTCGTACTGGGCGGCCAGCACCAGGAACGCCAGCAGTACGCACAGCGGGAACACCAGCAGTGCGGTATTGCCCGAGAGGATCTGCTGGTAGGTCAGGTCGGTCCACTCGAAGGTCATGCCGTTGGGCAATTCCTCTTTCAGCAGTTTCTCGATGGCGGCTTCGGCCTGGCCGGAGCTGTAGCCCGGGGCTGCCGCGCCGTTGATTTCCGCGGTGATGAAGCCGTTGTAGTGCATCACGCGATCAGGTCCGGAGGTATCGCTGACCTTGAGGAAGGTCGCCAACGGAATCATCTCGCCCAGGTTGTTGCGCACCTTCAACTGGCCGATCTGCTCGGCATCGAGGCGGAACTGCTGCTCGGCCTGGACGTTGACCTGGTAGGTGCGGCCAAAGCGGTTGAAGTCGTTGGTGTACAGCGAGCCCAGGTAAACCTGCAGGGTGTCGAAGATATCGGTGATCGCCACGCCATGGGTCTTGGCCTTTTCCCGGTCGATGGCGGCATCGACCTGCGGCACGTTGACCTGGTAGCTGGTGAACAGGCCTGCCAGCTCTGGCACGTTGTGGCTCTTGGCGATGATGTTCTGGGTTTCTTTGTACAGCGCTTCGTAGCCCAGGTTGCCGCGGTCCTCGATCTGCAGGCGGAAGCCGCCAATGGTGCCAAGGCCTTGTACCGGCGGTGGCGGGAAGATCGCGATGTAGGCGTCCTGGATGTCGGCGAACTGGGCGTTGAGCGCGGCGGCGATGGCCGCTGCCGACTGGCTCGGGTCCTTGCGCTCATCGAACGGCTTGAGCGGAGTGAACACGATGCCGCTGTTGGGGCTGTTGGTGAAACCGTTGATCGACAGGCCCGGGAAGGCTACCGAGTCGGCAACGCCGGGTTGCTTCAGGGCGATTTCACTCATGCGCTTGATCACCGCCTCGGTACGGTCGAGGCTGGCGGCGTCAGGCAGCTGGGCGAAGGCCACCAGGTACTGCTTGTCCTGGGCCGGCACGAAACCGGTCGGGGTGGACGAGAAGCCCAGGTAGGTCAGGCCCATCAGGCCGGCATAGACGAACAGGGCGATGCCGCTGGAGCGGATGACTCGGCGCACACCACCCACGTAGCGGTGGCTGGCACGGTCGAAGAAGCGGTTGAACGGGGCGAACAGCCAGCTGCCCAGCAGTTTATCCAGGAACCGCGAGAACCGGTCCTTGGGTGCGTGATGGTCCTTGAGCAGCACTGCAGCCAGCGCAGGCGACAGGGTCAGCGAGTTGAACGCCGAGATCACGGTGGAGATGGCGATGGTCAGGGCGAACTGCTTGTAGAACTGCCCGGTAAGGCCGGAAATGAACGCAGCAGGGACAAACACCGCGCACAGCACCAGGGCGGTGGCAATGATCGGTCCGGTCACTTCGCCCATGGCTTTTTGCGTAGCCTCGAGCGGTTTAAGGCCAAGCCCGATATTACGCTCGACGTTCTCCACCACGACGATGGCGTCGTCCACCACGATACCGATGGCCAATACCAGCCCGAACAGCGACAGGGCATTGAGCGAGAAGCCGAACAGGTGCATGACCGCGAAGGTACCGATCAGCGACACCGGTACGGCCAGCAGCGGGATGATCGAGGCGCGCCAGGTCTGCAGGAACAGGATCACCACCAGTACCACCAGCACCAGCGCTTCGAACAGGGTGTGCACCACCGCTTCGATGGAGCCACGCACGAAGATGGTCGGGTCATAGACGATGCTGTAGTCCATCCCTTCGGGGAAGTCCTTTTTCAGCTCGGCCATTTTCGCCCGCACTTCGTCGGAGATTTCGATGGCGTTGGAACCAGGGCGCTGGAAGATCGGGATGGCCACTGCCGGCTGGTTGTTCAGCAGCGAGCGCAGGGCATATTGGCTGGAACCCAGCTCGACCCGGGCGATGTCCTTGAGGCGCGTGATTTCGCCATCGGCACCGGCGCGGATGATGATGTTCTCGAATTCTTCCTCGTTGACCAGGCGGCCCTGGGTGTTGATCGACAGCTGGAAGCTGGTGCTACCGGGGGCGGGCGGGGCGCCCAGCTGGCCGGCGGCCACCTGGCGGTTCTGCTCGCGAATGGCGGCCACCACATCACTGGCGGTCAGGTTGCGCGAAGCGGTCTTGTTCGGGTCCAGCCATACCCGCAGCGAGTAGTCGCCCATGCCGAACAGTTGCACGTCGCCCACGCCGCCCAGGCGCGCCAGCTCGTCCTTGATGTTGAGGATGGCGTAGTTGGACAGGTAGAGCATGTCGTAGCGGTTGTCCGGCGAGGTCAGGTGCACGACCATGGTCAGGTCGGGCGAGGCCTTGTCGACGGTGATGCCGATACGGGTCACTTCCTCAGGCAGCTTGGGCTGAGTGCGGGTGACGCGGTTCTGTACCTGCACCTGGGCATTGTCCAGGTCGGTGCCCAGGGCGAAGGTGATGGTCAGGGTCAGCTTGCCATCGGCGGTGGACTGCGAGGACATGTACAGCATGTTCTCGACACCGGTAATGGCCTGCTCCAGCGGTGCGGCGACGGTTTCGCCGATCACCTTGGGGTTGGCGCCGGGGAAGTTGGCGCGCACCACCACGGTAGGCGGTACCACTTCCGGGTATTCGCTGATCGGCAGCTGGAACAGCGAGATCGAACCCGCGATCAGCAGCACCAGCGACAGCACGGCGGCGAAGATCGGCCGGGTAATGAAGAATTTCGAAAAGTTCATCGGTGTGATCCCTTAACCGCGTGGCGCCTGGGCGCTGGCGACTTTCTCAGTGGAGCCCGCTACCTTCTGCGCCGAGTTGCTGGCCTCGAGGGCCTGGCGCTGCTGGGCGAGGGCGGCGAGGGTCTGTTCGCTGGCCATGGCGGTTTCTTCCGGCGTCACGGGCGAGCCCGGGCGAACACGCTGCAGGCCCTTGACCACGATGCGGTCGTCTTTGCCCAGGCCGCTGCGCACGATGCGCAGGCCTTCGAGCTTCGGCCCCAGCTCCACCGGGCGGTAGGTGGCCTTGTTGTCCTTGTCCATGACCAGCACGAACTTCTTGCCAAGGTCGGTGCCCACGGCTTCGTCGTTGATCAGCACGGCGTCGTACTGGGCGCTGCCGACCAGCTTCAGGCGCGCGTACAGGCCAGGGGTGAACTGCCCGTCGCGGTTGTCGAACACAGCGCGGCCACGGATGGTGCCGGTGCGCGGGTTGACCTGGTTGTCGACGAAGTTCATCTGGCCCAGGTGCGGGTTGCCGGTTTCGTTGGTCAGGCCCAGGTACACCGGGGTGCTCTGGCCGCGCTGGCCTTCACGGGCCAGCTGGGTGTACTTGAGGTACACGCGCTCGTCGGCATCGAAGTAGGCATACACCTTGTCGGTGGAGACCACGCTGGTCAGCGGCGTGACATCGGCAGTGACGATGTTGCCAGCGGTGAACTGGGCGCGGCTGACGCGGCCGCCGATTGGCGCGGTGACGCGGGTGAAGCTCAGGTTCAGGCGGGCCAGGTCCAGTTGCGCCTGAATGGCATCGACCCCGGCACGGGCTTCGGCGGCGGCGCTGCTGCGCGACTCGGCCAGTTCGGCGGAGATCGCGTTGCTGTCGCGCAGACGCTCGCCACGGCGGGCTTCGTTGGCACTGCGAATGGCGGTGGCCTTGGCTTGTTGTAGCTGGGCTTCGAGGCGGCGGACTTCAGCCTGGAACGGGCGTGGGTCGATCTGGAACAGCAGGTCGCCTTTCTTGACCTGGGCACCTTCGGTGAAGGCCACCAGGTCGATCTGGCCAGAGACCCGAGGACGAACTTCGACGGTCTCCGGCGCTTCGAGGCGGCCGGTGAACTCGTCCCATTCGTTGATCGGCTGCTCGATTACCTTGGCAACGCTGACCTTGGGTGCGGCGGGGGCCTGCACGGCGTCCGGGGTTCGACCGCATGCGCTGAGCACCACCACTGCCAGGGCAGCGAGGGGAAAGCGCAAGGGTTTGAGTGATTGTTCCATGGAGAACTCCGCCAATGTATTAGTAGTGGGCGGAGTGTGAGTGTCTTGCGCGTGACGCACGAATCGAACGGAGCGAAGGTTATTATCACGCGCAATGATATGTCGGGGTTAATCATCGATGCGGGGCATGATCAGAGCCAGGCGGCATCCCAGTGGGGGTACTCTGCCACCGTGTCGGCAAGGCCCGCCCTCAATGGGTTGGCCACGATGTAGCGGGCGACGTCCTTGATGTTCTCCTCACGACGTACTGCCCGGTCGTGGTATCCCTTTTGCCACAATGCTCCGCGGCGTTCCAGGGCGGTATTCACCAGATGAGTCGAGCGGTATTTGACCTGCCGCATCAGGGCGTCCAGCGATGCATTCTGCAGTTCTACCAGCCAGTGGAGGTGGTCGGGCATCACGACCCAGGCGAGTGATTTCGCCATGGTGTGCTCATGGGCTAGACGTAGTTGAGAAACCAGAATTCGTGCCGTGCGCAGATCGCGGAAAACAGGTTCGCGGTTTCTGACCGTCGTGGTCAGCAAATAGAGTTGGCCTGATATGGAGGTTCGGCCAATGCGTAAACGATGTGAGGCTGGGCTATCCATAGCACGCTCCTTGAGGGGACGTACTCAAGGTAGCTGCGTGGCTGGAGTTGGTCTGGTGGACATTGGAACAGTTTGTGTCGTGCACTCTGCGAGCGCTGCGCGCTCGATCGCAGGCTTCGCCAGCTCCCACGACTACCCCCGTGGGAGCTGGCGAAGCCTGCGATGGGGCGCAACGCGCCCCCAGCTTGTCTAGATCAGCACCCGGAACCCATGGGTACCATCCCGCTCCAACTGCGCGATCAGGCCGAACTCCCAATCCAGATACCCTTGCATGGCTTCGCGCGGGTTATCGGTGCCTTCATAAGGCCGACGGTAGCGATCGGTGCGTGGCACTGCCAGGTGGGTCTCGCCACTTTCCAGCGGCTTGCCCGCAGTAATCCAGCTTGCGGTGCCCCCGGCCAGAAGAAACACGGGCGTCTGGGTCAATGCTTGCAGGTCGACAGCCGCGAAACGCGCCAGCAGGCTGCTGCCGCAGGTCAATACGTAACGTTCGGCGACAGGCAAGCGCTCCAGCACCTGAGGCAGTTGAGCCCGGATGGCCCAGTGCGCGCCGGGGATATGCCGTTTGACGTAGTTGGCGCTGGCGGTAAAGTCCAGCACCACGGTCCCCGGCGCTTCAAGCCAGCCCTGCAACTGCTCGACACCGATTTCCGTCACCTGCGCGAGTGCTGGCAATGGGGCATTCCATTCGCCCGCTTCGCTGAAGTCCGCCGCTGTGAGCCCATCCAGTACCGCCACCTGCCAACCCATCTGGGCCAGCCAGGATGCACTCATGTTCGCCCGCACACCGTCGTCATCGATCAGCACGATACGTGCACCGCGCACGCTGGCCACATGGTCGGTCTCTTGTACCAATTGCCCACCGGGTACCGAGCGGCTTCCAGGCACATGGCCCTTGGCATATTCCTCGGGGGTGCGTACATCGAACAGGTAGCTAGTGCGGCTGGCTTCGGCCTGCCAACCCTGCAGCCCCGCACGATCAAGACGCAGCACGCCAGCCTTGTCGGCCACCTTGCGCGCGCGTTCCGTGGCGGCTGCGCGGTTGTTGTCGCTGACCTCGGTGAAACGGCGCTCCTGCCCATGGGCCAGTTGCTGCCCGGCCAGGGTCCAGCCAATGGTGCCATTGCGCAGCGCGGCCACCGGGTTGGGGATGCCGGCATTGACCAGCGACTGGGTGCCGATGATGCTGCGAGTGCGCCCGGCGCAGTTGACGATGACCTGTGTAGCCGGGTTCGGCGCCAGTTCGGCCACACGCAGCACCAGTTCGGCACCCGGCACGCTGATACCGCCGGGAATGCTCATGGTCTGGTATTCATCGAAGCGACGGGCGTCGAGCACCACGACGTCGGCCTTGTCATCGAGCAACGCCTGCACCTGTTCGGCGGCCAGCGATGGGGTATGGCGCACGCTCTCGACCAACTCGCCAAAGGCCTTGCTCGGCACGTTGACGTCGCGGAACAGTTCGCCGCCTGCGGCGCGCCAGCCGGCCAGGCCGTCCTGCAGCAGCGCTACATCGCTGTAGCCCAACGCCAGCAAGCGCTGAGCTGCCTGGGCAGCCAACCCTTCGCCGTCGTCGTACAGGGTGATGGCGGTATCACGGCGCGGTACGCGGGCGTATATCTCCAGTTCCAGTTTCGACAACGCAATGTTGGCGGCGAACAACGGATGCGCCTGGGCGAACGGGTCTTCTTCACGGACATCGATCAGCGCCAGTTCCTCATGGGCCAGCAAGGCCCGACGGATATCCTGGAAGGTACGGCTGGTCACAGTGCTCATGGGGCAGGGTTCTCTTTGGACAGGTCCCAGATATTGGGCAAAAGGGTGTTGGAATAACCGGAGATGAAGGCTTTTTCGCTGCCGTCGGCCAGGTAGACGGCACGGTGCACGGCACCGATGTTGGCGCCATAGACATGGATGCTGATCGACACCCTGTCGTCGAAGGCATTGCTCACCTGGTGGATGTCACCGATGCGTGGCGACACCGCTTCGACGTGCCCTGGAGCGAGGCGCACCGGCTCGCCCGCAGGCACCAGCGCGCCTTGTTCGGTGCGGGCGAAACCTTGGGAGTACTCGGCGCCGCGCAACATGCCGATCAGGCCCCATACCCGGTGGTCGTGGATCGGGGTCTGCTGCCCAGGCCCCCAGACGAAGCTGACGATGGAAAAGCGCTGACGCGAGTCGCAGTGCAGCAGGTACTGCTGGTAGCGGGCAGGGTCCGGTTGGGCCAGTGCTTCGGGCAGCCAGTCGTCGTGAGCGACCAGGCTGCGCAGCAGGCTTTGGCCTTGGTCGAGGAGGGTGGCCTCGTCGGTTTCCCGGTCCAGCAGGTCGGAAAGTTCGCCGATGAACAGGCGCAGGCGGTCATGGCGCAGCGGTTGGCTCATGGTAAAGGCTCGTTTGACGGTTCTGGTTAACCCTAGCAAAACCAATGAATATTCTCAAAATGCAAAATATTCATAAGCTAATATGCGATAACTGTATTTAACGGGTGCGTCTCGAAGGCATTAGGTTATGCCTAAAATGCATTTCACAGGGTCAGTTTCAGTCGTTAGCTTATAAGCAGGCTTCTATTTAGATTCAAAACACATAATCAATTTGCGAGACCGCACGGGCGGATCGATATGCCATGCCGTGCCCCAAGGGCACCTGGAGACGAACGTGCGATACCTCAAACACCTGGCCGCCGGTGTGCTGGCCACTACCTTGAGCCTGGCCGCCAGCGCGCAAACCCTGGTGGTCGGTGACCAGAGCTTCAATGCCCGCTCAGTGATGGAAGCCGCCGGTGTGCTCGACGGCCTGCCCTACACCCTTGAATGGAAGCAGTTCACCGCCGGCTCGCCGGTGGCCGAGGCGTTGAACGTCGGCAGCCTGGACGTCGGCCTGCTGGGCGATGCGCCGCCATTGTTCCTTGGTGCCTTGGGTGCGCCGATCAAAGTCATCGCGGTGAGCCGACAGAACCTGGAGGGGGTGGCGATCCTGGCGCGCAAGGACTCGAACATCCACAGCCTGGCCGACCTGCGTGGCAAACGCGCGGCAATCTGGAAGGGCTCGTGGAGCCAGCAGCTGTTGTTCAGCGCCTTGGACAAAGCCAAGGTGCCCCGCGACGCGCTTGAGCTGCGCTACCTCAGCGCACTGGATGCCTCCCACGCCCTGGACGGCGGCTCGGTTGACGTGATCGCCACCTGGGAACCCTACGTCACCCAGCAAGAACGCCAAGGGGCGCGGGTGCTGGCTACTGCTGAAGGGCTGATTCCGGCGCAGAGTTTCGTGGTGGCCAATGCCAAGTCGGTCGAGGCCAAGCGCGCGCAGATCGCCGACTTTCTGCAGCGCCTGAAGAAAGCCCGCGAATGGGCTCTGGGCGACCCGGCCAACACCGAGGCTTATGCCGATGATTGGGCCAAGCGTACCCGCGCCGACCGCGATATCGCCCGCGCGTGGTTCGCCCGCGCCCGCACCGATCTGGCGCCGCTGAACCCGCAGGTGGTGGTCGATGCCCAGAAGACCGTGGACTTCTTCGCAGGGCTCGGGCTGATCAAGGCGTACCCCGCCGCGACCCTGTTCGACACCTCGTTCTCTGCCGCCCTGCAGTCGCCGACCACGGCACAGGCCCTCAACCCGTAACTGCAAGGAGGGGAGCCCCATGAGCAAAAGACAGATCAAACTGGGCGCGCTGACCATGGGCTGCGGCGGCCCTGGGCGGCACAACCTGTGGCTGGACCCGCAGCTGCCAGCCGATGCCAGCGTCAACATCGACTGGTACATCGATATTGCCCGTCAGGCCGAGGCCGCGCTGTTCGACCTGATGTTCATCGTCGACAGCCAGTTCATCACCCCCGGTTCGCCGTCGCACTACCTCAATCGCCTGGAACCGCTGACCCTGTTGTCGGCACTGGCGGTGAGCACGCGCCACATCGGCCTGGTCGGTACCCTGACCACGTCCTACAACGCGCCTTACAACGTGGCCCGGCGCCTGGCGTCGCTGGACCTCATCAGCAAAGGCCGCGCTGGCTGGAACGTGGTCACCAGTGGCGATGCCGGTACCGCCGGCAATTATGGTCGCGACGAGCACTACGATTACGACACCCGCTACGCCCGGGCCCAGGAGCACGTCCAGGTGGTGCAGGGTCTTTGGCACTCCTACGAGGACAACGCGTTTCCCCGCGACCGCGCCACGGGTCAGTTCCTCGACCCGTCCAGGCTGCATGCGCTCAACCACAAGGGCGAGCATTTTCAGGTGGTGGGGCCGTTGAACATCCAGCGCTCGCCTCAGGGCCAACCGGTGATATTCCAGGCCGGCGACTCTCGACAAGGCCGCGACCTGGGCGCTGCCACTGCCGATGTGGTGTTCACCCACGCTGCCAGCATCGAGCAGGGGCAGGCGTTCTATCAGGATGTGAAGGGGCGGGCAGCGCGCCTGGGGCGTGACCCGGAGCAGTTGCTGGTGTTGCCGGGTGCTGAGATTTACGTCGGCGATAGCGACGATCACGCCCGCGAGATCGAGCGGCATTACCACCAGCAGGACCACAGCTTCGAGCTGGCACTCAAGGAGTTCGGGCGTAACTTTGGCTGGCACGACTTCAGCCAGTACGACCTGGATGCGCCGTTTCCGCAGGAAAGCCTGGAGTATGCGCGCAGCAGCTTCTTCACCAATGCCAAGCGCATTGCCGACCAGGCACGGGAGAAGGGCTTTACCTTGCGCCAGGCTGTGGAGTTCGGCCGCCAGTTAAGGCCGGGGGCGTTCGTGGGGTCGGCTGAAACCGTGGCGGCGAAGATGACCGAGTGGTTCGAGGCGAGGGCGCTGGATGGGTTCAATATCTACATTGGGCACCCGGGGCAGTTCAAGCGCTTTACCCAGGAGGTGATACCGCTGTTGCAGGAGCGCGGGGTATACCGCACTGAATATGAAGGCACCACATTGCGTGAGAGCCTGGGGTTGCAGATTCCGCGTTTTGGCCGATGAGGTGGCTGCCATGAGGGATGTAGTGGCTGTGAGATCGAGCGCCGCCCGCGCGGCGCATCGCGAGCAAGGCTCGCTCCTACGTCTGTTTCGGGCCAGTTATTCCTGCAGGAAATGCGCGCGACCGCCTTGTTTGCACGGCTCGATTTCGCGTCGTGCAATCAAGGCGGTCGCGCGCGCCTGTCACAGGCGTTATTGGCCGTAAACAGACGTAGGAGCGAGCCTTGCTCGCGATGCGCCGCGCGGGCGGCGCTCGGTCTCGCGAACACTGAAAATGCAAAGGCGAACGCTCTCAGAACGCCCCTCTCACAATCAATGCGGCGCGCGCACAATGGTCTTGAGCAAGTCTTCCGGGCTGATATGCCCCACCACCTGAGCCACCGCGCTGCCCGGTGTCGGCAGGTCGATGATGTGCGACTTCATCTTGCCGATCACATGCATCTCGCATGGCTTGCAGTCGAACTTCAGGGTCAGCACTTCATCCCCCTGAATCAGCTGCATCGGCGCTACCTTGGTCCGCACGCCGGTCACACCCTTGGCCTGTTTAGGGCACAGGTTGAACGAGAAGCGCAGGCAGTGCTTGGTGATCATCACCGGCACTTCGCCGTGTTCTTCGTGGGCCTCGTAGGCCGCATCGATCAATTGCACGCCATGGCGATGATAGAAGTCGCGAGCCTTCTGGTTGTACACGTTGGCCAGGAACGACAGGTGCGACTCCGGGTACACCGGTGGCGGGTTGGTTTCCGCCTTGCGCCCACCACGGGGGTGAGCCTTGACCCGCGCTTCGGTCAGCGCCTCGATGGCTTCGCGGCGCAGGGCCTTGAGCTGCGAGTTGGGAATGAAATAGGCCTGCGGCGCATCCAGCTCGATGGCATCGGCGTGGTACTGGGTAGTGCCCAGCTGGCCGAGCAGGTCGTGCAGTTGCTCCAGCGCCTGCTGCGGCTTGTTGGCCTCACCGAACGGGCCGTCCAGCGCCACTTGCACGCTCACGCCTTCTTCGCTGCTGACGGTCAGCACCAGGCGCTGCTCACGCAGTACGGCGTGCCACTCGACGCCCACACGGCGCTCGGACGAAGTGCGCAGCAGGGCCTGTTGCCAGTTGTGGTCCAGGTTGCGCGACAGCGGATGGTTCGGGCGCAGCTTGTGCAGGCCTTCGGGCATTTCGTTGGGTTCGACGCGGTAGCGGTAGCGCTTCTGGCCGTCTTCTTCGAATTCGCCACGTGGCTCGGCGATGTTGGCGCGGAAACCCACCACCTCACGCTTGACCAGCACATTGAGGCCGTCGCCGTTGGTCAGCGGCACCTCGGTGACCACCTGCATGTCGCGCTTGCCGACTTTCTCCACCACGCCCACCGGCAGGCCGGTGAAGGTCGGCGAGTCGAAGGCACCGATGTCGACCTTGCGGTCGGTGACGAAGTAGTCGGTGCTGCCGCGGTGGAAGGTCTTGTCCGGGTCGGGTACGAAGAAGTGCTGGGTGCGGCCGCTGGAGGCCCGCGCCAGGTCCGGGCGGTCTTCGAGAATGGCGTCGAGCTCTTTGCGGTAGTGGGCGGTGATGTTCTTCACATAGCCCATGTCCTTGTAGCGGCCCTCGATCTTGAACGAACGCACGCCGGCGTCCACCAGGTCGCGCAGGTTGGCGGTCTGGTTGTTGTCCTTCATCGACAGCAGGTGCTTCTCGAAGGCTACCACGCGGCCCTGATCGTCCTTGAGGGTATACGGCAGGCGGCAGGCCTGGGAGCAGTCGCCACGGTTGGCGCTACGGCCAGTCTGAGCGTGGGAAATGTTGCACTGGCCGGAGAACGCCACGCACAGCGCGCCATGGATGAAGAACTCGATGGCCGCGTCGGTTTCGGCGGCGATGGCGCGAATCTGCTGCAGGTTCAGCTCACGGGCCAGCACCAGTTGCGAGAAACCGGCCTGGTCGAGGAACTTGGCCCGCTCCAGGGTGCGGATGTCGGTCTGGGTACTGGCGTGCAGCTCGATGGGCGGAATGTCCAGCTCCATCACCCCCAGATCCTGGACGATCAGCGCGTCGACGCCGGCGTCATACAGCTGGTGGATCAGCTTGCGTGCAGGCTCCAGCTCGTTGTCGTGGAGGATTGTGTTGATGGTGGTGAACACCCGCGCATGGTAGCGCCGGGCGAATTCCACCAGCTCGGCGATATCGCCGACTTCGTTGCAGGCATTGTGGCGCGCGCCGAAGCTCGGGCCGCCGATGTAGATGGCGTCAGCGCCGTGCAGGATGGCTTCGCGGGCAATGGCCACGTCGCGGGCAGGGCTGAGCAGTTCCAGGTGATTCTTTGGAAGGGACATGTCGTTATAGTCGGGCTGTCACGGTCAAGGCGGGCATTGTAGCGGTGAAATGGGTTGGCGGCATCCTTGGGCTGCTCAGTGGGGGAAAAAGGCACCACGCCCCTTGTAGAAGCCGGCTCCTGCAAGGGCCGTGGTGCTTGTGGTCTCGCTGATCAGCGCTTGGCCGCCATTGCCGTCACTTCAACGCGCATGTTCGGAAACGCCAATGCCGCCACACCCACGGCAGCCCGTACCGGCCAAGGCTTGCTGAAGAAGCGCTGATACACCTCGTTGAACGCCGGGCGGTCAGCCATATCGGTGAGGTAGATGGTCAGGTGCATGACGCGGTCCATGCCGCTGCCAGCTTTTTCCAGCGCGTCTTTCAGCGCCTGCAGGGTGCTTTCGCTCTGTGCGGTGATGTCGGCGTCGTTATCGGCCGGAATCTGCGTGGTCACCAGAATGCCATTGAACTCGGCCACGTCGGAGGAAATGGAATCGGCGTCAGCGTCCGGGGTGTAGATGAGGTCTGCCATGGGATATTTGCCTTGCAACGGAAGGAAAGCGGCAAGCCTACGCGAGCGCGTCGGGCGGGTCGAGCGACACCGTTGAGCCAGCATGCGTTGTAATGCCGGGCGCTGGCCGTCAGAATCGCGCCCGATTGTTGAGCTAGGGGCTTCACGTTGAACGAACAGACTTTGTCGATGCGCCTGGAGCGTGTCGCGGCCCATGTGCCGCAAGGCGCACGGCTGGCCGATATCGGCTCGGACCATGGCTACCTGCCCGTGGCGCTGATGCTGCGGGGCGTCATCGAAGCCGGGGTGGCCGGTGAGGTGGCGCAGACGCCTTTCGCCTCGGCCCAGCGCAAGGTGCGCAAGAACGGCCTGGACGGCCGCATCACCGTTCGCCTGGCCAATGGCCTGGCTGCCATCGAGCCCTCCGACCGGGTTACCACCGTCAGTATTTGCGGCATGGGCGGTGAAACGATTCGCGACATTCTCGAACAGGGCAAGGCACGCTTGCAGGGCGTGACGCGGCTCGTTCTGCAGCCCAATGGCGATGAGCGGGAACTGCGTGAATGGCTGATGGACAACGGTTACCGGATCTGCAGCGAAGAACTGCTGCGGGAAAACCGTTTCGATTATGAAATCATCGTCGCCGAGCCTTGCGAGGCCGTGAGCTACACCGCCGAACAGCTTTACTTCGGTCCGCTGCTGCTGCAGGAAAAAAGCCCGGCGTTTGTCACCAAGTGGCAGCGCATGTTGCGTCAAAAACAGCAGACGCTGGCCAATTTCGAACGCGCCCGAGACGCGATACCGCAAGAAAAGACCCGCGAATTCAACCGGCAGGTCGCCTGGATCACCCAGGTGCTGGCCTGAATCACTGCTGCGAGCAGTTACCCATTTCCCGGTAGGCGACCTCGTGGGTCTGGCCCTGGTGGTCGACGTACTTCATGTGCGCGGTGCCTACCTGGCAGTCGGCGGCGTTGCTGGCCGGGGTGATGGAGATGACCTTTGCCACATCCAGCGGCATGCCGTACTCGTAGGCATCGTTGCTGGCCGACGGCTGGCTGGAGGCCTGATCGGCGAAGGCACCGAACGAGGTGAGGGCAGCGGACAGGGCAATAAAAGCAATCGAACGTTTCATGGCAGGCTCCTTCTTCAATGTTTTACCAATGATGTATTCATTGGTGATCCACAATAAATGGCCTAATTCGTGATAGATTCCTGCCTGGGATGTACGAATAAGACCGAGAAAGGAGCTGAAGCCCATGGACATGCTGCACGCCATGCGCACCTTCGCCCGGGTGGTGGAGTGCGGCAGCTTTGCCGCCGCCGCCAATGCCCTGGATATTTCCGCGGCGCAGGTGTCGCGGATCGTTGCCGAGCTGGAAAACCAGTTGCAGACCCGCCTGCTGCACCGCACCACCCGCCGCCTGCGCATGAGCGAGGCGGGCGAGCGGTTCCTTGAACGTTCGCGGCATATCCTGTCGTTGACCGACGAGGCGATGGATGAGGCCCGTGGTGCCCACCTGAACCCGCGTGGGCGCTTGCGCTTCCACTGCACCCATGGTCTGGGCTTGCTGATGATGCCGCTGGTGGCGCGCTACAACGCCGCGTGCCCGGAAGTGGTGATGGAACTGACCCTGTCGCAGCGCAACCCCGACCCCCTCGACGAAGGCCATGACGTGGTCATCACCATCGGCAAGGGCCTGCCGGATTCGCAGTTGATCGCCATCCCGCTGGGCAGCATCTACAGCATCCTCTGCGCGTCACCCGAGTATCTGGCCCGCAATGGTGTGCCGACCAAGCCAGAAGACCTGAACGAGCACGAATGCCTGCGCATGGTCGACCCGCTGTTCGAAGAAGACTGGTCATTCGAGCAGGATCAGGGGAAAAGTGTGATCGTGCCCCAGGATACCTTCCTCACCAATGTCGCCGACGCCATGCTCAAGGCCACTGAACTGGGCATGGGCGTGGGGTTGCTGCCGTATTATTCTGCCAGCCATGCCATCGAGGAAGGGCGCCTGTGCCGCTTGTTGGCACCGCATCGGCTGCGCCAGCGTGAAATCTACGCGATCTACCCGTCGCGGCATTATCTCGACGCCAAGGTGCGCACCTGGCTGGACTTCCTGAAGGAACAGTTACCGGTGCTGTTCGAGGCCCATCAACGGGTGGTGGACGATTCAAAATACTGGCGCTGACTACGCTCTTTGGGACGCGACTGTCTTGTGTTGCCTGCACTGGCCTCATCGCCGGCAAGCCGGCTCCCACAGGGACCGCGACGACCTCAAGTCCACCGCAGCACCTGTAGCAGCCGGCTTGCCGGTGATAGGGCCCGATCGAATCAATGCCCATACCGCCCGACCAGGCTCTGCGCCCCCAGCGCATGCCCCTGCAGGGCCTCCAGCAACCCCTGTCGATCCAGGCCCTCGGCCAGACTGCCCGGTGGCAGGTCGGTGGCGATGAGGGTCAACGCATAATGATGCGGATTGTCCCCGGCAGGCGGGCACGGTCCACGATAGGCGAGGGCGCCACGGGAGTTACGCCCCACCGTCACGGCCTGGGTAGTCTGCCCGGCCGCGCCTTGTTCCAGGCCGTCGAGGGCGGGGTCGATGTTGTAGGCCACCCAGTGCACCACGCCAAGGCCCTTGCCGCCATCGGGGTCGAACATCACCAGGGCCAGCGAGCGCGTGCCTTCGGGCAGGTTTTCCCAGCTCAGCTGTGGCGTGCGTTCTTCGCCACTGCCGCAGGCCGGGTCGGGGCCGACCTGGGAGAGGGCGATCATGCCGCCATCGGTGAACGAGGACGAACTGATCGACAGCGCCCCGGTGTTGCCGGGGGCTGCCAATGCCGAACAGGGAAGCAGGGCTGCGAACAGCCAGGGCTTGAGGTTCATGGCCACTCCTTAGCGATAGAGTGGCCGGCAGTTTAGTACAGCGTTGCACTCAGTGGGCCTGGGCTTCGGCCTTCTGCTTGGCGGCGAGCGGCTCCAGCGGCGGATGCTCCTGTGCCGCGTGCATCAAGTCTTCGGTCACGCGCAACTCCGCACCGGTTGGCGAAAAGGTCGTCGCTGCGGCGAACGGCGCTGGGTGTTGTGGAGCCGGGCGCTTGCCCCGGCGCCACAGGAAGAAGCACACCATGGCCAGGTTGATGACCGCGAAGGCCCAGAACAGCCCGACCTCGCCGAGGGATGTCATTACCGGCGAAATGGCCAGCGGGGCCAGGGCCGAGCCCAACGAGTTGATCAGCAGCAGGCCCTGGATCATCGGCACCAGTGCATCGGACGGCGCCCGGTCGGCAGCGTGGCTGACCGCCACCGGATACACCGCGAATACACCGCCGCCGAGCAGGAACAGCATCACCGGCAGCAGCACCGACTGCGACGGCAGCAGCACGATCACCACCGACAGCACCGTGCACAGCAAGGCCAGGGCGATCAGCACGTCCTGGCGGTCCTTGCGGTCGGACCAGCGGCCCACCGGGTACTGCAGCAGCATCGCACCCAGAATCACCCAGGCCATCATGTTGCCGACCTCGCCCACGCCCAGGCCGATACGCTGCAGGTACAGCGGCAGCAAGGTATAGACGCCGGCAATCGCCGCGCCCGAGCCGAAGCAGCCGACCAGCCCGGTGGGGGCCACGCCCAGCAATTGGCGCGGCTTGAGTGGCTCGACCTGCTCCAGCAACGGCGACACCTGCGGCAGAATCACGATCGGCATCACCGACAACGCAGCAAGCATGCCCGCGACCATGAATGGCGCCGTATCGCCCCAACCGGTGATTTCACCCAGGGCCGCCTGGGCCAGCACACCGGCACCGTAGAAGGCGATCATGTAAAGCGCCAGCAGACGCCCGCGGATCTTCGCGTCACCCGCCATCAGCAACCAGCTTTCGATGACCAGGAACACCCCGACCGTCGCCCAGCCGTTGATCAGACGCAGCGCGATCCACCAGGTGGTGTCGTAGCACAGCCCCTGCAGCAATATGGTCGCGGCGATCAGCGAAGCGAAGCTGCTGTAGGCGCGGATATGGCCAATACGCAGGATCAACCGGTCGTTGAAGATTGCGCCAAGGGTCAGGCCGACGAAGTACGCCGAGGAGACGATACCGATCATCGACGGTGATTCGCCGGCGGCGCCCAGGCGCAGAGTGGTCAGGGAAGACAGAAAACCGTTGCCCAGGGCAATGATGAACAGCCCGAGCAGGGGTGCCAGCGCCATGGCCAGCAAACGCGGAGACATACGTACCTCAAGGTGAGTGAGCGAAAGTGACGGCCTTTTCGGACGCGCACGCGACCACGGCCGGGAACGGCCAGCGGGTTGCACGGGTGTGCCTTCGTGGATGCGACCTGGGCAAGACTCAACCGCTGGACCTTGGCAAAGGAAGGTCGGGCGGGGTCGGTTGAGCCTATTTCACATGTGCGGCCATGTGTGCAGGCACGGACTCTGTCATTGCTGCCGGTTGCCACCGTTCAAGGCGACGGGCGAAAAGGAGGCGCGATTCTAAGGCCTGCGAAGGTTTTGCCCAAGTGCCTGCCGCCTGCGGCATAATGCCGCCTTTGGCCCCAGGATATTGCCCGCCGTGTCGAACGAACCCCGCAATGAGCTGTTGATCCAGGGCCCGGTCGGGCAGATCCAGTTGCTGATCGACTACCCGGACGCACCGGCCAAAGGGGTGGTGGTGCTCAGCCATCCGCAGCCACTGTTGGGTGGCAGCCCTCGTCATATCGTGCCGCTGACCCTGGCCCGGCGGCTGTGTGCGGCAGGTTGGCAAGTGGTGCGCCCTTGCTATCGCGGCGTCGGCAAAACCGAAGGCGAACACGCGGACGGTATCGGTGAATGCGACGACACCCTGGCCGTGATTCGCCATGTGCAGGGCCACTTCCCAGAGTTGCCCCTGGCACTGGTCGGGTTCTCTTTCGGCGCCTACGTTCACGCTCGGGCCGTGTGTGCCCTGGCCGAGCCGCCCTGCGCGGTGGCACTGCTCGGCCTGCCAGTCGGCGATGTGCCGGGTGGGCGCTACTACGAACCGTTGCCGTTGCCTGGCGATGTGCTGTTGCTGCATGGCGAGCAGGACGAGATGGCGCCACTGGCCAACCTGCTTGATTGGGCCCGGCCCAGGCAGCGCGCGGTGACGCTGTACAGCGGGGCCAACCACTTTTTCAAAGGTTGCCTGGAGAGCGCGGCGCAGCAGGTGATTGCTCATCTTGCGTCACGCCTCTGAGGGCACATGGCAGCTCCACGGAGGGCAGGGTAGATGTTCGCTTCGTTGTTCGCGGTACTGGCACCGGTTTTCATCGTCGCCGGTATCGGCTATGCCTGGGCCCGCAAAGGTCTGAGCTACCCCACAGAATTCATCGCCAGCCTGGTGATGACCGTCGGCACGCCGTCGTTGGTGTTGTCGACCCTGAGCCGCACCGAACTGGACCCGACGGCGTTCACCAGCATGGCCTTGGGTTGCCTGTTGTGCATGGTTGGCATGGTCGTGGTCGGCTTGCTGGTGTGCCGCATCTTTGGCCAGCACTGGCGTGTGCTGCTACCGGCGTTCATGTTTCCCAACACCGGCAACATGGGGCTGCCGATCAGTCTGTATGCCTTCGGCGAGCATGGCCTGGCGCTGGCCGTGGCGTTCTTCCTGACCCTGTCGATCTTCCAGTTCACCCTGGGCATGGCCATTTCCGGCACGGCGGCGTCACCCAAGGCGCTGCTTCGCAACCCCATCGTCATCAGCCTGGCCGGGGCGATGCCGATCATCTTTTTCGATGTGGAGCTGCCGCGCTGGCTGGCCAATACGGCGGACTTGCTGGGTGGCATGACCATCCCGCTGATGCTGCTGACCCTGGGGGTATCGCTGGCCAGCATTCGCCTGCGCCACGTTGGCAGCGGCATGCTGCTGGGAGGCCTGCGCATCGTGCTGGGTGCCGGGGTGGGGTGGGCAGTTGGCGCGCTGCTGGGCATGGAGACGTTGGAGCGGGCGGTGCTGATGGTGCAGTCGGCCATGCCGGTGGCGGTGTTCAACTACCTGATGGCGGTGCGGGCCAATCGCTCGCCAGAGCAGGTGGCGAACCTGGTGATGTGTTCGACCGTGCTGTCGTTTGCCTGGTTGCCGCTGGTGTTGGCGTGGTGGCTGTGATCCTGCACTGGCCTTATCGCCGGCAAGCCGGCTCCTACAGGTAATGCGGTGATCTTGAGGTCATCGCGGTCCATGTGGGAGCCGGCTTGCCGGCGATGAGGCCAGTGCAGGCAAGCATCATTTGTCGAACAACCGCTCGTGCACCCAACCCTGGTTGGTCAGTACCATCACCCGTTTTTCCTGGGCCGGCGTCTCGTTGGTCGCCAGCGCCTGATCCAGGCCACGAATGTTGGCCCTGACCTCGTCATTCGTTGCCCACGCCGGCAATCCGGTGATCTTGTAGGCATAGGTCACGTTGGAAACAGTGCGCCCCATCTCCTCGCCCGGCTCGCTGAACTGTTCGATGGCGGTGACCTGGGCCTTGCCGAAGCACAGCCCGCCGCTGGTCTTGCCACTGATCAGCCGCTGGGCGTCGGCTTTGTAGTACTTGCGGCCTTCTTCGGTGAGGTCGTAGGCGTAGTAGATGTCGGTGCGGGCAGGCTGCCACAAGCGCTCAGGCACTTGCGTGCGGGAAATTTCCTTTTCGCTGACCACGCCGACCTGGGCCAGGGCATGCAGGGCCTTGTTGGTGCCGTTGACGTCGAAGTCCTGGGTCTTGGTCGGGAACGAACTGACCACGAAACAGTGAGGGTATTGGGTGTCGAGGTAGGCCTGGGCGGCCTTGTGGAAGTTGGCCTCAGTGGCGTTTTCGGTGTCGGAGCAGCCAGCCAGGGTGGCCAGCAGCGCCAGCGGTACGATCTTCCTGTACATGATGAAGCTTCCTTGGATTGCGAAGACAAAACCGGTGGGTCGGAATTAGAACCCACGCGCTAGAGCGGGTGCAATCGTGGCAGGACGGCATCTCGACAGGGGTCTCAAAACTATTCGGGCGTTTTCTGCGGCTCATGGGTGTCGATACTGACCACCACCGACATGCCCGGGCGCAACCGCTTGGCTTCTGGTTGGTCGGGGTCGACCGTGATTCGCACCGGGATTCGCTGGGCAATCTTGACGAAGTTTCCGGTGGCGTTGTCCGCCTGCAGCAGCGCGAATTCAGAGCCGGTGGCCGGCGATATCTGCTGCACCTGGCCGCGCAGTTGCAGGTGGTTCAAGGCGTCGACGGTAAAGGTCGCGGGTTGGCCAATGCGCACGTTGGCCATCTGGGTTTCCTTCATGTTGGCAATCACCCACAGGGTGTCGGGCACCAGCGCCATCAGTTGCGCACCGGAGTTGACGTACGCGCCCAGGCGCGTGCCGATCTGCCCCAGTTGGCCATCGCGGGGCGCGGTGACGCGGGTGTTGTCCAGGTCGATGCGCGCCAGCTCCACTGCCGCCTTGGCGTTTTCCACCGAGGCCTCCAGGGCGGCGCGGTTGACGATCACCGTTTCGCGGTCCTGGCGGGCGATTTCCAGCGCCGCCTTGGCCTGGGCCAGTGTGGCGACTGCGGCGGCATGGCTGGCTCGGCTCAGGTCCAGGTCCCGGCGCGACACCGAACCATCACCGACCAGCGCCTGGTTACGCTGCAGGTCGGACCTGGCCTTGTCGGCCTGGGCCCCAGCATCGGCGATGGCCGCCTGGCGCTGGGCGATGCCGGCCTCGGCACTGTTTCGCTGCTGCTGGTTGTTGGCCAGTGCCGCCTGTTGCTGCTGCAACTGGGCGATGGCCTGGGCCAGGCGCTGCTTGTAGATACGGTCATCCAGTTGCACCAGCAGGTCACCGGCCTTGACGAACTGGTAGTCGTGCACCGGCACGTCGACGATGTAGCCACTCAACTGCGGCCCGATAATGGTCACCTGGCCGCGCACCAGGGCATTCTCGGTGCTTTCGATGGCGCTGGTGAACGGCGGCAGGCGCCAGGCATACAGCACCAGCAGGATGCCGGCCAGGGCCACGCTGGCGAAGCTGATGGACGACAGCACGCGCATGCGCCGGGTGCGCGTCGGGCTGGTTGGCTCGCTGGGCGGTGTGCTGCCTTCCGGGGTGTCGGCGATGGCGGTGGTCGTGGTACTCGGTGTGTCCTGGTTCATCGGGTCGAGGCGCCGGAGGTGGAGTCGGAAGAAGTGGCGGTGCGGCCTGTATGCCACACCCAGGTACTGCGGATGACAATCCATATCATCGTAGCAATGGCTATCGCGCCGATCAGCATGAAGACATCGTTGTAGGCCAGCACGTTCGCTTCACGGCTAGCCGCGCTGGCCAGCAGACGCATGCCGGCCTCACCACGCAAGGCCGGGTCGGCAAGCAGCCCGGCGTAGCCCGCGCCGCCGCTTTGCACGCGAGCGCTGACCAGTGGCTCCAGCGCACTGAGCTGGTCCACCAGATGGGCGGAGTGGAATTTCTCCCGTGCGGTCTGGAAGGTGCCCAGCAGCGCGGCGCCAATCAGGCCGCCGAGGTTGTTGCAGATGCCGAACAGCACCGAAAAGCTCACCAGATTGCGCGGGTTGGTGCGTACATGGCTGATCCCCAGGGCCATGGACGGGCCCAGGAAGAACGTACTGCCAAACGCCAGCAGAAACTGGCTCAGGTACATTTGCGCCGGGCGTGTCAGGTTGCTGGAACTGCTGTCCATGAACGCCCCCGTGGCCATCGCCAACAGGGAAATGAACAGCGGAATCACCAGGTGGCCGGGGTTGATGGTCAGCGCGCTGCTGGCCAGGCCCGCCACTGCGCCGATCAGCATGACCCAGTACAAGGTGCGCATCTGCTCGCTGCCCATGTTCAGCGCCTGCAGAAAGCCCACGGCGCCCGTGGACTGTTCCGAAGTGACCATGCGGATCAATATGACGCACAGCGCCAGGCGAAGCACCGCACCGCTGCCCAGCCAATGGGTCATCAACAGCGGGTTCTGGCGGTTGTGCTCGATCGCAAGCCCGCTGAGCACCAGGGCGATCGCAGCGGCCAGGGCCATGCCGATCCAGGGCGCGTCCAGCCACCAGTCGATACGCCCCAGCGACAGCACGGCGCACAGCAGGGCGGTGCCGCTGGCAATCAGGGTGAAGGTGAGAAAGTCCAGGGGCTCGAAGGTCTTGAAACGGTCGCCGGGGGGGAGTTTGAGCATCAGTACGCAGCCCAAAGCCGCCAGTGCCAGGCCCAGTTCGAACAGGTACAGGCCCCGCCATTCGGCGATCTGCAGCAGGTCTTCGGAAAAGATCCGCGCCAACGGCAGGGCCAGCTGCGAGGCGCCAAGGCCCAGCACCATTGCCTTGAGCCGCCACTGCGCGGGGAACGCCTGGATCATGTAGTACAAGCCCAGTGAACTGAGCGCGGCGCCGACCATGCCATGGGCGGCGCGCACGGCGATGGCCGAGTTGAGGTCGTTGACCAGCAGGTGGGCGAAGGTCACCAACGCGTAGAGCACCAGAAACACCTCGGTGAAGGCGCGCAGGCCAAATTGCTGGCGGAACTTCACCAGCAGCAGGTTGATCGACACGTTGGTCATCACATAGGCCGCAGGCAACCAGGCCATCTCGGCGCTGGTGGCGCCCAGGGCGCCCTGCAGGAATACAAGGTTGGCGGTGACCAGGGCGTTGCCCAGGCCGCCAGTGATGGCCACCAGCAGGCCGACCACGGCGTAGGCCAGCCGCTTGCCTGGGGTATGCAACGGCGTGGAGGGTGAGCCCGGCAGGCTGGGTTTTTCGTGCGGGAGCCACTGGCGGGGGGCGTATTTGTCCATTGCGCAGGCTGCAGGTGAGGGGTGATTGGAATTATGGTGTCTGTTGGGTGTTCGCCGGGAGTTTTTTAGTGGGGTTGAGATCGAGCGCCGCCCGCGCGGCGCATCGCGAGCAAGGCTCGCTCCTACGTTTGTTTCGGGCGAGTAACGCCTGTGACAGGCGCGCGCGACCGCCTTGTGTGTACGACGCGATACCGCGCCATGCGCCAAGAGCGTTCGCGCACAGATCTCACAGGAATAATTGGCCCGAAACAACCGTAGGAGCGAGCCTTGCTCGCGATGCGCCGCGCGGGCGGCGCTCGATCTCATGGCGCATGAACATCTGCCGCCGAACACCCACGCGCCTCAACACGCTCTCAGCTCAAAAATCAACGCCGACCGATAGCCGCAAAATGCGTGGCGTACCCTGGGTCAGGTAGTTGTTCGACGTCGATGCCGAAGCCCAATACGCCTTGTTGGCCACGTTCTCGACATTCGCCCGCAAGGTCACCTGCTTGTCGTCCACCTTGAAGCTGTAGCGCCCACCCAGGTCGACGCGGGTCCAGGCCGGAATGCTCAGGCTGTTGTCGGCATTGACATACTGGCCACCGGTACGCAGCAGGCGCGCATTGAGCGCCGCACCGGCAATACCGGGCACATCCCAGTCGGCGCCAAGGTTGTACTGGAAGCGCGGCACGCCAGCGGCGCGATTACCATCGTTGCTGCCATTAGCGGTGTTGTTCAGCTCGGTGTGCATGAACACGGCACCGGTCAGCAGGCGCAGGCCATCGATTGGCTCACCGAACAGGTTCAGCTCCACCCCCTTGTTGACCTGCTCACCGTCCATGCTGAAGGTGTCCTTGCTGGCACCGGCGGCGCGGAAGGTGGTGCTGTTGGGCTGCTCGATGCGGTACACGCCCAAAGTCGCGCCGAAGCTGTTCCAGTCGAGCTTGACCCCAGCCTCGACCTGCTTGCTGCGCTTGGGCGGGAATACTTCGTTGGGGTTGCTGACGGTCGAAGGTGAAGTCGGGCCCTGGGCCAGGCCTTCTATGCGGTTGGCGTAGAACGACACGTGCTCCCAGGGTTTGATCACCAGGCCGTAAACCGGTGTGGTCAGCGACTCGTCGTAGTCGGCATTGCGCACGCCGGTGGCGGTGGCCCAGCCGTCGACACCGATCGATTGCTTGCGCACGCCCAGGGTCAGCAGTACGCGGTCGTCGAGAAAGCCCAGGGTGTCGGAAACCGCCACGCTCTTGATGCGGTTCTTGCCGACGATGCGTGGGTCGTGCAGGTCGCTGCCGAAGTAGGTGTTGGTCGGGCGTGGCACCTTGACCGGGTGGTACAGGTTGGTGTCATAACGGTTGGCCGCGCGTATGGCCTCATAGGCCGAGCGCTGCTCGCCCCACATCCCGGACAAGCCGAAGTTGACCCGGTGGCTGACCGGCCCGGTGGCAAAGCGGCCATTGAGGCCAGCCATCGCGCTCTTGTTGTCTTCGTCGTGCGGTGAATACAGGAACCCCCCGCGTGCGGTGCCGTCCTCGTCGCTGACGTACAGCGAGGAATACTCGCCGTTTTCGCGGGTGTGCTTGGCGCCCGCGCCGGCATACAGCGTCCAGTTGTCGTTGAGGTCGTACTCGCCATTGACCATGCCGTAGGTGTCTTCGAGCTGCGACCAGGTCCAGTCCTGCGAGTAGTTGTCGCGCGCCGAGGGTGCATGCGGCACCTTGGAACCGGTTGGGTAGATCACCGCGCGGCCCTGGTTGATGCGCTCCTTCTGGTAGCCGAAGTCGGTGGAAAGCCGCAGGCGTTCGCCTCGGTAGTCCAGGGCCACGGCAACCAGCGTGCTGTGCTGCGCCTCATCGTGCACGCCGGTGCCGCCATCGTGCTGGGCCAGGTTGATACGCGCGCCGAAGCGGTTGTCCTCGCCGAAGCGCTTGCCCAGGTCGAGGTGGCCACCGACGTTGGCGCCAGTGGCGTAGTCGAGGCTGACATGCCGGGTCGGGGTGTCTTCGGCGCGCTTGGGTACCAGGTTCACCGCGCCGCCGATGCCGCTGCCCTGAGGGGCGACGCCGTTGAGGAAGGCATTGGGGCCCTTGAACACCTCGACCCGCTCCAGCGCCTCGGTGGTGATGATTTGCCGTGGCAGCACGCCGTACAAGCCGTTGTAGCTGATGTCGTCGGTGTTCAGCGGCAGGCCGCGGATGGTGAACACCTGCGAGAAGTTGCCAAAGCCGGCCGACTGACGCACCGCGGCGTCGTTCAGCAAGACGTCGCCGAGGGTACGCGCCTGCTGGTCGGCGATGGTCTTGGCGGTGTAGCTGGTGACGCTGAACGGCACGTCGCTGATTGCCTGGTCGCCCAGCACGCCAAGCCTGGCGCTGCGGGCCACCTGGCCGCCTTGCCAGGTGTCGCTGTCGGCTGCCAGGTTGCTGTTGATGGTGGTGGCGCCCAGTTCCAATGCTTCACCCAGGTCCACTGTCGGGGCCAGGGTATAGCCGCCGCTGTCAGTGGCCATCAGGCTGTAGCCGCTGCCGGCGAGTAGACGCGCAAAGCCGTCCGCTACGCTGAAGCTGCCGTCCAGGCCTTGGCTTTGCACACCCTTGAGCAGGGCCGGGTCGAACGACAGCGGCACACCAGCGCTGGCGGCAAAACGCGCCAGCACATCGGCCAGCGGGCCGGCGGCGATGTGGTAGCTGCGCGGGCTGTTGCTGACAGCGAGGTCGGCGGCCATCAGTGCCGAGGCCGGGACCAGCGAGCCAATGGCCATGGCCAGGCTCAGGGCTTTGAGGCGAAAACGGGGGCGGTGCGGCAGGCAAAGCGTCATGCGGGCGTCCTGTGGGTGCAGAAATGAAGGTTCTGCACTCATCACCGGACGACGCAGCAAAAGGTATCAGTCGATTGCAAAAAAAAGTTAAACGTTGGGTTCGACCGTTACCCAGTAACGGGTCAGGCCATGGATCGTCACCGGCAAGGTATCGCCGAGCAAGCGCAGGCTGGCATCGGTGTCATTGAGGGGGAAGGCGCCAGATACTTTCAGGTCGCGTACGGCCGGGTGGCAGCGCAGCACGCCGGGACGGTAACGGCCCAGCGCTTGCAGCAGGTCGGCCAGGCGCATGTCGCGGGCCAGCAGCATGCCGTGCTCCCAGGCCAGGTCATCAACGTCCAGCACGCTGGCGGGCTGCACAAGGTTGGCATCGAAGGCTGTACGTTGATTGGCCTTGAGCAGCAGGCCTTGGGCAGCGTGCAGTGGGCGGGCGTCCACGCGCCCTTCGAGGACGGCGACACGGGTCTGCGTGCCGTCCAGGCGCACACTGAAGCGTGTACCCAAGGCCTGGGCCTGGCCGTGCAGCGTGCGCACCCGCAATGGACGGGCGGGCACAGCAGGGTCGGCGGCACTGCTGATGAGGATCTCGCCGGCCAGCAGGTCGATGCGCCGCTCGCGGGCGTCGAAGGTGATGTCGATGGCGGTGTCGGTGTTCAGTAGCACCTCACTGCCGTCGGCGAGCGTCATTCGGCGTTGCTCGCCTACGGCGGTACGCACGTCGGCGGTCCATTGTTGCCAGGGCGTTTCGCGCCAGGCCAGCCAGGCTGCGGGGGCAGCCAGCAACCACAAGCCCAGGCGCTGCATGGCCTGGCGGCGGCTGACCGCGCCATTGCGGCTAAGCCGGCGCAGGGTCTCGCCGGTAACGGGCGATGGCAGCCGGCGCAAATCGCCGAGGATCGCCTCGGCACGCTGCCAGGCCTGGGCATGCTCGCTGCTGCGCTGGCACCAGGCCTGGACGGCGCGGTGATCGTCTTCGGTGGCGCAGCCCGATTGCAGTTGCACCAGCCAGTCGGCGGCTTCGCCGAGGATTTCCGGGTCGATGCGTGCGGTCATGGGTCAAGGCTCAGGCATGCCAGGAACGCGGTGCGCATGTCGCGCTTGATGGTGATCAACGACACCTGCAACTGCTCGGCGATTTCGCCGTAGGTGAGGCCATCGAGTTGCGACAAGAGGAACACCTGGCGCACCCGCGCGGGCATCTCACGCAACATGGCATCGACACGCGTCAGGGTTTCGAGAATCAGCCAGCGCGTTTCCGGCGACGGTACTTGCGGCTCGGGCAGGTGGGCGATGGCCTCCAGATAGGCGCGCTCGACTTCCTGGCGCCGCCAACGGTCGACCAGCAAGCCCTTGGCAATATGTGTGAGCAAGGCCCGCGGCTCGTTACCCCAGCGCTGCGCGGCCTGCCGGTTGAGCAGGCGCAGGAAGGTGTCGTGGGCCAGGTCGGCGGCGTCGCAGGCGTTGCCCAGCTTGCGCCCCAGCCAGCCCTGAAGCCAACCGTGGTGCTCGGTGTACAGCGTCTGGACCTGCAGGTTGAGGGTTGGGTCGGCGGGCGGCATTGGGAAGAGGGGTGCAATTAAGAATTGATCGCATTCTAATCACAGGGTCCTGTTCCCGGCAATCCCCGTTGCTACGGGCTGGCCCGCAAAGAGGCCGGTGCAGGCGCAGCGGGGTCAAGAGCGCGGTTCGCGCGTGCCCAATACATCGCGGATATTGTCCACCACGTTGCTGTCCTTGATCACATCGCTCAGCCAGCCTTCGAGCGGCATGTTGCCCCACTTGATGGCTCTTTCGATCAAGTAAGGTACCGGGCTTTGCGGCTCGCTCTGTTTGAAGAACTGGGCGATGCCCGCCAGCATGGTGAAGGCTTCTTCGCGGGTCAGCGGAGTAGTGCGCATCTGGGCGGGAGCATTCGGCTGGGCGGCGGTGGTCATCGTTTCACCTGTATCGCTGGTGGTGGTAACGGCTGGGGCAGGTTCGGCGACCACAACGGGCGCAGGGTGCAGTTCGATACCTCGGTCCTTGAGCAGCTTCTCGGCCAACTGGCTGGCCCTGGCCAGCATGTCGTGAAGGCTGGCGAAACTCGGTGCCTCGGCTCCGAACAGGCGGTCGGTGGTGGCCTGCAGCTGGGCACAGGCGGCCAGGCAGTCGGCAATTTGCAGGGCCTTGTCGCGCAGGTGCTCGGCGTCGCTGAGCAGCACTGCCCGCTGGAAGATTTCGGCGTTGATCTTGCCTTCATCCAGCGCGGTCTGCATCGCCTTGGGGTTTTGCAAGGCGAGGTTTTCTACATGGCGTGATTCGTCGTAACGCAGCACGCCGAAAGGTTGCCCTTGGGTGATGGGCAAGCCACCGGCAATGTCGGTGAGCGTGGTCTTGAGCCAGGACAGTCGCGCCGCGCGCTCGTCCAGGCCGTCTTCGAGCGAAGGGTAGACCGTGTGCCAGAAAGCTTGCAGAATCCGCTCGGTCAGGCTCAGGCCAAAGGTGATGCCTTCGAAATGGTGCCGTTGGGCCAGGCCTTCGTTGAGCCAGGCCACCAGCATCAGGTCTTTGCTCTGTTCGGCAAGCCCGGCGGCGGACAGGCTGATGACCTTTTCCCAGTCGGCGGTCTTCAGGTCAGTCTGCCAATCGCCTTGTGTCAGGTAGTCAGGGTCTGCCCGGCGCGCCTCCTTGATCTGGTCGAACAAGGCGGAGAAGCTCAAGTCTTCGCCGCTGCCACCGTCAATCGGCGCGGCCAGCTCGGCCAGCGAAAGGTCGTTGAGAAGTTCAGGCATAAAACACTCTGATCAGGGAAGGGGAGCAGCGCGCCTGCATGGCCGGCGCGCTGCAAGGTACGGGCCGCGCAGGCGGCCCGAAGCAAGTGCTTAGGCAAACACTTTGTTCGCGGTGCGGTCCCAGCCACCGACGATGTTGCCGCCAGCCTGGCCGTCGGTACGGTTCTGCTGGGTGTAGGTGGTCTTGATACGTGCAAAGTTAAAGCTGATCTCTTCGATCGGCAGGTCGCTGACCGCCTTGTCTTCACCGCCCTGGTTGCCACCGGCGACGAACTTGACCGACGACACCACCACTTCTTCCATGTCGATGGTCAGGTAGGTGACCTTGTCACCACCGGCACGGTTGACGTTCAGCTTCAGCTTGGCGATGTGCTTGCCGGTGCAGCAGTGTTCGAACAGCTTGGCCGAGGCCTTGTCGACGGCTTTGCGGATCTTGAAATCGCTCAGTGCCACGCGCTCGGAGGAGGCACCGCCCGAGGAACTGGCAGTGGCCGAGGTGGCCTGGGTGGCGCCGTACTCGTAGCCCAGCACTTCGATCCAGTCCTTGTGCTTGTCATCCAGTACTTCGCCCGGGATGCCGTCGATTTGGATATACGCGTCAAATGCCATTGTAAAACTCTCCATTAACATCATTTAAAGGTCGCTCATGCGTCCCTTCGTTTTGACCTCGCCGACTGCATCGGTCGAGGTAGCTTGCCGCCACTCGGGCTTCCTCCTGTGAGGCCCGGGTGGCCGGTTCTTGCGGCGCCGCCTCAGTTGAGGCCGCGCACTTCGATTTCGACCCTGCGGTTGGGCTCCAGGCACTTGATCAGCTGCGCCCGGGGTTGCTGCATGTCGCAGTTGACCAGCGGTTTGCGGCTGCCTTCGCCTTGGGCGGTGACCAGTTCGGCCGGTACGCCCTTGCCCACCAGGTAGGTGCGGATGGTTTGCGCCCGTTGCCGGGAAACCTGCAGGTTGCCTTGCGGGTCGCCCAGCTGGTCGGCATGGCCCGAGATGATGATCTTGCCGATATTGGGGGTGTTCAGAAGCTTGCTGGCGATGGCGCTCAGCTGGCTCTGGCCTTCGCTTTTCAGGCTCTGGAAGTCGGCGCGGGCGAAGGCGAACAGGGTGTCGGACTCCAGGGTGATGGTCTCGATCGAGCGCAACGATTGGGTCAGCAGGCTGTTGATGTAGTTGCGCGAACTGGACATCAGGAAGGCGTTGTCGAGAATGCGCGGCACATCAGGCTCGCGAATCTGGTCGCTGTAGAAAATCACCTGGCGGCTGGCGTACAGGTAGTCCTGGTTGGCATCGCCGGCTGCCATCGGCTGGCCGGTCTGGCGGGCGATGGCCGGGTACCAGTAATCCGGCAGCCTGGCCTTGAGGAAGGCCGGTTCGGCTTTTTCACGTTGAGCGGGCGCAAGCATGGTGTAAGTGTCGAGCGCCGCCTTGCCGAAGTCGGCGATCGACTGGGCACGGTTGTCGTGGGGCAGGGCTTCGGCCTCGACGCTGTCCACGCCAGCGACGGGCATCAGCTCGCGGGTATTGCGCTGGTACACCTTCAGGGTGGTCAGCAGGTACAGCGTGCGGGTGAGGTTGTCCGCGGTGGGTTTCAGCATCACGCTCTGCAAGGTGGTGAAGTAGCGCGCCCGCAGCAGTGGCTCGACCTCATGGCCCTGGTACAGCCCCAGGCGCAGGCTTAGCGGTACGGCCTGGTCGTGGTGCTGTTGGTAGTAGTGGGCCGCCCACACGCGCAATCGGTCGAGGCTGTGCCAGGCGGCATACTGGCCGCTGGCGCGCTGGTCTTCGGCCTTGGCCTGGGCCAGCTCGTTGGAGATGCTGTTCAGGGTGCTGCGGTTGTTCACATATGACCACCCCCAAAGGCTGCACAGCAGCAGCCCGGCCAGGCTGGCGCTGGCGACCCAGGCGGCCTTGCGCCGGCGTTCGCGGCGGTTGCTGGTGTACAGCGCCACCAGATGCTGGTCGGGGATGATCACCTTGCGGAACAGGCTGTTGATGAACAACGGCGCAGGATGGCTGCCGTGGCTGGCGGCGTTCTCATCCTGTTGCAGGGCGAAGCGTGCGGCGACCGACTGGCCATGGCCGCCCCAGTGGGCTTCTTCGGCCTCCAGCGCAGTGGTGAAGTAGAAACCGCGCAACAGCTCGGCATTCTGGTACGGGTTGGCCCGCAGCAGGCTATCGACGAACTGGCGCAGGCGCGGTTTGAGTGCGGCCAGCTCCAGCGGGAAGCGGTAGGCGGCATCGTTCTGGCGGGTCACCTGGATGTCCTGCTGTACCAGCTGTTGGCGCGCCACTTGCTGCCAGTGACCGACCAGCTCGTCCATCGCCGCGCTGAAGCGCTGGCCCCAGTCAGCTTGCTCGAAGCCTTTGTGCGAGAACGTCTTGCCCATGACTTCGCCGCGGGCTGCGTCATCCAGCTGGCGATAGAACGGCGTGAAACCGGGGATCAGGTCGCACTTGGTGAACACCAGGTAGATCGGCAGGCGCACTTCCAGCAGCGCGCAGCTTTCCTGAATGCGCTCGCGCAGGCGCTTGGCCACACGCTCCTGATCCTCGGCCGAGCCGTGCAGGATATCGTCGATGCTGACGCTGACGATCAGGCCGTTGAGCGGCCGACGCTGGCGGTGCTGGCGCAGCAGTTGCAGGAAACCGCGCCACTTGCCGGCTTCCTCCGGGCTGTTCATGTAGCGCCCGGCGGTATCCAGCAGCACGGCCTCGGAGCTGAAGAACCAGTCACAGTTGCGTGTGCCGCCAAGGCCTGCCACCCGTGCGCCCTCGCGTTCCGCGTAGGGGAAGTTCAGCCCCGACTGCAGGATCATGGTGCTCTTGCCCGCAGCCGGTTGGCCGATCACCAGGTACCAGGGCAGGGCGTACAATGCGTCTTGCGCCGAGGTGCCACGAGGCTTGCTGCCGTGCAGGCGCTCGATGCTTTGCAGCAGGCGTTCGCGCAGCAGGCTGATTTCTTCGCGGTCGGCGGGCGCCGCGTTGAGCACGGCCTGGTCGGCATCGTCGCGCAGCAGTGCTTCGAGGTTGTGGTGCTGGCCTGCGCCACGGTACAGCAACAGCACATAGCCTGCCGACAGCAGCAGGAACAGACCGATGCCTGCCAGCAGACTGTGCAACGAGGCGAAGCCCAGGGTGCGTCCGCCTGCCCAGACCAGGAAGATCGCCAGGAAGAAAGCCACCCCCAGCAAGTAGGGTTGATAGCGCAGGCAGTAATACTTGATCTTGTTCATACAGGCGTCGCATCCAGCGTATCGACGAACAGGTCGATGACGCGTTCCAGAGGTCGGTCGTAATCGTGTGTGTGCGGCACCAGTGGCAGCGGGCTGAGCAGCTCCAGGTGCAACGGGGCCTGCGCCGTGCCGCTGAGCAAGCGGTAGGCATTGCTGCTGTGGCGCGACGGGAAGCAGAACAGCGTCGGGTGCATGAAGTCGTCGGCCAACAGGCTCACGGCGGGCACACCACGGCTGGCGCCCAGGCGCGTCAGCCAGGTCTGCCACAGGTCTGCGGTCGGGTTTTTCAGGCCGCGCTCGGCGGGCAACGGCAGCTCGATGCCACCCTGGTAATCGCCGTTCAACGCGCCGGCCACGCTTCGCAGGTGGGCCAGTGCCGTGGTGCTGTCAAACGTCGGCCAGGAACCCTGCAGGGCGCGGGCGATGTCGCTGAAGCTGAAGTCATGCAGGAACTTGGCATGAACCCGGCGGAACAGGTCCAGGTCCTGGCCATGCAACGGTCGCAGGGCCTTGATGCGCTCGAACAGCGCAGCACAGTCGGTGCCTTGCACGGCCTGGTGCAGCAATGGCTTGATCTGGGCGCTGAACAGTTCACCCAGGGTGAACGGGTTGTGCAGCGCTTCACCTTCCTGGCCCTTGAGCAGTTGGAAGATGAAGAACGGGTAGCGCCGCTCGCTGGCATCCCGCGAGCTGAGCAGTCCACCCAGCAGGCGGTTGCCATTGCGCGCCTGGTAATTGAAGAAGCACATCGGCAGCCCGTCGAACAGCGCCTGCCAGTCCTCGCGGTGGCGCATGGCCGCCAGCGAGGCCTGCAGCCAGGCGTCGAACTCGCACACTTCCTCCGCCGCGCCATGCAGGCTGACGAAGTCGGCGCTGGAGGGGAGCTTGCCGAAGCAACCGATCATCGTGCGCCCCTGCTGTCATTGAGCGCGCTCAGGGCCTTGACCTCGCCCAGGTCGGTCAACTTCACCCCACCGAAGTTGCGCACCACCAGGCTCACGCGGCCATTGGCGGTGTTCCAGCTGAAGCGCTGCTGGATGCCATCGAGGTCATCGACGCGGGCGCTTTCGTTCATCCGCAACAAGCCCCAGCGGCCCGGGAAGTCGAACACGGTGACGCGGGCGCCGCTGAGGGTGACCACATCCAGGCGTGCGCCCGGGGCGTTGCCGGTGCCTGGCCAGGCGAAGCGGCTCCAGCTGGTGCGGCCGTTGCGGTAATGCTGCTCCTGGCCATCGAGGGTGAAGACGATGTCGGTGAAGTTCGCCGAAGGCTCCAGCATGATCTCGAAACCATTGTCGCGGTCGGACAGGCTGGCGATAACCTGGCCCACGGAGCTGGCCTTGTCGATGCTGGCGAGCATGCCGGGGTTGACCAGCGCCGGCGACTTGCCGCTGCTCAGGCCCAGGCCCTCGCCAGCGGACAGGTTGCCGATTTCGTTGCGTTTGAAGGTCGGCAGCAGGCCGCTGTCAGGGTCGACGAAACGTTGCAGGTCTTTGACCGACGCTTCGTTGCGGCTGCCGCTGGCAATCGGGTAACGGTGCGCCATGACCTGTTCCCAAGGCTTGGCCACCTGCTGCGCCCAGGCCTTGGCAATCTGCTGGCCGGCCGGGTCGCGCAGGGTCTCCCAGGCATACTGGATGGGCAGGCTGAACAACCCCTGCAGCGATTGCGACAGCCCGTCCTGGCTGGTGTCGACGCTGGTTTCCACGTAGTTGCGTACGGTGGTCACTTCACTCGGCTGGCCTTCCAGGGTTTCGCTGATCAGCAGCTTGCTGCTCTTGCCCACGTCCTGGGAACGCTGGATGTTGTTCATGCGCACCTTGAGTTTGCGCAGGGCGGCCAGGTAGCGGTCCATGATGGTGCTGTCGGCGCCTTCGGCATTGTGCTCGGCGAACACCCGCGACACCGGCTCGAAGCGCTTGGCCAGGCTGCCATCGTCAACGGCGGGCAACACCGGCGCCACGGCGGCGGGCAGGGCGTCCTTGGCGTCGAACAGGCCGCTGACCTTGCTCCAGAAGCCGTCCTCGCGAGGGCTGCCTGGGGCCAAGGCCTCACGTTGCAGCGGCAGGTCCCAGCGGGTGTTGTCGTTGACCGCCGCCAGCAGGTTTTTCACGGGCGAGTTCTGCACGTCGCTGAGCAGTCCGAGCTGCTCGGTGGCCGACGCCAGGTCGGCGAAGTGGCGCACGCCGACGCTGCTGACCATCTTGTACCAGGCCTGGGTGTAGTCGCGTTTGTAGCGGGCCATGAACTCGCGCACGAAGTTGGCCTTCTGCACCAGGGCATCGCCGCCTTCGCCATCGAGCACCCAGTCGGACTCGTTGCGCAGGTTGCCCGAGACCAGCTTGATCAGCTCGGGTTTGACGAAGGTGTCCCAGCCCTGGCGGGTGTAGATCGCCGGCACACCGGCCGAGCTGAACAGCAGCGCGCGGCCAGGCATCGGCACCAGGTCATTGAGGGACAGGGCCGGGAACTGACGGCTCGACTCAAGCTGCAGGCGCAGGTATTCACGGTCGACCAGGGAGCTGGAGATCATGAACGACTTCAGGTTCTGCCGGGTTTCGCTGATCAGTTGTTCGTTGCGGGGCAGCGAGGGCGCCTGGCCCTGTTCCAGCAGCTGGACGTAAAGCGGCGCGTTCTCTGCGATCACGCCCGGGTCGGCAGGCGTGCCCTCGCTGCTGGCGCTGGCGCTGGCCCAGGCCTGGGGCAGGCTGGCGGCGACGAAGGCAGGGTCCGGGTGGGCCTGGGGTTCGGTCAGCAAAAGGTACAGCTTGAGGGTGTTATAAGCCTCGATGATCGACGCCACCTGTTGTTCGTCCAGGCGCCCGAGCATCTCTTCGGACAGCGACAGCCCACCGGTGGTGGCCGATAGCTCGGCCGCGTCGCTGGCGGTGGCCAGGTTGACCTTGGCCGCATAGGCGCCGGCGCGGGTAGTGTTCAGTGCCGCCTGGGCCTTGGCTGCCAGGCGCGGCGCCTGGAGCTTGCCGTTGCGGTTTCTGCGCGGCGTCGGGGCGGGGGTGAACTCCAGCGCCTGGTTGATACCGTTGGCGAAGGTGTTGAAGGCGCGCATCTGTACTTGCAGGTTGCGGGCGATCGGCTCCAGGGCCTGGCTGCGCAACTGCTCCAGGTAGGCGCTGCGGGCGACGTCGTGAATCGCCTCGCCATGGTACAGGCCGGCACTCATCGACAGCGGAACACCCTGCAGGCGATGCGCTTCATAAGTCGCCATTTGCCCACGCAGCACTTCCAGGCCCTTGCCGGCGGCCAGCAATTGCTCGCGGTCGGCCGCTTGCTCGATTTCGACCAATTGCCCGCGCACCTGCGCAAGCCATTGACGGTTATTGGCGAACGACAGCGCCTGCCAACCGATGAACACCACCCCGGCGGCGGCCGCCAGGCCCAATAGCAGCGGGCTGAACGAAGCCTGACGGCCCAGGCGCGACTGGTAGAGGGTGAGGTCGCGATCCGGGAAGATCACCCGGCGGAATGTGTCGGTAATGAAGTAGCTGCGGTTGCTGGTGGCCTTACCACTGCTTTGGCCAGCGTTATCCTGGGCCGTCTGCAGGGCGAAGGTGTCGGCGATGGCATCCTCATACACCTGGCCCAGCTGCTGGTTGGTCTGCAGGGCGCTGGTGAAGTACAGGCCGCGTAACAGCAGTGGGGCTGCACCTCGGTGGCCTTGGGTGAAGTGCTCAAGGAACTGCTCCAGCACGCCGCCCAGTTCGGCGAAGTACTGCGGGAAGCTCAACAGGCTGCTGTCGGCCTGCGCGCCCAGGGCTACCAGTTGCGCATCGACATGCTGGCGAACGTGGCGCTGCAGGTTCTTCAGGCGCGTGGCGAGCACGGTGTGCAGGCCTTGGTTGCGGATTTCCGCCAGGCCGAAGGTCATGCCCAGCGGTTGCTGGCGATCGTGCAGGTCCAAACCTTCGAAGGCCTGGCTGAATCCGGGCAACTGGTCGGTCTTGCTCAGCATCAGGTAGACCGGTGGGTTGGCGTCCAGGCACTCGGCGTACTCTTCGACCCGCGCCACCAGTTGCGCGGCCAAGGCGTTGCGTTCATCGCTGCTGGCAGCCAGCAGCTCCGGCAGGCTGACCACCAGCACCAGGCCATTGATCGCGGCCTTGCCACGCTGCTTGCGCAGCATGCGCAGGAATGCCGAGAACTCGCTGGCCGACTGGTCGTCGCGCAGGTAGCGGCCAGCGGTGTCGATCATCACCGCGTCCGGGCTGAAGTACCAGTCGCAGTGCTGGGTGCCGCTTTCGCTGTCGCTGGCCGTGGCGATGCTGGCCGACAGCCCCGAGTGGGTCAGCAGCGAGGTCTTGCCGGCTGCCGACATGCCAATTACCAGGTACCAGGGCAGGTCCGACAGCGCCGCCTTGCCGCCACCCCCGGCAGAACGGTCGGTGCGCAGCATGGCAATGGCGTGCTTGAGGCGTTCGCGCAGCACCTGCTGGTCACGGAACTCGCCGGTGGCATTCCACGAACGGTCGACCTCGATCTGCAGCAGGTTCTCCAGGTTGTGCTCGGCGCGGATGCGCTGGTACTGGCGCAGCACGATCACCAGCAGGAAGCAGGCACTGACGATGGCCAGGGCTTCAGGCACATGGTGGCGCACCCAGGGCAGCAGCGGGGCTGCCAGCCAGCAGATCAAAAGGCTCGCCAGCCACAGCAGTGGCAGGAGAATCCAGAAACTCTTCAACAGACGCAGTAATGTTTTCATGTCTTCCTGACTCGGCTACCTGGAAACGGCTCAGGCACTGAACAGCTGGCGGATTTGCTCGGCGAGGGCGGCGACGTCCTTGTCCAGCAACCAATCGAGGGTCAGGTACACCGCAAGGCAGACCAGGGCGATGAAGGCCAGGTAGACCCACAGCGGTACTTCGTGACGCAGCATCTGTGACACCTGGTCAGGCAGCGCCCAGTCCGGCGACAGGGTTTTCGGCGGTTTGCGGTAGCGGGCGATGTCCTGGCCCAAGGTGTTGGCCAGATAGCGCAACTGGTCTTTCTGGCCGAGGCTGAACTTGCCTTCGAAACCCAAGGCCAGGCACAGGTGGTAGACCTCCAGCACATCGAGGTTCTGCCGGGTGTCGACGCGCAGCGCATCGACCTTCTCGAAGAAGCCTTGGCCGGCCAGGTGCACGCCGAAGTAGCGGAACTGCAGCGGTTGCAGCTCGAAGTGGCGGCGCAGGTCGTTGTCGCCGGAGCGCAGCACGCTTTCGTCGAGGAAGGCGCACAGCGCGTACTGGGTGTCCTTGACCTGCTCGACGCTGTAGTTGGCGGCGCGGGCATCACGCTCAAGCTGGTCGAAGAAGCGTTCGACGCTGGCCTCGAACGCCTTGACCGAGGTGACCTGACGGCCACGGCGGACGATCAGCGCCATGCTGATGAAATCCTGCACCAGGTCCTTGAGGGACGGTTTGTCGTCGGCGGCCGCGACGGCGCCCTGCAATACAGCTTCGGTCATTTGAGCACCGCCATCAGTTCAAGCTTGAGGTTGGTAAAGGCGCTGGGCGCGTAGAAGCAGATGGCTTGCGCGTCCATCATGCGTTCGTACACCGGCCCATGGGGTTCGATGGCGAAGTACTGGTTGTCCAGACGCACCGGAATGGCATTGGGTAGCCGCGCGGCATGGTTGAGGGTGACGCCGGGCATGGCGCTGTTGACCACCACTTCGATGTCTTCCGGCGAGCCGACCTTGAACGCCCGTGGTACCAGCTCCAGCAGGCTGGCGCCGGGCATGTCGGCATGCACCGCGATGTAGAAGTCCGCCTCGGCCAGGCGTGGGTCGCGCAACTGGCCTTGCCAGTGCGACGGCTTGGTCTGGTTGAGGCTGATGACGATGCACTGGTTCGGCACCACATTGTCGAGCATCACCCGGATCATCTCGTCGAGCTTGACCAGCGACGCAGCGGGGTCGTGGTGGTCGTACTCGGGGATATCGCTGAGCTGGACATCGAGGCTGAAGGTCAGCAGTCCACCGGCAAGGTCGGCCAGGAACAGATACAGGCGCTCCGGGTGCAGCCGTGGGTGGGCCAGCAGATGCGCCAGTTGTGGGTGGGCGCGGTTGACCGTGTTGAGTAGCCAGAACAGCGTCACGTCGCTGGAGCCGAACTCGGCGATCTGGTCGGCGCGCTCGCGGCGACGGCCCGACAGCGCTTTGCTCTTGGACTGCAAGGCGCCCAGCAGGCGCTTGCCGATGCTCGCCAGGGTCTCGTGGCTGCCCAGGTGCAGAGTAGGGTGAACGAAGTGCGGGTCCAGGCTGAAGCCGCCCATGCTGTTGCGGGTCAGCTTGGCCAGCGGGCAATGGCTGTAGCCATCGAGGCTGTCGCCGTCGACCAGCAGCACCACGTTCAGGCGCAGGCTGGTGATCTCGTTTTCCAGCTCGCCTTCGTTGAGGTCGGGCAGGGTGTCGAACTGCTTGCGAAAACGCCGGGCGGCCTGTTGCACCTGGCCGTCCTCGACGTAGTTCAGGCCAAACGGCTCGGGCAGCTTCAGTGCGGCATACACCTTCAGGTCATTGGCCTTGAGCAGGTCCTTGAGGTCACGGGCGGCGGGCAGCGGGTCGTGCTGCGGCGCGTCGTAAAGGCTGCCGTCGGGGAACACCAGTTTCAGGCGTTTGAGCTGCAGCGATCCGTTGGCCAGGGCATCTTCGTCCACCTGCAAGGTCTGCACGCCCCAATGGAACGGGGTGCCGCGCAAGGTGGCCTCGGCCAACTGGTGCTGGTGAAATTCATCCTGGTACTGGAAGTGCTGGGGCAGCAGGAACATGCCTTCCGACCACATCACCCGGCTCTGCTTGCTCATTTGACGCTATCCACTAAAGAGTTGAAGGTTGAATCCACGGCGTTCTGCGCCGATTGGCCGGCGACATCAGCGGCTTTGTCGATCGCCGCGTCCTGCACTTTTTCAGCCAGGGTCTTTTCCAGCGCCCGCTGCTTTTCGGCGGTGGCCACCTGTTCGGCGGTGGGGGGCTTGTTCAGCACATCGACACCCCGCACGGCGGTGATGTCGGTGTTGTCCACCAGAATGCGCAGGCCGTCGGACGAGAACCAGATACCGTCCTTGCGCAGCGATTCGGCGTCGAAAGCCACCTTCCAGCGGGCGTTTTCCTCGTTGCGGAAGAACGCCGCGACGCCCACGTAACGCGCAGTCTTGGCCAGCGGCCACTGGTCGATCTGGCCGATGCCTGGCAGCAGGGTGATTTCGCGGGCCTCCACCAGGGTGTTGCCCAGCGCTTTATCCGGCGCCTCCCACAGGGTGTCGGCGTCGCTGGCGGCGAAGCGCTCGAGGTCGGTCAGCTGGTACACCCGCAGCACTACCGACAGCGGTGTACCGCTGGCGTCTGGGTTGAGATGGTTGCCGCCGTCGGAGGTGAGGATGACCTTCTCGCTGTCGGCCAGCATGTCGGCCGCCCAGCTGTCGTCCATACGCTTGCCGATCCGGTCGGTAACGCCGCAGCCAGCCAGCGCCAGCAGCAATGCGGCGGCGGTCAGGCGTTTGAGGGCGGTGTGTCGGTTGTCCATGACTGCTTGGCTCCAGGTTTGCTTCAGGCCAGGCGATAGGCGAAACCGCCGTCGCTGCCCAGCTCTACGGTCAGGCGCTCGATTGGCGCGTCCTGGGCCATGCGTTCAAGCACATGCTGGGCAAGCTCGGGCATCAGGCTGCGCGACAGGATGTTGTCGATGTTGCGCGCGCCGCTGTCGACTTCGGTGCAGCGTGCGGCAATGGCCTTGACCAGGGCGTGGTCGTAGCTGAGCTCGGCCTGGTGGTTGCGGGCGAAGCGCTTGGCGATGCGCTCGAGCTTGAGCCCGACGATGCGTTCGAGAATCTGGTCCTGCACCGGGTAGAACGGCACGATGCTCAAGCGGCCCAGGAAGGCGGGTTTGAACACCCGGTTGAGTTCGTCGCGCAGGCCTTCAACAATGGTCTCCGGTGCTGGCAGAACTGGAACATTCAGGCAGGTCTGCATGATGTGCTCGGTGCCAGTGTTGGAGGTGAGGATGATCACCGTGTTGCGGAAGTTGATCTCGCGGCCCTCGCCATCGTCCAGCACGCCCTTGTCGAACACCTGGAAGAACAGCTCCAGCACATCGGGGTGGGCTTTCTCCACTTCATCGAGCAACACCACGCTGTAGGGCTTGCGCCGTACGGCTTCGGTCAGCACGCCGCCTTCGCCGTAACCGACGTAGCCGGGTGGCGAGCCCTTGAGGCTGGAAACGGTGTGGGCCTCCTGGTACTCGGACATGTTGATGGTGATCAGGTTGCGCTCACCGCCGTACAGGGTGTCGGCCAGGGCCAGGGCGGTTTCGGTCTTGCCAACGCCACTTGGGCCCAGCAACAGGAACACGCCGATGGGTTTGTTCGGGTCTTCCATGCGCGCGCGGGAAATCTTGATGCGCTTGCCGATCTCGTGCAGGGCATGGTCCTGGCCCAGCACGCGTTCGCCGAGCAGGGCCGGCAGGCGTTGCACGGTGTCGATTTCGTCGCGCAGCATCTTGCCCAATGGAATACCGGTCCAGCCACTGATCACCTGGGCGATGGCACTGGCGTCCACCAGGGCATGCACCAGCGGTTGGTCACCTTGCACCTGGGCCAGTTCGCTACGCAGCGCGTTCAGTTGCTGGGCGTCGGCCTCGCTGGCGCTGTCCAGGGCCTTGAGCTGTTCGACCAGCTCCAGTTCCTGCTGCCATTGTGCGGCCAGGCGTTGTTCCTGGAGTTGTTCGGCCTGCAGGGTTGTTTGCAACTCGGCCAGGCGGCGGGCATGGTCGTGGCCCTTGTCGGCTTCGTGGCCAAGCACGGCAATTTCAGCCTGCAGGTTGTCGATATGGCGGCGGCTGTCTTCCAGTGCGCCGGGTTGCGACGATTGCGCCAGGGCGATGCGCGCGCAAGCGGTATCGAGCACGCTGACGGCTTTATCCGGCAACTGGCGGCCGGTGATGTAGCGGCTGGACAGGCGTACGGCCTGCACCAGCGCTTCGTCCATCACTGCAACCTTGTGGTGCTCGCGCATCTTGCCGAGCAGGCCGCGCAGCATATGGATGGCCTTGTCTTCGTCGGGCTCCTCGACCTTGACCACCTGGAAGCGGCGGGCGAGGGCGGCGTCCTTTTCGAAGTACTTCTTGTACTCGGCCCAGGTGGTGGCGGCGATGGTGCGCAGCTCACCACGGGCCAGCGCGGGTTTGAGCAGGTTGGCGGCGTCGTTCTGCCCGGCCTGGCCACCGGAGCCGATCAGGGTGTGGGCTTCGTCGATGAACAGGATGATCGGGTGCAGGCTGCGCTTGACCTCTTCGATCACGGCCTTCAGGCGGTTCTCGAACTCACCCTTGACCCCGGCACCGGCCTGCAGCAGGCCCAGGTCCAGGGTATGCAGGGCCACATCCTTGAGCACGGCCGGCACATCACCTTGGGCGATACGCAGGGCCAGGCCTTCGACCACCGCGGTTTTGCCCACGCCGGCCTCGCCCGTAAGGATCGGGTTGTTCTGGCGACGACGGGTGAGGATGTCGACCATCTGGCGCACTTCGAACTCGCGGCCAAGCACCGGGTCGATGCGGCCTTCGCGAGCGCTTTGGGTGAGGTTGACGGTGTACTGGTCAAGCGCCGGCGTCTTGCCGCCGACCTTGCCCGCACCCAGCACCGGCGCTGCCGGGCTGGCCAAGGGGCTGGCGAGCCTGGTTTCGGCGCTGCCTTCGACCAGGGCGGCAAGGTTGACGCGCAGGTCATCGGCGTTGATCTTCTCAAGCTCGGGGGCCGAGGCGACCACTACCCGGCGCAGTTCGGCGTCGTCGAGCAAGGCCTGCAGCAGGTGGCCGGTGCGCACCTGGCCGACACCGAATTCGATCGAAGCCAGTAGCCAGGCCTGTTCGATCATGCGGGTGATGTGTGGCGACAGCGCCGGGGTGCGGGTGTTGCCTTTCTTGAAGGTGCCCAGCGCCGTGACCAACTGCGCCTGCAAGCGCTCGCTCACCACCTGGTAATGACGCAGGATCGCCGGCAGGTCGCTGTCGCTGTTGTCGAGCAGTTGCAGCAGCAGGTGCTCCACCTCGACGTCGTAATGGTGTTCCGACAGGCACAGGGCCGCCGCGCTTTCGGTGGCCGTGCGGCTGGTTTCATTGAGCTTGGCGAACAGAGACTTCAGGTTCACAAGGCGACCCCATCGTAAGGAATGTGGAAGACGGCGCAACGGGACGGTTCCGCGTCGCGGCCAGGGCGTTTGAGCCAGCCCAGCCAACCCAGGGCGACATTGCCGGTGCGGCCCAGTCGGGCAGGCGGCACGGCTTCGCGTTTGAGCAGCGGGGCGATTTCGAAGTCCAGCTCGGCACCTATATAGAAGCGCACCAGTTCGACCAGCTTGCGGTGGTCGTCGGTTCCCGGCTGAAAGCGCTGGTAGTTCGAAAGCGTCAAAGGGCCGATTTCGATGCGAATGCACGACTGGTAGTCCCAGACACGCTGGCCGGCGACCGCGCTGTGGCCCAGCTGCGCGTTCTTGCGGCCGAGCTGGGTGCATTGCGCGGGCTCCAGATTCAACCAACGGCCTGCGAACTGCCTGACTTTGAACGGCAACGAGAAGTAGAAGCCGAGCATTACCTCAAGGTTCAGCGCATTGCGCGGCTTCTGGCTCAGCAACCCGGAAAAGTAACTGAACAGGTCCTGGCGCAGCGCCGAAGGCCGGCGTTCGAACTTCTGCTGCTGGGCCTGTGGGCCCAGGCCCACCAGGTTGAGCAGGTAACGGTCGAAGCCCGAAGTGCCATTGCGCTCGTGTTCGATGTGGAACTTGTACTTCTGCCACGCTTCGTAGAACAGCGTGGTCATGCGGTGCGAAAAGATATCGAGAAACGCATGGGCGGCATCGTCGCGGTGCTGGACATGCCGCTCCAGCAGCAGCTCGGTGTACGGGCGCGGCAGCACGCCCGATGGCCCGACCAAACCCATGAACGTGACCTGGACTTCCGACAGCGGCAAGCCGGTCGGCGACACTTTGCCGTCACGTTCGAACTGCAGGTCGCTGACCTCGCTGGCCGGAAACGCCAGCGACAGCTGTGAGCGAAAACGCAGCGGGTCTTCGTGCGGCCGGGTTGCCAGGTCCATGCGCCCGGTACGGCTGTAGTGCAGGCGGAGCAGGCGCACCAATTGAAAGAATTCGAATCGGTACGGCTCGGCTCGGGCCTGGTCGATCAGACCAGGGGCTGTTCGCCGGTTCGTGCGGGCCATTGGACGACTCTCTTTTCACGTTGCAGGGTGCGCAGGCTGAGTTGGGTGAAACTGTTCATCGAGCAGTACTGGCCAAAGAAGTGGTCCAGCACCATGCCGAACAGAAACACCCCACTGCCGGTGTACTGGCTCTCGTCGAAGGTCAGGGTGATGCCCACGCCCCTGACGAAGTTGGGCCGTGGGTGGCCGATTCGCGCCACCACCGGTTCGCTGCTGATGGCCTTGATGCCGTTGATCTGTTTGCGGATGGCCGAGACGTTGCGGTAGTTGTACAGCGACAACAGCTCCAGCAGCACTTCACGACCCTGGGCTACCAGCGACAGGTGATTGAGCGACAGGTGCGAGATCAACCGCCAGATCAGCCCCTTGCCCAAGGGCACGCGTACTGTGGCGGTGGGCTTGCGCAGGCAGCGGATGTCGCTGATCACCGAATTGCCCGGAATGCTGAACACTCCGCGCTCACCCCCGAACGGCAGCGACAGCGGTATATCGCGGTTGCTGCAGGTGAGGGTGATGCTCAGGGTGTCGCTGTTGCCGTCGATCAGTTCCAGGTCGCGGTCGACCACGCGGATTTGCACGCTGGTGGCATCGCCCTGGTTGCGCCGACGGGCAATCCAGAAGCTGTTGGCCTGGTCCTGCTCGCCACGTGGCTCGAAGAACGGCTGGCAAGTGCCCACCTGGTCGATGCCACCGAGCTTGCGCACGCGTCGCACACGGTCGATGGACACCACTTCGGCGGCGTTGTGCAGGCGAATGTCCGGCGTCACCGGGTACTCGTGCTGAGTGTGGGTGAGCTTGATCGGCTCGGCCTGCTGGCGGAACAGGTTGATGATCGGCGTGCAGTTGAGCTTGAAGTTGTGGCGCCCGATGTTCTGGGTCAGCCGCGCCAGGCGCTCGCTGAGGTCGTAGTCGGAGAAATAGAAGTTGATCTCCACCTGTTCCAGCGCTTTGCCCTGCAGAATACGGGCGAAGCCGGACAGGTCGAAGAACATGAACTTGTCAGGGAAGGTGAAGTACTCGTGCAGCAGGCGATAGCCGAGGAACGAACGCTCTGAGTAATCCACCAGGCCTTCGTCACGGGCGTAGCCCACGGCCTTGATCGCACCCTGGGGCAGTACCACTTCGCGATTGCGCCCCTGGTCCTGGAAGCACAAGGTGGCCTTGGCCAGGTTGTTGAACAGCAGTTCGTACAACTGCAGCATCACGCTGGCTTCGCCATCGAGGAAGAACCGCAGGCTGTCCAGTTCCATCTGGCCGAAGCGGGCGTCGCCTTTCGCGCTCAGACCAATGCGCAGGCGCGCGACCAGGTCGGCGCTATGGCCGTTGAATGCCGAGCGCTCCAGCTCGACGAACGAGGCCTGTTGCACGGCAATCGGCCACAGCTCCACGGGGTAGCAGGTGCGGAATTTGCAAACCACCCCTTCGGCGGAGCTGGCCTGCATTTCGGTGTGGCGAGCCACGCGGTACGCTTCAGTGACCTTCTCGTGCTTGCCCAGGCTCAGCTCGGCAATCGACATCGACGGGGTAGGGCGCAGGTAGTGCGGGTAAAGCACTTCCAGAAATGATTCGACGATTTCCGGGAACTCATCGTCGAGCTTTTTATGCACCCGCGCAGACAGGAACGAGAACGCCTCGATCAGGCGCTCGGTATGCGGGTCTTCGCAGTTGTCGCCCTCGATCAGCAAGCGCGAGGCGATTTTCGGGTACTGCGCGGCAAACTCCTGGCCGAGGAAGCGCAGGTGCGACAGTTCCTTTTCGTAGTAAGGCAGCAGTTCGTCGAGCATCAGTTCAGGTTCTGCACTTTGTATTCCTGGGTGTTGACCTGCAGCACCGCGTCGAACGAGACGTGGCGGCTGACGTCCTGCAGACGCAGCACGGCGTCTACCCGGAAGGTCAACATGCGGTGGCCGTTCTGCTGGGCCATTAGCTGAACGCGCACTTTGCGAAAGCGCCGGTCGCCGGTGCTGATCGCCTTTTCCAGCTGTTGCTGGATGACGCGGCGATCTTGCGGGTCGAGCACGCTCTTGCTGATGAAGTCGGGCATCCCGTAATCAAGGATGGTGCCACCGAGTTGCGGGTAGCCTTCGAGCTCCTCGGCGACCAGGGACTGGCGAGTGTTCACCAGAATCTCCAGGTCGCGAACGATGCTGGCCTTGTATTCGGCCAGTGAGCAGCTGCGCTGCGACGCGGTGTCGACCGACTGGTAGGGACGGTCGTCCAGCAGTCGGTCGAGCAGCGAGGGCAGCAGGCGGGCCTGGTTACTCATGTGTCATCCCTGTACACACGGGCCGGTCAGCCGCGGGCGCCTTGCGGCAGCTCTGCGACCAGGCGCAGCGAAGCGGTCAGTTCGTCGAGCTGGTAGTGCGGGCGCAGGTAGGTCACGGCCTTGTACACGCCCGGCTTGCCCGGTACCTCGAACACTTCGGCGCGGGCTTCGCGCAGGGGGAACTTGGCTTTGGCCTCCTGGCTCGCGGTGTCGTCGAGCAGCACATAGCTGGCCAGCCATTTGTTGAGGAACAGTTCCACGTCCTTGCGCGAGGCGAAGCTGCCGATCTTGTCGCGCATGATCGCCTTCATGTAGTGGGCGATGCGCGAGGTGGCGAAGATGTACTGCAGCTGGGCCGACAGGCGTGCGTTGGCGTTGGCGATGTCGGTGTTGTACTGCTTCTGCTTCTGCGTCGACTGGGTGCCGAAGAAGGCGGCGTAGTCGGTGCCCTTGCAGTGCACCAGCGGAATGAAGCCAAGGTCCGACAGCTCTTTTTCGCGGCGGTCGGTGATGGCGATTTCGGTCGGGCACTTGAGGGCAATTTCGCCGTCATCGGTGTTGAAGGTGTGGGTCGGCAGGCCTTCGACCAGACCGCCACCTTCCACGCCGCGAATCGCCACGCACCAGCCGTAGCGCGAGAAAGCGTCGGTCACGCGGGTGCCGAGGGCGTAGGCGGCGTTCATCCACAGGTACTTGTCGTGGTCGCGGCCGTCGACATTCTCGACGAAGTTGAATTCCTCCACCGGCGTGGTATCGGGGCCATAGGGCAGGCGGCCGAGCACGTGGGGCAGGGTGAGGCCGACGTAGCGCGAGTCTTCCGAGGCGCGGAACGACTTCCACTTGGCGTACTCGACGGTGTCGAAGATTTTCGCCAGGTCACGTGGGCCGGACATGTCGGTGAACGAGTCCCAGCCGAACAGCTCGGGCGAGGCTGCCGAAATGAACGGTGCGTGGGCCGCGGCGGCGACGTGGGAGACCTCTTCGAGCAGGTACATGTCCTCGGGGTTACGGTTGAACTCGTAGTCCCCGATCAGCATGCCGAACGGTGCACCGCCAAAGGTGCCGTACTCTTCTTCGTAGATTTTCTTGAACAGCGCGCTCTGGTCGAATTCGGAGGCGGCCTTGAGGTCGCGCACCAGGTCTTTTTTCGAGGCGTTGAGCAGGTGGATTTTCAGCGTGGTGCTGGTCTCGGTCTGGTCGACCTGGTACTTCAGGCCACGCCAGGAGGCTTCCAGCTGCTGGAACTCACGGGCATGCATGATCTCGTTCATCTGCTCGGAGAGCATGGCGTCGATTTCGGCGATGCGCGCATCGAGCACGGCGATCAAATCCTTGCTCGGCGTCATTTCGCCTTCGAGCACCTGGCTCACCAGTTCGCCGATCAGGTCGCGGGTGCGGGTGCGCTCGGTCTCGGAGCGGGCCACACGGCTTTGCGAGATGATGCTGTCGAGCAGCGAGGACTGGGGTGCGAAGTTTTCCACCTCGACCAGGTCGGTGTCCTGTTGTGGCAGTGTTTGCTTGTCGGTCATCGTCTGGCTCCTGCTTACTCTTTACCGTCGGCGGCTGCGGCTTCGCGGCCGAATTCCTTGCCCAGGGTTTTCAGCTTCTCGGTGTTTTGCAGCACGTCCATCAGCAGCTCTTCGAGCTTGTCGTTGCCGCCCATCTTGTTGCGCAGGTCCGCCAGCTTGTTGCGCACCTCCAGCAGCTTGCGCAGCGGCTCGACCTGCTTGACCACGTTCTGTGGCTCGAAGTCTTCCATGCTGTTGAAGTTCAGCTCGACGCCCAGCTGGGTGCCGTTCTTGGCCAGGGTGTTGTCGACGCGGTAGGTCAGGCGTGGCTTGATGCCCTTGAGCACGCCGTTGAAGTTGTCGCGGTCGATGAACACGAACTTGCGGTCTTTCAGCTTGGGCAACGGCTCGAGCGGGTTGCCGGAGAAATCACCGAGCACCCCGACAACGAAGGGCAGTTCCTTTTTCTCGATGGCATCGCCGATGTCCACGTCATAGGTGATGTGGACCCGAGGCGAGCGGACGCGGTCGAGTTTGTGCTGGGTACTTTCCTTCTTCGCCATCGTGTTCTCCAATGCATGCGATGCGCTGCGAATCATTGCGCGGCCCCGGTGGGGCGCGCGTTACAGTCCTTCGATCGTCAGCAGCAGGCGCTGACGGATGTCGTCGTTCATTTCCATGATGTTGTCGCGGCTCACCAGCTCTTCGAAGCTGGCGTTGCCGGCGATCTGCGTGCTGCTACGGATGACCGAATCGTCGGGAAGTTCCGAACGCAGGGGCGAGCTGATGATGCAGAACGGAAGATCGCCGAAGCCCTTGAGGCGCTCGAAACTCAGCGCGAAGCGCAGCCCATCGAACAGCCGACCCAGCCCCGGCGCCTTGCTCAGGCAGTAGAACAGCACCAGGTAGTGCACGACGAAACGGTACAGCTCGGCGCTGCTGCGATTGGGGTCTTTGACCACGTTGCGAAAGTGGGCCAGGTCGAATGCGTTGAAGCCCACCACCCAGCGCACCGGGCTGGTGATACGCACGGTCTGCCCGCTTGGCGCGAGGACCTTGTCGTATTCCAGCGGGAACAGTTCGGGGGTGGTGCTGATCAGGTTGAGCGGTACTTCCAGCTCGCTGACCAGTTGGAAAGGCGTGGCCGAGCCGATGCGTTCGTAGAGTTCGATCAGCGACTGGAAGTGGTGCTGGGTTTCGCGGCCGCTGCTGCGCTGCGCGCCCTGCAGGTATTCGCCGAACAGCGTTTGCGGACGGATCAACGGCGCCACGGTGGCGAGATAATCGGACGCCTGCGCCTTGAGCGCATCGGCAATCGCCCGCGTCTGGCCACGCAGCTTGATCAGTGCTTCGACGTCAAACGTCTGTGTCATCGGTACATCGTCCATGAAGCTTGGTGTTCGTCCCAAAACGCCGTTGGCGCGGACCTGAATCTGGGTGCTGGCACATGAATATTGAGTTGCCAGCAATGCCGAGTAGGGCAGCCCGCCGGGGAAGAAGTTCCGGCGAGGGGCGCGATTTTTTCCCTGTTTTGTGATGGGGCGCAATGATGTCTCATTGCTATTGGTTGGCCGTTTCGAGTGCGGAAAATCGGGGTTTTAGCCCGCAGGGAAGGGGTTTGAGGTGCTGAAAAATGCCTGGAAAATGGCGTCAAAAATATTTTTCAAAAAGTGAACGAGGTCTCATTTTCGGGCGCCGGCGTCCTGCTGATGGACCGGGTGAGGACGGTGAAACGATGATGGCAATGCGACGGAATGTGGCGCAGGGCGGCCAGGTTTTCTCTCAGTTGGATGTGCCTCTGTGGCTGCCCGGTGGGAGTATGTATTGGCCTGACTTGAGCTTTTTGGTGGTGCGAAAATCGAGCGCCGCCCGTGCGGCGCATCGCGAGCAAGGCTCGCTCCTACGTTTGTTTCGGGCCAGTTTTTCCTGTGGGATTTGCGCGCGACCGCTTGTGTGCATGGCGCGGTATCGCGTCGAACTAACAAGGCGGTCGCGCGCGCCTGTCACAGGCGTTATTGGCCGTAAACGAACGTAGGAGCGAGCCTTGCTCGCGATGCGCCGCGCGGGCGGCGCTCGATCTCGCGGGCGCGGCATTTCTCGCGCCAAGCAGCCCCTGTGACCAACAACCGGATTGCGCGGCTTCAGGCTCGCTTGAAAGTTTCCCAGAGTGTTTGCCGGATACCATCGAGCTGGATATTGGCAAGCACGCGTTCCTGGGCTGTAGCGGCATCGACATACACATCGGAAAATCCGGACTTGGTCACTGCCATGGTTCTGTAAGACGAGGCGGCATGCTGCCACAGTGCGCCACTCTGGTCCGGGCTTCTGGAGAGCAGGTCGATCATTGAACCAATCCCTGCGTCGAAGTCGAAACAGCCTTCTCGATGGTAGATGGCTGAAAGCGTTTTAAGCAGGTCGACGAGTTCGTGATTGGTCATGCTCGCTCCTTCACTGTATTTCGCCATGCCCGGATTCCACTCAGCGCTCCCCAGGCAGGCGAATTTTCAAGCCATTGGCGCACTGTTCTGCGATGTAGTAAACGTGAGACAAGGCCACCGCAAGCTCCTTGTCTGTGGGCTCGAACTCTTTGCTGGCAATGGCGCCGATCGTGAGCCTGTGTAGCTTGGATTTGTCCTTTTCGGTGCCGTCGAGTACGGCCCTGATGTATTTCAACTGATCGATGACAGTCGCGTACACCGGAAAGCCCGGGGTCTGATTTCGCCGCTCGGTTACGAGCATGAGTGCGCTGTCCAGGTACTCAAGTGGTGAGGAGGGCTTCATCGATCAGGGTTGTTCATGTTTGCTTGAAGCTTTTTGAAGGCTTCCGAGCTTCTGGCGTCAATCAGCTCTACGTAAAATACCGAGTAAGCGGCTTCGAGCTCGGTATATCCACCCAGGTTGGTTTCCGTGAAGTAGCGGTGCCCCGGAATGTCTCCTGGCTCCATAGGCACGGTAATTTCTTCTCGCTCGGCTCGCGCAATCAAATTGCCAAGGGCGTGCAGCAGGTCCGCGGCGAGCGGTTCGCGCATTTGATGGTGCTCCAACAGCTTGCGTAGCTGTGTGGCGGCGTGATGCAGGGCGTCGATATTCATGATGTTTGCCTGGTTACTAACGCCTGGAAAAGCGTGGGCTTGCTCTAAATGGCAGTGCCGCGATTCGTCCCTGGTTTGATGATCAGCAACTCATCCAGCTCTCTGCGGCGGCATTTCATGACAAAGGCAAGGGCTGCGTCAGGGTCATCCAGAAACCGCTGGAACGTCTGCGGGTCAACGGCATAGTACTCCTCGTAGTCCACCATGCCGTTACTGACCGGGAAGGATACAAAGTGCTGTCCGGAGTCTTCTTCAATACCCATGGAGAACATGTGCTGGCGGCTGACAAAAAGGTCTTTGAATTTCATGGTGAACCTTAGAATAGGGGGGTTGTGCGGAACAACTCCGCAGAAATAGCGCCGGCATCGATCACGGCTTCGCTGTTTCCGTCGGGAAGCTTGCCGCCGGGGATCCAGAACTCGTTGGCGCCTGCTTCGTTCCCTGACGGAATGCGCAGGTTCAACTGCCTTGGGTCGGGGATATCGACACGTACCAATGTATTGGTTTCCAGGAAATCGTCGGGTAGCCCAAGTGCCTTTTCAAGGGCACGTTTATCGCCGGCGGTATTGGCAAACAGCTCGCTCGCTTCATGGCCGGGCATTATGAATGATGTGCCATCCCGTTGAGCAATGCCGTATTTTTCGAGGTTGGTTTGCGTCATGAAACGTGAGGCGCCATTGTCGAACTGGGCCAGATGTTGAGCGACGTAATCGGGGTCCAGATAGGTTGTGGGGTCTGGTCTTTCCCCTTTGGCGATAGCCAGGATATCGGCTTCTGTGAAGCCTGGCTTGTACTTCGGCTTCAGCAGTTGCGCACCCTTTGCCATCGGCTGTTCAACGGCCTGCTCGACAAGCGGTTGAAGCTCTGGCTCGCTGCGCTTGAGCGGTGTCACTTCTTTGGCCTGCAACTCCGGCTGCGCCAACAGCTTCTGCTCGTTCTTCGCCAGCCATGCCGCCAACTGCCGGTTGGAAATATCCGCCTGCAGCTTGGCGCTGCGCGCGGCAATGCTGTCCATGCTGCTCATCAAGCCGGCCTTCATCTGCCCACGGGTCAGGTAGGTGACGATGGCCGTCAGCAACAGCAGCACCAATTGCTCCTGGCCTCGGGCCAGTTGGCGGGCAGCTTGTTCGATGCGGTCCTGGCTTTGTGCCGCAGCGCCGCCGCTTGGGTCCAGACCTGCCGGCTTGAGGCCGTCTTCGGCGAACCAGGCAGTGGCCATGCCCTGTTGCAGCGTCGCAAGGCAGTTGGGCAGGCCCTGATAGAAATACTCGGCAATGGCGTGCAGCCCAAGCCCCATGAGAATCAGGTTACCCACCTGCAGGCCGATACCAGCCCCCGCTGCGGCGCCCGGCGCTGCGCCCACACCGAAGGCGAACGCCCCCGCGACACCCCCGGCCAGCGAGCCCACGGCCACGCTGCCACCGAGGATCATCGACACTTCTTTGACCAGTTGCAGCAACACCGGCAGGATCTGCTCGATGCCGATCGAGGACCACTTGCGCTTGAGGTTGTCCTGGATGATCGGGTAGGAGAGGGTCATGGCCTGGCGCACGTTGTCGATGCGATGGCCACCGAGGTAGCCATAGGCCTGGTTGGCGCCATTGCCGACGCGCCGGCTGAAACCGTCCCACGCGTCATGGGCGCTGTTCAGGCCGCTATCGACGCTTTGGTTCAGTTCGCTGAATTTCTGTTCGAGGTTGCGCTCGATATCTCCCCAGCTGGGGATGTTGGCTAAAAGGTCCATTTTTTACATCAAAGTCCCTGGATGAAAGCAGTGCGCTCGTGCGTTCTTCTGACCCGCATGCACTCAAGAAAGATTCCGCAGGGCACGCATTTTTCGCGTCATGGCGCGGATCATCAATGATGGCAAATAGGCATTGCTTGCTGGCATGGCTGTGAATCTGCCGCCCGCGCCGGGCTTTGCGTGACCCGGATGAACCAGAGCGCCTGGCAACAAAATGCGAAAAAGGTGAAGCAGTCCACGTTATGAAACATTTTTCCGCCAAACCCCAGGTGGCCCTGAGGGCTATCTGGGCGTGTTGTCGCGAACGCAATACAGCGCATTTTCAGTGTCGGGGATACACAGCCGCAAACCCTTATGTGGCAATCGATGCACGCTGATGCACAGCAGTCGGCGATGTAGGAAAAAACGCCGAGATGATGGCTATTTGGCATTGGGCTTGAGCGCTGCAACCCACAGAGTTCGCGGGCTTGCGCGAGTTGACAGGGCAGCATTCACCGGTGTCTCCTTTGGGCCTTTCTGGCTGCCCGGCGTTCAGAAGTGTGATGCAAGTCGCATTATCGACGGCGAGCCATGGCACTTTCAGAAGTGCTTGCAGTCGCAGATTGGCGCGGGACGCGCGCGCGTGATGCGCACCAGAGCGCCCGCACGAACTGAGTTGTAGCTGAGCATCGCATGAGCGTGCTGGCCGTGCTTTCAAGGAGATACGTGATGATCATGGACCTGGCCTCGATGCTGCTGTCGCCGCAGAACCGCCGTCTGTTCAAGTTTCACAACCTGGCCAACCCCGAACAGCAACTGCTGCTCGAAACCTTCAAGGGCGTCGAGGCCCTGTCGCGTGCCTTCAACTACGAACTGCTGCTGGTGTGCGAAGATTCCGGTGTGCCGCTCAAGTCGATGATGGGCCAGCAGGTAAGCATCGAAATCGAACTGTCCGAAGGTGGCCCGCGCTACATCACCGGTTACCTCACACGCTTTGCCAGCATCGGCAGCGACGGTGGCATGGCCCGTTACACCGCCACCCTCAACCCTTGGTTCTCGATGCTCAAGAACCGCTTCGACACACGGATTTTCCAGGGCAATACGGTCGAGGAAGTGGTCACCGAAGTGTTCGCCCTGTGCCCGGCGTTTTCCCGCCACGAGTTCCGCCTGACCCGCCCGCAGAAGCGCTACACCTACATCACCCAGTACCGCGAAACCGACTTCAACTTCGTCCAGCGCCTGCTGGAGGAAGAGGGCATGTTCTATTACTTCGAGCACACCGCCGAAGGCCACACCATGATCATCTGCGACGACTCCAGCACCCTCGTCGACCTGCCCGAGCAGCCGCAGATCCGCTTCCACAGCGCCTCGGTCACCGAGACCGCCGACTCCATCACCCAGTGGAGCGGTAACCGCCAGCTGCAGTCCGGCAAGATGGCCACGCAGACCTTCGACTACCGCCAGCCCAGCAACCGCCTGCCGGTGGCGATGAACAGCGTCAACAAGCAAGGCGAAGTCGAGACCTTCGAAATCTACGACTTCCCCGGCCAGTACACCCACGGCACCTACGACGAAGGCGAAACCCTGTTGCGCCTGCGTATCGAAGCACTGGAATTGCGCGGCAAGAAATTCGAAGGCGCCAGCAACTGCCGCGCCATGAAGCCGGGCTACACCTTCGAGTTGTTGCAGCACTACGCCCACGAGCAGGGCGCCGTCGAAGACCGCCAGTTCCTGCTGATGAGCGTGGAAAGCGAAGGCCACAACAACTACCTCAGCGGCCAGCAGGCCAGCTACTTCAACACCTTCAGTTGCGTGCGCAAGAAAATCCCGTTCCGCCCGCAGCTGAGCACACCCAAGCCGACCATCTCCGGCCCGCAGACCGCGATCATCGTCGGCCCGCCAGGCGAGGAGATCTTCACCGACGAACTGGGCCGGGTGAAGATCCAGTTCCACTGGGACCGCAACGGCAAGTACAACGACCACAGCTCATGCTGGGTGCGCGTGGCGCAATCCGGCGCCAGCGGTGGTTTCGGCAGCATCCAGATTCCCCGGGTGGGTGACGAGGTGGTGGTGGTGTTCCTCGACGGCAACCCCGACCGCCCGTTGATCATGGGCAGCCTGTACAACAGCAGCAACACCCCACCCTGGTCGCTGCCGGCGAACAAGACCCAAAGCGGGTTCCTGACCCGCTCGATGAAGGGCGACGGCGGTACCGCGAACTTCTTCCGCTTCGAAGACAAGGCCGGCGCCGAGCAGATCATCATGCACGCCGAGCGCAACATGGACACCGAGATCGAGCTGGATGAGACCCACGATGTGGGGAACAACCGCAGGATCACGGTGGGTGGGACGCATACCGAGGTGGTCAAGAAGGACACCTCGGTCCAGATCCAGGAGGGCTCCTACACCTTACAGGTAGACCAGAAGTTCATTCAGATCGGAGCCAACGAAAGCATCCTGCTTCAGGTGGGTACGAGCACGATCAAGATGACGCCCAACAACATCACCATCCAAGCTGAAAACATCGACATCCTCGGTAAGAACACCTTCGTCAAAGGTGACCGTGTCGACATCAACGAGTAGGGCGTTTGCAGATGGCCAGAGCCAGCATCTACGACAGAATTTCTCAGAAGCGTGAGGCAGCCGAAGCATTGGCACGGCAACAGGCCGAGCAGGAGCGTGAGGCTGCCGAAGCCCAGAGTCGGATGCCAATAGCTGTTCCTGTGTTGCCTCTCAATGCACAACAAAATGCATTGCGAATTGCGGGCTTGCATCTGCAGATGCCTGAAGGCTGTGGCTTTCGCAGTATCGAAACCACCCTTGAGCTGGCCGGTTGCGAAGCCACCTTTGCGGCGCGCTACAGGCGCGCGCCAGAGGGGCTGGACCTGCCGCATGCGGTGGAGCTGTATGTGAAGAACCTGCGCGAGCGGCATGTTGATATGACGCTGGTTCGTCAGGGCGAGGCGTTATTGGCGGGGCACTCGGCAATCGCGGTCGATTACGTGTTCACCTCAGGCCAGGAGCGTCGGCATGGGCGCAGCGTGTGCGCAATTATCAGTAATGACGAGGGTGCGCCACGTCAATGGCTGGACGTTTCCACACAAATCAACCCTGACCAGTCGCGCATGGCTGACTGGTTGATCGAGTTCGACGCCATGCTTGCCGGAATGACCGCGCAGTAAGGCCATTTTCCCCGTTTTAATGGAATTTCAAACAATGGATTACCAGCTTCAAGAAGGATCTATCACGTTGCCGGACGGCTTTCAGGACCGAACGGTGAACATGTTCATTCTGGGCAACAACATTCCCGCGCCACTGAACATCACCCTTTCTCGTGACAACCTTCTGCCCGCCGAAGATCTCCAGGCCTATGTGAACCGCCAGGTGAAACTAATCGCAGCAAAACTGCGCGGCTACACCGTTCTGGCCAAGAAACCTGCGCAGTTGTCTTCCAGTCAGTCCTTGGCCGGGGTCCAGATTGAGGGCTACTACATGAATGAAGGCCGGCCGGTGTATCAACGCCAGGCAGCCTTTGAAATTGCCCCAGGGCGCATCCTGGTGTTCTCCACTACCAGTCAGAAAGACTTCAGTGGCGGGCAAAACGAGAGCTGGTTGCAGCTTTTGAACAGCTTCCAACCGCGCCGGGATGCCACTGCATCGACTGAAAACGACACCCAGGACTGAGCTTATGTTTGAAGCAGCGCGTTGGGGTGACGAGGTCGAACACACCGGCGCTTTGGCCGGATTTCTTGCCGGAGCAGTGGTTGGGCTTGCGATCGCGACCGCCGCAGCCTTTACCATTTGTACTGCTGGCCTTGGCGGTTTTCTGCTTGGCGCGGCCATAGGCTTGGGCGCAGGCCTGTTACCGATGCTAGGCGAGAAATTTGGCTCAATGTTTAGTTCACCGGCAGGGCAGATACAGCTTGCCGGGTGTTCGACCAATGTGTTCATCAACAAGCGCAATGCTGCCCACGCCGAGCTGAGCACCGCTACGTGCGACAAGCACCCACCACCAGTGCAGGTAGCTGAAGGGTCTTCGAATGTATTCATCAACGGCGTAGCTGCCGCACGCAAGGGTGACAAGCTCACCTGCGGTGCGAAGATTTCTGGTGGCTCGAACAATGTGTTCATTGGCGGGGGAACGCATCGTTATCTGCCGGTCAACGAAGAAGTTCCCGAATGGCTGCGTGTCACCGTCGACATACTGATGATCGCTGCTTCCATGGGCAGAGCGGTGCTCGCAGTTGCCCGCTTGGGACTGCAGGCGGGCCTCAAGGCTGCAGGCCCCTGCGCGCTGCAAACTGGCGCCACGATCGCCGGTAGCTATCTTGCGGGGCGCTTCATTGTAGGCCCAGCAATTGAGCGAGCGATTGGCGGCTTTACCGGCAACCCTGTAGATATGACTAACGGCCGCAAGCTGTTGGCCCATGAAACCGATTTTGTACTGCCGGGGATGATGCCAATCGAATGGGCGCGGTTCTACGCCAGCGACCTGGCGGTCGATAGCGTCTTGGGCCAGGGCTGGGTGCTGCCTTGGGAACAAAGCCTGCGCCGTAGCGGAGGGTTCGTTTATTACACTGATAATCAGGGACGCAGTGTTCCGTTCATTGATTTGGAACCGGGCGAAAGCATCTATAACCCCAATGAGAAAGTTCACCTGATCCGTACCGAAGGTGGGCATTATCTGCTGCAGACTTTGGATAATGTGTTTTTCTACTTCGGTGAAGTACCGGACACCAACAGCGCCGTGCCGCTGCAGCGCCTTGAAAACGCGCTGGGCCATTATCTGCATTTCACCCGTGACAGCGATGATCGCCTGACTGATATCAGTGCGCCGGGCGGTGTGCGGGTCCACCTGCATTACGACCACCCCCTGGGGCGTTTGACCGACGTCAAACGCATCGTCGACAAGCAGGCAGTGGAAACGCTGGTACGTTATCGCTATGACGACAACGGCCAACTGGCCGAAGTCATCAACCGTAATGGCGATTCGGTTCGTCGCTTCCAGTACGCTGAACACCTGATGGTTCGCCACAGCAATGCCCTTGGCTTGATCTGCGAGTACCGCTGGCAGGCCCTGAACGACAAACCCCGTGTAGTCGAACATTGGACGAGCGATGGCGAGCACTACCATTTCCGCTATGACTTCGCCCAACGTACTAGCTGGGCAACCGATGTGCTGGGCCGAGAGCTTGAAATCCGCTACAACGAAGACAACCGCGTTATCGCCAGCCGAGATTTCGGCGGCGAACGCTATGGCATCGAGTTCGATTCGTACGGCAACATCGTCGCCTTCACTTTGCCGGACGGCAATCAGCTAGGGCTCAAGTACGATGACTTCGGCAGGCTGGTTGAAGAAACCGACCCGCTGGGCCGCAAGATCAGCTACAAGCACCACCTGGCCACGCCGCTGGTGACTGAAACCCGCTTTCCAGATGGCAGCGTGTGGAAGTCCCGCTACGACGGCAAGGGCAACCTGATCGCCGAGACTGACCCGCTAGGGCACAAGACAGAGTACCTCAACGGCGAAGACGGCCTGCCGCATACCATTATTGATGCGACCTACAAGTCGAAGTACCTGTGGTGGAATGCCTATGCCCAGGTTGAGCGTTTCGAGGACTGCTCGGGCAAAAGCACCCATTACCGCTATGACGATCGCCAGTATCTGGTGGCGGTGACCGACGCGCTGAACCAGACCACCACCCTGGAGCGCAAGCCTGACGGTGAAGTGCTGCGCATCCAACATCCGGATGGCACTTCGGAAACCTTTAGCTACAACACCCTCGGCCAGGTGCTGAGCCATACCGATGGCAAGGGCCAGGTCACGCGTATGCAACGTACGTCTCGCGGCTTGCCGAGCAGCCGCCAGGATGCCAAGGGGCAGCAGATTCGTTACGAGTACGACAAGGCACTGCGCCTGACCGCGCTGGTAAACGAGAACAACGCGGCTTATCGCTTTGCTTACGATGCCTCGGACCGGCTGGCGGAAGAAGTGCGGGTCGACAACCTGACCCGACGCTTCAGCTACAACGACGGCGGACACCTGACCCGGCTCGATGAGATCGGCTACGGCGACAATGCCGAACGGCCTGAGCGTAATACGCTGTTCGAGCGGGATGCTATTGGGCGACTCATTGCCAAGGTTAACCGAGATGGCCGGCAGGACTTCGAGTACGACGATGGCGACCGGCTGCTGAGTATCCAGCGCCAACCCACCAGTACCGCCAAGCAATTGGGCATCACCGAAGAAAAGCTTGAGTATGCCTACGACCTGTTGGGTCGGCTGACCGAGGAAGTTACTTCCAGCGGCACACTGAAGTACGAGTACGACCCGCTCAGCAACCTGACCACCTTAACCCTGCCGGACGGCCGCAAGGTCAACCACCTGTACTACGGCAGCGGCCACCTGCACCAGCTCAACCTCGACGGCCAGGTCATCAGCGACATCGAGCGCGATGACCTGCACCGCGAGGTGTACCGCACGCAAGGCAAGCTGACCAGTTGCTTCGGCTACGACGCCATGGGGCGCAAGGCTTGGCAGTTTGCCTCCATCTTGCCGGCGGAAAAGCTCTCGCAGATCCAGAACACGGGTATTCAGCCGGAACTGCTGGTGCAACACGCCTACAACCCGATTCACCGCCGTTACCAGTACGACCCGGCCGGAGAGTTGGTACGCACGTTGGACAAATTGCGCGGCGAGATCAAATACGAATACGAAGCCAACGGCCAGTTGCGCAGTCGGGATACCGGCTCACTGATTGGCAGCGAAGAGTTCCGCTACGACGCCGCCGCCAACCGACTGGACTTCAATGCCCGGCAGTTCGACAAGGTCAAGGACAACCGCATCAAGCAGTGGCGGGATCAGGAGTACCGCTACGACCCTTGGGGTAACCTGATCGAGAAGCGCTCGGGGCACAGCAAGTTGCAGCATTTTGCCTATGACAGTGAGAACCGGCTGGTGCGGGCGGAAACCTGGGTGGCGGGTAAGCTGGAAAGCACGGGTGCCTATCGTTACGACAGTTTAGGGCGACGGATTGCCAAGCAATCGGAGATCAAGGGCCAGGTCGAGCACAAGCGTTTCCTTTGGCAAGGGTTGCGGATGCTGCGCGAGGAAGTGCCGGGGCAGAGCACCTTGTACTTCTATGAACCGGGGAGTTATGCGCCGCTGGCGCGTGTCGATCAGGCTGAGGGGGAAGAGCGGAAGCTTTACTACTTCCATACTGACCAGATTGGTACGCCGTTGGAAATGACCGATAGTGATGGGCAGATTGTCTGGCAGGCGACGTATCGGTCGTGGGGGGAGGTAGAGCAGTTAGCTGTCAATCTCGTTGAGCAGAACCTGCGGTTTCAGGGGCAGTATTTCGATGGTGAGACGGGGCTGCATTACAATACGTTCCGTTACTATGACCCTGAAAATGGACGGTTTGTCACACAAGATCCAATCGGGCTTTCAGGAGGGATTAATCTTTACAGTTATGCTCCGAACGCAAACCGGTGGCTTGACCCTCTTGGTTGGTGTGTAACAACAAATGTGACTCGTGGTGTGGCCGGTCAACCTTTGAAGGCAACGGCTACAATCACGAAAGGTGATTTGAAGACGGGGACTGCAACGAACGAATCGTCAAGAGCCTGGGCTCGGATGATGGGTAATCCTGATGACGACGCAGGGCACATAATTGGTAAACTTCTCGGAGGTTCTGGTGGCAAAGATGGTGTGTTCCCCCAGCTTAAAGGAATTAACCGAGGGCAGTTCCGTGCCTTTGAGGCGCAAGTTGCAAGTCTAGTTAATAAGAAAGGTGCTGTAGATGTTGAACTTAACTTTATCTACGGCAATGGCGGTACTCGACCTACGTCGATAACGTATGATGTGTATCGTAAGGGTGAGCGGGTTCTCGAAGGTATTTTTGGAAACTGATATGGCCAAAAGTGATATTAAAGAAAATGTTCCTGAGTCGCTTAAGAAATTCATGCAGGAAATGAATGAGTGGGAGTGTGAATTTTTTGAAAAGCGTAAAGACGGCTTGAGTAAGGGTGTGGATGATTTAGCGCTGAAAGAAAATTATGCCTTGAAATTGGAGCGGATACTTGACGCGTTTGCCTTGAAAGATAAGTCGAATTACGGGCGATTGATTGATCTGGGTTGTACAAGGCCTGCTACTTATGATCCAAAAACTGATGAGGTGGAGCTAATATCTAGTAGTGATGGTAGTATGATTGTTCAAGTGCAACAGATGAAAGGGGCAGAGGTCTGTTCTAGGTTTCATCTGGTTGTGAAAGGGGGGGAGTGGAAGATAAGGAAGAGAGAGATGTTGAATTTCGATGAGAAATGGAAGCGCGTGCCTCTTTAGATAACCTTGGTTGAACGTCATGCCGTTGGCCGACTGCTCGCAGAAGTTAACCGCGACGGTCGGCAGGATTTCGAACACGACGATGGCGACCGGTTGCTGGGCATCCAGCGGCAACCCACCGGTACTGCCAAGCAATTGGCATCACCGAAGAAAAGCTTGCGTATGTCTACGACGCACTAGGCCGACTGACCGAGGAAGTCACCTCCAGTGGTGCACTCAAGTACGAGTACGACCCGCTCAGCAACCTGACCACCTTGACCCTGCCCGACGGCCGCAAGGTCAACCATCTGTATTACGGCAGCGGCCACCTGCACCAGCTGAACCTCGACGGCCAGGTCATCAGCGACATCGAGCGCGATGACCTGCACCGCGAGGTGTACCGCACGCAAGGCAAGCTGACCAGTTGCTTCGGCTACGATGCCATGGGCCGCAAGGCCTGGCAGTTTGCCTCGACCTTGCCAGCGGAGAAGCTCTCGCAGATCCAGAACACGGGTATTCAGCCGGAACTGCTGGTGCAGCATGCTTACAACCCGATTCACCGCCGTTACCAGTATGACCCGGCCGGAGAGTTGGTCCGCACGCTGGACAAGTTGCGCGGCGAGATCAAGTACGAGTACGAAGCCAACGGCCAGTTGCGCAGCCGGGATACCGGTTCGCTGATCGGCAGCGAAGAATTCCGCTACGACGCCGCCGCCAACCGACTGGACTTCAATGCGCGGCAGTTCGACAAGGTCAAGGACAACCGTATTAGGCAGTGGCGGGATCAGGAGTACCGCTACGACCCGTGGAGCAACCTGATCGAGAAGCGCTCGGGGAACAGCAAGTTGCAGCACTTTGCCTATGACAGTGAGAACCGGCTGGTGCGGGCGGAAACCTGGGTGGCGGGTAAGCTGGAAAGCACGGGCGCTTATCGCTATGACAGCTTGGGGCGACGGATTGCCAAGCAGCCGGAGATCAAGGGCCAGGTCGAGCACAAGCGATGCCTTAAAGAGGTTTTCACATATTATCAAGTTTAGGTGAAGGTCATTTTGATTTTTAATATTCTTTAAAATAGCATGTTTTGTAGTGTCTTGGCGGGGTTTGGTATTGCTATTGGCTGAAGTTTCTTAGCCTGTTCAAGTTGTCAATGGATTGACTTGTTCGACGTTTTTCTATCCTGCGCAGTCACTAGGGTATTGACGGTAAGCGGACACGTGTTATATGCGAAAAACCACTGCGACTGACGCCACTGGTGAACGAGAATAATGCGGCCTATCGAGGAAACGGAGTTTATGGGTTGTAAATGAGCATTCCGAGGCAGTTTTCAACGCAGTATCACCGAATATCAAGGCTTTTCGTACAGAGCCTAATACTATTCAGGATGGGCCAGATACTGGGAAGGTGCTTACAGCTGATATGGAAGTTGTTCAAAGAAATGATTCTCGTATCACCATAGAGCATAATAAGCCAGTTATTGAGCACTGGAATGAACAGGGCTATAATTCCACTCGCGCTGCGCGAAACGATTTCTACAACGATACAGATAATATGAGTATTCGATTGCGTTCTGCCAATAGCTCCGATGTCGCTAAAATGGCTGCTGATGGTATAAGGTATAGGCAGGGCGTAGGGCCAGACTATGAGTGAGGTTGGTATGTTTTCTAAGGATGATTTGTTGCAGTCTTTCGCTAGCGTGGATGAATACACTGGTTGCTATTTTTTTCATCAAAAACTTCCAAAGGTAATTTATGAGTATTGCTTGAAAAGTGTAGGTGAGCGAGATTTGCTCGTCATTTCTGAGGGTTTAAGTGATAAGGATTTTTCTGTAGCAGTTGTTGATCAGGTACCTGGTTTTTTGAGTCAGGATAAAATTGTTGTGTTCGAGGTCTCTTCAAATAAGTATGGGTTTACTCATGCGCTAGTTGTGCCGAACACTTATCACGGTAGCTTGAAGGGTCGATTGGAAAGCAAGAGAGAAAATTTGTATCTTTGTATTCCGATACATCGATGTGAGTTCTCAGGCGCTGAATCTGAGGGGGAGTTTAAAGAAATGATTCAGCGAATGATTCCCGTCTTCCGTTGGGATAGAGATGTTTGCCCTAAAATCAAGGTGTACTTTGACAATCCAGTCACCGAAACGGGTACCCATGAGGCTGGTGTGCTAATGAAGTATCCTACTCTGCTGTCTGAGATAGATAATCTCAGTGGTGTGGTTAGTGGTTTCATTGAAGTTACGAATTATAAGGGCGATGTGGTGGAAATTCTTTCTGCAAGTAAAGGCGTATTTACTCTGATTCGTAATCGGAAAGATGAAGATGTACTGACTCATTCAAAATTGGTCGAGGCTTTGAATAGCTTTGTCCTGGCGGAATGACGGGATCCGCTGGATTGAGGTTTTTTGACTTGACGGTCTTTAGTAGTGGAGCGGTAACCGCCAGTTGCAGTCCGGCAAGATGGCCGCGCAGACAAGGAGCGAAATCTTTTTCTGAGTGGGAACTATACAAGAAAGGGGATATTTCTGTTGATCCAGCATTTTGGTCTGCCATGATGGATAAGGCTGCTAAATTGGAGTCAGAACTACAGCGGTATATTAGTGGTTTGCTTTCAGGGTATTGAGGGGTATGAGAATGAGTTGGTCTGAGCCTTTAAAGCAGCGCATTGTGAGTGAGTTAAAGGGTTATGATGTGTATTTTGCATCTAGTGATGTACCCCTTGAGGTGAAATTTCCCAAGCAGTGGCTTGGGTTCGGTTTTCTAAATAGTGAAAAAAAACATATTCCCGCGGAGTGGGCTGATTTTACTGAGAGCTTGCCTTGGGTAAGTGCGTGGCTTGATAAGTGTGTAATAGGCACTGTTCTGGCGGTAAGTGACAAGCCGTATCTCATGTATGTGTACGTAGAGAATGGTGAGTTGTATTTCTATATGGGGGCGCTCCAGTAGGTTTTGAAGGTTCAGTTCTGGATGGATACCCTGGACTTCCTGCTGATTTTAGGCGTTTTTACTCAGAATTGCATAACGGCTTTGGTTTTTACATTGGCTGTACTATGGGGCCGTCGCAACTGGAAGATTTTGTTCAAATCAAGGATCTATGTGATGAAGAGTATCGAGCGCTTCCTGACATGCTAGGGGTTTTCTCTAGCGGGGCTGGTGACTATTTGGCGCTGGGTGATGGTACGCTAAAGGGTGAGGCGTTTATCTGGTGGCATGAAAATCCAGAAAATCCTACAGTAGGAATCGATTTATGGAATGTCAAGGACTCATGGATTTCAATCTTTTTGGAGAATTCAGACTCTAACGAATATTTTCAGGCTTAATTTTTATATTTGTAGGAAAAGAACGAGTGCAGACAGTGGTTCTTGTAGGTCAGCGAGTCTAAAGCGAAATCGACAACCGAATCGCTGTAAAAGTCGCGTTATCGACTGATTTCGAGAACCCCACCGTCGATATGTTCGTGCTGGGAGGCAGTGCCCCCGATCCCTTGGCGTCACCATCCAACGGGACACCGTTGCGCTTCCTCCTCAACGGCGGTCAAAACAGCGAGATCCTTGCCTGACGGCAACCGCTTTGCACTGAAGTACGATGATTTTTCACGGCTGGTCGAAGAAGTCGATCCGCTTGGCCGCAACATCAGCTACGAGCACCACCTTGGAACGCTGGACAAACTGCGAGGCGAGATCAAATACGAGTACGAAGCCAACGGCCAACTGCGCAGCCGGGATACCGGTTCACTGATCGGCAGCGAGGAGTTTCGCTACGACGCCGCCGCCAACCGACTGGACTTCAATGCCCGGCAGTTCGACAAGCAGTGGCGGGATCAGGAGTATCGCTACGACCCATGGGGCAACCAAATCGAGAAGCGCGAAGCTATTTCACCGATTGCCTGAACAGCAACAATCATATGCCGCATACTGGTCCCCCCAGCATCAGACACGGAGTCCCCCGATGCCAAAACCCAAACCAACCCGCAAAAAACCAGACCCCGGCAGCGCAGCCCGCGAAATGCTCGAGGAAATGGACTTCTGGGTAAAATGCGCCTACCTCTTCACCCCGATGTTCCTCGCACTTTTTGGCGGTTACGACGCTGTCCTTGCCGTAGTCTTCATCTACCCCGTCATCAGCGTAGTGTTCTTCGTCGTACGCCACCGCTACCTCAAAAGCCTCCCGCCCGAAACACGCCCCCATATCGTGCCCTACAGCCATATCTACATGGGGCGAAGCCTTTCAGGATTCATTTTGTCTCTCACCGTGTTGTCCGTCGGCTATGCCGTGTACAGGCATTTCTGGGGCGGTTGAGCGCAGGCCTGGCCGGGGTGTCGGCCCCTTGTTCCACAGCACGGAACCACATTCGATTGTGCTCGCGCACCACTCGCGTTTAGCTGTCGCCAAGCACGACCTGCCTTACCTGTCGTGATCTCGAAGCGAACAACAAGAACGGGAACCCACCCGCGCGAGGAGATTCCACATGTCCCGACATCAACACATCCTGGCCTGGCTGAACGACGTGGCCAGCGACCTGCACGCCATTCGCCACGACATTCACGCCCACCCCGAACTGGGCTTCGAAGAAAGCCGTACCTCGGCACTGGTCGCCCGTTTGCTGGAGGACTGGGGCTACGAGGTGCACACCGGCATCGGTAGAACCGGTGTGGTCGGCGTGCTGCGCAACGGCAGCAGCCTGCGCAAGCTTGGCTTGCGTGCCGACATGGACGCGCTGCCCATCGTCGAGGCCACCGGCGCGGCCTACAGCAGCCGGCACCAGGGCTGCATGCATGCCTGCGGCCACGACGGGCACACCACCATGCTGCTGGGCGCGGCGCGTTATCTCGCGGCCACGCGGCAGTTCGATGGCACGCTGACGCTGATCTTCCAACCGGCCGAGGAGGGCCAGGGCGGGGCCGAGGCGATGCTGGCCGATGGGCTGCTGGAGCGCTTTCCCTGCGATGCGCTGTTCGGCATGCACAACATGCCGGGGCTGCCGGCCGGGCAACTGGGCTTTCGCGAAGGGCCGATGATGGCCTCGCAAGACCTGCTCACGGTGACCATCGAGGGCGTCGGTGGCCATGGCTCGATGCCGCACCTGACGGTCGACCCGCTGGTGGCCGCCGCCAGTGTGGTGATGGCGTTGCAGACGGTGGTGGCGCGCAACATCGATGCCCAGGAGGCCGCCGTGGTCACCGTCGGAGCCTTGCAGGCGGGGGAGGCCGCCAACGTGATTCCGCAACAGGCACTGCTGCGCCTGAGCCTGCGGGCGCTGGATGCTCAGGTGCGTGCGCAGATGCTCGAACGGGTGCGCGCGGTCATTGTCAGCCAGGCTGAAAGCTATGGCTGCCGCGTCAGCATCGAACATCGCCCGGCCTACCCGGTGCTGGTCAACCACGCTGCGGAAAACGCCTTCGCCCAGCAGGTGGGGGTGGAACTGCTCGGCGCCGAGGCGGTGGACGGCAACACCCGCAAACTGATGGGCAGCGAGGACTTTGCCTGGATGCTGCAGCGCTGCCCAGGCGCCTACCTGTTCATCGGCAATGGCCTGCAGCGGCCGATGGTGCACAACCCCGCCTACGACTTCAACGACGACATCCTGCTGACCGGCGCCGCCTATTGGGGCGCGCTGACCGAGAGCTGGCTCAAGCCGGCCTGAATACTTCATTGACGACTGCCGCTGGAACCTGGGCGCAGCTGCGCCCGGGCGATTTCTGAACCGTTTCTGGCCAACAGATGGATGGAGTGTTCCCCATGCAGATTTCCAACACAGGCGCGTCGCGTACCCGGCAAGTGGTCGCGGCGGTCATCGGCAACGCGCTGGAGTGGTATGACTTTATCGTTTACGGCTTTCTGGCGAGCATCATCGCCCGGCAGTTCTTTCCCTCCGACGACGAATACGCGTCGCTGCTGATGGCCCTGGCCACCTTCGGCGTGGGCTTTTTCATGCGCCCGGTCGGCGGTGTGCTGCTGGGTATCTATTCCGACCGCAAGGGCCGCAAGGCGGCGATGCAGCTGATTATTCGGTTGATGACGGTGTCCATCGCGATGATCGCCTTTGCCCCCAGCTACCTCGCCATCGGCATGGGTGCGCCGCTGCTGATCGTGGTGGCGCGCATGCTCCAGGGCTTCGCTACCGGTGGTGAATACGCCAGCGCCACGGCGTTCCTGGTCGAGAGTGCCCCGGCCCACCGCAAGGGGCTGTACGGGTCGTGGCAGCTGGTGGGGCAGTGCCTGGCGGTGTTCTCGGGGGCGGCGATGGTGGCGCTGGTCACTCACCTGTGCAGCCCCGAGGCGCTGGACAGCTGGGGCTGGCGCATTCCGTTCGTGCTGGGCCTGCTGATCGGGCCGGTGGGGCTGTGGATTCGCAAGCACATGGAAGAACCCGAGGAATTCCTGGAGGCGCGCAAGCAGGCCAAGGGCCAGGCGCCAAGCCTGTGGCAGGTGCTGCGTGAGCACCGCCGCAGCCTGCTGGTATCGATGGGGCTGGCCTGTGGGGCGACGGTGTCGTTCTACGTGGTGCTGGTGAACATGCCGACCTTCGCCCACAAGAACCTGGGCCTGCCGCTGGACCAGGTGCTGCTGGTGCAGATGCTGGCGGTGGGGTTGATGACCGTGGTCATTCCGTTGTCCGGGGCGCTGTCGGACCGGCTGGGCCGTCGGCCGGTGCTGATGGCCTTCACCCTGGCGTTCTTCGTGATGGTGTACCCGCTGTATGTGTGGGTGGCGGCGGCGCCGTCGGTCGAGCGGCTGCTGGTGATGCAACTGCTGCTGTGCACGGCCATCGGTGGCTTCTTCGGGCCTGCGCCCACCGCACTGGCCGAGCAGTTTCCGGTGGAGGTGCGCTCCACCGGGGTATCGGTGGCCTATAACGTTGCGGTGATGGTGTTCGGTGGTTTTGCGCCGCTGATCGTAACCTGGCTGAGCAAGGTGCTGGGCACCCCCGTGGCGCCGTCGTTCTACGTGCTGTTTGCCTGCCTGCTGACCCTGTTGGCCACTTACTGCCTGAGAGAAGCCCCGCATGCGGGCAGGTCTGCAGCGTTCAACCTTGGAGTGAAATCGTGATGCCGTTAGCTATCGACCCCATCGTCGCCCTGGATGCCGAGGCGCTGTCCCAGGCGATTCATGCTCGCAAGGTGTCGTGCCGTGAGGTGATGCTGGCCTACCTCGGCCACATCGAGCGCTACAACCCGCAGGTGAATGCACTGGTGTCGCTGCGCCCGGCTGAGGCGCTGCTGAGCGAGGCCGATGCGTGCGACCGCGAATTGGCCAGCGGCCACTCGCGGGGCTGGATGCACGGCATGCCCCAGGCGATCAAGGACCTGGCGGCCACCGCCGGCTTGCGCACTACCTTGGGCTCGCCGCTATTCGCCGAGCAGGTGCCGCAGCAGGATGCGATCAGCGTGGCGCGGGTGCGGGCCAGTGGCGCGATCATCCTGGGCAAAAGCAACGTGCCGGAGTTCGGCTTGGGCTCGCAAACCTACAACACGCTGTTCGGCACCACCACCAATGCCTACGACCCCAGCCGCGTGGCCGGTGGCAGCAGTGGCGGGGCAGCGGCGGCGCTGGCCTTGCGCCTGCTGCCGGTGGCCGACGGCAGCGACATGATGGGCTCGTTGCGCAACCCGGCGGCGTTCAACAATGTCTATGGCCTGCGCCCCTCGCAGGGTCGGGTGCCCCATGGCCCGGCGCCGGAGGTTTACGCGCAGCAACTGGCAACCGAAGGGCCGATGGGCCGCAGTGTCACGGACGTGGCCCGGCTGCTGTCGGTGCAGGCGGGGTACGACCCTCGGGTGCCACTGTCGATCAGCGCACCGACCGCTGATTTCGCCCAGGGGCTGCAGCGTGACTTCAAGGGCGTGCGGCTGGGCTGGCTGGGCGATTACAACGGCTACCTGCCCATGGACGACGGCGTGATGGCGCTGTGCGAAACGGCGCTGGCGGATTTTGCCGAACTGGGTTGCCAGGTCGAGGCGTGCCAGCCGGACTTTGCCCTGGAACGTCTGTGGCAATGCTGGCTCACCCATCGCCACTTCCTGGTGCACGGCAACCTCGCCGCGGCCTATGCCGACCCCGGCAAACGGGCGCTGCTCAAGCCCGAGGCGCAGTGGGAAGTGGAGGGCGGGCTGCACCTGAGCGGGGCACAGGTGTATCAGGCTTCCGTCGACCGCAGCGAGTGGTATCGCGCATTGGGCCGCTTGTTCGAGCGTTACGATTTCCTGCTGTTGCCATCGGCGCAAGTGTTTCCTTTCGAGGCAAGCGAGGCGTGGCCGAAGGTGGTCGGTGGGCGGTCGATGGACACCTACCACCGCTGGATGGAGGTGGTGGTCGGCCCGACCCTGGCGGGGCTGCCGAGCATCAGCGTGCCGGTCGGTTTCAACCCCCAAGGGTTGCCGATGGGCCTGCAGATCATCGGCCCGGCGCAAGCCGACCATGCCGTGCTGCAGCTGGCCTATGCCCATGAACAGCTCACCCGTTGGGTCGAACGACGGCCGCCTACGTCACTGCTGGCACCGTGACAGCCCTTGGCAGGCCCGTATCTTGCTGGGCATTCTGACCATCCACGCACAGACAGGGAGGTCATATTCATGGGCACCACGGCAGACACCGGTGGCGTACGTTCGGTGGAACGGGCGCTGGCCATCGTCGAATTGCTTGGCGAGCACCAGGCGTTGGGGCTGGAGGAGCTGCATTACCTCACCACGCTGCCCAAGGCCACGGTGTCGCGGATGCTGTCCACCTTGCAGGAGCAGGGGTGGGTGTATCGCGGCCTGAGCGACCGGCGTTACCGGCTGTGTGCCCGGCGCCTGTTCGGCGACCGCCAGCTGCGCTTCAAGCGCCAGCTGGTGGAATGCGCGGCGCCCATGTTGCAGGAGTTGAGCGAGCGTACCGGGCTGGTGGCGGACCTGTCCTGTTTCGATGGCCAGCGCCTGGAGGTGATGGAAAGCGCGATACCGCAGGTGCTGCGCAAGCGCTACCCGAACAACTGCCAGATCGTCGGGCACCATGCCAGCCTGTTCCATTCGGCCATGGGCCGGGCGTGCCTGGGGGAGCTGGCGCGTGATGAGGTTCAACGCCTGGCAGCCCATGAGCGGCTTGGGGATGACGCGGTCATGCGCAACCTTGACGAGGATGCCCACAATGGCTTTGGGCAACGGACCGAAGGCTTCTGGGAGTACCCGGTGCGCTTGCCGTTCCTGATCCGCGCGATTGCCTTGCCGGTGTATGCCGAGGGACGGGTGGCGGGCAGCATCGCCTTGCATTGGCCATTGGATCAGGCGCCGGTGGAACGGGTGTTGAGCCTGCACCTGAACAGTTTGGCGAGTACTGTGGGTGAGGTGCAGCAGGCGCTGGTGCTGTAAGCAGCCCCTGGTAAACCTTGATGCATGGGTTCAGCACGGTTCTGTGGGAGCGGGTTTACCCGCGAAGGCGTCGGCGCGGCCACTGCCGTCTTCGCGGGTAAACCCGCTCCCACAGGGTATAAGCGTCGCCTTGAATGGCTGCGCTTGAGATTCAGCCCAGCGCCCGGCAACTGTCCATCAACACGCTCCGCACCCAACGCTGCCCCTGGTCCCGATCAGTGCGCTCATGCCAGGCCAGGGTCTTGCTGAACCCTTCGATGGCAAGCGGCGGCTCCATCAGGCGCAAGCCCTTTTGCTGCACCACCAGGCGCTCGGGCACCACGGCAATCAGGTCACTGGCCAGCAGGATTTCAGGCAGGATCAAAAAGCTCGTGATCGACAGCGTTACCCGCCGCGCTTTGCCGATGCGTGCCAATGCCTCATCGGTCACGCCCTGGAAAGCACCGCCGGAGGAAGACACCAGCGCATGGTCCAGCGCACAAAAACGCTCGAGGGTCAGTGCCTCAGCACGCGCATCCGGGTGTCCAGCACGCATCGCGCATACATAGCGCTCGTCGAACAGCGGTTGGCAATGCAGCCCGGTCGGCACACTTTGCGGTGTCACCAGCGCCAGGTCGATGTCACCTCGGTCCATCTGTGCAGCCAGCGCCTGCGGGTCCACAGGCTGCACGGCAACACGAATGTTCGGCGCCTGCTCGCGCAGTGTCGCCAGAAACGGCGCCACCACCGCGCGCAGGGCATAGTCGGTCGAGGCCAGCTTAACCGTCATGCTGGCTGTGGCGGGGTCGAAGGCCTGGGGTTGCAGCAGGCCCTGGATATCGGCCAATAGCTGTTTGACAGGTGCGGCCAGTTGCTCGGCGCGCAGGGTTGGCACGATGCCCCGCTGGGCGCGCACGAACAGCGGGTCGTCAAAGCTCTCGCGCAGCCGGTTGAGCATGCCGCTGACCGCCGGTTGGGTCAGCGCCAGGCGGTCGGCGGCGCGGGTGACGCTGCGCTCGTCGAGCAGCGCATCGAGGGCTTTGAGCAGGTTGAGGTCAAGGTTTCTGATATCAGCATTCATGATGCAGTGGATAACAAATGGCGATTGGCGTTATTTCAGGCTAGCACCCAAGATGCCTTCAATCCATCACATCAGGGGCACGTACCATGAATGCAATCATCTGGCCGCAAGGCTTTGTACCGGGGTTCACCGACAACTTCGCTTCCAATGAAGTGATCGTCGCAGGGCTTGCCGCTGCGCAGGTCTGGCCATTGCTGAGCCAGGCCAAGGCGTGGCCGAGCTACTACGCCAACTCGGCCAACGTGCGCTACCACGGGCAGGGCGTCGAGGCGCTGGCGGACGGTGTGCGGTTCTACTTCGAAACCTTTGGCTTCCCGGTCGAGGCGCAATGCAACGAGTTCGTGCCGCCAATGGCCGGTGAGCCGGGCCGTATCGCCTGGCATGGCTGGGCTGGGGAGGGCGATAGCCGCCTGGACGTGCACCATGCCTGGTTGATCGAAGACCTGGACGGCGGTCGGGTGCGCATCCTGACCCAGGAAACCCAGAACGGCAAACCCGCCGAAGCGCTTGCCCAGGCCAGGCCAAACCCGATGATCAATGGCCATCAGGATTGGCTGGACGGGCTGGTGAAGGCGGCGTGTGAGGCCAGTCGCTAGACGCAGGCTCCTGGCAGCAGGGTGTCAGAGCGTTGGCTGGCGCGCAGTGGCGTGAAACAGGACGAAAGGCTTGATCCATCATGCATTTGGATGATGGCGAGCCGTTTGCGACCGCCTACAGTGCTAGAGCCGGGGGGTGACATTCGCGACTGGAGTGAAGCCATGGCTACCATCAACGGCAACAATAACGCCAACACACTGAATGGGACTGCCTCGGCCGATACGCTCAATGGCTTGGGTGGCAACGACACCTTGCTGGGTAACGCCGGCAACGACGTACTGGATGGAGGCACCGGCAATGACCTGCTCGTAGGCGGTCGTGGCAATGACACGTATCGCTTCGGCCTTGGCTACGGTGCCGACGTGATCGATAACTCAGGTGGTGCCAACAACGACGTCGATGTCATCGCCCTGATCAGTCTGAATGTGAGTGACATTCGGCTCTACCGTATTGGCAACGATCTGGTGCTTACACTCTTGGCCAGTGGTGAGACGTTGACCATCAGCCAGCACTTCCTGGACGCGGACCACGCCATCGACCGTATCCAGTTTGCCAACGGCACCCGCTGGAACGCCGCCGATATCCTGGCGAACCTGTATTACCCGCCGGTCACGCCGACCGACGGGGCCGACGTCATCAATGGCAACCCGACCGATGATGTGTTGTCGGGCCTGGGCGGCAATGACACGCTCTTGGGCAATGGCGGGAACGATACGCTCGATGGTGGTGCCGGCAACGACCGCATGGAAGGCGGGCAGGGCAACGACACCTACATCGTCGATGCGACGGGCGATGTGGTGGTCGAGGCCAACTCGGCCGGTGATGACCTGGTGCGGGCCAGCATCAGTTATGCCCTGGGTAGTAACCTGGAACGCCTGACCTTGGTCGGCGGGGCCAACCTCAGTGGTGCCGGTAATGCGCTCGCCAACACACTGGTCGGCAACAGTGGCGACAACGTGCTCGACGGCGCCGGTGGCAGCGATGTGCTAAGTGGCGGTGACGGTAACGACACGCTCCTGGGTGGCGCGGGTAATGACACACTCAACGGTGACGCTGGCAATGACCTGCTGACAGGTGGCGCAGGTGACGACACCCTGGTCGGTGGAAGCGGTGATGACATTTATACGGTCGAGCAAGCCGGCGATGTGGTCACCGAACTGCTTGGCGGTGGTGTCGATACCGTTCGCACGGCGCTCAATTACAGCCTCGGTGCCAACCTGGAAAACCTCGAGTTGCTCGGCAACGGCAATGTCAGCGGCACTGGCAATGCGCAAGCCAACAGGCTTGTCGGCAATACCGGTAACAACCGCCTCGATGGCGGTGACGGCGATGATTTCATCAGCGGCGGGCGTGGCAACGACACCTACGTTTACGGTCGTAATTATGGCAATGATGTGATCGACAACAGCGGCGGCGCCGCAGGCGATGTCGACTTGTTGCAGCTGGTGGGCCTCAACCCTGCCGACGTGCGCTTCGTGCGTACTGGCAACGACCTGCAAATGCTTGTGCTGGGCGCCTCGCAGACCTTGACGGTGAGAAACTTCTACCTCAACGCTGACTACGAGATCGACAGGGTCCGCTTCGACAACAATACGGTCTGGAACAACGCCACGCTCAAGGCCGCTGCCACGCTGCCGGTCAACAGTGCCCCAGTGTCCAGCAATGACAGCCAGACCACCCTGGAGGACACCTCGGTCATTTTGGCCGTAGGCGACTTTGGTGCCTATCAGGATGCCGAAGCCAGCCCGCTGGCCGGCGTCCGTATCACCAGTCTGCCGACAGCTGGCGCACTGCAGTATTTCAACGGCAGCGCGTGGAACGCCGTGGTTCAGGACCAGGTGATCAGCCGGGTGGACCTCGATGCCGGCAAATTGCGGTTTGTGCCTGGGCTCAATGGCAATGGCGATAGTTATGCCAGCATTGGTTTCAGGGTCAGTGATGGGTTGGCCTTTTCAACCAATGCTTATGTGCTGCGCATCGATGTGACGGCGGTGAATGACGCGCCAACGGTCAGCGCGCCACTGGCGGGGCAGGTTGCGCAGCAAGGTGTGCTGTTCGATTTCGTCATTCCACAGAACACCTTCGCCGATGTGGATGTGGGCACGGTACTGGCCTACAGCGTCAGCATGGCCAATGGCGACCCGTTGCCCGGCTGGCTGAGCTTTGACGCTGTCACCCATCGTTTCTCGGGCACGCCCGGCAATGCTGATGTGGCGACCTTGAATCTGCGGGTAACGGCTTCTGACGGCACCCTCCAGGCAGTGAATGATTTTGTGCTCACCGTGCTCAATGCCAATGATGCGCCCTATGTGGTCACGCCGGCTCCAGACCGGTTTGTCGGTATTGGCCGCTCATTCAGTTTCAGCTTGCCGAACCCTGCCTTTGGCGACATCGATCAAGTGTATGGCGACAGCCTGGTCATTAGCGCGTCTCTGGCCAATGGCGACGATTTGCCGGCCTGGCTCGGTTTCGATGCGGCAACGGGGGTGTTCAGCGGTAGCGTGCCGGAGGGTACGCAGGCGACACCCTTGAGTGTGCGCATCACGGCGGTCGATAACAGCGGCAGTTCAGTCACCGATACCTTCCAGTTGAACGTGATGAAAGAAGTGATTGGCGGCGACGCGGGCGAGACACTGGAAGGCAGCCCCGCCAACGAAGCTATCTTCGGTTTCGCTGGCAATGATGTGCTTCGGGCACAAGCCGGGGATGACGTGTTGGTCGGCGGTACTGGCGACGATCGGCTGGAGGGCGGCGATGGTTTTGACGTCGCCCAGTATGCCGGCACCATGGGGCAGTACACGTTTACCTTCGGGCTCGATGGTTTTCTCGCCGTGGAGGGGAGTGCGGGCAGTGGTGAACCTGGGAAGGACCGGCTACAGGACATCGAACAGCTAAGTTTTTCTGATGCAGCCGTTTCGCTAGTGGGCTCTCTTGGTGGTTATCAGTCGGTGTCGCAGCCAATTGCGGGGCGCGCATTCGATTCTGCGATTGCAAAGTTGAGCACGGGCGGATATGTCGGCGTGTGGTGGAATGATTTGAACGGGTCAGGTGGGATTTACGCCCAGAAATATGATGACCAAGGACGGCGTATTGGCGATGTGGTTCTGGTCGGTGGAGCAGGATCTGCATTTGAGCCTCATATGAGCGTCTCGTCGACATCCGATGGCGGCTACATCGTCGCTTGGGATGCTGGGGTTCGCTTTGGAAACCCAAATGGACATGCAGTCTATGTCAATGCATTGGGCATGCAGGAAGTGCCAGTGGACTTGCAAGCCTCTTCGAACATCAATGTCGATATGCTCGAAAACGGACGCAATGTTCTGGTATGGAGCGAAAACTTAGGGGGTAGTCAGTCCTGGGTGAGGGGCGCAATATTTGACCCTGCTACTGGGCTTATCAACGAGATTGTGTTGGGTGGGCAAGAGATTTACTCTGCCGAGACTTCAAAAACGGCAATTACATCGCTGGCAGATGGCAGCTTTATAGTTGGCTGGGTGCCGGGTTTGTCCAGCACCGGAATTCTGTTGCAGCATTTCTCTGCCACAGGCACAGCCATGAGTAGTGAGTTTTCGGCTGGCAATGTGGATAGAAACTCCGGGCTGTCGTTGACCGCTGTGAGTGATGGTGGTTTCTTGCTGTCCTGGAGTCTTCATGGACATGCGGTCTACCTGCAAAAGTACAATGCCTCTGGCGTAGCCCAGACCGGCCCTGTTGTGGCGACCAGCCAATATGTAAATGCAGAACAAATACCGGCAGTGGTCGAGTTGCGCGATGGCGGCTTCGCTGTCAGTTGGGTTTCTATACTACCCGGTGACGCTGGCTGGGGTGTTTACGTCCAGCAGTATGACAGTGCCCTGGCCCCAGTTGGCCCAGTGCAAGCTGTGCACGGCATAACGTTCGGCTCTCAATTTAATCCAGACATCATTGCGTTGGACGACGGCGGTTACATTGTCAGTTGGGTCACTGCCGAGTCCGGTGCCGGTGACCAAGGTGCCTACAGCCAAAGGTTCACAGCGCAAGGGGTTGCGGTGGAGAACACGCTGGAGCTCAGAGCCGATGCCGGCAATAACGTGATACATCTCGGTAATGCTGATGAACGAGTGCTTCCGGGGCAAGGCAATGACTCGGTATTCGCTGCCGGCGGCGTCGATACCGTGCTCTATGCGGGCAGCCAGCGCGATTTTGAAATCACGATGGCGGGGGCTGGTGCTATAACGGTCATGGATCAAAATCTTGCTGATGGCAATGAAGGTATCGACAGTTTGCACAATGTTGAACAGCTAGGTTTCTCTGGCGGTGTAAGTCTGAAGGCGGCGGTGTGGGAGGCTAAAGTCAACACACTCGTTGTGAATCAGCAGTTTGAGCCATCGATTGCACGCCTCGAAGACGGTGGCTATGTCATCTCTTGGGGTTATCGAACTAATGGAACGAATGATTTTGAAATCCATGCACAGCGTTTTGCCGTTAATGGGGATCTTGTTGGCACTGAATTTGTAGTCAATAGCAGTTTTGGCGGTTCGCGCTATATGTCAACTGTCGAAGGGCTCGCTGACGGTGGGTATATCATTGGTTGGGTGGCAAATGATCAAAGCACCTCGGGCCGTAACGTTTATGTGCAGCGCTATAGCGCGGAAGGCGTAGCCATAGGCGGTGAGACCCAAGTAAATACTGGCTCTGATTTTTGCCTTTCACCTTCGATTGCTGTGCAATCCGATGGTGGGTATGTGATTAGCTGGCAAGCGTTAAATGTGCTCGTAGGAAGTTATTCTACCCAGCTTAAACGTTTCGATCAGGCGGGTGTGCCGATTGCTCTCCAGCAGGAAGTTGACAACGCCGGGCTACAATTCGAAACGCTTATAGGAATTGTAAAGTTGGAGGGTGGTGGCAGCGTCGTATGTATGCAGATAATTGACCCTCAAGGCATCAGCAACGTATTCATCAAGGCCTACGATGCTGAGGGCTCGGCAATTGGGGGTATACATCAAGTCGCCGGTGCAACAGGGAGTTTTGTGGAAGCCACAATGATCACTGCGTTGGCTGGCGGGGGGTATGTCGTAGGTTGGTCGACGTACCATGACGCTCTGAGTCGTTCATCTATTTACGCCCAGCGCTTCGACGCCAGTGGGGTGAGTATTTCCGATGTGACGGAGCTCATACCAGAAACCCGCTTCCCGGCGCAGACGGCTATCTGCCCGTTGCAAGACGGTGGCTATGTAATAGGGTGGGTCGGCGTCGTTTCGGGCAGATACAACTACTACACCCAACAGTTCGATGCGACGGGCGCGGTGGATGGAGAGACCCAACTGGTCAACTCGATCACGTCCGGTTCTGTAAGAGAGCCCAGCCTGGAAAGTTTGAGTGATGGCGGCTACATCGCCAGTTGGACGGAGGATGGCGCAGACGGCTTCAATTCAGGCATCCTGAGCAAACGCTTCGACGCCAACAACACCCCTGTTCTGGACCACCTGGAATGGACCGGTGACGCCTCTGCCAACATCATCCGCAGTTCAGCGCAAACTGACTGGTTCACCGGTTTCGCGGGCAACGATATCTTCCAGTTTGCCCAGGCGCCGCAGTATCGCGCCGACCTGATCACGGACTTTACCCAAGGCGCCGACACGGTCGCGCTCAACAGTAGCGTCTTCAATCTGCAAGGTCAGTCAGTGGCCGATGCGTTGGCCAACGTCGCCGGTAATGCCCATGAGGCGGCAGGGGCGCGATTGGTGTTCAACCAGGACGATCACACCCTGTATTACGATGCTGACGGTGCCGCCAATGGCAATGCGGTGGCGGTGGTGACCCTGGCGGGTGTCACACAACTGGCGGGCACGGATCTGCAGCTCTACAGCTAGATTTCGGCGCCGTTCACCCGCCATTGAGGCGGGTGAACAGGCTGATCAATTGCGCTTGCCGGGTGGTGTCGGTCTTGCGAAACAGTGCGCGCAGTTGCGTGCGCACCGTGTTGATGGACACGTTCAGGCGCTTGGCGCAGTCCTCCAATGTAAGTCCTAGAGCCAGCAGTTCGCCAAGGCGTTGCTCGGCTGGCGTCAGCTGGAACAACTCGGCGAGTAACGGTGAGTGCCAATGATGGTCGAGCAAGGCCAGCAGCACCAATGGGGCCTTGAATGAGCGATTGGCTGCCGCATCGGCAGGCACAGGGGTGATCAGCAGGTCATGCCGACGGGCAGCGCCCAGGCGCAACCAGCCGGGGCGTCGCCGCCTTTCTTCTTTGTCGGCGGCAATGCGGATCAACGCCCGCAGTCGTTCATGCTGGCTGCTGCTGCACAAATGGCCGCAGTGTTCGTACAGCAGTGACCCGCTCAGGCACAGCTGTCGTGCGGCATGATTGCTGTGCAGCACCTGCCCCTCGCCACTGAGGAGCCACAGCGGTGCGGTGTGGTGATCGAGCAGCACGTCACGTTTTATCAGGTCCAGTTTCAGGCTGTTGATGCGGGCGGTGAGTTTGATCGCCTTGAGCAGGTGCGGGGTGATGCGCTCGAGCAAGGCAAAGTGGTGGGCGGTGGGGAGGGGTTCGCTCAGTTGGTGCAGGGCCGTCAGGTAAAGCCCGCCCAAGCATCGTGCTTCCAGCCGGATACTCGCGACATTGTGCAGGCCGAGTGGCTGCTCGGCGGCTTGCGATTGGTCGTTCGTGGCAAAGTCGATCAGGTCTACCTGCCAGCCACCTGCCGGGCGCGCGCTATTGGCAGGCAGACACAACGCTGAGATGCCCGGCGGCAAGCCCAGCTGCCCAATCCCTGCGCAGGCACAGGGGTCAGCGTTAACGGCGGTAGAACTCGGCTGCTGCTCGCAATGCATGACCAGAAACATCCATTGATGGCCGCAGGCTTGCGCCAGTCGGTCGAGCACCGGCTGCCATGTGGTCGCGTGCAGGGCATGTTCGTAGCACAGGCCGACCAGTTCATCGTAGAGCTGCTGTTCACGGACCTGATCGACCATGCCGGTAACCTGCCGCCCTATGGTCGCCAGAAGTGCGACCCATACTAAAGTTATATATGGCCTATGGCCTTCACTTGCGCAACACCAGCTGTCGGCATCTACCCAGCCTTGCTGGCCCTGAATGCACTAGGGCTCACCCCGCACTGCTTGCGAAAGAACCGGCTGAAGTAGCCGACATCGGCAAAGCCCAGCTCATGGGCTATCTCTTTCACGCTTGAGTCCGAATGGCCCAGCGCCCGCTTGGCCTCCAGCACCAGCCGGGCATTGACCACGTTCATCGGGGTCATGCCCAGGTGCACCTGGCACAACCGCCCCAGGGTTGCCAGGGTCATGCCCAGTTCGCCGGCATAGAAGGCCAGCGGCGGGTGCTCGCGAAAATGCATGTCTACCAGTTCGCGAAACCCAGTCAGTTGCTGGCTGCGCCTGGACTGCGGACGGCGCGCTTCGCCGGGCGTGTCGTGGGCCTGGCGCAGGGCCTGGATCAGCAACGTCAGCAGCAACGACATGCTGCTGGCGACGTGCTCACGGGCACGGTTGTGGTACTCCTCGCGCAAGGCCCGGCACAGGGGCAGTAACGGGTCTTCCTCATCGCGCCACAACGGCATGCCAAGTACCTGGGGTTTGCGGATCTGCACCAGCAGGTTGGGTGCCAGCACTTTGGCGATGCTTTCCAGCGGGTGCTGGGCGGCGGTGATCACCTGGCCTTCGACCTGGCCAGCCCAGTGAAAGCCATGCACCACCTGCGCCGGCACATAAACCACGCACGGCGCCTGCACCTGCACGCGCTCGCTATCGAAAAGCACCTCGCCAGCGCCGCTTTGCAGGTACAGCAGCTGCAGCAGCCCGTCGTGGCGGTGCGCGGCTATTTCCCAGTTGTGCGCGCCGGAGCGCTTGGAGATCGACTCCACATGCAGGGACTCATGCCACACCGGCTGCGCGGTTTCGCCGTACAGGGCGTAATTGGGGATCTTGTTCATGGTTGTTGTAATTGTTCTGGTCGCTACCCGGCCACTGTGCCACAGCCGCGCGCGAGCGGCTGTGGGCATGGACGAAATTGTCGGGAATGTGGGGGCGCTTGCAGGTTTTGTCCATTCTGCCGATTGGGGTGGCGGCCCTAGGCTGTTGGCAGATCAAGCGACACTCTGGAGAGCGGTATGCATAACAACAAGATTTCCTCCAACTGGCTGGGCCTGGACTCGGCCGTCTGCGTGGTCACCGGCGCGGCCGGTGGCATTGGTGCGGCGCTGGCTGGCGCGCTGGTCGAGCAGCAGGCCCATGTGGTGCTGCTCGACCGCGATATCGACAAATGCCGCGAACTGGCCGCCACCCTGAGCGAGCACAGCGTCGGCGAAGTGAGCGCCCTGGCCTGCGACATCGCCGACCCGGCCAGCGTCGAGCAGGCCGCCGCCCAGGTGCAGGCCCTGCACGGGCGCTGCGATGTGCTGGTCAACAATGCCAGCGTGCTGCGCCCTGGCGCGCTGGAGACCCTGACCCTGGAACAATGGAACCAGGTGCTGGCCGTGAACCTCAGCGGCTACCTGCTGTGCGCCCAGGCCTTTGGTAAGGCGATGCTCGCCCGTGGCCAAGGGCGCATGGTGCATGTGGCCTCGATTGCCGCCCACTACCCGCAGCCCAACAGCGGCGCCTACAGCGCGGCCAAGGCCGGGGTGAGCATGCTGTCGCGGCAGATCGCCGTGGAGTGGGGGCCGCGTGGCGTGCGCAGCAACGCGGTGTGCCCAGGGCTGATTCGCACGCCATTGTCGGCGGCGTTCTATGCCGACCCGAACATCGAACGCCAGCGCAGCGCGATGACCGCCAACCAGCGCATCGGCGAGCCACAGGACATCGCCGAGGCCGTGCTGTTTCTGGCAAGCCCCCGGGCCGACTACATCAACGGCGCCGAACTGACCGTGGATGGCGGGTTGGAATGCATGCCCATGGCGTTGATCCCGCGCCCGGGTTTCGAGGGGGCACGCTCATGAATACGCGTACCTGCGATGTGTTGGTCATTGGCGCTGGGGCCGGCGGCCTGGCCACGGCCATCACTGCCAAGAAGCATGGTCTGGACGTGCTGGTGATCGAGAAAGACGATTGCTTCGGTGGCACCACGGCGTTTTCCGGCGGGGTGCTGTGGGTGCCGGGCAACACACTCACCGGCAAAGACGATAGCCAGGACGCCGCGCTGACCTACCTGCGCAACGAGACCGGTGCCTGTTTCGACCCGCAAGGGGTGGATGCCTTCCTGCGCCATGGGCCGCAGATGGTGGAGTTTTTCGAGCGCGAGACCACGGTCAAGTTCGTTCCGACGCTGTACCCCGACTACCACCCGGACGTTGGCGGTGGCGTCGATATCGGCCGCTCGATTCTGGCTGCACCCTATGACATCCGCGAGCTGGGCGCCGACATGGCGCGGCTGCGCCCGCCGCTCAAGACCATCACCTTCATCGGCATGATGTTCAATTCCTCGAATGCCGACCTCAAGCACTTCTTCAACGTCACCCGTTCGCTGACCTCGTTCGTCTATGTGGCCAAACGGCTGCTGACCCACCTCAAGGAACTGGCGCTGTACCGTCGGGGCACCCAGGTGACCAGTGGCAACGCCCTGGCGGCGCGCCTGGTGAAGTCGGCGCTGGACCTGGGCATTCCGATTCTCACCGGCACCCCGGCCAGGCAGTTGCTGCGCGAAGGCGGGCGGGTCAGCGGCGCTTTGGCGCGCCAGGGCGATGGCGAGCTGCGCATCGAAGCCCGGCGTGGCGTGGTACTGGCTTGTGGCGGTTTCTCCCATGACCTGCAGCGCATCGGCCAGGCGTACGTCCATGTGCGCCGGGGCGGCGAGCATTTCTCGCCGGTGCCGGCGGGCAACACCGGCGATGGCGCGCGCATGGCCGAGGCGCTGGGCGCCAAGGTGGATATCCGCCTGCAAGCGGCGGCGGCCTGGATGCCGGTGTCGAAGGTGCCGATGGGCGGCGGTCGCCATGTTGCCTTCCCGCACCTGCTCGACCGTTACAAGCCGGGGGTGATCGGTGTACTGCGTTCGGGGCAGCGCTTCACCAACGAGTCCAACTCGTACCACGATGTGGGCGCGGCCCTGATCGATGCCTGTGCAGGCCAGTGCGAAACCGCCATGTGGCTGGTCTGCGACCGTCGCACCCTGGCCAAGTACGGCCTGGGTTACGCCAAGCCTGCGCCCATGCCGCTGGGGCCGTTGCTGCGTAACGGCTACCTGCTCAAGGGCAACACACTCGCCGAGCTGGCGCACAAGGCCGGCATCGATGCCCAAGGGCTGGAGCGCACGGTACACGAGTACAACCTGGGCGCCGTGCACGGCGAAGACCGCCAGTTCGGCCGGGGCACCACCAGCTTCAACCGCTACCTGGCCGACCCGCAGCAGCAACCCAACCCCTGCGTCGCACCGCTGGGCGAGGGGCCTTACTTTGCCGTGAAGGTGGTGATGGGCGACCTCGGCACCTTCGATGGCCTGCGTACCAGCGTGGTCGGTGAAGTGTTGGGCGCCGACCAGCGTGCCATCGCCGGGCTGTATGCGGTGGGTAATGACCGCGCCAGCATCATGGGCGGCAACTACCCCGGCGCTGGCATCACCCTGGGGCCGATCATGACCTTCGGCTACATCACCGGCCGCCACCTGGCGGGGGTGGACCAAGGGCTGGCATCGGCCGGCCCGGCACAGGAGGTGGCGTGATGGACAAGGCCATTGTCGACCACCGTATCTACACCATTCGCCCGCGGTGCATGGCGGCGTTTCTCGAGGCCTTCGATACGTTGGCGATGCCGATTCTGTTGCGCCACCTCGGCCCGCCGCTGGCGTTCTATGTGAGCAGCATCGGGCCGTTGAACCAGGTGGTGCACCTGTGGGGTTACGACAGCCTCGACGACTTCGAAAAACGCAGCGCCGCCCGTGATGCCGACCCGGATTTCGCCGCGTACCTGCACGCGACCCGTGACCTGGTGGTGGCCCAGGAGACGCGGATCGTCAGGCCCGTGCAATTCAAAGCCTTGAAGCGATCCCTGTAGGAGACGGCTTGCCGGCGATAAAGGCAACGCGGTGCATGGCACCGGCTTCGCCGGTGATAGCCGGCAAGCCGGCTCCCACAAGTACTGCGCAGCACCTGAGATAACCACAGAACCTGTAGGAGCCGGCTTGCCGGCGATCAGGTCGCAACGCGCTCCCAGTGCCCTCGATAACAACAACAAGAGGTAAGGCAATGAAAACCCCCATCGATATACGCCAGTTGATCGACCAGCAACCCATCGGCCGCTACCAGAAGTGGGTGGTCTTTCTGGGCTTTCTGATCATCGCCCTGGACGGCCTGGACGTCGCCATCATCGGCTTCATCGCCCCGCAACTTAAAACTGAATGGCAACTGGGCCCGCAGGCCCTCGGCCCGGTGCTCAGCGCCGCATTGATAGGCCTGGCCCTCGGCGCCCTGGTCGCCGGCCCGCTGGCTGATCGTTACGGACGCAAGGCCGTGCTGTTGGGCAGTGTCCTGTTGTTCGGCCTATGGACCTTGGCCTCGGCGTTTTCCCCCAACCTGGAAACCCTGGTCGCCCTGCGGTTTCTCACCGGCCTCGGCCTGGGCGCGGCCATGCCCAACGCCAGTACCCTGGTCAGTGAATACGCCCCCGCGCGCAGCCGCTCGCTGTTGATCACCCTGGCGTTCTGCGGCTTCTCGCTGGGCGCGGCTTTGGGTGGCTTCGTCAGCGCCTGGATGATCCCCAACCTGGGCTGGCGCAGCGTGCTTGCGCTGGGCGGGGTACTACCGCTTTTGGTTCTGCCACTGCTGTGGCTGCGCCTGCCGGAATCCGTGACTTTCCTGGTCAGCAAGGGCGCCGACCCGCAACGCATCCGCGCCATCGTCAGCCGCCTGGCACCGGGGCAATGCAGCCCAGACAGCACTTTCGCAATGCCGGCAAGCGCACCTTCCAAGGGTGGGGCCATCGGCACCATCCTGTCCTCCCGCTACCGCTTCGGCACCATCATGCTTTGGGTGGGCTACGTGCTGGCGCTGTTCCTGGTCTACCTGTTCAGCGGCTGGCTGCCGACGCTGGTGAAGGAGGGCGGGGGCTTCTCAGTGTCGGAGGCCGCCATCGTCACTGCCTGCTTCCAGATCGGCGGCCCGCTGGGCGCCATCACGGTGGGCTGGGCGATGGACCGTTGGCATCCGCAGCGGGTGCTGATGCTGACCTTCCTGTTCAGCGGCGCGGTGATCTTCGCCATCGGCCAGGTGGCCGGGCATTTCGCCTGGCTGTGCGCCATCGCCTGGGCGGTGGGCTTCGGCCTGAACGGCGCCAGTGTGGGCATGAACGCGCTGGCCGCGGCGTTCTACCCGACCGAGGCGCGGGCCACCGGGGCCAGTTGGATGAGTGGCATCGGCCGTTTCGGGGCGATTCTCAGTGCCTTTGCCGGGGCGCAGATGCTGGCCATGGGCTGGAGCTTCACCCAGGTGTTCGCCTCGTTGCTGTTGCCCGCGGGGCTGGCAGCCCTGGCGGTGTTGCTGCAGGGCTGGCATGCCAGGTTGCGGCGCGCTGAGGTGCTGCAGGCGGTGTGAGGGTGAGTGGAGTACAAATGTGCTCTCAGGCGCAGTCGCTGATCCAGGTCAGCGGCCGCGCCGGGTCGTCACTGAGCATGCGCTCGAACGCTGGGGACTCGATCATCGTTCGGGTACGCTGGCCCAGTGTCAGCAGTTGCTCGATGAAACCGGGCTCGACGGTGCCGCTGTGCTCCAGCGACACGCCGCTGCGGTTGTGCTGGATGGCCAGGTGGTAGCGGCTGAATCCGTCACCTTCGCCGCTGCCACACAGCACCACGGTGAAGTGCGGCCCGATCATCTGGGCCAGCCGCTGTTGCACCAGGTCGAGCAATGACAGCGGCATTTCGTCGTGCATTGCTGTGGCCAGGGCGTGGGCAGTGAAGGGAGGCATGGCGTGACCTGCTTGGCTAGAAGGATCGCCAGCATAGGCAAGGCCACTGTCAACTTGGGTTAAGCCGGGGTAAAACCGGGTAATCATCAGAATGTCTGCCCCAACGAGAACTGGAACACTTCGGTTTCCGCGCCCTCTGGCTTCTTGATCGGCGCGGCCAGGCTGAAACTCAGCGGGCCCATGGGGCTATACCAAGTGAAGCCCACGCCCACCGACACTGCCATCTGGTCGAGGCTGACGCTGCCGCAGCCCTGGGTGGTGGACAGGTAGCAGGTGTCGGCGAACACGTTGCCCGCGTCAACGAACACCGAGCTGCGCAACTGCCGCTGGTCCTTGACGAAGGGCAGGGGGAACAGCACTTCGGCGCCGCCGGTGATGAGGATGTTGCCGCCCAGGGCGTCGGTATCGCGGTCGGAGTAGTACGCCTGGCCGGCGCTGGCGTAGTTGCCGGTGGCCGGCGTGTTGCGCGGGCCGAGGGTACCGTTCTTGAAGCCGCGAACCGAACTCAGGCCGCCTGCGGTGTAGTTCTCGTAGAACGGCAGGCTGTCGGTGGAGCCATAGCCGTTGCCGTAGCCCAGGTTGGTGTGCAGGCGCAGGGAGGTGCTGGCGGTCATCGGCAGGTAGGTCTGGCCGTCGTATTCGAGTTTGTAGAACGACAGGTCGCTGCCGGGGGTGGTGGCCATGAGCGTCAGGCTCTGGGAATGGCCACGGGTGGCCAGCACGCCTTTGTTCAGGGTCGATTCGGACCAACCGACGGAGGCCTTGAGGTTGTTGAAGCTCTCGCCCTCGCGCTGGATGAAGTCGTAGATTTCGTCGGCGCTGTAGGTGCCCGGGTTGATGTCGTCGTGTTGCAGGGTCAGGCCGAAGGTCAGGCGCGAGGTCTCGTTGATCGGGTAGCCGAAATTGACCCCGGCCCCGTAGCTGTTGATGGCGTAGTACGAGACGCCATCGTCGTAGTAATCACTGTAGTCGGTGGTGCTGTAGAAGACGTTGTAGCCCAGGCTGACACCGTCCTTGGTGAAGTAGGGGTCGGTGAAGCCGAAGTTGTACTTGGTCTGGTACTCCGAACGGGTCAGGCCGATCGACACCTTGTTACCGGTCCCGAGGAAGTTGTTCTGGCTGATCGAGCCGCCGAGGATCAGACCGGCGCTCTGGGCGAAACCGACGCTGGCGGTGATCGAACCGGAAGCCTGCTCTTCGACGCTGTAGTTGACGTCGACCTGGTCGTCGGTGCCAGGCACCGGTGGCGTCTCGACGTTCACTTCCTTGAAGAAGCCCAGACGTTCCAGACGGGTCTTGGACTGGTCGATCAGGTAGGTCGACGCCCAGCCGCCTTCCATCTGGCGCATTTCGCGGCGCAGCACTTCGTCTTCGGTCTTGGTGTTGCCGCGGTAGTTGATGCGGTTGACGTAGGCGCGCTTGCCCGGGTCGACCACGAACATGATGTCCACGGTGTGGTCTTCGTCGTGCGGCTGCGGCACGCCGTTGACGTTGGCGAAGGTGTAGCCTTCGTTACCCAGACGGCGGGTGATCAGGTCGGAAGTGGTGGTCATGACCTTGCGCGAGAACACCTGGCCCGGCTGTACCAGCAGCAGCGACTTGACCTGGTCTTCCGGCACTTTCAGGTCACCCGACAGCTTCACGTCACGGACGGTGTACTTCTCGCCCTCGTTGACGTTGACGGTGATGTAGACGTGCTTCTTGTCCGGGGTGATGGACACCTGGGTAGAGGCGATGTCCATGTTGATGTAGCCGCGGTCCAGGTAGTAGGAACGCAGGCGCTCAAGGTCACCGGAGAGTTTTTCGCGGGCGTACTTGTCGTCGTTCTTGAAGAACGACAGCCAGTTGGTGGTCTTCAGCTCGAACAGCTGGGCCAGCTCTTCATCGTCGAACACGGTGTTGCCGACGATGTTGATGTGCTGGATGGCGGCCACGGTGCCTTCGTTGATCTTGATCTTCAGCGCCACGCGGTTACGCGGCTGCGGCACCACCTCGGCGTCGACCTCGGCCGAGTAGCGGCCCTGGGCCACGTACTGGCGTTGCAGCTCGTTACGCACGCCTTCGAGGGTGGCACGCTGGAAGATCTCGCCCTCGGCCAGGCCAGACTGCTTCAGGCCCTTCATCAGGTCTTCGGTGCTGATCGCCTTGTTGCCTTCGATCTCGATGCTCGACACCGACGGGCGCTCGACCACGTTGATGATCAGGACATTGCCGTCGCGGTTCAGCTGGATGTCCTGGAAGAAGCCGGTCTTGAACAGCGAGCGGGTGGAATCCACCAGGCGCCGGTCATCGGCCTGGTCGCCCACGTTCAGGGGCAAGGCGCCGAACACGCTGCCGGCGGATACCCGCTGCAGGCCGTTGACGCGGATGTCGGCGATCTTGAAGGCGTCCGCCTGGGCCAGTGAGGCGTTGAGCAGCAGGATCGACAACATCAGACGCGGGTAATTCATGGGCGGGTTCCACACAGGCGTATTCAAAGGACGCGGCCAGCCAGGCCAGCGGGCGATGAGCATACGGGCGGGGTGTGTTCGGCGCGGTTAACACAGGGTAAAGATGTGTAAAGTTTGCCGACCTGGCGGTGACAGCACGCCGTTGTGCGGGGATCATTAAGCCCAGTAGAACCTGCCGAAGCGTAACCTCCATGATTCCCGTGCTGTTGGTCGACGATGACCGTGAACTTACCGAAATGCTTGCCCAGTACCTGGCCCGTGAAGGCTTCTGCGCCACCTGCACCGCCACCGGCACAGAGGGTGAGGCGCTGGCCCTGAGCGGGCGTTTTCACATGGTGGTGCTCGATGTGATGCTGCCGGACTTCTCGGGCATCGAGGTGTTGCGCCGCATCCGCGCGCGCAGCCAGGTGCCGGTGCTGTTGCTTACCGCACGCGGCGACAATATCGACCGCATTGCCGGGCTGGAGCTGGGGGCCGACGACTACGTGCCCAAACCCAGCTCGCCGGGTGAGCTGGTGGCGCGGCTGCGGGCGATTCTGCGCCGGGTGCAGCCGCAATTGATCGGCGACAACGCCATTCCCGACGCCATCAGCAGTGGTTCATTGACCCTCTGGCCGAGCCGCCGCCAGGCGCTGTGGGAGGGCCGTAGCCTGGAGCTGACCGGCACCGAGTTCAGCCTGCTGGAAGTGCTGACGCGCCAGGCCGGCCAGCTGGTGAGAAAACAGAACCTGTCGCTCGATGCCCTGGGCCGCCCGTTGACCCGGTATGACCGGCGCATCGATGTGCATGTCAGCAGCATCCGGCAGAAGCTGGGCCCTCGGCCCGATGGCAGCAGCTGGATCCGCAGCGTGCGGGGCATGGGCTACATGCTGATTGCCGAATGATGCGCCGGCGCCTGTTCTGGAAGCTGTTTCTCGCATTCTGGCTGGCCAACTGCCTGACCTTCCTGGTGGGCGCGGGTGCCTTCATGCTCGACGAACTGCGCGGAGATACCCCGGCGCTGCGCTCATTGCTGGCCACTGAGCTGCACCTGTTGCAGCGCTTCGGCGAGCAGGCAGGCCGCCAGTTGCTGGAGGTTTCGCCACAGCCGCCGGACGTGCAGGTCGGCCTGTACGATGCCCAGGGCCGGCTGTTGGCAGGCAAGCCGGTTGAAGTGGTGCGCTTCGAGCACTCGGTGCTTGACCGTGATGGCCGCTCACTGCTGCTGCGCGCCTCGGTGCCCAGTGTCTCCGGCAAAGGGCCGCCGCCGCGCGGGCTGGGTCCGTTGGTAACCGGCACCTTGATGAGTGCCTTGTTCGCGCTGTTGTGCAGCCTTTACCTGACCCGCCCGTTGGCTTGGCTGCGCGAGGCCATGGGGCAGGTCGCCCAGGGCCGTTTCGAGGTGCGGGTGCGGCCGCGCCTGGGCCGGCGTCGCGATGAAATCGTCGACCTGGCCGAGGACTGCGACCGCATGGCCGGCCAGCTCAAGACCCTGGTGGAAGCCCAGCAGCACCTGCTGCACGATATTTCCCATGAACTGCGCTCACCGCTCACGCGGATGAACGCGGCCATCGGCTTGATGCGCCAACAGCCGGATCGGCGCGAGATGATTGCACGCATCGAGCGTGAGTCGGGGCGCATGGACGACCTGATCGAACAGCTGCTGACCCTGGCGCGTGCCCAGTCGCCGCAAGGCAGCTGCAAATATGAAGCCCTGGATGCCGTCGAGTTGCTGGCGCAGATCGTCGAGGATGCACGCTTCGAGGCGGGCCTCAAGCAATGCCAGGTGCTGTTGGTGGCGCCGCAGCCGTTCAATACGGTGGGCCATGAGGAACTGTTGTACCGGGCCTTCGAGAACGTTATCCGCAATGCGGTGCGTTACACCGCGCCAGGTTCCGAGGTACGGGTGGAGGCGGTGCTGGCCGATGGCGGTGAGCGCCTGCAGGTGAGTATCAGCGACCAAGGGCCGGGGGTGGCTGCGGCGCGCCTGGAAAGCATCTTCCAGCCTTTCGACCGCGGAGCGGACAACGGCGGTGATGGTTTCGGCCTGGGGTTGGCCATCGCTCGCCGGGCCATCGAGCTGCACCAGGGCAGCATCAGCGCCCAGGCAGCCGCCGGTGGCGGGCTGCTGGTGCGTATCGAGCTGCCGCAGTTGCAGGGCTGAGCCTATGGCTCGGGCGCCCATACCGCCCGCGGGATGCACACCTGCCCGTCGAACAACAACCTGGCTGTGCGTACCAGCCCGCACTGCGTGATCAGCCCATCGCGCAGTGCAATTTCGACGCTGAACTCACCACTGGGGTGCTCGACCGAGAGCCGCTGCGTTTCGCCTGCTGCCGTGCGCGCCACGTCCTGTGCCACCGAGCCCGGCACCAGGCAGGCGCTGGCCACGCTTACCGCACCAAACACACCAATGGAGGCGTGGCAGCGGTGCGGAATGAACGAGCGGGTATTGATTGCGCCGCCTTGGCGGGGCGCCGACACCAGGCACATCTTTGGCACGTTGCGCAGGCTGACGTCGCCCAGGTTCATGCGCGGGCCTGCTTGCAGGCGGATGGACTCCAGCCGCGCCTTCAGTGCGCTGTCGGCATCCAGCACCTCGCGGCTTTCCTCGCCGCTAAGGCCAAAGTCCTCGGCGCGCAGCAACACCACGGGCATGCCGTTGTCGATGCAGGTCACATCGACCCCGTCGATCTGGTCGCGGCTGTTGCCGGTGGGCAGCAGGGCGCCGCAACTGGAGCCCGCCACATCGTCGAAGCTGACCACCAGCGCCGCCGCGCTGCCGGGCACGCCATCGATGTGCGTGGCCCCGGCATATTCCACCTGGCCGTCGGGCGTCGGCACCTGAGCCACGGCCAGTTGCCCGGTGTTCTCCATGAAGATGCGCACGGGCGTGACCGGGCCTGAAGGGGCGACCAGGCCGCGCTCGATGGCGAACGGGCCGACGCCGGCCAGGATGTTGCCGCAGTTCTGCCCGTAGTCGACACGGGCCTCGTCGACCAGGACCTGGGCGAACAGGTAGTCGACGTCGGCGTCATCGCGGGTGGAGGCGCGGACGATGGCGACCTTGCTGGTCAGCGGGTCGGCGCCGCCAAGGCCGTCGACCTGGCGTGCATCGGGCGAGCCCATCACCGCCAGCAGCACGCGGTCGCGCAGGGTGCTGTCAGCGGGCAGGTCGTGGTGCAGGAAGTAGGCACCCTTGGAGGTGCCGCCCCGCATCAGCAGGCAGGGCAGGCGGGTCTGGCTCATGTTCAGGCATCCACTTGGTCAAGGCTGTCGACATAGCGCAGGCCCTTGGCCGCCAGGCGCGGGCGCATGTCATAGATGTCCAGGCCCAGCTCGCCGGCGGCCAGGCGTTGGCGTTTCTGCTCTTCAAGGGCGGCGCGCTGGCTGGCCGCATCCAGCACTGCAGCGGCTTCGGCATGGCGTACCACCACCACGCCGTCGTCGTCGGCGATCACGATGTCGCCGGCGTTCACCAGTTGCCCGGCACACAGCAGCGGCAGGTTCACCGAACCCAGCACTTCCTTCACCGTGCCTTGGGCGTTGATGGCCCGCGACCACACGGCAAAGCCCATCTCGCGCAGGGTCTGGCTGTCGCGGATACCGGCGTCGATCACCAGCCCGCGCACGCAACGGGCCTGCAGCGAGGTGGCCAGCAGGTCGCCGAAGTAACCGTCGCTGCAAGGCGAGCTGGGCGCCACCACCAGCAGGTCGCCTGGGCGGCACTGCTCCACGGCCACATGGAACATCCAGTTGTCACCGGGGGCGACCAGCACCGTCACCGCGCTGCCGGCCACGGCCACACCTTGCTGGATGGGCCGTACGCCTGTGTTGAGCAAGCCCTTGCGGCCCTGCGCCTCGTGCACGGTGGCCACGCCCAGGCGGGCCAGCGCATCGATCACCTCTGGCTCGGCACGCGGGAAGTTGCGCACCACGATGCCGGTCTTGCCGATCAGGGCGCTCATGCCAGGTTCTCCGTGACGCGGGGGAATACACTCTGGAAGCCTTCGGCGTGGGTGATGTCGCGAGCGCTGGTGATGCCGACGTTGCGCTTGGCCTGCACACCGCGTTGCAGGGCAACCCGGGTGTAGTACTGCCACAGGTGTTCCTGGCCGGCCATGCACTGGATGGCGGCGTACTTCTTGTCCCACACCGAGGTGATATCGAGGAAGGTATCGGGCCGCCACTCGCACTGTTCGGGCTGGTGCGGCTCGAAGGCGTAGACCGGCGGGGCGCCGACGATCTGCTCGCCAGGCTTGTAGCCTTCGGCCTGGGCGATGATGCGCGCTTCCTGGGCCAGGTGCATGGCCAGCGGGTGGTCGTAGTTGTAAGGGTCTTTCAGCGAATGGCTGAGGACGAACTGCGGTTGCACGCGGCGCATCACATCGGCCAGGCGGAACAGGGTGTCTTTGTCAGCGCGCATCGGGTAGTCGCCGATGTCGAAGAACTCGACGCTGGCGCCGAGGATTTCGGCGGCGGCGAGCGCTTCTTCGCGGCGTGCGTCCTTGACCTTGGCTTCGGTCATCTCGCCCTTGCGCCACAGCTTGGCCGACTCGCCGCGTTCGCCGAACGACAGGCAGACGATGTGCACGGCATAACCTTGCTCGGCATGCAGGGCGATGGCGCCACCGGCACGCCAGACGAAGTCGGCGGAGTGGGCGCTGACCACCAGGGCGGATTTTTGTACGGTATTCATGTTGTTCAGGCTCCTGCGGGGGGTGACGGCAGAATCGCATCGCAGGGCGGCAGGGACTAATGCGTTACAGTCGTGAAGGTATGCGTTTTGCTTATTGCCTTGTTGCAGTGCCGGGCGCATAGTCGCGCCAGCACTACGCTGTGGGCCTGGAGACGACATGAGCGACATCGAACTTCCGAATGTGATGCAGGTGCGTGCGTTTGTCCGGGTGGCCGAGGTCGGCAGTGTGTCGCGGGCGTGCGAGTTGCTGTTCCGGGCCCAGTCGGTGGTCACCCGGGCCATTGCCGAGCTGGAAGCGCAACTGGGCGTGACGCTGTTCGAACGCCACACCAATGGCATGCGCCTGACCGACTACGGCGAGTGCGTGCTGCCGCGCGCGCAGCGGGTGCTGGCCGAGCTGGACAGCGTGCCGCGTATGCTCGGGGCGCAGGCGGTGGAGCCTCTGTACCTGTTTCAGGCGCGGCGCCTGGAGATTTTCGTCAAGCTCTGCGAAGCGCGGCACATGCAGACCGTGGCTAGCCACTTCGGCCTGAGCCAGCCAGCGGTGAGCGCTGCCCTCAAGGTGCTTGAAGGTGGTTGTGGCCAGCCGCTGTTCGAGCGTACGCCACGTGGTCTGCAGCCGACCCGGGCCAGTCAGGAAATTCTGTTCCCGATTCGCCGCGCCTTGAATGAGCTGCGCCATCTCGATAGCGACCTCAGCGCCATGCGCGGCGCGTTGCGCGGGGTGGTGCATGTGGGTGCGCTGCCATTGGGGCGCACGCAGATCCTGCCGCAAGCCATCGTGCGCTTTACCGCGGCCCACCCTCAGGTGCGGGTGATCACCAATGAAAGCCCGTTCGACCTGTTGGCCACCGAGTTGCGGGTGGGGGATGTGGATTTCGTGCTGGGGGCATTGCGGCCCAGCGACTACGCCAGCGACCTCAGTGGCGAAGCGCTGATCACCGAGGACATGGTGGTGCTGGCGCGGCGCGGCCACCCGATGTTGCAGGCGCCGGTGTCGCTCGCCCAATTGCGCGAGGCCCGCTGGGTGCTGCCAAGGGCGGGGTCGCCAGCGCGGCGTCTGCTCGACAATTGCTTTGCCGAAGCCGGCCTGGACGTGCCCTGGCCGGTGGTGGAAAGCGCCGACCTGGCGATTATTCGTGGCCTGCTGTTGCAGTCCGACCTGCTGGCGGCGGTGTCTGCCCATCAGTTGGCCCATGAAATCGCCAGTGGCGAGTTGTGCCGCGTGCCAGTGGCGTTGTCGGGCACCACGCGCGCCATCGGTTTGATTTATCGCAGTGGTTGCCTGCATTCACCGGCTGCGGCGGCGTTGATGGCCTGTGTGCGGGAGGTGGTGCACGGTAAGGGCTTGGCGTGAGATTTTTGGCGTTTGGCAGATCGAGCGCCGCCCGCGCGGCGCATCGCGAGCAAGGCTCGCTCCTACGTTTGTTTACGGCCAATAACGCCTGTGACAGGCGCGCGCGACCGCCTTGTGTGTACGACTCGATATTGCGCCATGCGCCAAGGCGTTCGCGCGCAAATCCCACAGGCATAACTGGCCCGAAACAAACGTAGGAGCGAGCCTTGCTCGCGATGCGCCGCACGGGCGGCGCTCGATATACGCACCCACTCAAAAAACCGCGACAGGCACATCGCGGCGACCCCTTCCCAAGATTTCGAGAAGATTACAAAAGGTTCAACGGATAGCTCACGATCAAGCGGTTCTCATTGAAGCTGTTGGTGCTCCCCCAATTACGCCGCAAGGTGGTGTTGCGCCATTTCACGTTCAGCGTTTTCAGCGCACCGGACTGAACGACATAGCCCAGTTCGCTTTCCCGTGTCCACTCCGTGCCGTCCTGGGTGGTAGCGTTGTGCACGTTGTCGCCATGGATATAGCGGTTCATCAGGGTCAAGCCAGGAATGCCCAGCACCACGAAGTTGAAGTCATGGCGCACCTGCCATGAACGCTCCTGGGCGCTGTCGAAGCTGGAGCCGAAGGCATCGTTGGCCAGCGTGCCGCCACTGGCACCATTGACGCGGAACCACTCGTCTTCGCCCATGACCTTCTGCAGCCCGACGTAGAACGTGTTGCCACCGACCTTGGCCGAAAGCAGCCCGGATGCCGTGCGGTTATCCAGCTCGCCGGCCTTGGCGCTGCCATCCTCCTTGCCCCAGAAGTACCCCAGGTTGGCGCCCAGTACCCAGTCGCCCAGCGGTTGCTGGTGCTGCAACTGCACATACTGCTGCTGGTAGATGTCCTTGAGCTCGGCGTTCCACAACCCGACCAGGGTGCGGTCCTGGTTGAAGCGATACTCGCCACCGGCAAAGTTGAAACGGTCGGAGGTGTAGGCGGTGCGGGTGAACAGGCTCATGTCCTGCATGCTGGCGTCGTTGCGCGGGCTGTTCTGGCGGAACTGGCCGCCGTACAGGGTAAGCCCGGCAATTTCGTTGGACGTGAGTTGCGCGCCCTGGAAGGTCTGCGGCAACGAGCGGCCGTCGTCGGCGCGCAGAATCGGCAGCGTAGGCATCCACTCGCCGACCTTGAGTTCGGTTTTCGATAGGCGTGCCTTGCCGGCCAGCGCCAGGCGCCCGAAGTCGTCGGCCGGGCGGCCGTCATCGTGAACGGGCAGCAGTTGGGTACCGGCAGTGCCTTTGCCACCGTCCAGCTTGAGGCTGTACAGGCCCAGTGCATCCACACCGAAACCCACCACGCCGGGGGTGAAGCCGGAGCGCAAGTCGAGGATGAAGCTCTGTGTCCATTCCTCGGCCTTGCCTTGGCTGGCCGTGCCGACGTAGTCGCGGTTCATGTAGAAGTTGCGCAGGTTGAGGCTTGCCTTGGCATCGTCGAGGAAGCCCTCGGCCAGGGCCGGCAAGGGTAGCGCGGCCACCAGGGCCAGGGTGGGGACGAGCGGGTACTTGGGGTGACGCTTCATTATTGTTGTTCTCCAGTGTTGGGCAAAGCGTGGCCCGCCAGCGGCCTCGGGGCGCTGGGGCGGTGGGTCAATGGGGGAAGGGCAGGCCGGACTGTTTACGCCTCGGCCTGCCCGGTGGTGTCAGGTCGCGGCCTTGCCGGCCACCGAGTAGCGCACTTGCTGGTTGCGGGTTTTCATGAAGTCTTCGAGGCTCTGCCCACGCATGGCGGCGTAGATGTCCAGGTTGGACACGCCCAGCACGGCACCGAGTTTTTCCAGTACGAAGAAGATCACCCCGTAATGGATCAGGCCGCGCCAGTCACGACGGCGCAGCAGGTCGCTTTCTTCTTCGCTCAGGCCCGCTTCGTCGTACAGCGCTTCGGGCTCGCTGAGAAAACGCTGGCGCCATTGCGGCTCGATCAGCCGGTGCAGGAATTTGTTCAGCCGGTAACCACGGGCGCTGCGTTCGAGGGTGTAGGGGTAGGTGCCTTCGAGCAGCTCCGCGCCCGCCAGCTGGTGGCGCATCTGTTGCAGATGGCGTTCGTTGACCGGCGCCGGCAGCGCCTGGTCGCGGTTTTCCAGCAGCAAGGTGGCGATACCGGTCATCGACGGCAGGTAATAACCCTGGTGCAGTTTGTCGACGCAACCGGATAGCGCGCCACGCATGATCAGCCAGGTGATCACCTCGGCCCCTTCCATGCCGCCCAGGGTGGCGTACTCGGCCAGAGTCATCTCGGTCAGGCGTTGCGGGTCGTTGACCAGCAGGTCCATGAACTGCGCGTCCCACTCGGGGTTGTTGAAGCCGCAGCGTTCGCCGTGAACCTGGTGCGACACGCCACCGGTGGCGACGATGGCGACCTTGAGGTCCTGGGGGAAGCTCTCGATGGCCCGGCGCAGTGCCTGGCCCAGCTTGTAGCAACGCTTGGCGGTGGGGATCGGCAACTGCAGCACACCCACCTGCAGCGGCACGATCTGTACCGGCCAGCCCTGGTCGTGGGGCAACAGTGCCGACATCGGCGAGAAGAACCCATGGTCAAGCGGCTTGTCGCGGAAGAAGCTCATGTCGAACTCCTCCATCATCAGGCTTTCGCCGATATGCCGCGACAGCGCCGCATGCCCACCGATGGCCGGCAGGTCACGAGGGTTGCCGCCTTCATCGGCCACTTCGTAGCGGTCGTCCACCCCCAGGGTGAAGGCGCTGTAATGGTCGAAGAAGAACGAGGTGACGTGGTCGTTGAAGATGTAGAACAGCACATCGGGTTGGCGCTCTTGCAGCCAGCTGCGAATCGGCTCGAAGCTCTGGAAGATCGGCGCCCAGGCCGCTTCCTGCTGTTTGTCGTGGTCGACCGCAAAGCCGATGGTCGGGGTGTGGGAGACGGCCAGGCCACCTATGATGCGTGCCATGTGGAAATCCTCTGTTTCAGGTTACTGCGCAGCTGCGGCAGCGTTCGCACGGCGACGAGCATGGCCGTTGGCCAGGATCGCCAGCGCAGCGATGAACGCCGGCAAGCCAAGGAAAGTGAACAGCAGTGGCAAGCCCAGGCCCAGGCTGAGCACGGCGCCACCGATCAGCGAGCCGAAAATGGCGCCGAAACGGCCGATGCCGAGCATCCAGCTTACGCCTGTGGCGCGGAACTGGGTGGGGTAGTAGCTGGGGGCGAAGGCGTTCAGGCCGGTCTGTGCGCCACTCATGCAGAAACCAGCGGCGGTAACGCCAATCACCAGCAGGCTCGATTCCAGGCTCAGCGCGCCGAGCGAGACGATGCACAAGCCGCCCAGGGCATAGGCCGTGGCGATGACCCGGTTGGGGTTGCGGCGGTCCATGACCCAGCCGACCACCAGGGCGCCAACGGTGCCGCCCAGCTGGAACAGGCCGGTGATGGTGGCGGCGCGTTCGATTGACAGCCCGCCGTCACGCAGCAGGGTCGGCAGCCAGCCCATGGTCAGGTAGATCACCAGCAGGCCCATGAAATAGGTCGCCCACAGCGCCAGGGTGCCGAAGTGGTAGCGTTCGGTGAACAGCTGGCGTGCCGGCGCCTTCTGGTTGACGGAGGGTTCGGACACAGTGAACTGGGTATCGGCGGCGAAGCGCCCGCCCAGTTTGCCCAGCACCGCGGCAACCTGTTCGGCTGGTGCCTTGCGATTGGCCAGGAAGCGTGCCGATTCCGGCAGCAGCCACCACAGGGCCGGCACCAGCGCCAGGGGCATCAGGCCGCCCGCCAGCAGCACCGATTGCCAGCCATGCTGTGGAATCAGCCAGGCCGCCAGGAAACCGCCTAGCCCCGAGCCCATGTTGAAGCCGGTGAACATCAGGGTGATCAGCAGCGAGCGGCTGCGCTCGGGCAGGAATTCGGCCAGCAGGGTGGTGCAGTTGGGCATGGCCGCGCCCAGCGCCACGCCGGTCAGCAGGCGCAGCGCGGCCAGTTCGTAGGGGCTGCGGGCGAATGCACAGGCCAGGCTCAACACGCTGAAACCGGTGACGGCGATCAGCAGCACTTTGCGCCGTCCAAGGCGGTCAGCGTAGGGGCCGGCGGCCAGGGCACCGATGGCCAGGCCGATCATGCCGGCGCTCATCACCGGGCCGAATGCGGCGCGGGACAGGCCCCAATCCTGCATCAGCGACGGGGCGATGAAGCCCATCACGGCGACGTCGAAGCCGTCGAACAGGACAATCAGAAAACACAACGTGAGGATAAGCCACTGGTAGGCAGCAATAGGGCGGCTGTCGATCCAGTCTTTGACATCGACATGAGGCTTGAGCATCGAGGGTCACCTTTTGTTCTTGTAATGGTGGTGCTTGCCGAGGGGTCGAAATAGCTGATGGAAGCGGCAAGCCCCACGCCGGAATTCGGCGTGAGGTGACTGTAAGGCTTGGAGGGCGGGGGGCGCCTGCGGGATTTTCTTAAGGGGGTATCGGTTTTGCTTATGTGGCTGAGCGGTTGCCCTGGTCGATGCATGCCCTGTGGGAGCGGCCTTGCCGGGACGCCGGACCGGTCGGAAAGGGCTGCGTAGCAGCCCCGGCAATTTTTTAGCGCTGGGAAAATCCGAGGGCTGTTGCGCAGCCTTCATCGCGGCCCAAGGTCGCTCCCACACGTTTGCTCACGGCGATAGGCATAGGTTTCGGCAAAGCGCGAAAGCATGTAGTCGCTGCAGGAAATGGGCGGGTACTTGGCCGGGTTCTGCGCGCTTTGGCAGCCTGGCAGGCAGCTGATCTCGGTATCCGGGTGTGGCTCTGCGAAAAACGGCATGGAGTAGCGGTCCACGCCCATGGGGCTGATCACCCGGTGGGGCGTGGACTTGTAACGGTCGTTGCTCCAGCGCGCCATCATGTCGCCGATGTTGACCACATAAGTACCCTCGATGGGCGGGGCGTCGACCCACTGGCCGCGCACATCCTGCACCTGCAGGCCACCGGTGGCGTCCTGGTACAGCAAGGTCACGCAGCCATAATCCGTGTGCGCGCCGGCGCCTTGCTGCTCGGCGCTGCTCGCGGCCTGGCGCGGCGGATAGTGGATCATGCGGAACACGCTGATCGGGTCGGCGAAGCGCCGGTCAAAGAAGTCTTCCTCGATGCCCAGGGCCAGGGCCATGGCGCGCAGCAAGGTCAGCGACAGTGCGTGCATGTCCTGGTAATGGCCCTGCATCAGCGCTTCCCAGCCGGGAATATCCGGGTGGCGATTGGGCCCGCGCAAGGGTTTGCCGGCCACCACGTCGGGGTGATCGGCGGCCAGGTGAAAGCCCATGTCGAAGGTTTCCTTGAGGTCGCTGGGCTTGCTTGGGTCCAGTTGCTCGGTGGCGATGGCGCCGTAACCACGGTGGTGCGCGGAGCGGGTGATGTCGATGCTCAGCTTGTGTTCATCGGGGCGGGCAAAGAAGTCGACTGCCGCCGCCTTCAGTTCGGCGATGCGCGAAGGTGCAATCGGGTGGCCCTTGATGTAGTAGAAGCCCCATTCGCGGCAGGCGTGGTCGATCTGCCGGGCAACGTCCATCCAGGCGTTGCGGTCTTGGCTGTAGAGCGGGGCGATGTCGATGATGGGCAGCGTGTTCATGGTGGCTCCGGGGGGTAGGTGCTGCGAGTCTTCTCGTACCCAGGGCAGCGGAAAGGGCGCCGGTTGGGCGCCCTGGTGCGCGGTTCTTTCGCGGTGGAAAGGGACGGCGCGTGTTGCGTCGGTTACTGCGGCAGGTTGGCGGTGATGCCTTTGACGTAGTAGTTCATGCCGGCCAGTTCGGCATTGCTGGCCACTGCGCCTGCAGGAATCCGCACTTCACCTTTCTGGTCGAGGATCGGGCCGGTGAAGGGGTGGAAGGCACCGCTCTTGATGCCGGCGATGATCTGCTCGGCCTCGGCTTTCACGTCGGCCGGCACCAGGTCGCTGATCGGCAGCTCGATGGTGCCTTCGGTCAGGCCGCCCCAGTAGTCCTCGGGCTTCCAGTTGCCGTCCATTACCGCCTGGGCGCTGCGGATGTAGTGCGGGCCCCAGTTGTTGACGATGGAGGTCAGCACGGCCTTGGGCCCGAAGTGGGCCATGTCCGAGGCATAGCCGATCGAGTACACGCCACGGCGTTCGGCAGTCTGGATCGGCGCCGGGCTGTCGGTGTGCTGGAACACCACGTCGACGCCTTGGTCGATCAGGGCGTTGGCGGCATCGGCTTCCTTGCCCGGGTCGAACCAGGAATTGACCCACACCACCTTGATTTCGGTGCCGGGGTTGTATTTGTCCAGGGCCAGCTGGATGGCGTTGATGTCGCGGATGACTTCAGGGATCGGGAACGAGGCGATATAGCCGATCTTTTTGCTCTTGGTCATCTTGGCAGCGAGGAAGCCTGCGACGTAGCGGCCTTGATACGAGGTGGCCAGGTAGGTGCCGACGTTCTTGTCCTGCTTGTAGCCGGTGGCGTGCTCGAAGGTGACCTTGGGGAATTGCTTGGCCACCTTGACGGTGGGGTTCATGTAGCCGAACGAGGTGGTGAACACCAGGTTGTAGCCGCCCTTGGCCATGTTGCGGATGACCCGTTCCGCGTCGGCGCCCTCGGCCACGTTCTCGACATAGCTGGTCTGCACCTTGTCGCCGAACTGCTTGATCAGGGCCTGGCGGCCTTGTTCGTGCTGGTAGGTCCAGCCGTGGTCGCCAATGGGGCCGATGTAGACGAAACCGACCTTGAGCGGGTCGGCGGCCTGGGCGCCGAGGGTGGCGACCAGGCCAAGGGCGGCGGCGACACCGCGTACCAGGCTTTTCAGGGAAGGGGTGGACATAGGGTAGAGGCTCCGTGTCTATCGTATTGTTCTACTGGGCCGAAGTTGGCGTTGGGCCTGTTGCAAAAAATTGACCAAGAGGACAATAAGCCGAAAACTTTCTGCACCCCGCATGAAACGTAGGGGCGCGGTGGGCAGAAAGCTGTCGGAGGGGTCAATAAAGGTGCACAGCCGGCCCGCACCGCTTGAAACAGGTGCGCTCAGTGCCCGGCGCGCCAGGGCTGGCCAAGGGACACCGGTGCGTACAGCCGGGTGCGCACGGCATCGCGCGACAACAGCACCAACACCAGGATGGTCGCCACATAGGGCAGCATCGCCAGCAGGTTGGACGGCACGCTGATACCAATGCCTTGCGCCACCAGATGAAGGATGCTGGCCAGGCCGAACAGGTACGCCCCCAGCAGCACGCGCCACACCCGCCAGCTGGCGAACACCACCAGCGCCAGGGCGATCCAGCCACGGCCTGCGCTCATGTTCTCTGCCCACATCGGCGTGTAGGCCAGCGACAGGTAGGCCCCGGCCATGCCGGCCATGGCTCCGCCGAACAGCACGGCCAGTGTGCGCACCCGCAGCACCGGCAAGCCCATGGCGCTGGCGGCATTGGGGTTCTCGCCGACCGCTTGCAGAATCAGGCCCAGCCGGCTCTTGAGCAGCACCCAGGCAATGACCCCGAACAGCACGAACGACAGGTACACCAGCACGTCCTGGTTGAACAGCATGTGGCCAATCAGCGGAATGTCGCTAAGCATGGGGATGGCCAGCGGCTCGAAGCCCGCCAGCGGCTTGCCCACCCAGGCGGTACCGACGAAGGCCGAAAGGCCAATACCGAAAATGGTCAGGGCAAGGCCGGTGGCCACCTGGTTGGCCTGGCAACCCAGGGCCACCAGGGCGAACAACGCCGACAGCAGCATGCCGGCCAGGCAGGCCAGCAGCACGCCCAGCCACAGGCTGCCGGTGGAGAAGGCGACGATGAAGCCGATCACCGCGCCGAACAGCATCATGCCCTCCTGGCCGAGGTTGAGCACGCCGGTTTTCTCGCACACCAGCTCGCCGAGCGCCACCAGCAGCAGCGGGGTGCCGCAGCGCACCATGGCGTAAAGGATGTTACTGACAAGGTCGAGGTCCATGGTCACTCCGATCAGGCGGTGGCTTGTGCGGTGTTCTTCACTGCAACTGGCTTGAGCCAGCGGCCGAGACGCACGCGGTAGAGAATCAGCAGGTCGCAGGCGAGCAGGAAGAACAGCATCATTCCCTGGAACAGCTCGGTCAGCGATTGCGGCAGGTTGAGCGCCATCTGGGCGTTTTCACCACCGAGGTAGAGCAGTGCCATGAGCAGGCCGGCAACCAGGATGCCCAACGGGTTGAGGCGGCCAAGGAAGGCGACGGTGATCGCCGCGTAGCCATAGCCTGGCGACACTTGCGGCACCAGCTGGCCGATGGGCCCGGTTACTTCGCAGACCCCGGCCAGGCCCGCCAGCGCGCCGCTGATCAGCAGGGCTAGCCACACCAGGCGTTTCTCGCGAAAGCCCATCAACCCCGCGGCGCGGCTGTCCAGGCCCAGTACCCGTACCTGGAAGCCCATGAAGCTGCGCGACAACAGCACCCACACCGCGACGGCGGCCAGCAGCACCAGGTAAACACCACCGTGCAGGCGCACATCCTCGAACAGCGTCGGCAGCCGGCTGGCGTCGCCGAACATGGCCGACTGCGGGAAGCTATAGCCGTCGGGGTCTTTCAGCGGGCCATGCACGAAGTACAGCAGCAGGTTCAGGGCGATGTAATTGAGCATGATGGTGGTGAGGATTTCGTTGGCGTTGAAGTGCGTGCGCAACCACGCCGCCAGTGCCGCCCACACGGCGCCGGCCAGCACGCCGGCCACGATCACCAGCACCAGTGCCCACGACGAGGTCCAGTCGATGATGTTCACCGCCAGCGCGCTGCCGGCCAGGGCGCCGATCAGCAGTTGGCCTTCGGCGCCGATGTTCCAGATGCGCGCCTGGTAGGCCACCGACAGGCCCAGGGCGCACAACAGGATGGGGATGGCCTTGATCAGCAGTTCGCTCAGGCCGTAAAGGTCCTGCACCGGTTCGATCAGCAAGGTATGGAAGGCCGCCAGCGGGTCATGGCCGAGTGCGGCGAACAGCAGGGCGCCACTGAGCAGTGTCAGCAGGCCGGCCAGCAGCGGCGACAGCAGCAAGTGGCGACGCGACTGCTGCAGGCGAGGTTCGAGGGTCAATAGCATGGGCTTCTCTTCAGGCGGCAGCAGGGTTGTCGAATTGGCCGGCCATCCAGCGGCCGACTTCGGTGAGGGTGGTGTGCGCGGTGGCCTTGAGCGGCGACAGGCGACCGCCGCACAGGGCGCCGAGGCGGTCGCTGATCTGGAACAGCTCGTCGAGGTCTTCGGAAATCACCAGAATCGCCGCCCCGGCGTCGCGCAGGGCGATCAGCTCGCGGTGGATGGTGGCCGCCGCGCCGACGTCCACGCCCCAGGTCGGGTGTGCAGCCACCAGCAATTTGGGTTGCTGCAGCACTTCACGGCCGAGGATGAACTTCTGCAGGTTGCCGCCAGACAAGCTGCGGGCCGGGGTGTGGATGTCCGGGGTCTTCACCCCGAAGCGCTGCACGATGCGTTCGGCCAGGGCCAACACGCGGCTGCGGCGAACCATGCCGTGCTCCACCAGCCCTTGGTGAAACGAGGACAGCAGCGCGTTGTCGGCCAGGCTCATGTCCGGCACCGCGCCGTGGCCCAGGCGCTCGGCGGGAACGATGGCCACGCCAAGGCGGCGGCGCTCGTCCGGGTGCAGGTTCGCCATGGGTTGCTGGTCGAGGGTGATGCGCTCGCGTTCGCTTCGCGGCAGGCGGGCTTCGCCGGAAAGCAGCGCCAGCAGTTCATCCTGGCCGTTGCCGGCAACCCCGGCGATGCCGACGATTTCGCCACTGCGCACCTCCAGGCGCAGCTGGCCGAGCGAGGTGCCGAACGGGTCGAGGTTGCGCCAGCTGAGGTCATCCACGCGCAGACGCACCTGCCCGCCATCCACTTTCGGGTAGCTGGCTTCCAGGCCTTCGGCGTCGCCGACCATCAACCGCGCCAGTTGCAGGTCGCTGCATTCACGCGGCACGCAGGCCCCAGAAACACGGCCGCCGCGCAGCACCGTGGCGGTGTCGCACAGGGCACGCACTTCACCTAGCTTGTGGCTGATGAACAGGATGCTGCAGCCCTCGGCCGCCAGGGCGCGCAGGGTGACGAACAGCTCATCGACTTCCTGCGGGGTGAGCACCGAGGTTGGCTCGTCGAGAATCAACAGACGGATGTCCTGCATCAGGCAGCGAACGATCTCCACCCGCTGGCGCTCGCCAATCGACAGACTATGCACCAGACGCTCCGGCGCCAGGCCCATGCCGTAGCGTTGCGACACTTCGCGAATGCGTGGCTCCAACTGCTTTGGCGTACCAGCTTCAGGGCCCAGGGCCAGGGCGATGTTCTCGGCCACGGTGAGGGTCTCGAACAGCGAAAAATGCTGGAACACCATGCCAATGCCCAGTGCCCGCGCTTGCGCCGGGTCACGTACCTGCACACGCTGGCCTTGCCACAGCACCTCGCCACTGTCGGGGGCGGTGACGCCGTAGATGATCTTCATCAAGGTGCTTTTGCCAGCGCCGTTCTCACCCAGCAGGGCGTGGATTTCGCCGGGGTGGATGCTCAGGTCGATGCGGTCGTTGGCCAGGGTGCCCGGGTAGCGCTTGGTGATGGCGCGCAGTTCAAGGCGTAACGGCGGGTTGGAAGGGGACATGAGGCAGCTCGCTGTGGGTGTGCGGGGGCGTGTCTCGTGGGTGAAGCAAAAACATGGCCAACTGGTCAGGTTGTTGGGTGGCGCCTGGTGTAGAGGGGCTGTTGCAACGATGGGGGAGGCTGCGGATGGCGTGTTTGCGAGGGAATGGTGCGCGTGGCTGCTCCGTGATGGTGCGGGTGTTTTTGCGCATTATTGTGTGGGAATTGGCCGGTGATTGAGTGAGGGGCGCGGAGTGCCCGTCTTTAGTGTGTTGTCGCCTGTGAGATCGAGCGCCGCCCGCGCGGCGCATCGCGAGCAAGGCTCGCTCCTACGTTTGTTTCGGGCCAGTAACGTCTGTGAGAGGCGCGCGCGACCGCCTTGTTTGTACGACTCGATATCAAGCCATGCGCCAAGGCGTTCGCGCGCAAATCCCACAGGCATAACTGGCCCGAAACAAACGTAGGAGCGAGCCTTGCTCGCGATGCGCCGCGCGGGCGGCGCTCGATCTCACAGACGCTAAAAATGTTGTGGCAAGCACCCACTGCCACACCCCACACCACCCTACAGCACCTGCGCCGCGTTACGTATCGCATCCAGCAGCATCAAAAACGCCGGGTTGTCGTTGTCTTCACGCCACACCAGATGCAGCTCGCTCTGCACGCCCGCCGCCAGCGCCACCTCTCGAAACACCACATTCTTGAACGCCACACTGCTGGCGCAGCGGGGCACCAGCGCAAGCCCCATGGCCGCGTTGACCAGCGCCAGGATGGTCAGCGACGAGCCCAGCCACTGAACGTACTGCGGTGTCACCTGGGCCGAACGCAACATGCCGGTGAGCAGTTCGTTGAACGGCGGATAGGCGTTGTGCGAATACATCAGGAACGGCTCGCCATCGAGGTCGCGCAGTGACGGGGCGGGCGCCTCGGCCAGTGGGTGCTCGCGGTGCACCGCCAGCACGAAGGGTTCGCGCACCAGGCATTCGTTGACGTAGCCCGGCTGCTGCAGCGGCGAACGCACGATGCCCAGGTCCACCTGCCGCGCCCGCAGCGCCTCGTGTTGCTGGTAGGTGTTCATCTCGAACAGTTCGATCTTCACCTGCGGCTGCTTGAGCCGTGCCTCGGCGATCACCTTGGGCAAAAATTCGTACACCGCGCTGCCAACGAAGCTGATCGCGACACTGCCAATGTCACCGGCGGCGAAGCGGCGGGCGGCGATGGCGGCCTGTTCGGCCCGCTCCAGCAGGTTCTGCGCCTCGATGAAGAACGCCCGCCCGGCGGCAGTCAGGGCCACGCTGCGGGTACTGCGGGTGAACAGTTCGACCCCCAGGTGATGCTCCAGCAGCTGGATCTGCCGGGACAACGGCGGCTGGGTCATGTTCAGGCGTTCGGCGGCGCGGCGAAAGTTCAGTTCGGTGGCCACGGTGGTGAAGCAGCGAAGCTGGGTCAGTTCAAACATTGATCCAATCCGGGTATCAATCACATGCCAGGTTAGATTAGACGGCAACAATCACCCCGTCCATCATCCCACCAGACAACAACAAAACGATCGGAGCCTTCCCTTGACTACCGAATCCTGCGCGGCGCTCGAGCGCGCCGCCACCAAGGTCAAACGCCATGTCCTGCCGCTGTTCGTGGTGATGTTCATCGTCAACTACATCGACCGGGTCAACATCGGTTTCGTGCGCAGCCACCTGGAAGTCGACCTGGGCATCGGCGCTGCGGCCTACGGCTTGGGCGCTGGCTTGTTCTTCGTCGGCTATGCGCTGTTCGAAGTGCCCTCCAACCTGCTGCTGCAACGCTACGGTGCCCGCGCCTGGCTGACTCGGATCATGGCCACCTGGGGCCTGGCGGCAATGGCCATGGCATTCGTGCAAGGGCCCACCAGCTTCTATGCGCTGCGCTTTCTGCTGGGTGTGGCGGAGGCCGGGTTCTTCCCGGGGGTGATCTACTACTTTACCCAGTGGCTGCCAGCGGCCGAGCGGGGCAAGGCGATGGCGCTGTTCCTCAGCGGTTCGGCCATCGCGTCGGTGATCTCGGGGCCGGTGACCGGCGCGCTGTTGCACATCGAAGGCCTGGGCCTGCATGGCTGGCAGTGGATGTTCCTGATCGAAGGCGGCGCCTCGATCGTGCTGTGCTTCTTCGTCTGGGCCTGGTTGCAGTCCCACCCAAGCCAGGCGCGTTGGCTGAGCGACGAAGAAAAGGCCGCACTCACCGAGGCCATCGCTGAAGAGCAACGCACTCGCGAAGCCACCCACAGTGTCCGGCCTTCGTTGCTGCGCCTGCTGGGTGACCGGCAGATCGTGCTGTTCTGTTTCATCTATTTCGCCATCGCCCTGACCATCTACGGCGCAACGTTCTGGCTACCGAGCATGATCAAGCAGATGGGCGTGCGCGACGACTTCATCGTCGGGATGTTCAACTCCGTTCCGTGGATCATCTCGATTGTGGCCATGTATGGTTTTGCCGCCCTGGCGGCACGCTTTCGCCACCAGCAGGCCTGGGTAGCCACGGCGCTGACCATCGCCGCGCTGGGCATGTTCCTGTCCACCAGCGGTGGGGCGGTGTTCGCCTATGTCTCCATCTGCTTCGCGGCAATCGGCTTCAAGGCGGCGTCGGCACTGTTCTGGCCGATTCCACAGGGGTACCTGGATGCGCGCATCGCTGCCGCGGTCATCGCCCTGATCAACTCCCTGGGCAACCTCGGCGGCTTCGTCGCCCCGGCCACCTTCGGCTTCCTGGAGCAAAGCACCGGCTCCATCGAAGGCGGTTTGTACGGGCTGGCAGGCACCTCGATGCTGGCCGCGGTGCTGGTGTTCTTTGCCCGCACCACACCGCGCCCAGGCCCGGCTGCCGAGCCGCTGCCCTCCATTTCCTGCCAAACCCTGACCAAGTGAGCCTCGAACGTGAAAATCACCCGTGTAACCGTGACGCCAATCGCCTTCCGCGACCCACCCTTGCTCAACGCCAGCGGCATTCATGAACCCTGGGCGCTGCGCTCGATCATTCAGATCGAAAGCGACAACGGCCATGTCGGCCTGGGTGAAAGCTACGGCGACGCCCCGGCCTTGGCGATGCTCGAAGCCGTCGCCCCGCAACTGGTCGGGCTCGACCCGTTCGACCTCAATGGCCTGCGGCGTATCGTCCAGACCACGGTGGCCGCGCGCCGGCCCAGCAGCCTGCCTGGTGCGGAACTGGCGCCGGGCTCCCACGCCAGCAAGGCGGTGGCCAATGCCCATTCGGCCTTCGAGGTGGCCTGCCTGGACCTGCAGGCCCACCATCTGAACGTACCCCTGGTGGACTTGCTGGGCGGCGCCGTGCGTGACCGCGTGCCGTTCTCCGCCTACCTGTTCTTCAAATACGCCCAGCACAAGGACTCCCCGTACACCCCGGACAACTGGGGCGAGGCACTGAGCGAAGAGCAGATCGTCGCCCAGGCCGCCCGCATGATCGAGGCGCATGGTTTCGGCAGCATCAAGCTCAAGGCCGGCGCGTTGGACCCGGAGCACGAAGTGGCCTGCATCAAGGCCTTGAAGCGGGCCTTCCCCAACCACCCGCTGCGTATCGACCCGAACGGCAACTGGTCGCTGGACACCGCGCTGCGCATGGCCGAGCTGCTGGGCGATGACCTGCAGTATTACGAAGACCCCACACCGGGCCTGGATGGCATGGCGGCGCTGCACCGTGAAAGCGGGCTGAAGCTGGCCACCAACATGGTGGTGACCGACTTCGACGAGCTGCGCCGCAGCGTCGCGCAGAACAGCGTGCAGATCGTGCTGGCCGACCACCATTACTGGGGTGGCCTGCGTGACACCCAGCACCTGGCGAAAATGTGCGAAACCTTTGGTCTGGGCCTGTCGATGCATTCCAACTCGCACCTGGGCATCAGCCTGATGGCCATGGCCCATGTCGCCGCCGCCACACCGAACCTGGACTATGCCTGCGACACCCACTACCCATGGCAGGAGCCGGACGAGGAAGTGATCAAGGGCGGCAAGCTGCCGATTGTCGAGGGCTGCGTGAAGATCACCCGCGCACCGGGACTGGGTGTGGAACTGGACCCGCATCAGCTGGCCAAGCTGCATGAGCAGTACCTGGGCTGTGGCATCCGCCAGCGCGACGACGTGCGCGAGATGCGCAAGTACAAGCCCGACTGGCAGGCGGTCAAGCCACGCTACTGATTCGGCTCTGGCGCTCCAAGGGGATGCTTGCGACACTTCACCCACTGTGAAGCCTTCCACGTGTCCATCCTTTGGAGCCCCCATGATCAAAACCGGTGACCTGCTGCCTGAAGTAACGCTCCACGAGTACAGCGACGGGCAGGGTGCCTGCCCGATCGGCCCGCAGGCGTTTTCGCTGCACGAGCGCTGCCGAGGCAAGCGGGTAGTGATCTTCGGCCTGCCGGGTGCGTTCACCCCAACCTGTTCGGAGCGTCATGTGCCGGGTTACCTGGAGGCGGCGAAAGCGTTGTTTGCCGCTGGCGTGGATGAAATCCTCTGTGTGGCGGTGAACGATGCCTTCGTGATGAACGCCTGGGGCAAGACCTTCCCGGTGCAAGGCGAGGTCGGCATGATCTCGGACGGCAACTGTGCACTCACCGATGCCTTGGGGCTGGCCCAGGACAGTTCGGCCCGCGGCATGGGCCGCCGTTCGCAGCGCTATGCCTTGCTGGCCGATAACCTGGTGGTGCGGCGCATCGAAGTCGATGCACCGGGCAAGCTGGACGTCAGCGATGCGCAGAGCATGCTGAAGTTCCTGGGCGAGGGTGGCGCAGCCTGAGCATCAAGCTCTTTTAGCCGCTCTACTCAACTTGGAGGATTCTCAATCGCCCGCCATGGCTTAGATGTGGGCTGCCACTTTCGGCTGCCCACGATCGAACCACGCGCATGAACGAGATCCTCACCCACCGCAGCGCCGGTGTGCTTACCGTCAGCTTCAACCGCGCACAGCGCAAGAACGCCATCACCAGCTCGATGTACCAGACCCTGACGCAAACCTTGCAGGCTGCCGCACAGGACAGCGAAGTCCGCGTGGTGCTGTTGCAAGGCGACGCAACGGTGTTCACGGCCGGCAACGATCTGGGCGACTTCATCGACAACCCGCCGCTGGACGCCCAGGCGCCTGTCTGGAGGTTCCTGCATGCGCTCAACGATTTCCCCAAGCCGCTGATTGCGGCAGTGTGCGGGGTGGCGGTGGGTATCGGCACCACCTTGTTGCTGCATTGCGACCTGGTCTACGCCGCCAGTGACGCCCGCTTCAGCCTGCCGTTCGTCAACCTCGGGGTCAGCCCGGAGGGCGCTTCCAGCCTGCTGCTGCCGCGCCTGATGGGTTACCCGCGTGCAGCCGAAGCCTTGCTGACCGGCGAGCCGTTCGACGCCGAGTTCGCCCTGCGTGCGGGCCTGGTCAACCAGCTGCTGCCTGCGGACCAGGTGCAGGATTGGGCGCTCACCCAGGCACAGAAGATCGCGCAAAAGCCTGCGGCGGCTGTCGCCGAGGCCAAGCGCTTGCTCAAGCGGGGTGTTCAGGGCGCGGTGCACGCGTGCATCGATGAGGAAGCGCAGGTTTTTGCCCGACTGTTGCAGGAAGATACAGCGCAAACTGCCATTGCGGGGTTCAGCCGAAGGTTGCGTTAAGCCTGATATCAGGGCCGCCTTGCGGCCCATCGCAGGCTCTGCCAGCTCCCACATTTGAAATCACCACAATACCCGTAGGAGCTGGCGTAGCCTGCGATGGGCTGCGTAGCAGGCCCAATAACGCTAACTGACAGGCATCACGCCAAGCCCTGCCTCACTCCGCAGGCAAGGCCTGTTGCCGGCTCTGCTCGCGGCTGTGACCGAGCGTCCTGATCAGTAGCAGCACCGCACCCAGCACCGGAAGGCTCACCAGCAGCAAGGCATAGCGCAGCGACTGCTGGCCGAACACCGGCTGCAGCAGATCGCTGACCAGACCCGTCAACAACGGCCCGACACCAATTCCCAACAAGGTGCTGACAATGGTCTGCAGCGCCATCGCGGTCCCCCGGCGTTGCGGCGGCACCAGTTGCGTGACCAGGTTGTAAGACGGCGCAACCCACCACACCGCAAAAAAGCTGTACAGCGCGCACCAGAGCATGGCCGCCGGCACCGGCAAGGCCCCCAGCTGCATCAGCAGGTCGGCAGGCCACAGCAGGTAGGTGCTCAGCGCTGTCATTGCGGCAAGGTGCCCGGCAATCGGCAGTGTCAGCTGCCAATGGGCGGCTCGGCGCGCGAGGCGGTCGCTCAACCAGCCGCTGAACAGCCCACCGAATCCGGCCGCCGTACCGCAGACCACACCCGCCAGCATGCCCGCGTCCTGCAGCGACAGGCCGTGGGAGCGCACCAGGAAACTGGTGTTCCACATCGCCACCGCGTAAGACCCCAGCGTGGTCAACCCGCCAGCCAGGATCAGCCAGCGATAGGGCGCAAGCGCCCACAGTATCCGCGCTTCGGCGCCAAGGCCCAGGCGCGCGTTTGGCGCAGGGTGGGCGACAAGGTCCCAGCGGCCCCGTTGCGGGTCACGCACCAGCGCCAGCACTGCGGCGAAGGCGAGGGCGGGCAGGGCCAGGGCGACGAATGCCGTGCGCCAGCCATGGTGTTCGACGACCCAGGCGCCGATGCTCAGGCCGATGATCGAGGAAAAGGTCGGCGCAGCGGTGAAACAGCTGATGGCGAACGAACGCCGCTGCGGTGGGTAGAGGTCGGCGATCAGCGACAGCGAGGCCGAGGTGGTCGGCGACTCGCTCACCGCCACCAGCATTCGCGCCAGCGCCAGCACCAGGAAGCTGCCTGCCAGCCCGCATGCCATGGTGGCCAGCGCCCAGAGCAGGCAGGCCGCGGCCAGCAGGCGCGTGCGCGGCAGGCGATCCACCAGCCTGCCCGCAGGCAAGCCGAGCACCGCGTACATGGCGGCGAAGGCCAAGCCGGAGATCAGGCCCAGCGCGGTGTCGCCGACGCCGAACTCGGCCTTGATGGGCTCGATCATCACGGCCAGGATCTGCCGGCCCACGAAGTTGTCGGCGAACACCGCCGCCAGCAACATCAGCAGGCCATGGCTGCGCCAGCCGACCGCCGTCGGCGGCAGCGTCGGCACCGCAGTGTTCACCGTGGCGCCCAGAGATCAGGCAAACCGGGGTCGCTGACCACGATCAGGCGCTTGAGCAGCACCTTCAATGCCTGGGCGTCCGCCTCGCCAAGCTTGGCGGTCAGTTCTTCCTCCACCACCTTGGCCAGCGCCACTTGCTGCAACGAGATTTCGCGGCCTTTGGCGGTGAGCACGAAGCGCAACTGCGCGCCTTCGCCCTCGATGGCGACCAGGTCCTGGCGCTCGAGGAAGCGCATGCCCGCCAGCGTGACTACATGGCCGGTGTAGCTGACGAAGGTGTTGATTTCCGCGAGGCTGAGGTTGTCGCGAATCGACAGTACGGCCAGCACGAAGAACGCCTGCTCGTCGAGCTGCTGGTTGCTCAGCAGGTGACGCAGCAGGTTCAACACCTGGTAGTGACCACGGCCAAGCAGGTAGCCGAGCAGGTCTTCGGTGTAGCTGCATTCCGGCGGCGGCGGGGTGGTGGCCAGGCGCAGCTCGCTGCGTGGCTTGCGCGTGGCCAGGGCGTACTGGCCGCTTTGGAACGCCAATGGCGCACGGTCGCTGTGGTCGAACGCCAGCACTTCGCCAACGAAGATCACATGGTCGCCACCTTCGTACTGGAACGCCGTGCGGCACTGGAAACGTGCCGTGCAGTCCTGCAGCAGAGGGGCATCGCTGATGCCGTCGTCGAGTTCGATTTCGGCGAACTTGTTCTCGCCCTGGGTGGCGAAGCGCCCGGACAATTTCTCCTGCTCGATGGACAACACATGCACGTTCCAATGCTTGCCGCTGCTGAACACCGGCAGGCTGCGCGCTTGCTTTGACAGGCTCCACAGCACCAACGGCGGGTTGAGCGACACTGAGTTGAAGCTGTTGGCGGTGATGCCGACCGGCGAGCCGTCTTCGGCCTGGGAGGTGATGATGGTGACGCCTGTGGTGAAGGTGCCCAGCGCTGCGCGGAAGGCCTGGGGGTCGAAACCGGTATGTTGTGTTGCCATGGCTGGCCTCGTGGGGTGGATTTTTTGTGCTGCCAGTATTGGATGGCCGGCCCCCTTGGGCATCGTCTCAACGGACTAACGCTTTTGCTCGATTCTGGTCCGATCGGACGAGGCGCTAGCCCGCGTCCCATGGCTAGTGTGGCGTCATGCGCAACGAGCGCAGCCACCAGCCAGAGGAGACACGCATGCAACCCGTTCCGTCATCGGTCCAGGCGCTCGGCAGCCTGTTGTCACGGCAGAAGGACGCCTTCAACACAGAGGGCGCGGTCACGGCCGAGCGCCGTCGCCAACGTATCCAGCAAGTTATCGACCTACTGGTGCGCCACCATGAAAGCCTGACCGACGCCATCGACCAGGACTTCGGTGGCCGCCCCGCCGGCTTTAGCTTGATGAACGATGTGCTCGGGGCGCTGGCAAGCCTCAAGCACGCCAGGGACCACCTGCAGGCCTGGATGCAGGATGAGCCCAGGCCGGTGTTCACCCCCTACGACCAGCTGGGCGCCAAGGCCTGGGTGCGTTATCAGCCCAAAGGCTCGGTGGGCATCATCGGCACCTGGAATGCGCCGTTGTACACCTTGTTCAGCCCCTTGGCGTCGGCGCTGGCCGCAGGCAACCGGGCCATTCTCAAACCATCCGAGGTGTTGCCACGAACTGCCGCGCTGGTGGCTGAGTTGTGCGCGGAACATCTCGACCCGCTGGAGGTGGCCGTGGTGACCGGTGATGCCGAGCTGGCCGAGGCCTTCACCGCCCAGCCGTTCGATCACCTGGTATTCACCGGCAGCACCGCCATTGGCCGCTCGGTGATGCGCAATGCAGCGCAGCACCTGGTGCCGGTGACGTTGGAGCTGGGCGGCAAGTCGCCAGTGCTGCTGTCGCGCAGCGCCGACCTGGGCAAGGCGGCGTTCAGCATCGCTGCGGCCAAGGCCACCAACGGCGGGCAAATCTGCATCAACCCGGACCTGGTGTATGTGCCGCGGCCCTCGCTTGAAACCTTCCTGGTTGCGCTGCGCGAGGCCTACTGCGCGCTCAACCCGACCGCCAGCGGCAACCCGGATGTGGTGGCGGTGGTCAATGCCAGGCACCTGGCGCGGGTGGAAGACCTGGTGCAAGGCGCTCGGCAGCTGGGGGCGAGAATAGAGTCGATGCCGGAATCGGGCGAGGGTGACGACCGGCGCCGGCCATTGCGGGTAGTGGTCGACCCAGCGCAGGACGCACGGATCATGCACGAGGAAATCTTCGGCCCGGCGATGGTGGTGTTGACCTATGAGTCTGTTAGTGAAGTCATCGCCCAGATCAACGCCCGGCCACGCCCGCTGGCGTTGTACTACTTCGGCGCCGATGCGCAGGAACAGCAGCAGGTGCTGGACCACACCCTGTCCGGTGGTGTGACATTGAACGACGTGATGCTGCACGCCGCGATGCACGATGCGCCATTCGGGGGTGTCGGCGCCTCCGGCATGGGGCATTATCACGGACGCGAAGGGTTCCTTGAATTCAGCCACCTGCGCACGGTGTTTCAGGCGCCAGCCCACGACCCGCGCCGCGAATGGGGCCTGTTGCCACCCTACGGCGAGCACTTCCTCGCCGCCATGCTGGCCCAGGTGACCGCCGACTGATGAACCACCACAACAATAATAAACAGGACACCAAGACCTTTATGCCTACTGACCCGCAAACCACCGATACCGACTCACCGGCCTCTTGGCCACGACGCAGCGTGCTCAAGGCCGGCGCCGTGGCCGTGGGCGCAGGGCTGCTGGGGCGCTTTGCGTCCGCCGCCAGCGCTGGCCTTTCAGCCAACGATTATCAGGGCCTGGATGCCTGGGCCATGGCCGAAGCGGTGCGCGCCGGCAGCCTCAGCGGCGAAGAGCTGCTGGCGGCGGCCCTGGCCCGCTGCGCTTTGGTCAACCCCAAGGTCGCAGCCGTGAACATGCTGCACGAAGACTATGCACGCACACTGCTCAGCCAGCGCCGAAGCGCCGGTAACAGCGCCCAGGGCGCATTGGCCGGCGTGCCAATTCTGCTCAAGGACCTCAACACCTACCTGCAGGGCACTTCGACCAGCAACGGCTGCCGACTGTTTCGCGATGCCCCACAGGCCACCTTCACCAGCACCTTGATTGCCCGCTACGAGCAGGCCGGTGCGGTGCCGTTCGGCAAGACCACTTGCCCCGAGTTCGGCCTGACCACCACCACCGAATCGCTGCTCTGGGGGCAGACGCGCAACCCGTGGAACCTGGCCATGAGCGCCGGCGGTTCTTCCGGCGGTGCGGCAGCGGCGGTCGCGGCCGGCATCGTCCCGGTGGCCCACGCCACCGATGGCGGCGGCTCGATCCGTATTCCTGCCTCTTACTGCGGCCTTGTGGGGCTCAAGCCCAGCCGCTACCGAACCCCGAGCGGTCCGGCGCACTACGAGGGCTGGTTCGGCGCCAGCGTGGGCAACGTGGTGTCGCGCAGCGTGCGCGATACCGCGCTGTTCCTGGACGCCGGGCAAGGTCACGAGCCAGGCAGCGCCTACTGGAGCGCGCCACTGGCACGGCCCTACGTCGAAGAATTGCGCCGCGAGCCAGGCAAGCTGCGTGTGGCGGTGGTGCGCCAGTCATTGACCGGCGCGCCGCTGGACGCCGCCGTGGCCGCGACGCTGGAACAGACCATCAAGCAATTGCTGGGGCTGGGTCATGAGATCGAGGAACTGCAACTGGCCATCGACCCCCGCGAGCTGTTCGGTGCCCATGGCACGGTGATCGGCACGGCGCTGCTGAACCTGGTGCATGAGCGCGAGCAGGCGTTGGGGCGCACGGCCACGCCGCAGGACCTGGAGCAGATCACCCAAGTGGTGCTCAAACGCGCCCAGGCCGTCAATGGCGTGGGCATGTACCAGGCTCGGCAGAGCTTCGAGCGCATCGGCGCGGCCATGGAGCGCCCCTTCGAGCGTTTCGATGTGATCCTCTCGCCGGTCACCGCCAACCTCACCCCCGCGCTGGGCCAGCTCAGCCTCGACCAGCACTGGGACAGCTACGCCCAACGGGCCATGGGCAGTGCCGGGTTCACCGTGCTGGCCAATGTCAGCGGCCAGCCGGCGATTTCCCTGCCTCTGGGCCAAAGCGACAGCGGCCTGCCGGTGGGCATGTTGTTCACCGCGCGGCTGGGCGCCGAGGACGTGCTGCTGCGTCTGGCCAGCCAGTTGGAGCAGGACCGTCCCTGGGCTGCGCGGCGGGCGGTGCTGTAGCGGCGGGCGCCTAGTCCGCTTTGACGATGAGTGTGTGTCGGCCAGCGCCGAAGATGGGATGCACGCCACCAGCAACCGCACGACGGTGCTGGTGGCATCTCCCTGACCTTAGCGAATGGCACAACAACAATGACGGCTCAAGATCAGTCTCACACCCAATACGACGTGATAGTGGTCGGTTCGGGTGCCGGTGCGATGACCTCGGCGGTGTTTCTCGCCGACCAGGGTTTCAGCGTGCTGGTCCTGGAAAAAAGCGACAAGTTCGGTGGCACGTCAGCGATCTCCGGCGGCGGGATCTGGATTCCCAACAACCACTATTTCGCCCGCCGGGGCGGTAACGACAGCCGCGAGCAGGCCCAGCGCTACCTGACGGCCGCCGCTGGCGACCAGGTCTGCCCGACCCGGCTGCAAGCTTACCTGGACAACGCGCCGAAGATGATCGAGGCGCTGACCCGCACCAGCCGCGTCCGCTACGCGGTGGCTGCGAAATACCCCGACTATTATCCCCACCTGCCAGGCGCCTTGCCCGGTGGTCGCACCCTGGACCCTGAACTGTTCGACAGCAGCCTGCTTGGCGAAGAGCTTGAGCACTTGCGCAAACCCTCGCCCTCGACCCTGCTCATGGGGCGCATTGCCTGGACCGCCCGCGACGCGCACAAAGCCATGGCCCGTGGCTTTGGCTGGCAGTTGCTGATTCTGCGGCTAATGCTGCGCTACAAGCTCGATTTCAAATGGCGACGCAAAAGCCGCTTCGACCGCCGCGCCGCGCTGGGCAGTTCACTGGTGTGCTCGCTGCGCCGTTCGCTGATGGACCGCAACGTACCCCTGTGGTTGAACAGCGACTTCCGCGAACTGATCACCGAGCAAGGGCGCGTGACCGGTGTGCGCATCAGCCGTGAGGGGCGCGACCTTGAACTGCGCGCCCGCCACGGGGTGATTCTGGCGTCCGGCGGTTTCGAGCAGAACCAGGCCCTGCGCGAGCAGTACCTGCCCAAGCCCACGCAAATGACCTGGAGCGCGACGCCGCCCGGCAACAACACCGGTGCCGCGCTGCAGGCCGGCCTGGCCCAGGGCGCCGCCACCGCGCTGATGGACTGGGCCTGGTGGGCACCGACCATCGCCGTGCCCGGAGAAGAGAAGCCCCGTGGTATCTTCGCCGAACGCGCCTTCCCTGGGGCGATCGTGGTCAACGGGCAGGGACTGCGCTTCGTCAACGAGGCCGCACCCTACCTGGAATTCGTCGATGCCATGCATCGCGACAACGCCAGCAGCGGCGGTCGCTCGGTGCCGGCCTGGGTGATCTTCGATGGGCACTTCCGCTTCAACTACGCCATGGGCCCATTGATGCCGGCCCAGGTCATGCCCGACAGCCGCCTGCGCAAAGAGTGGCGCGACACCCTTTACTGGAAGGCCGACACCCTCGACGCGCTGGCCGCGCAGATTGGCGTCGACCCGCAGGGCCTGGCCGGCACCGTGGCCAAGGTCAACGCATATGCCCGCACCGGGGTTGACGAGGACTTCGGCCGCGGTGGCAACGTGTTCGACCGCTACTACGGCGACAGCAACATCAAACCCAACCCGTGCCTGGCACCGCTGCGCAAAGGCCCGTACTACGCCATGCGCCTGGACGCCGGCGACATCGGCACCAAGGGTGGCTTGCTGACCAACGCCCAGGCCCAGGTGGTGCGCGACGATGGCTCGCCGATTGCCGGCCTGTACGCCATCGGCAACTGCTCCGCCTCGGTGATGGGCACCAGTTACCCTGGCGCCGGCGGCACGCTGGGCCCGGCGATGACCTTCGCCTACATTGCCGCCAACCACCTCGCCGCACAGCGCAAGGAGGCCTGATGAACACCAGTGTCACGCCAATTAGCGAGCCGCTGCGGGTGGACGATGCCGACGCCCTGCAATGGCAGGCGCAGTGCGACGTGCTGGTGATCGGCTGGGGCGCCGCAGGGGCCTGCGCCGCCCTGCAAGCCCGCGCCGACGGTGTCGACGTGCTGATCGCCGACCGCTTCACCGGGGGCGGAGCCAGCGCCAAGAGCGGCGGTGTGGTGTATGCCGGCGGTGGCACGGCGCAGCAGCACGCCGCCGGTTTCACCGACACGCCAGAGGCCATGTTCGACTACCTCAAGCACGAAACCCACGGCGTGGTCAGTGACGACACGTTGCGTCGGTTCTGCAACGACAGCGTCGCCAACTTGCAATGGCTGGAAAGCCACGGCGCGCCCTATGCCCACCAGATGCCGCCGGGCGGCAAGACCTCCTATCCGCCTGATGGCGCCTTCCTCTATTACTCGGGGAATGAACTGGTACCGGCCTATGGCGGAGAGCACGCACCGGCCCCGAGGGGCCACCGCACGGTTGGCAAGGGCCAGTGCGGCGCGGTGCTGTACAGCCACTTGCAGGCGGCTTGCCTGCGCGCTGGCGCCCGGCCCTTGTTGCAGGCAGCGGCCAGACGGCTGGTGGTCGACCGTGATGGCCGGGTGATCGGCGCCGAACTTTGGCGCCTGCCACCAGGTAGTAAAGAAGCCCGCGAGCATGCACGGCTAGCGGCCCGCGCCGAACGCCTGCAGAACTTCGCCCCAGGCTATTGCGACCGCCTGCGTCTGCGGGTCAGCGCGCTTGAACAGGCCCACGCCAGGCCTTTTCTGGTAAGGGCTGGCAAGGGCGTGATCCTCAGTACCGGTGGGTTCATCTTCAACCGCGACATGATCAAGGCCCATGCGCCGAAGTTTCGCCGCAACTTCAAGGTTGGCGCCACCGGTTGCGATGGCAGCGGCGTGCGCCTGGGCCTGAGCGTGGGCGCGGCGAGCGACAGGTTGGAACGGGTTTCGGCCTGGCGCTTCATCAACCCGCCGTACAGCTGGCACCGGGGCATCGTGGTCAACCGCAGCGGCGAGCGCTTCTGCAACGAAGAGGTGTATGGCGCCACCCTGGGCCAGCCGTTGATGGAAGAGCAGGGCGGCAATGCCTGGCTGGTGCTCGATGCGCCGCTGCGCAAGCAAGCCCTGCGTGAGGCGTTGTTCGGAGGCTACTGGTGGTTCCAGGCCTTGCCGGCTTTGGTACTGATGCTGCTGGGAGCGCGCAAGGGCAAGCACCTGGCGCAGTTGGCAGTGGCTACCGGCATGCAGGAGCAAACCTTGCGTCAGTCGGTGCTGGCCAATAACGCCGCCGCCAGCGGACAGGCGCCGGATGCCTTTGGTAAATCCACGTCTGGGCGCCAGGTGCTGGAGCAGGGGCCGTTCTATGCCTGCGACATTTCCGTGGGCAACCCGATCTTCCCGCTGGGCGCCTTGACCCTCGGCGGCTTGCGCGTGGATGAGCACACGGGCGCGGTGCTGTACGCCCATGGCCAGCCAGTCGCCGGGCTGTATGCAGCTGGCCGCACAGCGGTCGGCATTCCTTCACATCTGTATATCAGCGGCCTGTCCCTGGCTGACTGCGTGTTCTCCGGGCGTCGTGCCGGAGCCGCGGCGGCCCAGGGCATCAGGTCGACCGTGGACTGCGAGGTGGCGTCATGAGTGAACGTAACGGGCGAGTTCAGGGCAAGGTGGCCCTGGTGACGGGAGGCGCCAAAGGCATTGGCCGAGCCAGTGCGCGCTTGCTGGTCGCGGAAGGTGCGCAGGTGCTGATCAGTGATATCGACAGCCAGGCTGGCGAAGCGCTGGCGGACGAACTGGGCGCTGCCGCCAGGTTCATTCATCACGATGCGGGCAGCGAGGCCGACTGGCAGCGGGTCATGGACCACATCGGTGAGCGCCATGGCCGTCTGGACATCTTGCTCAACAATGCGGGCATGCTGCAGACCGGCAATATAGAAGACACCGAGTTGCAGGACTGGGACCGGATCATGCGGGTCAATGCTGCCAGTGTGTTTCTTGGCTGCCGTGCAGGTATCGGCCTGATGAAGGGGCAAGGCGGGTCGATCATCAACGTATCGTCAGTGGCGGCGTTGGCCGGGCGTGACGATTACCTGGCCTACAGCGCCTCGAAAGGTGCGGTGGCAGCGCTGACCCGCTCGGTGGCCGCGTTCTGCAGGCGGCGCAAGTACCGCATTCGCTGCAACTCGCTGCATCCCGATGGTGTGCTCACCGACATGACTCGGGGAGGTTTCCCGCAAGGTATCGACCCGGCGCGTCTGACCATCGACAGCGACCCGATGAACCGCATGTGCCTGCCGGAGGATGTGGCGGGGAGTGTGTTGTACCTGGCCAGTGATGAGTCGCGGGCGGTGAATGGTGTGGAACTGCGGATCGACAGTGGGCAGTTGGTGATGTCGATTTAGCGGCTCGCAGCGACAGCTTGTCGGCGATGGAGGTGACGCGGTGTCTGGCACCGGCAGCGCCGGTGATCGCCGGCAAGCCGGCTCCCACAGGGATCGCGCCGGCCTTGCGGCCACCGCAGTACCTGTAGGCGCCAGTAAATTCAGCCTTGCAGCAAATCCGGGCTATTGAAGTTGCTCAACCGCGCGTCACCCTCGACACAGTCCAGCCCCTGCACGCCCTCGTGCAACAGCGCCTTCTGCAAACTCCGCTCGCCCGCCGCCCAGGCCTGTTCCAGCACCGGCAACAGGCGGCGCGGCAATACGCTGAACATCGGCTGCCAAAAACCGCCCTGGCGAACCATTGCGGCGCTGTCACAGGCCACGGCCAGTGCAAGCAGGTCGTCGATCAGCGCCCGGTCGATCAGCGGTGCGTCACAGGCCAGCACCACCACCCATTCATGTTGCGCCGCCGCCAGCCCTGCGATCACCCCGGCCAGCGGACCAGGGAAATCTGGCTCCGTATCGCCAACCAACTGGTCGGCATAGGCCCGGTAAGCCTGCTGATTGCGGTTGCAGGAAATCACCACATCGTCGCTCAACGGCCTTACAACGCGGTGCACATGGGCGACCAACGGCTCGCCGCGCCAAGGCACCAGGCCTTTGTCGCGACCACCCATGCGCTGGCCACGGCCGCCGGCAAGAATCAGGATCGAACAGGGGGGCAGGGCGTCTGGCATGAAAAAGGGTTCCGGGCAGTCAATGCCGGGAACCCTCTCATTCAACGGGCGGCTTGTCCAGTCAGGTTTGGCGGGCCGAGGTCTCGCTCTGGACCGCGCGACCGCGCCCGGCCAGGCGCATCACCACCACGAAGAACACTGGCACGAACACCACCGCCAGGGTGGCACTGAGCATGCCGCCGATCACCCCGGTGCCGATGGCCTGCTGGCTGGCCGAGCTGGCGCCGGTGGCGATGGCCAGGGGTACCACGCCGAGGATGAACGCCAGCGAGGTCATGACGATCGGCCGCAAGCGCAGGCGGGCGGCCTGCACGGCGGCGTCGACGGGATCATGGCCCTGGTCGACCAGGCCCTTGGCGAACTCGATGATCAGAATGGCGTTCTTCGCCGACAGGCCGATCAAGGTGATCAGCCCGACCTTGAAGAACACGTCGTTGGGCATGCCGCGCAGGGTTACCGCCAGCACCGCGCCCAGCACGCCCAGCGGCACCACCAGTAATACCGCGGTAGGAATCGACCAGCTTTCGTACAGCGCTGCCAGGCAGAGGAACACCACCAGCAGTGACAACGCCATCAGCAAGGGGGCCTGGCTGCCGGACAGACGCTCCTGCAGCGACAGCCCGGTCCACTCAAGGCCAGTTCCTGCCGGCAGTTGGGCGACAAGACGCTCGATTTCCGCCATGGCCTCACCCGAACTGTAACCGGCCGCAGGCTCGCCGGAGATCGACACCGCCGGGTAGCCGTTGTAGCGGGTCAACTGTACAGGGCCGCTGACCCAACGGGCTTGCACGAAGGCACCCAGCGGCACCATCTTGCCGCTGCTGTTGCGCACATGGATCTTCAGCAAGTCTTCCACCTGGCTGCGCTGGTCGCCTTCGGCTTGCACCACCACCCGCTGCATGCGCCCTTGGTTGGGGAAGTCGTTGACGTAGTTGGAGCCTACGGCGGTGTCCAGCACTGCGCCAATGTCCGCAAACGACACGCCCAGGGCATTGGCCTGACGGCGGTCGATTTCCAGTTGCACTTGCGGGCTTTCGGCCAGGGAGGCTTCGCGCACGTTGGTCAGCACTTTGCTTTTTCCGGCGCCTTCCAGCAACTGGTCACGGGCCGCCATCAGTTGGCTATGGCCCATGCCGCCGCGGTCCTGCAGGCGGAACTCGAAGCCGGTGGACTCGCCCAGGCCATCGATGGGCGGCGGCAGCACCGAGAAGGCGATGGCGTCCTTGATCTGGCTGAAGGCCATGCTGGCCCGGTCGGCAATCGACTGGGCACTGTCGTCGCCACCGCGCTCGGACCAGTCCTTGAGCGTGGTGAAGGCCAGCGCTGCGTTCTGGCCGCTGCCGGAGAAACTGAACCCCAGGATCACCGTGGTGTTGCCGACACCCGGTTCCTCGGCGTTATGCGCTTCGATCTGCGCCGCCACCTGCTCGGTGCGCAGGCGGCTGGCACCCGGCGGTAACTGAATGTCGGTGATGGTGTAGCCCTGGTCTTCGGTAGGCAGGAAGGCCGTTGGCAGTTGGCTGAAGCCGTAGCCCAACACCGCCAGCAGCACGCCATAGACCAGCAGGTAACGGCCGCTGCGCTTGAGCGCCGCCACCACCCAGCGCTGGTAACCGTCGCTCGCCGCTTCAAAGCGACGGTTGAACCAGCCAAAGAACCCACTGCGCTCATGATGCTCGCCCTTGGCCACGGGCTTGAGCAGTGTGGCGCACAGGGCCGGGGTGAGGCTGAGTGCCAGGAATGCCGAGAACAGGATCGACACCGCCATCGACAGCGAGAACTGCTGGTAGATCACCCCGACCGAACCCTTCATGAAGGCCATCGGCAGGAACACCGCCACCAGCACCAGGGTGATGCCGACGATGGCGCCGCTGATCTGGCCCATGGCCTTGCGCGTGGCCGCCTTGGGCGGCAAGCCTTCTGCGGCCATGATGCGCTCGACGTTCTCCACCACCACGATGGCATCGTCCACCAGAATACCGATGGCCAGCACCATGCCGAACAGCGTCAGTACGTTGACCGAAAAGCCTAGCGCCAGCATCACGGCGAAGGTGCCCATCAATGCCACGGGCACTACCAGCGTCGGAATCAGGGTGTAGCGCAGGTTCTGCAGGAACAGGAACATCACCGCGAACACCAGCAGCATGGCTTCGAACAGGGTGTTGATGACCTGCTGGATCGACACTTTGACGAACGGCGAGGTGTCGTAGGGGATGTCGTACTTGACCCCTTCGGGGAAGTAGCGCGACAGCTCGTGCATTTTCGCCCGCACCAGGTCGGCGGTTTCCATGGCGTTTGCACCGGGGGCCAGCTGCACGCTGAAGGCCGTGGCCGGCTTGCCATTGAGTCGGGTGCCGTATTGGTATTCCTGGGCGCCGATTTCTACCCGGGCAACGTCGCCGATGGTCACGGTGGAGCCGTCGGCATTGGCGCGCAGCACGATGGCTGCGAACTCCTCGGGGGTGCTCAATTGCCCCTTGACCACCACGTTGGCGGTGATTTCCTGGGTGCCACGGGCGGGCAGGTCGCCGATGCTGCCGGGGGCGACCTGGGCGTTCTGCGCGGCGATGGCGTCGGCGACGTCGTTGGGCGTGAGGTTGAAGCCGATCAGCCGGGCCGGGTCGATCCAGATGCGCATGGCCCGTTCAGAACCATACAGCTGCGCTTTACCGACACCTTTGAGGCGACGGATTTCGTTCATCACGTTGCGCGCCAGAATGTCGGACAGCGCCGTCTCGTCGAGGCTGCCGTCTTCGGAGGTGAGCGTGGCCAGCAGCAGGAAGCCGGTGGAAACCTTTTCCACTTGCAGGCCTTGCTGGGTAACGGGCCGGGGCAGGCGCGACTCGACCACCTTGAGGCGGTTCTGCACGTCGACCTGGGCCAGGTCCGGGTGGGTGCCCGGTTCGAAGGTGGCGGTGATCGTGGCGCTGCCCAGGCTGCTTTGCGACTCGAAGTACAGCAGGTTGTCGGCGCCGTTGAGCTCCTGCTCGATCAGGCTGACCACGCTCTCGTCCATGGTCGCCGCCGAGGCGCCTGGGTAGACGGCGTAGATCTCGACCTGCGGCGGCGCCACGTTGGGGTACTGGGCCACCGGCAACTGTGGAATCGCCAGCGCCCCGGCCAGAAGGATGAACAGCGCGACCACCCAGGCGAAAATCGGGCGATCGATGAAAAATTGCGGCATGGGTCAGGCCCTCACTGGCCGGTGTGTTGGGCGACGGGCTGGGCGCCCTGGGGCGCATCGACCTGAACCTGGTCGCCGGCCTTGACGTGTTGCAGGCCTTCGACCACCACGCGCTCGCCTGGGGCCAGGCCTTCGCTGACCACCCAGCGGTCGCCCTGGGCATTGCCCAGCGTCACCTGCCGTTCGCTGACCTGGGACTGCTCATTGACCACCAGCACCTTCGGCACCCCGGCACTGTCGCGCATGATGGCGCGCTGCGGCACACTGATGCCCTTGGGTTGCAGCGCCTGCTCAAGGCGCACACGCACGTAACTGCCCGGCAGCAGGTCGAGGTCCGGGTTGGGGAATTCGCTGCGCAGGGTGATCTGGTTGGTGCTCGGGTCGACGCTGATGTCGGAGAACAGCAACTTGCCCGGCAACGGGTAGGCGCTGCCGTCGTCCTGGATTAGCGTGGCACGGGCCTGACCATCGCCAGCCTGTTGCAGCTCGCCGGCACGCAAGGCGCGGCGCAGGGCGTTGAGCTCGCGGGTCGACTGGGTGACATCGGCATGGATCGGGTTCAATTGCTGAATGGTCGCCAGCGGGGTGGTTTCATTCTGCCCGACCAGCGCGCCCTCGGTGACCAGGGCGCGGCCAATACGCCCGGAAATGGGCGCGGTAACCGTGGCGTAGCCCAGGTTCAGGCGTGCCCGCTCCAGGGCAGCCTTGGCTTCGGCGACCGCCGCGTCAGCCTGCAGGAAGGCGGCGCGGGCATTGTCGTACTCCTGACGGCTGACCGCCTTGTCGTCGACCAGCTCACGGTAGCGTTGCTCCTGCAGCCGGGCCTGGTACACCGTTGCCTCGGCCTTGGCCAGGGTGGCGCGGGCGCTGTCATGGTCGGCCTTGAAAGGGGCCGGGTCGATCAGGAACAGCACATCGCCTTGCTTGACGTCGCTGCCTTCGCGGTAAACCCGCTTGAGCACCACGCCCGCCACCCGGGCGCGGACTTCGGCGGTGCGTGGGGCAAGCAAGCGACCGCTCAATTCGGTACTGATCGCCAACGGTTGCAGTTGCACGGTTTCTACGCGCACCTGGGGCTTGGGCGATTGTTCGTCCTGCTCGGGGGTATTGTCGCAACCGGCCAGGGCCAGCGTAACCAGCGCCAGAAGCGCCAGTGGGCGCAGGCGCGAAGGGAAATAAATAGGCATACGGATCTTCCGATGATGACCGTGCGTATCCTAAGGCAGCCGTGGGCAGGGTGCCTGTTAACAGCTGTAGGGCGTGTGTGAAAAAGTGTGAAGAACGGCCCTTACTGTGCGTAGGATTCTATATCCTGCCTGTCTCTTCTTATGTATCAAATTACGTATGCCAAACCTTCTTCTGGTCGAAGACGACAGCGCGTTGTCCGAGCTGATTGCCAGCTACCTGCAACGTAACGACTTCCATGTACAGGTGATTGCCCGTGGCGACCATGTGCTGGACGCGTTCCATCGGCAAAAGCCCGACCTGGTGATTCTCGACCTGATGCTGCCGGGCCTCGATGGCCTGCAGGTGTGCCGGTTGCTACGTCAGGAGTCGCAGAGCCTGCCGATTCTGATGCTCACTGCCCGTGACGACAGCCACGATCAGGTGCTGGGGCTGGAGATGGGCGCGGACGACTACGTCACCAAACCCTGCGAACCCCGGGTGTTGCTGGCCCGCGTACGCACCCTGTTGCGCCGCAGCAGCGTCAACGAACCGCGCCTGGACCACGACCTGATTCAGGTGGGCGGTTTGCGCATCGACCTGGCCGAACGTGCGGTGACCTGGCGCGGCGAGGAAGTGGAGCTGTCCAGCGGCGAATACAACCTGCTGGTGGTGCTGGCGCGCAGTGCCGGCGAGGTGCTGAGCCGCGACCGTATTCTGCAGCAACTGCGCGGCATCGAGTTCAATGGCACCGACCGTTCGGTGGATGTGGCCATTTCCAAACTGCGCCGCAAGTTCGATGACAATGCCGGCGAAGCGCGCAAGATCAAGACCGTGTGGGGCAAGGGCTACCTGTTCAGCCGTGTCGAGTGGGAGTGCTGAGCGAACATGCTGAAGATCCTGGTACGCCTGTATCTGGTGATTATCGTCGCCTATGCCGGTGCCTTGCTGCTGATTCCCGATGCCATCGTCGGTTTGTTCCAGGAACGCTTCATGGCCTACAACCTGGAGCAGGCCAAGGGCGTACAGACCCTTATCGTCCGCCAGTTCCAGCAGGCCCCGCGCGAGCGGTGGCATGCCGTGGAACAGGAACTCGCCGAGGTGTTCGCACCGTTGCAGGTCCAGTTGCTGCCCATGAAGCAGGCTGGCCTGAGCGTTGAAGAGCAAGCGCGATTGGAGCATGGGCAATATGCCGTGCGCATCGCCGACTGGGGTTACTACGAGACTGTGCTGGCACCGCTCGACGCTGAATGGCTGGTGCGTTTGCATTCACCGCCCGACCCGTTGGATATCAATGTGCTGTCCTGGGGTGTGACCGTGTTGATCGGCGCAGCGATGCTGGGTTGCCTGCTGCTGTGGGTGTGGCCGCACTGGCGTGACCTGGAGCGGCTCAAGGAAACCGCGCGGCGCCTGGGCCAAGGGCAGATGGCCGAGCGTACGCACATCTCGCCACACTCCAACATCGGCGAGCTGGCCGGGGTGTTCGACACCATGGCCAGCGACCTGGAGCGGCATGTGAATCAGCAACGCGAGTTGCTCAACGCAGTGTCCCATGAGCTGCGCACCCCGTTGACCCGTCTGGATTTCGGTCTGGTGCTGTTGTTCGACGAAGTCCCCCCCGCCAGCCGCAAGCGTCTGCTGGAGCTGGTCGGCCATGTACGTGAGCTGGATGAACTGGTGCTGGAGCTTTTGTCCTACAGCCGCTTGTACAACGCCGACCAGGCGCGTGAGCGGGTTGAGGTGTCGTTGCTGGAGTTGGTCGACAGCGTGCTTGGCGGCTTTGCCGAAGAGCTCGATGGCCGCGGCATCCGGTGGGAAGTCAAAGCCGAGGGCGAGCTGCCGCGCTTTGTGCTCGACCCACGGCTGACCGCCCGAGCGGTGCAGAACCTGGTGCGCAATGCCATGCGCTATTGCGACGAAAGCCTGTTGCTGAGGTTACGGCTGGAAGATGACGGCGCATGCCTGTTGACGGTAGAGGACGATGGCATCGGCATTCCCGTAGAGGAGCGTGAGCGGATTTTCCAGCCGTTTTACCGGCTGGACCGCAGCCGTGACCGCAGTACCGGCGGGTTCGGCTTGGGGTTGGCGATCAGCCGACGGGCCATCGAGGGGCAGGGTGGTACGTTGACTGTGGCCCAGTCGGCGTTGGGTGGGGCGCAGTTCAGGGTTCGGTTGCCGGCGGGGTGAAGTTAAGGTTCTTCACGGAATCTTGCGCAGGGCCTGGCTTGAGTTTTGAGGTGGTGCGCAAATCGAGCGCCGCCCGCGCGGCGCATCGCGAGCAAGGCTCGCTCCTACGTTTGTTTCGGGCCAGTCATGCCTGTGAGATTTGCGCGCGAACGCTCTGGTGCACGGCACTATATCGAGCCGTACAAACAAGGCGGTCGCGCGCGTCTGCCACAGGCGTTATTGGCCGTAAACAAACGTAGGAGCGAGCCTTGCTCGCGATGCGCCGCGCGGGCGGCGCTCGATCTAATTATCGCTGCACCACTCGCGCCAAGCGCCTAGGCATCCTCCGCCATCCGACTCGTCCACGAAACAAACCGATCCTTGCCACTGTGCTTGGCCTCATACAGCGCCTGGTCGGCCTTGATCAGTGCCATGGTCAACGTATCGCCATTGTTCACGTGGGCCAGGCCGATGCTGATAGTCACCGGGTGAGAGCCTGTGTCTTCGCGCACCCTGCGCACCAACGCCTCCACCTGCTGTTCCGCCCCGTGCTGATCCAACCCTTCAAAGAAAATCGCAAACTCCTCGCCGCCCAATCGGGCGAACTCAAAGTTACCCATGGCTGCCTTGATATGCAGTGCCACGCGTTTGAGCACTTCATCGCCAATGTCATGGCCAAAACGGTCATTGACCCGTTTGAAGTTGTCGATGTCGACCATGGCCAGATACTGCCCAGGGGTCGCCAGGTTAAGTTGCTGTTCAGCCCTGGCCATGAACGAGCGGCGATTGGGGATATCAGTCAGTGCATCGACATAGGCCTGGTCCAGCAGCACCTTGGACAGGTAAAAGTTGTGCAACTTGGCCTCGCGTATCTGCAGGTAGCTGTAGATCACCAGGCCGCTGAGGAAAATGGCGTAGCTGATCAGCAGTGCGCCTTCCAGTTCCAGTGGCTCGATGCGCGTGTGGTAGAAGGGGTTGAGCATCAGCCAAGTGATCGCCATCGCGACGAAGAACGACCAGCGCCGCACCGGCAGAACCGAGACCGCGTAAAGGGCAGTGGATACACCCAGCACCAGCCACACCGGGCGCAGTTCGATGGGGATGCCCTCGATCACCAGGCGCAGGCCGAAGGTGATGACGCCAATGAAGAGCAGATTGAGCACATCGAAATGATGGCTGCGGCGGGTGAATCGCAGCACCATGGTCAGGGTGCAGAGCGCGGCGATGAACATGCCCGACAACCAGGTGAAGTTCTGGCCGCCAAGGAAGCTGACGATCAGGTCGAACACCAGCCAGATGGTGATGCTGGCGCAGAACACCAGCATGCAGAACGGGCGCATGGCTTCGAACTCATGCTGGCGAAATTCGGCGCGCAGGGCTGCGGGGGCGACTTGCTTGCGCACATGTTCTTCGATGGTTTTGAACATGGAGTATTCCTTTGAGGACTGCTGTTATCAGGCCCGGCCCTTTCGCGGGTAAACCCGCTCCCACAGGTACATCGCCGTTCCTAAGGCCAGCGATGTACCTGTGGGAGCGGGTTTACCCGCGAAGAGGCCAGCTCTGACGACTCAATGCTGCGGTAATACACCCTGTGCCCATGGCCGGTAGCGCAGCGCAAACACGGCCTCAGCGTGGCAGCCACCGGTAAGCCCAGGTTGTGCAGGCTCAGCCCGGAACGGCTGCCCCGGTGCGCTCACCTGGCGGAACGCTTCGCGCACGACGCCGACCCGGCAGGGCAGTGCCTGCTCATAACCCAGGCGTACCATCGGCGGTAGTCTTGCGGTCCCGGCACCGTCCTGCCACCACACAGTCAAGCCCAACCCGGCCAGTTGATCCAGCCACGCCGCATTGACCCGCGGCGCCAGCTTGCCGGCGCTGAAGGCGCTGATATGCAGCGGCTTGTCGAGCTTGCGGTTGAACGCCTGCAACTGGCTGAACAATGCTTCGCGCCGTGCCCCATCACGGAAATGGTGGTCGTCCAGCTCCATGGGCAGGTACCAGCCCGCCACGGGTACGTCCCAGCCTTTGCGAAGGACGTTGTACTGGCTCAGCGAGCGCCCGAGCTGGGCCTTCCAGTAACTGCTCAAGCCTTCGCCATCGAGCTCGTCCAGGCGCTGGTAATAGGCGGGGTCCATATAAAGGCCAAGCACCAGTTCCAGGCCCTGGGCGTGGGCTTCGCGCAGGCTGCCCGCCAACCAGCCTTGGGCGCCGCCGAAGTCGCTGGTGCCGTAGGCGCTCCACTGCACGATCAGCGTCCTGACGCCCTGGGCGACGGTGGCGCGCCACAGCTGCTGCCATTGGGCAGGGGTGACAGTGGCATCACGGTTCAGTGGCTGATAGAACAGACGCTGGTCGGCCGCGGCCGGCAGGCACAGGGCAAGCAGGCAGATTGCCAGGAATCTTCGCATCAGAATGTCATCTCCGCGCCTAGCAGCACGCCGTTGGCGCGCTCGTACAGATTGCCGCCCAGCGACTGCTGGTACTCGGCGCGCACCTTCAACGTGCCGCGATAAGCGTTGTAGCGGTCGTCGTCGAACCACCACTGCCAACGCACACCCACCCCGGTGCGCAAGTCCTGACGCCAGTCGTTGCTGGGGTCCTGGCTGGAAAACTCAAGGAAGCCGTAGGGCATGATCGTCTGCGGTGAGGTGCCGGGCAGTTTCCAGGCGTGGCCCTGTTGGTAGCGCGACAACCAGGCATGGTCGCCGGCACGGGTCCACCAGGCGGCGTCCAGGTACAGGAACCGCTCGTTCCAGTCATCCTCGTCCACCCGCCAGTCGTTGCGCCAATCGCCTTGGTCGAGGAACGATGCGGTGGCCCGCAGCAACAGGTCGTTGCTGGATTCGGCATGGCTGCGCAGGTCACCCCAGTTGCTGCCGACCTTGCTTGGGCTAAGCAGCTCGCCCAGGCGCAGGCCGCTGTAGTGGTCGTCGTCGATCTGGCGCTGGTGGTACAGCTCGGCGTACAGGTTGAGGTTGGCCTGGCCGAGTGGCTTGTAGCGCAGGCCGACGCCAGTGCCCATGCTTTGTGCGTACTCGTTGCGGCTTTGCCCGCCAAACAGCACGCGGCCATACACCGACAAGGTGCTGCCGTTGCGGCTGGGCTCTTCACCCAGGGCGTGGTCCCACATGGCCAGTTGCACGTTCTGCGACTGGGCCTTGCGCGAGGTGCCACTGCGCACGCCGTTGTCCAGGAAGCGGTCGTTGGTCGAGGTGCCGGCAGGCGACCAGGTACTGGCCAGGGTGATGGTGTCACGGCGTGACAGGGTTTCGTGGGCGCGGCGCTGGCGGTACATGCGCGCCTCCAGGCTGCCGTACTCGTCGTCGCCGTCGACCAGGTTCTGCTCCACGTCGATGACCCGGCGCAGTTCGCGGCGGGCCGAGGCGCTGTCTTCCACTTCGTCATAGCGCAGCGCCAGGGTTTCGCCGAGGCGGTAGTCTTCGGGGAAGTCACCGGTGGCGCGTTCCAGGTAGGGAATCGACTGACGCCGCTGGGCCTTGTCGCTGGCGCTGGCCAGGCGCATGCCATAGTCAGCCCGGTAGCGAGGCTGGGCTGGGTCAAGGCGCACGGCCTCGGCCAGCCATGCGGTGCTTTGCGCAGTGTCACCGGCCAGCTGGGCGGTATTGGAGGCGGCGTAGTAGTGGTCGGCCCGTGGATTGCTGGCCAGCGCCTTGCGCTGAAACTCGAGGGCGGTTTGTAGGTCGCCCTGACGTTGAGCGATCGCAGCGCCCAAGGCCCAGTCATCGGCACTGGTGTGTGCAGCGGCGTCCCAATAGCCTCGGGCGGCCTGGGCATCACCGGCATTGAGTGCGCCTTGGGCAGCGGTGAGGCGGGCGTTGTCGGTCCAGGCGCTGTCGGGCAGGCTGCGCCAGATCGGCAGCGCGGTCTGGGAGTCGCCGGCGGCTTCCAGGGCATAGGCCAAGGGCAGGCGGCTGGCGTTGGGCTCCAGGCGCTCGGCGGCCTGGTAATAGACCACGGCTTCGCCCGGCTGGTCGGGCATCGCGCAGCGGCCCAGTGCACGATACTGCCCGGCTTCGCTCGGGTTGGCCGGGATAGCTTGGCGCACGGCATCACATTGGCCAGCCTCGGCCAAGCGGCCCAACAGCTGCGCGCGGGTGTTGCTGTCGACCCTGGGGATCAAGGCCAGCATGCGCCGGGTGTCCAGCGGGCTGTCGGTGCGGGCGTAGAGGTTGCCCAGGCGTTGCAGCAAGGCGGGTGTCAGGCGCCCTTGACGGCGGTCGAATGCCTGCTCGATCAGCTGCCGTGCATGCGGGTCTTGCCCTTGCTGCATCAGCAGGTAGGTGGCTTGATCGAGGGCAACCAGATCGCCGCTCTGCTGGTAGCGCCGCTCCCATTCGCCAGCGGTGTGGGGCTGTGGGGGTTGAGACGGGTCGCCATACAGGCGTTGTTTGAGAATCGCATAGGCACGGGTGTCGGCACTGGGGGCGCAGTCCTTGAATTGTTCCCGGGCTACATCCGGGTCGTGGCGCGACAACCAGTCGACCGTATCCAGGCAGGGGCGTTGCAATTCGTTGCTCAGCCGCCGGACCAGCGCGGCATCGTTCCCCCCGCGAGCCAGTTCCCACAATTGCTGACGCTGTTCAGGTTGTTGCAGTTGTTCGGTGGGCAGCGTCTGCAGCCAGCGTTGGGCCTGTTCATTGTGGCCGACGGCAATGGCGCGGTTGGCCATGGCCAGGCGGGCCTGATTGGCGGCTTGTGGCGACGGGGCGCTATTGAGCAACCGGGTCAGGCCCTTTTCATCAAGTTGCTGGACGTAGGCATTGGCCAATCGTTGCCAGTCCTTGGCGGGCAGTTTGCCTTGCTCGGCCAGTGGCTCAAGTTGCTCGATGGTTTCTTTCCAGTTGCGCAATTGCTCGGCGAAGTTGGCCCGCACCAGGCGCATGACTTGGCCATCGTCACGTGGGGGCAGTTGGTTCAGCCAATCCAGCGCCCTGGCCGCACCACCGAACTTGGCCAGGCTCAAGCTGTAGGCCTGCCACAAACGCACGCGTTGGTTGCCGTCAGTGGTGGCCAACCAACTTTCGACCTGGCTGGCCGATGGCGGGTCCTGCTCGATCCAGGTGAGGCGCAGTTGCAGCAGAGCATCGGCGTGTTCCGGGGTGTCACCCAGCGTTTCGGCCAGGGCTTCGGCTTCTTTGTAGCGGCGTTGATGGGCCAAGGCTTCGACCAGCAGGGCGCGGGCTTCATCGTTGTTGGGCACACGCTTGAGCACATGGCGGGTCAGGCGCTCGACTTCAGCCCAATTGTCCTTCTTCGCTTCACGGTAGCTGCGCTCCATGAACGGGTAGCTGGTAAAGCGCTGGAACTCGGTCATGGGCGCGGCCAGGGCGGGCAGGGCGGTGGTGCACAGCAACAGGCTGGTGAAGGTGAGGGTAACGCGCGGCTTCATGCCACCTCCCGCGTCAGGTCGTAGGCGGCCTGCTGTTCGCTGGCCTGTTCGGCGAGGGCCTGCTGCAGCACCTCTTCAGTGATGATGCCGCGGGCGACCAAGTGCTCGCCGAGGCTTTGCAGTTCCGGGTCGAAGTCGATCAACGCCTGGTTGAACAGCGTCACCGGGACCATGCCGCGTACTTGCAGCAAGGTGCCCAGCATCACCTGGTGCTGGCTGACCCGCTCCAGCAGGTCGGCATCGTCCTGGTGGCGCTCCAGCACTTGCAGCATTTCGTGGGTCTGCGGCTTTTGCCAGGGGCTGGGGTAGTGGTAGTGCAGTCCGAGGGTGACCCGGCCTTGCGGAGCCAGGCGGCACTTCACCGGGCGCTTGAGCTGGCGACTGATGACGCCAAGCGAGACTTGGCTCACCGGGCTTTCGCTGGCCAGAACCAGCGTGTCGCCTTCCTCCGCCACCGGCAGCACACCATAGTGGGTAGCCAGCTTGCGCGGCAGCTTGGCGATCAGTTGTGAGTCGAGCTTGAACGGGTTGAGCGGCGCCCAGGGCAGGTCCAGTTGCTCGGCCAGGGCCTCGACCAGTTGTTCGCTGTCGATCCAGCCGCGCAGCAGCAGTTCGCGGCCCAGACGACGGCGCACCGGGCTGGTGATGGCCTGTTGCAGTTGTTCGTCGCTGATCAGCCCCTTGGCGACCAGGCGCTGGCCCAATGGGGTGCGTGCGGGCGAGGTCAGGGCCGGAAACTCATGGGTGGTCTTGTCCCAGGCGACCCGGCGCGAGTCACCCATCTCCATGACCTGGCGCAAGGCGCGCAGGTTGGCGAAGAAGTTGACGAAGTTGCTCCACATCATCCGTGGCGCTGACAGCAGCCCCTCACCGATGCCGTAGTAGCGGGTGACGAACCAGCCGCGTTGGAACAGGCGGTTGAGCAACATGAAACCGTTGAGCCAGAGCAGCGTCGACAGCAACCAGCTGTCACCGAGAATCGACATGAATCGCCAGGAGTCCGGGGCGATCACTGTCACCAGCCACATCGCCAGCAACACCAGGAACAGCAGGTTGACCAGGAAGCTGAGCAAATAGGCGAACAGCCCGCGGCGGTCGCGCCAGAGGAAGTAGTTGAGCGCGCCCGTGCGGCTCCAGCCCAGGTTGCTGGTGCCTTGGAACACGATGCCGACGATCCAGCGTGACTTCTGGCGAATGGCATGCTGCCAGTCGCGGGGGAAGTGCTCGCGCACGCAGATGACCTGGGAGAACTCGCGGCTCATGCCCAGGCGCCAGTCATGCTTCAGCGCAAGCGCCGGGTCGGTGATCGAGTAGCGGGCAAAGATGCACTTCATGCCTTTTTGCTTCAGGCGAAAACCGATGTCGTAGTCTTCGGTAAGGCTTTGCACATCGAAGGCGATGCCGTCGCCGTCTTCAAGCAGGGCGCTGATGGCGCGGCGGCTGAAGCAGGTGCCGACCCCGGCACTGGGCACCTGGCCGGTCAGCGCCTCGCGTACGATCACGTCCTTGCCATGGTTTTCGGCGAACTCGTCCACGTAGTGCCCGGCGGTAAAGCCCTTCCATTCCGGCGCGTAGGGGTACACCGGGATCTGGATCATGTCCTTGTTCGGCAGCAGGTAGTTGAACAGGCGCAGTTCCATGGGCGAGATCACGTCTTCGGCGTCATGCAGGATGAAACCGGCGAACTCGATGCGGGCGTCGTCCTGAAAACGCAGGATGGCGTCGATGATGTTGTTCAGGCAGTCGGCCTTGCTGGTGGGACCAGGGCGCGCGCAAACCACCTTGTGCACATTGGGGTAGTGCAGGCACACGGCATCGACATCGGCTTGGGTCTGCGGGTCGTTGGGGTAGGTGCCGACGAAGATCTGGTAGTTTTCGTAGTCGATGGTCGAAGCGGCCAGGCGGGCCATTTCCCCCACCACACCCACTTCGTTCCAGGCCGGGACCATGATCGCCAGGGGTTTTTCCGGCACTTCGTACAGGCGTTTTTCGTCGGCCCTTTCGTACTTGTCGTAGATCCGGAAGCGACGGATCAGCTTGCGGCTCCAGTAACAAATGTCGATGAACAAATCGTCCAGGCCCAGCAGGAACATCAGCGTCGCCAGGATGATGGCGAGAATTTTCAGGCCGAACAGCACATAAGTAAGGAAGTCGATGAAAGCCAGGCTCATGCGTCATCTCGTTTTGCTGCGGTGGTGGCCAGCCAGTCGCTCAGGCGGTCGGCGATCTTTTCGCTGGCATGGCCGTCGCCGAAGGGGGTGAAGACCCTGGCCATCTTCTTGTAAGCCTCGGGGTCGTCGAGCAGTTGGCTGGTTTCTTTGACGATGCGTTCGGTCAGGGTGCCGACCAGCTTGACCGTGCCGCCTTCGAGCACCGAGGGGCGCTCGGTGACCTTGCGCAGTACCAGTACCGGTTTGCCCAGGGCAGGGGCTTCTTCCTGCACGCCGCCGGAGTCGGTGAGGATCACGTAGGCGCGGTTCATCAGCCAGACGAAGTGCTGGTAGTCCTGAGGGGCGACCAGGTGAATGTTGTCACGGCCCGAGAGCACGCCATAGACGGCTTTCTGCACCTGTGGGTTGAGGTGCACCGGGTAGACGAACTGCACGTCCGGGTAGCGCAGTGCCAGTTCGGCAAGGGCCAGGCAGATGCGCTCGAAGCCTGCGCCGAAATTCTCGCGGCGGTGGCCGGTAACCAGGATCATGCGCTGGTCATCGCGCAGTTTGCCCAGGGGTGAGTCGGCGGCGGGGTGCCAGTGGGTCTGCTCAAGGTGTTCGCGCATCCACAGCAGCGCGTCGATGACCGTGTTGCCGGTGACTTCTATATGCTCAAGCGGCACGCCTTCGCGTAGCAGGTTGTCGCGGGACTTGGTGGTGGGTGCGAAATGCAGGTCGGCGATCACCCCGGTCAGGCGCCGGTTGGCTTCCTCGGGCCAGGGTTGCTGCAGGTTGCCGGTGCGCAGCCCGGCCTCGACATGGCCGATGGGAATGTGCCGGTGGAACGCCGCCAGGGCGGCGATGAAGCTGGTGGTGGTGTCGCCGTGGACCAGCACGATATCGGGTTTGACCTGCTCGTAGGCCTTGTCGATCTTGTCCAGCAGGTCGCGAGCCAGGCCGTTGAGGGTCTGGTTCTGGGTCATGACCTTGAGGTCCTGATCGACGGTCAGGCCGAAGGCGGTCAGTACCTGTTCGAGCATTTCCCGGTGCTGGCCGGTGGAGCAGATGTGCAGGTCGAGCTCTGGGCACTCGCGCAGTTCGCGGGCCAGTGGCGCCATCTTGATCGCTTCAGGGCGGGTACCGAATACCATCATGACGGTTTTGGGCATCGTCGCGCTCCTCGTCCGATTCCGTGTCCGAAGTTGTACGATTGCGTCTCGCTTGTAGGAGTTAGATACAAGCAGGGGAACCAGAGGTTGTCCAATTCGGCCCATGGCGTGACTGTGCACGTTGAACATGCCCGCCAACCGGCGTACCGTTCGCTTTCGCTTTACTCAGGAGCCCCCCCATGCAAGGCAAGGCCCGCAAGGTCGTCCAGGCCATCCTTTACGAAATCATCGCTGTGGCCTGCGTGGCACCAGCGTTGTCGCTGATGTTCGATGCGGGCATGGCCCATTCCACGGTGCTGTCGGTGCTGATGTCGGGCATTGCCATGAGCTGGAACATGGGCTTCAACTGGGCCTTCGAGCGCTGGGAGTCGCGTCAGCACCAACGCACTCGCACCTTGTGGCGACGCTTTCTGCACGCGCTGGGCTTCGAGGGTGGGCTGGTGTTGATCTTGCTGCCGCTGGTGGCGTACTGGATGGATGTCAGCCTGTGGGCGGCGTTGCTCACCAACCTGGCGTTGTTCGTGTTCTTCTTCGTGTACGCGTTCGTGTTCCAGTGGGGGTTCGACAAGGCGTTCGATGTACCGATCTCGGCACAGCAAGCAAAGTGTTGACTTCCTGCATGGCGGCGGGATAAGTTCGCTGCCTATGAACACATTCCTGCACGCCGACGCCATTATTATTACCGCCATTATCAGCTTGGCGGGCTAACGCGTACGTGCACCTAACCCGCCCTGGAGGCGGGTTTTTTCTCTCTGACTCCTGGGCAACGTGAAAACAACCAGGAGTCATCGATGACCAACCTCAGCGTCAGCCCCCGTACCGCCGTCACCCCCCAGCAACTGCTGTCGGAACAAGTTCGGCGCATTCTCGCCGCCCCGGTGTACGACCTGGCCATCGAGACGCCCCTGCAACCAGCCCCGGCACTGTCCGCGAGCCTGGGCAACCAGGTGTTGCTCAAGCGCGAAGACCTGCAACCGACGTTCTCGTTCAAGATCCGTGGCGCCTACACCCGGCTGTCACGTCTGACCACTGCCCAGCGCGAGCGTGGGGTGATCACCGCTTCGGCCGGCAACCATGCCCAGGGCGTGGCCTTGGCTGCGTCGCACCTTGGGATGAAGGCGACCATCGTCATGCCGACCACCACGCCGTCGCTGAAGGTCGAGGGCGTGCGTTCGCGGGGCGGCCACGTGGTGCTGCACGGTGAGAGCTTCCCCCATGCCCTGGCCCATGCCTTGAAACTGGCGGACGATGAGGGCGCGACCTTCGTGCCGCCGTTCGACGACCCGGATGTGATCGCAGGCCAAGGCACCGTCGCGATGGAAATCCTGCGTCAGCACCCGGGGGCGCTGCACGCCATCTTCGTGCCGGTTGGCGGTGGTGGCCTGGTGGCGGGTATCGCCGCCTATGTGAAGTACCTGCGCCCTGAGGTCAAGGTGATCGGCGTCGAGCCTGAGGACTCCAACTGCCTGCAGGCCGCCATGGCAGCCGGTGAGCGCGTGATCCTGCCTCAGGTCGGCACCTTTGCCGATGGTGTTGCGGTGGCGCAGATCGGTGCCCATTGCTTCGAGCTGTGCCGGCACTTCGTCGATGAAGTGGTCACTGTCAGCAGCGACGAACTGTGCGCGGCAATCAAGGACATCTACGACGACACCCGCTCGATCACCGAGCCTTCCGGTGCCTTGGCGGTGGCGGGCATCAAGAAATACGTGGCGCGTGAAGGCGTGCAGGGCCAGGCTTTGGTTGCGATCGACTCGGGCGCCAACGTCAACTTCGACCGCCTGCGCCATGTCGCCGAACGCGCTGAGCTGGGCGAGCAGCGCGAAGCGATCATCGCCGTGACCATCCCCGAGCAGCCGGGCAGCTTCCGCGCGTTCTGCCAGGCGCTGGGCAAGCGCCAGATCACCGAATTCAACTACCGCTACTACCCGGGTAAGGAAGCGCGCCTGTTCGTCGGCGTACAGACGCACCCGCTGCACGACCCACGTGAGCAACTGTTGAGCAATTTGCGTGAACAGGGCTACAACGTGCTCGACCTGACCGATAACGAGCTGGCCAAGTTGCACGTTCGCCACACCGTCGGCGGGCATGCCGCGCCGGGTGCCAACGAGCGGGTGCTGCGCTTCGAATTCCCTGAAAGGCCGGGGGCGCTGTTGGGCTTCCTGGAGCGACTGGGCAAGCGCTGGAACATCAGCCTGTTCCATTACCGCAACCATGGTGCGGCCGAGGCCCGGGTGTTCGCTGCGCTGGAAGTGCCGGACGATGAGCTGGCGAGCTTGCCGCAGGCGCTGGAGGAGATGGGGTATCGGTATTGGGATGAGACTGATAACCCGGCTTATCGGTTGTTTCTCGGGTGATTCAGGGCATGTAGGGGCAGCGAAGTGCCTGCCTGGTGTTAAGAGGTGATGCGTATATCGAGCGCCGCCCGCGCGGCGCATCGCGAGCAAGGCTCGCTCCTACGTTTGTTTACGGCCAATAACGCCTGTGACAGGCGCGCGCGGCCGCCTTGTTTGCACGGCTCGATATCGCGTCGTGCGCCAAAGCGTTCGCGCGCAAATCTCACAGGAAAAAACTGGCCCGAAACAAACGTAGGAGCGAGCCTTGCTCGCGATGCGCCGCGCGGGCGGCGCTCGATCTCACGGGCGCAGCACCTCTCCCGCCAAGCATCCAGCACCCCCAAAAAGGACTTTAACGCTCCCGCATGAAAAACCCCGCCACATACTTGCGGAAGGTCTCCAGGCTCTTGAAGTCGGCATAGCGCTTGAAATGCTCGGTCTCAGGTTCCGGCCCCAGCGGCTGCTCCAGCAGCGACACCGACAACACCCGATCCTGGTCAGAAGTGAGCACCAACTCATCCATCACCTGGCCACCAATCACCGGCCGGCGCATCTGTACCTTCACGCCCTTGCTCGCCATCCAGTCGATCAGCGACACCAGCGCCTTGAGTGGCTCGCGTTCTTCGTCGCGATACACCGGGAACATATGGGCCCGTGACAGCACCGGCACACTCGCCACGTGAATCAATTCATAAAAATGGCTGCCGGCCGTGGTCGGCGAATAGAGCGCCAATGCCAGCAGTGGCCCGCTGGTGCGGCTGCCGCCCCAATACAAATGGTGACCCTGGAAATCAAAGCCATCCTCGCTGCGGTTGTTGAACAGCTTGCGGCCCTTGATCTGGTCGACACAGTCCAGCATCAGGCCATGGCGACGGTGGTTGCCGAACACCGAGGCTTCGCGCAGCCGGGCCTTGAGCATCATCATGTGCTTCATGTCCAGGCGGGTTTCCAAGTAGTTGCTGGCCGGAACCCGCTCCAGCAACGGATAGCGGCTGGCAACGCCGCGCAGTTCGGCGAACTGGCCGGTGAGGTCTTTCTTCAGGTGCGTGGCATACAGATTGAGGCCGCTGGTCTCTATCCAGGTCAGCAAAAGTGACAGCAAGCGCTGTTGCTCGCGTCGCTCGTTCGCCTCACTGGTTTCGCCGGCCTTGCGGTAGTCGCCGATCAGGCGCAGCGGTGTATCCGGTGCAAGCCAGGCTGCCGGTGGGCTAGGGGCCTGGTCTTGCGCGGCGTCTTCGCGTTCGTCCTTGGTGAACGGGCAACCTGCTGCGTGCTCTGCGGTGCCGGGGTTGTTCTTCAGAAACAGCGTGCCGGTGTTGCCGTTGAGGGTGACGTTGAGTACCGGCAAGGCATCCTTGCGACAGTCGCAGGCCAGCCACTGGTTGGCACTGCGCACTTTCATCAGAAACTGATTGGCCTGCAGCAGGCGGGGGCCGGCGAGGGTGCCGGTGGCGAAGCCGACCAGCAATTCCTCTTCGGCGGGCGTAAGGCTGCGCACCTGCGCGGCGGACTTGTCGATGATTCGCATTGAGCAGCTCCAAGCTACGAGCCTCAAGCTTCAAGCAAAGGCGCCTGGCTTTCAACCTCAAGCTCGGAGCGACGACTCAATTACCGCCAAACATTTTTGCGGCGCGGGCGCGGATTTCTTCGACGCTGAGGTCTTCCTTGTGGGTGGACACGAACCACATGTTGCCGAACGGGTCTTTCAGCGTGCCGCTACGGTCGCCGTAGAACTGGTCTTGCACCGCGTGCAGTTGAGTGGCGCCGGCGGCAATGGCCTGGGCATAGACTTTGTCGCAGTCCTCGACATACAGGTGCAGGCCGACGGCGGGTGCGCTGATGGTCTGGCTGGCCTTGAGGCTGCCTTCCATGTCGCAGGGGTCGGCGAGCATCAGTGAAGAGTCGCCGATCTTCAGTTCGGCATGGCCGACACGACCGTCCGGGCCTTCGAGGCGAAACATCTCGATGGCACCGAAAGCCTTCTTGTAGAACTCGATGGCCTTGGCGGCATCCTTGATACCCAGGTAGGGAGTGATGCTGTGCTGGCCTTCGGGGATGGGTTTGACTGTCATTTTTCTACGCTCCTTCGACGTGGATGCAAGGGGGCTGCTTGTCAACCCAATCGCCGGCAAGCCGGCTCCCACAGGTAGTACCGTGATCCATGTGGGAGCCGGCTTGCCGGCGATGGGCCGCAGCGCGGCCCGCCCAACGTTACCTCTTGCATAGAGTCGTTTTCACGGTCGAAAAATCGACAGCGCAACTAGAACAAATCCCTATAACCGTTATGCCGCCCGCATGTGCCGGCGGCTTTCGGCATTAGAAGATGTAGTCAGTGGTCAGGAAGCTCGACTGCCGGTTGCGAATGATCTCGCTGATCAATTCTTTATTGGCTTCCTGGAATCTGGTCGCCACCAAGGTGCGAATCGAGAACACCCGCAACGCATCGTGCACCGACAAAGTCCCCTCGGCGCTGTTCTTGCGACCATTGAACGGATAAGTGTCCGGCCCGCGCTGGCACTGGGCGTTGATGTTGATACGCCCCACCTGGTTGGCGAAGGTGTCTACCAGGCTGCCAATGGTTGCCGGGTCGTTGCCGAACAGGCTCAGCTGCTGGCCGTAGTCGGAGTCGAGCACATAGTCGATCACGGTCTGCAGGTCGCGATAAGGCACCACCGGCACCAGCGGGCCAAACTGCTCCTCGTGGTAGACGCGCATGCTCGGCGCTACCGGATACAGCAGGGCAGGGTAGAAGAACGAACCGCGGCTGTGCCCGCCACCTTCGTTGACAACCCGTGCGCCCTTGGCAGTGGCGTCGGCCACCAAACCATCGAGATAGTCGACTTTGCCAGGCTCAGGCAGCGGCGTCAGCGCCACGCCCGGCTCCCAGGGCATGCCGGGTTTGAGGGCAGCAAGCTTGCGCTGGAACTTGTCCAGGAAAGCGTCGACCACCTCTTCGTGCACGAACAGGATCTTCAAGGCTGTGCAGCGTTGGCCGTTGAACGACAGGGCGCCGGTGATGGCTTCTTCCACTGCGTTGTCCAGGTCCACCTGGGGCAGCACGATACCGGGGTTCTTGGCGTCCAGCCCCAATGCGGCACGCAGGCGGTAAGGGCGGGGGTGGAGTTTCTTCAGGTCGCTGGCGGCCTTGTGGGTGCCGATGAAGGCGAAGACATCGACATTGCCGCTGGCCATCAAGGCACTGACGGTCTCCCGGCCACGGCCATAGATGACGTTGATGACGCCCGCCGGGAAACTGTCACGGAAGGCTTCGAGCAGCGGGCGAATCAGCAGCACGCCGAACTTGGCCGGCTTGAACACCACCGTGTTGCCCATGATCAGTGCCGGAATCAGCGTGGTGAAGGTTTCGTTGAGCGGGTAGTTGTAAGGGCCCATGCACAGCGCTACACCCAGCGGCGCCCGGCGGATCTGGCCAAGGGTGCCCTGTTCCAGTTCGAAACGGCTGGAGCGGCGGTCGAGGTCCTTGAGGGCGTTGATGGTGTCGACGATGTAGTCGCAGGTGCGGTCGAATTCCTTTTCCGAGTCCTTGAGGTTCTTGCCGATTTCCCACATCAGCAGTTTGACCACCGCCTGACGTTGCTCGCGCATGCGCGCCAGGAAGGTTTCGACGTGCTGGATACGCTCGGCCACGCGCATGGTTGGCCAGGCACCTCGGCCTTTGTCGTAGGCCTGCACCGCGGCATCGAGGGCGGTGAGGGCGGTATCGGCATCCAGCAGCGGGGCACTGCCGAGGATGACCTGGCGTTCGCCGTCGGCCTCTTTGAGCCAGACCGGGCTGCGCACGGTGGCCAGCGGGCCGTCCCAGCGCCTGAGTTCACCATTGACGAGGTAGTCGCGCTGTTCCAGCGGTGCGCCCAGGCGCCATGTTTCAGGGATGTCTTCGGCGGTAGGAAACAGCGATTCGAGCAGACGGTCCATGGGTACTGCACCTCACGTATTTGGCAGGGTGAAACGCTTCAGCAACTGAGCATGCACCCACCAGAAGAAAAACACCAGTCTGGCTCAACATTGCCGGGTTTGCGCCGATATAGGGTCAATCGACTTCCATCAGCGGGCCCATGAGCATTTTCTACCCTTCTTCAGACGAACAGGCCCCAACGTCGCCGGCCACTCGCCGTCATGCGGGCCGTTTATTGCCCATCGGTTTCGCTCTGGTCGGAATCGGCTTGTCCGTACTGCTTGGCCGGATGGATGTACAGCGCGAACACAGCGACCAGATCAGCACCATGACTGCGCAGCTTTCGGGTGTGCGCACAGCGCTGGAGGCGCAACTGCGAGCGGCGTTCGGCGAGACCGAGGGTATTGCGCAGTTGATTGCCGCCGATGGCGATATCAGCCCTGAGCACTTTCGGGGCATGGCCCGTGAAGCCTTGGCGTCGGTGCCTTACATGCGCCATGTGGCGCTGGCCCCAGGCGATGTGATCAGGGACGTCTATCCGCGCAAGGGTAATCAGATGGTATTGGGCCTGGATTTGCGCAGTCTGACTGACCAATACCCGGTGGTGCAGGCGGCCAGGGAGCGGCAACAGCCCGTCCTGGCTGGCCCGTTGCAACTGCGCCAAGGCGGGAGCGCCTTGATCTACCGGCGGCCGGTGTTCGTGGGTGACCACGAAGGCGGCAAACGGTATTGGGGCAACGTGTCGGTGGTGGCCGATGTGGAGCGGCTGCTGGTCTCCGCCGGCTTGCGGCCGGACCTGGACATCGCCATCGCCTTGCGTGGTGTGGATGGCAAAGGCGGTGAAGGGGCGTTGATCTGGGGCGACGCCGGGCTGTTCGAGCGGCCGCTGCTCAGCCTGCCGGTGGAAGTGCCGGGCGGGCACTGGCAACTGGTGGCCGCGCCACTTCAGGGCTGGCCGCTGTTCCCGGGGATACTCGCATCCCCCTTGTTCCTGTTCGCGCTGGGTTGCACCGGGCTGTTCACGCTGTGCATCTCGCAGCTGAGCCGCAAGCAACGGTTGTTGCAGCAGCGCAACTGGGAGCTTCATCAATCCCAGGCCAAGCTGGAGCGCTCAGCCCACTACGACACCATCACCGGGCTGCCCAATCGTGTGCTGTTTCAGCAGCAGTTGACCCATGCCATCGCCCAGGGCAGCGGTCTGGCAGTACTGATGCTCGACATCGACGGTTTCAAGCAGGTCAACGACAGCCTCGGCCACCCCATGGGCGATCTGCTGCTACAGCAGGCCACCGCGCGCTTTCTGCAGGAACTCGACAGTGCCGACCGGGTCTGCCGCCTGGGCGGCGATGAATTCGTGTTCATGCTTCAAGGCAGCCAGGGGCAGGTCAATCAGCAAGTACGTGCGCTGTTGCGTTGCTTGCAGCGGCCTTTCGACCTCAATGGCAATGCCGGCCTGGTGACTGGCAGTATTGGTTTGGCCTGGTGCCCCCAACATGGCGCAGACGCGGACAGCCTGCTGCGTCATGCCGACACCGCCATGTATGCGGCCAAGGAGGGCGGGCGCAATGCCTGGCAGCCTTACCTGCCGGAAATGACCGAGCGCCTGCAACAGCGTCTGGAACTTGAACGCAACCTGCGCCGGGCGTTGCAGAACAATGAGTTCGAGCTTTGGTACCAGCCCAAGCTCGACCTGTTCAGTGGTCGGCTGGAAGGCGTGGAGGCACTGCTGCGTTGGCGCGATCCGGAACACGGCCTGGTCTCGCCTGGAGAGTTCATTCCCCTGGCTGAGCGTACGGGGTTGATCATTCCTTTGGGTGAGCGGGTGTTGGAGCTGGCGTGCGCCCAGTTGGCGGCGTGGCGAGCCAGTGACTGCTTGCCTGGGCCGCTGGCGATCAACGTGGCGGCGCTGCAGATCGAGCGCAGCGACTATGTTTCCACGCTCGCTCTGGCCCTCGAGCGGCATGCACTGCCGCCGAGCCTGCTGGAAGTGGAGATCACCGAAAGCCTGCTGATGGAGAGCCAGCAGCAAGCCTGCGCGGTGCTGGCCCAGTTGCAGGCGATGGGGGTTGCGACGGCGGTGGACGACTTTGGCACCGGCTACTCATCGTTGGCCTATTTACGTGCCTTGCCCATCGACCACCTGAAGATCGACCGTGCGTTCATCAAGGACTTGCCCGAGGACGATGATGCCGTTGCAGTGGCCCGAGCCATCGTCGACCTGGGCCATGCCTTGGGTTATCGCATCACGGCCGAGGGAATCGAAACCCAGGCGCAATACGACTTCCTGCGCAACACCGGTTGTGATCAGGGGCAGGGGTATCTGCTGGGGCGGCCGATGCCGGCTGCCGAACTGCAGCGCTGGTTGCTCCAGCATCCGCAACGCCAGCACTTGTCGGGGGCATGACAGGCGCTGGCCGCAGGCGAAACGATTGCTCTGATGCAGGGCTTGGCGATTACAGGCTGGCCAGGCAGGGCTGGTCGGCGTAGCGTTCCTGGGCCTCGACGTTGCAGTGGTGCTGCGTAAGGTCGAGGGTGCTGATATCGAAGCCTCCCACAACCAATGGCTGCCGCACCGGCGGCTCTACTGCTTGCTCTGCCAACCCTTTGACCATTTTGGCGTGGTTCATAGCAATTTCACTAAGCGTTGACACGTTACATCTCCGGTGACGCCCTTCAGGCGTCGGTGAGCATTAAGGTTGGCCATTGCTGCGTCAGAATGTCGTCTTTCTGGGCGGCGAAAACCGCCTGTGCAAACGACAAGCCAAGCCATTAGGCAAAAGAATAGCAGGGGTGTTGAAGCGACGAGCGGTTTAACGTCAGAGCAACAGGCAATAAGCCGAGGTATTCAAGGAAAGCCCCAATGAAAGAAAATTTGACGCCATAAAATAGAACTCCGTGGTGTCAAAGTGCCGCTTGCAAAGGGGTGGCCTTGCATCTTTAATTATTTCTGAATGTGAGCGCATTATTTTCTAATTAAGTGATGCGTATCAAGCGCTTGAGTGTAAGTTTTGCGGTTTACCTGGATCTTTTTCTGACCTGCCCACAGACAACATCACAGGACGTCGAAGAAGCAATGAAAGAGACCTTGGCAGCGGTGGCTCGCAAACTCATCTCTCCTTCCCTGCGTTTCGAGATCAGAACCGCTTCACACAAGTTACGTGAGCTGTTGGGGCGGGCATGTTTCTGGCGCTGGGAGGTCACCCGGTTCCGACTGGGGCAGGACAGCCCCTATGAGGTGTTGTACATCGGCAGGAAACACCAGCGCGAGCTGGCCCAGGTACTGATCTCCGGCAAGGAGCAGCAGGAGGCGGACGGCGGCCAGGTGGCACCTGTTGCCTCCGGGCATGTGGTCGTGGTGAGCGAAATGCCCACCTCGGGGGCATTGTCGGTGCCTCATTACCTCAGTGCCGTGGTGCCTCTGGGGCGGTCGCTGGAAGACATTACCGCACGCTACGACAGCGAGTTGAGGCGTAGCATTCGCAAGAACCGGCCGCTGTACGGCATGCGTCAGGCCGTTTCCGACGAAGACATCGCCATGGCTGACGCACAGTTGCTTCGTCCTTATGCCACCGCCCGGCAAGGTAGCAGGGCCGTGCAGATTCCCACCGAGGAGGTGTTCCGCCTGGCCAGGGGCTTCGGCCGGCTCGACTTGATCACCCTGGGGGATGAGGTCGTGGCTTGCCACCTGGGCTGTGAAGTCATTCGCGGTGGCAAGCGGTACTGGAGCACGGTGCGCTTCGGTTATTGCGAAGCGGTGTTCGCGGATGCGAAGAAACTGCGGGAAGTGAATTCGATCACCACATTCATGGCGCTTGAATGGGCGCTGGGCAATGGCTTCGACTATTACGACATCGGCATGTGCCTGGCACGGCCCGATGACGGGCTGCTGAAATGGAAGCGGCGACGAGGCGGGGATGTCGACCCCTTCGGCAACCATGCATACCTGTTCGTACGTTTACCTAAAACCGGCATTGCCCGGTTTTTGTGGGATACCCCTCTGTTCGCGGTCGAGGGCAACAAGTTGACACTTCACCTGGGCCTGCCAGACGGGCCGAGCGATGAAGAGTTCGCCAGCCGCTACCGGGAAATGGTGTTTGGCGGCTTGCACAAGATCTACCTCTACGGCGCCAAGACTGCGGCGGAACAGTTTGTTGAACAGCTGCGCAGTCGTTATGCCGACGTTCAGTCCCCGCCCAAGATGGAAAGGGTGTTGTCCAACTGATTAGCGTTAGACAAAGGCATTGATCAACGAATTCTTTGGCTATTAGCCCCGGTACCTTGGGAGCAACCACTATGGGAAGCGATGTATCGCAATTCAGCGCCGCGCCTGCTATCGGTCGAAAAAGATGGACGCTCGCGGCCTACAAGTACATCGCCAGAAAAAGGCTCGCCCGACAGGCAGAAATCGATCTTAAAAGTATTGCCGAGAAAAGTTGGGAGATTGCGCCAAGTGAAACCACTGTGTCGCCGCGCGCATTCTTCCTGCCCAACCAGCTGGAGCGTGTAACCGGTTGGGAGTTCCACCCCTTTGAGCACCCAGCCAGAACGATGGAAGGCGGGTTGACCGTTGAGCAGGGCGCCACCCGAGGCTACCTGATCAAGGATGTATGGTTGATCGACGGCGCTTTGTACAAGGGCAACGCCTGCCACTGGCTGTCCTTGCGGCCTACACATTTTCCGGGGGTGGTCATAGAACATGAGATCGAGCGCGCGGCGGCCTACTGCACGCTGCACGGCAACTCGTGGTTTGGCACCTGGTTGATGGAAGATTGCGTCACCTACCCATTGGCCTGTAACGAGGGGGTGCCGATTACCACGGCGCCGTCTGCCAAATTTCCGTTGTTTACCCAGGCGCCGGCTTACGAAGATTGGCTGGGGATGAAGCCGCTGCGCCTGCGCAACGCGTTCATCCGCGAACTGGTGTTGTTCGACGACCAGAGCAACAACCGCAACAGGCACCAGCGTTATCGCGGCATGGGGGAGAAGTTGCTATCCCATGTGCCGCACGAGCCTCATCCTGGTGTTTTCCTGTTGCGTGGGGGTGACGGTGAATTGCGGCTACTGCGTAACGAACTCGCGGTTGCCGAGCACCTGCACAAGCACCGTGGCTTTCGCATCATCAACCCTTTGAAGACCGATGTGCCGACCATCGTGGCGGCCTGCGCCGGCGCGAAGACGGTGATGGGGGTCGAAGGCAGCCAGTTGGTGCATGGCCTCAATGTGCTGCAGGGTGGGGGCTCGGTGGTGGCGCTACAGCCGCCTAATCGCTTCGTCAGCTACTACAAGTTCATGACCGATCGTGATCACCAGCATTTTGGCTTTGTGGTTGGGACGCCAGAGGGTGATGGGTTCAAGATCGACATCGACGAGGTTGAACGTACGCTGGATTTGCTGCCGTCATAGCACAACGGGTAGTGCAGCAGGTGGCAGCGGTCAGTCTTGTGCTGCCTGTACCGGCCTTATCGCCGCGGTTCGTCGCCACGACAAGCCGGCTCCTACAGGTACTGCAATGATCTTGAGAACGTCGCGGACCATGTGGGAGTCGGCTTGCCGGCGATCACCGGCGAAGCCGGTGCCATGCACCCCATGCCGGCGATAGGAACAGCGTCAAATGTTGGTTGGACGTACAACGATTAGCATTTGGGTTATCGCTGATGAAACACATTGGCCCCTGCAAAAGCCCACCTCACCGAGCCTTTATTCGAGGCATTGAGCCGTGATCATGCGCGCATTCATTGGCAAGTTTCACAATGAAATCAACACTTTCAGCAATGTGGGTATAGCGCGTAAAACCCTGCAGAATTGTGCTGGCAAGTTTTTGACGATGTCGAGGTTGGTCCATTGAATTTTATTATGGTGTCGGATCATTGACGTAATATCATTGTGCCCATAAGCTCCAATCACCAGCTAAGAAAACTTCTTCCTTCCCGTGTTTATCCTCTTTGTCAGGAGGGGATCATGCGCTCGACACTGTTCATTAAGTCTATATTTTTATTGGTACTTTTGAGTGGCGCAGCACGCGCTGCCGACTCTTACATCAGCCAGGCGAACGTAATTCCGCTGGCGACGGCAGGTTGGCTTTTTGCGGTTGCGGTCATCGGCTTCGTCGCGGTCGCCAATAGAAGAAAAGTTTGATTTTTTTATAGGGGAGTCAACGGCTTGGGGTGCCTGTCGGGCATTTGACGCAAGGCCGTTGGCGAAAAGACTCACAGCTTGTCAATTCTCCAGCCATTGCTATATTCCAGTAGCCAGCAACCTGAAGGTTGCCCGGCAGCAGTAAGTGGTTTGTGTCGCAGTCAAAGGCCTTCAGGATGGTCGAGGTCATCGCAGTGGGTGGTTTGACTGCGGCGTGGAGCGAGAAGTTGTCCGTTGTTCTCACACAGTGCTCTTTACATGGCTACTTGCCTGGAGGGATCCCCCATGGTGCGTTCGATGTGTTCTGTGCTCTGCGTGCTGCTGGCAGGGGTCGGTGCCAGCCATGCCGAAGATCGTAACTCCGCTTACCTGTTAAGCCCTGGCGACAAGTTGATGATTTCTGTCTGGCAGGAAGATACCCTGCGCCAGGAAACCACCGTGCTGCCCGATGGCAGTATCACCTTCCCGCTGGCCGGGCGCGTCGATGTCGCAGGCCTCGATGCCACTGCCGTCGCGCAAAAGGTCAAGGTCAAACTCGAACCCTTTCTCGCCGAACCGAATGTCAGCGTCGTGATCACCAGCACTGCTGGCAATCTTGTCTACGTGCAAGGTAAAGTGATCAAGCCTGGCCCGGTTCAAATGGAGGGGCCCACGGCAGTGTTGCAGGCGCTGAGCATGTCAGGCGGCCTGGACAAATTTGCGGACGAAGGTGATATAAAAGTAATTCGCCGCAATGGCGATTCACAAAAAGTACTGCCAGTGCGCTACAAGGATTTGGTGTCTGGGCGCGACATGTCCACCAATTTCCAACTGCAAGCTGGTGACACATTGATCGTTCCTTGATCTTGCCATGTGCAGTAAGGCCCATAATGCCGCTTCTTAGAAACACGGGTGTTGCGACAGCACTCTTGATTTTGCCGTACTCCGGAATGGTTCATGCCGCTATCTGGCACTCTTCGGTCGCCGTGCCGACTACGGTCGAGCACGACAGCAACCCCTTGCTGTTGACGTCTGACGAGAAGGCAGTCACGCGCACGATCATTGCGCCTGACTTTGGGTTGGTTGGCACGTTTGGCCGTGACGAGTTCAGTTTTGGCTTGGGCATGCAGGTGCTGCGCTCATCGGACACGGCCATCATCAAGGACCGTGAAGACCCCAACATCAGCCTGGGCTGGCAGCGCGAGACGGAAGGGGGCCGCTTTGGCCTGAAGGCGAACTACAACGAGAGTTCGACGCTGTCTGCCCTGGTACAGGATACCGGCGTGGTGACCACCGATGGCACGCAGAAGCTGTCGACGGTGTCGGCGAACTGGAGTGACACGATCACCGAACGCAATACGTTGTCCAACGAAACCTCTTACTCCCATGCCCGTTACGACCTCGCGACACTGACCGGTTATGACGAGCTGGCGAACGTGCTGACCTGGACCTACAACTGGAGTGAACGTACCGACCTCTACACCAGCTTCATCGCGAGACGCTATGAGCCGCAGGACGACACGACGTCGTCTGCCATCAACAGCTATACACCGAGGGTGGGCGTGAAGTACCAGCTCTCCGAGCGGTTCACCAGTGATGTGCATGTGGGTGTGAACGAGGTGTCCGGCGATAACGGCGGCCGACGTGGGGAAGGGGGCGTTTCGTTGCGCTACACAGGTGTGCGTACCGACGCGATTTTCAGTGCCGAGCGAAGCACCATGGCCAGTGCATCCGGAGGCTTTACCGAGGTGGACGCACTGCGGGGAACCTTGAGTTATGCCGTCAGCGAACTCACCCGGGTGGGCCTGGACGCCTCCTGGCAAGACGCCAAGGGCAGCACGCCGAACACCTTGCAAGGCTACAGCGCATGGGCAAGCCACGAGCTTTCGCCTTTTTGGGATCTGCGCCTATCGTTGATGTACAAGGAACGTCAGCAAGACAACGTGCCGGATGCAACTGGCACCATCATTGGAATGACCTTGACGTATAGATTACCCGACCTCTGAATTTCAGCGCGGTGGCCTCTATGAAGTCTGAATACGAGCTGTCCCTCAAAGATTACATTTCAATCATCAAGGATCGAGCCCTGCTGTTGGGGGTCAGTATCGTCGTCATTCTTGCGGTAACCGTGGCAGTCGCTGTCACGGTCCCGCCCATCTATCAGTCGACCGGCACCATTCTGGTGGAGTCGCAGCAGATTTCGCCCGACCTGGTGTCGGCGAACAACAACAGCTTCGCCGATGAGCGCATCGAGGTGATTCGCCAGCGGGTGATGACCCGCGAGAACCTGCTGCGGATCATCAACAAGTACAACCTGTTTGCCGACAAGGGCAAGCGCTACACCGAGTCGGACAAAATCGAGCACATGCGCACCGCGATCGTGGTGGCCACGCTCAGCACCTTCGTCAAGGGGCGCGGCGAGGCGACGGTCGCGTTCAATGTGTCCTATGAAGACAAGCGCCCGGATGTGGCCAAGGAAGTGGCCAACGAACTGGTCACGCTGTTTCTCAATGAAAACCTCAAGCAGCGTACCGAGCGGGCCAGCGAGACCACTGAGTTCCTGACCCAGGAAGCGAACAAGCTGGGTTCGGAGCTGGCAAGCCTGGAGAACCAGCTGGCCGACTTCAAGCAGGCCCATTCCAATGCCTTGCCAGAGCATCAAGAGCTGCGCATGAGCATGCTGTCGCGGGCTGAACTCGAATTCAGGGAGGTCGACCGTGACTACAAGGCTGCTCAGGAAGAGCTGCGCTACCTGGAGTTGGAACTGTCCGCGGCGAATGCCGGCCTGACCACCAGGATGGAAACCGGCAGGCCCGCGGCGGAGCAGCCGCAGGACCTGGCCAGCCTCAAGGCGGAGTACGCCAGGCTGCTGGGCAAGTACAAGGACGCCCACCCCGATGTGCAGGCGGTCAAACGCAAGATTCAAGCGCTTGAGTCGACCGGAGGCAACGGCGTTGCGGTGGCGGAATCCAACCTGGATGCCGCCCGCGTACGCACGCGCATCGAGGCGGCCAAGTCGCGCATTGCCTCGTTGGCCGAACAAAAGCGTCAGCTGTCGCAGAAGATGGAAGGTTACGAGAAGGAAATCATTGAAGCGCCTCAAGTCGAGCGCGGCCTGGTGACCTTGATGCGTGACCACGAGAACGCGCGCAAGAAGTATGAAGAGATTCGCGCCAAGGAAATGGGCGCGAAAATTACCGAAAGCCTGGAACAGGAAAACAAGGCGGAGCGTTTCGTACTGCTGGAACCGCCGCTGATGCCAGAGAAACCGGTCAAACCCAACCGCAAGAAAATCGTCGCCCTGGGCGTGGTGTTGGCGCCGGCCGGTGGCGGTGCATTGATCATGTTGCTGGAAATGCTCAATCAGCGTGTACGCGGTGTCGGCGCCCTTGAGAACGTAGTGGGCAAGCGTGTGCTGGTTGCGGTGCCGTTTATCTCCACCCAGGCCGAGCTGGCCCAACGCAGGCGATGGCGAACCCTGGTGATAGTCGCCGGTTTGCTGTTGGTTGCTATCATGTTAGCGATGGTCCATTTGTTCTACATGCCGTTGGACCTACTGCTTTTCAAAGCTATGGCTCGGTTTGAATAGGGAACAGCAGCGATGGACAGAATTACGCCGGCTATTGGAAAAAACCTGCATCAGGTATCGCCCAGCACCTCGGAGACGTCGCAACCTGCGCCAACGACCGACCCTTCTGGAGCGCTCGTACCTTTCGACTACATACAAACTACTGTGGTGCCATTGCGGCCAGAGCACCTGGAGCGCCATCGTATCGTGGCGTACAACAAGAACTCGAACATGAGCTGGGCGTTCGACCTGTTGCGCACCCAGGTGCTGCAGGCCATGGAAGAAAACGGTTGGCGCACGCTGGCCATCACCTCGCCGACGCCAGAGGCGGGCAAGACGGTACTGGCGATCAACCTGGCCATGAGTATTGCCCACCACACCACCAAGACGGCACTGCTGGTGGACTTCGACCTGCGTCGCCCCAGGGTCGGCGCCAGCCTGGGGTTGCCGATGGGCAAGGCCATGAACGAGTTGCTGGCCGGCAAGGCCGAACTGGGAGAGGTCCTGGTCAACCCGACGCTTCCACGTTTCGTGGTATTGCCGACCCGTGAGCCCGTTCCGCTGTCGACCGAGGTGCTGTCTTCGCCCAAGGTGACCGGGCTGATCGGCGACCTGCGCGACCGTTACGACTCACGTATCTGCATCTTCGACCTGCCACCGTTGTTGAGCTCGGACGACGCCATCACCTTGATGCCCAAGTTCGATTGCGTGCTGTTGGTGGTAGCCAACGGTCAGAACAGCAAGAAAGAGATCGAGGACTGCCTGTACCACCTGGGCAACGCCAACCTGATCGGGGCAGTGTTGAACAAGGCTGAACCGCAGAAGCACTCCTACTATTGAAGGCTGCGCAATACCCCTGGCACTCCTCAGTGCCAGGGGTATTGCTGTTCCCAATTCCAGGCGTGGGACACGATTTGCTCGAGCGCGGTGAATTGCGGTTTCCAACCCAGGATAGATTCTGCCTTGCCAGCGTCGGCGACCAGGGTCGGTGGGTCACCGGCTCGACGAGGTGCGTGATTGACGTTGATTTCACGGCCGGTTACCGCGCGGACGGTGTCGATCACCTGCTGGACCGAAAACCCCTGGCCGTTCCCCAGATTGAACACCGTGCTGGTGCCACCTTTGAGCAGGTAATCCACGGCCAGCGCGTGCGCCGAGGCCAGGTCGTTGACGTGGATGTAATCGCGGATGCACGTGCCATCGGGGGTGTCATAGTCTTGACCGAACACGGTAATGGCATCGCGTCGCCCTGAAGCGGCCTGCAGAATCAGTGGAATCAGGTGGGTTTCCGGTTCATGGCATTCGCCCAATTGCCCGCCGGGGTCTGCGCCGGCTGCGTTGAAGTAACGCAGGCATACCGACTTCAATCCATAGGCCCGGTCGAAGTCTTCGAGAATCTGTTCCACCATCCATTTGCTGCGCCCGTAAGGGTTGATCGGCGCCTTGGGGTGCTTCTCGTCGATGGGCGTGTATTGTGGGTCGCCATAGACAGCGGCGGTGGAAGAGAAGATCAGGTGCTTGATGTTGGCCCCTACCATCGCGTGCAGCAGCGTCAGAGTCGCCGCCACGTTGTTCTGGTAGTACTTGGCCGGGTCAGTGACGGACTCGCCCACCTGGATGTGGGAGGCGAAGTGGAAAACGGCATCGAAGTGGTATTCGCAGAACAGGGCCTCGAGGGCGTGCTTGTCCGCAACGTCCAGCCCCGCCCATTTGATATCGGGGCGGGTTTTCACGATATCCGCCACCACCACTTCATGACCTGCGTCCGCCAAGTGCTTGACCATGTGCGAACCGATGTAGCCTGCGCCTCCGACAACCAAGTACTTCATCCAATCCTCCTGGAACAGATTCAGTGTTGAGTGCCTGCCAATACAGGTCTTATCAGAGCGTAGAAGGCCAAATGGGCTATTTCAAGAACAGCCAGTTGGTCATGTTGCGGCCATCGAAGGTGAGGGTGTAGCGGCCGTTTTCGTAGGTGGCCGGGAGCGATTTTTCATCCCCGGTAGCGCTGCGGCCGAAGGCCTTCAGGCCTTTCGGCGCCTTGATTCGCAGTGTGCCTTCGAGGGGTTCGACATAGAACGGCGTCTTGTCTTCATCCTTGGGAACGGCCCTTGAACCCAATGAAACCAGAAGGCTGCGCGACTTATCGAGCGGTTGCCCGTCCAGGCTTTGCACGACCACACTGGCATAAGGGGTTTTCAGCTGCAGCTGGATATTCGCCAGGCTGATCGAGCGCTCCCCAAGCCAGCCACTTGCGGCCTGGGTCATGGGCGTGTCGATGGTATAGACGCCTTGCTGCCAGTTACGGCGGATTTCGCCGGTGTCCGTCGTGGCCTCGGTGGCATTGACGTCGAGCAGCGACTGGTCAGGGTCGCGCAGCACCTGGGCATCGGGTGGTATGACGCTGGGTTTGAGCCATGGCAACTGCGGCGTCTGCGGCATGGCGATCTGCAGCATGCCTTTTTCCATGGCGGTACGCAGCAGCACGGAACTGCTGGGTGTGATCGAGCGGTTGAACAAGGTGTCGGTTGAAGGGGCGAAGACGTAACGTGTCTGCGCCGGGCGGACATCGCCGCGCCGATAGAGCAAGGCCGCCGCGGGGAGGGTGGCGATCAAGCCGGGGTCGGTGTAGGCATGCCAGTTTCCAGCCGATTGCCTGCGGTCTGAGAACCCTTCCTGGCTGTAGGCGTATTGCATCAGTGCATCCCAGCCCTGATGGCTGGCAGTGCCTGCGACATACAAGGGCAGCGAGTGCCGATCGGGCAGCGGGAAGGGTTCGTTGTTCCACTCGGTGACCGTCAGTGGCATGCCCACCACCTGGCCTGCTGCGAGCCAGTTCACCAGCCCGTCGCTGATCAGCGGGTTTTTCTCCAGTTGCCCGAGGCCACCGTAGCCGTGGACGTCTATCACATCGCCTGTGGTCAGTGCCGGCAGCGAGCTCAAACCATTGCCGCCCCAAGTGCTGGTGGTGGCGATGGGCACCTTCACGCCAATCTTGCGCAAGTGCTCGATCATGTCGGCGTCGAAGCGCTGTTCCAGGTCGTTGAGAAACAGTTTGGCAGGCCCATGCTCCCAGGAGCGCCAGGTGGCGTTCTCAGGCAAATCGTGGCGACGGGCGAAAGCCTTGGCCTCGTCCATGTAGAGTTTGCTGTGTTTGGGTACATCTTTGTCTGGCAACAGCGCGTTGCCGTAGTGGTGGGTGATGTCATTCTCGTTGGTGATCAGCACCGCAGCGATGGCGGGGTCGTCCTTGTAGGCCAGTTGGGTGTAGCGATTGACATGGGTAAGGTACTGTTCGGCGAACTGCTTCATCCGCTGCTGGATGGTCACGTTGACATAGGCGTAGCCTTTGATCTCCGCTCGCCCGTATTGCTTGGGCAACTCGTCGAAGCCGTAGATGCCGTCGCTGGACATGAACGAGCGCTGCACATGCAGGTCGAGCCAGACGTAGATGCCTTCGTCCTTCAGGCTTTTGATCCACAGGTCAATCTTTCTCAGTGACTCGGCATTGAGCTGTTGGGTGTCCTTGATCTCCCTGCCATCGCCGAAGATGTTGGGGAGCACCCAGAGCGAGTCGTGGTGGTGCAGGCGCACGAGGTTGAAGCCCAGTGCCGAGAGGCGCTTGGCCTGCAGCTTGATGTCCTGGTCCGATGTGTCGAACAGGGCGGAGGCCGAGAGGTTGGTGCCCCAGAAGCGCACGGGCGTTTTGTCGGCAAACATCAGGCGCTCGCCGTCGGCCTTGACGAAGCCGCGTTTGCCTGCGGGTTTTTCTGGCGCATTGAGAAATGACAGGTCGACTGGCGATGTTTTCCAGTCCAGCTGGTCTTGCGGCCAGCGTTTGGGGTCGACCAGGCCAAAGCGTTCGGATTGCGTCTGACCGATCTCGACATCGCCTGTGACGCTGAGTGTCGCCTTGATCTGTTGGCGGCCTGGGGTGATCTGGTCGTCATAGAAGAAAGCGCGCACTTCGTCGGCGTTGCCTCGCTCCAAGTACACCTTGGCCAGTGGCGGCTCGAAGCGCATCTCGACCCGGCGCGTACCTTCTTTGCCCCAGGCCCAGCCACGATTGCCGGCAAGCAGTTGCGGTGCGCCCATTTCACCGGTGAACAGCGATGAGTCGAAATTGAACACCATGCCGCCACCCATGACATTGTTCTGCTTGCTCAGGGTCTGCAGGTCGAACGTCCAGGTCAGAGATTGCGTGGTGTCCTTGCGAATGTCGGCGCTCAGCTTGAAGTTCAGGTCCTGGTTTTCGCCCGCGAGGGTGTACTGCTGAGGGGCATTGATTTTGAAGGTCGGGTAATAGCCCGTCCAGGCCCACTTCTGGGCGAAGAAACTGAACTTGGCGATCATCGCCGGGCTGCCGCCACGGATGATGGTGGGCAGGCCATTGCGCTCTTCGATACTGACCACCCAATCCGATGCCCAGGATGCCGCCGGCAGCAGCACCAAGCCAATGAGTGCCGTCGCCCGTATGAAGGGCTGCAATACGCGTTGTGTCATGGACCTTACCTGGGTTGGAGGCGGGTATTCGCCAATTCGGTGGCCTGCTCTCGGCGAAGCCTGCGTACCATCTGGATATAGGCCACACCCAGCCCGCCCACGGACCAGTACACCACCGGAATCACCGTGATGCTGCTGACGGTGAAGATGATCACCAGGATCCCCACCAACGTGGCCAGCAGCGATCGCCCGAGCAAGCGTTGTTCATCGTCCTTGTCGGGGAACGCGCGCAAAGACTTGCGGATACCCACCAGGATGACCGCGAAGAACGCGACGAACAGTGAAAGCCCGACCAGGCCCAGGCGCAGCGCCAGGCTGAGGTAGGTGTTCACGATGTCGATGATGCCTTGGCCCTGGATCATCGACTGCATCTCGGGGGTGCTGCGAAAATCGAACGAGCCAAACCAGGGGTTGCGTTGAATGACGATCAACGAGTTGTCGATCAGTCGCTGGCGGTAGGTGATGTTCTCGGTTTCGATGTTGCCGATGAATGGCAGCAGATTGAGCACCTTTTCCCCGCCCGGTACCACGCTGAGCAGTGGCACGCACAGCACGCCGGCAAGGCCGAGCAGGATGAAGCGCCGGACCGCGCCCCTGCCGGTGGCGATGAAGGCTGCGATGATCACCCCGGCACCGATCCAGGGCCCGCGCGACAGGGGGGCAAACAGGCCCGCGGCCAGGAGCAGGGCGCCCAGGTAGCGGTGGATGGGTTTGCGTACATAGGCTTGCACGAACAAGAACAAGCCGATCGCCACGCTGATCACGTAGCCCAGTGCGATGGCCTGCCCGGTGGTGGCGCTGGCACGTAGCGAGCCGCCGCGGCTCAGGTAGTTGCCCGAACTCCACGGTACGCCCATGGCGCCGGACAGTGCGTTGTACAGCAACCAATGCCGCGCGTACTCGGCCACGCCGATGATCGCCAACAGGAACGAGGCCAGTACGAAGGCCAGCAGCGCATCCTTGAAGTCCTCAAGGTCCCTCAACGTGCGGCTGGCGACGTAGTAGGGCAGGAACATGTCCACGTACAAATTGAATGTCTGGCGCAACGTGTCGGTCACGGTAGTCTCGCGCAGCGTCAGCGCGCACATCAGCACCATGCTGGCGGCCAGCAGCTTGTCGGGCCAATTGCGGCCGAAAGCCTGGGTATCGCTTTGCTTGCTCAGTGCCCATGCCGCTGGCAGCAGTACGCAGAGGGTGAGTAGGCGCACGTGGGAGAGGTCAACCAGGAAATTGACCACGCCAAACCCAGGAACGGGCACCTCAACCGGCGGAATCAGAAACAGCAGCATGAAGAACAATGCCATCGGGTTGCGTTCGCGCCGCTGGGCAATACTCAGAATCACCGCGCCCGCCAGGAGGTATAGCCAGAAATTATGGGAGAAAAACGCCAGCAACGTCAGGCCGAACCACAAGTTACGGCGGCGTTTGAAGTCCCGGTCGGGGATAAGGTCTGTCGCAGGCCGGCGCGCAAGCGTGAAAACCACGCACGCCAGAAACAGAATGACGATCAAGGCACGGAGATGTTCAGGCATTGGCTATGGGCACCTATCCCTTGGTGGAGGTCGGCTAGCATCATGGCTGATTGAAACTATAGTGAACTGTAGCGCTATCGGTTGGAGATTTGAGCCATGCTGGTGATTGTTCCGCTGGCATTGGCGAACCTGCGGTAAACCGGTCAGGGCCCGGCATAGAAACGGGCACCGAGGCAGGATTCGCGCATTCAACGGCTGGGATGCCTTCGATAACACTTGGCATAAGGTCCGGGGATCATGGGCAAGCTTACGTTTTGTGGGCCACTGTGGGGCCGCAGGGGATTTTTGCGTGGTTGCGTCCTGTTGGGTGTTGGGGGCGCACTGTTCGGCGTTTCGTCGCGGGTTGCGCACAAGCCCGTGGTCAAGCCTGAAACTGAATTTGTCGTTATCAATGGATGGGTGTTGCCATCTCAGTACTTTCGGGACGGGCAAGCATGATCAAGGACTATCAGACGCAAAAAGAACTGCGTAAAGCCTATGATTTCTGCATTGTCGGCGCAGGCCCGGCCGGCATCACCCTGGGCTTGCGTCTGGCGAAAGCCGGCTGGCATGTGGCGCTGATCGAGGGCGGTGGGCGGGAACACTCGGAGCGCTCGCACTCGCTCTACACCTGTACATCCACGGGCCTTGAGTTGTACCCGGCGGAAACGCGCTTGCGCTTTCTGGGCGGCACTTCCAATCACTGGGCGGGCCGTTGCCGACCGTTTACCCCCTCCGACTTCGCTGTAGCACCACCTGGTGACCTGCCTGGATGGCCCATTCCCTATGCGGAGGTGGAGCGCTATCTGCCCGCAGCCATGGACATCGTCGACCTGCCTAAAGGCGAAGATTTTCACCCGCTGAATGCGAGCCTGGGGGGTGGGGATTTCGATGCGGATGCATTTTTGCTCAGCCCGCCGACTCGTTTTGCCCAGAAGTATGCAACGGAGCTGGAAGAGACCGACGGTCTGGACGTGTTCATCAATTGCAACTGTGTCGATCTGGAGTTCGACAGTGCGTCGGGCAGTGTGACGGCAGCAGTGGTGTCCGACTACGATCTTCACCGCGAGCGGCTGGTGGCTAAAAATTACGTGTTGGCCACGGGTGCTATCGAAAACGCCAGGCAATTGCTTAACAGCAAGTCGCTGCAGGAGGCGGGTATCGCCAACAAGGAAGGCTTGGTCGGGCGTTGCTTCATGGAACACCTGAATGTCGACCTCGGCACCTTCATATTGAAGAGTGGGCTCAACACCAAAGGTCGTCAGTATTACACCACCGACGCCTTTGTCGCGGAGTATCGCGCCGGTAAAGGCAACGTTTCAGCCACGGTGGTCGATGAGGTGCAGGCTTATGGCCGCACCGCCGAAGTGAAGAGTTTTCTTGAAACCCTCACGTGCGATTGGGGGATCGCCGACAAGGTCCAGTGGATCTCAAAGTTCAGTTGCCCAGGTGACGGCGTCATCGGGACGATGATCGAGCAATTCCCCAATGTTCAGAGCCGTATTTCGCTATTGGATGAAAAGGACGCGCTGGGTGTTGCCAAGGTCAATGTCAATTGGGTGGTGAGCCCTGAAGACCGGCACACCATCAAGTGCATCGGTAGCGAGTTGGCCAAGCAGTTCGCCGAAGCGCAACTGGGCTTTATCAAACTCAACGAATACGTCTATGACACCTCCGTGCCCCTGAAAATGGGGCCACACGCCCATCACATGGGCACTACACGCATGGCTGCATCGGCGCAGTTCGGTGTCGTGGATAGCGACTGCAAGGTGTTCGACACCGAAAACCTGTATATGGCGGGAAGCAGTATCTTCGCCACCGGCGGCGCTTCGAACCCGACCATGCCTCTGTTGCAGTTCGCCCTGAGGCTGGTGGACCACCTCAATGACAAGATGCGTACGGCGGGCCGTACGCTGGTTTGAAGAAAGGAGTGAGCGGCAGGTTTGACACGGCAACTACAGCGCGGTTGATAACGGGTTGAGTGCGAGGCGGTCAGTACCAACAACAACGAGACCGAAGTCGCCTCAGGGACAGTCCATGATCGCATTACGTGCGAGGCCAGCAAATGATCGGATGGATACGCAGCGCTTTGAAGCATTACGCACTTTCAACAGGACGTGGCGGCAAACTCTACAAGAAGCTTTGCCACCCCACTGCGAAGGATTGGGGGGAATACCTGACGCGTTGGGGCAACTTCCACTCGGTGGGGGGTAATCTGCATGTGAACGTCGGTTGCAATGTGACCGACCCGGTGCTTGTGCGATTGGGTACCAACGTGGGGTTGTCGGACTGTACGCTGCTTGGGCATGACGGTGTCGCGGTCCTTATCAATGTCTGCTATGGCAAACAGCTGGACTCGGTGGGCTTCATCGATATTCGCGACAACTGTTTCATAGGCCATGGTGTGATCGTGATGCCACGGGTCACCATCGGGCCCGATTCGATTGTCGCAGCGGGTGCCGTGGTCACCAAGGACGTGCCGCCGGGTACGGTGGTGGGGGGGAACCCGGCGAAAGTCCTGTGCACGACCGAAGAGCTGATTCAGCGGGTCGAGGCGCGTTGTGCGACCTACCCTTGGGCTGACCTGATCAAACAACGTAGCAGTGGTTACGATCCGGTCATGGAGCCCAAGCTGGCCGCCATGCGGCGTGAGTATTTCTTCGGAGACGGCAGCAATGGATAGCAAGCCCGTCGATGTGATGGTGGTGAACTTCAATACGGCATCGTTGCTGCAACCGATGTTCGATGCCTTGCGCAAGGCCAGGGGCGAGCAGCTGGCAAGTTACCTGGTGGTGGACAACGCCTCGGTCGACAATTCGGTGGAGCGCATGGCTCAGGTGTGCCCGGAGGCGTTGCTGCTGAGCAACACAAAGAACGTTGGCTTCGGGCGCGCCAACAATCAGTTGCTCGAACACTTGCAGGGCAAGTACGCGTTACTGCTCAACACCGACGCGTTCGTGGCCAGCGATACCCTGGACAAGACCCTCGAGTACATGGAAACCCACCCCGAGTGCGGTGTGCTAGGCGTGCGCCTGGTGGGGCGTGACGGCGACCTGCAGCCTTGCTGCCGTTATTTCCCGACCCCATTGAACATCTTTGTGTCCCGCACTGGGTTGGACCGGTTTTTCCCGGGCCTGAAGATGGTCGACGAAATGAGCTGGGACCATGGCACGGTGCGCGAGTGCGACTGGTTGCCAGGTTGCTTCTACCTGGTGCGACGTGAGGTGCTCGACCAGGTCGGGTTGTTCGACCCGCGCTACTTCCTTTATTACGAAGAGGTGGACCACTGCAAGCGGGTCAAGGAGGCAGGCTGGAAAGTGGTTTACTACCCGCACACCACCGTCGTGCACATCGGTGGTGAAAGCTCAAAGTCGGTTGCCGAACTGGAGGCGGCCAGCCGGCAGATCTCAACCTACCAGATCGAAAGCGAACTCTTGTACTTTCGTAAGCACCACGGCGTCACGGGGTTGATCCTGCACATGCTGCTGGTAAGCCTGGGCGATGCTGTGCTGGCACTGAAGGCGTTGTTGAAGGGGCGTGGCTGGGCAGCCATCAAGGCGTGCTGGCTGCATACCCGAGCCACCTGGTCGCTGTTGTTCGCAACCCGGTTCGCAAGCCAACCCACACGGTAGGTGAAGCCATGTTCGAGAACATTCGCGCCGACCTGCGGGCGCACGGAGGGGACTGGGGCGCCCAGGGTTTCTGGGCTTTGCTGGTCTATCGATTTGGCCGTTGGCGCTACGGAGTGCGCCCGGCCATTCTGCGTAAGCTCTGCTCGATCGTGTACAAGGTGCTGTTCAAACTGGTGCAGATCCTCACTGGTATCGAACTGCCCTGCGAAGTGGTGATCGGCCGTAACTTCGTCATCGATCATTTTGGCGGCATCGTCATCAGCGGCTACGCCCGCTTCGGTGATGACTGCCGGATCCGCAACGGGGTAGTGGTGGGCTTGAAAAATGTCGAAGAACCCATTGCCCCAGTGTTCGGCAACAACGTCGATATCGGCACCGGAGCCAAGGTGCTGGGCAATATCCGCATCGGTAACAACGTGCTCATCGGCGCCAATGCCGTGGTGCTGACCGACGTGCCGGACAACTGTTCGGCCGTGGGCGTACCGGCGACCATCAAGGCGAGAAAGCCCGTCGAAGCCAAAGCGTGTTCCTGAGGTAGCCGAGAGGCCCGCGAGTGCAGGGCGTGTTCCGTTCAAGGCAGATGAGTGAGGCCCAGGGTGACAGGCATCGGAGTCGTGGTAATCGGTCGTAACGAAGGGCTGCGCCTGGAGCGCTGCCTGGCCTCCGTGGTCGGCCGCGCGGACAAGGTGGTGTATGTCGACTCGGGATCCACCGACGGTTCCGTGCAGCGTGCCTTGGCCCATGGCGTCGAGGTGGTAGAGCTGGACATGACCATCCCGTTCACTGCGGCGCGTGCGCGCAACGAGGGTTTTGCCCGTCTGCACGGGGTGTTGCCAGCGCTGCGTTTCGTGCAGTTCGTGGACGGCGATTGTGAAGTGGTCGCCGGCTGGCTCGAGCAGGCCCAGGCGTTTCTACAGACGCACCCGGAAGTGGCGGTGGTGTGTGGCCGGCGCCGCGAGCGTTACCCGCGGCATTCGATCTACAACCTGTTGTGCGACCTGGAATGGGACACGCCCGTTGGGGAAACCAAGGCCTGCGGCGGTGACGCGCTGATACGCGCCGAAGCGTTCCTGGCGGTGTCCGGGTTCCTGGCCGACCTGATCGCCGGAGAAGAGCCTGAGATGTGCGTGCGTTTGCGTGCGGGCGGCTGGAAGGTCTGGCGACTTGACGCTGAAATGACCCTGCACGACGCCGCCATGACCCGCTTCAGCCAATGGTGGCGGCGCAGCATGCGGGCGGGCTATGCCTTTGCGCAGGGGGCGTACCTGCACGGTGAAACGCCCGAGCGGCATTGGCGACAGGAGTCGCGGCGGGCCTGGTTCTGGGGGTTGGGACTGCCGCTGACTTGCGTGCTTGCCAGCCTGTTGCTGGGTAGCGTCGGGCTGTTGCCACTGTTGATCTACCCACTGCAGACATTGCGCCTGGCACGCCGTGGTGGCCGGTCGCGACGTGAGAACTGGCTGCAGGCGGTGTTTCTTGTGCTTGGAAAGTTTCCGGAGATGGTGGGGCAGGCGAAGTTTCTATTGAACAGGTTCGGCGCCGGCAAGGCGGCGTTGATCGAGTACAAGTGAGAAACCCATGACATATCAGTCGATAGTGAAAAGCGTGCTCACACTGCAGCCCGGTTACTCGCTACGGGCACTGAACAACAAACTCAAGCTGGGGGTTCTGATCGTCAAGCAGAGGGCAGACCTCAAAGCCTTCATGGCGCGCATGTCCGCTGCACTAGGGCCCAAGGGCTTCAAGGCGCTGGGTTTTGACAGTATCGGCGTGGTGCAGTGGCCCTACATCAGCAAGACCTGGGAAGCGCCGCAGCGACTGGATGCGGTGGCGTCTCACTATGAAGTGGTCGCTGACCGATTCCCACGCCTGTTGCTGCTCGGGCGTGAAGAGCATCAGGTGCTGTGCGACCTGTCGGGTTACTCCAGCCAGTGCACGCTGGTGCTGGATCGGCCGATCTGGTTCAGGCGCGAAGGGGAACTGGTGCTCAATCTGTTTCAGGGTGACCTGCGCGTGGCATCGCTGGCGTTCAGCCTGGGCGGCACCGAGGATGAAACCTTTGTATTGATCGGCGCCGTACAGGGGATTCACAAAGGCATCGACAGCGAACGGTCGTTGAGCATCTACAGGGACCTGACCAAGGATTTCGAAGGACTACGCCCGCGAAGCTTTCTGATCGAAATCATCAAGTGCCTGGCCAGGACCATCGGTGCCGCCCGCATCTACGCGGTTGGTGACCAGTACCGGCACCATCGCCATCGCTATTTCGGTGCCGAGAAGGCCGATGACCTGGCAGCCAACTACGACACCATCTGGCTGGAGAACGGCGCATCACCTTCGGAACGCCAGGACTTCTTCAGCCTTCCCCTGGAAGCAGCAAGACGCTCGGCAGACGACATCGCCCCGAAAAAACGGGCGATGTACCGCAGGCGCCACGCCATGCTGGACGACGTGTTCGCCCACATCGAAGGCATGTTCCCCGCTCACCCAACACCTGGACCAAAACCAAAACAACAGGGACAGGAAACGCTGCACAACTTGACGACATCGGGGGACAGGCCAGTGGCCAACAGTCTGGATTGAAAGGGCTGGAGCGACTGAGCAAGCCTGGTCATTCATCACGCGGGTATCGATTTGGGTTCCTATGCGCATTGCTTATTTCATCAATCAGTATCCGAAAGTCAGCCACAGTTTCATTCGACGGGAAATCCTGGCTCTGGAGCGCCAGGGCATGGAGATTCAACGCATCGCTCTACGGGGGTGGGACGCGGAGCTTCAGGATGCCGAGGACCTGTCAGAGCGCGACAAGACCCTGTATGTGCTCAAGGACGGTCTCAAGGGCTTGCTCGCGCCGATGTTGCAGGTGCTGCGTGCCCAACCCCGGCGTTTCATGTCGGCCCTGGGGCTGGCGCTACGTCATGGGCGACGTGCAGACCGGCCCTGGCCGTACCATTTGGTCTACCTGGCCGAGGCCTGCCGCGTGGTGCAGTGGCTGCAAGCGTTTGGCGCCGAGCACGTGCACGCGCACTTCGGCACCAACTCCACCGAGGTAGTGATGCTGGCCAACGCCCTGGGTGGGCCGGCCTACAGCTTTACCGTGCACGGGCCGGAAGAGTTCGACAAACCGCAGTTTCTGCATGTGGGTGAAAAGGTCCGCCGTGCCGCGTTTGTCGCGGCGGTGAGTTCCTATGGCCGCAGCCAGCTGTATCGCTGGGTGGCGCATGAGCACTGGGCGAAGGTGAAAGTGGTGCATTGCGGCCTGGAGCGTTCGTTCCACGAGGTGGCGACGGTCAGTGCGCCTTCAGTGCCACGGCTGGTATGTGTCGGGCGCCTGTGTGAACAAAAGGGGCAACTGCTGTTGTTGGAGGCGGCAAGGCTACTGGCGGAGCGCTCGGTACCCTTTGAGGTGGTGTTGGCCGGTGATGGTGAAATGCGCCCGCAAATCGAAGCCTTCATTGCCCGCCATGGATTGCAGGGGCAGGTGCGTATCACCGGCTGGATCAGCAGTGCGCAGGTACGTGAAGAAATCCTTGCTGCTCGTGCGTTGGTATTGCCCAGTTTCGCCGAGGGGTTGCCGGTGGTGATCATGGAGGCAATGGCGTTGCGCAGACCGGTATTGACCACCTATGTGGCGGGCATCCCCGAGTTGGTCCGCCAGGGTGAGAATGGCTGGTTGTTCCCGGCAGGCGCCGTGGACGAATTGGCGGCCGCCATGGCCGATTGCCTGGCGCAACCTGCCGAAGTGATGCAGCGTATGGGTGAAGCAGCGTATGACCGAGTGTTACAGCGCCATGATATCGACACCGAGGCGGCCAAGCTGGCGCGTTACTTCAGGGCCTGCGCATGAGTACCTTGCTGGCATGGTTGTTGGGCGCGATTGCACTGCTGCTGATGCTGCCGGTGGTGGTGCTGTTTGCACAGGTGCTGTCGGCTTGCTTGCCAGCGTGTGCGTTGCCCCGGTCTTGCGGAGCGCGCCCGCGCGTGGCGGTGCTGGTGCCGGCACACAACGAATCGCCGGTGATCCGCGCTACGCTGGCCAGCATTCGCCCGCAATTGCTTGAGGGCGATCGGCTGCTGGTAGTGGCGGACAACTGCACCGATGATACGGCGGCCCTGGCGCGTTCCGCTGGCGCGGAGGTGGTCGAGCGCCAACATGGGCAGTTGCGCGGCAAAGGGTATGCGTTGGACTTTGGCGTGCGCCATCTGCAGGGCGATGCACCGCAGGTGCTGATCATCATCGACGCTGATTGCCAGGTGGCCGAGGGTGCCATCGACCGCCTGGCTGGAAGCTGCGCTACGCTCGGTCGTCCGGTGCAGGCGCTTTACCTGATGCGTGCGCCGGCGGGGGCGGGGTTGAAGGTGCAGGTCGCTGAATTTGCCTGGCGGGTGAAGAACCTGGTGCGTCCTCGGGGCTGGACCCGACTGGGGCTGCCTTGCCAGCTCATGGGGGCCGGAATGGCGCTACCCTGGCATGATCTGTCCCTGGTCGACCTCGCCAACGGGCACCTGGTCGAAGACTTGAAGCTGGGGCTGGATTTCTGCCAGCGGGGCAAACCGCCTGTATTCTGTGCCGATGCGTTGGTCACCAGCGTGTTTCCGAGCAGTCAGGAAGGCTTGAGTACCCAGCGAACCCGTTGGGAGCACGGACATCTGGGGGTATTACTGGCGGACGCCCCCAAGCGGGTGGCGGCTGCGTTCAGGCAACGCAACGGTGCGCTACTGGCCATGGCCCTGGACTTGATGGTCCCGCCGCTAGCCTTGTTGACGCTTGTCTGGGCTGCGTTGTTCGTCGTCTCCTGGCTGGCCGGTCTGCTGTCAGGTATCTGGGGGCCGGCGGTGATCGCCAGCGTCGCGATGGTACTGCTGGTGGTGGCGGTGTTGCTCGCCTGGTGGCGTTTTTCGCGGGAACTGATCTCGTTCTCCGTGCTGCTTTACGCGCCATTCTATGCAGCCAGAAAGATCCCGTTGTACCTGGGGTTTCTGATCAAGCGCCAGGTCGACTGGGTGCGCTCGAAGAGGGATGACAGCTGATGGGCAAGCAGACCTGGCAACAGCGCTGGAGCACCATTTTGGGGAAGCTTCGGGTAGTTCGCGATCCGGCCGACGAACAACAGGTACTGGCAGCGCTGGTGGTGCCTCAGGCCCCCACCGTACTGGGCTTCGTCAACGCACATGCGATGAATCTGGTCGTGGGTAACGCGCAGTACTGCGCTGCGTTGTCGGGGGCGGACGTGCTGTTGCGTGACGGCGCGGGCATGTCGATTCTCTACCGCCAGTTGGGTCTGGACCCAGGCCTGAACATGAACGGTACCGACTTCATCCCCAAATTGCTGCAGGCGTTCAAGGGAAGGCGTGTAGCGTTCTGGGGTACCGAGGAACCCTTCCTGGGCCAGGCAGTGACACATTGTACGGCGGTGTACGGTGTTGAGCCTGTTTCGGTTCACCACGGTTTTGCCGACGTCGACACTTACCTTGCGCTAGCGCGCGAACTGAGCCCGGAGCTGATCGTATTGGGCATGGGCATGCCCAAGCAGGAGGCGCTTGCCGCACGCCTGGCCGATGGCGCAGCGCCTTGTCTGATCGTGTGCGGCGGGGCCATCCTGGACTTTCTGGGTGGCAAGGTCACACGGGCACCGCGGTGGGTACGCCGCCTGGGCGGCGAATGGGCGTTTCGCTTGCTCAGGGAACCCAAGCGTCTGTTCGTCCGCTACGTGCTGGGCAACCCAATGTTTTTGCTGCGCACCTTGTTGCTCACCCGGCGGGGCGTGTGAACCCGACAAAAGCGAGGGCAGGGGGGCAATGCGAGCACGCAGGTGGCACTGCGCTGCTACAGTTGAATGAAACCGCCTCGTTGGCGGGCGTGCGGTGGGGGCTTTCATTGGGCGTTGGGCTTTCGGGTACTGAAAGCGGCTGTTGCGCACATTGAAATTGATGGAAAGACGTTTGCTACGCTCACATAGATGAGGTCGGAGAATGGTTTTCGAACCCAGAAGCAGTCGTTCCTTACTCCAGCGCAGAAGCAGCGTCAGCAACGCCATTCAGGCTGGCCTCGACGGGATAGCCGTGACCGGTATCGCCTGGTACCTGATCTACATCCAGTTCGGCTTCATCACGTCCGACTACGTCATCATGTTGCTCCTGCTGATCGGTGCATTGGCCGTGGTCTACGACCACTACGCCATCTACCGCAGCAATGCCAAGCTCACCATCAAGGCCTTCAGGCTGTTCAAAGCCTGGTCGGTCACGTTCTGCTTCCTCGTGGTCATGGCGTTCCTGACCAAGCAGAGCGAAACCTACTCGCGCTTGCTGGTGGGCAAGCTGTTCATCATTGGTTACTTCGCCCAGTTGTTCCTGCACATTGCCGTGTGCGAAGTGCAGAAGCGCTTCATGACTCATGGGCTGGACAATGCCCTGATCATCGGCACAGGGGAGCTGGCCAACTTCCTCCATCAGAAGATCAGCAACAACCCCTGGCTTGGCGAACGAGTGGTGGGCTGTGTGCTGATGGAAACGGAGCAGGACAACGGCAAGGACGGCGTCGACAGCAAACAGCGCTTACCGGTGCTCGGGCATATTAGCCAGTTGGATGAAATCGTGACGCGTCATGGTGTGCGTACGGTTTACCTGGTCACGTCGCTGGGCGGGTCGGAAGTCATCAGCGAGGTGTATCTGAAATTGCTCGACAAGTGCATCGCCGTCAACTGGGTGCCGGATATCTTCTCGCTGCGCCTGATCAACCACAGTGTGCGTGAAATTGCCGGAATTCCGGTTTTGACGTTGTCTGAAACACCGTTGACGGGGATGAGCCTGTTCTTGAAGAACCTCGAGGACAGGGTTCTGGCAGCATTGATCCTGCTGTGCGCATCCCCGGTATTGCTGGCGGTTGCCGCAGCCATCAAGCTCGACAGCCCTGGGCCTGTATTCTTCCGCCAGGAGCGCACGGGCTGGACCGGCGAGTCGTTCCGCATCTGGAAGTTCAGGAGCATGCATGTCCACCAGCCGGAAAGTGGCGTGGTCAAGCAGGCGCAGAAGAACGACCCGCGCCTGACCCGAGTGGGGGCGTTCATTCGCCGCACGAGCCTCGATGAATTGCCCCAACTGTTCAATGTGCTGACGGGCGAGATGTCATTGGTAGGGCCGCGTCCGCATGCCCTGCAACACGATTCGCTGTATTCCCAGGACATCGTCGATTACTTCGCGCGCCACAACATCAAGCCGGGCATGACCGGTTTGGCGCAGGTGCGTGGGTTCCGGGGGGAAACCAAAGACATCGAGCAGATGATCCAGCGTGTGGACTCTGACATCGAGTACATCAACAACTGGTCGTTGTGGCTGGACTTCGTGATTCTGGTGCGAACGCTGAATGCCTTTACAGGGAAGCATGCCTACTGAAGAGTTGGCCGGGCACGAGGGTGCCACGGTTGCTGGCAAGGCAGTTGTTGCGGATTGTCACGGGCCAGAACCAGGGGCGGCCCGCTGGCTTGCCGTGACCTGCCTGAGAGCCGGCAGCGGAACGATGCGGGGCGCATTCTGCGTAACGCAAGAAGTGGTCGGGAAAAGGCTCTCGGAGTTGATACGCTAAATCAATTGTGGCACTGGTGATCGGTGGCGACTGAAACGCCGCCTGCTCGCCATCGTTGTCGCTTGCAAGCGGCCCCCCGCTCGCCGACAAGTAAACAACTAGCGCGAGAGCGAAGGGGCCCAAGGTTTTGCGTTTGCCCATCAGATTGGCCTTTGGTCAGGTAACCTGAGGTATTGGATCTGAAGCCCAGAAAGCTGACTACTGGCATATTTACCAGGTATAGCGAAGAAAATTCCTCAATCCTGTACATGCAGAGGGTGGAGCGTACGGAACCCTTGGGCTTCCTCCACAAGCCAGTCATGCACCGCCCGTGCCCCAGGCTGGCTGAGACCTCCCGGTGGGTAATGCAGCACATAGCGCTTGTGGTTGGCGATCGGCACACCGAACGGCACGATCAGCGCACCGCGTTCCAGTTCATCGTTGAGCAGGGTTCGCCTCGCGATGGCCACCCCAATGCCAGCAATTGCCGCTTCGATGGTCAGGTGGTTGCGGTTGAATGTATGGCCGCGGCGCACATCCAGTCCGCCAGCACCGATGCCGTCCAGATAGAACTCCCACTCGGCATATTCCGAACTGCCGCGCCAGGCGGTGATGTCGTGCAGCAGCGGGTAGTGCACCAGGTCCGCCGGCCCGTGCAGCGGTGGGCGCCCTCGCAGCAGCGCGGGTGAGCAGACCGGGAATATCTGCTCGTCCAGCAAGGGCGTCGACAGCATGCCAGGGTAGCTGCCGTCGTTCAGGTCGATGGCCAGGTCGAAGTCGTCCGGATTCAAGGCCTGGGCGCTGTCCTCGGCCACCAGGCGCAGTTCGATATCCGGGTAGCGCTGCTGGAAGCGCGGCAGGCGAGGGGTCAGCCACTTGGCCAGGAACGAAGGAATCGAGCGCACGCGCAAGGTGCCACGAATCTCCCCTGCGTCCAGGCGCAGCAACTCGGCCTCGATGCTGCCATAAGCTTCGGCCACGGTCTGGGCCAGACGCTGCCCCTCGGCGCTCAGTTCCACCCCCCGTGCTCGGCGCAGGAACAACTGGTAGCCGAGGCGCTCTTCAAGCTGGCGCATCTGCTGGCTGACGGCACCAGGGGTGATATGCAGCTCCTGGGCGCAGCGGGTGAATGACAGGTGTCGGGCTGCACAGGAAAATACGTGCAGCCAGACAAACATCTGGCCATTGAGTTGTCGTCGCATCGTTTAGTTTCGCTAAAGCCTTGCTTAGAAAGTTTCGTTGGTCATCCGAAGGTATGCGCGGCAGTATCGCGCAACATCGTATCAACGTTCAATTTTTCCGGAGGTCCGTGCATCGGCGCGTCAAGCCGGCACGGTCAGGCATTAGCATGGCTATCAGTGTTTTCGACCTATTCAAAATCGGCATCGGCCCGTCCAGCTCCCACACCGTAGGCCCGATGCGGGCGGCGGCAACCTTTGCCCAGGCCCTGCGTGAGCAAGGCCTGCTGACGCAGGTTCGAAGGGTGGAAGTGCGCCTTTACGGTTCGCTGTCGGCTACGGGCGTGGGCCATGCCACCGACCGTGCGTGCCTGCTTGGCCTGATGGGCCAATGGCCGGACCGTATCGACCCGGCTACGATCGAGCCGCGTATCGGGCAGTTGATGCAGGAGCAATGCCTGATGCTCGATGGCAGCTACCCGCTGGTGTTCCAATACACTCGCGACATGCTGTTGCTGGACGAGAGTCTGCCCTATCACCCCAATGCCATGACCCTGGAAGCGCAGGGTGAACAAGGTCTGTTGTTCAGTCAGACCTACTATTCGATTGGCGGCGGCTTCATCGTTGAACAGGGCGAGATCGATGCACCGCAAGACAGCGCCGATGGCGTGACCTTGCCCTACGAGTTCTCCAGTGCCGAACAGCTGCTGGCCTTGTGCAAGGCCCATGGCCTGAGTGTCAGCCAGTTGATGATGGCCAACGAGCGCGCCTGGCGTTCCGAGGAGGACGTGCGCCAGGGCCTGTTGGGTATCTGGTCGGCCATGCGTGAGTGTGTCGACAACGGCCTGCGCAATGAAGGGATCCTGCCCGGTGGGTTGAAAGTGAAGCGCCGCGCCGCACGCCTGCACCGCAGTTTGCAGGAGCTGGGCAAGCCCAACGTCATTGGCTCGACCTTGAGTGCCATGGAGTGGGTGAACCTGTTTGCCCTGGCGGTAAACGAAGAGAATGCCGCGGGCGGGCGCATGGTCACCGCACCCACCAACGGTGCGGCGGGGATCATCCCAGCAGTGCTGCACTACTACATGAAGTTCAACGCCGAAGCCTGCGACGATGACGTAGTGGCGTTTCTGCTGGCTGCAGCCGCAGTTGGCATCCTGTGCAAGAAGAACGCGTCGATCTCGGGGGCCGAGGTTGGCTGTCAGGGGGAGGTGGGCTCGGCGTGCTCGATGGCTGCTGCCGGCCTTGCCGAGGTGCTTGGCGCCACACCGCCGCAGCTGGAGAACGCTGCCGAGATTGCCCTGGAGCACAATCTGGGTCTGACCTGCGACCCAGTCGGCGGATTGGTCCAGGTGCCTTGCATCGAGCGCAACGCGATTGCTGCCGTCAAGGCGATCAATGCCGTGCAGATGGCTCTGCGTGGCGATGGCGAGCACTTCATCTCGCTCGACCGGGTGATCCGCACCATGCGTGACACCGGCGCCGACATGCATGCCAACTACAAGGAAACTTCGCGCGGTGGCTTGGCGGTCGCGTTCGTCGAGTGTTGAGAGGTTTTCGCCGGCAGGCTGTGCTACCGGCGAAAACCATCAGGCTACAGGCCTTGCAGCAAGTTGATCGCGTTCCTCAGGCGCTGCGCCGGCTGCTGCTGTTCCTGGTGGGTGACATCCGGTGCCTTGCGCACCCGCCCGTGCTGATCGACCCAATGGCCATTGCTGAAGTAGCGGTAGCTGGCCGTGCCGTTGTTCCATTGGGCATCGACCAGCCCATGTAGATGGAACGTCTGCGCGATCTGACTGAGCGGGCCGCTGGGGCTGCCATCAAGGCTGAGGACGATCGACGGCGCGCCGGCCGGGGTGAACTGGAGCTCGCTGTAGTCACCCCAGACGTGGGCATTGAACACCTGTACCGGGTAGGTGGCCTGCGATGCCTGAGCCCTGCCGCTGACTTTCTTGGTCACGGTATTGACCAGCAGGTCGAGGGTCAGGGTTGGTGCCCCGAGCAAACCGTTGCTGACATTCAGGCGGGTATGGAACAGTCCGATTGCCATGGTGCGTCTCCTTGTCTGCTCAGGCTTTCTTGGCGGCCTTGGCGGCCGGGGTCTTGGTCGATGCGATGGCCTGGTCGAGGGCCTTGCCCACGGCACTGCCGGCCAGTTGCTTGAGCTGTCCACCGTCGCCGTTGGCGATGACCGCCTCCAGCGTCGCCTTGTGCAGCTCGGTTTGCAGGTCGACATTGGCCAGTTGCTGGATGCGCTGGGCCTCCAGCACCACCGGCACATTGTCCACGCTCACCCAGCGTTGCCCATTGAAGTATTCGAAGTCAGCCACGCCGCGTTGCCAGTTTTCTTCGAGCAGCGCCCTGAGCTTGAATTGCACCGGTGAGTTGGCATGCGGCCCACCCTGGTTACCCTGGACGGTGAGCAGGATCTTGCCTTCGCTCGGTGGCTGCACCGTCAGGTAGCTGTAGCTGCCCCACACCTCCTCATGCACATCCAGCGGTGGGTTGGTGGTTTGCGAGATCTGCGCCGTGCCATTCACGGTGCGGTCAGGGGTGTAGACCAGCAGGTCCAGTTGCAGGCGCGGTGCGCCGGGTGCGTTGTTACCGATTTGGTAGGACACCGGGAACAGCCCTACCGAGGGTGCGAGCAGTGCTTCAGACATGATTGCCTCCGTTGCATTCGATGAATGAGATACCGATACACGGCTGCACGGCGGGCGGGCGTAGAAAGGCGGGAAGAAGAGGGAATCGGGCGAGGGAATATGTGCCCGGAGCGAGCGGCTGTTGTCAGCCTGCTTGTGCAGCCATCCCTGGTCTGCTGTGCCGCCTGCCTGGCAGCCCGCTTGAGTAAAGCAGGACGGCCGGGCAGAGATGGCCTTTTTGCATGATCTCCGACGAGTGGTGGATGAGCCTGGCCAAGGGACACACCTCTGGTTGGCCAGTGGTCTCGTGTTGCGGCGCTGAACTTTCCTACAATGCCTCAGGAGTGCGCCGACTACCCATACCTGGTCAGTATTGGAAAACTATGCCCGTGACGGATATGGTTTGGAGACCATTCATGGAAGTTCTAAAGCGCAAGGAATTCGCGCGTTGGCAAGTGACGCACAAGTTGACTGACAGCATGTTGTGCCAAGCGGTGGACGAGATGCGCAAGGGCTTGGTGGATGCCAGCCTGGGTGGTGAGCTGTACAAGAAGCGTGTCGCCGGGTGTGGCGTTGGCAAGCGGGGTGGTTATCGAACTTTGCTCTCGGTTCGTGTTGGCAGTCGGTACGTGTTTCTGCATGGGTTCGCCAAAAGCGACAAGGCCAACATTACGGCGGAAGAACAAAAGGCGCTGCAGTTCGCGGGCAAGGTGTTTCTCAAGCTGTGTCCCGTGTCACTTAGACGAGCATTGCGAGCGGGTGTGTTGATGGAGGTCTGCTGTGAGCAGCAAAATTGTAGAATCGTTGCGTGAGGACCTGGCAGCTCTTCACGATGCAGGGGCCGTGAGCAAGGTTACGCTCCGGGATTTTGAAATGCTTTGCCCAGCGCCGGTGAGGAACTTCAGTGCGCTGGATATACGCCGTTTGAGAGAGGCCCTGAACTTCAGCCAGTCAGTGTTCGCCCTGCACCTGCATACAAGTGCATCGACCGTGCGCAAATGGGAGCAAGGTGAGACGCGACCGGCAGGGCCGGCTTTGAAGTTACTGAACGTCATCGCAGTCAAAGGGTTGCAAGCTATTCTTTAGATACTTGATGTTGTTTCGAGGTTTTCTTGAAAATATCTTATAAATCAATGTTTTGATGATTGTTCATGATGTTGTTTATAGATTTTGGCCCGTCGCAACAACGGCGTATCACGACGGGCACCGTACCCCTCGGCTAACCCAAAGCCTCTCGCAACCTGTACCACAACATCCCCAGCGCCAGCAGTGGCGAACGCAGCGCCTTGCCGCCTGGGAAGGTGAGGTGTGGCACCGCGCTGAACACATCCAGGCCCTGGCTATGGCCAACCGCGATGCCTTCGGCCAGCAACTTCGCTGTCCAGTGGGTCACGTTCAGCCCGTGCCCAGAATAGCCTTGGGCGTAGAACACGTTGGGGTGCTGGCTCAGCCGCCCCACCTGGGGGAAACGGTTGGCGGTGATGCCGATCATGCCGCCCCACTGGTAGTCGATGCGCACATCCGCCAGTTGCGGGAATACCTTGAGCACCTTCGGTCGCATGTAGGCGCTGATGTCCTTGGGGTCGCGCCCGGAGTAGTGGCAGGCTCCGCCGAACAGCAGGCGGCGGTCGGCGGTGAGGCGGTAGTAGTCCAGGCCGACTTTCTGGTCGCACAGCGCCATGTTCTGCGGGATCAGCTGGCTGGCGACGGCTTCCGGTAACGGTTCAGTCGCCACCACATAGCTGCCGGCCGGTAGTACCTTGCCGCTCAGGCGCGGTTCCAGTTCATCGAGGTGGGCATTGCAGCCAAGCACCAGGCTGTGTGCCCGGACCTTGCCGCGGGCAGTGTGCAGGGTCACGGTAGGGCCATGCTCGATGCGCAGCACCGGGCTTTGCTCGAAGATGCGCACGCCCAGGCCATGGGCCACACGTGCCTCGCCCTGGACCAGATCGAGTGGGTGCAGGTGGCCTGAGCCCATGTCGACCAGGCCGCCGGCATACTGATCGCTGGCGACGATCTCGCGAATTCGCTCGGGCCCGACCAGGCGGGTTTCATGGCGATAGCCGAGGGCGGCGAGGTCTTCTTGTTCCTCCTTGAAGGCAGCGAACTGCGCGGGGGTATTGGCCAGTTCGCAGAAGCCCCAGCGCAGGTCACAGGCAATGGCGTATTGCTCGATGCGGCGAGCCACCAAAGCCACCGACTCGATGCCTGCCTGCTGCAGGTAACGCACGCCGTCCTGGCCGACGTAGCGGGCAAAGCCGCTGACGTCATGGCCAATGCCACGGATCAGTTGGCCGCCGTTACGCCCGCTGGCGCCCCAGCCAATCCGGCGGCCCTCCAGCAGCACCACCGAGAGTCCGCGCTCTGCCAGTTCCAGCGCGGTGTTGACCCCGGTCAGGCCGCCGCCGACCACGCACACGTCGGCGCTGAGTTCGCCGTCGAGGCTTGGGTAGTGCGTGGCGTCGCGCGCCGTGGCGGCGTAGTACGACGCGGTATGTTGGGTATCGAAAGGCATGGCGCGTTCTCGGCTCAGCGGTTGGACTTGATCTTGCTCCAGGAGCGGGTCATCACACGCATGATCTTCGGGCTTGGCGTGCTGGACACATAAAGTTTGTCGAGCACCTCCTGTGGCGGGTAGACCTCGGGGTTGTTGACCAGTGACTCGTCCATGTAGGCCTTGGCTTCAGGGTTGGCGTTGGCGTAGCCGACCGTAGCGCTGACCTTGGCGATCACTTGCGGGTCGAGCAGGTAGTTGATGAAAGCCAGGGCCTGTTCCGGGTTGTTGGCGTCCTTGGGAATGGCCAGCAGGTCGAACCACAGGTTGCTGCCTTCTTTGGGGATGCTGTAGGCGACTTTGACGCCGTTCTTGGCTTCGACGGCGCGGTTGGCGGCCTGGAAGACGTCGCCGGAGTAGCCAAAGGCCACGCAGACGTCGCCATTGGCCAGGTCGGAAACGTACTTGGATGAATGGAAGTAGGTGATGTAGGGGCGCAGTTCCAGCAACAGGGCTTCGGCCTTTTCGTAGTCTTTCGGGTTTTCGCTGCGCGGGTCCATGCCCAGGTAGTTGAGCACGGCCGGGAACAACTCATCTGGCGAGTCCATGAACGCCACGCCACATTGCTTGAGCTTCTTCAGGTTCTCGGGGTCGAACAGCACGGCCCAGGAGTCGACTTTGTCGATGCCGAGCGCAGCCTTGACCTTGTCGACGTTGTAGCCGATGCCGTTGGTGCCCCACAGATACGGTACCGCGTACTGGTTGCCGGGGTCGTTCTGCTCAAGCTGTTTGAGCAGTTTGGGGTCCAAGTGTTTGAAATTAGGCAATTTGCTGCGATCAAGCGGCAGGAAAGCGCCGGCTTTGGCCTGGCGTGCGAGGAAGTGGTTCGAGGGCACCACCACGTCATAGCCGGTGCGGCCTGCCAGCAGCTTGCCTTCGAGGGTTTCGTTGGAGTCGAAGACGTCATAGACCACCTTGACGCCACTGCTGGCCTGGAAGTCTGCAAGGGTGGTGTCGCCGATGTAGTCGGTCCAGTTGTACACGCTGACGGTGGGCTGGGCCTGGGCGGCCGCTGCGAACAGCAGGGTGAATGCTGCGGGGATCAGGGACTGCAAATGACGCATCTCGACACCTCGTTGGTCTTTTTCTTGGGTTCGGTGTGTTGGGGCGCAGAGCGCCCCTTGGGGAATCAAACACTTAGCAGCAGGAACTCACGCTCCCATGAACTGATCACGCGCTTGAAGTTCTCGTGCTCGGCACGCTTGACCGCCACATAGCCCTGGACGAACTGCTTGCCCAGGTATTGCTGCACGGTCTCGCAGTCTTCCATGTGCTGCAGGGCGTCCTCGATGGTGATCGGTAGGCGCAGGTTGCGACGCTCATAGGCGCGGCCCTGTACCGGGGCGCTTGGGTCGATCCTCTCGATCATGCCCAGGTAACCACACAGCAGGCTCGCGGCAATCGCCAGGTACGGGTTGGCGTCTGCGCCCGGCAGGCGGTTCTCCACGCGCATGGCCTCTGGGCTGGAGGTTGGCACGCGCAGCCCGGCGGTGCGGTTTTCTTCGCCCCATTCGACGTTCACCGGTGCCGAGGTGTCGGGCAGGAAGCGGCGGAACGAGTTGACGTTCGGTGCGAACATCGGCAGCAGCTTGGGGATGTACTTCTGCAAACCACCGATGTGGTGCAGGAACAACTCGCTCATGCTGCCGTCTTCATTGGCGAACACCGGTTTGCCGGTGGCGATGTCGACCACGCTCTGGTGCAGGTGCATGGCACTGCCTGGTTCATCGGTGATCGGCTTGGCCATGAAGGTGGCGGCAACGTTGTGCTTGAGCGCCGCTTCGCGCATGGTGCGCTTGAACACGGTGATCTGGTCGGCCAGGTCCAGGGCATCGCCATGGCGGAAGTTGATCTCCATCTGCGCCGGGCCGTCCTCGTGGATCAGCGTATCCAGGTCCAGGCCTTGGATTTCGCACCAGTCGTAGACGTCCTCGAACAGCGGGTCGAATTCGTTGGCAGCGTCAATGGAAAACGACTGGCGCCCACTTTCGGCACGGCCTGAACGGCCCAGCGGCACTTGCAGCGGCAAGTCCGGGTCTTCACAACGCTGGGTCAGGTAGAACTCCATTTCGGGTGCGACGATCGGCTGCCAGCCTTTGTCGGCGTAGAGTTTCAGCACTTTCTTGAGCACGTTGCGCGGCGACAGTTCGATCGGGTTACCGAGCTTGTCGAACGTGTCGTGGATCACGATCGCGGTGGGTTCGATGGCCCAAGGGATCTGGTACACCGCCGTCGGGTCGGGGCGGCAGACCATGTCGATGTCAGCGGCATCGAGCAGGCTGTAATAGATGTCGTCGTCGACATAGTCGCCGGTGACCGTCTGCAACAGCACACTCTCTGGCAGGCGCATGCCGCGCTCGTGGAGGAACTTGGCGGTCGGAGCGATCTTGCCGCGGGCAATGCCGGTCAGGTCGCTGATCACGCATTCGACTTCGGTGATCCGGTGTTCTTTCAGCCAGGTGGACAGCTGATCGAAGGGGGCGTTCATACAGACCTCTTGATTGGGTTTTTGTGGCGCGGTGGGGGCCGGTGGCTTCCCAGGTGACGCGCTGAGGGCTATCTTGGCCGCAGCGCCGAGTGGCGATCTATCCACTTTATCCACTTTCTTTGTCAGCAAAATGCACCAAAAGAGTGCAAAAGGACAGCGTGTGACAACGCCCAATGCCTTGCAGGTCCAGGCCTTCAACACCAGCGACGTAACCGAGCAGGTCCGCGCCACCCCTGGGTGGCAGCAGCAGTATCGGCAAATGTCGCCGGGGCACTTCAGCGGCCAGTTGCGCTGCCTTGGACTCGATGGCGTGGAGGTCTACGAAGAACGCCTGAATACCCGCGTCGAGCAGTTCTTCACGGCGCCGAGCGGATCGTTGGCGTTTTGCTTCGACCGTAGCGAAAACAGCCTCTACCTGCTCAACGAGCAAAGCCGCAACATCTGGATCACGCCGGAGAACTACCAGGAAGTGGCGGTGGTGTTCGACCAGCGCTTTCTCTCGAATCACGACCTGGACCCGAAGCGCCTGGAAGGGCTATTCATGGTGCCGCTGGGCAGCGGCCAGAATGCGCTGTTCGGCAGCTGGCTGAGCGCCACCCTTACGCGCCTGAGTCAGGCCGACTGCCCATTGGAGGGGCAGGCGCTGGCCGAGCAACTGCTGGAAGACTGCCTGTTCATCCTCGACAATGCCTGCCAGCGTTTGCAAGGCGGAGCCCTGGGGCGGCGCGGCGAGGAGCGGGCGATCATGCAACGCGTCAGTCAATGGGCGGCGGACTGCCCGGAGGAAACCCTGAACCTGATGCAACTGGCCGCAGTGGCGGGTGTGTCGCTGCGTCAGTTGCAGCAGGCGTTCAAGGCCTTCACTGGCATGGCGCCTGCGCAGTGGCTGCGCTTGCGCCGGCTCAATGGTGCACGGCGTGACTTGTTGCGTGGGGGTGAGGTGACGGTCGCCGAGGTTGCCATGCGCTGGTCGTTCTGGCACCTGGGGCGGTTTTCCGAGAGTTACCGTCAGTTGTTTCGCGAGTTGCCCAGCGAGACCTTGAGGCGCGTCAAGCCTATTCGCGGGTGCTGACCTAACGCAACCCAGCATTCCTGCAGGAAAGTTGTTATCGTGCCCGGCAGTTTCCACCCGAGGTCCCGATGTTCTACCTGCCTTTGCCAAGCGACCAGGCCGACCGCCTCGCCAGCGCGCCCACCGCCACCGACTTCTTCCCGACCGCCAGCATGCTGGAGGCTGCCGCGGTGCTGTTCGTGCAGAACCTGCCGCGACAGCCGTCCATGCCATCGGTCGAGGCCCAGGAGCGTCGTTTTGCCGAGATGGTGCGCATTGCCAATCAAGTAGAGGCAGCCGCGCCCGGGCAGTTCCAGGCGCAGGTGGGGCAACGTTTCGATCGTGAGGCGTTCGCCATGGGCCTGGGGATGCTGGGCGAAAATGGCATTGGCCTGTTATCCGCCGAGGTCGAGTATCAGGCGGAAGAACTGTTGGATGCCGAGGGGCAGTGGAGCTTCCAGTTCGCTGATACCTATCGCCAGCGCGCCACCCCGTTGCACCCAGTGTACCTGCCGTCCCTGGCCAGCGACCTGTTGCTCAGCGACCAGCAGAACCGCCTGCTGCGCGAGTTTCTGTCGGGCGTCGACGAGTCGGTGGCAGTGCAGGGCTTCGCAGGCACTGGCAAGACCTTTCTGATTCACCAGTTCGCCCGTCTGCTGGACCCTTCGCGCACCTTGCTGCTGGCGCTGACCGAAGGGCAACTCAGGGCGCTGCAGGCCAGGGTCAAGGATGCCCAGGCCTATACCGCAATGACGTTTGGCCAGCTCGCCGACGACATTCTCAACCGCGACCTGACCAGCAATGGCTGGCGCTTGCGTGACCCGTACCGCACCAAACTGTCCTGGCGCCCGCAGGAGGCGCAAGTGGTGAAATGGTTGGGCATTCCGGACATCGGCCCGCTGGCGGCGCGCGATGTGGTGGCACTGTGCGTCAAGGCCGTGCGTACCTTCTGCCGCACAGGTGACGACCAGCTGCAACTGCACCATCTGCCCTGGGCCGGCCCCGGCATTACGCCGCTGGACCAGGAGGTGCTGCTGGAAAAAGCGCGCCTGTACTGGCAGGAACTGATTCGCCCTTCGGCCCGCGAGATCCAGTTGCCGGTGCGCGATTACCACCGGGTCAAGCTGTTGTCGCTGACAGACGACGTGATCGACGCCCGCTATACCCATGTCATCGTCGATGAGGCCCATGAACTGTCGGCCCCCATGCTGGCCGTGCTCGACCGCAGTCCGCAGTCGGTCATCGCCCTGGGTGACGAGTTGCAGAACCTCAATGGCTTGAGCCCCCACCATGGCGGCTTCATTCGCCAGCGCTACATCGACCACTCGCTTCGCGCCGGGCCTGCGATGGATGCGGTGCTCAATCCGCTGATCCAGGCGCACCCGGCGGCGATCCAGGCGGCATTCAGTGGCAGTGCCGAGCATTACACGCGAGTCAGCTTCTTCGACGCCGTGACGGTACCCGAGCAGCCGACCGCCTTGATCGTCGAAGACGAGTGGGGGCTGTTCGGTTGGTTCCAGCGCCTGACCCACCAGGGGGTACCCTTCATACTGCTGCATAGCGCACGCAAGGACTTCGAGTTGTTCGTCGAGGACTGCATCGAGCTATACCGCTATGGCACCCGGCCCCGTCACCCGATGCTGTTCCGCTATGCCAGCTGGCAGGCGCTGGAGCAGGACAAAGGCGATGACAAGGCGTTCGTCGCGGTGGCCAACATGTTGCGCAAGGGCTACACCCCTGAGCATTTCGCCAAGGCCAAGAGCCGTTACCGCTGGGACAAGGCGCCGAAGCTGTTCCTCGGAAGGGTGCGGGATGTAAAGAACATGGAGTTCGCCAGGGTGATGGTGTCGCCAGAGTTGATGGTGGCACCGGTGGCGGGGGGAGGGCGCAATGAGCGGGCGCGGCTGTTGGCGGGGTTGTATACCGCGTGTTCGCGGGCGCGGCATGAGTTGATCGTGCCGGGGGGGATGCTGGAGTGGGTCAAGGACCAGACGCGGGGTTGAGGTGAATGGGGCTGCTTTGCAGCCCATCGCGGGCTTCGCCAGCTCCCACGGATAGCCGCAAGTTTTCAATTCCTGGTGCTAGCTTCGTGGGAGCTGGCGTAGCCCGCGATGGGCCGCAAAGCGGCCCCACTTGGTTGATCAGTTACGATCCAGCCAAACGGTCTGTGCGTTGGTGAACTCACGCACACCAAAGTGCGACAGCTCACGCCCGAAACCGCTCTTCTTCACGCCGCCGAACGCCACACGGGGGTCGGATGCGCAGTAGCCGTTGATGAACACGCCACCGGTGTCCAGCGCCGCAGTCATGCGCTCGGCCAAAGCGTAATCGGCGGTGTAGATGGTCGACGCCAGGCCGAACTCGCTGTCGTTGGCCAGTTCCACTGCGTGGTCCGCATCGCGGGCGGTGATGATCGCCGCCACCGGGCCGAACAACTCTTGCTTGAACGCGGTCATGTCAGGGGTGACGTTGGCGAACACAGTCGGTTCGAAGAAGTTGCCCACACCTTCGACCTTGTTGCCACCCAGCAGCAGGGTCGCACCTTCGGCGAGGGTCGCCTGGACTTGGCCATCCAACTCGTCACGCAGGTCATAACGGGCCATCGGGCCGATGTAGGTGTCGTCCTCCAGCGGGTTGCCGACTTTCAGCTGGCGCGTGGCCTCGACGAACTTGCGGGTGAATTCCTCGGCGATGCCCTGCTCGACGATCAGGCGCTTGGCCGCGGCGCAAACCTGGCCAGTGTTCTGATAACGGCCAATCACGGCGGCTTTGACCGCAGCATCCAGATCGGCGTCGGCCAGCACGATGAACGGGTCGGAGCCGCCCAGTTCAAGCACGCACTTCTTCAGCGCGGCGCCGGCTTGTGCGCCGATGGCCATGCCGGCACGCACGCTGCCAGTGAGGGTGACGGCGGCGATGCGCGGGTCGTTGATGGCACGGGTGACGCCGTCTGGCGTGACGTTCAGCACCTCGAACACGCCCTCAGGCAGCCCCGCATCCTTGAACAGCTCTGCCAGCAGGTAGGCGCTGCCCATCACGTTCGGCGCGTGCTTGAGCACATAGGTGTTGCCGGCCAGCAAGGCAGGAACCGCGCCGCGCAGCACTTGCCAGATCGGGAAGTTCCACGGCATCACGGCGAGGATCGGGCCGAGCGGGCGGTATTCGATACGCGCTTTCTCAACTTGGGTCGGCTCTGGCGCCAGCATGGCCGGGCCGTGTTCGGCGTACCACTGGCACAGGCCGACGCACTTGCTCACTTCACCACGGGCCTGGGCGATTGGCTTGCCGATTTCGCGGCTGATCATCTGGGCGAAAGCTTCGCCCTTGGCTTGCAGCGTGTTGGCCAGGGCGAGCAGATACTCGCTGCGCTGACCCAGCGACACCTGGCGCCATTGGGTGTAACCCACCTTGGCACGTTGCAGCGCCGCTTCCAGTGCGGCGTCGGTATCGAAGGGGTAATGGCCGATCTGCTCGCCGCTGAAGGGGTCGACGGAGATGGCGTGGGTCAGGCTGCTGATCTGGCTCATGGATGTACGCTCGTTGTTGTTTATCAGTGACCTCAGACTAGTGGTGTATGCCGTTAATGAAAACTGAATAATAATGAGCGAAACATTCACGTTTGGAGAATGACTGTGGACCTGGTGCAACTGGAGATCTTCAAGGCCGTGGCTGAACAGGGCAGCATCAGCGCCGCCGCCCAGCACATTCACCGTGTGCCGTCGAACCTGACCACCCGCATCAAGCAGCTGGAAGAAGACCTGGGGGTCGAGCTGTTCATCCGCGAGAAGAGCCGCTTGCGCCTGTCCCCGGCGGGCTGGAACTTCCTCGAATACACCCGGCGCATTCTCGACCTGGTGCACGAGGCGCGGCTTACCGTGGCCGGGGAAGACCCGCAGGGCACCTTCGCCCTGGGTTCGCTGGAAAGCACGGCGGCGGTGCGCATTCCGGCGCTGCTGGCGGCCTACAACCAGCGCTACCCCAAGGTCGACCTGGACCTTTCCACCGGCCCCTCCGGGACCATGTTGGAGGGTGTGTTGTCTGGACGCCTGGTGGCGGCGTTCGTCGACGGCCCGGTGCTGCACCCGACCCTGGAGGGCATGCCAGTGTTCGAGGAGGAGATGGTGATCATTTCGCCGCTCAATCACACCCCGGTGACCCGCGCACAGGATGTCAACGGCGCGAGCATCTATGCCTTTCGCGCCAACTGCTCGTATCGCCACCACTTCGAGAACTGGTTTGTCCAGGACCAGGCGGTGCCGGGCAAGATCCATGAGATGGAGTCGTACCACGGCATGCTGGCGTGCGTGAGTGCGGGCGCAGGCCTGGCCATGCTGCCACGCAGCATGCTCGAGAACATGCCAGGTTGCAGCACCGTCAACGCCTGGCCGATGTCGGAAGATTTCCGCTACCTCAAGACCTGGCTGGTGTGGCGCCGGGGGACGGTATCGCGCAGCCTGAGCATGTTCGTGAAGTTGCTCGAAGAGCGCCGCACCGGCTGACCATGCATCAGCGCGAACCCAGGCGTGGCCAGGGCGTCAGATAATAGGTAAGCCATTCCCACGTGGAGGGTAGAACCATGCGCAATCATCACTATGCCCTGGGTGCGGTGCTGCTGGTCACGCTCGCATTGCCGTGGACGCTGGCGGCAGCCGCCGACCTGAACGCGCCCATCGACATGCAGGCGGTACAACTGCAGCCCCAGGAGCAAAACGGCATCCGCTACCTGCAAGGCGGTATCGGCCAGGATGAAGCCAACGCCTTGCGCAAGACGCAAGGCTATGACTTGCACGTCACCCTGTCCACCGGCCCGGAAGGCAAGTTCCAGACTGGCGCGGCGGTGGATATCCAGAGTGCGCAAGGTCAACCCGTGCTGTCCTTGCATGACGTTGGCCCGTTGCTGTTCGTGCAGCTACCGCCAGGCCATTACAAAGTCATCGGCAATGCCGAGGGTCAGACGTTACAGCAACAAGTGGTTGTGGACGGCAAGGCGCCAGCGAGGGTCGACCTGAACTGGCGTTGAATCGTTAACGCCACCGCTGGAGTACAGATGTACTCCAGTGGTACAGGAGCGTATCGCCATGAACCTGGAGAGTCAGCTTCAGTTGCTTGACGAGCGGGGCTACGTGCTGATCCCCGGTGTGCTCGAACCCCTGCGCATCGCCTTGTTGCGCTGCGCGATCGACGACCTGCAGCCCACTCATTGGGATTACCAGGGGCTGCTGGAACACTACAAATGCGTCTTCAATCGCAACCCGTTGTGGTTGCCGTTTCTGGATCTACCGCCCCTTATCGCTTTGGCCGAAGCAGCGCTCGGAGCGGATTGCCACGTCATCGGCCAGACAGCCTGGCGCAGCCACCCAGGTTACCAAGGCATGGCGCTGCACCTGGACCACCTGCCGATGGAACTGCCGGCGTGGCTGCGCGAGCGCGGCGATTTCACGCAACCGATGCAGATTCTCACAGCGCAGCTGTACCTCAGCGATGTCGACCATACCCTGGGGCCGACCTGGGTGGTGCCGGGCAGTCACCGCGCAGGCCGCAGGCCACTGGAGGGGGAAAGCCAGTGGCAGGGGCGGGAGGCCCAACCGGTGTTGTGCAAGGCCGGCGATGCGCTGGTGTTGCGTAGCGACGTGTGGCACAGCGGCGGCGCTAACTGCAGTGTTGCGCGCGAGCGCGACATGCTGCAGGTGCATTACGGCCGACGCATGGTGGCGCAGAAGTTTTCGCCCTACCTGGTCTGGCGTTTCAACCCTGAGGTTCTGGATGAGGCCACGCCCAGGCAGCGGCGTTTGCTGGGTGAGCATGAGGAGGCCGAGTACGACTGAGTCGTGGCTATTCGCCAATAGTGGCAAATCTCTTTCAACTTTTTGATTAACTGGACAATAATCAGAAAAGTATTACCTCGTGTGACCGGTTGGATGCACCGGTCGCCGCCATAAGTGAGGGGCTAGAGCCCCCGTGTGTCTAGCAGGCCGACGCCTTGAAAGCGGCCTGCCCGTGTTGACCATCAGGAGAAGTCATTGATGAAAACCCGTCTCGCCGCTTCGCTGGCGGCTGCCGTGCTGGCTTTTGCAGGGGCCAACCTGGCTCAGGCCGCACAGGTGTCCGGCGCCGTTGGGGCTACTGGCCAAGGCGACATGACCTACCGTATCGGCATGTCGTTCGACTGGGACAAGAAGTGGCTGGAAAGCAGCACCGGCTACCTGACCGGTTACTGGGATGCGGCCTACACCTATTGGGAAGGCGGTGAGGCCAGTGGTGCCCACTCGCTATCGTTCAGCCCGGTGTTCACCTACGAATTCAGCGGCTTCACCTACACCCCTTACATCGAGGCTGGTATTGGCCTGGCGGCGTTTTCCAAGACCGATGTGGGCGATCAGCGCATGGGGTCGGCAGTCAACTTCGAGGACCGCATTGGTTTTGGCCTGAAGCTGCCGGGTGAGCAGAAAGTCGGCATCCGAGCCATGCATTACTCCAATGCCGGCATCAAGCAGCCGAACGACGGGATCGAGTCGTACTCGCTGTTCTACAGCAAGGGCTTCTGATCTTTCTTGCCCTCCCTTGTGTTGTTTGATCGGGCCCTATCGCCGCGGTTCGTCGCCACGACAAGCCGGCGATGAGGCCCGATCAGACGACAACGCCTCAGAACGTATACGAAACCCCAGCCTGCACCGTGCGCGGTGCGCCTGGGTAGACGTAGGTGTTGAATGCGCCTTCGTCATAGCCTTTGTTGAAGACGTTCTTCAGGTCCAGGTTCAAGCGCACGTGCTCATTGACCTGATAGAAGCTGAGCAGGTCGACCACGGTGTATTGCTCCATGGTGTAGGTCGTCGCGGCAGTCTGGCCTTGGCGGTCATCCACGTACTTCACACCGACGCCTAGCCCCAGCCCTTTGGCCAGTCCGTCCTGGAACTCATAGGTATTGAGCAGGCTGAAGCTGTTGCGCGGGATGTTCGCAAGCCGCGTGCCGGTCGGCAGGCTGGTGTCCTTGGTCACCTCGGCGTCCACATAGGCATAACCGCCAATCACCCGCCACTCAGGGGTGATGTTGCCAGCGATGTTGATGTCCAGGCCACGGCTGCGGACTTCGCCTGCGGCGATCTTGTAGGTGCCGGTCGGGTCGTTGGGGTCGTTGGCCAGCACGTTTTCCTTGACGATGTGGTAGATCGCCGCGTCGATGCTCAGCTGCCGGTCCAGCGCTTCCCACTTCACACCCAACTCGTATGACTTGCCTTTCTCGGGGTCGAAGCCACGGCCAGTACCACCTGCTGGGGCGCCGCTGTTGGGTTTGAACGAGCGTGCGGTGTTGGCATACACCGCGACGGTATCGGTCAGGTCATACAGCAGGCCGAAACGCGGGGTTACGCCGTTCTCGCCTTTGTTGAAGTCACCCGCGCTGTTGAGCTTGTTCACGTAGTCGTGTTCGAAGCGCTCGAAGCGCACGCCAGCGAGGGCTTTCAGGCGCTCGGTCAGGGCCACCTGGTCCTGGACGAAGAATGCCCAGGTCTTGAGGTTTTCCTTGTCGTGGGTGGTGGTGCGGGTCAGGGCAGGGCGCGCCTGGTCGTAAACCGGGTCGAACAGGTCGATCGGATAGGCACCGGCGCCTGCGGCCGAGCGCTGGATGATCGAGTTGTAGTCGTAATCCTCGTACTCGATCCCGGTCAGCAGGGTGTGGCTGAAACCTGCGGTATCGAAGTGCCCGGTGAGGTTGAGCTGGTAGTCGCGGTCGCGCCATTCCAGCTTGCGGTAGTTGAAGTTGCGTCCCAGGGTGCGGCCGTCTGCCTGCAAACCGTTGGCTTCGATGGCGTTGCCCTTGAGCGAGCCGTCCAGCCACTGCATGCCGCCGCCGAGGGTCCAGTCCTCGTTCAACGCATGTTCGAAGCGCAGCTGTGCCATGTTGTTGTCGTTGTGCAGCATGTTGTCGCTGCCTTTACCCCAGACGTTGGTGTCACGCGAGGCGCTACCGGCTTGGTTGGTGTAGCGCGTCAGGCCGCGATCCAGCGGGTGGTTGTTACGCATGAAATCGCCTTCGAAGACGATCTTGGTCGCATCGTTCACCTGCCAACTGAGCACCGGCGCAACGTCGTAGCGTTCGCTTTCGACATTGTCGCGGAAACTGTCGCCACCTTCGCCGAGCACATTGAGGCGGTAGGCGAGGCTGCCATCCTGGCTCAACGGGCCGGTGGCATCCAGGGTCGCGCGGTGCATGCCTTGGTCGTCGAACTGGCTGCCGAGGGTAACCTTCGACTCAGGCAGCGGCTGCTTGCTGACCACATTGAATGTGCCGCCTGGGTCGCCACGGCCGTACAGGCTGGTGGCCGGGCCACGGATCACCTCCAGGCGCTCGACGGTGTTGGCATCGGGGGCGTTGGGGTAGCCACGGTTGATCGGGAATCCGTTGCGGTAGAACTCGCCAGTGGTGAAGCCGCGCACCGTGAAGGTGGTGAGGCCCTGGCCGCCGAAGTTGTTGGCGCGGCCGACACCGCCGGCGTAATCCAGGCCGTCCTGCAGGCGCGTGGCGCCGGTGTCCGTCAGCACATCCTTGGGCACCACGCTGACCGATTGCGGCGTTTCGTGCAGGGCGGTGTCGGTGCGGGTGGCGCTGGCCGAGCGGGTGGCCTTGTAGCCGGTCACCGGGCCATCCGCTCGTTCATTGTCGGCGGTACTGGTAATGCTCAGAGCCTGAAGCTCGATCTGGGCGGGGTCACTGAGCGGTTCGGGCTCGGCCCAGGCCAGTGGGGAGACAGCATGAAGCACACAAAGCGAAACGAACGTGCGACGCATCGACGGTACGATCCTGGAGTAGGGCGCTGAGGGGTTGGGAAAAAAGCGTCGCGAAATTACTACGAATCATTATCAAATGCATTCTTTTTAAGTGGAGCGCGCGTACCAGAATATGGTCTACCGCAGTACCAGTGGGCACTGCGGTGGATTTTCAGCTCAGCGAGTGGCTTTGATCGCCAGCACGTTGCACAGCGGATGCTCCAGCACATGGGCCGTGGTGCCGCCGAGGAAGGTCTGCATGGCATCGTGCCGGTGGCTACCCATGACAATCACGTCCGCACGGTTGTGGCTGACGAACTGAGCGATGGCGCGGATCGCCGGGCCTTCCAGAAAGTGCCGCCGCTCAAGAGGGATTTCGTGGTGGTCGCCAAGGCGGTTGAATGCCGTGCGCTGTGCAGTGCGTACGCTGCCATCGAAGCCCGGCATGGTCACGGTGCCGGCGCCAAAGTCAGCGATGTGGGTCTTGGCGGCGTCGCACACATGCAGCAGGTGCAGTTCGGCATTGCACTGCAGTGCCAGGGCGTGGGCGCTATGGATGACTTGCTCGTCGAGGTGCTCGCCCGCGCCATGGCTATTCAAGTCGACCGCTGCGGCGACCTGGCGTGGCAGGGGTAGGCGGATATCGCTGACCAGGTGCACGGCGACCGGGCTGTCCTTGAGCAGTTGCCAGTCCAGCGGGGTGACCAGCAGGCGCTTGAGTACGGGTTCGTGTTGCACGTCCTTGATCAGCAGGTCGCAGCCGAGCCGTTCGACTTGCTCCAGGGCGCTGGCCAGCGGGTCTCGGGTCAGCAGCAACTCGGTGGAAACGTCCAGGCCTGAATTGCTCAGTTGCTCGGCCTCGTCCGACAGCCACTGACGGTTGTCGCTGAGCAGGCGCTCACGCTCGCGGCCATCGCTCATCAGGCCGAAGGTGTCGACATCGTCGACGAAGACGTTGATATCGAGCAGCGCACCGCTGGATTCCGCCAGCGCAGCGGCGCGCTGCAGGGCGGGCGTATGGCGCATTTGCGGGCCGAGCATGACGAACAAACGCTTGAACTGGCTCATCTCACACCTCCACGTGTGGCAGCCCCCCATTTGTTCCTGCTGAAAGGGGCGGTCGTACGGCATTTCGACCACCCTCAATCAGTTTAGACGGTGCAGGCGTAAATCAAAGCGTGTGTGGAAAGTGCAGTGGCATCGTCCTTGGAGGTGCCGGGTTCACTGCTCGGGTTACGCTGTGAATCGAGCAATTCTGTCATGGCGCTGAACTAGGCTTTTGTCCATCCAGCTAAATATATTGATAGCGTCTTTCAGTAAGTAAATGCCATGTGAGCTGTAGAGATAATCGAATTTTTTTGGATCGGAGAAGCCACCTTTTCCAAATGATTCGTCGAGCGTTCCGTCTGCGCTCAGTCGTGCAATTTGAAGGTATGAGAACTTGTGTTCATCAATTATATTTCCCGCCAGTACAAGTCTCCCGGCGGGGTCGAACTTTATATGGTGAAGTGATATTCCTGTTTGCGCATTCTTTTTGTGACCTTTTGTGAAGGAGGGCGACCTGATTTCTTTGGTGAATTGAGGTAGGACTTTGCCTGACAAGGTGAAGCCATAGAGTTGAGTGGGGTCGCTGCCGGCATGGAACGGTGCTGTGCTTACGACTATGGTGTTTTTGAACACAGCAAGTCCGGTGTGCAGCGGTGCTCCGGCCAGGCGAATTTTACCACCGTCGCCAAAATTTTCGTCAAGCGTCGCATTTGAATTGAAACGCACTAGATAGGGTTCATTTTTATCTGTTGTGAAGCCTGCAATGAGGAAGCTACCATCCTTCAGAAACTCTACTCGGTAAGGGATAAAGACTCTGTCAGCCACAACTGGTAGGGCGATTTGCGACTTATCCCCTTTTTCGCCAAGACCTGCTACAAGCTCGCCAGTGTGCGGGTTCAATAAAGCACATAAGGTTGAGTTAGTTATAAGGCCGGTAGAATTCATAACCAGTCCTGAGAAAATGATCTTGATCTTTCCGTCCACAAGGTCGAGCTTAGACTCAAATCGATAGTCCAGATTTTCGGGTTTTGACGAATTCGGACACTGCTCAGTCTCGGAAACGTTCCCCGTAGTGGATTTTTTCGGATTTAGTTTGGGTTGCGGCTTTTTAGACCCCTTCTGAGGGTAGTCTGGATGTTTCAGATAAATCATCCCGTTTTCGCCGAAATCACCAATTGGCTTGAAATTTTCATCAAAAGCATGAATGGCTGCGTGGTAAACAATATTGCCCGCTGACCCGTAACGGTAAACAAACGACGCCAGATAGCGACCACGCCCGTCCAATGTGATGTAATTGAGGCTCCTGATTATGCCATATTCTTCCATACCGGTTTCCGGGAGTTTTACGTGACGGAGTGACTCGTCCCATTTTCCATTTTTGTCAATACGCGTGAAAAACAAGGGGCGCCAGGGCACAGCGCCAGACCCGTCTTGGGGAGGGTTATGCCCTACGAATACCATGCTGTCATCAATAGTATTTTTTACGCACACTTCAATTTGGAGCGTGTAAGTTTCATCACCGCTGAATTCAGCAGGGACAATCGACACGCCATCTTTTCCATAGTCTGGGTCAAGCTCGCCTGGTTTCTTTTCAGCTGCGCCCGGTTTCTTTTTAGCTGCGCCTGGTTTCTTCATGGTGCTGTACCAATGGGGGGGAGCAGCCAATGTAAGGTCAATATCAAGCAGGCAAAACTAGCATTTTTAACAGGCGCAGTTTCGATCCTGTCAGAGGATGCTTAACTGTTCGTCAAGGAAGGCGCATGCAAGGGTTAGCTCGGGTATGATGTGAACCCCATTATTTCCCAAGAGGCCTGCCCCATGTCCCTGAGCGCTGAACAGATCGGCGAATTCCGTGTCTTCGCCGAACAGCTGGCCGATGCCGCTGCCTTGGCGATCAAGCCGTACTTTCGCGCCAGCCTGGATGTCGAGGACAAGGGCGGACGTCTGTATGACCCGGTGACCGTTGCCGACAAGGCTGCCGAAGACGCGATGCGTGAGCTTATCCAGGCCCGCTACCCTGAGCACGGGATTCTCGGCGAGGAACATGGCACGGCCATGGGCAGCAGCCCGCTGCACTGGGTGTTGGACCCGATTGATGGCACGCGTGCGTTCATCACCGGTTTGCCGCTGTGGGGCACGTTGATTGCGTTGAACGATGGTTCGCGGCCGGTGGTCGGGGTGATGAACCAGCCCTTCACTGGCGAGCGCTTCGTGGGTACCCCGGAAGGTGCCTGGCGCAGCGGTACGTTGCTGAAAACCCGGGCCTGTGCTGACTTGGCTTCGGCGACGTTGATGTGTACCACACCGGACATGTTCGACACGCCAGCACGCAAGTCGGCGTTCGAGGCCGTTGCTGGGAAGGCGCGGTTGATGCGTTATGGCGGTGACTGCTATGCCTATTGCATGCTGGCTTCTGGCTTTGTCGATGTGATTGTCGAGGCGAGTCTGCAGCCGTATGACGTGCAGGCGCTGATGCCGATCATCGAAGGGGCGGGTGGGGTGATTACGGCGTGGGATGGTAGTTCGGCGCAGAATGGTGGGTGTGTGGTGGCGTGTGGTGATCCGGTGCTGCATGCGCAGGTTGTAGAGATGTTGCGGCACGCGATGTAACTATTGAATATCGTATCCGGAGCCGAGTGCCAGTCAGCGGCACCGCTCCGGAAAGTTCCTGGGGAAACCCCAGGCAAGTTGCTCAACGCATGTACCGCGCGTTGGATTCTTCGATCTTGCGCTTCGCCTTGTAATGCATGCTGCATTTGCTCAGAACAGTGTGGCTGCTGAGTCGCTCTGCGATCTTTCAAAACACTCTCTGCCTTTCATGCACTGGTGTTTCTCGGCACCGGTATACCCTGTATCAGCACAGATGGCGCTCTTTTCAGCATACAGCCTGTGCTCACTTTATCGATGGAGCCTTAACCGCACCACGATTTCGATGAAACGTGATCTGTTCATCACTAATTAAATTGCTATTTGGATAAATCGGCCCTAGGGTTACTGCACCCGATAACTTTGCAGGAGGCAACGTCATGGGCCAGGCACGGCAGCGAAAACGGATGGCGCAACAATTTGAAGTACTGGGTCGAGAGTGGTTGCTATCCCTCTCCAGTGAAGAGCGTGTGATCGTCGATACCGCCACCAGAATCCATCGGCATATCGTGATGGAGGGCGGGATGTGGGGTGGTTGTTATCATCTGTCATTCTTTCTCAAGCGATATTTGAAGAAGGAGAAAAACATCGAGGTCGATGTGCTCGTCGGCTGGGTCGGCGAAGGCTCGTGGGATGGTGTGGCATCCCATGCGTGGGTCGAGTTCAACGGGCGCAAGATCGATATTGCCCTGAGCCGCACCGAAAACCCGGACATCCTTCCCACTGGCGCGTTTATCGTGCTGGATCGGGTCCTGCTTGAGGGCATGACCCAATACCGTTATTACCCGGAAATTCCCGAGCATGCCAAGGAGGCGCTGATCCAACTGGCGTTGCTGCCGGAAACCTCCGAGCAGTCGAGGCTGGCCCATGCCAGGCACAGGCAGATGCTTTCGATGGTCGATGACGAGGAGGCGATCGATGAGTACCTGCGGCAGGTTCCAGCGGGGATGAACTACCACGAGCTGGCGCGACTGGCGGGCTTAACCGTTGGCTGAAGCTGGCGGGTCTTGCGGGTAACAGGGAGTTTTCCAGGCAACGTGAGGCACGGCAGCCTTAGGAGCGGCGAAAGGGCCTGTATCGCACTTTTTCCCGTTTACGGGCTCTATGCTTGGCCAGGCCGCGCCGATCCCCGGCGCCGCCGCCGACTCCGACCTGGTGCCAATGGTTGTACGCAAAACCCAACTCCTATCACGCCTGCTACTGACAGGAACCTTGCTGTGCCTTGGTGCCTGCTCCCAGCAGCAGGGCCGCGACATCGTCAGCCAGCTGGGCGACGGCAAGCCCAGCGAGCTGTTCCAGACCAGCGTCGACCGCATGGCAACGCTGTCCATGCGCGACAACCTCCAGAGCCTGTACCTGTTGATGAACAAGCTCTACCTGCGCAATCCCAACCAGTTGAAGATGTCCGGCTACCTCGACGCCGCCACCGCCGAACGGCAAATCCGCCAGGCCATCGAACAGCGCCAACCACTGGCCCAACTGGGCGACAGACGTGACCTCGCCGCCTTGAGCTATGCCCTGAGCCCCGAGTTCAAAGGCGATCGCGTCGGCGCTTTCATCTACGCCATCGGCAGCATGCTCATCACCGCACACGGTGGGCGTACCGAGTTCTACATGACCGATACTATCGACCCGCTGTTCATCAACAACGCCGCCCGCAACATCGAAAAAGCCACCTGGATGCTCAGCCAGCGGCAAGACGCCAATGGTGTGTTGCTGCTGTTCTCGAACGAAATCTCGGAGGAGGGCAGCAACCTGAGTTTCGCCGTGGAGTTCGGCAAGATCGTGGCGCGGCTGGACTTGCTGGCAGAGCTGTTGGATGAACGTTATCGGCGAATTGGACTCAACTACGCGCAGAGCCTGTTGCTGATGAATTTCTTACCGGTGCAATAGGCCTTATCAAGATTTGAAGCGCGCGACTTTTTGGTAACCCTCCCCAGGGTCCACGGTGATTTGTGAGAACACGAGAATCCCATCGCCTTGGAGGTCCATACCTTTTGCATTAAAGAGGTAGTCCTCTGGAGTGACTGCAGAGTAACCGCCAACACCAAAATTCACATCCAGCTCCCCATCGTATTCAAGTCGGACCAACTGGAGGTAGGAATCGCCCTCTGCATAGGTTGTTTCTCCGCCCAAGACCAATCTGCCTTTTGCGTCAAACCGAAGATGATTGAGCGTCATGCCTTTGTTTCGCTTCTGTTTCTCCCTGACTACGTTGCTCAGCCATTTAGGTAAACCGGGCGCAGCCTGTGGGTTGAACGGTATTGACTTGGTGAAGGCAGGTAACTCCTTTCCTGAAAAATCAAAGCCCCAAAGTTTGGTTGCTTCTGAAGTGTTATGAAATGCAGCTGTGCTTACGACAACCCGATTTTTATGTGCAGCCAGGCCAACATGAAGCGGGGATCCGGGGATCTCGATATGACCTACATCATTGGCAAATTTTTCGTCAAGTGTGGCATTGGGCTTGAAACGTTGCAGGTAACACTTGTCTTCGCCGAACGTGACGCCAAGCACGAAGAAACCACCGTCTTCCAGAAACGCAACCCGATAAGGGCTGAGCAGCTTGCCGTCGAACTTGGGAAGTCTGACCTGGCTCTGGATGCCATCCGCGCCCAAGCCGGTTCCAGGTTTACCGTCTTTTGCGTTGAGCACGGCGCACCATATCGACTCGTCTTCAACGCCGTTTACAACCGTGGAGCCATAAAAAAGGACTGTGATTTTTTCGTTTGTGCAGGCCAGCTTTTGTTGAAAGCGATAGTCAAACAATTGGTCCGGCTTTGCCTCTTTGTGCTGCGCGGATTTCGAAATTTTGTGGGCTTCAGCTAGTTTTCCAGTAGCGTGCGGTAGTGCCAGAGGTGGGCTTGGAAGGGCAACTCCGTCATTGCCGAACTCAACGATTTTTTGCAGGTCCATACCATAACTTTGAATGGCAATATGTCGCGCAAAGCTGCCGTCCTCGGCATAATAAAAAGGCGATGCAGTAAAGAAACGTTGCTCGCCATCCACTTCGCCAAGGGTCATGGTGTAGTATGCCCATTGTTTTTTTGGTATTAACTTACGGACGGGAACATGCTTTGTCACTCCGTCCCACTGGCCACTGCTATATATCCGCGTCAGAAATCCGTCTTCTTCGTACACGTCATCTGGGTTGTGACCAAAAAAGACCATGCTACCATCCGAAGCTGTTGCGTAGGCTTGTACCTGCAGGGAATACCGATCTGTATTTTCCTTGTCTTGAGCTGGAACCGTAGCTTGGCCACTTATGCCATAGGTTGGGTCGATGTAACCCGAATCGTCTGATTTTGCCATATTCATGCTCCTTAAGTTAACGAGCAATTAGAGTAAGCACGCTTTGAATTGGCCGAAACTGGCATTTTTGTCAGGTGATTGCGGACGATTTACTCCGAAGTGGGTAACTGATGTCGTATTTAGTGTGCGTTGTCATGCTCTTGCGACAACCCACAATCTGAGGTTATGTGGTGCCGCCCAACACCTGAAACTGGTCCAATACCCAGTCCCGCAACCGACGACAACTGGAGTCATGCTCTTTGTCGTCGTTGAAGGCCAGAAAGTGGAAGGTGTCCTTGAGCTCCAGCTGCTCTGCCACCGGCCGCACCAGCAGGCCCTGGGCCACCAACGGTGCCACCAGATGGTCCCAGCCCAGCGCCACGCCCTGGCCACCCAAAGCCAATTGCACCAACAGGTTGTAGTCGTTGGCATTGAAGAAATGAGGCGCGGTATTGGCACGGCTCTTCAGGTCGACATCGTGGAATGCCAGCCAAACGTTCCAGTCGATGTGCTCGGCGACCTGCGAGCGACCATAAGGGCTGAGGTTGAGCAACGAACCATCGCGCATCCCTTCAAGCGTGCCCAGTTCCGGGTGCTGCGCCAGATATTGCGGGCTGCATATGGGGTAGATCAGGTCGTGGTTGAGCGGGTGGCAGCTGTATCCCGCCTGGATCTTGCCCAGTTTGGTGATGTAGATGTCCGGCCTGACACCCGGCTCCATGGCCAGGAAATTCTGTGTGGTCACCAGGTTGATGTCGATATCCGGGTTCTGCTCGAAAAACATCGGCATCCGCGGCCCGAGCCACAGCGCGGCGAAGGCGGGCGAGCAGCACAGGGTCACCACATGCTTGGTATTGGTGTTGCTGCGGATTCGTTCGGCGGCCTGGGAAATGTTGACGAACGACAACTGCACCGCATCGAAGAAGATCGAACCCGCCACGGTCAGTTCCACCGCGCGGCCCACCCGATTGAAAAGCTCTGCGCCCAGGTAGGTCTCCAGTTCACGGATCTGCCGGCTCACGGCCGCCTGGGTGACGCACAGGGCCTCGGCGGCGCGGGTGAAGTTCTGGTACTTGGCGGCAGCGACGAAGACTTTCACGGCGCGCAGCGAGGGCATCTTGATCAGCGTCTGATCGGGTTCGGAGTGTCTGACCATGGTGGTGGGGGCGAAGTCCTTCGGCAAGCCAATCGATTCACTCTAGCGGTTCGGCATTGTTCGGTAAACCAACACTGTCTGCGGCGCAGCTTTCAGCGCGATTGATAACTTCAGGTAATGGTTTGCGCCATGCAAATGTCGTTGGACCCCTGCTGGCACAAGGCCTAACGTTAAACCAACGGCGCGACATCCGAGACACCGATGTCGAATAACTTTGAAGCAGGACTTTCTGCGTGCCGGTTTTGACTCACGTTCGAATTTGAACGGACTGCCAAGCGTACTCGCACTGATCTCTACCCGCCTTATTGAAAGTGCGATGTTGATTGATTGGTTTATAAGCATAATAAAGAGGGTCGTATGAGCCATGCCGATGAGATTCTTTCGGTAAAGAACATTTTCAAGGTCTTCGGTCCCAACCCGGACATGGCCATGGAAATGCTTCGCAAGGGTGCCGACAAGAACGAAATCTTCAGCAAGACCGGCCATGTCGTCGGCGTGTTCGATGCAAGCTTTTCCGTCAAGCGTGGCGAGATCTTCGTCATCATGGGCCTGTCCGGTTCGGGCAAGTCGACCATGGTGCGGCTGTTCAACCGCCTGATCGAACCCACTTCCGGCAGCATCCACCTCAACGGCCGTGAAATCACCGGGCTGTCCGACAAGGACCTGCTCGACGTAAGGCGCAAGGACATGGGCATGGTGTTCCAGTCCTTCGCGCTGATGCCGCACATGAGCGTGCTGCAGAACACCGCCTTCGGCCTGGAGATTGCCGGAGTAGCGGAAGCCGAGCGCCACAGCCGTGCCCGCGAGGCTTTGAGCCAAGTGGGCCTGGCTGGCCACGAGCACAGCTACCCGCATCAGCTGTCCGGCGGCATGCAGCAACGCGTGGGCCTGGCCCGGGCACTGGCGAACGACCCGACCATCCTGTTGATGGACGAAGCGTTCTCGGCCCTCGACCCGTTGATTCGCCACGAGATGCAGGGCGAGCTGATGCGCCTGCAGGCCGAGCAGCAACGCACCATCATTTTCATTTCCCACGACATCGAAGAGGCCATCCGTATCGGCCACCGCATCGCCATCATGGAGGGCGGCCGGGTGGTGCAGATCGGCACGCCCCAGGAGCTGATCAACCAGCCGGCCAACGACTACGTGCGCACCTTCTTCAAGAGCTACGACAGCTCGCGGGTGCTCAAGGCCGGCGACGTGGCCAAGTTCGACCCGGCGGTGGTGTGCAAGGTCAACGGCAAGGCGCCGAGCTTCCAGGCCGGGGTGCCGTTCGGCTACCTGGTGGACGATCGCGGCCAGTTGCTCGGCGTGGTCGACACCGACGCCAACGGCGCGAGCGCCAGTGAGCGCTACAGCCTGCACGAGCAGCAGCCGGTGTACACCGATACGCCGCTGCATGAGGTGCTGGGCATCGCAGCCGACCTGCCGTACCCGGTGCCAGTGCTCGATCGCAATGGGGCCTTCACCGGCACCCTGTCGAAAAACGAGCTGCTGCAGACCCTGAGCCGCCACTAATCGTCGAAGAGGTATGCCTTCATGTCCGAATTCAGCCTGCTAGACCCGTTCCAGGCGGCCACCATTCCGCTGGGCGACTGGGTCACCGCAACCCTCAATTTCCTCGTGCACAACTTCCGCGAGGTGTTCCGCGCCATTCGCTGGCCGATCGACCAGGTGCTCAATGGCATCGAGTTCACCCTGCAAAGCATCCCGCCAACCATCGGCATCATCCTGTCGTCGCTGCTGGGTTGGCAGCTGGCGGGCAAGCGCATGGCCATCCTGTGCTTTGTCACCTTGACCTTGCTGGGCCTGATCGGTGTCTGGGCCGAATCGATGACCACCCTGGCGCTGGTGCTGACCTCGGTGTTCTTCTGCGCGGTCATCGGCATTCCGCTGGGCATCGTCTGCGCCCGCAGCGACACATTGGAGCGCATCATTCGCCCGGTGCTCGACGCCATGCAGACGCTGCCGGCGTTCGTCTACCTGGTGCCGGTGGTGATGCTGTTTGGTATCGGTAACGTGCCGGGTGTGCTGGTGACCATCGTGTTCGCCCTGCCGCCGCTGGTGCGCCTGACCAACCTGGGCATCCGCCAGGTGCCGGAAGACAAGATCGAAGCAGCCCGCGCCTTTGGCTGCACCCCCCGGCAGATGCTGACCCGCGTGCAACTGCCACTGGCCACCTCGACCATCATGGCCGGCCTCAACCAGACCCTGATGCTGTCGCTGTCGATGGTGGTGATCGCCTCGATGATTTCCGTCGGCGGCCTGGGCCAGATGGTGCTGCGTGGTATCGGCCGCCTGGACATGGGCCTGGCCACTGTCGGTGGCGTCGGGCTGGTGCTGCTGGCCATCTTCCTCGACCGCCTGACCCAGGCCATGGGCGCGCGTACCAGCGCCGACCCGAGCCTGCGCTGGTACCACACCGGCCCCGTGGGCGCGGTACTGCGCCTGTGTGGCGTGGCGCAACCGCAAGGGCAGCGCAAGACTGCCTGAGCACCCCCTGAGCACCCTGTAGTTACGTTCGAACTGCCGCACTTGAAGATAAAAATCAGAAGAAGGTAAGCGACGATGTACGAATCCAAGTTCTCCCGCAGCATCCTGCAATGCGCCAGTGCGCTGACCCTGGCGATGGCCGCCCTGTGCGCCAACGCGTCGGCCGACAAACCCGGTGAAGGGGTCAAGGTGACGCCAATCTTCCCGTCCATCGCCGAAGAGCGTTTCCGTGGCGAAGTGGCCATGGAGGGCCTGCGCGAGCTGGGCTACAAGGTCCAGGAGCCGAAGGAGACCGAATACGGCGTGATGATGGTGGCGCTGGCCAATGGCGACGCGGACTTCACCGTGCACCTGTGGGAGAAGCTGCACGCCAAGTTCTACGAGCAGGCCGGTGGTGACGATGTGATGGTCAAGACCGGCAACATTCTCCCAGGTGTTGCCCAGGGCTACCTGATCGATAAGAAAACCGCCGACCAGTACAACATCAAGTACATCACCGACCTGAAGAAGCCCGAGATCGCCAAGCTGTTCGACACCGACGGTGACGGCAAGGCCGACATGACCGGTTGCAACCCTGGTTGGGGCTGTGAATTGGTGATTTCCCACCATATGAAAGCATACGACCTGGGCAAGACGGTGAACGTCAACCAGGGCTCGTACTTCGCCCTGATGGCCGACACCATCACCCGCTTCAAGGAAGGCAAGCCGATCCTGTACTTCACCTGGGTGCCGCAGTGGATCGCCAGTGTATTGGTCGAGGGCAAGGACGTGGTCTGGCTGGAAGTGCCCAAGACCGACCTGCCTGACGGCAACAATGACGTCGACACGATGTACCACGGCAAGAACCTTGGTTTTGCCATCGACAAGGTGGTGGCGGTGCTGAACAAGGACTTCGCCGAAGAGAACCCGGCAGCGGTGAAGTTCCTGTCGTTGGTGCAGATCAGCACTGATGACGAGAGCAACCAGAACCTGAAGATGCAGCAGGGCGAGAAAAAGCCTGCCGACATCACCCGCCACGCCAAGGAGTGGGTTGCCGCGCATCGCCAGCAGTTCGATGAGTGGTTGCAGGCCTCGCGAGCGGCGGCTACCCAGGCTAGCAAGTAAACCGTTTGAATCGCGGTGTCCCTTTCGCGGGTAAACCCGCTCCCACAGATTCACCTCAGCCTTCAAGGCCTGTGCAATACCTGTGGGAGCGGGTTTACCCGCGAAAGGGGCGCCGCAATCCGCGCATTGAGTCAACGTAATGAGCCATTTCGAAAGCATCCTCAAGAACACCAACCTGGCCCACCTCGACCCGGCCGGCCGCACCTCACTGTCGCTGCCGTGTCGCCGGGTGGCCTTCGTCCTGCGCGAGCACTTTTCCATGATGGCTTTCACCGCCGCCATGGACACGCTGGTCACCGCCAACCTCATGAGCGCGGCGCCGCTGTTCGACATCCAGGTGGTGGGCGAGGGTGCGCAGGTGATGAGCGACCTGGGCATCGCCTTGCCAGTCAATAATGCGCTGTCCGAACTGAACGGGCAGGGGCTGGATATCCTGCTGGTGTGCGGCGGCTTTCGCGTGCGTCTGGAAGCCGACCCGCTGCTGCGCGGCAAGCTGCGCCAGGCCGAGCAATACGGTTGTCAGCTCGGCGGGCTGTGGAACGGTGCCTACTTCCTGGCCGAGGCGGGGCTGCTCAATGACCACGACTGCGCATTCCACCCGGATGGCCGGGCGATGATGAGCGAGCTGTTCCCCAAGGTGCGTATCACCCGCCAGGCCCATGTACTCGACCCTCGACGCATGAGCTGCGCGGGCGCCAGCAGTGCGCTGGACATGATGCTCGCCTTGCTGGAGCAAAAGGGAGGCGAGGGTTTGCGCAAAGCGGTGGAGCAGATGCTGGCGTGCGACCGTTCGCGGGTGCTGAGCGACGTGCCGGCAAGTGCGCCGGAAGTCGACCCGAGCCTGCCCAGAGGCGTGCGGCTGGCGCTTGAACTGATGCATGCAAACATCGAGGACCCGATCAGCATCGATGAAATCGCCGAGCATGCCGGGCTGTCCCGCCGGCATCTTGAGCGTTTGTTCCGCCGCCATGTGCAGGCCACGCCACCGCGTTATTACTTGGAACTGCGCCTGACCCATGCGCGGCAGTTGTTGCAGCACACCAGCAAGTCGTTGACCGAAGTCGCGGTGGCCAGCGGATTTGTCAGCTTTCCGCATTTCTACCGACGTTTTCGTGAGCTGTTCGCCATCGCACCGCGCCAGTTCCGGGCGCGCAGCCAGGGCTGGGCGGGGCGGCAGGAAGCGGCTGTGCATTGAGTTTCTGTTTCCTGTGATGGCCCTTTCGCGGCTAAAGCCGCTCCCACAGGTATTGCACAGCTCTTGAAAGCTGAAGTGAACCTGTGGGAGCGGGTTTACCCGCGAAGAGGCCGATGCAGGAAAAACTGTTCGGTAAACGAACGCTTCTCGCTTCCTGATTGTTCGCTATCCGCACATCCATTCCGGCAGTCACATTGCCTAACCCCCACCGTTTTGCTTAGTGTGTGGCATTGGCCGACGGTCGCCTGCCCCTCAAGAAGCGCCATTGGCCCGATAGAATAACCGTGAACGACCGCAACCACGGGCCGCAAGGCCGGTAGGAAGCGGCGCCCAGAACAATAACGATGCCGAGTGCCTTGCCTATGGAAAGCCGCCTGCTGAGCGAACGCAGTAGCGTGTTCCATCACGCCGACCCCTATGCCGTGTCCGATTACGTGAACCAGCACGTGGGCCACCACTGCATCGGCCTGTCCCGCACCACCCACCCCCAGGCCAGCCTCAGCCACCGCAAGTTCGCCGACCTCGACCTGTGCCGCATCAGCTACGGCGGCAGCGTGCGGGTCACCTCGCCAGCGCTGGAAACCATCTACCACCTGCAGGTGCTGCTCAACGGCAACTGCCTGTGGCGTGGGCACCAGCGCGAGCATCATCTGGTGCCAGGCGAGCTGTTGCTGATCAACCCCGACGACCCGGTGGACCTGACCTATTCGGAAGACTGCGAGAAGTTCATCCTCAAGGTGCCGACGCACTTGCTCGATTCCATCTGCGATGAGCAACGCTGGCACAGGCCTGATGGCGGTGTGCGCTTCCTGCGCAACCACTATCGGCTGGAGGAGCTCGATGGCTTCGTCAATCTGCTGGCCATGGTTTGCCATGAGGCCGAGGTAAACGACTCATTGCCGCGGGTACAAGGCCATTACAGCCAGATCGTCGCCAGCAAGCTGTTGACCCTGATGAACACCAACATTCGCCGGGAAAGCCTGGGTTCACCTGGGGCAAGCCTTGAGCGGATTCTCGACTACATCGACCGTAACCTGAAGCTCGAACTGGCTGCCGAAACACTGGCAGAGCAGGCGTGCATGAGTGTGCGGTCTTTGTATGCGCTGTTCGACCGGCATCTTGCAACCACGCCTAAACAATATGTACGCCAGCGCAAGCTGGAACAGGTGCATGCCTGCCTGAGCGATGCCAGTTGCACGGTACGCAGTGTCACCGAACTGGCCATGGACTATGGCTTCCTGCATCTGGGGCGTTTTTCCGAGCATTACCGGCAGCGCTTTGGAGAACTGCCGTCGGAAACCTACCGCAAACGGCGCTGACAGGTTTTAGGTCACGCACCATCACTTGCACAAAACGGATAGCACTCTGCACGCAACGGATATTGTCATCACCCTGTAATCCCTAACCTGACATGGCCTTACCAATAACAATGGAGACCCTGGCCATGTCCCTGGGATTCGACTACCTCAATGCCATGCTCGAGGACGACCGTGAAAAAGGCGTCTACCGGTGCAAACGTGAAATGTTCACCGACCCGCGCCTGTTCGACCTGGAGATGAAGCACATCTTCGAGGGCAACTGGATCTACCTGGCACATGAAAGCCAGATCCCCGAAAAGAACGACTTCCTGACCCTGACCATGGGGCGCCAGCCGATCTTCATCGCGCGCAACAAGGACGGGGAGCTCAATGCCTTCCTCAATGCCTGCAGCCACCGCGGCGCCATGCTGTGCCGGCACAAGCGCGGCAACCGTTCCAGCTATACCTGCCCGTTCCATGGCTGGACCTTCAACAACAGCGGCAAGCTGCTCAAGGTCAAAGACCCAAGCAACGCCGGCTACCCCGACAGCTTCAACTGCGACGGCTCCCACGACCTGACCAAGGTGGCGCGCTTCGAGTCGTACCGTGGTTTCCTGTTCGGTAGCCTCAATGCTGACGTCAAGCCGCTGGTCGAGCACCTGGGCGAGTCGGCCAAGATCATCGACATGATCGTCGACCAGTCCCCTGAGGGCCTGGAAGTGCTGCGCGGCTCAAGCTCCTACATCTACGAAGGCAACTGGAAGCTCACCGCCGAAAACGGCGCCGACGGCTACCACGTAAGCTCCGTACACTGGAACTACGCCGCCACTCAGAACCAGCGCAAGCAGCGCGAGTCAGGCGACGAGATCAAGACCATGAGCGCAGGCTCCTGGGCCAAGCAAGGCGGGGGCTTCTATTCCTTCGACCACGGCCACTTGCTGCTCTGGACCCGTTGGGCCAACCCGGAAGACCGCCCGGCCTACGAGCGCCGCGACCAGCTGGCCGCCGACTTCGGCCAGGCCCGTGCCGACTGGATGATCGAGAACTCGCGCAACCTGTGCCTGTACCCGAACGTGTACCTGATGGACCAGTTCAGCTCGCAGATCCGCGTTGCCCGGCCAATCTCGGTTAACAAGACCGAAATCACCATCTACTGCATCGCCCCCAAAGGCGAAAGCGCCGACGCTCGTGCCAAACGCATCCGCCAGTATGAAGACTTCTTCAACGTCAGCGGCATGGCCACCCCGGACGATCTGGAAGAGTTCCGCTCGTGCCAGACCGGCTACGGCGGCGGCACCGGTTGGAACGATATGTCCCGTGGCGCCAAACACTGGGTCGAAGGCGCCGATGAGGCGGCTCAGGAGATCGAGCTCAAGCCGCTGCTGTCCGGTGTACGCACCGAGGACGAAGGCTTGTTCGTGCTGCAGCATAAGTATTGGCAGGACACCATGATCCAGGCGCTCAAGGACGAGCAGAAGCTGATCCCTGTGGAGGCCGTGCAATGAGCCTGCATGACACCGTGCGCGACTTCCTCTACCGCGAAGCGCGCTACCTGGACGATGCCCAGTGGGACCAGTGGCTGGAGCTGTATGCCGCCGACGCCACCTTCTGGATGCCTTCGTGGGATGACGACGATACCCTCACCGAGGACCCGCAAAGCGAGATCTCGCTGATCTGGTACGGCAACCGTGGCGGCCTCGAGGACCGGGTGTTCCGCATCAAGACCGAGCGCTCCAGCGCGACCGTGCCGGATACCCGCACTTCGCACAACATCAGCAACATCGAGATCGTCGAGCAGGGCGAAGGCCAGTGCCAGGTGCGATTCAACTGGCACACCCTGAGCTTCCGCTACAAGACCACCGACAGTTACTTCGGCACCAGCTTCTACACCCTGGACCTGCGCGGCGAGCAGCCGCTGATCCTGGCCAAGAAAGTGGTCCTGAAGAACGACTACGTGCGTCAGGTCATCGACATCTACCACATCTGATTCGCAGCAACGCGAGCGCCGTTCGGTGTGCCAAAAGGCGCGCCGCGGCCAGGCTCGCCCGCGAGGTGCAACATGAGCTTCCAGATCGCACTGAATTTTGAAGACGGCGTAACCCGCTTCATCGAGGCAAACGGCCAGGAAACCGTGGCCGATGCCGCCTACCGCCAAGGCATCAACATCCCGCTGGACTGCCGTGACGGCGCTTGCGGTACCTGCAAGTGCAAGGCCGAATCCGGCCAGTATGACCTGGGCGACAACTTCATCGAAGACGCCCTCAGTGAAGACGAAATCGCCGAAGGCTATGTGCTGACTTGTCAGATGCGCGCCGAAAGCGATTGCGTGGTGCGCATCCCGGCGTCGTCGCAGGTGTGCAAGACCGAGCAGTCGAGCTTCGAGGCGGCCATCAGCGACGTGCGTCAGCTGTCGGAAAGCACCATTGCCTTGTCGATCAAGGGCGAGTCCCTGAGCCGCCTGGCGTTCCTGCCGGGGCAGTACGTCAACCTCAAGGTGCCCGGCAGCGACCAGAGCCGCGCCTATTCCTTCAGCTCGCTGCAAAAGGATGGCGAAGTCAGCTTCCTGATCCGCAACGTGCCGGGCGGCCTGATGAGCAGCTTCCTCAGTGGCCTGGCCAAGGCCGGCGACAGCATGAGCCTCACCGGCCCGCTTGGCAGCTTCTACCTGCGCCCGATCCAGCGCCCGCTGTTGCTGCTGGCCGGCGGCACCGGCCTGGCGCCGTTCACGGCGATGCTGGAGAAGATCGCCGAGCAGGGCAGCGCACACCCCCTGCACCTGATCTACGGCGTTACCAACGACTTCGACCTGGTCGAGCTGGATCGCCTGCAAGCCCTGGCCGCACGCATTCCCAATTTCACCTACAGCGCCTGCGTGGCCAACCCTGAAAGCCAGTACCCGCAAAAAGGCTACGTGACCCAGCACATCGAACCGCGCCACCTCAACGACGGCGACGTCGACCTGTACCTGTGCGGCCCGCCCCCGATGGTCGAGGCGGTCAGCCAGTACGTGCGCGAGCAGGGCATCACCCCGGCCAACTTCTACTACGAGAAGTTCGCGGCGGCTGCCTGAGGTTTCCTGGGGCTGCCTGCATCGTGCGGGTGGAGGTGGCCTCTTTTTATTCAAGAAGCGTTGGGACCGCTCTGCGGTCCATCGCAGGCTTCGCCAGCTCCCACGGAGCCCCGCAGAACACTGTAGGAGCTGGCGAAGCCTGCGATGGGGTGCGAAGCAGCCCCAAGCACATGGACATCGGAGAGTTGCACATGAACCCAAGATTCCAAGGCAAAGTCGCCCTGGTCACCGGCGCCGCCCAAGGTATCGGCCGTGGCGTGTGCTGGCGGCTCAAGGCCGAGGGCGCACAGGTGGTGGCGGTGGACCGTTCCGAACTGGTCCACGAACTGGCAGGTGAGGGCATGCTGACCCTCACCGCCGACCTCGAACAACACAGCGACTGCGCCCGTGTCATGGCAGCCGCCGTTGAAGCCTTCGGCCGCCTCGACATCCTCGTCAACAACGTCGGCGGCACCATCTGGGCCAAGCCGTTCGAGCACTACGAAGTGGAGCAGATCGAGGCCGAAGTACGCCGCTCGCTGTTCCCCACGCTGTGGTGCTGCCACGCCGCGCTGCCGTACATGCTCGAACGTGGTAGCGGCGCCATCGTCAACGTCTCGTCCATCGCCACCCGCGGGGTAAACCGCGTGCCTTATGGCGCGGCCAAGGGTGGGGTTAACGCGCTGACGGCGTGCCTGGCCTTCGAAACCGCCGGCCGCGGCATCCGTGTCAACGCCACTGCACCCGGCGGCACCGAGGCACCGCCACGTCGCGTACCGCGCAACAGCGCCGAGCAAAGCGAACAGGACAAGCTCTGGTACCAGCAGATCGTCGACCAGACCCTCGACAGCAGCCTGATGAAACGCTACGGCAGCATCGACGAGCAAGTCGGCGCAATCCTGTTCCTGGCCTCTGACGAGGCTTCCTACATCACCGGCGTCACCCTGCCGGTGGGGGGCGGTGACCTCGGCTGATCGCCGCCCTGGGCAAGGTTTTCTTACACAACAAAAACAAGAGAGACAGATGCCATGCGAACCCTTGATGTGCACCCGATCATCGATAACGCCCGATTTACCCCGTTCCACTGGATGGTCATGGCCTGGTGCGGCCTGCTGCTGATCTTCGACGGTTATGACCTGTTCATTTACGGCGTGGTATTGCCGGTCATCATGAAAGAGTGGGGCCTGACCCCGCTGCAGGCCGGCGCACTGGGCAGCTACGCGCTGTTCGGCATGATGTTCGGCGCCCTGGTGTTTGGCAGCCTGGCTGACCGGATCGGGCGCAAGAAAGGTATCGCCATCTGTTTCGCCTTGTTTTCCACGGCCACCATTCTCAATGGTTTTGCCAGCAGCCCCAGCGAGTTCGGCATCTACCGCTTCTTCGCCGGGCTCGGCTGCGGAGGGCTGATGCCCAATGCCGTGGCATTGATGAACGAATACGCCCCCAAGCGGCTGCGCAGCACCTTGGTGGCGATCATGTTCAGCGGTTACTCCCTGGGCGGCATGCTGTCGGCTGGCGTGGGCATCTACCTGCTGCCGCGCTTTGGCTGGGAGTCGATGTTCTTCGCCGCCGCCGTGCCGCTGCTGCTGTTGCCGGTGATCCTCTACTACCTGCCGGAGTCCATTGGTTTCCTGGTGCGCAAGGGGCGTACGGAAGAAGCGCGTGCGTTGCTCAAACGCCTGGACCCAAGCTGTGACGTGGGTTCTGACGACGTATTGCAGGCCAGCGATCGCAAAGGCAAGGGCGCCACTGTTCTGGAACTGTTCCGCGACGGCCTGGCCGTGCGCACCCTGGCCCTGTGGCTGGCGTTCTTCTGCTGCCTGCTGATGGTCTACGCGCTGAGCTCATGGCTGCCAAAGCTTATGGCCAACGCTGGCTACAGCCTGGGTTCGAGCCTGTCGTTCCTGTTGGCCCTGAACTTTGGCGGTATGGCAGGGGCGATTCTGGGCGGCTGGTTGGGCGACCGCTACAACCTGGTCAAGGTCAAGGTTGCCTTCTTCATCGCCGCCGCCGTGTCGATCAGCCTGCTCGGCGTCAACAGCCCCATGCCGGTGCTGTACCTGCTGATCTTCATCGCAGGTGCCACCACCATCGGCACGCAAATTCTGCTGTATGCCGGCGCCGCTCAACTGTACGGCCTGTCCGTGCGCTCCACCGGGCTGGGCTGGGCCTCTGGCATTGGCCGCAACGGCGCCATTGTCGGCCCGCTGCTGGGTGGTGCGCTGATGGGCATCAACCTGCCATTGCAACTCAATTTCTTCGCTTTCGCCATCCCCGGCGCGGTTGCCGCGCTGGCCATGGCCGTGCACCTGGCCAGTGGCCGGCGCCACGGTGTGGCTGCGGTGGCGCAGGCCTGATTTTTCCTTGAACTGAACTGGAGGCCTTGCATGACAAGCCCGACTATCGAACGGCTGGAGGCGATCATCGTCGACCTGCCGACCATCCGCCCGCACAAGCTGGCCATGCACACCATGCAGCAACAAACCCTGGTGGTCCTGCGCCTGCGCTGCAGCGACGGCGTGGAAGGCATCGGCGAAGCCACCACCATCGGCGGCCTGGCGTACGGCTACGAAAGCCCGGAAGGCATCAAGGCCAACATCGACGCGCACCTGGCGCCAGCGCTGATCGGCATGGCCGCCGACAACATCAACGCCGCCATGCTCAAGCTCGACAAGCTGGCCAAGGGCAATACCTTCGCCAAGTCCGGCATCGAGAGTGCCTTGCTCGATGCCCAGGGCAAACGCCTGGGCCTGCCAGTAAGCGAACTGCTGGGCGGGCGCGTACGCGACAGCCTGGAAGTGGCCTGGACCCTGGCCAGCGGCGACACCGCCCGTGACATCGCCGAAGCCGAGCACATGCTGGAGATTCGCCGCCACCGGGTGTTCAAGCTCAAAATCGGCGCCAACCCGCTGGAGCAGGACCTCAAGCATGTGGTAGCGATCAAGCGCGAGCTGGGCGACCGGGCCAGCGTGCGGGTGGATGTGAACCAGTACTGGGACGAATCCCAGGCCATTCGCGCCTGTCAGATTCTCGGCGACAACGGCATCGACCTGATCGAACAGCCGATTTCGCGCATCAACCGCGGTGGGCAAATCCGCCTGAACCAGCGCAGCCCGGCACCGATCATGGCCGACGAGTCCATCGAAAGCGTCGAGGACGCCTTCAGCCTGGCCGCCGACGGTGCCGCCAGCATCTTCGCCTTGAAAATCGCCAAGAACGGCGGCCCCCGCGCCGTGCTGCGCACCGCGCAGATCGCCGAAGCCGCCGGCATCGCCCTGTACGGCGGGACCATGCTCGAAGGCTCGATCGGCACCCTGGCCTCGGCCCACGCCTTCCTCACCCTGCGCCAGCTGACCTGGGGCACCGAGCTGTTCGGGCCGCTGCTGCTGACCGAGGAAATCGTCAACGAACCGCCGCAATACCACGACTTCCAGCTGCACGTGCCACGCACCCCTGGCCTGGGCCTGAGCCTGGACGAACAACGCCTGGCGCGCTTCGCCCGCCGCTGAGGCATTTGCAGGATGAACACACAACCTGTGGGAGCGGCTTTAGCCGCGAAGCAGGCAACGCGGTGGATGGCACCGGCCATGCCGGTGTTCGCGGCTGAAGCCGCTCCCACAACGATTTCAACAGACTCGAGGAGCCCCCCATGCTGTTCCACGTAAAGATGACCGTAAAACTGCCGGTCGACATGGACCCGGCCAAGGCCGCGCAACTGAAGGCCGACGAAAAGGAACTGGCCCAGCGCCTGCAGCGCGAGGGCACCTGGCGCCACCTGTGGCGCATCGCCGGGCACTACGCCAACTACAGCGTGTTCGACGTGCCCAGCGTCGAGGCGCTGCACGACACCCTGATGCAACTGCCGTTGTTCCCCTACATGGACATCGAGGTCGACGGCCTGTGCCGCCACCCCTCGTCGATCCACGCTGACGACCGCTGATTCGCGCAACCGCACAAGAACAAGACGAGGTACATCATCATGACCGTGAAGATTTCCCAAACTGCCGATATCCAGAAGTTCTTCGAAGAAGCCGCAGGCTTTGGCAACGACGACGGCAGCCCGCGCCTGAAGCGCATCATCCAGCGCGTACTGCAGGACACTGCCCGCCTGATCGAAGACCTGGAAATCACCGAGGACGAATTCTGGCTGGCCGTCGACTACCTCAACCGCCTCGGCGGTCGCGGTGAAGCCGGGCTGCTGGTGGCAGGCCTGGGCATCGAGCACTTCCTCGACCTGCTGCAGGACGCCAAAGATACCGAAGCCGGCCTGCTCGGCGGCACCCCACGCACCATCGAAGGGCCGCTGTACGTGGCAGGCGCGCCTATCGCCCAAGGCGAAGTGCGCATGGACGATGGCAGCGAAGAGGGCGTGGCTACCGTGATGTTCCTGGAGGGGCAGGTGCTGGACCCGCAGGGCCAGCCACTGGCGGGTGCCACCGTCGACCTGTGGCACGCCAACACCAAAGGGACCTACTCGTTCTTCGACCAGAGCCAGTCCGAGTACAACCTGCGCCGTCGCATCGTCACCGATGCTGAAGGCCGCTACCGTGCGCGCTCCATCGTGCCATCCGGCTACGGCTGCGACCCACAGGGGCCGACCCAGGAATGCCTGGACTTGCTCGGCCGACATGGCCAGCGCCCGGCGCACATCCACTTCTTCATCTCGGCGCCGGGGCATCGTCACCTCACCACCCAGATCAACCTGGCGGGCGACAAGTACCTGTGGGACGACTTCGCCTATGCCACCCGTGATGGATTGGTGGGTGAGGTGGTGTTCGTCGACGCTGCCGATGGGCGCCGTGCCGAACTGAAGTTCGACTTCCAGTTGCAGAGGGCGGCGGACAACGACGCCGAACAGCGCAGCGGGCGCCCACGGGCTCTGCAGCAGGGCTGAGGGCCAATCGCAGGCTGGCGCCGGCTCCCACGACCCTGTGGGAGCCGGCTTGCCGGCGATCAAGGGCGAAGCCCTTGCCATCCAATACTGTCGCGAGAAGCCCTATGAGAACCTTGATCAAGGATTGCTCCTTGTCGGCCATCGTCGCCGGCTGCATCGCCACCCTGATTTCCTACGCTGGCCCGCTGGTCATCATCTTCCACGCCGCCGAGGCCGCACACCTGTCCCTCGGGCTACTGTCGTCCTGGGTGTGGGCCGTATCCATGGGCAGTGCCGTCCTGGGTGGTTTGCTGAGCCTGCGTTATCGGGTACCGGTGGTGATCGCCTGGTCCATTCCCGGCTCCGCGCTGCTGGTCACAGCCTTGCCGCAACTGGGCATCGAGCAAGCCGTTGGCGCCTACCTGGTGGCCAATCTGTTGCTGTTGCTGATCGGTATCAGCGGGGCCTTCGATCGCATCATCGCCCACTTGCCAGGCTCCATTGCCGCCGGCATGCAGGCGGGCATTCTGTTCAGCTTCGGCATCGAGGTGTTCCGCGCCTTGCCCGTGCAACCGGTGCTGGTACTGGCGATGTTCGTCACCTACGTGCTGATGCGCAGAGTGCAGCCACGCTATGCCGTGGCTGCGGTGCTGTGCGTCGGCGCGGCCGTCACCGTGGTCAGCGGGGCGTTTCGCAGTGACGCGCTGGTGCTGCAGCTGGCCACGCCGCAATGGATTGCACCGCAGTTCAGCCTTTCGGCGGTATTCAGCCTGGCCTTGCCCATGGTGTTGGTGGCCCTGACCGGGCAGTTCATGCCGGGCATGGCGGTGCTGCGCAATGCTGGTTACCCGACCTCTGCCAGCCCGCTGATCAGTGCCAGCGCGATTGGCGGGGCCTTGCTCGCGCCATTCGGCTGTCATGGCCTGAACCTGGCAGCCGTCACCGCCAGCCTGTGCACGGGCCACGAAGCCCATGAAGACCCGCGTCGGCGTTACGTGGCAGCGGTCTCCGGCAGCGTGTTGTACCTGTTGCTGGGTATCGCCGGGGCCACCTTGATGTCGCTGTTCGCGGCCTTTCCAGCGGCCTTGATCGCCGCACTGGCAGGCCTGGCCCTGTACGGCGCGATCAGCGAAGCCTTGGCGCGCAGCCTGGCCGAGCCAGCCGAGCGTGATGCCGGGCTGTTCACCTTCCTCGTCACTGCCTCGGGTGTGTCCTTCCTGGGCTTGTCCGCAGCGTTCTGGGGCCTGCTGTTCGGCCTGCTGGCCCATGCGCTGCTCAGGTGGCGTCGACCACAAGCATTCGGCGCCCTGCGCCGCAACCCGTGAAAGGAGCCTCGTCACCACCGAACCCTGTGTTCCCAACGCTTTACCAATAAAAACAAGATCAAGAGAGCTTCGGAATGAACCACACCCCTTGCGTCGCCATCGGGCTGACCCTGCTCAGCCAACCGCTTCTTGCCGCCGAAGGTGGCTTCTTCGAGGACGCCAAGGCCAGCCTCAGCGCCCGTAACTACTATTTCAGCCGCGATTTCTCCGACATCGTCGGCGCCAACCAGCAATCGAAAGCCGAGGAGTGGGCCCAGGGCTTCATTCTCGATTTCAAGTCTGGCTACACGCCTGGCACGGTTGGCTTTGGCGTGGATGCCCTGGGCCTGTTGGGCATCAAGCTCGACAGTAGCCCGGACCGGACAAACACTGGCCTGCTGCCGGTGCATGGCGATGGTCGCGCCGCCGATGAATACAGCCGCCTGGCGCCGACCTTCAAGGCCAGGCTGTCGAAAACCGAACTGCGCGTCGGCGAGCTGCAGCCCAATCTGCCGGTGCTGACCTTCAGTGATATTCGCCTGTTACCGCCGACCTACCAGGGCCTCAGCCTCAACTCGGCAGAGCTTGACGGCCTGACCTTGCAGGCTGGCCACTTGAGCTCGAGCCACCTGCGCAACGAGGCGGGTGACGGCAAGATGAACGCCATGCTGGGCCATGTGCCCCAGCGTCAGGCTGAAAGCGACTCTTTCAACTACGTGGGGGGTGACTACGCGTTCAACGCCAATCAAAGCAGTGTCAGTGTGTGGTACGGGCAACTGGAAGACATTTACGAGCAGGGCTTTGTTGGCTTCAAGCACAACAAACCGGTGGGGGATTGGGTGCTCAGCGCCAATCTGGGCTACTTCACGGCCCGTGAGGACGGCGACGCCTTGCTGGGCAACATCGACAACCAGGCGTTCTTCTCTATGTTCACGGCGAGGCGAGGCGGGCACAGCTTCCACGTGGGTTACCAGGGTATCTATGGCGACAGCCCATTCCCACGCGTGTTCGCCAATATCTCGCCACTGGGCAACGAGGTGCCGACCTACGAGTTTGCCTATACCGACGAGCGTTCGTACCAGGTGCGCTATGACTACAACTTCGCGGCCATGGGCGTACCTGGGCTGACCGCCACTGTGCGCTACATCACTGGTAACAATGTGGACACCGGCCTGGGTTACGAAGGCAAGGACCGCGAGCGCGACCTTGACCTTGGCTATGCCGTGCAGAGCGGAGTGTTCAAAGGGCTGGGGATTCGTGTGAGGAATGCCATGGCACGCTCGAACTACCGCAGCGATATCGACGAGAACCGTGTGACGTTGGTGTACACCTGGCAGCTGTTCTGAGGCCGGCAGCGGGGGCTGCTGCGCAGCCCATCGCAGGCTGTCGCCAGCTCCCACAGGCCATCCGTGCCTCGAGATCAAGTGACCACAGGGAGCCACTGTCTTGATCAAACTCCCAAACCTTGCGTGGTCCTCGTGGGAGCTGGCGACAGCCTGCGATGGGGCGCGAAGCGGCCCCGATTTCTCCTGAGCAAATCCCTCATTCAATTTGCGTTGTCGGTACGGACACAGGTAGGTTCCTGAAATGACTTCATCAGGAGTTTCACCTTGGACTCACTGACCCAAGCCGTACTCGGCGCTGCACTCCAAGGCACGGTGCTCGGCCGCATCCAGGGCCGCCGCTCACTGGCGTACGGTGCCTTGCTGGGCACCGTGCCGGACCTGGACGTGGTCATCCGCTACGCCGACCCGGTGTCGCAGATGACCTTCCACCGTGGCTTTTCCCATTCCATCTTCGTGCTCACCGGCCTGGCGTTGCTGCTGGCCTGGCTGGTCGCCTGGCGCTGGCCAAACAAGGGCTACACCCGGCCGAGGCTGTTCCTCGCGTTCTGGCTGGTATTGGTTACGCACCCAATTCTCGATTCGTTCACCGTCTACGGCACCCAGCTGTTCTGGCCGCTGCAGTTCACCCCACTGAGCTGGGCCTCGGTGTTCATCATCGACCCGGTCTACACCGTGCCGCTGCTGGCGGCGGTGATCTACGCCGCCTTCAAGGGATTGCGCGAGCGAGCGGTACAACTGCTGACGCTGGCCTTGTTGTTCAGCTGCGCCTACTTGGGCTTTGGCTTGGCCGCCCGCATCACCGCCGAACAACGCTTTCAGGCAGCCCTCGACCAGCAGGGCGTTGCTGTCAGCGAAGTGCGCGCCGTGCCCATGGCCTTCAATAGCCTGGTGTGGCGGGTGCTGGCCAAGACCCCGGATGGCGATTACTACGAAGGCATCAGCAGCCTCTTCGATCGCACACCGCCCGAGATGCAGCGCCTGTCGCGCAACCTGGACGCAGCCAAGGCGCTAACCGGTGCGCCACTGCACGAGCGCCTGCGCTGGTTCACCGATGACTGGCTGCGCTATGACGTGATTGGCGATGCCTTGGTGGTTACCGACCTGCGCATGGGCATTCCCGGCAACTACACCTTCCGCTTCAACATGGCCCATCGCGACAGCCAAGGGCATTGGATTGTCGATACGCCGACGTCATGGCCGAGGGCAGGGGTGGGCGGCATGTTCAATGGCCGCGACCTGGCGTTGATCTGGCGGCGCATCTTCGATCAGCAGCCTCCGCTGCCATTGGCGGCATGGACCGCGCAGTACCTGGCCGAGCCCTGAAAGCCTTGCAATGTTTGAAAACGCACCCATTTAAGCAGGCCCTCGATGCCCCAGGAGCCGCCCATGGAACCCAACCGCTTCGGCGATATCGCCGCCTTCGTCAGTGCAGTGAAGGCGGGCAGCTTCACTGCAGCGGCGGCCAGCCTGGGCCTGACGCGTTCGGCGGTGGGCAAGAGCATCGCGCGCCTGGAGGCCCGCATGGGGGTGCGCCTGCTCAACCGCACCACGCGCAAACTGAGCCTGACCGATGAAGGCCAGGTGGCTTACGAGCGCTGGCGGCAGATTCTCGATGACCTGGATGAAGTAGAGAGCACCATGGCCCTGCGCCGGGGCCGACCCACCGGCACCTTGCGCCTGACCGCGCCATTGTCGTTCGGCCAGCGCCATGTGTTGCCGATCCTCGATACCTACCTCAAGCAATGGCCCGAGCTGCGCGCTGATATTCGTTTCACTGACCGCTTCGTCGACCTGGTCGAAGAGGGCGTGGACGTCGCCATCCGCATCGGTGCGCCGAAAGAAGACTCGCAGCTGCTTACCCGTACGGTCGCCTGGCAACAGTTCGCCACCTGCGCATCTCCCGCGTACCTGGCGGAGCACGGCGTCCCCTTGGTGCCAGCGGACTTGTACGAGCATGACAAGATCGCCTTCCTATCCGGTGAAAAGTCCATGCCCTGGCGTTTCAATACCGACGCCGGGCTGCACCTGTGCGAAGAGCCCGGGCGGTTGAACATCGATAGCTCCGAAGCCATGCTCGACGGGGCGCGCGCAGGGTTCGGGCTGATTCATCTGCCCACCTACATCACCGGTGACGACTTGCGCAGCGGGACTTTGGTGGAGGTGTTGCACGCCTTCCGGCCACCGGCTGACCCGATTCGCGTGGTTTACCCCAGCAAGCGACACCTGTCGCCGAGGGTGCGTGGGTTCATCGACCTGCTGGTCGCGACCTGGGAGCAGGGTGTGCCTTGGGAGGCGGGCGACTGAGGCAGCGTAACTGCGATTGGGGAATCCAAGGACCGAGTGTGGGGTACGGCTGCGTGTTTATCTGTTGCCCGCAAGGCCAGACACTGTCAGGCACTGAAAATCCCAACTGGAGACCCCATGACTGCCTTGTCCGTATTGGATCTGGTCATGATCGGCGAAGGCAAGACCTTCGCTGACGCGATCGAAGAATCCCGCCAACTCGCTCGCCAAGTCGAGCAGCACGATTACCGCCGCTACTGGATTGCCGAGCATCACGACATGCCGGGTATCGGTTCGGCCGCCACCTCCCTGGTGATCAACGAAATCGCCAATGCCACCCGGCACATCCGTGTCGGGGCGGGTGGCATCATGCTGCCGAACCACGCACCGTTGGTGATTGCCGAGCAGTTCGGCACCCTCGATACCTTGCACCCGGGCCGAATCGACCTTGGCCTGGGACGAGCCCCCGGTACCTCCGGGCCGACCGTGCGTGCACTGCGGGGCGTGGCGCCGGAGCGTGACTTCGTGCAGGACATCGCCGAGTTGCGTGACTACCTCGCCGACAACGGCAAGCGCCAGGTTCGCGGCGTGCCGGGCGCACACGACGTGCCGATATGGATACTGGGCTCTAGCCTGTTCGGCGCGGACCTTGCCGCCAAACTGGGCTTGCCCTATGCCTTCGCCTCGCACTTCGCGCCGCGTTACCTGCTGCAGGCCATCGCCCATTACCGTGCCAACTTCCAGCCGTCCGAACAGTTGGCCAAACCTTACGTCATGGTTGGGGTGAATCTGTTCGCGGCAGCCAGCGATGCCGAGGCCGACTACCTGGCCAGCTCCCATCGCAAGTGGATGCTTGACCTGCACGTCGGCCGCTTTGGCTTGCTGCCGTTACCTCGGGAGGGTTATGTCGAAAGCTTGCCGGTGCATGAACGCAATGTGCTGGACCAGGTGATGGCCTGCTCCATTGCCGGTGGGCCAGAGCGGGTGAGGGAGGGGTTGCGTTCGTTGATCGAGCAGACTGGGGCGGATGAATTGATGATCGACTGCCGGATCCATGATCCACTGGCGCGGATCCGCTCGCATGCCTATGCGGCGCAGGCGCTGGCTGAACTGAGTTAAATGTCACTGGCCTCATCGCCGGCAAGCCGGCTCCCACACGGTCCGCGGCGCTCTCAAGGCTGCTGCGGATACCTGTGGGAGCAACTGTCTTGCGCTGCCTGTACCGGCGTCATCGCCGGCAAACCAGTTCCCACAGGTACGGCAGTGATCTCAAGATGTGCGCGGTCCATGTGGGAGCCGGCTTGCCGGCGATGGGCCGCAAAGCGGCCCCAATACCTTCAGGCCTGCTTCAAAAACGGATAATCCGTATACCCCTCAGGCCCATTGGCATAGTCGAACTGCGCCCGATGCTCGTTCAGCGGTGCCTTCGCCTGCAACCGCTCGACCAGGTCCGGGTTGGCAATGAAACTACGGCCAAATGCCGCCGCATCGATCAACCCACGCTGCAGCAGGTCTTCGGCCTTGTTTGCGGTGTAGGCACCTGCCGCCACAATCACACCTGGGTATGCTGCCCGAATCGCCTCACGGAACTCATCGCGCAAAGGCTTGCCACCGGCCCAGTCCGGCTCGGAAAGGTGCAGGTAAGCCAAGTTACGCTTGGCCAGCTCGCCAATCAGATACAAACCCGCTGCTTCCTGATCCTCATCGTTATCCACGCCATTGAAGCCACCCAGCGGGAACACACGAATGGCAACGCGGTCGGCGCTCCAGTTGGCAATCGCCGCATCCACCGCTTCCAGCACGATACGCGCCCGGTTTTCAACGCTGCCGCCGTAGCGGTCTTCACGCACGTTGGCGCTCGGGGTGAGGAACTGGTGCAGCAGGTAGCCGTGGGCGGCGTGCAACTCGATGAAATCGAAACCCGCTTCACGGGCGTTGACCGCCGCGCGGCCGAAGTCGGCGACGATCTCGCCGATTTCGGCTTCGCTCAGTTCGCGGGGGGCGGAGGTGTCGACGCGAACCAGTTCACCGTGTTCATTGCGCAGCGTCGTGCGTGCATTGGCCTGCAACGCCGAAGGCGCGACCGGTGCCTCGCCGCCTGGCTGAAGGGATGTGTGCGAAACCCGACCGGTGTGCCAGACCTGCACCGCGCTATGGCCGCCTTTGGCATGGATGGCGGCGTTCACCTGCTGCCAGCCGGCGATTTGTTCGTCCGTGTGAATGCCTGGCGAACCCGAGTAGCCCTTGGCCTGGAACGAGATCTGCGTGGCTTCGCTGATGATCAGCCCGGCACTGGCGCGCTGGCCGTAATACTCGGCCATCATCGGCGTCGGAACGTCGCCAGGCTCGAGGCTACGCAGGCGGGTGAGGGGCGCCATGAACACGCGGTTGGGTAGGGTGAGCGGGCCGATTTGCAAGGGTTGGAAGAGTTTCATTGCAGCTCCATCAGGGGAAATCCGATGGTGCGCACCTTACCGGGATGATTGGGGAAAGGGGGGACCGGGATACCGGCGCAAGGCTCCCCAATGGGGCAGCCGGCGCCGGATCTTTCGCGGGCAAACCCGCGAATAGGTCGATGGGGATGATCAGCTGCGTGCCAGCGTCGATGCGCAACTGTTAAATGTGATAGTTGTTGGTTTTTCATAATATTGGTAAAAGTGTAAAGGAATTTGGAGGGGGATTTATGTCGCGAAAGAATGGCGTTTCTTTATTTTATTACCAGCACGACCATATGCACAGCTCGGTGGGAGTAGAGAGTTGGAAGGTGTTACGGGGCGGAATTCCAATTGCTGAAATAAGCAGTCGTGGCAGTGGGCAGATGTCTTGCCTTAAAGTAGAAAGGTCAAACACAGTGATTGGATTGGCTGGCAATAAATCCAGTTTAAAGGGCTACACAGCTTATGGATTCATGCAGGCAGGTCCTGAAGCCCCTGTACTTGGTTTCAATGGACAACGAATGGACAGTGGTACAGAAGCTTATCCATTGGGGAATGGCTTGCGCCTTTACAGTCCAAGAATAGGCAGGTTTTACAATCCAGATATGCTGAGTCCCTTTGGAGAAGGCGGGATAAATCATTACGCTTACTGTGTTGGAGATCCAGTGAACTACCAAGACCCCTCTGGGAAGGCAAGGATGATGAGTGCTCCGACTCGAACATATTTAAATCATGTCAAGAGAAGGGCCGACTCCAGTCGTGGTGCTGCGTCAAATGAAATGGAAATGGCAGTGCAGCATCCAACATCAGTAAGGAATAGAGTCACGTACGATCTACCAGAAAATGATATTTTCAATATCAATGTTTTTGACGAGGACTCTTCTAGCGTTTTCTCTGCAGGTGTATCAAGGTCAATATCTGACTCTGCAGTGCAAACTGCTCTTGCAACACCGCCAAGACCACGATTTGATCATCTAGATATTACAACCGTTCTTGACCGCCTAGTTCCGGTGGGCACGGGTCAACAGAGCGGGCTTCAGCAGTATGGGCTGTGGCACCCCCCCGTAACCAGGTTTTCTTTTGGCTCGGGGCGAGCAGTAGCTTCACAAAGCTTTTCGAGCTCTAATGCTAGTGAGCCTGGACGCGCAAGGCGTATTTTGCGCTGGATTAATCAACACCCAAAAACCACACTTTCTCTGAGTATAGCTGCTGTTAATTTGATTAGTTTTATGTCTTTGATGATTGTCAGGGCCCGCAAGTAAAAATACCTTGCCAATTCTATCTTTGTGTCGACGGGGCGTTTTCTCAATGGTTGATGCCCGTTATGTTTGGTTGTCTTTCTTCGCGATTGGTCGAAATTAGAAGTGACGAAAAATACTGCATCGCAGTAGGGCTGTTGAACTTTTAACTACGCGCAATCCGCCCAGTCACAAAATGCGCCACATCATTGAGCCCAGGCGTAGAGGCGTGCTCCGGCGCCACCAGCGAATCAATGAACGCTTCATCCTCCGCCGTGATCTTCACCTCCAGCGCCCCACCATAGGCGTCCCACTGCGCCTCGGTGCGCGGGCCAACAATCGCGGAATTCACGCTTCACGGAACTCATCACGCAACGGCTTGCCGCCGGCCCAGTCCGGCTCGGAAAGATGCATGTAAGCCAAGTTTCGTTTGGCCAGTTCGCCGATCAGGTACAAACCAGCCGCTTCCTGATACTCGTCGTTATCCACGCCATTGAAGCCGCCCAACGGGAACACACGAATGGCAACGCGGTCGGCGCTCCAGTTAGCAATCGCCGCATCCACCGCTTCAAGCACGATACGCGCCCGGTTCTCGACGCTGCCGCCGTAGCGGTCTTCACGCACGTTGGCGCTCGGGGTGAGGAACTGGTGCAGCAGGTAGCCGTGGGCGGCGTGCAACTCAATGAAATCGAAACCCGCTTCACGGGCATTGACCGCCGCGCGGCCGAAGTCGGCGACGATTTCGCCGATCTCGGCTTCGCTCAGTTCGCGGGGGGCGGAGGTGTCGACGCGAACCAGTTCACCGTGTACCGGGATGATTGGGGAAAGGGGGGACCGGGATACCGGCGCTGGGCTCCCCTATGCACAGGTGCAAAAGGAATACGGAACTGTGTCAGTGCTTAATGATTGAAGTTCGAAAGAAATTAAAAAGTGAACGCCTTAGATTCGATACTGTCACAAGAAGCCTAGCATTTTTGCTAGTTGAGAACCTTTTGCTTCCGAGAGATGATGCGTGCATCAATTACGGGAGCAGGTCCGAATGAAGATGTTGTCATCGGGGACAACGCAGATGTACTACCAAGGTAAGGATTTGGTATGCGAGTTGTCACGCAGCGAAAGCAGGCTTTTGTGGGGTATGGGAACTCCCTTGGCGCTTTGCAAGGGCAAAGTGTCAGTGTTCGCAACTGACCATGCACGGACGGTTATGTTAAGCATGGCAGATGTCCCATCTGAGCGACGATATAGCGCATACGGATACCTTGAGCGCGTTGGCGGGATTTGCAGCTTTACCGGGCAGCGTCTTGATGAAGTTTCAGGATGTTATCATCTTGGGCAAGGGCATCGAATGTACTCTCCAAGGCTCATGCGTTTTTTCAGTGCTGACACGTTGAGTCCATTTGCGGTTGGGGGTATCAATACTTATGCCTATTGTGGCGGTGATCCGGTGAATCGTGATGATCCGGAGGGTAAGATGCCTTTTTTCACAAAACGGAATTCGGGTGTAAATAGCCAGACTAGAAAAATCTCCAATCATCAAGCGCAATCAATTAAAAGAAATTTATCCTTACAAAATAATGCTCTAAAGCATAGGCGTTTGAGTCCGCCCGCTATTGGGCAATCTGAACCTCCAGTGAACGGTGCTGCCGGTAACTCGCCAGAAAGTTCAATCGGTATGCTTCGAAGGGAAGTGCGAAGTGGCGATAAGCGTGTAAGTACATTTGGCGAGTATCAAGGAAATAGAAGGCTAAGTAGAATAAGTGAAGTAAGTGAGATAAGTGAGATAAGTGGGGTGAGTGGAGTAAGCCCGGGGGGACGATCTCGGAGTAGTTTAGGCTCTAAGGGTTCTATTGCATCGAGAGATTTTGTCGGGCTGGAGAAATTAATCGGGCTGCAGGGTGTGGCCTTGATTGCTGCCCCTGTCGTGAGTACAACGGTTTTAGCCTTGGTGGTTTATGCTGCGGTTCAGGGGATAAGAGGTGAGTCGGTGTTTAATTTTTAGTCAGAATTGCTACGGCATACTGGTTTGAGTGTTCGTCTTGATGAACTCGACTTCGTTTGTACTATCAGATGGTTTTGGTGTTTCAGTAAAACATGTGTATGTCGAGCAACCAGTTCTCTGTGCTTATGTAAAACTACCGCAGGCGTCGGCCCAGGCCAGGATGGCTCTTTGCCGACGTGCACGTTATTTTCGGTCGAAGTCTCTTTAGCCCCTCAACTACGGGCCAGCCGCCCTGTCACAAAATGCGCCACATCATTGAACCCCGGCGTAGAGGCGTGCCCCGGCGTCACCAGCGAGTCAATGAAGGCTTCATCCTCAGCAGTGATCTTCACCTCCAGCGCCCCAGCATAGGTATCCCACTGCGCCTCGGTGCGCGGCCCGACAATCGCCGAACTCACCAGCTTGTTGTTCAGCACCCAGGCAATGGCGAATTCGACCATACCCACGCCTTTGGCCTCGACATAGGCCTGGATCTGCCGGGCGATTGCCAGCGATTCCTGACGCCACTCCACCTCCATGATCCGCTTGTCCTGGCGCCCGGCCCGGCTACCGGCATCCGGCGCCGCACCAGGTGCGTACTTGCCGCTGAGCACGCCGCGGGCCAATGGGCTGAACGGCACCACGCCCAGGCCATGGTAGGCCGCGGCGGTCAGTTGCTCGGGTTCGGCCTGGCGGTTGACGATGTTGTACAGCGGCTGGCTCACCACCGGCATGGCCACCCCCAGGCGCTCGGCCAGGTTGCAGATTTCGGCAATGCGCCAGCCACGGAAGTTGGACACTCCCCAGTAGCGGATCTTGCCCTGGCGCAGCAGGTCGCCGATGGCCCGCACGGTCTCTTCCAGCGGCACCTTGTGGTCTTCGCGGTGCAGGTAGTAGATGTCCAGGTAGTCCAGGTCCATGCGTGTGAGCGTGGCGTCGATGGCATTGAAGATGTGCTTGCGTGACAGCCCGCTGCGGTTGGGCAAGCCGTCGGCAGGCCCATAACCGACCTTGGACGCCACGATCCAGTCCTGCCGATGACGGGCGACCGCCTCGCCGACGATCTCCTCGGAACGGCCTGTGTTGTACACGTCGGCGGTGTCGATGAAGTTGATGCCCTGGTCCCAGGCCTTGTCGATGATCCGCAGCGAGTCCTCGGTGCTGGTCTGCACGCCGAACATCATGCTGCCCAGCGTCAGGGCTGAAACCTGCAGGCCGCTGTGGCCGAGGGGGCGATAGATCATGCTGGGAAGTCCTTTGCAGTGGGGTGTCCGTTCGTTTTACACAGGTTCAGCCAATCAGTTCAAGCGCCTGCGAAAGGCTCAAGGGCCGCTTCATGCGTTGTGACAACTGCGCCATCGCATCGGAATAGCCTTTGGCAATCACTGCCTCGACCTGCTCGCCCACGCATTGCATGGCAATGAAGTCGCCTTTCTCCGGCTCACCGACGAATTCGATACGGTTCCAATCTCGGGCATGCCCCAACACTTCATAGGTGCGCCCGTGCTGGTAGGTCCAGAAAAATGGCACATCGTCGTAGCGACGTTGCTCTCCGAGCATGTTGGCGGCTGCGATCACGCCCTGTTGCTGGGCCAGGCGCCAGTGCTCGATGCGCACCGGGCGGCCAGCGAGAGGGAAGGTGGCGATGTCGCCAGCGGCCCACAGGCCATCGGCCGCCTGCATGTGCGCGTCGACGTTCAGGGATTTGTCTTCGGCCATTGCAAGGCCCTGAACGCAGGCGGTGGCAGGCTTCACGCCAGTGCCCAGCAGCACCAGGGAGGTGCGCAGGGTTTCGCCGTTGGCCAGCACCACGGCTTCGACTTGCTCTGCGCCGGTGATGCGCTCGACCTCGGTGGGGCCATGCAATACCACACCCTTGCGCTCGTGAAGCTCGCGAATGCTGCGGCCTATACGCTCGCCGAATTGTTTGGCCAGGGGGATTTCATGGCGGCTCACCAGATGCACCTGGGCGCCATACTTGCGTAGCGCAGACGCGGCCTCCAGGCCGATGAACCCGTCGCCGACGATCACCACCGGCTGCCCAGGTTCGGCAGCATCGAGCAAGCGGGCGGCATCCTCGCGTGAACGCAGGGTGAGCACGCCTGGCAATTCGGCACCCTCGATGGCCGGGCGTTGTGGTTTGCCGCCGGTGGCCAGCAGGGCTGCGTCATAGTCGATGTGCTTGCCGTCAGCCAGGGTGATGCGGCGCTTGTGCGTGTCCAGTGCACGGACTTTGCCGAACAGCCGTTCAAGGTGGCCTTTGCGCAAGGCGTCCGGTTCCAGCAATGCAGGCACTTCATCCGCTGGCATTTGCCCGGCGATGACGAATTTGCTCAGTGCGGTGCGATCGTAAGCGGGCTGGTGTTCCTGGTCGATCCAGACCAGGCGACCGCCGAAACCATGGGCCAGCAATGTGGCGACCGCCGCCGCGCCAGCAGCGCCGGCACCGATCACCGCGAAGCAGCGGGCGTCGCTGTGGCGGGGCGGGTCGGCTTGTGCCAGGGGCTGGTCGTCGACCCACACCTCGCCATCCTTGACCCATGCCCGATATCGACGCAAATCGACCAAGGCCGGCGGCTCGCACACCGCGCCTTCATCGACGGCGAATGCGGCCTTGTGCCAAGGGCACACCAGCAGGCCGCCACAGACCACGCCTTCTTCGAGCGGTGCACCGGCATGGGGGCAGTTGGCTTGGTAGGCGTGCACCTGGTCGCCCTGGCGGACCAGGACAAGCTCTTCGCCACCCGCCTGGACGCGCAGGGGGCGGTGTGGGTCGAGTTGTTCGAGGCGGGCAACGTTGTGCTGGGACATGAGGCTTCTCCAAATGGCCATTGCAACCATTTGACGCCTTTGCCCTGGAGGTGATGCAGTGAGCTGACGATTGGATCGCCGGCAAGCCTGCTCCTACAGACAGGAGGCGACTTGCCGGCTATCGGGCTTCAATTGGCTTCGGACACGCGCAGCGCCGCAGCGCGCGAAACACGCAGGGCCACCAGGCTACCGAGCACGATCAGCGCCGCCAGCGAATACAACGCGGCATCGGTCGAGCCGGTCTGGTCCTTGATGAAGCCCACCAGGTACGGGCTGAGGAAACCGGCCATCTGGCCCACCGAGTTGATGATCGCCAGGCCCGCCACCGCTGCGCTCGCGCTCAGCAACGCGGTCGGCATCGGCCAGAACATCGGCAGGCCGGTCAGTGCGCCCATGGTGGCGATCGAAAGACCGAGGATGGCGATGGTCGGGTTACCCGCGAAGTTCACGGCAATCAGCAGGCCAACGGCGCCCATCAGCATCGGGACCACAAGGTGCCAGCGGCGCTCGTTGCGCAGGTCCGCCGAACGGCCGCAGAGGATCATGAACACACCGGCCAGCAGGTAAGGGATGGCGCTCAGCCAACCAATCAGCAGTGGGTTGTCGAAGCCCATGTTCTTGATGATCGACGGTAGCCAGAAGTTGATCGCGTAAACGCCGCTCTGGATGCAGAAGTAGACGAAACCGAAGGTCCAGATCAGTGGGTTGGTCAGCACCGCGAGCACGCTGTCACCTGTAGTGGCTGGCTTGCTGGCAGCGTCGGCCTTCAGGTCGGCTTCGATCAGTTGGCGCTCCGCTGGGCTCAGCCAGGCAGCTTTCTGGTAGCCGTCGCTGAGCAGGCCGATGGCGAGCACGCCCAGTACCACGGTCGGCAGGCCCTGAATCAGGAACATCCATTGCCAGCCGGCCAGGCCGTGTTGGCCCGCGGCGAAGTGCTGAAGGATCCAACCGGAGAACGGCCCGCCCAGCAGGCCGGAAACCGGAATCGCCGACATGAACAGCGCCATGATGCGGCCACGGCGGTCGGCCGGGAACCAGCGCGAGAGGTACAGCACCACGCCTGGGAAGAAGCCCGCTTCGGCGGCGCCGGTCAGCAGGCGCAGGGTGTAGAACTCGGTTGGCGTGGTGACGAACAGCAGGCAGGTGGAGAGGCTGCCCCAGGCGATCATCATCGCCGCGATCCAGCGCCTTGGACCAAAGCGGTTCAGCGCCAGGTTGCTGGGCAGGCCGCAGAGTACGTAGCCGATGAAGAAGATACCGGCGCCGAGGCCGTAGACGGTTTCGCTGAATTTCAGCGCGTCGAGCATCTGCAGCTTGGCGAAGCCGACGTTGACGCGGTCCAGGTAGTTGAACAGGTAGCAGATGAAAATGAACGGAATCAACCGCAGCGTGATGCGCCGGTACAGCGCGTTGCGGGTGGTTTCCGTGCCTTGGTCAAGGGCGGGGCTGTGTGCCATGATCGTGATCTCTGTTGTTATGATTGTCGCCGCGTCGCCTGTTCCGGCGCTCGCCCTGAGGAGTCTCGGGGAGTGCGAGGCGGCTGTCTTTGTGCTTTTGCACAGTGTCTTGGGCGGGCTGCTGTGCCGACGAACAAGGCCTGGCGGCGTGCAACGCCAGGCTTGCCTTCTAAGGATCTTGCAATGTTCGAACTGGACCATGACCTGGCTCAGGATATCGTCGACCGGGCGATGGCGATTTTGCCATGTAACGTCAACGTCATGGACAGCCAGGGGCTGATCCTGGGCAGCGGCGAACCGGAGCGCATCAACACTCGCCACGAGGGGGCGCAGTTGGTGTTGGCCAACGGCCGGATCGTCGAGCTGGACGTGGACGCGGCCAAATGCCTGAAGGGTGTACAGCCCGGCGTGAACCTGCCGTTGATGCTCGATGGGCGGCTGATCGGCGTGCTGGGGCTTACCGGTGACCCGCAGCAACTGCGCACTTACGGCGAGCTGGTGCGCATGACCGCTGAAATGCTGCTGGCCCAACGGCACCTGCAGGTGGAGCAGCAGTGGCGGCGCCAGCGCTGCGATGACCTGTTGGCACTGCTGCTGGGCGGCACCGGCGATTCGCCACGGCTGCTGGACGAGGCGCAACAGTTGGGGCTCAAGCCGCAACTGCCGCGCATCCCCTGCCTGTTCGAGCTCAAATCCGGGCCGCCCTCCGAGGCGCTCTCGGCCTGGCTGATGAGCCGCTACCCGGAGAGCTGGTGCGTAAGCCCTGCGCGCCAGTCCTTGTTGTGGTGCCGCCCCGCGAGCTTGGTGCTGGATGAAACCAGGCTGCTGGAGCGCTTGCAGCGCCATGGCTGGGAGGTCGAGCGGCTGGCGCTGGGCACTGCAGCACAAAGCCTGGACCAACTGCGCCGGGGCTACCGCCGCGTTCGCGATCTGCTGGCCTATGGGCGCGAGGTGTTGCCGACCGAGCAACTGCTGAGCCTGGCGCGTTTTCGCCTGCCAGCGCTGCTTTGGCGGCATCGCAATGACGATGCGCTGGATGAGCTGCTGGAACCCTTGCAGCGTATTCGCGCCAAGGATGCCAGTGGTCAACTGCTGGCCACCTTGCGGGCGTGGTGTGCACATGATGGGCAGAGCCAGGCCTGCGCCGATGCCCTGGGGATTCACCGCAACAGCCTGCGCTACCGGCTGGAGCGCATCGCCGAGCTGGGTGAGGTCGACCCGTTGCGTCTGGAAGGGATGCTCAGCCTGTACCTGGGGTTGCAGCTGTTGCCTGCGGATTAACCTGGCGATGACGGTTGCAGGCATTTGCCCAAACAACCATTGCGGCGTTTTGTGCATTCGACCGAGGCCAGCCCGGCGGGCAGCTGTCAGCATGCCGGTCAACTGGACAGGAGAATCCCCATGAAGATCGTCATCGCCCCCGACTCGTTCAAGGACAGCCTCGACGCGGCTGGCGTTGCTCGCGCCATCGCCGGCGGCCTGGCCGAGGTGTGGCCGGATGCCGAGCTTGTCGAGTGCCCCATGGCCGATGGCGGTGAAGGCACCATGGAGGCGATTCTGGCGGCCAGCCATGGCGAGCTTCGTCGCCAGCGCGTGCGCGGCCCGCTGGGGCAACCTGTGGAAGCTGGCTGGGGGTGGCTGGCCGACAGCCGCACCGCGATTATCGAAATGGCCCAGGCCAGCGGCCTGCAACTGGTGCCGACCGGCCAGCGCGATGCCTGCCGCAGCAGCACCTGGGGCACTGGCGAGCTGATGGCGGCCGCACTGGCGGCCGGTGCCCAGCGCATCGTTCTGGCAATTGGCGGCAGCGCTACCAATGACGGTGGCAGCGGCATGTTGCGTGCACTGGGCTTGCGTCTGCTCGACGCCAAAGGCCAGGCGCTGGAAGAGGGCGGCCTGGCCCTGGCTGGGCTGGCGCGCATCGACGCCAGCGGCCTGGACCCACGTCTGCTGGAAGTGCAGGTCGAAGTGGCCGCCGACGTCGATAACCCGCTGTGCGGCCCCAATGGCGCCTCGGCGATCTTCGGCCCGCAAAAGGGTGCAACCCCCGAGCAGGTGCAGGCGCTGGACCATGCGCTGGGCCATTTTGCCGACCACTGCGCGCGGTTGCTCGGTGAGGATGTGCGCGAGTTCCCTGGTTGCGGCGCCGCAGGCGGTATGGGCTTTGCGGCCAAGGCCTTCATGGGCGCGCGGTTCCGCCCAGGCGTTGAGGTGGTGGCCGAGCTGGCAGGCCTGGACGCGTTGGTGCAGGGGGGCGACCTGGTGATCACTGGTGAAGGGCGTTTCGATGCCCAGACGCTGCGCGGCAAGACGCCCATGGGCGTGGCTCGGGTTGCCAAGCGCCATGGGGTGCCGGTGGTGGTATTGGCAGGGACCTTGGGTGAAGGCTATCAGCAGTTGTATGCCCACGGTATCGATGCTGCATTCGCCCTGGCCAGCGGGCCCATGAGCCTGGAGCAGGCGTGTGCCGATGCGGCGGCGCTGCTGCATGCCAGAGCCAGTGATATCGCCCGGCTGTGGCGAGTTGCCAGAAATATGTAAATGGTCTCTGACTGATATCGCTTCGGATTCAGGAGAGTAAACCGCTGTAAACCATCAGTAATATACGAATCGTCGTTCACCGGAAAAGGTTACATTTGAGCACCGCTTTATTGGGTTTTTCACAACATTTTCGGTGCCTGGAAGATCGAGCGCCGCCCGCGCGGCGCATCGCGAGCAAGGCTCGCTCCTACGTTTGTTTCGGGCCAGTTATGCCTGTGGGATTTGCGCGCGAACGCTCTGGCGCAAGACGCGATATCGAGCCGTACAAACAAGGCGGTCGCGCGCGACTGCCACTGGCGTCATTGGCCGTAAACAAACGTAGGAGCGAGCCTTGCTCGCGATGCGCCGCGCGGGCGGCGCTCGATATACGCATCACCTCCAAACCCAGGACAGGCACTTCGAAGCCCCCTCCCAAGACTCCCTGAAGAACCCGTTTAATACTTTTCGGCTCTCACCGCAGGCTCTAATTAAGTATTTTACTTGCCCCCCTGCGCTCGCCAATTCTCGCCCCTGATTTCTCCAGAGGGCGATTCGATGCTAGTTCACAGCGACAAGGATTACGGCGTACTGAAGGACGCGGAACGCGAACTTCAGCTTCATGTCGGGCGCATCCCCGACGCCGGTTTTTATGACCGCAAGTTGCAAGCCTTATGGCGCAGGGCGCGCCAAAGCGCCCAGTATGCAGACATCGGCCACTACCATTTCACGGCGTTCCAGCAACTGCCACTGACCCCCAAAGCCTTGCTCAAGCGCCAGCCGCTGCAGTTCTGCACCGTGGCGTTGGGCGAGGCTGCGAAGTACTACGCCACCACCGGCACCACCGGTGAGCCGACACCGACGCCAAGGCTCAAAGAGGACATCATCTGGAACGCCGTGAGCGTCGCCGGGCATTGGCGCGCGGCGCTGCAGCCAGGCTCGCGGGTCGCCAGTCTGATGCCCTCGGACATCGTCCCGGTGGGCGATTTGATTGCCCACGTCTGTGAGTACCTGGACGTCTCCCATGTCCGGCTGTACCCGTTCACCACCGGTATCACCGACTGGGAGCGGGTGTGCAAGACCTTTGATAGCTACCGGCCAACAGTAGTGTTCATCGCCCCGGGCGTGCTGGTGCAGCTGACCCGTTACTTGAAGCAGCGTGACTTGTTGCAGGGTTTCGCTGAGTCAGTGCGCACGATCATGCTGTTGGGCGAAGTCAACACCGGGCCGTTCCGTGAACGCCTGGCCCGCGAATGGTGCTGCGATGTGTTCGACGCCAGTTACGGCAGCACCGAAACCGGCACGCTGGCCGTGGTGGGCGAAGACCAGCAGATGCGCCTGGCGACGGCGACCAACTTCTTCGAATTGCTGTTGCCTGACGGCCAATTGGTGACGCCAGCCGAAGGCCTGACCGGGCGTCTGATCGTCACGCCACTGAACCTGTATGCCCGTCCGCTGCTGCGCCTGGACACCGGCGACAGTGTCACCATCACCGCCCCATGGGTGCCGGGCCAGGCCAGCCCGAGCGTGCTGGTCAACGGCCGCGACAGCGACAGCATCGTGGTGGGCGGTGCCGACCTGGACATCCGTGCGGTCGAAGAGGTGGTGTACGGCACCTGCAATGCCACCGGCTATGTCATCGAAATCGACCGCCAGGCCGACAGCGCCGCGCTGATCCTTGAACGTGACGTGCATTGGGACAGCAGCGCGGAGCAGCACCTGCAGGCGCAGTTGCTGGTGCGCTCGCAGCAGCGCATGGGGCTGCGCTGGAGCCGGGTGCTGTTCGTCAACAATCTGTCGGCCCTGAACAAGAGCGGCGCATCGCAAAAGAGCTGGAAGAAGACCAACCTGCGCTTTGTCGGAGGTCAGCCATGAACCCACCACGGTTCCCCGAGGGGCAGGGGTTGGGCAACGGTCAGCCGGACCTGTGGTGCACCTACGCGGCCATCCGCAGCCTCGCTTGGGTCGAACGGCTGGAGGCCGTAAACAAGCCTGCTCTGCAGGGCTACATCCAGTCGCGGCGCAACCGCGACGGCGGTTTTGCCTGGAGCAAAGGCATGCCGTCCGACGCCTGGGCCACCTTTTACTGCACCGAAACGCTCAAGGACCTGGGCGTTGCCATCGACCGTGGTGACGAGATCGCGCGCTGGATTCACAGCCTGTTCGACGGCGACGCCTACGCCATGTGCCCAGGGCAGACCGCGGACGTGTGGGCCACGCATTACGCCTTGCGTACCTTGATCGAAGTCTGTGAAGGCCAGGTGGCCGAGGTGCAGGCGTTATACGCCTGGCTCGATGGCTTGCAGTGCGCCAACGGTGGGTTGAGCTGGTCAGCCGACTTTGCCCAACGCAACCTGGCCGACACCCGGGCCTGCTTCTACGGTGTGATGGCGGCACGGGCCTTGGCGCGCCAAGGGTTGCCGGCACCTGGGTGGAACCTACCGAAGTTGATCGGATGGTTGCAGGCCCAGCAGATGGATTGCGGTGGGTTTCGTTTCAGCGAAACCGCCGAAGTGCCGTGCCTGTGGGCAACATACCGTGCCACGGCCAGCCTGGCGGCGCTACGGGCCCAACCCTTGGGGCGCAGCGCGTGTATCGCCTGGATCGACACCTTGCGCGGCCCGACCGGTGCCTTCGTGCGCTGGCTCGGCTACGACGGCGAGGACGTCTGGGCGGCCTTCTGCGCCGTGGGTACGCTCAAGGCCTTGGATGAACCGGTAGAGCACTTGGCGGATGGCGTGGCGATGTTCATCGCCGGCCTGGCGTTACCCGAAGGCGGCTACACCTACCGGCGCCAAGACGATGCTGCGGATGTGCTGACCACCGCTGCGGCGGTGCTCGGGGGCACGCTGGCTCCTTCGCAGCAGGCGGCTGCGCTGCGCTGGATCGAGGGCTGCCAGATGCCCAACGAGCCTGGGGTGATGTACATGCCTGGCCGTGGCGCCGAAGTACGCTGCAGCAACTGGGCCTTGGCGGCTGGTGCCTTTGTTGATCAGCCTGCGTCGCGCAGGGCCATCGGCCAATGGCTGGCGGCGTTGCAGAACCCCGATGGAGGCTTCGGCTTCTGGGAAGGTCGGGGTTCGGACATGGTCTCCACGGCATCGGCGGTGGCGCTGTTGCGGCAACTGAACGACCACGCGGGCGTTGACTTGGCGCAACTGGAGGCCTTCGTTGCCAGCTGCCGACAGCCGCAAGGCCATGCAGCCTACCCACGGGGGCAGGCGACGTTGCGCGCCAGCCTGCAGGCACTCGGTTGCCTGGCATTCATCGGCCACGATGTCAGGCAAAAAACCGAGCAACTGTTTACCGCGCACAAGGTGCCCCAAGGCGGCTTTGCCAATCAGGGCCAGCGCATTCCCGACCTGCTGAGCACCTACCAGGCGTTGGCCCTGGCTTGCGACCTCGACATCGAACCAGACCTGGAGCACCTGCGCTTCTTCCTCGGCAAGGTGCGAAGCGGGCAGGGCTATGCCTGGTCGCCGCTGTACCTGCCTGGGCAGGACGCACTGTCGACGTGCCTGGGGCAGTTGCTGGATGCCTTCGCCGAAGGCAAGCGCTTGTGCTTGCCCAGCCTGTATTTGTCGTGAGGTGCAGCGATGCCGACGATCACCGTATCGAGCGCTGCACTGGCGCCTCTGCAACGCAAGCGCGTGGCCCTGGCGTTCACCCGTCAGCTCAAGCACCTGGGCGCCGACCCAGGCCACTGCCTGGTGCTGTTCGAATCACTGGCGCCAGGTCATGTGTTCCGCGCGGGCATGCCTTTGCCCGTCGCCGCCCAGGACGGTGCGCCTGCGCAGTTTCACCTGCGTATCACGCTGTCGGTCGACCGCGACCAGCAGCAACAACGGCTATTGGCGCAGGGCCTGCACAGTTGTCTGCACGACCTCTACCCGAACGCCTTCATCTATATGCACTTCAACCTGATCGAGCCCGCGCAGGTGTTCTACAGCGCCGGCCCGGAACTGATCAACGCCGACAACCGAAAAGGAAGCACAGCCCCGTGACCCAACTCACCCTTGAACAGCGCATTCGCCAGGCCCTGGCGCAACTGCTTGGCCCTGAAGTCCAGGGCATCGACAAGCACGACAGCTTCCGTGACTTTCTCGGTGAACGCTTCGACAGCCTGATGGCAGTCGAGGTCATTACCGCCATCGAGGGCACCTTCAATTTCGAAGTGGATTACCTCAGTGACGATGTGCGCTTCTGGTTCGAAACCCTGGACAAGATGGAGCAATTCGTCGGCCAGAAACTCGAAGATCAACTGACGCTGCAGGCCGCCCAGTGAACGCCGACCACCTGTTCACCACCTCCGGCTCCACCGCCGCACCACGGCAGTGGCTGCGCAGCCAGGCACAAATGGCCAGCGAAGCGGCGCTGATCTACGGCAAGTGGTCGCCTGAGGTTGCCGAAATCATCTCGTTCGCCCCCACCAGCCATAGCTACGGCATGATCCTCGGCCAGGTTGGCGCCCAGGTGATGAACGCACGCCTGCAAGTGTGCTCCCTGGAACGCCAGCAGCTACCGACGCTGGAGGGCGAAGGGGCATGCGTGATCCTGGCCATCGCCAGCACCTGGCGGATACTGCCAACGCTGCTCAAGCCACTGGCCAACCGCCGCGATGTGCTGGTGGTGCACAGCGCCTCTGTGTTGCCGCCGGACGCGCTGGCCATCGTGCAACGCTTTGCAGGCCCGAAGGTGCGCTTCGTCGAGTTGTTGGGCTCCACTGAAACCGGCGCTATGGCCTACCGCGAGCTGGATGGCGGCAGTTCGCCGGAGCAACCCTGGACGCTGCTTGACGATGTCACGCTGCTCAGTCCGGTGGGTGAGGTTGGCCCATTGGAGGTCGGCAGCTTGCGCATCGCCCGGGCACAAGGCGCCGAAACACCGGCCCCCCGGCACCGCTGCGATGACCTGGTACAGCCGCTGGATGCCCGGCGGCTACTGTGGCTTGGCCGGGTCAGCAGTCTGATCAAGGTCAACGGCCTGCGCTTGGACTTGGCCCGCCTGGCCAGCGACCTCAGCCAGCGCCTGAGCTGCCCGAGCATTGCCTGCGTGCCGGTGCGCGATGCGCTGCGCGCTGAAACCTTCGAGGTCGTGTTCAGCTCCCTGACGCTGAGCGAGCAGGCTGTGCAGAACGTCTTCGATGACCTGCCTCCAGGCCACCCACGACCGGCCGCCGTGCGCCGTGTCGCTGATCTTCCTCTATCCACCACCGGCAAGCCCCAGGTATGGGCTGCCTTATCTTCTGTCAAGGAATGCAACCATGACCCACGCTAACACCCAGGACACCATCGCCCATTACTTCAGCCACTGCGCCGCCGAGGGCCGCGAGCGGCCTGAGTATCTGGCGCTGAGCCTACGCAAACGCCTCGAACTGCTGGAGCGAAACCCCGCGCTGGCCGCCGATTGGGCCGCGCAATACGAAGGCTGGAGTGAACACGCCGACAGCCATTATCGCTGCCTGACCAGTACACGGTCGTTCACCGCCCCGTGGTTGCGCCTGGGCGTGAAAGACACCGTGGACGTCGCCGGCTTCCCGACCCGCCTTGGCCTGCGCAGCTACCGGCACTACCCCAAGCGTACCGCCGACGCGTTGACATCTCTCGACCCTCGCATCGCACTGACCGCCAAAGTCGCCACCACCGAACTCAACATTGGCTTTGGCGCTGGCTGTCGCAACCCGTATTTCCCCACCATCGACCCGTCGGGTTCGAGCACCGGCTCTGCGGTATCGGTCGCTGCCGGGCTGTGCGACATCTCGCTGGGGACCGATGTGCTGGGTTCGGTGCGTTGGCCGGCGTCCCATTGCGGCATGGTCGGCCTGCGCATGACGCAGAAGGCTGCAAGCCTGGGCGGGGTGTTCCCGCTGTCGCCGCGCATGGACGCGCTGGGTTGGGTCACCCGCAGCGCCGATGACCTGGACCTGCTGTTCCCGCTGCTCGGCCTTGAGCCTCTGTTGGGCGAGCAGCAACCTGTCAAAGCCAGCTACCGCATCGGCGTACTCGAACACGCGCTCGACCCATCGCTCACCAGCGCAGCAATGCTAGACATGCTGGCCCAGGCACGCAGTGCACTGGCTGACCTGGGCATGCCCCCCAGTGAGGTGTCCATGCCCGAGCTGTGGGCGTGCCGGGGCGATGCCTGGCAGCTGTGTGCCCGCGACGCCTGGTTGGCCTCGGCGGCGTGGGCGCGGCGATTCGATTGCGAGTTGCACTGGTCGACCAACAGCGCCCTGGCGGTGGGTGCCGGGGTCAGTGACGCCGACTACCAACGGATCCACCAGCGCATGGACCAGGTGCGCGCCGGTATCGATGCCTGGTTCGACAGCGCCAAGGTGGATTTCGTGGTGTTCCCCATGGACCCGAATCGCCCCTTCGACCGCCGCAATCCCCAGCCCGGCGACTCGACCATCCCGTCGCCGGCCGATGCCGATTACGGGCAGAAAATCGGTTTCACCCCGCTGGCCAGCTTCAGCGGCTTGCCGGCGATCACCGTGCCGATCAGCCTCAGCGCCGACGGCAAGGCGCCGTTGGCGGTGCAGATAATGGGCCGCCGCGACAGCGAACGTCAGCTGGTGGACATCGCCAAGCGCCTGCAGGCGCTGGTCGGTCCACTGCCTACCCGCCGTCTGCCGGTATAAGGAGCACGCCATGTGTGGAATCACAGGCTGGGTGGACTACACCCGCGACCTGACGCAACAGGGCAACGTGCTCCGCGCCATGACCGAAACCCTGGCCCTGCGCGGCCCGGATGCCAGTGGCCAGTGGCAGCATCGCCATGCACTGCTGGGCCACCGACGGTTGGCGATCATCGACCTGGGCGGCGGCGTGCAACCGATGACCTATCGCTTTGCCAACGGCCAGGAAGTAGCGCTGGTGTACACCGGTGAGGTCTACAACCATGACGCGCTGCGTGAACGCCTGCGCAAGGCGGGCCACGTGTTCGTCACTCGCAGCGATACTGAAGTGGTGCTTCACGCTTACCTTGAGTGGGGAGAACGATGCTGCGAGTACTTCAGCGGGATGTTCGCCTTCGCCCTGTTCGATGGGCGCGACGGCCACTGTCTGCTGGTGCGTGACCGCCTTGGGGTCAAGCCGTTGTATTACGCGCACCATAAGCAGGGCCTGTTGTTCGGCTCGGAGAGCAAGGCGATTCTCGCTCACCCGGCGTTCGACCGCGCGCTGGATGTGGTCGGCCTGGTGGACGCGCTGAGCCTGGCCCGTGGCACCACGCGCACGACCCTGCGCGGTATCGTCGAATTGCCGCCCGGGCACCGGTTGTCGTGGCGGCCTAACGGGAAACCGAAGGTCAGCCGTTATTGGCAGTTGCAGCGACGCGAGCATCAGGACGACCTGCGAACCACGGTCGAGCGTACCCGCGAACTGCTGGGCAACGCCCTGGGCGAGCAATTGCACGCGGACGTGCCAGTGTGCTCGCTGCTGTCTGGTGGGCTGGACTCCACTGTTCTCACCGCCATGGCCCAGCAGCGTGTTCGGGCAGAGCAGGGTGGCACGGTCAATTCGTTCTCGGTAGATTTCGTGGGCCAGGCCGAGCAGTTCCAGGCCGATGCGTTCCGCCCCGAGCGCGATCAGCCCTACGCCCTTGCCGCCGCTGAGCACATCGGCAGCCATCATCAGACCATCCTGATCGACAATCGGGAGCTGGTGGCCGAGCAAGCGCGCCTGGCGGTGTACCGCGCCAATGACTCAGCCGCCACCTTCGGCGATGTCGACACGTCGCTGTACCTGTTGTTCAAGGCGATTCGCGAGCACTCGACGGTGGCCATTTCGGGAGAAGCCGCCGACGAGGTGTTCGGTGGCTACGCCTGGTTCCGCGACCCACAGGCCATCGCCACCCCGCGTTTTCCGTGGCTGTCCCGCATGCAACTGCTGCAAACGGAGCTGATCAACCCGGAGTTCAACCGCCTGTGCAACTTCGCGCAATTCCAGGACAGCGCCTACCACCAGGCGCTGGACAGCGTCGAGCATCTGCCCGCAGATACACCGCACGAGCGGCGCATGCGCGAAATCTGCCATATGCACCTGCACCGCTGGCTGCCGATTCTGCTCGACCGCAAGGACCGCCTGAGCATGGCGGCAAGTCTGGAGGTGCGCGTGCCGTTCACCGACCATGCATTGGTCGAGTACGTGTACAACGTGCCTTGGTCGATCAAGGGCCACGGTGGTGAGGAGAAGTGGCTGCTCAAGCAGGCCTGCGCCGACCTGCTGCCACCCGCCGTGCTGGCCAGGCGCAAAAGCCCGTACCCAACTTCGGCGAACCTGGCCTACGAGCGCTTTCTGCGCGAGCGTTCACGGCAGTTGCTGAGCGATGCGGGCAGCCCGGTGTTCCAGGTCATCGACCACGGTCGTCTGGCGGCAGAGCTGCTCCAGCCGCCGGGCTACTTCAACTCGCAGCTGCGCCGCAACAACCTGGAGACGGCGCTGACACTGGATGCCTGGCTGCGTGAATACAGGTTAACGGTGTAGTTCGCGTTGGGCGGGGCCATCCAGGATGATCGGGTTCTGGATGGTGTCGCTGAAGCGCTGCGGTGCGCCGACGTCGAGCATGGAAATGAAGCTGCCCAGGGCGGGGGAGGCGTTCTGGGTGTTCCAGTTCATGTACAGACCCATGGTGGGAATGGGCTGGTCCTTGATCGGGCGGATCGGGCGAAAATGCACGCGGTCGCGCAAGGTCGAATAAGCAATGGACTCTGGTACCAGTGCCACGCCGAAACCACAGGCGACCAGGCCGATCAACGTATGGATCTGCGAGGCTTCCTGGACGATCTTGGGGTAGAAACCGGCCGATTCGCATAGCGCGATCAACTGGCTGTGGTAACCACTGCCCAGCGCCTGCGGGGTGAAAACGAAGTCTTCCTCGGCGAAATCGCGCAGGTCGACCATAGGCTGCGCCACCTTGGCGTGGTGGGCGGGCAGGGCCATCACGATCTGCTCGTTCAGCAGCAGCCGCGACTCGATGGTGTCAGGCGGCATCGGCAGTTTACGCATGAAGCCGACGTCCGCTTCACCGGCCATCAGCGCCTTGGCCTGGGCGGCCGACGGCATTTCGCGAATGGTCAGGCGCACGTTCGGGTAGATTTCGCGGAACCGACGCAGGGTGTTGAGCAATGACTCGTAGTAGGCAATCGAGATGGCGGTGATGGTCAGCTTGCCGCAGATGCCTTCGGAGACGTTGCGGGCGTACTCGATGCCTTGCTCCAGCTCCTTGAGCGTTCGGTAGGCGGTTTCCAGGAAAGCCATGCCGGCGGCGGTGAGCTTGACCCCGCGCTTGTTGCGCAGGAACAGGCTGAAGCCTAGCTTTTCCTCGAGTCTGCTGATCGCCTGGCTCAGGGGTGGCTGCGCCATGTGCAGGCGGATGGCTGCTTTATGAAAGTGCAGCTCCTCGGCCACGGCAATGAACTGCCTGAGCAAACGTGTCTCGATCATTCTCCGTTCCTTCAGCGAGTCGAACTGGCGCCAGGGGGCAGCACCCACCGTCCCTGCGAGGCCGCCATGATAGCCCGGCGTGATATCTCACAGATATCAAAGTCGCATGCCTTTAATATTAAGTCATTGATTTTTTTATTGTTATCGTAAAAAGGAGCATCGAAAGGGCGCGATAATGCCGTTCACAGACCCATTCAACAATAAAGTCGCCATCATCACCGGCGCGGCACAAGGGTTGGGCCTGGCCTACGCCAAAGCCCTCGCCGAACGCGGTGCGAAGGTGGTGATCAGTGACCTGGGCACCGACCGCTCGGGCAGCGGGCAAGACCCGACCGCAGTCGACCAGGCACTTCAGGCCCTGCAAGCAGCAGGGCACCAGGCCGTCGCCCACGTCGGCCACCTGGAAAGCGAAGCCGAATGTCAGCAACTGGTGGAACTGGCCATCGAGCATTTCGGCGCGCTGGATATCCTGATTCACAATGCCGGTTGGGTCGACTACCAGGGCATCGAAGCGCAGGAAGAGGCGTTCCTGCAGCGCGCACTGGGCATCAGCGTGCATGCCCCGGTGTGGTTGGCCAAGCATGCCTGGAAGTACCTCAAGCGCTCCGAGGCGCCCCGGGTGGTGTTGACCACCTCCGACCGCGCCATGTACCAGCGTTACGCTCAGCCGGGGCTGGTCGCCTATTCGGCGGGCAAGATGGCCCAGGTCGGCATCATGAACGCGTTGAGCATGGAAGGCCTGGAGCACGGCATTCTGGTCAACGCGGTGTCGCCGGTGGCCAAGACTCGGATGTGGGGCGTGACCCAGCCACCGGAAGAACTCAAGCCCGAGTGGGTGACCCCAGGGGTGCTGTACCTGGCCAGTGAACTGTGCCGGGACACCGGTTACATCCTCAGGGCCAGCAATGGCCAGTTCACCGCCACGCGGTTCAGCGAGAACAGCGGTGTCAGCTACCCCAGGGACCTTGCACGGGTAGAAGCCACCAGCTTGTCCGAAGTGGCCGAACGCTGGAGCAGCATCAAGGAATGCCACTACCTGCCGGTCAAGGTGGCCAACACCCGCGCAGACCTCGGCGAAAGCCCGGTATGGGACGAGCAAAGCGGTGCCCTCTACTACGTCGACATCACGGACGGCTGCATCAACCGGCTGACCCGTGACGGCGAAGTGGAGCGGCTCTATGAGTCGGCGGCGCGTATTGGCGCCCTGGCGTTGACCGACCAGGGCAACCTGATTTTCACCGAGGATGCCAGCGTGGCGATCCTGGATGTAGCGGCGCGCAAGGTGCGGCGCTATTCCTGCGCAGTGCACTATCGCTCCAGCTACCGCTTCAACGATGGCGCCTGCGACCCGCAGGGGCGTTTCGTCACCGGCTTGATGGATGAAGGCCCAAGCGGCAAGACCGGCATTCTGTACCGTTTCGACCAGCGCCTCAGCGCCCAGATATTGCTAGATGGTTTGGCGCTGCCCAACGGGCTGGCCTGGTCGGAAGACGGACGCACAGTGTTCTTCGTCGACTCGGCTGCCCGCGCCATTTACCGCGCCGAGTACATGCGCGAAGGTCGGCTGGGGCAGTACACGTTGTTCGCCGAGACCCCTGCCGACCTGGGCCGACCGGACGGCATCGCGCTGGACCGTGAAGGTGGCGTGTGGGTGTGCCAGTTCAATGGCAGTTGCCTGCTGCACTACGACCGTGATGGTTACCTGACCGACCAGGTCAGCATGCCGGTGCCACGCCCGACCAGCTGCTGTTTTGGCGGGGAGGGCATGGACACCCTGTACATCACCACAGCACGGTTCGGCATGACACCCGCCGAGCTAAGGCATTACCCCGATGCTGGCGACCTGTATGCGATCCGTCCGGAAGTCGGGGGCATCCGACGCCACACGTTCAAGGAATGAGGTTGTGGACCTGGCTGGCCGGTAACACGGCCAGCTCGCCGAAACGCTGCGCCGAGTCGATGTAGCGCAGGGCCGACTTGGCATCCTTCCAGCCTACGTAGCTCATCAGCGACTTCAGTTCCCAGCCGTTGGCCGTGGCCCAGGTGGCGAAACCACGGCGCAAAGAGTGGCCGGTGTACAGTGCCGCCGGCACGCCAGCACGTTCGAGCATGCGCCGCAGCAGGCCGACCAGGCTGTTGCTGTTGAGCGGTGTGTCGCTCAGGTTGCCCCAGCGATCGAGCTTGCGAAATACCGGGCCCTGGGCGATTCCGGCCACTTCGATCCATCGCAGGTAGGCGGTGACTGGGCACAACGCCTTCAGCGCCGGGGTGCTGTGCTGCACGCCGAGCGCTTCGCGGTCGCCTTTGCTGCGGGGCAGGAACAGGGTCATGCCGACCCCGGCCTGGGCCTGGATATGCTCGACGCGCAAGCGCGCCAGTTCATCACCACGAAAGCCTCGCCAGAAGCCCAGCAACAATAGCGCGGCATCGCGCCGGGCACGGCGCAGAGCAGGCAGGTCGTGGCACTCGCGGGCCTGCCGGGCTTCCTCCTCGAAGCAGGTGACGGCGGTTTGCAGGTGCTGCAGCAGCAATGGCGCGGCTTGTTTGGGCGGCGCTGGATGCAGGGTACGGATTCCGCGCAGTACCTGGCGCACCAACGGCGCCTTGGTCGGGTCGGGAAAGCCCTGGCTGATGTGCCATTGGCTCAGTGCCGCCAGGCGCTGGCGCAGGGTACTTACCGCATGCTGTTCGGCGTGGTCGGCCAGGTAACGGGCGACACTGTCGGCGGTGGCTGGCAGAAACCCGCCCCAGTGGGTTTCGAAATGGTCGATGGCGGCTTGGTAGCTGCGCCGGGTGTTGTCGCGGGTGGCGGCGCGGACATAGTGCTCGATATCGGTCATGGTGCGGGTGTCGGCTTTGGGTATCGACACAATAAACCCAATTGCCTGGTCTGTCCCGGCCTTGTGGGAGCGGGTTTAGCCGCGAAGCAGACACCGCAGTGCTGCTAGACGCATGGTTTCTCCTCGATACCATTGAACGGTGGGTATTCGCGCAACTGTGTCGGCGACAGGGGCCGGCTGAAGTGGTAACCCTGGGCGATGTCGCAGCCGGCAATCTTCAGACATACCACCTGTTCGCGGGTCTCGACTCCTTCAGCCACCACCTCCAGCCCCAGGCGCTTGGCGAGGATGATGGTAGAGGAGACGATCGGGCTGTCGTCGTGGCTGTTGGATAGCGGCGCAATCAGCGAGCGGTCTATCTTCAGCTTGCTCAATGGCAGTGATTGCAGGTGGGCAAAGCCTGCGTAACCACGGCCAAAGTCGTCCAGGCTGATGCCCAGGCCCGCTCGGCGCAAGCGGTGCAGGTGCTCAATCGCCGTGCCCTCGGGGTTGAGGATGGTGGTTTCGGTGATTTCCAGCTCCAGCCGCTGTGCGCCAATGCCGTAGCGTTGCAGCTTGGCCAGCAGGCGTGCGCTGAAATCGGGCTGACGCAGCTGCAGTGCCGACACGTTCACCGCCAGACACATGTCGCGGCCCTGATCCTGCCATTGCGCCAGTGCCTCGCAGGCCAGGCGGATCACTTCCCAACCCAGCTCAACGATGAACCCGCTGCGCTCAGCCACGCCGATGAAACGGTCCGGGTAGAGCAGGCCGAATTCCGGGTGGTCCCAGCGTACCAGCGCTTCGTAGCCGAGTACCTGCTGCGTGTCGAGGCGGATCTGTGGTTGGTAGTGCAGCACGAACTGGCGCCCGGCCAACGCGGTGCCGAACGCTTGTTCCAGGGTGAAGGCCTGGATATCCGCGAGGTTCAACGAAGGGTCGAAGAAACGGTACTGGGCGCGTCCGGCCTGCTTGGCCGAATACATCGCGGCGTCGGCGCTGCGGATCAGGCTGTCGATGTCCTGGCCATCGCGTGGGCAGATACTGACCCCCACGCTGGGGCTGGTATTGACCTCCTGGCCGTCCAGGGCATAGGTGGCCGAGAGCTTCTGCACCAGGCTGCGCACCCAGGCATCGATCTGTTCTTCACTGCGCTCGCCCGCCAGCAGCACCACGAACTCGTCGCCGCCGAAACGCGAGGCTTCGTCGCCAGGTTCCAGCAGGCGCTGGATGCGTCCGGCCACGGCTTGCAGCAGCAAGTCGCCGATCTTGTGCCCAAGCGAATCGTTGATCGACTTGAAACGGTCCATGTCGATGAACAGGATCGCCATCAGCCGTCGCTTGCCGCGCTGGTGGGTCAGGGCCTGACCGGCGACTTCGACGAACTGGCGGCGGTTGTGCAGGCCACTGAGGTGATCGGTGGCCGCTGCATGGCTGCTGCGGCGGTGTTCGTCTTCCAAGCGGCCGATCAACTGCTGGTTGACCTGCTGGGCATGCTCCAGGGCGCTGAACGCTTCCTGACGCTTGCGCAGCAGGCGCAGACTCCAGGCAAGGCCCGCCAGGATCATCAGGGTCATGCTCAGGTTCAGCCAGAACTGGCGGGTGTAGGCCTGCGCCGAGGGGGCGAGGATTTCGTCCTCGCGCTGGCTGACCACCACGCTGAAACCACGCTCGGTGACGCGCCGGTACAGGCTTTGGTAGGGGTGGCCAAAGGCGTATTGGGTCAACTGGCCGGTGTCTTTGGCAGTCTTCGGCAAACCTGGCACCAGGGTGTCGCCGGCCACCACCACGCCGCTGGTGTCGATGCGCAACCGCTCTTGGCCATCGTCCTGGAGCAAGCGCATCAGGCCGGTTCGGCCCAGGTCGATGTGCTGGAACAGGACCGCCAGGTAGCCGATATCCAGGTGAATCACCAGGATGCTGTCGATCTCGCGGCCGGGCAGGTCGGTCAACGGCAGCAGGAAGGGCAGGCGCCAGTTGGGGATGGCGCTGGGGTTGCTGTCGGGGGCGACACGCGGCAGAAACGGTTTGAAGCCGTAGTGGGCGACATGAACCTTGAGTTGTTGCAACCAGTCCTCGGGCAACTGCGGTGGCTCGTCGGGGTGGCTGGCGGACAACAGCCGACCTTGCCGGTCGTACAGGCTCATGCGCTTGAACACTGGGTCTTCGGCCAGGATGCGGGCCAGGCTGAAACTGCCTTGGCGCAGCGCCTTCATGTCGTCCTGGGTGACCCGGCCGACGGCCTGGGCGCGGTCGACCAACTGGCGCAGGCTTTCGCTGACGATGCTGGCCAGGTTAAGGTGCTCGGCGGCCTTGGCCGACAGTGCGTTGTCGCGCGAGGCGGCTTTCTGGCTGAAATGCAGGCCCCAGAGGAACGCCAGCGTGGCGGCGCAGAGCATCAGGATCAGCAGACGCAGCAGGCCTGCTGACGAGAGAAAACGGCGTATCACTGCTGGTAGTCCCGACCCTGGGTGAAGGTCGAAAAATACGACAGTAAGATGACAGGCTAATGACTGGTGGCTATTTGCCTTTAGGGTTTTCCCTTGTCCGCAAGCGGTGACTGCACGCGGGTGGTTTCTTCTTCCAGGTAAGCCATCAAGGCCTCGACCTCGACATCGCCCAGGCGCATGTTGGGCATGGCCAGGCGGTTGTACTGCTCGTACAGGAGCATGGCCAGCGGGTCTTTCTCAGCCAGCATCTGGTCGGGTTCTTTCAACCAACGGGCCAGCCAGCGAGGGTCGCGTTGCCGGGTCACGCCGAGCAGGTCGGGCCCGATGCCCGGCAGGCCGCCGGGTTCGGCGTTGCCCACGGAATGGCAGGAAGAACAGCGCGTGCGGAAAATCTGCTCGCCGCTGCTGGGCGGACGAACCGCCGGGGCGCTGGCGTAGTCGTTGTTCACGACGCTGGCCTGCTTCCAGTTGTGCAGGCTGTTGCCCAGGCGGTCGGCCAGGATGTAGGGGCTTTCGAATGGCGAGGCCTTCATCCAGCGGCCGGTGGCCTGGTTGCCTATGATCAGGCTCAGGTTGTGGTCCTTGGAGCGACCGTTTTCCAGCCCTTCTATATATAAGCCCAGGCTGCGGCGCAGCTTTTCGATGTCATCGGGTTCGCCGGTGAGCAGGGTCCAGCCGGGGCCGATGCCGAATTTTTCGGCGTAGCGCTTGAGGGTGGCGGGGGTGTCGTTGTAAGGGTCGATGCTGATGGAGTAGAGGAAGATATCCTTGCCGACCCGGTCGCCGAGGATTTTCTGCACCTGGCGCAACCTTGCGGTTTCAACGGGGCAGGAGTCGGAGCAGCCGGTGAAGATGAAGTTGATGGCGACCACCTTGTCCTTGATCAGGTCGTCGAAGAAACGGACCTTCTGGCCATCCTGGGTCACCAACGGGGTGTTGGGAAAGTAGTCGGCGCCCCATGGGGTAGCGGCTTGGGCTTCAGCCTGGCGAGTGGGTTGCAGCGGCCAGAAAGGAATACTGGCGGCGAAGAGCGAGAGTGCGAGCAGAACACGCCATGAGCCTGTCATGATGCCGTCCTTCTACCTTGGGGGAGTGGGGGCCACCGCAGGCTGCTGCCAGCCCCTACAACGGGGGGGCTGGCAGCAGCCTGCGATGACGCCGGTGCATCAACTCAACGGATACTCACCGGTGCCGTCACACTCTGGCCCAGCGCCGAACGTATGGTCGCCGTCGCCGGGGTGGCGGGGCCATTGCCCGTGGTGGTGACCGACACCCGCCAGCGTGCCCCGGTGCCCGAAGCGGTCAGCGTCGCGGCCCCAAGGTTCAGCGGCCCGGCGGTGGTAGCGACCGACACGTTGATGCTGTTATTGGCGGCAATCGAGGTGGTACCGGCCAGCTCCCAGGTGTAGCGATTGCCGCTGCGGATCTGCACCGTCGCGCTGCTGACCTGGATCTGGTCGGCAACTACCGCCGGGCTCACGGCAATGTTCACCGTCGCGGGCGCCACCGATTCCGCACCCTTGGCATCGCGGGCCGTGTAGTTGAAGCTGGCGGTGAACGCCGTGGTGACTGTCTCCGGTGGGGTATAAGTGACCTGCGTGCCATCAGTGCTGACCGAGCCTTTGCCCGAGTCCGGTTGGCTAAGCCCGACCACCGTCAGCGGCAGGTTGCCCTCAGGGTCGGTGTCGTTGGCCAGCACATTGAGCACGATCGGCTTGCCGGCCGTGGTCGCTGCGCTGTCGTTCACCGCCACCGGTGGCTTATTGCTGGTGTCTTCCTCATCGTCGTCATTTTCGGCGGTGCGGAAGGTCGGCAGGCCTACCGAAGCCACATACTGCACGCCGTCCCAACCGGGTAGCGGGGTCGGCATCACCTGGAACTGGCCAGGGTGCTCGATGTCCCAGCGCAGCAGCATCGACGAGTCTTCGTGCTGGGTGTTGTGGCAATGCTCCATGTAGGTCCCAGCGAACTCGCGGAAACGAATGGCCATTTCCACTTCTTCCGAGGAGTCTTTGTCCGGGCCAATGCGGTAGACGTCCTTGCGTGCCCATTTCTCCCACTCAGGTGGTGCCTTGCCGTCGCGGCTGAGGATGATGCCTTCCTCGAAGTGCACATGCACCGGGTGGCTCCAGCCGTTGCCGCCATTCACGATCTTCCACACTTCCAGGGTGCCGTCGCCACTGAAACCGCCCTGCGTGGCTTCGCTGGAGAGTTGGGCGGAGGCGCTGATCCGCCGTGGGTCCATGCTGTAGCCGAGGCCGCCATCGGTCTTGATGGTCCAGGGAGTGGTGTCGGTGCCATCGGAGCGGCCGAAGATGAACTCACGGTGCCGCGCGGCCTTGATCTTGTCCTGGTCAGCCACGGCGGTACGGTCCAGCGGCAGCGGAATCATCTTCAGGCCAGCGGCCTTGCCTGGCTTGGCCGGCTCGTAGGCGGTCGGGTCCATACTGACGTCCTGACCGGTATACGGCTGCACCAGCAGTTGCATGAACTTGCCGACCACAGGGTCGCCCTTGTCCCACTCAGGCCCGTTGCTGGTCTGCTTGATCACTGCCTTGTATTTCTCGGACAGGACATCGGCCAGTGGAATGGCCTGCTTGGGCCCCTTGCCGGTGTCGTGCTCCATGAGGTTGACGAAGTACAGCTTGTCGCCAGCCTTGATGCCGTTCTTGGCGAAGTTGATGATGATGTCGTAACGCTCGGCGATACCTTGCAGCGGCAGGATGCCGTTGTTGTCCTGGCGGTCGCCGTCGCCGTTGAGGTCCAGGGTGCCGTCGAACGGCACGGCGTGTTCCATGATGTTGCCGTCGTTGGCGATCATGTGGAACGGTACCCGCGCATAGGAGATGTTCGAACCGGTAGGCCCTTTGAATTCGCCGCTGGTGCCGGCGATTTCACGTACGACGGCGAACTTGAAGTAGCGCGACACCGAGCCGTTGAGGATACGGAACCGGTAGCTGCGTGCACGTACCTTCAGCTTGGGCTGGTACTGCCAGTTGACCAGGATCTGGTCACCGAGGAAGCCGTCGGTGTTGAACGGGTTGAACCACAGCTGGCCAGCGGCATCCCAGGCCTTGTCGGCAATCACCAGGTTGACGTCGTAGTCGCGGTTACCCCACGGCATCGCCGAGCCGCTGGGGAAGCGCAGGTTGACGCCGTCCTGCAGTGCCTCGTTGCCGCGGTCCAGGGCGCTGTAGTAGTTCATCATCACGGCGTTGCCTTTGTAGACGTTCTGCGCCGTGAAATCCATCATGTGGTCGTGGAACCAGTGGGTGCTCATGGTTTCACGCCAGTCGCCGCGAATCTTGATGCTGCCGTTTTCGCAGGTCTTCAGGCCTGGCGAAGCGTCGTTGACGAACAGGGTTTCGCCCGGCGAGCAGGGGAAGGCCGCACGTGGGTCCTGGGCGCGGGTGTTGATGGTGTCATAGCCGGCCAACTGTATCGGCCAGCGATAGTCGTAATACTGGCCGGGGAAGAAGTAGGCGTTGGCAAAGCCGTCACTTTCGGCCGGGGAGTGACCGTTGTGCTCGTGGGTCGAGATGGTGTGCAAACCGAACCCGCCGTTGGCCGAGGGGTCGATGGGCAGTGCGTTGTAGTGACGCATGATGATCGGCTGGCCATAACGAACCATCAGCAGTTTCGGCGGGAAGGTTCCGTCGAAGGTCCACAAGGATTTGTGGTTCTGCAACGGGAAGTTGGGGTGGAAACGGGTGTCGATGCCCTTGGTGGTACCCAACGTTGTCGGGATGTCCGAGGTCTGGTAATACAACCCGCCCGGGCCGAACTCGCCAACGGCGTAGTTATGCATCTGCTTGCGGTCGCGCAGCCCTTGGTTGATCCGTGCACCCGCCTGGGCGGTCTTGAACCCAGCCTGGGGGTAGAACTCGTTCCAGCGCTGGTGCGACCAGCCTTTTCCTGGTGGACGGCCTTCAGCCGGTGAGCCGACAGGTTGGCGGTTGAGGAACATCTCGATCTGCGCTTTCCATGGGTTGCGGTCGAGTGTGTTCGAGTATTGGGTCGGGAACGGGTAGAGCCCCGGTTGCTTCAGGAAAGCTTCCAGGGCGTTGCCGTTCGGGCTGCTGCGGGCGACGATGTTGGGATCTTGCGCCGGCGCCTGGCCGAGCGTGGGGACCGGGAAAGTGAGCGGTGGCGGCGGCAGGCTCGGGTCGAGTTTTTCCGGGCCGAATTCTTCGAACAGCAGCAATTGCTGGGTGAACGGTTGGGCGCCGAACAGCGGGCTTGGCTTGCCGTTGGTGGGGTAGTTGCGCGAGGTCTGCTGGGCGGGCTGCAACACGTTGTCGATGCGTACCGTGTTGCGGTCGCCGTACACGCCATCCTTGAGTTCGAGTGAGCCTTCGTTGGCTTCTGGCATGGTTTCCAGGTCGAGCAGTGCCTGGGTCGGGTCAGCCGGCTGGTCAGTATAGGCGGACGGGTCCGTCGGCGGCGGCGGGCTTACGTCATCGAGTGACGAGGCCATGGCCGAGATCAGCCCGAAGCTGAGCATCAGCGCAGTAACGGAAGACAGCCTGAATGCATGGCTGCAGGGACGGATCACGGTGTGTGTTTTCATTGTGTGATGCCTCGCTCGCGGCTAAGTGGCTTGGAGCCATCGATGGCGTTTTGCCTCGTCCTACACCTCTGAGCAACGGGTGTGCCAACAGGTGTTTCAGTAATGCTTTGTTAAACAAAACCTTGTGGCGCCTGAGGCGCGCAAAATACCGGCGCGTCAAAAGTGGGTACACGTCCCCACAAGCGGGGGTTTTGCGGGCCCGATTTCGGTGGTTTGGCCCACGTTTTTGGGGGTTCGGCGCCCCCACTCAAACGCCAGGCCAACCCCCACGAACACCGCCTTTCGCAGGCAGCAGAGCCCCTGCGCGCCCCGTCAGGAGGGCACGAACGTTCGCTTAGCGGAGCGGTTGGGTAAACCTCAGTTGCTGACCACCAGTTCGGGGCCGAGGTAGTCGTTGATCTGATCGATGTCGTCATCGCCCAGGCTGCCCACCGACGACGCCAGTCGCAGGCGCGACATCAGGTAGCGCACCTTGGCCTCGAACAGGTCATGGCGGGCGACATACAGTTGTTCTTCGGCGTTCAACACATCCGAGTTGGTGCTGGTGCCGCCTTCCTTGAACCCCTTGCGGGTGGACAACAGCGACCGTTCGTTGGAGGCCACGGCTTTTTCCAAGGCGTGTATTCGGCTGGCGCCGCTTTGCACACCGCGGTATTCGCGGGTGGTGTCGGAAATGACTTCCTGGCGCGTGGCATCGAGCTCGTCCAGGGCTTTGTAGCTGTTGGCGCTGGCCTGGCGCGATTGCGCGCTGACGCCACCGCCGCTGTACAGCGGAATGTTCAACTCCACGCCAATCGAGCTGTAGTGGTTACGCTGGTTCAGCTCAGAGAGCGACTGGCTTTCGCCTGCGGTATACCCGGCGACGAAATCCAGTGTCGGCCAATGCCCGGCCTTGGCTCGCTTGACCTCTTCTTCGGCCAGTTCGTAGCTGTGACGGCGGGCATGGATCAGCGGGCTGTCGGCCTGAGCCTTGACCAGCCAGTCCTGCAGGTTGCCTGGCAGCAGCGGCGGGGTGGCGAAGCTGGGTTGCAGGGTGATCAGCGAATCCGGGGTTTCGCCGATGTATTCCTCCAGCTTGCGCCGGGTGTTGACCAGGTTGTCCTGGGCTTCGATCAGCTCGGCTTCGGCCAGGTCACGGCGTGCGACCGACTCGTCGATGTCGGTGATGGTACCGGCCCCTAGTTCCATGCGGCGCTTTGCCGAGGCCAGTTGCTCTTCGAAGGCATTGAGCTTGGCCTTGGCCAGGGTGATGGTCTCGCTGGCCAGCAGCACGTTGAAGTAGCTGTCGGCCAAGCGCACGGCGGCGTCCTGGCTCTTGGCGTCGAACACGGCGACGCTGTAGTCGGCGCGTTGCTGGCCCTGGCGGTACTCGGACATCTTCTGCTTGTTGAACAGCGGCTGGCGCAGGCGCACGTTGGCGCCCTTGGAGTTGTAGTCCAGGTCGTTGTCTATGCCGTTCTGGCGTTGGTCGCCGTTGACCTTGTTGTAGTAACCCGAAGCGTTGACCTGCGGCAGCAGGCCAGACTGGCCGATGGCGCGGTTCTCGTCGCCGGCCTGCTTTTCGTGCACGGCGGCGCGGTAGATCGGGCCTTGGTACTGCAGCAGGTCCCAGGCTTGCTTGAGGTCCATGGCGCAGGTCGGCAACGACAGCCCCACGAGGCAGAAAGTCAGGCAATGCAGCTTCATGTCATTGCTCCTTGAACGCGCTGTCGACGCGTTCGAGCATCGGTTTGAGCAGGTAGCTGAGCAGGTTGCGTTCGCCGGTCTTGACGGTGACGCTGGCGGGCATGCCGGGGCGAATGTGGTTGCTGCCCAGCAGGCTCATGCCGGCGGCGGTGACCTCCACCTGGGCCAGGTAATACGGCTGCTTGCTTTCCTCGTCCATCAGGCGGTCGGCGGAAATGGTTTTGACGCGGCCAGGAATGCTGGGCGTTTGCGCGTGGTTGAAGGCCGGGAAGGTGATGTCCACATCCAGGCCCGGGACCATCTTGTCGATGGCCTGCACGGGGATCATCGCATCGACCTGCAGCGGTTCACCCAGCGGCACGATCTCCATGATCCTGGAACCTGGCTGGATGATACCGCCGATGGTGGCGATGCTCAGGGCCTGGACCATGCCGTCGATTGGCGAGCGGATTACTGTGTGGGTCACTTCGTAGTCCAGCGCGCGCAACCGGTCGGCCAGGGTGGTGTTTTCCTTTTCGGTGTCGGTCAGCTGCGACTCGACCTCCTTGAGGTAATCGTGTTGGCGCTGAAGGATGCGCAGCTTGATCTCCGTGGTCTGGCTGCGGGCGCGGGCGATGTTGTTGAGGTTCTCGGCCTGCCCGGCGGAGAGGTCGGCATTGCTGCGCTCCAGTTCCAGCAGACGGTTGCGCGGCACGTAGCCTTCTGCGGCCAGTGTGCGGGTACCTTGCAGTTCCTGGTTGAGGAAGTTGATCTGCGAAGCTCGGGCACCGTACACCTGCTGCAGGCCCTTGAGCTGTACCGCCGAGGCGGCCAGGTTCTCTTCGAGGATGCTGATTTCGCCTGCCAGGCCGGCGCGGCGGGTATCGAGCAGGTGCTGTTGCAGGTCCATGGCCGCTACCAGGCGGGGGTCGCCGGCGAAGCGCTTGAGCAGTTCGGGGGCGAAGGTCACCGTATCCTGGCCGTCGCGCTCGGCTTCCAGGCGGTTTTCCACGGTTTTGCTGACGATGTACTGGGCGCTGACCGCACCTTGCTCGGCAACGGCGCGCAAGGCATCGAGGCGCACCAGCTCCTGGCCTTTCTTCACGGTATCGCCTTCGCGTACAAGAATGGCCTCGACGGTGCCGCCTGTGAGGTGTTGCACAGCCTTGCGGTTGCTGGTGACCTTGACCGTGCCGGTAGCCACGACACCGGCATCCAGCGGCGCCAGCCAGGACCACAGCAGGAAGCCGCCGAAGCCGGCGACCACCAGCCACAGGCCCCAGCGGGCGGGCTTGGCAGCATCCAGGTCGATCACACTGTGGCTGTCGGAGGGAAGCATCTCGGTAGCCATGATCGGTTACTCCCGCACTTTCACAGAGGCCAACGGAGTCGACGCGCCGGCAGGAATCACACTGGCCTTGCGCAGCGCGGTGAACACTTCTTCGCGCGTGCCGAGCATCTGCACGCCGCCGTCGCGCATCACCAGCACCTTGTCGATGGCGCCGAGTACGTTGGGGCGATGGGAAATCAGGATGACCGTGGCGCCCCTCGTCTTGAGTTCGGCCAACGCATCGACCAGGGCCTTTTCACCAACGTCGTCAAGGCTCGCGTTCGGTTCATCCAGCACGATCAGGCTAGGTTCGCCGTACAGGGCGCGGGCCAGTGCGATGCGCTGCTTCTGGCCACCGGAAAGCGGGCTGCCATCGGCGCTCAGGCGGGTGTCGTAGCCTTGGGGGAAGCGCAGGATCATTTCGTGCACGCCAGTCATCTTGGCGGCGCGAATGACCGCCTCGCTGTCCACCTCGCCGAAGCGCGCGATGTTCTCGGCGATGCTGCCTTCGAACAACTCGACGTCCTGTGGCAAGTAACCCAGCCAGGGACCGAGTTCGGCCTTGTTCCAGGTGAAGATATCGGCGCCATCGAGGCGCACCTTGCCGGCCTGGGTGGGCCAAACACCGACCAGCAGGCGGGCGAGGGTGGACTTACCCGAAGCGGACGGGCCGATGATGCCAAGGCTCTCGCCAGGGCAAAGGCTGAAACTGACCCCGCGCAGGATGGTGGTGTTGGTGCCGGGCGCACCGGCAAAGACATTCTCCACGGCCAGCATGCCCAGCGGCCGTTGCAGCGACATGCTGGGCGGCCGGCGTGGGTAATCATGCAGCAACTCGGTGAGCCGACCCCAGGCCGAACGGCAGCCCAGTAGCTGTTTCCACGACGCGATCACTTGCTCCACCGGGCCCAGTGCGCGTCCGGTAAGAATCGAGCAGGCAATCATCATCCCGGGGGTGATCTTGCCTTCGATGGCCAGCAATGCGCCGGTCCCGAGAATCAGCGACTGCAAGGTGATGCGCACGAAGCGTCCGGTACTGCTGATGATGGCGGCGCGGTCCGAGGCCAGGGTCTGCATCTGCAGAATTTTCAGGTGGCCCTGAAACCAGCGCTTGCCAATTGACGGGAGCATGCCCATGGCCTCGATGGCCTCGGCGTTGCGCAGGTTGTTGTTGGCGTAGTTGGCAGAGGACAGCGCGGCCTGATTGGCTTCGGCCAACGGCTTTTGCGTGGCCTTTTCGGTGAGGTAGGCCAGGCCCATAAGAATCAGTGAGCCGATCAGCGTCACCAGGCCCAACAACGGGTGGATGAGGTAGGCCACCAGCAGGTAGATGGGGGTCCAGGGTGCGTCGAAGAAGGCGAACAGACCGTTGCCGGTCAGAAACTGGCGAACCTGCGCCAAATCTTGCAGCGCCTGCGCCGGGTTGCCGCCGGCGCGGCTCAGGTTGCGTTCGAAGGCGGCGCTGAAGATACGCCGGTTCAGCTCCATGTCCAGGCAGTTGCCGACCCGAATCAACACCCGGGTGCGAATCAGTTCCAGTGCGGACATCAGCAGGAACAACCCCACCACCAGCACGGTGAGCATGGTCAGGGTCGTGACGTTGCGGCTGACCAGCGCCCGGTCATACACCTGCATCATGTACACCGAGGGCGTCAGCATCATGATGTTGATCACACCACTGAAGCCTGCCAGTGCGTAAAAACTTCGGCGCAGGCGAAAAAGCGCATCGGCGAGTTCCGAGCGGGCGCGCGGCTGCTTGTGCATGTGGAGCCTCCCTCTACGAAAAACGGGTCGCCGTTGCGGCGGCTCGGACAGCAAGAACAACAGTGTCTGTGGCAGTTATTTGACACGCAGGCGGGTCGCTCTACTGGCTAAACCTCCGAAAACGCTGCGTGGTCTTTACAAGCAGCAGCGTAGGTTGTGTCGAAACAATCTGTAATATCATTTCGCTCTATTGCTGCCTCCGACTTTCTATAAGTCGCTAAAAAACAGCGAGTTGCAACGCATTATCATCTTGCGCCATTTTGCTGACGTGATATTGACAACCCTCAGGTCTACGACTTTAGTCTTGTGTAATCGCGGGGCGCCCGTTGGAGCCTGCCAACTTTTTGGCAAAACAAGGCGCGGTGAAGGCCCAGCTGGAGCAACCATGAACACCCACCTGTTGCATTGCCGAGACAACAGGCTGCCCCGCAAGCGCATCGCTGCGGGCAGCTGCCACGGTCCTCCCGCCAATCGGGCTTGCTGCGGCTGATCGCCTGGCAAGCCATTCATTTCGCGAACTCTAGGCGCATCGGGTAGCGGCACTCCCGCGCCAGCGCTCGCCCCCAGGAAGCTGCATCCACAACTGCGCAAGTCGTTACAGACTGGGCGTGGGAGGGACCCTGTCGCCCTGCATCCATCTCCCGATAGATCGAGGGCACACCCAAAATGGCCAATTTCAGCAAGTCGGACCTGGAGTTCATCCTCAAGCAGATTTTCATCGCCGAAGCCCACGCCAAAGGCGCCAGCCTCATTGACCTGCTGCCCAACAGCCAAGTGCCGTTCGGCTTGCGCACGGTAGATGGCAGCTATAACAACCTGGTCGCCGGGCAAAGCGAATACGGCGCAGCCGACAACTCCTTCCTGCGCTTGCTGGATGCGTCGTACCGTGCGGCCTACGCCGGGACAGGCATGGTGGTGGATTCGCAGCCACGGGTAATCAGTAACCTGATCGTCGACCAGACCGCCAACAACCCGGCTGCGGTCGAGGCGAACGGTGGCGCTGTGTCGGTCACCAGTCCCGGACTGGATGGCGTGTTCAATACCGCCGACGACAAGCAGGTGTTCTTCATTCCCAACCAGTCGCCAGACGCCGGTCTGACCGCCGGCTTCAACTCGTGGATGACCTTCTTCGGCCAGTTCTTCGACCACGGCCTGGACCTGGTCACCAAGAGCAGCACCGACATCGTGTTCATTCCCTTGCAGCCGGGAGACCCGCTGTACCAGCCGGGTAGCCCGACCAACTTCATGGTGCTGCCACGCGCAGTACGCACCGCCGGCGCCGACGGCGTGGTGGGCACCGCTGACGACGGCCAGCCCAACACCACATCGCCGTTCGTGGACCAGAGCCAGACCTACAGCTCGCACCCGTCGCACCAGGTATTCCTGCGTGAATACATGCTCAACGCGGCCGGTGACCCGGTTGCCACGGGCCGACTGATCACCAACCGCGACCTGGGCACCGACGGCAAGTTCGGCACCGCCGACGATGGCAGTGGGGAAAACGGCGGCATGGCCACCTGGGCCGTGGTCAAGGCCCAGGCCCGCGACATTCTCGGTATCGACCTGACCGACGCCGATGTGCACAGCGTGCCGCTGCTGGCGACCGACGCTTACGGCAACTTCATGCGTGGGCCGAACGGCATGCCGATGGTGGTGATGCGTGTCGGTAACGGTGCAGACGGTGTTGCCGGAACCGCCGATGACATCACGCAACTGGTCGAAGGCAACCGCGATGCGCCGATCAGCCTGGCCAACGCCGTGAGCACCGGGCATGGTTTCCTCGACGACATCGCTCACAACGCCGCGCCAGTGGTGGTTGGCGGTGTGCTGCAGGCCGATGCAGACAGCGATGTCGGCAATGCGCAACTCACCGATAACGTTGGCAACAACCTGACCTATGACGACGAACTGCTTGACGCTCACTACATCGCCGGCGACGGCCGGGTGAACGAAAACATCGGCCTGACTGCCGTGCACCATGTGTTCCACTCCGAGCACAACCGTCTGGTGCAGCAGACCAAAGACACCATCCTGGCCTCCAATGACCTGGCATTCCTCAACGAGTGGCTGGCCGACGACGTGACCGAAATCCCGACCACGCCCGCCGCGATTGCCGCCTTGGTGTGGGATGGCGAACGTCTGTTCCAGGCTGCCAAGTTCGGCACCGAGATGCAGTACCAGCACCTGGTGTTCGAGGAGTTCGCCCGTACCATCCAGCCTCAGGTCGACGAGTTCCTGGCGCCCAACGGCTATGACACCTCGATCAACCCGGCCATCCTCGCCGAGTTCGCCCACGTGGTGTACCGCTTCGGCCACTCGATGCTGACCGAAACCGTCGACCGCTTCGACCCGCAGTTCAACCCGATCCTCACCGACCCGAACAACCCGGACCAGCAGCTCGGTCTGATCGCGGCGTTCCTCAACCCACTGGCGTTTGCCGGCAGTGGCGCCACCCCCGATGAAGCCGCCGGCGCGATCATCCGTGGTGTGACCCGCCAGCTCGGCAACGAAATCGACGAGTTCGTCACCGAAGCGCTGCGCAACAACCTGCTCGGGCTGCCGCTTGACCTGCCCGCGCTGAACATCGCCCGTGGCCGCGACACGGGCATCCCCACCCTGAACGAGGCGCGTCGCGAGTTCTATGCCGCGACCGGTGACAGCCAGCTCAAGGCCTACATCAGCTGGGTGGACTTTGCCGACCACCTCAAGCACCCCGCGTCGCTGGTCAACTTCATCGCCGCCTACGGTACGCACAGCACCATCACCTCGGCGACATCGCTGGCCGACAAACGCGCTGCGGCGTTCGCCCTGGTGTTCGGCACCGAAGGCGCGCCGCCAGATCGCCTGGCCTTCCTCAATGGCACCGATGACTGGGCCAACGTGACAACGGCTGGCAAGGATGGCATTGCCGGTAATGCGGATGACATCCAGGGCGTGACGATCACGGGCGTCGACGCCATCGATTTCTGGGTCGGTGGGCTTGCCGAACAGAAGATGCCGTTCGGCGGCATGCTGGGGTCGAGCTTCAACTTTGTCTTCGAGACGCAGCTCGAAGCGCTGCAGAACGGCGACCGCTTCTATTACCTGTCACGTACGGCAGGGATGGACTTCGGCGCCGAGCTTGAGAACAACTCGTTCGCCAAGTTGATCATGCAGAACACCGACGTCACCCACCTGTCGAACACCGTTTTCCTGACACCGACCTACAACCTGGAAGTGAATCAGGACAACCAGTACACAGGGCTTGGCGCGGACGGCAAGGCCGACCCAACCGGTGGCCTGATGATCGATGGCGTTGAGATCGTCAAGCTGGTGATTCGCGACAACCCTGACACCGTGGGCGATGACTCCAATTACCTGCAGTACACCGGTGAAGACCATGTGGTGCTGGGTGGTACCGCCGGCGATGACATCATCATCTCGGGTGAAGGCGACGACACCCTGTACGGCGATGGCGGCAATGACCGTCTCGAAGGCGGTGCCGGTAACGATGCGGTGCTTGGCGGGGCGGGCGATGACATCATCACCGACTCGTTCGGCGACAACCGCCTGGAGGGTAATGCCGGTAACGATGTGATCGTGGCCGGCAGCATGCTCGCCGCCGGCAACCTGATTCTGGGTGGCGACGGCCAGGACTTCATCATTACCACCGAAGACATTTCCACCACCTTCGGTGGTCGGGGCGACGACTTCATCCTCGGGGCCAAGACCAACTTGCCGCCCACCGGTAACGAGGGTGACGACTGGATCGAGAAGGGCACCCAGGACGGTGCGCCTGGCGACAACTTCGCGCCGCTGCTCGATGACACGGTGATCGGCAACGATATCTTCGTCGGAGGCGGCGGCTTCGACGAAATGATCGGCGAAGGCGGCGATGACATCTTCGTCGGCAGCGATGCCCAGGACAAGATGGACGGCATGTCCGGTTTCGACTGGGTGACCTACAAGAATGACCAGGTCGGCGTCACCGTCGACCTGAGCCTGGCCGCCTTGGCACAGCCCCATGGCAACGCGCCAAACCAGAACGCCGGCGTGTTCAACCCGGTCGGGGCCTCGCCGGCCTCGATTCTCGACCGTTTCGCCGAAGTCGAAGGCTTGTCCGGCTCGAAATTCGCCGATGTGCTCAAAGGCGATGATGTGGATGCGGTCACCATCCTCAACCACGGAGGGGCAACGGGCAGTGCGCTGACCAATGTCGACCTGATTCGCGGCCTGAGGCAGTTCCTCACCGATGCGGGCTTGCCGACCACCGGATTCGCCACCGGCAACATCATCCTGGGTGGCAATGGCAGCGACCTGATCGAAGGCCGCGGTGGCGACGACCTGATCGACGGCGACAAGTGGATCAACGTGCGCATCGCGGTGTACGCGGCCGATGACGTCAACCACACCGGCCCGGAAATCGCCAGTTTCGACAGCATGGTCGACATGATTCCGTACATGCTCGACCGCACCTACAACCCCGGCCAGCTCAAGGCCGTGCGCGAGATCCTGCCCGGCACTTCGACCGGCGGCGCGGCGTTCGATACCGCTGTGTTCTCTGGTTTGCAGACCGAGTACGTGGTGACCCAGAACAACCGTGGCACGGCGGATGTGTCCGATGATGTGTGGACCGTCACCGACACCGTGGCCGGGCGTGATGGCGTCGATACCTTGCTGCATGTCGAACGCCTGCAGTTCGCCGATGGCCAGCGTGTGCTGGTGCAGGGCGTGAATGCACAGCCAACCGGCGCACCAGCCATCAGCGACAGCAATGCCGGCGCAATCACGGTGGGCGATGTGCTGACCGTGAGCATGGCCGGCGTGCGCGATGGCGACAACGTCAGCGCTGCCAACCCGCAGGGGCTGATCAACAACACCTCGGTGTCCTACTACTGGCAGTTCGAGGCCGACCCGGGCAGCGGTGTGTTCCAGGACATCATCCTGCTGCCGGCCGGCGACCTGGCGTTCCAGAGCGCCGACGGCACCGCGTTCAAGGTGTCGCCGGACCTGGCGGGGCTGTCGTTGCGGGTCAAGGCGATCTACCAGGATGCCCATGGCACCACTGAAGTGCTGTTCTCCCAGCCCACGGCGGTGGTGGAAGCCGGCGCGCCGGTCGTGCCGACCGTGCAAACCCCGGTCGTCGATGCCACCGAAGGCGGCGAGGGGCTGCACATGGTGCGGTCCGACCTGAACTTCATCCTCGACCAGATCAAGATTGCCGAGGCTGACGCTCACGGGCAGGACATCCTCTCGCTGATCCCCAACATTCGCGCGCCCCTTGGCCTGCGGGCGGTGGATGGGTCGAACAACAACCTGATGAACCTCAACGGCATCAACAACACCCAGTTCGGTTCCGCCGATAACGTGTTCCCGCGTCTGAGCGACCCGGTGTTCAACCAGGCCGAAAGTGCGCCTGCCGGCTTCTTCGGCCCCAACTCGCCGGCCGGACCCACCACGTCCTACCAACAGACCAGCGGCAACGTGTTCGACTCTCAGCCACGCACCATCAGCAACCTGATCGTCGACCAGACCTCGAACAACCCGGCGGCCTATGCCACGGCCTACGACCCAGGCGAGAACGGCAAGCTCGACTATGGCGCGCAGGGAAGCGACGACGTGCTCAAGGATGGCGTGCGCATCGTCGCCAGCCCTGGCATGGACGGCCAGTTCGGCACAGGCGACGACCATGACGTGTACCTGTTCGAGAACACCACGGCCGATGCCGGTTTGTCCGCGCCGTTCAACGCCTGGATGACCTTCTTCGGGCAGTTCTTCGACCATGGCCTGGACTTGGTCACCAAAGGCGGCTCGGGCACCGTGTTCATTCCGCTGCAACCGGATGACCCGCTGTATGTGCCGGGCGGCCACTCCAACTTCATGGTGCTGACCCGCGCGACCAACCTGCCGGGCCCCGACGGCAAGCTTGGCACCGCCGACGATATCCATGAACACACCAACACCACCACGCCGTTCGTGGACCAGAACCAGACCTACAGCTCGCACCCGTCGCACCAGGTGTTCCTGCGCGGGTACCAGATGACCGATAACGGCCCCGTCGCCACTGGCCGGCTGATCACCAACCGCGACCTGGGCACCGATGGCAAGTACGGCACGGGCGATGACAGCGAAATTGGCGGCATGGCGACCTGGAAAGTGGTCAAGGCGCAGGCCAACGACATTCTGGGCATCCACCTCACCGATGCCGACGTCGACAACGTCCCGCTGCTGGCGACCGACGCCTATGGCAACTTCATCAAGGGGCCGCATGGCTACCCGATGGTGGTGATGAAGGGCGTTGATGGCCTTGGCGGCACAGCGGATGACGTGCTGGTCGAAGGCAACCCGCTGGCGCCCATCGACCTGACCAACGCCGTACGCACCGGGCACCAGTTCCTCGCTGACATCGCCCACAACGCCGTACCAGTGATGGTGGGTGGCGTGCTGGCGCCGGACGGCGACAACGTGGCCGGCAATGCCGTGCCGGTGAACCCGTTCACCGGGGCCAATACCGCCTACGACAACGAACTGCTCGATGCGCACTACATTGCTGGTGACGGCCGGGTCAACGAGAACATCGGCCTGACTGCGGTGCATGCCATCTTCCACGCCGAGCACAATCGCCTGGTGGCGCAGACCAAGGACACCGTGCTCGATTCGGGCGACCTGGCGTTCATCAACGAATGGCTGCTCGACCCGCTGGACGCCTTGCCTGCCAACCAGGCCGAGATCGATGCCCTGGTGTGGAATGGCGAGCGCCTGTTCCAGGCCGCGAAGTTCGGCACCGAGATGCAGTACCAGCACTTGGTGTTCGAAGAGTTCGCCCGCACGGTCCAGCCACGGGTCGACCTGTTCTTCGCACCGACCCAGGTCTATGACGTTGACCTCGATGCCTCGATCGTCGCCGAGTTCGCCCATACCGTGTACCGGTTCGGCCACTCGATGCTGACCGAGACCGTCGACCGCTTCGACGTCGACTTCAACGTGGTACAGGACCCAAGCAGCCTGAACCCCGACCAGCAGCTGGGCTTGATCGCGGCCTTCCTCAACCCGTTGGCGTACGCCGCCAGTGGCGTGACGCCAGAGGACGCCACCAGTGCGATCGTGCGTGGGGTGACGCGCCAGGCCGGTAACGAGATCGACGAATTCGTCACCGAGGCGCTGCGCAACAACCTGCTCGGGCTGCCGCTCGACCTGCCGGCGATCAACATCGCCCGGGGCCGCGATGTCGGGATTCCGTCGCTCAATGCCATCCGCCGCGACATCTATGGCCAGACCGGCGATACCCAACTGAAGCCTTACACCAGCTGGGTCGACCTGGTGCAACACTTGAAGCATCCGGAGTCGCTGATCAACTTCATTGCTGCCTATGGCACCCATGAAACGATCACCGCCGCCACAACGCTGGAAGGCAAGCGCGCCGCAGCATTGGCGCTGGTCTTCGGTGGCACGGACGCGCCCGGCGACCGGCTGGACTTCCTCAACAGCACGGGTAAATGGGCCAATATCACCTTGGCCGGCAAAGACGGCCTGATGAACACAGTCGACGACCTCAAGGGCGTGACCGTGACCGGGGTCGATGCCATCGACCTCTGGATCGGCGGCCTGGCCGAAGAGAAGACCCCGTTCGGCGGCATGCTCGGCTCGACCTTCAACTTCGTGTTCGAGAACCAGATGGAGAAACTGCAGGACGGTGACCGCTTCTATTACCTGGAGCGCACCGCCGGCCTGTCGATGAACGCCGAGCTGGAAAGCAACTCGTTCGCCAAGCTGATCATGGCCAACACCTCGGCTACCCACTTGCCAGGGCTGGTGTTCTCGGATGTGGCGTTCTACCTGGAGCGCGACAAGACCAAGCAGTACAACGACGGCCTCGGCAACGACGACCCGCTTGGCGATCATGGCCAGCAGGTGGTGTTCCGCGACAACCCGCTCACGGCAGGCGCAGACACCAACTACATCCGCTACTCGGGTGAAGAGCACATCGTGCTGGGAGGTACCAACAGCGCTGACATCCTGGTGGCCGGTGGCGGTGACGACACGGTCTGGGGCGATGCTGGCAACGACCGCCTGGAAGGTGGCAACGGCAACGACCAACTGCGTGGTGGCGCCGGCGATGACATCATCACCGACCTGGGCGGCGACGATAACCTCCAGGGGGGTGACGGCAACGACGTGTTGCACGGCGGCAACGGCGTCAACCTGATCATCGGCGGCTTCGGCAATGACTTCATCGTCACCGGTGAGGATGCCTCCGAAGCCATTGGCGGCCAGGGCAACGACTTCATCCTGGGCAGCAAGGCCAACGAACAGGACATGGGCAACGAAGGCGACGACTGGATCGAGAAGGGCACCTCGGACGGTGCGCCTGGCGACAACTTCGACCCACTGGGCAACGACCCGGTCATCGGCAACGATGTGTTCATTGGCGGCAACGAGAACGACAAGTTCAACGGTGAAGGCGGCGACGACATCATGGTCGGCAGCCTGGGCATGGGCGACCGCTATATCGGCGGCTCGGGCTACGACTGGGCGACGTTCAAGAACCTCACCCAGGGCGTGACCATCGACATGAGCGACCGCTTCTTCGGTGTGCCGGTGCAGCCGGGCTCCGGTGCCTCGGCACTGGCCCGCTTCGACATCATGGAAGGCCTTTCGGGGTCGGCCCACGGTGACTTCCTGCGCGGCGACAACGAAGACGCCACGTCCTTGCCCACCAATGGCGCCAACGGCAGCGTGCTGACCAACATCAGCCTGATCAACGGCCTGTCCAGTTTGCTGGCTGCCGGAGCGACGTTCTACGACGGCGGCAACATCATTCTCGGTGGCAGTGGCAGCGACCTGATCGAAGGGCGAGGCGGGGACGACATCATTGACGGCGACAAGTGGCTCAACGTGCGTATCAGCGTGCGCGCCAACGTCGATGGCACAGGCCCGGAAATCGCCTCGTTCGACAGCATGGAACCGATGGTACCGCTGATGCTCAGCGGCAAGTACAACCCAGGCCAGCTGGTGATCGTGCGCGAGATTCTCAGCGGCGACGATCGCTACGACACCGCGTTGTTCTCGGGTATTTCGACGGACTACACCGTTGTCGTCGATGGCAACTCGATCACGGTCACCGACTTGGTGACGGGGCGTGACGGCGTCGATCACCTGACCGGCATCGAACGCCTGCAGTTTGCCGACCGTGCACTGGCCTCGGGCGTGGGCACGGCAGTGAACAATGGGCCTACGGGCCACCTGGCGATCCTCGATGCTGCCAGCGGGCTGCGCGACGATACCCCGGTTTCTGGCCAGTTGCTGCGCGTCACCGACCGCGCGGTGCATGACGCCGACAACACCAGTGCGGCCAACCCCAACGGGGCGGTGACCGGGCCGGTGGCGTACTACTGGCAGGTCGAGACCATTCCTGGCACGGGTGTCTTCGAAGACATCACCTTCGATGCCGCCGGCGAAATCACCCAGGCCATGGGCGCCACGTACCGGGTGACCGACGACGTCGCGGGGCTGAACATCCGCGTGCGGGCGGTGTATCAGGACGCCAAGGGCACCCTGGAGATCGTCGACTCGTCACCCAACAGCACCGCCAGCGCACTGCCGACCGTGACCGGGTTGTCGATCCAGAACCAGGTGCTGACCGCCAACCCGGCGACCATCGTCGATGTCGATGGCCTGAGCAACCCGCAGTTCACCTTCCAGTGGCAGTCGAACATCGGTGTGGGCTGGGTGGATATTCCGGGGGCGGTGAACAGCACCTTTACCCTTGGGCAGGCCCAGGTGGGGCGGTTCATGCGGGTGGTGGTCAGTTACGTGGATGACTTCGGCGTTGCCGAAAGCGTTGCATCCGACATTCTCGACCCGGTGGCCAACGTCAACGATGCACCTACCGGCGGCGTGGTGATCAGTGATACCAGCCCTGACCTGGGCCAGGTACTGACCGCCAACACCACGACGATTGCCGATGTCGACGGGCTGGGAACCTTCAGCTTCCAATGGCAGCAAGGTACCGGCGGCAACTTCACCGATATTGCCGGTGCTACCGCAGCCACCTTCACGCCAGGTTTCCCGCAGGGTAACCAGCAGTTGCGGGTGATCGTGCGCTACACCGACGGTTTCGGCACGGCTGAGACGGTGACCTCGGCGGCTACCGCTGCCGTATTCGTCCCACCAGGTGTAGTGCTGGTCGGCAATGCGCAAGCCAACACCCTCAACGGCAGCGCCTTCAACGATGTGCTGTCGGGCCTGGCCGGCAACGACACGCTCAATGGCCTGGGCGGCATGGACCAGCTGTTCGGTGGCCTCGGCAACGACATCCTCAATGGCGGCAGCGAAAACGACGTGCTCAATGGCGAGGACGGTAACGACACCCTAAATGGTGGGCTGGGTGCGGACACCATGAACGGCGGTGCCGGCGATGACACCTTCGTGGTCGACAACGTCGGTGACGTGGTCACCGAAGCAGCAGGTGGCGGTACCGACCTGGTGCAGACCACCCTGGCGAGCTACACGCTGGGTGCCAACGTCGAGAACCTGACCTTCACTGGCACAGGCAACTTCACCGGCATTGGCAACACGCAGGCCAACATCCTGAGGGGGGGGGCCGGCAACGACACATTGAACGGTGGTGCCGGTGCCGACCAGATGATTGGTGGCGCGGGCAACGATACCTATGTGGTCGATGCCGGAGACGTGGTGGTCGAGGGCACCAATGCCGGTACGGACACCGTACTGACCTCGCTGGCCAGCTACACCTTGGCTGCCAACGTCGAGAACCTGACCTACACCGGGGTGGGCAACTTCACCGCCATTGGTAACGGTCTGGCCAACATCATCACTGGCGGTGCCGGCAACGACACGCTCAGCGGTGACGGCGGCAACGACATCGTCACCGGCAACGCCGGCAACGACACGCTCAATGGCGACGGCGGTAACGACCAGCTGTTCGGCGGCCTGGGCACCGATACGCTGAGCGGCGGCGGTGGTGATGACACCCTCGATGGGGGTGATAGCAACGACTCGCTGAATGGCGGAGCAGCCAACGACACGCTGCAGGGTGGGCTGGGCAATGACAGCCTGGATGGCGACATCGGCAATGACCTGTTGGTGGGTGGCGATGGCAGCGACACCTTGTTCGGGGGCGTCGGCAACGACACCTTGCAGGGTGGCGCTGGCAACGACTTCATCAACGGCGCGGCGGGTAACGATATCGTCAGTGGCGGGGCCGGCAACGATACGTTGGTGGCCACCGACGGCAACGATATCTTCCAGTTCGCAGCAGGCTTCGGAGCCGATCAGGTGATCAACTTCGATGCCGCGCCAGCGGGTGGCCAGGATCGGCTGGATATCTCTGCGTTCAACGTCACGGTGGCGACTTTTGCTGGCAGCGTCGCTATCGCCGATGTTGGCGCCGATACGTTGGTTAGCCTGGGTGGTGACTCGATTCGCCTGGTGGGTGTGGGCGATGCGACAACCGTCACGGTTGCGGACTTTATCCTGGCGGGTTGATCGAGTAAATCGATAGGAAGGGAAGGGCAAGGATGCCCTTTTGTGCCCGTCTTGGGTTTTGAGGTGATGCGTATATCCAGCGCCGCCCGCGCGGCGCATCGCGAGCAAGGCTCGCTCCTACGTTTGTTTACGGCCAGTAACGTCTGTGACATCCGCGCGCGACCGCCTTGTTTATACGACGCGATATCGAGTCGTACGCCAAAACGTTCGCGCGCAAATCCCACAGGCATAACTGGCCCGAAACAAACGTAGGAGCGAGCCTTGCTCGCGATGCGCCGCGCGGGCGGCGCTCGATTTGCAAAGCGCTGCATATGTTATGGCAGGCTGCAGTTCTATATATTGTTTAGCTAAGTTTGTTGGCTTTCAAATAATTAAATCATCGGCTTGAAAAATAATAACCAAGCAAAAACATAAGTTTAAGCAGTCGCCCTGTTCGATCAAATCAGTCAATTATCGGGCGCCTGATTATCGGCGCACTTGGTCATTTGACAGACTATATCTTTAGTCATAGCCTCAAGACCCGTGAGCCGCTGCCCCTGTGTGGCACACGTTCCAGAACACCGGCCTGCCGCCGGCCTGCGCGTCACCCGTTGCGCCAAGACCAATAACTCTAATGTTCCAATACACCTCCTTGCCCCGTGCACGTTACGCGGTGTGTTCGCGTGGCAATTGAAAGTCTTTAGCACCTGCCTACCGGTTTTCTTCATTGAGTGACCCGGAGGTGCAAACGTGCAATTCAACCGTCTTTCGCTTTCTCTCTTGCCGCGCCTGGCAGGCTATGGGGTCGTGGCGTTTATCGCCTGGCTGCTGTTTTCCACCTTGTTCATGCCGATGATGTCTTCATCGGCAACCCGGGCCATCCTCAACGCACCGGTGATTCTGCTGACCACGCCCATCGACGGTGTGGTGCGCACACTGAGCATCCAGCCGGGCACCACCTTCAAGACCGGCCAGGACATCGCCACCATCGAAAACCCTCGGGCCGACCAGGAAACCCTGCTTGGCCTGCAAACCCGGCGCTTGACGCTACAGCAACAACTGGCCGCGATGGCCAGCCAGGCGGAACACGATCGCAAGTTCTACAACGCACTGGAAATCACCAGCCAACAGTACGAAAGCGCTTATGAAACCCGAAAGCGCCACGCACAGAAGGCGCTGCGTGCCGAGAACAGTGCGGCCGGCGCACGGCTGGCCGATGCCGAGGAAACGGTAGCGCGCAACCTTGAACTGTTCCGCCAAGGGGCTGTGAGTCAGGCCATCGTCGCCAGTTCCAAAGCTCAACTGGCGTCCTTGCGGGCCGATGCCGAGTCCATTCGCTCACGCCTGCATATCAACGACGGCGACTTGTCTGCGGCCAAGGACGAGGTGTACCTGGACCCGGAGCAGTTGCGCATGTTCGACCTCAGGTCGCAGATGACCACCCTGAAGCTGAGCCTCGACAACCTGGAGCGAAACCGCACGACCCTGGAAGAAGAGCTGGCCCACCTCGACCAACTGATAGACACCGAGCAGAAACGGGTCAGCATGATGGCGGCCTACAGCGTCGTGGCGTATTCCTCGGGCACGGTACAAGAGTTGGTGGCGCCACAGGGCACCCAGGTCCGCGCTGGGGCCACGCTGCTCAGGGCGACCAACTGCAACCAGAGTTACGTCATTGCCGTGTTCCCGGAACGCATGGCCAGCCGTATCGACCGGGATAGCGAATTGCAGGTTTCGATTCGCGGGCTGGACCACCCGCTCAAGGCCAGGGTCGTGCAGCTGCTGTCCAGCCCGACCGACATCCAGACCAGCAGTTACAGCGTGCCGTTCCCGTATGCCGAGCAGAACTCGGTGTATGTGGTTGGCACTTTCGATAACAACCTTCCGCCCAATCAGCGGGTGCTGACCTGCAACCCTGGCAACTGGGTCACTGCCACGGTATCGCGATGAGCGCCCGGGCTTTGCTTGTGCTGCTGATGGCTATGGCCAACTCGGGAGCGGCCCTTGCCGATGGCAGCCGCGCGCGCCTGGTGCACATGACCTGTGCCGCCCTCGGCCAAGCTGTGGCGGCGCAGGGCAGCGGGGCCGTGCTGTTGCCCAGTTACCCGCAGTGGAATGGCCAAGCCGAAGTGCCTCAGGCGCTGCGCGAAGTGGCCTTCACCTACGACAACGCGCTGGCGAGCATTGCGTTGTACGCCTGCGGCAAATCCGGTGCCGCACAACAAGTCGCCGATGCACTGGCTTTCGCCACGGCGCGCGACCCTGACTACACCGATGGACGCGTGCGCAACGCCTATGCCGCTGGCCCCGTGAAAGGTGGCAGCGTGGCCTTGCCGGGCTATTGGAACCAAGCGCGGGGAGCATGGAGTCAGGATGCCTATCAGGTGGGCAGTGCCACCGGCAATCAGGCCTGGGCAGCGCTGGCGTTGCTGGAGGCATACCGGCAAAGCCAGCAAGTGCGCTACCTGGACGCCGCCCGACGGGTTCTCGATTGGACCCGCCTGGCGACCTTCGATGCCCAGTCGCCGGCCGGTTTTACCGGTGGGTTCTATGGCTTCCCACCCTCAGCCCAAGCGCAAGGCTGGAAATCCACTGAGCACAATGTCGACCTGGCCGCCGCCTGGCGAGCGCTGGCGCGCTTGCACGACGACCCGATGGCCAACGAGCAGGCGCAGATCGCCCGTGGCTTCGTCGAGGCCCATTGGGACAAGGAACAGGGGCGTTTCTGGATCGGCACCTTGCCCGATGGCCGGACCCCGCAGCGAGAAAAGTCGGGGTTGGATGCTCAGATCTGGCCACTTATCGCCCTGACTGATCCTCCTGCGGACTGGCAGCGCGTCTTGGCCTTTGTCGAAAGTTCCCACGGTTACGCCGAGGGTTACGGTTTCAAGCAGCAACCTGACGGCCTCTGGACCGAGGGCACCGCGCAGGTTGCCGCGGTAGCACAGCTGCAGGGCCAACCCGCATTGGCACAGCGCTTGTGGGGCGTGCTGCTGGCACAACAGGCCCGCGATGGGTGGTTGTACGCGACCCCCCAGGGCAGCATCAACACCGGCCTGAGCATAGGCCCCGACGCCACCAGCGATGACTTCCTGTACTACCACCTGCCGCACCTGGGCGCGACCGCCTGGGCGGCCATCGCGGCCACTGGCATCAACCCTTTTACTGGCGAATACAAGGCGAACTGACATGCAAGCACTGGACGCAACACAATTGCTGCAGATCAACCTCTGGACCCTCGCCATCGTCGTGCTGCTGAGCTACCTCACACACCGCAACCAATGGGGGGCACGGCTGCTGTTCGGTGCATTGACCGCCGCATTGCTGGTGAATTACGTGATCTGGCGCATCAACGACACTTTGCCCGAAAGCCACACCGGCTTCGTCGCCCTCTGGGCCTACGCGTTCCTGTTCTTCGAGCTGCTAGGTATCGGCTACACGCTGTTTTCCATCGTGGTCATGCTGCGCCGCAGCGATCACCGTCTTGCCGCCGATGCCGGTGAAAAGCGCCTGCGCGCCATGGGCCGCCAGGCACCGGCGGTGGACGTGTTCATCTGCACGTACAACGAAGGCCTCGAGGTACTGGAAAAAACCATCATTGCAGCGCAAGCCATGGACTACCCCAACTTCACTGTCTGGGTGCTGGACGACACCCGCCGGGACTGGCTGCGCGACTACTGCGCGCGAATGGGCGTGCAATACGCCCGGCGCGACGACAACCTGCACGCCAAGGCCGGCAACCTCAACAACGGCTTGCGCCAGTCCGCAGCCAGCAGCAATGCGCCGTACATCCTGGTGCTGGACGCCGATTTCGCGCCGCAGCGGCCAATTCTGATGCGCACCCTGGGCTTGTTCGAAGACCCGAAAGTGGGCCTGGTGCAGACACCGCAGTTTTATTACAACCCCGACCCCATCCAGCACAACCTGGGTTCGGCGACCTGCTGGGTAGACGAACAGCGGGTGTTCTTCGATGTGTTCCAGCCGGCCAAGGACGCCTGGGATGCGGCCTTTTGTGTCGGTACCTCGTTCGTGGTACGACGCGATGCGATCGAGAGCATCGGCGGCTTCCCGACCGGTTCGGTGTGCGAAGACATCTACACCACCTATCGTCTGCTGCAGAAAGGCTATGTGACCCGCTGGCTGAACGAGCGCCTGTCCATCGGGCTTTCCGCCGAAGGCCTGACCGAATATATCAACCAGCGCGGTCGCTGGTGTCTGGGGACCATCCAGGTGGCGTTGCTCAAGGAAGGGCCGCTGTTCGGGCGTGGCTACCGCCTCAACGACCGGTTGCACTACATTCACGGCCTGCTGCACTGGTGTTCCAAGCCCTTCATCCTGATGATGCTGGTGTCGCCCGTGCTGTATTGGTACTTCGGTATCGCCGGTTTCTATGCCACGCCCGCCGCGTTCCTGGCGTACGGCATGCCAGCACTGATTGCCTATTGGGGGTACAGCACCTGGGTCACCGAGCGGCGTTCGCTGCCTATATTCACTGAAGTCACGCAGATCGTCTGTGCTCTGGCCATCACCGCCACGCTGATCAGCGCCGCCATTCGCCCGTTCGGGCGGCCGTTCAAGGTGACCGCCAAGGGGCTGGACCGCTCCAAGGCCATGGTGCACTGGAAGCTGTTCGGCTTTTTCCTCATCCTGAGCGCGCTGGCACAGATCGGCGCGATCACTGCCATCGTCAACGCCCACACCTTCGACGGCAATATGGTGTTCAACCTGTGCTGGACGGTGCTGGTGCTGCTCTACAACCTGGCCACGCTGGTGGCCTGTGTCGACCGCCCACGCCTGCATGGCGAAGAACGCTTCCCATTCGACCGGTCTACCGAATTGCGGCTGGGGTCGCGCGCACTGAAAGGGCGCCTGGTGGATATATCCGTCAGCGGCGTCGCCTTTGACACTGCCCAGGCAGACACTGTGCGATGCGGTGCACGAGGCCAGGTGTGGGTCGACAGGGTTGGCTGGCTGGGGGTCGAAGTGGTACGCCACGACCTGAGCGCACGCATGGGGCTGCGCTTCGTCGAACTGGACGAGGCTCGGCGTCAGGCCCTGGTGGGCCGGCTGTTCAGCGATGCCAACGCCAACGTTGCCAGTATCGCCCAACCGGGTGTCGCATTCGGCAGCCTGCTGCGCCGGGCATTGTTGGGGGAAGGGCGACTGGAGGTGCAACTGCCTCGCTGGTCACGCCGGCTTCAGGAGCAGCAGGGGCTTCGCGCATTGCCGACGCTGCGGCGAGCCTCGTTGCCGGAGGCGATGCAGGCGTCTGGCGGTTTGGGCGGGTTGTTCGCTCAGTTGCGTGCGCTGATCACCCGTATCGTTTAGGAAACCGCCCATGAAAGCTCACCTGCAAGGCATTGTGCTCGCGGCGCTGTTGCCCTTGGCTGGTTGTTCGCTGGAGCCGACCTATCAAACACCGGAATCACCAATCGACCAAGCTTGGCCTGACACTGCCGGCAAGGTGGATGGAACTGCGCATGCAGCATTCACCCAGGATTGGCGCCAGTTCATCAGCGATGCCCGCCTGCGCCAGCTGATAGAACGCGCACTGGTCAACAACCGCGACCTGCAGCAGGTCGCAGCCAGTGTTGCCGAAGCCAGGGCTACCTACCAAGGAGCCAGCGCCGCACGCTTCCCCAGCCTTGGCCTGGACACCTACTCGGGGCGCAGCAAGATCCCGGCGCTCGAGCAAACGCCAGGCGGTGGCTCCAGCGCCGGAAGTACCGCCAACACCTTCCAGACAACCGTGGGCATCACCGCCTACGAGCTGGACTTCTTTGGCCGCGTACGTAGCCAGCAACACGCGGCGGGGGCCAGGTTCGAGGCCAGCCAGGCGGACTATCAGACTGCGCGCCTGGCGTTGATCGGTGAACTGGCGGCGACCTGGTTGACGCTCAAGGCCAACCAGAGCCAGCTCAAACTGGCGCAGTCCACCTTCGAGTCTCAGCAACGTTACAGCCAGTTGCTGCGTTCCAGTTACAACCTGGGCTCCACCGCCCGCATCGATGTGCACCAGGCCGATGCCATCACCAACACCGCAGCGGTTCAGGTGACGACCTATCGCATGTTGGTCGCCCAGGACCTCAACGCCTTGCGGGTTCTGGTGGGGGAACCCGTGCCACCGGAGCTGCTGCCGGACGACAGACTGGGCGAACGCATGGCCACTGCTGACGTACCGGCCGGCCTCCCTTCGGACCTGCTTGCACGCAGGCCAGACATCATCGCTGCGCAGGCCCAGTTGCGCGCCGCCAACGCGGAAATTGGCAGCGCCCGCGCAGCCTATTTCCCCAGTTTTTCCCTGACCGGCGCATTGGGCAGCCTGAGCGGCGACTTTTCCAGGCTGCTGACGGGGCCTGCCGAGTACTGGACCCTCGCCGCGCTCGGTTCATTGACCTTGCTCGACGGCGGGCAACGCAAGGCCGGTGTGGACGCCAGCTGGGCCCGCTACGACCAGCGCGCCGCTGCGTACGAGCAAACTGTGCTGAATGCCTTTCGCGAGGCGGCCAATGCGCTGAACGCCCGGCAGGAGATGCTTGCCCAGGTAGCTGCACAAAACCGCCTGGTGGAGGACTACCAACAGGCATATGTTCAGTCTCGGTTACGTTTCGAGGCAGGGCTGGACAGCTACTTCTCGACCATGGATGCGCAGCGCTCGCTGTTCGGGGCCCAACAACAATGGCTGGACCTGGAACTGGCACGCGAAATCAACCAGGTGAACCTGTACAAGGCGCTGGGTGGTGGCTGGGAAGCCCCACGCGCTGAGCACGCGGCCCGCTAGCCCGTGGGGGGGCAGCGACTCAGGCGGTCGCCACCTGCAGCGGCAAGTCACCCAGGGTGGCGGACAACCCAGGCATGTCCTCCAGCAACCGCCGGGTGTAATCACTGGCAGGCCGTTCGAACACTTGCTCGGTAGGCCCTTGGTCAACCAGCCGACCTTGGCTCATCACCAGCACCTGGTCGCTGATGCCACGGACCGTGGCAAGGTCGTGGGAGATGAACAGGTAGGTCAGGCCCAGTTCCCGCTGCAGGGTTTGCAGCAGGTCCAACACCTGGGCTTGAACCGGGGCATCCAGTGCCGATAAGGGTTCGTCCAGCACCAGCAGTTCTGGCTCGGCGGCCAGGGCACGGGCGATGGCCACCCGCTGCCGTTGGCCTCCTGACAATTGTCCTGGGCGTCGGTTCAGCAACTCAGCGGGTAGGCCAACCCGTTCCAGCAGCGTCAGCACTCGCTGGTGGTGCTCACGCCGATGGCCTATGGCAAAGGCGCGCAGGGGTTCACTGATGATCTCCAGCAGGCTGTGCCGTGGGTCCAGCGCAGCCCAGGGGTTCTGATACACCAGTTGGACCCGGCGCCGGTAGGCGTGCAGCTGCTTGCGCCCAGCGCCAAGGATCTGCTGGCCGTTGAACACCACGCTTCCAGTGCTGGCCTGCTCAAGTGCCAGGATGATGCGAGCGGTAGTCGATTTGCCCGAACCGGACTCGCCCACCAGGCTGGTGGTGCTGCCACGGGGCAGGCTGAAGCTGACAGCGTCCACCGCTGCCGGCCCCAGTGGGCTGAAGCGTCTCTGCAGGCCGCTGACTTCCAGCAATACATCGTTATCTGCCCTGGCCGTGCGGCTTCGCCGTTGCTGCAGACGCGCCAGTGGCGAAGCCTGCAGTAATTGGCGGGTATAGGGATGGCTAGGTGCATGCCATAGCTGGCCGGGCGTACCGCTTTCCAGCAAGCGACCATGGCGCATCACCAGAATGCGGTCGGCGCGGTCCAGTGCCACGGCCAGGTCGTGGGTGATCAGCAACAGGCTACTGCCTCGTTCGCGCACCAGAGCCTGCAAACGGTCGAGAATCTGCCGCTGGACACTGACATCCAGCGCGCTGGTGGGCTCATCGGCGATCAGCAAGGGTGGGTCGTTGGCCATGGCGATGGCGATCAGCACCCGTTGGCACATGCCACCGGACAATTGATGGGGGTAGCGCTCCAGCAACTGTTCAGGCGTCTTCAAGCCGACTTGGCTCAGCAGTACCAGTGCACGCACGCGGGCTTCGTTGCGGGCCACGCCGTGCACGGTCATGGCCTCGATCACCTGGGCACCGATGGTTTTTACCGGGTCCAGCGAGGTTCCCGGGTCTTGCGGCACGAAGCCAACCAGCCGGCCACGTCGCTCGCGCCAACCCCTTTCATCGAGCTGATCCAGCGCCTGGCCCTGCAGCCACAACTGTCCCTTTTGTCGCGCAGTTGGCGGCAACAGGCCAGCCAGCGCTGCTGCGGTAGTGGACTTGCCAGAGCCGGACTCACCCACGAGGCAAACGATCTCACCTGGCGCGATGTCCAGGTCCAAACCCTCCACTGCCGCCTGCGTGCTACCGGGGTACTCGACACCAAATTGGCGAATTCGAACCAAGGGTGTATCCATCACGCATCTCCCTGAATACGTTGCAGGCCACGGGCCAGTTGTTGGGTGGCAAGCACCACGGCGGCCACTACCAGCCCTGGCAGGGTGGTGTACCACCAGGCCACCACCAGGTAATTACGGCCCTCGGCGATCAGCAGGCCCCATTCCGGTTGCGGTGGTGGTGCGCCAAAGCCGAGGAAACTCAATGCCGACACCGCCAGCACGGCGCTGGCGAATTCCAGGGCAGCCAGCGCCAGCAGGGGGCCGGCGGCATGCGGCAGCACATGGCGGCAGAGGTTGCTCCAGGGGCCGACACCGGCCACTTGCGCCGCCTCCACGAACGTACGGCTGCGCCAGCGCAACACTTCGCCCCGGGCCAGGCGTGCGAACATCGCTACCGATGACAGGCCTACCGCAAGGGCGATTTCCAAGGTGCCGAAGCCCAGTGCGGTGACGATCGCCATCGCCAGCAGTAATGCCGGAATCGCCATCAGCACTTCCACCAGTACCGCCAGAATCCGGTCGGCAATGCCACCGAACCAGCCGGCGATGCCACCCAGCAGGCTGCCGAGCACCAGGGCGATCAGCACGGCGATGCTGGTGGCTTGCAGCGACAACGCCGCGCCATAGACACAGCGGGCATAAAGGTCACGGCCCAGGTGGTCGGTGCCGAACCAGTGGAGGGCGGAAGGGGCTTGCAGGGTTTGGGTAGGGTCGGCCAGCAGCGGGTCGACGCGGGTGAACAGGCCAGGGCAGAAGGCCCAGCCCAGTACCACGATAAACAGGCCGATGCTCAGCACCACGGCAAGGCCCGGCCAACGCACCGTACGCGTAAGGGTGTAGGAAGGTTGCAAGATCATGGGCGGCTCCCTTGACGGATGCGGGGGTCGAGCAACGGGTAGATCAGGTCAGTGGCCAGGTTGGTCAGCACATACAAGGCTGCGGCCAGCAACACCACGCCCTGAACCACAGCGATGTCCTGACTGGCGACAGCGGCCTGGGCCAGGCGGCCGACGCCATCTCGGGAGAACACCGTTTCAGTCACCACTGCGCCGGCCAGCAGATTGCCCAGCAGCGTGCCGGCCAGGCTCAACAGCGGAATCGCTGCGTTGTGCAGGATGTGTCCGCACAGCAAGCGCCAGGGGCCGACGCCCTTGCTGCGCAAAGCCTGGACGAAGGGTTGCTGGCTGACGTTGGCAATCGAGCGGCCCAGCACCTGAGCGATCATCGCGGCACAGGGCAGGGCCAGGGTGACCGCCGGCAGCACCAGGCTGGCGAAGCCGTGTTCACCCATGGCTGGGAGCCAGTGCAGCTGGAACGAAAACAGTTGCAGCAGCACCAGTCCCACCCAAAAGGTTGGCAGCGACACCACCACCGCAGGCGCGTTATGCAAGGCGCTGTTAAATGCCGGCTGGCGGATCTGCTGGGCGGCCAGCGCCAGGCCGATGCCAAGCGGCAGGGCCAGGCCCAATGCGGCCAAGGCCAGCACCAAGGTTGATGGCAGCGCCGCTGCCAAGGCCTGGGCCACCGGTTTTCCGGTTTGCAGTGAAGTACCCAGGTCCAGATGCAGCAGCCGCCACAGGGCACCGCCGTACTGTTGCCAGAGGCTGCCGTCGAGGTTATAGCGGGCGCGCAGTTCGGCGACCTTGGCCGGGTCCACCGTGCCGGGCTCGCCGCTCTGGGCCAACAGGATCGCCACCGGGTCACCTGGCAGCGCGTAGAGGATGGCGAACGACAGGGTAAAGGCCGCCCAGAGCACCAGCAGAGCCTGGGCGAGCCGCCAAAGACGGCCGTGGTGGTTGGTCAGGATGCTCATGGTTCAGTGGCTCCCAGGTTGTGCCAACCAGGTGTCGTAGAACTGCAGGCGAGTCGAGGCCTCGTAATGCAGGCCCTGCACCACGTCGCGAAATGCCGTCACCGTTGCCGCTTCCACCAGTGGAATCACATGACCCTGGTCGAGCAGTTCGCTGGCGGCCTGGTGGATCAGCGCCCCGCGTTTGTGTACATCCAGGCTGGCGGCGGACTCCAGCAATGTCTGGTCCAGAGTGGATGGGGCACGCACATTGACGTTGCGCCCGCTGGCAAGAAACACCGTGCGCAGCACATCGGGGTCGGCGCGGGTCAGGTTGAAGAACCACAGCTGGTAGTTTTGCGAGGCCTGCAGCAGGCTGACCTGGCCGATGGTGGATTTGTTCAGGCGCAGCTCGACGCCGACCTGGCGCAATTGCTGCTGCACCAGCTCCAGCACCGGCGTGGTGGCCTGCCAATAGTCGAGGGCGAAGCTCAGGCGCTTGCCGTCGCGCTGTCGCCAGCCGTCAGTGGCCTTGGCCCAACCGGCGGCATCGAGCAGTTTGCCGGCGCCGTCAGGGTCGTAGGCTAGGTTGGCACCAAGGTCCTGGTAATACGGCGTACTGCCAGCCAGCACGGAGCTTGCCGGTTTCTGGTAACGGGAAATCACGCCTTTGAACTGGCTGCGGTCGATGGCCTTGTTCAGCGCTCGGCGCACGTTGACGTCGTCCAGCGGCGGACGAGACTCGTTGGGCGTCAGGTTGAACACGATGCCAGGGTTGGAGCGGGTAATGGCAGGAATGCCTTGGGCCTCCAGTATCGCCTCGTCCTGCACCGGCACGCTGGTGTTCACGTCGATCTGCCCCGACAGCAGGCTGCCCAGGCGCACGCCGGATTCCGGCAGTATGTGGAACTCGATGGCATCCAGCCAGGCACGGCCCTTATGCTCGGCCAGGGATGAAGGCCAGGCGTAGTCCGGACGGGCTTCGATGCGCACCTGGCGGTTGTGCTCGAAGCGCTTCACGCTGAATGGCCCGGAGCCCACAAGTGCGCCCTGGCAGCGATCTTCCGCGGACCGTTTAAGCGTGGCGGGCGACAGCAGCCCCAGGCTCATGGTCGAGCTGGCCTGAAGGAACTGGGCATTGGCCTGCTTGAAGCGGATACGCACACTCAAGGGCTCGACGAGCTCGATGGACTCAAGCCCGGCGAGGTAGGTGCCGGCCAATTGCGCCTGGGCGCCGAGGGCGACGATGGCCTCGAAGTTGGCCTTGACCGCCGTTGCGTCCAGTCCAGTGCCGTCGGCAAAGGTGACGCCTTCGCGCAGGTGGAAGGTGAACTGGCGCGAATCGTCGCTGACTTCCCAGCGTTCGGCCAGCCAGGGCACGATTTCGGCGGTTTGCGGGTCTTGGTCGGTGAGCGAGTCCACCAGTTGCCTGCCAACGTTGAGCGCTGTGTTGTTGCCTGCTTGCTGAGGGTCGATGCAGTTGGGGTCGCCGTCGAAGGCCACCCGCAGCACGCCGCCGGTTTGCGGCTGTGCCGGAGTGATATCGGCGGCCTGTTGCCTGGGTTTGTCATCGCAACCCGCGAGCGCCAGGGTGATGGCCAGACTCAGAGATGCCAGGGGTCGGTACATGGGCTTTCCTTAGAAAAAACGGTTGGTGCGGTAGGGCAGGCCCAGGTTTTCACGCAGCGTTGTACCGGCGTATTCACGCTGAAATAGCCCGCGGCGTTGCAGTTCCGGAACCACGCCGTCGACGAAGTCATCGATGGCTGAGTGCAGGCCGCTGAACATGATGTTGAAGCCATCGGCGGCACCGGCCTCGAACCAGGTTTGCAGGTCATCGGCGATGGTTTGCGGGGTACCGATCAGGATGCGGTGACCACCGGAGGTGAGCTGGTTGAACAGTTGCCGCACGGTGGGGCGCTCACGGCGGATAAGGTCGTACACCAGCTTTTGCCGGCTTTGGTGCGTGTTGGTGGTGAAGGTTTCCGGTGGCAGCGGCACGACCTCATCGAAGGGCAGCTCCGAAAGGTCGTAGCCGAGGCTGGCGAAACGCGATATCGAGCTGAGGAAGGCCTTGGGTTCGAGCAGTTCTTGCAGGCGATCGTATTTGGCCTGTGCTTCGACCAGGGTCTTGCCGACCACGGGCGACACGCCGGGCAGCACTTTCAGTTCATGGCTGGCGCGACCAAAGCCAGCGGCGGCCTGCTTGATTTCCTGGTAGAACGCTTGGCCTTGTTCGACGGTGTGCTGGGCGGTGAAGATCAGCTCGCCAACCCGCGCCGCCAGGCGCTTGCCGGCCGCAGACGCACCGGCCTGGGCCACCACCGGGTGCCCCTGGGGCGAACGCGCCACATTGAGCGGGCCGCGTACCTGAAAGTGCTCGCCTTGATGGTCGAGCACATGCAGCTTGTCGATCTCCAGCCAGGTGCCGCTGGCCTTGTCCTGGATGAAGGCATCGTCGGCCCAGCTGTCCCACAGGCCGCTGACCACGTCGTAGAACTCTTCGGCACGGGCGTAGCGGTCATCGTGCTCGACATGGTCCTGGCGGTTGAAGTTCTCGCCGCCCCCCAGCGATGTCACCAGGTTCCAGCCGGCGCGACCGCCACTGAGGTGGTCCAGGGCCGCGTACTTGCGGGCGATGTTGTAGGGCTCGTTGTAGGTGCTGCTGGCGGTGGCGATCAGGCCGATGTGGCGGGTACTGGCGGCCAGCGCCGGGGCCAGGATCAGCGGGTCCCAGCGCACACTATTGGGCCCGCGCTGCAGGGCCAGGTCGAGCTTGACGTCGAGGGTGTCGTTGAAGAACAGCGAGTGAAAGCGCCCGGCTTCCAGCTTGCGGGCGATGTACTGGTAATGCTCCAGGCTCTTGAAGGTGTCCAGCGGTGCTTCCGGCAGGCGCCAGGCGCTGCCGCTGAGGGTACCGGGAATGAATGCACCGAGTACGAATTGTCCTTGGCTCATGAATTTTCTCCTGGCGCCCGCCGAACACGGCGGGCGCTGTGTCGGTGGGGTCAGAAGTTGTAGGCGATGCGGGTGTACCAGAAGCCGCCGTAGGGGTCGAACGGCGAAATCGAGCCGAATTTGGGGAAGCCGTTGATATCGCCCGCCGGGTAACCGTTGTTGTCTGCGCGCACATCGAACAGGTTGTTGGCACCCACGGCGATGTCGAAGTTGTCGGTCAGGGCGTAGGCCACTTCCAGGTCGGTGAGCCACTTGGCGCCGTAGGTCACGTCATAGTCCGGGTTGGCATCGCGGGCGATGACCTTGTCGTAGCGGGTGAGGGCTGCGTTGATGGTGAAGCGCTCGATCTGCCAGTTGGCGCTCAGAATCAGCTTGGTCTTGGGGTTGGCGACCGTGAGGTAGCCCTGGGCGACGCGGTCGAACAGTTGCAGATTGTTGCCCGCGGCGCGCAGCGAGGCCGGGGTCTGCTTGATGTCGTCGATTTCGGTCTTGTTGTAGTTGAAGCCGAGGCCATACTTGACCCGGCCGTACTGCCCATAGTCGACGCGGTAGTCGGCCACCAGGTCGACGCCGCGGGTGGTGGTGTCAGCGGCGTTGGTGAAGTACTTGATCCGGTAGCCGGGCTTGTAGCCGTTGGCGATCAACTGCTGGTCGACGCCATTGCCGTACAGGAAGCCAGTAAGGGCAATACGGTCGCGGATTTCGATCTGGTAGGCGTCCAGGGTCACGCTGGCTTGGGGCAGCGGCTGCCAGGTCAGGCCGAGGCTGATGTTGCGCGATTTCTCCGGGCTCAGGTCTTCGGCGCCCAAGGCCCTGGCCAGGGGCGAATCGACGCGCACGGTCTTGGCTTCGACGAACTGCGCCACACCGTTGACGAGGGTGTACTGGTTGGCAGTCTGGGCATACACCGACTGCGACAGCGACGGGGCGCGGAAGCCGTTGCTGAGGGTGCCGCGGATGGCGAAGGTGGGAGTGAAGTCATAACGCGCTGACAGCTTGCCGCTACGCGTGTTGCCACTGCTGTCGTCGTATTTTTCAAAGCGTGCGGCAACGCCGAGCCAGAGTTTTTCCGTGGGATTGAGCCCCAGATCAAGGTAGCTGGCGTAGCTGTTGCGGCTGAGTTGGCCTTCGTCTTCGGGGGTGAGGGTGATCGCACCTTGTGCCCCGACCGCCGCAGGCTGGCCTGCCAGTGGGCCGCTGGGGTAGATATAGCCACCGTTGATGTACGACAGCGGGTCGTCGGACTCGGTCTTGTAGCGCTCGTGACGGTGCTCCAGGCCCCAGGACACCTGCAGCGGCTTGCTCAGGCCGACCTCGAAGGCGCGGGTGAGGTCGAGGTTGTTGGTCCACTGGTCGAAGTAGTTGGTGTAGGTGTCGAAGTGGGTCGGGCTGGACGGGCCGAGCGAAGCGTTCAGGGTTTCGTCGGCGCCGGCCTGGCCCTTGTCGCGGCCGAAGGTGGAGCTCAGGTCCCAATGCCAGTCCGCGACTTCGCCCTTGCCGCCGGCGGCGGCCTGGTAGTCGGTTTCTTCCAAGGTATAGAAGGGTGCAGTGCCGTCCGGGTAGATCTCGGGGATGATGTTGGTCGAGTTGGGCCGGCGGTAGTTCTGCCCACCCCGGGCATCGCGCTTGCTGAAGGTGGAGAACGAGTACAGGGTCAGGTCGTCGCTGACTGGCAGCTCGGCGTTGTACGACAGGTTGATGGCCTTGATCTTTGGCAGGCCATTCTTCTGCACGTGGCGGTCGGCAGTGTCGTTGCGTGGGTCTCCGGCGAAATACAGGTTGCCAGTGGCCTCGCGCGAGCGGGTGGCGGTCTGAACCGATTTGGCGTCCAGCGCGTAATTGAAGAAGCCGCCGTTGTCGCCCAGGGCCAGGCCTTGGTTGAGGGTCTGGCGCAGGTTGTCGCCGTCGCCCTTGTAGTACTGGCCGTACTGGGTACTGGCCGAGCCGCCGTTGTCGCGTTGCTTGAGGATGATGTTGATCACCCCGGCGATGGCATCGGAGCCGTACTGCGCCGACGCGCCGTCGCGCAGCACTTCGACGTGGTCGATAGCGCTGATGGGGATCATGTCCAGGTCCACCGGGTTGGTGCCGTAGGCGGCGGTGGAGTCGAGGTTGATGACCGCGCTGTTGTGGCGGCGCTTGCCGTTGACCAGGACCAGCACGTTGGAGCCATTCAGGCCGCGCAGGCTGTAGGGGCGGGCGATGCTGTCGTTGGAGGTACCCGACGGCCGTTGCGAAAACGACGGCAGGGTGCGTTGCAGGGCGCCGCGCAGGCTGGACTCGCCGGTCTGCTCCAGCTGCTTGCTGTCGATCACGTCGATTGGCGCGGGGCTGCTGGTGACCGTACGCACTTCGCTGCCGCGTGAGCCGGTGACGACCACCGTGTCGAGGGCGGGGTCGTTATCGGCGGCGACGGCCAGCGGGGTGAGCAAATAGCCGGCGGCCAGCGCCGGAGCCAGCGATAAAGCGGTGAACACAGACTTCATGACTGTTCCTTCGGTTCGATTGGCAGATCAGGCCCTGGATGTGCGATCGAACGGGCTCTCATAGGGTGTTTCACGCATGGCAGGCGCAGCCTGGCCCGCGGGAGGTCCATTGCTCCCGTGACGGATGTGCCTGTGGGTCGTCCGGCGCGCGCCGGTGCGTTGTGCTGCGGCGGGTCGCTAGCCGCTGAGCAATGGGTTGAAGCGGTCGTCCCAGAAACTGCGCACTTGCAGCGATTGGCGGATCAGTCCGCTGTCGTGGAACAGGTCGGCGATACGCTGCTGGGCGCGGATGTCGTCCTCGCTGACAGGTAGCAGACGACAGCGGCGTTCGCGCTGGTTGAACTGTTGCAGGTACAGCTCGCGGGAAATGCCGGTCAGCGCTTGATTGCGCTCGGCCCAGGCCTGGGGGGTGTGCTCGACCCAGTCCCAGGTGGCTTTTTCACGCTGCAGGAAGTCGCGAATGGCGGCCTGTTTGCCGGGCGTTTGCAACACGTTGGCAGTGGTTGCGATCAGGTAGTTGCCGCAGTGGTATCTGGACGCTTCGGCCAGCACCACACCCTCCATGGCGGTCTGGGCCTGGAGCGCGCCGATGCCGCCAGCGACGATGGCGTCCAGGTGGCCGTTCTGGAAGGCGACCAGTGCATCACGGGCCGGCATCGGTCGGGCTTGTATATCGGCAAGTGTCAGCTGGTGGTCGTGCAGCAGGTTGAGCACCAGGTAATGGGTGTCGGTGGCACGCACGAAACTTACGCGCTTGCCCTTGAGATCGGCTATCGATTGTATGCCGCTGTCGCGCTTGACGATCAGGCTGCTGCGGTTCTGCTCGCCCTGGTAGCTGGCGATCAATACCAGCGGGTTGCCGGCGGCACTGGCGAACAACGGCAGTACCGGGCTCATGAAGGCGTAATCGAGGCTGTTGCTGGCAAAGGCTTCCAACACCATGGCACCACCGGGCACGTCCACCCACTCCAATGGATACGGCGTAGCGGCCTGGCCGGCGTCGGCCAGAAAACTGGCAGCCTGGCCTTTGTAGCGCCAAACCCGAAGCGCTTCGCCTGCGTTGGCCAACGTGGGCGCAAGCCCTGCGGCCAACCCGGCAATGGCACTGCGGCGCAGGAACGCGCGGCGGCTGATGTCGATCGCCATGACGAACTCCTCAGTCCAGCAGGTCGGGCTGTTGCTGGACGATGCGGTCCCACAGCGGCAGGAAGTTCAGCCAGCCGAACAGTTCGCGTTGGGCCAGGCTGGATGCGTCTTCCTCCAGTGTCGGGATGCGTGGCTGGCCGGCAGAGTAGGCCAGCAGATGGGCGCGCGCGGTGTCGTCGGCGAGGATGAAACGCCAGGCGGCGCTTTCCACGGTCTGGCCGGTGGTCCACAGGCCGTGGTTCTGCCAGACCAGCAGGTTGTTGTCGGCGAAGGTCTGGACAAAAGCGCGGGCTACTTCGTCGCGGTCCTGCAGCAGGCTGCCGTCGGCATTGCGCAGGGCATGGCGATCGAACAGCACCTGTTCGCCGATGAAGGCCGATGTCTCGGCGGTGATCGGTGCAAACAGTTGCCCCAGCGACGACCAGACCCGGCCATGGAAACCATGCAGATGGGCAATGCCCACCACATCGGCGCGGGCCCGTTGCAGTTCGTAGTGCAGCTCCAGGGCGCTGGTGTTGAGCAGCCCCTGGCCTTCGACCACCTGGCCCTCGCCATTGACCCGCAGCAGGTCGCTGGTGCGCAGCTGCGAGAAGGGCACACCCAGCGGGTTGATCCAGTAATGGTCGGTTTCGATTGGATCGCGGGCGGTGAAGTGGCCGGCCAGGCCCACTTCGAAGCCCAGTTCGGCGAACAGCCGGTAGGAGGCAGCCAGGCGCTGTTTGCGGTGCAGGCGTTCGGCGAGTTTGTCGCTGAAAACAGGTGGAGTGTCGATCTGCAGGCGGTGGTTGTGGCTGGGCAGGCGGGCGACACTGTGGCGCGGTGCGTGTTGACTCATGGCAGTACCTCACGGGGCAATGATCCGTCCTGCCATACCCAAGGGCGCTCGCAGGGGGATGAATCGGGGCCTCCACCGTGCGAGGGGTCGGGTCTGAAGGGACTGTAGCAAGGGGGTAGGGCGGCGAAGAAATACTGTTTTGATCTATTTTTATTATTATTTTTCAGAATATAAATTTGCTCTGATATTTGTAATGCGCATTTTGGCTGGCTGAGCGGTGAGCATGACCACCTATCGGCCAGCTCCCGCATCCTGTCCAGGTCACTAGACTTCATGGGGGGGACAAGATCAACGCACCTCAACTCAGGAGATCTGTGATGAACAGAACACCTTTGATGGCGTTGGTAGTGGTGGTAGGGGCAATTTCCGCTTGCGCGAACAGAGCCGAAATTGTCGATGTCCCCCTCAGTGCTACCCCGCTGAATGCACAGCATATCGCCCGCGCCACACTCAGCCCGGCCGGTGACCAGACCAGCATCCTGCTCACCGTCGGTGGCGTGCCTCAGGACATGGCCGTCCCCAGCCGGCTGGACACCGCTATCTATGCGGGCTCCTGCCAGCAACTGGGCGCAAGCCCCGCGTATGAAACTCACCAGGCCAACAACGTCGACTACCCCTCCATGGCTGCGCGCACCCGGCATTGGGCCCAGGCTCCGGTGGCGCTCCGTGAACTGGCCAAAGGTGAATACGCCTTGCTCGTTCGTACCAGCCCTGCCGATGGCAGCCGCCCATTGTTCTGCGGCGACATCAACGCGGGTTGACCTGTGCATGGCATGGCAGTCGCCCGCCTGTGGCCCCGGTGCCCTGCAGGAGGCGCAGCCGTCAGGCGCCGATCCCGACCAGGAGGTGCCCAATGCTGTACATCATTCACTGGACCATCAGCGCGGAAAATCGCAACGCCGCCATAACGCGCTTCGTCAAAACCCAGGGCGCGCCGCCAGATGGCCTGAAAGTCATTGGCCGCTGGCATGCCATTGGTAGCCACCAAGGATTCGGTGTGGTCGAGACCGATGAGCTGAAGGTGGTGCTTGGGTGGGTACTGGAGTGGAGCGACCTGATGGATATGCAGGTGTATCCCGCACTGACTGACGAGCACGCCGCGCCCTTGCTGATGGCGGCTGCAAGCCGGATAGGTGGCTGAGCACACCTGCGCAGCATTGCGGTTTAGGGGACCGGTTCAGACGTCCGGTCCTCGCCTTGCGCGAAAGCGCTGCCGGACCTTCCGGGCGCCCCAAAGTGGGCTTGCAGCGGCTCCTTGCCGGTCACTTTCAAGCAATTGCGCACCAACAGCAGGCGCTTCGATAAACGCACTTTTCCCGCCGCCGCCAACCCCGCCAAACAAACAGATTTCAATTCAAGCATTTAGCACAATCGTACCGCCGATGTTCAGTTTTGGCAGGTCAATTGCTTTGCCTGCTGGGAAACTAAATTGACCCACAGGAAGATTGGGCGCCGTCCTCACCCAGCTTTTTCTGCGGTTCGAATCCGGCCCGTCTTCCCGACAGCGGGCCGGATAATTTCCCGTCGGTTGGAGGCAACAGGCATGATCCGGTTTTCCCATGTGTGCCGTGGTATGTTGGGTTTTTCCCTTTTGTTCGCCAGTGTCACGGCCCTTGCGGACGAGGCCCCGCCAGCCATTGATAGCGGTGACACAGCCTTCGTCGCAGTGTGTTCGCTGGTGGTGCTGCTGATGACCCTGCCGGGTCTGGCGCTGTTCTATGGCGGCATGGCACGCACCAAGAACGTTCTGTCGATTCTGATGCAGGTGTTCTGCACCGCTGCGTTGATGTCCGTACTGTTCGCGATCTACGGCTACAGCCTGACTTTCACCGACGGCGGCGCGTTGCAGGCGGTGGTCGGCGGCCTCGACAAGCTGTTCATGGTGGGCATCACCAAGGACACGGTAGTCGGCACCATCCCGGAGTACCTGTACTTCCTGTTCATGCTGCTGTTTGCCGCCATTACCCCGGCGATCATCGTCGGCGGCCTGGCCGAGCGCATGAAGTTCGCTGCGGTGATGGTATTCATGGTGGTGTGGTTGACCATCAACTACATCCCCATGGCGCACATGGCCTGGGGTGGGGGCTGGGTGTTCGACCTCGGTGTGCAGGACTTCGCCGGCGGTAACGTGGTGCATCTGAACGTCGGCATCGCCGCGCTGGTAGGCGCCTGGCTGCTGGGGCGCCGCCGTGACTTTGGCACGCCGTCGTTGGCACCGCACAACATGACCATGACGCTAACTGGCGGTTCGCTGCTGTGGGTGGGCTGGCTGGGCTTTTGTGGCGGCTGCGCCCTGGCCGCCAACGGCTTCGCCATGCTGGTGATGGTCAACACCATGCTCGCCAGCTGCGCCGGTGCCCTGGGCTGGATGCTGGTGGAATGGCAGCACCGTGGCCGGCCGAGCATGTTCGGTGCGTTGTCCGGCGCCATCGCCGGGCTGGTGGCGATCACCCCTGCGTGCGGCTACGTGGGCCCCATGGGCGCCATTCTGCTGGGTTTGATCGCGGGCCCGGTGTGTGTCTGGTCGGTGGAAAAGCTCAAACCGATGATTGGCCTCGACGATGCCTTTGATGTGTTCGGCGTACACGGCGTTGCCGGCATTCTGGGCGGCCTGCTGACGCCGGTATTCGCGCTGACCGCCATCGGTGGGCAGAGTTTTGCCGAAGGTCGTGGGCTGCTTGATCAGGTACTGGTCAATGCCGGTGCGATCCTGTTCAGTGTGGTGTTCTCGGGCGCTACCAGCCTGATCGCCTACAAGGTCGCCGGCGCTCTGTGCGGCGGGCTGCGGGTGGATGAAGAAGCCGAAGTGGACGGGCTCGACCTGTCTGCCCATGGTGAAGTCGGCTACAAATACTCCAACTGAGGGCGGTGCCGATGAAACTGATTACTGCAATCATCAAGCCCTTTCGCCTGGACGATGTGCGTGAGGCGCTCACCGAGGTGGGTGTGAGTGGTGTCACGGTCACGGAGGTGAAGGGGTATGGGCGGCAGAAAGGGCACACGGAGGTGTACCGTGGCGCTGAGTACCTGGTGGAGCTGCTGCCCAAGGTGAAGCTTGAAATTGTGGTGGCCGATGGGGTTTGCCAGTTGGCTGTCGAGGCGATCTTGAAGGCGGCGCGTACTGGCAAGATTGGTGATGGGAAGGTGTTTGTTCAAGATCTGGAAGGGATTATCCGGATCAGGACCGGGGAGATGGGGGATGAGGCGGTGTAGCGTGTCCGATTGAGTTTCCATACGGGGAACTGGGGCCGCTTTGCGGCCCATCGCAGGCTTCGCCAGCTCCTACGGGTAGTTACACCTTCAACGGTTTGCACTTCGTGGGAGCTGGCGAAGCCTGCGATGGGCTGCAAAGCAGCCCCAATAATCAAAAGATCTGTCGTATCACCCGCGCACGCGGGCCTTCTGCGGGTCATAGGCCACGGTGCCGAGCGCGACGACCGCGCGGATACGCTTCTGCTGCCCGTCAAGCTTGCCGACCTCAAGCTCAGTACTCACCTCGCAATAGGCAACATCCAGGCGACACAACGCAATGTTCTTGCTTGAAATTGTGGTGGCCGATGGTTTTGCCAGTTGGCTGTTGAGGCGATTTTGAAGGCGGCGCGTACTGGCAAGATTGGTGATGGGAAGGTGTTTGTTCAAGATCTGGAAGGGATTATCCGGATCAGGACCGGGGAGATGGGGGATGAGGCGGTGTAGCGTGTCCGATTGAGTTTCCATACGGGGAACTGGGGCCGCTTTGCGGCCCATCGCAGGCTTCGCCAGCTCCTACGGGTAGTTACACCTTCAACGGTTTGCACTTCGTGGGAGCTGGCGAAGCCTGCGATGGGCTGCAAAGCAGCCCCAATAATCAAAAGATCTGTCGTATCACCCGCGCACGCGGGCCTTCTGCGGGTCATAGGCCACGGTGCCGGGCGCGACAATCGCGCGGATACGCTTCTGCTGCCCGTCAAGCTTGCCGACCTCAAGCTCAGTACCCACCTCGCAATAGGCAACATCCAGGCGACACAACGCAATGTTCTTGCCCAACACCGGTGAACGAGTGGCACTGGTGATCACGCCCACCTGGGCGCGGCCGACATGCACGCAATCGCCATGGGCGGCCATTTCGTTGCCGTCCAGCTCCAGCCCCACCAGGCGCTGTTGAGCATTGGCGGCGCGGCGCAGCAGGGCGTCCCGGCCGATGAAGTCAGCCTGCTTGGTCTTCAACGGCACGCAAAAGCCGATACCGGCTTCGAACGGGTCGGTCTGGTCACTGAACTCGTAACCGGCGAAGATCAGCCCAGCCTCGATGCGCAGCATGTCCAGCGCATGCAGGCCCAACGGTACCAGCCCCATGGGTTCGCCCAACTGCCAAAGGCGCTGCCAGACCCGAGGTGCATCACTCGGATGGCACCAGATTTCATAGCCCAGCTCGCCGGTGTAGCCGGTGCGCGAGACCATCAGCGGTGGGCCGTTATAGTCATCAAGGCGACCGATCAGAAAGCGGAACCAGCCGAGTTCCTCCAGCTTCGGCTGAGTACCGGGCGTCCAGATCATCTGCTTGAGCAACGCCCGCGCCAACGGGCCTTGAACTGCGACATTGTGGATCTGCTCGGTGGCGCTCTTGATCCACACCTTCATGCCAAGCTTCTGCGCCTGTTCGCGCAACCACGTGCCGGCATGATCCTCGCCGCCAATCCAGCGGAACGCATCCTGCCCCAGGCGCAGCAGGGTGCCGTCATCCAGCATGCCGCCATGCTCGTAGCACATCGCCGAATAGACCACCTGGCCCACCGCCAGCTTGCGCACGTCGCGGGTCAGGCAATGGTCCAGCAGGGCTTCGGCATCCGGGCCGAGCACCTCGAACTTGCGCAGCGCCGAAAGGTCCATCACCGCCACCCGCTCGCGGCAGCCGTGGTACTCCTCGATGGCGCCGTAGCCGTCGAAATGGGTGGGAGTCCAGAAACCTCGGTAGTCGACGAACTGACGGGTGAGCGCCGAGGTGCAGGCGTGAAAGCCGCTTTCGCGGGTCAATACGGGGTCGGCGTCGGGCGCCTTGCGGTTGGCCATGGCGATACTGAAGCGCTCCTTGTCGGAATATACGCGGATATGAATGTCGGTGGGCTGCCAGCCGTTGGCCGGGTCGATATCGTCAGGGCAGGACGAACTTGCGCAGACCAGGTCGGTCATGGCCCGCAGCAGCACGTAGTCGCCGGGCCGCGACCAGGGTTCGTCGAGGGTCAGGTGCTGGTGGGCATCGACCCCGGTGTTGAAGAAGAAGTTGATCGCAGGCCAGCCGCCGCGGGCTTGCACGCCATGCCCGGCAAGGGCGCGGCTGATGTTGTCGCTGCAGTTGGCATGGCCGAAGTAGCCCTGCGCCTCGTAGTAGCGTGATGTGCAGGCGAGGGCGAAGGTGTCGTGGCGGCCGACGGTGTCGCGCACCACTTCCAGCATCGGTTGCAGGTTGCGGTCGAAGAAACGGCTGAACAGCCCGGGGCCGGGATAGGCGCTGCCGTTGAGGGTGCGGGTGACGGTCGGGTCGAGGTCGATTTCGCGGCCCGCATCCAGCCCCCTGCGGTCGAAGGCTACGAAGTCCGAGCACTGGCGCCCGGCGACATCCAGCACCTGGATGTACTGGCCGCTGGCAACGCTGTAGGCGATTGCGCTGCCGGGATGGATGGTGAACTCGTCCACCAATTCGCCCAAAGGGGCTGGCAGCGCGGGGGCGGGTAGCGCTCGCGGGTTGGCCCGGTGAATCAGCAGGCGCAGTTCACTGGCGCGTACCTGGCTGTCGACCGAGGTCGGCCCGCCTGGCGCGGCGACGATCACCAGCAGCGCTTCGCTGGTGGTCAGGCTGCGGCCAAAGCCCGCAGGCGTTGCACGCTCCCAGAGCGAGGCGGCACAGGGCAGGTGGCGACAGTCGACGCCGCGCCGCGCCAGTCCAGCGCTGACATGGGCGGCGTCGCGGCTGCCATCATGTAGCAGGTGGGCGATGAATTCGGCGCCGGCGCTGGGCTTCAAACCTAGGGCGGACAGCGCCACACGGCCGTCGCTGGCGAAGGCCAGCAACTCGGCGCGCTGGTCGCCCTCAAGGTCGATCACGTCAAGCCGGTCGCCCGGCTCCAACGCCACCACCGTCAGCCCACCAGGGGCGACTGCGTGGCGCTCGAGGCTGGGGGCACGAGCAAACAGGGCCGGTTCTCGCGGCCTGGAAATCACGGGCAGGTTCATGGTGAGGTTCCACTCAAGGCAATGGGTGGGACCTGCCCGGCGCGTTCCATCCCCGAGCAGATCCGGGGGAGGTCAGCTTGCCGTTTTCAACGGGTCGACATGCGTGTCGGCCAGGTACGCCGCCAGCGAATCGTCCAGGGCCAGCAGCCACGGGGTGTGGTGCGCGGTGGCGAGGGTGCCGGTGATCAGCGAGCGATGGCACTTGTCACGGTAACCCATGATGTCTTCGTACTTGTCGTGCTTCCATTCCAGGAAGGTGCGGTTGACCTCGGCGATATCGAAGTTCGGGTAGTCGGTGGCTTCGATCAGCTGGCGGATGTATTCGCCCTGGAACTCGAACATCTGCTGTGCGGTTTGCAGTTGCTCCTCCTGCTCGCGCCAGGCCAGGTTTTCGGCGTGCATGGCCGTCTGACTCGGGAGGGTGATGCGCCCCAGGATCACGTCGCGGGCGTACCAGGCCTGGGCGTCGAACATGTTGAAGCTGTACCACTGGTCCTGCATGCCCAGGTACACAAGTTTGGGGTTTTGCTCCCAGAACACGCCCTTGTAGAGGTTCAGCGGCCACAAACGGTTGCCGGTCTTCAGGCGCAGGTCTTCGGCCAGGAACGGGAAGTGGTGCTTGTAGCCGGTACAGAGGATGATCGCATCGACGTGCTTGCTGCTGCCGTCGCAGAAGTGCGCCGTGCTGCCTTTGACGTGGGTGAGCAGCGGTTTTTCCTCCCAGTTGTCCGGCCACTTGTAGCCCATCGGCGCACTGCGGTAGCAACTGGTGATGGTGCGCGCACCGTACTTGAAGCACTGCGAACCGATGTCCTCGGCTGAATAACTACCACCGACGATGAGCACGTCCTTGCCCTTGAACTCAAGGGCATCGCGAAAATCGTGGGCGTGCAGCACCCGCCCGGCGAAGCTTTCAAAACCGTCGAAGTAAGGCACGTTCGGGGTCGAGAAGTGGCCACTGGCGACCACCACGTAGTCGAAGGTTTCGCTGTAGGTCAGGTCGTCCCGGTAGCTGTGGGCGGTGACTTCAAAGGTGCCGCTGGCGGCATCCCAGGTGACGCCGCGCACGGTGGTGTCGAAGCGGATGTAATCGCGCACGCCGGCTTTTTCGACGCGGCCCTTGATGTAGTCCCACAGCACTTCGCGCGGCGGGTAGGAGCCCATGGGGCGGCCGAAGTGTTCGTCGAAACTGTAGTCGGCGAATTCCAGGCACTCCTTCGGCCCGTTGGACCACAGGTAGCGGTACATGCTGCCGTGCACCGGTTCGCCGTGCTGGTCCAGGCCGGTGCGCCAGGTGTAGTTCCACATGCCGCCCCAGTCCGACTGCTTCTCGAAGCAGACCAGTTCGGGAATCTCGGCGCCCTTGTCCCGGGCCGACTGGAAAGCACGCAACTGGGCGAGGCCGCAAGGGCCGGCGCCGATGATGGCGACGCGTTGTGTCATGCTGGAATCTCCATTGCAGTTTGCGACCGGCTGACGCTTGGATGCTGCAGGCGTGCCGCGGCCAGGGTGTTGTTCATCAGGTAGGCGATGGTCATGGGGCCGACGCCGCCGGGGACCGGGGTGATGGCGGCGGCGCGGGTGCAGGCGGAGTCGAAGTCGACATCACCGACCAGCTTCGAGCGACCGCCTTCGTCGAGGCGGTTGATGCCGACGTCGATCACCACGGCTCCGGGTTTCAGCCAGTCGGCATCCACCAGGCGTGGGCGACCCACAGCGGCAACGACGATGTCCGCCAGACGGCACAACTCGCGCAGATTGGCGGTTCTGGAATGCACCACGGTCACCGAGCAGTGCGCCTTCAGTAGCAGCGCGGCCATGGGTTTGCCGACGATGTTGGAGCGGCCGATCACCACGGCGTGCTTGCCGCTCAAGTCGCCGCAGGTGTCCTGCAGCAGGCGCAGGCAGCCGGCAGGGGTGCAGGGCGTCAGTACCTCGCGCCCTTGGCTGAGGCCGCCGACGTTGGCAGCGTGGAAGCCATCGACGTCCTTCAATGGCGCGATGGCCTGCAGCACAAGGTGTTCGTCGATATGTGCAGGCAGTGGCAGCTGGACCAGGATGCCGTGCACGCTGGCATCGGTATTCAACTCACCGATCAAGGCCAGCAGGCGGCCCGCGTCGCACTGCTCAGGCAACCTGAACTCCAGCGAGCGAATGCCACATTCCTCGGCGCGCCGTGCCTTGTTGCGCACATAGACCTGGCTAGCCGGGTCTTCACCGACCAGCACCACCGCCAGCGCCGGGGCGATACCACGGGCCTTGAGCGCGACCACCTCTTCAGTGACCTCGGCGATCACCCGTGCGGCAGCGGCTTTGCCGTCGATCAGCGTGACGGCGCTCATCGGAAAATCACCGTCTTGTCACCGTTGAGCAGCACGCGGTGCTCCAGGTGATATTTGAGCGCCTTCGACAGCGCCACCGTTTCGGTGTCCCGGCCGATCGCCACCAACTGCTCGGGCAGGTAGGCGTGATCGACACGCTGGACTTCCTGCTCGATGATCGGCCCCTCGTCCAGGTCGCTGGTGACGTAGTGGGCGGTGGCGCCAATCAGCTTCACACCTCGTTCGAACGCCTGGTGATAGGGCTTGGCGCCTTTGAACCCGGGCAGAAACGAGTGGTGAATGTTGATCGCCCGGCCCGACAACTGCTTGCACAGGTCGTCCGACAGCACCTGCATGTAACGGGCGAGCACCACCAGTTCGGTGTCGGTTTCCTGCACCAGCTGCAACAGCGCGGCTTCCTGCTGCGCCTTGGTGTCGCGGGTCACCGGCAGGTAGACGAAGCGGATGCCTTCACGTTCGGCCATCGGCCGCAGATCGAGGTGGTTGGAGACGATGGCGGTGACCTGCATGTCCATCTCGCCCTTCTGGTGGCGGTAGAGCAGGTCGGCCAGGCAGTGGTCGTACTTGCTGACCATCAGCAGCACGCGCATCGGGCGGTCGCCCTGGAACAGCTCCCAGTCCATGGCGAAAGGTACCGCGACATCGTCGAAGCCCTGGCGCAGCGCGTCGATGTCCGCGTGCACGCCATCATTGAAACGGAACACCGCGCGCATGAAGAAGCGCCCGGTGATCTCGTCGTCGAACTGCGAAAGTTCGCTCAGGTAGCACTGGCGGCCGGCCAGGTAAGTGGTAACCGCCGCAACGATGCCGGAGGTGGCGGGGCAACTGATCTTGAGAATGTAATGGCTCATGTGGGGTTCCCGTGCAGGTCAGCCTTTGGCAGTACGCTTTTTCTTTTCCGGGTCGTCGAACGGCAGCGTGTGGGCGATGGCGTTCACCTGCAGGCTGCCGCGTACTTGCAGCGGCACACCTTGCTCGGCTATGTCGGGCTCTACACGGGCGATGGCCATCGAGCGCTCGGTGAGGCGCGAATACATGGCGCAGGTGATCACGCCGACCTGGCGGCCTTCATGCCAAAGCGTGTCGCCGGCCTGGGCCGCGACGCCGCCTTCAAGCAGCACGCCGAATATCCTGAAGCGCTCCTGGCCCTTGAGCCGCAGGTGCTCGCCGGCGCCGCGAAAGTCCTGCTTGCCAGGCGAGACGGTGAAATCGAGGCCTAGCTCCCACAGGGTGTCGCCAGCTTTCTGGTCGGCGAAGGGGTACATCTGCGAGTTGTCGTAGGGGAAGAACAGCAGGTAGCTCTCCACTCGCAGCCAGTCCAGCGCGGTGAACGCGCAAGGGATGATGCCGTGCGCCTTGCCGTTCTCCAGAATGCCGTCCCAGAGCGCCGGCGCGTCGGCGGCCTTGCAGAAGATTTCGTAGCCGCGCTCGCCGGTATAGCCGGTGCGCGAGATCATCACCGGGCGGTCGAACAGCTTGGTCTGCAGGTGGTGGAAGTAGGGCAGGTCGCGAATGCCCGGCACCTGTTCGGCAAGAAAGTCCACTGCACGAGGCCCTTGCAGCGACAGATCGTGCAGGTCGTCGTCGAACAGTACCGCTACCTGACGCCCCTGGGCCGAGCGGATCAGCACTTCGTGGCCACTGCCGGCGCCGTGCACCACCATGAAGGCATTGGGGCCGGTGCGGTAGATGATGCAGTCGTCGATAAACTTGCCATCGTCGTCGAGCATGCAGGCATACACCGACTTGCCTGGGTACAGCTTGCTGACGTCGCGGGTGGTGGCGTAGTCCAGCAGGCTTTCGGCGTGGGGGCCGACGTAGTGCACCTTCTTCAAGCCGGACACGTCCATCAGCCCGGCCCGGGTGCGGATCGCTTCGTGGTGGTCGGCCAGGTCGCTGGCATAGGTCCAGGCGGTGCCCATGCCGTTCCAGTCTTCCAGGTTCGAACCGAGCGCCAGGTGGCGTTCGCGCAGTGCACTGATGCGCCATGAGTTGGCCATGGGGAGTTCCTCTCGTTGTGGTTGTTCGGGCAGGCAGGTCAGGCGGCGGCGTCGAAGCGACGCAGCCATTCGACCAGGGGTTGGCGGTAGCGGGTGATGCCTTTGTAGTCGGCGATCGGCTCGGGCAGGTCGCGCATCACCCGGTGCAGGCGCTGCGCCCAGGCCGGGTTGCTGACCAGTTCGTCGAAGCTGATCAGGTAGGTACGAATGCCAAACAGCAGGGCGTGGGAGCGTGGCAGGCGGCTCATGGTTTGCAGCTCGACGCGCAGGTGCACCAGGCGCCCGACGTTGTCGACGGTGACCTTGCCGCGGTCGTTGCCCCACTGGTGGAAGGTCTCCGGCGAGGTGTCCAGGCGCGGGTTGATGGTCAGGGTCCAGTTCAGGCGGCGAACGGGCTGGCCTACCTGGATGTTGAGCAAATACTTCAGCGCCCGGTCGAACACGCCCATCTGGTGCGCCATCGGCACTGGCGAGTGCCATTGCTTGAAGCTCATGCCGGCGTCGAAGCGCAGCGACCAGTCGGCTGGGCAGGTGACCATGCCGGCATCCATGTACAAGTCGCCGTCGCGTTGGTCGAGCACGGCGAAGTCGCCTTGCATCTGGCGGGTGATGTACTCCAGCGGCTCGCACGGCAAGCTGCTGGCATCGCCATGAATGAAGTGCTGGTCGATATCCAGGGCGAAGTTTTGCCAGTGCCAGGCATCGCCTTGACGGTCAAGACGGAACACCTCGGGATAGTCCCGCGCAAGGCTCTCCATCAGTAGTTCCAGGGTGTCCCAGGCGGCCAGGGCCATGTGCGGCATGACCAGGCAGCGTTGCGGGTCCAGCTCCAGCACCCGGGCGCGCTCGGCCATTTCCGAAAGGTAATGCTCATCGATGTCGAAGCAGTGCTCGAATACTGAGCCTGGGTCGCGGGACACTGCAGGTTCCAGATTTACCGAGTACATGTACTGGTCTTCTGGAAACGGGAAGGGGAAGCGGGCGATGGCTGCTGGACTGTTGCGGAAGCTGAAATCGTCCCGGTAGGTTTCCAGCGGCTTGAAGGTGAGGGTCATGGGGATGGCTCCGGGTCAGAGGTCAAGCAGGATCGGGCTGCCGCAGCCGCGCGAGACGCACGGCATGAGGTGGCTGGCACGTTGTTCGGCGCTGAGGAACAGGTCGCGGTGCTCGACGTCGCCCTTGAGCCAGGGCGTCTGGCACTGGCCGCAAACCCCGCCACGGCACAGGTTGGGGACTTCGACCCCCGCGTCTTCGAGGGCTTCGAGCAGGCTTTGATTGGCAGCGACCTGCAGCTGTCGGCCGCTACGCACAAGCTCGACGCCGAACGGTTGCCCAGGCTCGGCGGCGGCGAACGCCTCCCAGTGCACCCGGCGCGGGCTCCAGCCCAGTTTGTGGGTGTGCTCCTGCAGGTCGGCGAGCAACGATTGCGGGCCGCAGGCATAAATGTGCGTGCCCAGTGGTTGGTCGTTGAGGACTGCCGTGATGTCCAGGCGCCGCACGCCGCCTGGATATTCATGCAGGCGCGGCCCAAGCGCTTCACGCAGCTCAGCCAGGTAGGCATCGCTGCTGGCAGTGCGGTAGGCGTAGTGCAACTCGAAATCGCTGCCGTCGCGCAACAGCTCGTGGCTATAGGCCAGGAACGGCGTAATACCGATGCCTGCGGCGAGCAACAGGTGACGGCGGGCCTCCCGGTGCAGTGCAAACAGGTTGGCGGGGGCAGTGATATACAGCCGATCGCCCACCTTCAGATGCTGATGCAAATAGCGCGAGCCACCACGGGAGCTGGCCTGATGGCGCACGGCGATGCGGTAGCAGTGCTGATGGCGTGGGTCGCCAAGCAACGAGTAGGCATTGCGCCGGCCGTTGGGTAGATGCACTTGCACATGGCTGCCGGCAGAGAAACCCGGCAGCTTGCCGCTCAAAGCTTCGAGGCTGTATTCGCGGATCACTGGCGTAAGCGGCCGGATGGCGCAGACGCGCACTTCGATAAGGCTATTCATGGGTGCGCCTCCCGATAGGGTTGATCGGCATCGGCGCAGACGCCTAGGTAAGCGCCCAGGCGTTGTGAGAAGTGGCGGCGGACTTCCAGCACTACATTGCAATGGGCGCAGGTCAGGTGAGCGGCAGGTCCTGCGGGCTGGCAATTGGCGCAGTGCACGCAGAACACCAGGCGGCTGCCTTCGTCGCTGCTGCTGACGACAATTTCGTCCTCCTGCAGACCGGCGCTGCGGGCCTGTGCATGCAGTGGCCAGACGAACGCCTGGTCGCCGCGCAGCTCAAGGCGCAGGCCGACATGGGCGGTCGCCAGGCGCTCGCCCAAGACCTGCTGCAGGGCGGCCATGTCAGTGAAATCAGTCAATGCCAGGTGACTCGACGGGGTGTGGCCGAACGCTCTGGAAAGGGCGGTGAACGCTTCGCGTCCAGACGTCTGGGTCACCAGCAAGAAGTCGGTTGCGGCCTGGGGGCGTTCGCCGCTGGGGTAGCGCGGCACGCTGAAGGGGTGATCGGTAGCGATGCTGCTCATGCTGTCCTCGCGCTTTTCGTTGTTTCCTGTTGAGGAAGATATTTTCTCGTCGGGAATCAGCGATCAATCCGCTAGGGGAGATACGCACAAAGGGGTAGTTGCCTGTTCAGGGCACAGAAGTTGCTGCTCGAATGCGCGCCCACCCAATGTGTGCCGTCGGAGGAGCAGAGGGATGCATCACGCCAGCGTGTTACCGACCGTCTTACCCCAGGCCCCTGTCTGGGACGAGCTGACCGAGCGCGAAGGTCAGACCCTGTCGTTGCTGACCTCTGGGCTTAGCAACAAGCAGATCGCCCGTGAGCTGGGGATCAGTGACGGCACGGTGAAGATCTATGTGCGTAACCTGCTGCGCAAATTCCGCCTCAATTCACGCCTGGAACTGGCCACCCGAATTCACCGCAGCGGCGCGTCCTGGCGCATGGCGGACGAGCTGTCACTGCCCACTGAGGGTGCGCCCCCTACCATTTCTGCACCGATTTCGCCCGTGGTCGGCCTGCTCGATGAGTTGCCGGGGCTGATCTACCGTGGCGACAACGACCGCACCTGGTTCATGGCCTACGTCAGCGCCGGCTGCCTGAGCCTGACCGGCTACCCCGCCGAGTATCTGACCAGCAGCCCGCAGCACAGCTTCGGCACGCTGATCCTGGACGAATACACTGACTACATCTGGTACTGCGTGCAGTGCGCGCTGCTCAAACGTGAGCCTTACCAGCTCGACTACCGCATTCGCTGTGCCGATGGGCAGGTGAAACGGGTGTGGGAAACGGGTGTCGGGATTTTTTCGAGCAAGGGCGAGGTACTGGGTGTGGAAGGTGCGATTTTCGAGCGTCGCGACTGACGGCGCCGAGAACAGCATTCAGCGCGCCTTTAAGGTCTCGTTGCACTGGGCCTCTGGGCCGCCCTTTGCAAGCGCCATCAGGGCATGCATGTCGAGAATTTCCAGCAGTCTTCCGCGCAGGCTGACAATGCCCAGAGCGCGTAAGCGGGCGACCGACCGGCACACGGTTTCCAGGCGCAAGCCTAAGTATGAGGCCATGTCTTCTCGAGACATGCGCAGCATGAAACCGTGGGCAGAATAACCACGGTTGACGAAGCGCCTGGACAACCCCGCCAGGAAACTGGCCAAACGCTGTTCGGCGGTGAGATTGCACAGCATCAGCACGCGCTCATGTTCGCGGACGATTTCCCTGCTCATCAAACGATTCAGGCTTTGCTGCAGGACCGGAAATTCGCGCGCCAGGGTTTGCAGCCGGTGATAGGGAACAGGGCAGACCTCGCTGTCCTCCAGGGCAATCGCATCGCATACATGATGTTCTGTGGCGATGGCGTCGAGCCCGAGCACATCGCCCGGCATCCAGAAATTGATCACCACCCCCTGGCCCTCGGCACTGTTCAGGCTGGTCTTGAAGCTACCGCAACGAACGGCGTAGAGCGTTGTCAGCGGATCGTTGGCGTTGAACAGTGCGGCACCTTTACGAACGCGCATGCGCGGGCCGATCAGGGTGCCCAGGCAACTGTTGTCTTGCACGGGCAGCCCCGTGGGCAGGCACAGGCCTTTGACACGGCAGTCTCTGCACAGGCTCGCCATGGGCTTCAGATGGATCGGGTTTGCCGGACATGACGGTGCAGGCTGATCGAGCTGGGTGACGTCGAGTAGGCCAGGCCTTGGGCTGTCATCCAGGTGGCCCCACCAGCGGTTCTGTTCGGAACGCTTCTCGACATGGACGTTCATCGGCGCCTCCAAGAGCATGCATGAGCAAGACAACTGCAGAACGCTGCGAAGCGAAGGCCTCCTTGCCGACAGCGGGGTGTGGCTCAGGGGGGATGGTCGTTTACATCACGCAGACGTAGTGTCAGCCTGCGCCGGAAATGGCTAAAAGCATTGATCCGCGTCAAATTCAAGCCGCATTGGCGTTGCCGTCTGTCTGTGGTGTCTTCGGCTTTGATAAACATCAAGTCCGGTCGCTAGGTGTGGCCGATGATCCAGGTATGCCCCCAACCGCAGAGGTGTGCCATGGACAATCCGCAAAGGCTTTTGCTGATCGCTTCCCCCTTGATGCGTCGCACCCCGGTCTACGATCGTGCCGCCGCCCTGGCCAAGGCCAAGGGCATGGCGCTGCACATCGTTGCCTTCGACTACCTCGAGGGGCTTGCCACAGCGGGCCTGGTCAATGACCAGGCATTGGCTGTCATGCGAGATGGCTATGTGCGCCAACACCGTGAGTGGCTGGAAACCCAGGCCCTGTCCATGCGCCGCAACGGGGTAACGGTCACCACTGAAGTGGTGTGGGTACAAAATCCATTGAATGAAATTCTCATTCACCTGCGTGAGCAGCCGTTCGCCCTGCTGATCAAGGAATTCGAGCACGAGCCCTGGTGGGCGCGGGTGATGTTCACGTCGCTCGACATCCAGTTGTTGCGTGAAACCCGAATTCCCCTGCACCTGGTGCACAAGGCCAGCCATGCCCTGCCGCGCAAGATCCTCGCCGCCGTGGACCTGTCGCGGCCGGAAGACCAGTTCGAGGGGTTCAATGACCAGATCATCAGCGAAGCGCTGAAGCTGGCGTTGCAGTGTGCTGCCCAGGTCGAATTGCTGTATGCCTACAACCTTGACTCGATGTATGTGGACGCGAAGGGGAGCCGGGAACGTTCGTACCTCTTCGACTCCAATCTCGCCCAGACGCTTCACCAGGCGCAAAGCGAAGCCTTCCAGACACTTGCCGAGCGTAATGGTATCGCCGCCGAGCACCGTCACATGCGGCTGGGCGACCCGGCCAAGGCGCTGGCGCTTTTCACCGAGCACAACGACATCGATGTGCTGGTCATGGGCAGCTACCATCACCGTGGCATTGGCTGGTTTATCGGCAGCACCGCTGAGCGGGTGTTGAACCGGTTGTCCAGCAGCGTGCTGGTAATTTCACCCGAGCACTCCCAGGGTTGATGTACAAGGCCCGATGCTTGTTCATGTCGCCTCCGATTTCTCGGTCGATGCTCTGTGCAGCCGTTTTACCGTGGCGGGCCGGTTCGGTTCCGGCAATCGTCAAGTTCAAGCGCCGGTGGCGGTTTTTCTGATCTGCATCAAGCGCGGCTGAGCCGGCCTTCGGACAATGGCTTGCATCATCCCTGCAGCCGCGCAAGCCCGGAGGTTCGCCATGGGTCAATATCGACAACTGCTGGTGCTGCTCACCGAAATCGATCCGCATTCAGCTGCGTTGCGCAGGGCGCTTGCTCTGGCCCATGTGAGCGGCGCCAGCGTACATGTATTGGGTTTGTTCACGCCGACGCAAGAGCACCTGTTGCGCGAAGAACGGTTGAACGAGGCTGACATTCAGCGCCAGTTCGAACGCTATCGTGAGCGGCTGGCGACTTTGCTCGAGCGCTACCGCGGCAGTGGCGTGGCGTTGACCGTCGATAGCCTGCAGGCAGACGACATCCCCAGCCAGGCCATCGACTACATCAATGAACAGCAGCCTGACATGGTCATCAAGGACAGCGAAACAGCGCCAGCTCTGGCGAGACTGTTCGGTACGTCACTGGACTGTGCCCTGATGCGCGGGTGCAAGGGCACCACCCACTTCGTGCCCGCGGCTGCGGCGTCGCTGCCCCAACGCGTGCTGGTCGCCGTGGACACCGCGTTCAGCGAAGCCCCGGAAACCCAGGCACGTTTCAACCGTGGACTGGTCAAGGCAGCTCACGCACTGGCTCTGCAATGCGATGCGCAGTTGCACCTGCTCAGCGCCTATGACCTGGCGGGGGTGTTCGCTTCGGACATGAACGTCACCCAAGCCTGGGTCGATGATATGCGCGATGCCCAGCAGCAGCCCTTCGTCACCTTGGCGGATGCCGAAGGGGTCGCGCCGGGTCGCCGGCATTTCAGGGAGGGTGGCCCCGTGCAGGTGATTCGCGAACAGGTCGCTGCGCTGGGCATTGACACCGTGGTGTTGGGCGTCGTGCAGCCAAAGGGGCTGGACAAGCTGCTGGGCGACACCACTGAACGCATCATCAGCCGTGCGCCCTGCAGCGTCTTGGCAGTTCACCCCCACGTCGTCGAAACCTGGGAGCCTTGGCCATGCAACTGACATTTCTCGGCGGTACGGGCACTGTGACGGGTAGCAAGTTTCTGCTGACCTGTGACAGCGCTCGGGTACTCATAGACTGTGGGCTGTTCCAGGGTTACAAGCAGTTGCGCTTGCGTAATTGGGAGGTGCTCCCGCAGGCACTGCATGCGCTTGATGCCGTGGTGCTGACCCATGCCCACCTCGACCACAGTGGCTATCTTCCAGTGCTGGTGCGGGAAGGCTATGCCGGGCCGATCTATGCTACGCCGGCAACCTGCGCCTTGGCCGAAATCCTCTTGCTCGACAGTGCCCGGTTGCAGGAAGAGCAGGCTGAACATGCCAATCGGCATGGCTATTCCAAGCATTCGCCGGCACGTCCGCTGTATACCGAAGAGGATGCAAAACGGGCGTTGGCGCTGTTTTGTCCCGTGGAGTTGCATCATGCCACCCCGTTGGCGCCGGGCGTCGAGCTGCTGTTGCGCACGGCTGGACACATACTGGGCGCCGCAACCGTGCAGATCAAGGTCGATGGCCAGGCACTGATGTTCTCGGGCGACCTCGGCCGCCCGCAAGACCCGATCATGCGCGCACCAGAACTGGTCAGGACGGCGGACGTGCTGCTGGTGGAATCCACCTATGGTGACCGCCAACATCCAACGGAATCGACCGAGCAATACCTGGCCCAGGTCATCAACCAGACGCTCTTGCGTCATGGCATCACCTTGGTGCCGTCGTTTGCCGTTGGCCGTGCCCAGTTGTTGATGTACTACCTGTACAAACTCAAACGCGACGGGCTGATACCTGACATCCCGGTCTACCTCAACAGCCCGATGGCCACCGACACCACCACGCTGTACCAGCAGTTCAGGCGTGATCATCGACTGACGGCGGCGGAGTGCGCCGAGATGTGCAGTGGCACGCATATCGTGCGCACGGTCGACGAGTCCAGGCAGCTGGACCAGTTGCGTGAACCCGCAGTGATCATTGCCGCCAGTGGTATGGCAACCGGAGGGCGGGTGCTACACCATCTCAAGGCGCTGGCCCCCAACCCACGCAACAGCATCCTGTTCTCAGGTTTTCAGGCCGGGGGCACGCGCGGCGCCGACATCGTCGCCGGCGCGCGTAGTGTGCGCCTGCACGGTGAAGATGTGCCCATCCGGGCGCAGGTGCATGCCATGGAAAACCTCTCCGCGCACGCCGATGCCGACGAGATCATGGAGTGGTTGCGCGGGTTTGTCCGCCCACCACGCCAGACCTATGTCATTCACGGCGAGCCGCATGCTGCCGACAGCTTGCGGCGACGGATCAGCATCGAGCTTGGTTGGCAGGCGTACGTCCCCGAGTACCAGGAAACGGTTGCCATCGACCCAGTGCGCTAGCCAGGCGCGGGAGGTTCATGTGGATACACAAGCAAGGGCGAAACTGCGGGCCTGGATGCATCGACCCAGGGGCAGTCTGGGGTGGATCGTGGCGATCGTCACGTTGCTCTTCGCGGCCGTGGCCTACCAGGCCGTCAACCCTACCTGGCGCGTGCCCATGCGAGATCCTGCTGTGCCGCTGGCGCTGTTGGCCTTGAGCGCGGCGCTGGGGTGGGTGGTGCAACGTGGTGTGAAACGTACGGTCGGCAAGACCATTTTCAATGGCCAAGCCGCAGGTTGGCAGGCCAGGCTTGCCTTCACGCGTGCGGTCACCCGGGAATCGAACATCCTGCTCGGCATGTTGGTGCTCCTGGCCGTGCTGGGCGGGGGCACGCTCTGGCTGGCGGGGCGCTCCGTGGCGCGTATCGTTGAACATTGCGAGACCAACCTGCAGGCTCAGGTGAACGCGCCCGAGGATGAGAAACTCGCCGCCGTGGTTGGCAAACCTGTGTGCACGTGCCTGGCGCAAACCTTTGTCGATCGCAATGGGGTGATCCGTCTGGCGTTGCTCGCAATCCCGGTGCAACAAGAGGTGACGGCATTCGAGGCGCTGACGCAAGAAGATGAGCAGCGCTGCCTAGAGCAGTTTGACCTGCTCCCGGACCAGGCGCATGCGGCGAGGCCATGAGCCGGGCAGGCCCTTGCAGTGCCTCAGGGCAGCGCAAGGCTTCGCATGCCTCCTTGCCTGCACCGGCTGCGTAACGGGGGACTTCCACTCCTGCCTACCAATCAGTGCCATTGATGCTTGATGTCCAGCCATTGACTGTTGGAAAGCCACTTATCTGCGGCCGGAAAGAAGATGTTTTCCTCCGATTCCATGTGGTCATAATATTTCTGGATAAAGTCCTCGATTGTGTCAGCGATTACGCTTGTGTCTTTGGTTGTATCCGCCAACATCTTCAATTGCCCAGCAATTCGGGCAAATGCCTGATGATCTCGCTCGATATCCAAAATCCGCGGATGGATCGGTGCCTCGGTAGTCAGCAAGGCTCGCCGAATGAGCTCTTCATTCTCATGGTGGTGCTGCTCTGCATAACCGTGCAAGGCATTAAGCATCTCGAACAATAGCTGGCAGTCACTAGCGTCATCGGACTCATGTCTAATCTTTTTAAGTAACTTTTTAATCTGGCTTATATTATTCGCCATTTCATGATGATAGGCGTGAAGTTCCTTCAGCAAGGTATTCATGACACATCCTCTTCACGTTGCTGGGCAATGCAGATTGATAGGGCTGCCAGCCGCGCTCAAACACAAGGTTTCAGGCACGCCATGGCCCCTTCAGATGGAAGCACAGTTTGAAGGCTGTCTATGGTTGAGCATGAATGCAGCGCAGTAGCCTGACTTGATATTGATCAAACTTTTGCCCAAGCAAACTTTATTTGGCTTTCCAGTACTTCTGCATTTCCAGAAACAGGAACGACGCGGTCCAGGTGATGAGTACCAGCCCTGTCAATGCTTGCAGCCCGGTTAGGTATTTGAGATGGCCGACAGGGGCGATATCGCCGAAGCCGATGGTGGTGTAGGTAGTGAAGGAAAAGTACACGCAATCCAGGAAGCTGCCGTCGAAATTGCCACTGAGCGTTCCCCAACCCTCGGCGCGGGTCATCAGGTAATAAGCCAAGGCAAAACACCAGACTTCCAGGGCATGGGCCAGCAGCGCGCCGAACACACCCACCACGATCCGAAATCGGCTCCATAGCTTGAGCCGAGGTAGCCAGTCATTCAGACGCAGCAGGCATTCGTAGTGGATGGCCACCACCAGGATCACGACCAACATGTTGATCAGCGTGACAGAGAGCATGGTCAGTACTCGGGGCGGGGCAGGAGAGTCACACGGCCTTGTCAACCAGATGATAGCTGACAGGCCCCTTGGTTTGACGGTGCGCTTGCCACTGACCTTTGCGCACCGCTGTTGCGCCGGCCATGCCCGCGAACATTCTGCTGGCAATGGGTGTGGTGCAGCCCACAGGCTGAGCCAAACTTGGCAGTAATACTTCAGTACTGTCAGGAGAGAAAACATGGCGATTGATCTTGCAACTTTCACACCGGGGTCGGCGTTGGCAGGAGGCGTAATGGTCGGCCTGGCAGCTGGATTGTTCGTGATGGCAAATGGGCGAATTGCAGGTATCAGCGGTTTGCTTGGTTCGCTGTTGCAACGCGGTGGAGAGGGGCGTGGGGAGAAAATAGCCTTTTTGCTGGGAATACTGGCTGCACCGCTGCTGTGGCAAACATTTGCGCCGCTGCCGACTGCGCAATTCACCACAGGACCCTTGATGCTTGCCGTGGCAGGGCTGTTGGTGGGGCTCGGCACACGATATGGCAGTGGTTGCACCAGTGGTCATGGCGTATGCGGTATTTCACGAATGTCGCCCCGTTCGTTAGTGGCAACGCTGTGTTTCATGGCGACGGGTTTCGCGACGGTCTTCGTCGCTCGGCATCTGTTGTCAGGAGTTTGACATGACTTGGATCAGTGGCTTCATCGCCGGCGTTCTGTTCGGCCTGGGTTTGTTGTTGGCCGGGATGGCCAACCCGGCAAAAGTACTCGGGTTCCTTGACCTTGCAGGGGCATGGGACCCCTCACTGGCTTTGGTCATGGTCGGTGCGATTGGTGCAGCACTGTTGCCTATGGCCTGGGCGCGACGACATCCCGTGGCGATGTTGGGCGCAATGATGCAACTGCCTGCCCGGCGAGACATAGACCGCCGTCTAGTAATAGGAAGCTTGGTCTTTGGCGTTGGCTGGGGGCTCGCGGGTGTATGCCCCGGGCCTGCGCTGGTGCTTCTGCCCAGTGGGTACTGGCAAGCCTGGTTGTTCGTGGCTGCCATGCTTGTGGGTATGGGCGTATTCAATGGGGTCGAAGCACTTCGCGCCAGTAAGTAGTGCCTGGATGCACTGCAGGCAACAGCCTTTCCATGACACGTATATCGCCCCGTTTTTATCCTCAGATGCGATAAGCCGTGATTATTCTTTCTTAAATGAGCCTTGAAAACGCCAAGGAACAAAACGAAAATTCGTACGTATATACATGGTACATACCATGGTACGAAATCGTAGGAGAGAGTATGGCCCGGGGCGGAATCAACAAGGTGGTGGTGCAGCAGGCGCGGCAGGCGCTGATTGCCAGGGGCGAAAACCCCAGTATCGATGCGGTACGAATCGAGTTAGGCAATACCGGGTCCAAGACCACCATCCATCGCTACCTCAAGGAACTTGAGAGCTTGCAGCCAGCCAAGCCAGTGGGAACGGTGGCTTTGAGCGAGCCGCTGGGGCGTTTGGTGGAGCAACTGGCTGCACAACTGCTCCAGGACGCCGACCAGCGCATCGAAGAAGCTGAAGCCACTTTCACCCAGCAACGCGAGCAGCTCGAAGCCCAGTTGCAAGTGGCCCAGCAGGGCTTGGCGGCCGCCCACCAACAGCAGCAGATCCAGGCCCAGGCATTGGCGGCGGAGTCGGAAAAGCTCAACTCGACATTGAGCACGCTGCAGGCCGAGCAACTGCGCAGTGCCAGCCTCAACCAGTCGCTGGGCGAGCTACAGGTGCGCCTGACCGACAAGGACGAGCAGATTCGTTCACTGGAGGAAAAACATCGCCACGCCCGCGATGCGCTCGAGCACTACCGCAGCGCCAGTCGTGAACAGCGAGAGCAGGAGCAGCGCCGTCATGAAGCGCAGGTGCAACAAATGCAGGTTGAAGTGCGTCAGTTGCAGCAAGGCATGATCGTCAAACAGGACGAACTGACCCGGCTGCACCGTGACAACGAGCGCATGCTGGGTGAGCACCGGCAGTTGGCCAGTGAGCGCAAGGCGCAGGAAAGTTTGCTGGAACAACGTGACGCGCAGATTCAGGGGCTGCGTACGATTTTGGCGCAGGCGCAGGGTGCGAGCGAGGAAATGCGTCGCCAATTGCAAAGCCAGACGCAGCAGCTTGAGGACAAGCGCAGTGTCTGCGCCGATCAGATGCGGTCGCTACAGCGGCTGGAAGATGAACTGAAGCAGCGCGAAGAAGCGCTCAAGGCATGCCGAGCGCAACTGAAAGCCAGGACTCAGCGTCAGAATGAGAGGCCGAGCCCTTGAGTAGCCCACCGAGCCTTAATCGGCTGCCAACGGCTGCGGTTGTATTTGCCAGCGCACGGCGCTGACGCCTTTTTCCAGGCTGACCCGCCCGACCAGGCGTTCAAGCTGGCCGGCCGCTTGCGGGTTGCCCAGCAGCTCGGCGCGAACCTCCAGTCGCTTCGGGTCGGCCAAGTCTTCGCTGTGCAGGGACTGCAAGCGCAGGCCGGGGTCGCCGAGGCTGTGCAGCATCAGGCTGCGCACCTGGATTTCGTCTTCGGCGCGACAGACGATGCGCACTTCGAAATGCTGCTCGACTTCGCTGGCTGGCAACACCTGTTGCTGGTCCAGGCGCTGGGCGATATCACGCAGCAGAATGTTCGCGCACAGCACCACCAGACTACCCAGCGTTGCCTCCAGCAGCAGGCCGAGGCTGCACAGCACGCCAATGGCTGCGGTGCACCAAAGGGTGGCCGCGGTGTTCAAGCCGCGTACATTGAAGCCGTCACGCATGATGACCCCGCCACCCAAGAATCCAATGCCCGATACGACATACGCGGCAATACGCGATGCATCGTTCGGGGCCATGCCCGGTACCGCTTGAGTCATCAACACGAACAGACAGGCACCGGTACTGACCAGCGCGTTGGTACGCAGGCCAGTCATGCGTTGACGCAGCTGGCGCTCGGCACCGATCAATGCGCCGAGCAGAAGGGCAATGCTGACGCGCAGCAGAAAGACTTTCCAATCCATAGCAAACCTCTTCGACGGGCCGATGCCCGTACGAGCGCCACAACACGGCGCGGTTGAAAAACCAGAAATGCGCAGGACCACCGGATGGTGGCGCAAGAGGAGGGTATTCGCCTTCAGGGCGGGGATTACCACTGCCTGGCCATTGCGGCGAGACAGCGGCAGGAATCTGCCGGACTAGCTCGCCTGGTGGGCCTGTCGCAAACGACTGGGGCTACTGTCCAATGCAGGACTCCTGTTCAGGGATGCAAAATCGCGACGCGGACCTTACGCCGCAGCGCCAGGCCGGTCAAGGCTAAAAACATGACAATGGCTTCATCAGGAAAATGCCTACAAACAGCGTGGCAACTTGACGGCTTCATGGAAAAAAACAGCGCCAGCCGGTACCCTTGGGCTTTCGTTTTCCATCGCCCGGACCCTGACATGCTGTTCAATCTTGCCGTGCTGTTCGGCACCCTGGTGGCCATGGAGGGCGTCGGTACGCTGGCTCACAAGTACATCATGCATGGCTGGGGCTGGTGGCTGCATCGCTCGCACCATGAACCGCACCTGGGCATGCTCGAAACCAACGACATCTACCTGGTGGCCCTGGGCTTGATCGCTGCTGCGCTGGTGGCCCTGGGCAAGGCCGGCTATGCGCCGTTGCAGTGGGTGGGCGGCGGCGTGGCGAGTTACGGGCTGTTGTACGTTCTCGCCCACGATGGGTTCTTCCACCGGCACTGGCCGCGCAAGCCGCAACCGGTCAATCGCTACCTCAAGCGCCTGCACCGCGCCCATCGCTTGCACCATGCAATCAAAGGGCGCGAAGGCAGCGTTTCGTTCGGCTTCTTCTACGCGCCGCCCCTGAGTAAGCTCAAGCAGCAGCTGCAGCAGCGCCGCAAACGGCCGTGATTCAGTTGGCCGCTTCGCCCTTGGCCTCAGGCTCCACCGCAACATGCCCACGGCTGACCCACCAGCCGAATCCTGCCGCAGTGAAGAACATCATCAAGCTATAAAGCGCCGCCGGTACGGCCATGGTGGCGTTGTTCAGCAGCGACGGGCTCAAGGCCAGGGCAATGGCCAGCGTACCGTTGTGAATACCGATTTCCATGCCGATGGCGATGGCCTGGCGCTTGGGAATGTTCAGCAGTCGCGGCACCCAATAGCCGACACCCAGGCTCAACAGGTTGAACAGCAACGCCGCCAGGCCGACGACGGGCGCGTACTCCACCACGGTCTGCCAGTCTTTCGCCAACGCCAGGACGATGGTGAAGGCCAGGAACAACGCCGCGACCAGTTTCATGGGTTTTTCCATGCGGGCGGCGAAGCGCGGCGCCCAATGGCGGATCAACATCCCCAGGGCGACGGGCAGCAAGACGATCGCAAATACTTGCAATACCTTGGCGAACTGCAGCGGAATGGCTTGATCGGATTCCATGAACCAGCTTAACGACAGGTTCACCAGCAGTGGCATGGTCAGAATGGCGATCAGCGAGTTCACGGCGGTCAAGGTAATGTTCAACGCCACGTCACCGTGAGCCAGGTGGCTGAACAGGTTGGCCGTGGTCCCGCCCGGCGAGGCGGCCAACAGCATCAGGCCCACTGCCAGCGCCGACTCCAGGCCGAAGCCATTGGCGATGAGGAAGCACACCAGTGGCAGCAACAGAATCTGACAAGCCAGCCCCACCAGCACGGGTTTGGGGTACTTCACCACACGGGCGAAGTCAGCCAGGGTAAGCGACAGGCCAAGGCCGAGCATGATGATGCCCAGGGCAAGGGGCAGGAACGCGGTGAGCAGGGGGGATGCGGTCATTGGCGGTCTCTCGGGCGCATGATTCCGAGGAGTGTAGGCCGGCTTCGGTGACCCGCTAATTGCACAACGCCAGCTCTTGGTAACCTTTTGTTACCGCGTCGGCATTTATCCCATTGCATCCGGCAGCAGCAGAACCCCGATCAGCTCGGCAAGGTCGAGCAGTTCGGCGAACGCTGCCGGGTCTTCCAGCACGTCGATGCTGGCCTCGAACGGGGCCACATCCTCGGCGCTGACACGGTCACCGAACAGGACGATCGCCACCGCCTCATCGTCTTGTCGCGACACCCAGCGCAGCCCCTGGGCCTCGGGCGCAAAGCCATGGATGGCCTCGGCCCATTGGCGCGAGTAGGGGTACTCTTCGGCGTCGGTATCGATCAACTGGGCGCGCGGCACACCCAGCAGGCGAAGTGCCTTGCTGGACAGGTCGACCAGGCGCAGGGCCTTGGTCGTGCGGATGCGCGAATGCACGTTGCCGGCGTAGCGGCTTTGCTGGACAGCCTTGAACCCCGGCGAGTAAGAGATGTCGTGGAATAGGGTTTCCATGACCGCGCAGTGGAAGGTCGTTCCGGCATACAGGGTGGGGATGACCTGGCCGTTTGCGTCCTTGATCGGGCTGAAACGGGCATTTCCCAAACCTGTGGGATTGTACTGCGTCGCACCGAAACGGCTGTGGTGAACGCGGTGGAGGAAAGTGCCCGGTTCAAGCGTGACGAATGAAAGATGCAGCGTATGGCTGGGTACCGCAGGCTTTGACCGTTTAACCATGGGTGATGCCGGCGACTTCTTCACGGGCGGCAGCCACCACGCGCTGCGGCGACGAACGCAACAGGTCCTGCGGCCGCTTGCCGCCGAGCCAGCCATTGACCGACATGAACCAGTAGGCCATTGCCCAGCCATCCTTCATCGGCTCAAGTACCGCGATGACCTCCTTGAGCGCCGCCAGTGGGCGATAGCTGGCGGTTTCGTCCAGGCCATAGAGCGGGAAATAATCGACCCCTTCATGGCGGATGGCGAAAATACGCTTCTCACGCTTCCATTTGCTCGGCTGCGAGCTGGGGTTGGCCGCACTGAGGTTGGCCAGGCTGGCGATTTCGCTGGCAGTCACCCAATCGCCGCTTTGCAGGACGGCGGTTTTGGCCTTGGCGAGCATTTGCGCTTGCTTGAGCTGGTTCGATGTCACCGGTTTTGCCGGAACCAACGCCTGGACGATCAGCTTGATGGCTTCTTCGGGGGCACCGGCGATCCGCGTGGAGAAATACTGCCCGAGCATTTCCAGGGCGCTGACATAGACGTCGAGGTTTTTCTCGGAGTCGGTGGTCACCTCGATGACGATGCCCGTCTTCGCTGCCGCCTTGCCTTTGCTTTTATCCAGGCGTGTCAGCAGCTCCCGGACGTTTCCGACCGCCGGGTGGCTGATATTGAAGACTTCTGCTGTTTGAGCCATCACTCCTCCTCGCAGCAACGAAGATTACCGCTGTCAGATGCTAATCATCCTAATCGCAATCACCCTCTGACGCAATGCAGCGGCCGGTTGCCGCGTTGCACAGGTGCGGTAGGCGCAGTAGCATTCTGGCTTTTGCCAAGGATTAGCCTGACATGCCGTTCCAGCAAGGTCTGCTTGCCACTCCGGTGCCAGCCCACGCTCGCCACCTGTTTTTCGCCATCGAGTCGCTCGAGGCGTTGCCCGCCGTGCTCGATGCCTTGCAGCCGCAGGTGGATGGGCGCAGCCTGATCCTGGGTGTCGGCGCCCCCATGGCCAAGGCGCTGAACCGCGAAATCGAAGGGCTGCGGCCGTTCCCGCTGCTGGACGCAGTGGTCGAAAACCCAAGCACCCAGCATGCCTTGTGGCTGTGGCTGCGAGGGGAAGAGCGGGGTGACCTGTACCTGCGCGCCCAGCAACTCGAGCAGTTGCTGAGCCCGGCGCTGCGCCTGGTGGACACTGTCGAAGGCTTCTTGCACCGCGGCGGCCACGACCTCACCGGTTACGAAGACGGTACCGAAAACCCTACAGACGATGATGCCGTCGAAGCTGCCATCGTCGCCGGCGACCAGGCTGGCCTGAGCGGCTCCAGTTTCGCCGCCTTCCAGCTGTGGAAGCATGATCTGGGCTATTTCAAATCGCTGCCGCAGCCCGAGCAGGACGACATCATCGGCCGTCGTTTGAGCGACAACGAAGAGCTTGAAGACGCCCCGGAATCGGCCCACGTCAAACGCACTGCCCAGGAAAGCTTCGAGCCGGAGGCCTTCATGGTCCGCCGTTCGGTGTCCTGGACCGATTCCCGTGGCGCGGGCCTGGCATTTGTCGCCCTCGGTCACTCGTTCGATGCCTTCGAAGTGCAGCTGCGCCGAATGAGCGGGCTGGAAGACGGCATCATCGACGCGCTGTACCGTTTCAGTCGCCCGCTGACTGGCGGCTATTACTGGTGCCCACCCATGGCCGAACGCGGGGCAGACCTGCAGCGCTTGCTCGGCTAATCGGTAAATATCCAGATACAGAAACACCCGGCGGCCTGGGGCAGAGCGACTAGCCTTGAAAGTTTCCGACTGATGACGGGAGCTTTGCCATGTACGCACGTCGCGATGTCCTACGCGCCGGGGCGACTCTGGGCCTGATGGCCGCCAGCCCCTGGCTGCACGCGGCCTCAGCCAGTGGCCTGATGACCCGCACCATTCCTTCCACTCAAGAAGCCTTGCCGGTGATCGGCGCGGGGACGTCGGGCAGTTTCGAGGTCGAGGCTGGCTCCGAGCAGTACCAGCAGCTCAAGGTCGTGCTCAAGACCTTCTTCGACGGTGGCGGCAAGGTCATCGACACCTCACCCAACTACGGCGGTGCCGACAGCATCCTCGGCCAGTTGCTGGAGGAGGGCGGATGGCGCCAAAAGTGCTTTATCGCCACCAAAATCGCCGCCAACAGCCGTGCCGATGCCGAGGCGCAATGGGCCGGCACCTTGCGCAGCCTGCGCACCGACAAGGTCGAGCTGTTGCAGGTGCACAACCTGCGCGATTGGCAGACCCAACTGCCCTACGCGCGAGAACTCAAGCAGCAGGGCAAGACCCGCTATGTGGGCATTACCCATTACCTGAACAGTGGACAAGACGAAGTGGCTGAGATCGTGCGGCGCGAGCCGTTGGACTTCATCCAGATCAACTACTCGGTCAATGCTCCTGACGCGGCGCGCGCGTTGCTGCCGTTATGCCAGGACAAGGGCGTTGCGGTGCTGATCAACCGGGCCTTCGACGACGGACGCCTGTTCGCCAGGGTCAAGGACCTGCCACTGCCGGGTTGGGCCGCCGAGGCCGGCATCGGCAGTTGGGCGCAGCTGTTCCTCAAGTTCGCCATCAGCCATCCGGCAGTCACCACCGTAATCCCGGCCACCAGCCGCCCGGACCGCCAACTCGACCAACTAAAGGCGGGTCACGGTCCGTTATTGACCCAGGCGCAGCAACAGGCGCTGATCAAGCAGTTCGCCTGAGCCATGAATACCTGGCGGCAACGCCTGGACAAAGGGCTGAACCTGCAGCCGGGCGAAGGCGGCGCGGTGGTTGCGGGCCTGGTGCTGTTCTACCTGCTGTTCACCGGGTATTTCATGCTGCGCCCGGTGCGAGAAACCATGGGCGTGGCCGGTGGAGTGGACAACCTGCAGTGGCTGTTCACCGGCACCTTCATCGCCACCCTGGCGTGCCTGCCATTGTTTGGCGTGCTGGCCAGCCGGGTTCGACGGCACCACATCCTGCCTTGGACCTACGGTTTCTTTGCCAGCAACCTGCTGATTTTTGCTGTGCTCTTTGCCCGCAACCCGGATCAAATCTGGGCCGCGCGGGCTTTTTACATTTGGCTGTCGGTGTTCAACTTGCTGGCCATTTCCCTGGCCTGGAGCGTGCTCGCCGACATCTTCGACAGCGAACAGGGCAAGCGCCTGTTCGGCCTGCTGGCCGCCGGGGCCAGCCTGGGCGGGCTCAGCGGGCCGATCTTAGGTACCTTGCTGGTGGCGCCGCTGGGGCATGCGGGCTTGTTGCTGCTGGCCACCGCCTGCCTGGTGGGTAGCATTGCCGCCACTGGATATCTGCAGCGTTGGCGGGCGCGCCACCCGTTGCCAGAGGCATCCGAGCATCCGCCTTCCAGGCCGTTGGGTGGCAACCCTCTGTCCGGCGCTACTGCCGTGCTGCGTTCACCCTACCTGATGGGAATTGCGGGATTCGTGGTGTTGCTCGCCAGCGTCAGTACCTTTCTGTACTTCGAGCAGGCGCGAATCATCAGTGAGACCTTCCCCGACCGAACCCGTCAGACTCAGGTGTTCGGCCTGATCGACACCGTCGTGCAGGCCCTGGCGATCCTCACCCAGTTGTTCATCACCGGGCGCCTGGCCCGGCGGCTGGGCGTTGGCGTATTGCTGGTGGCGGTGCCTCTGGTAATGGCGGCGGGTTTCGTTTGTCTGGCCCTGTCCCCAGTCTTTGCGGTGTTCGTGGTGGTGATGGTGGTGCGCCGGGCGGGTGAATACGCGCTGGTTCGACCGGGGCGGGAAATGCTGTTCACCGTCCTGCCCCCAGAGGACAAGTACAAGGCCAAGAACTTTATTGACACCGTGGTCTATCGCGGCGGCGATGCCGTGAGCGGTTGGCTCAAGCGCGGGCTGGACGTAATCGCCGACCACCCCCAGCTGGCCATGGTCATTGGCGCGCTGCTGGCGTTGGCCTGGGGCCTGACCGGTGCTTGGCTGGGTCGGCGCCACAGTCAGGAGCTTGGTGCGCCAAATACACGGTCATCGCATATTTAACGCCACCGGTCAGAACCCTTCGCAATAAAACGAATCCCCGCCAGGCACTGCACTCCGAAACTATGTACGGCTTACTGCCGTGCGTATCCGAAGCCAAACGAGGTTAAAGACCATGGCCAACAAAGAAAACAGCCGCATGGGCAACCAAGGTGGCAACAAAAACCCTGGCAATTTCGCCAACGACCGCCAGAAGGCCTCCGAAGCGGGGCGCAAAGGTGGCCAGTCCTCCGGCAGCAACATGGACCACGATCGCGAGTCGGGCCGCAAGGGCGGCCGCACTTGAGTGATGGCGCTGCAGTGCCGGGAGCGTCCTGGCACTGCGCCGCCGCAGCGTATTGGCTCCTGCACCGCTAGGTGTCAGGCCTGCTCGTCACCTGGTCGCGTACTGGCGCTTGGCCAATGGGGCTTGGCAGGGATGGCGGCCAGCATCTCCAGTGAGTGCGGGGCATTGAGGCGGGCGTTGAGCCGATCGACGAAATGCTCGGCTTCTGAGCAGGTGTTGAAGCTTACATACCACGCGTCCATGTGCACCCACCAGCGGTTCTCTCCGTCCTTTTTCTCGACATAGACGTTCATTGGCTGTGCTCCCGTGCCTGCATGGGCACCGATGTGAAACCGAAACATCACCGTTTACAGCTACCGCCAGCCTGCGCTGGTGGCATGTAGAGGCGTTGATCCGCGTCAACATCCGCGAGCGGGTAGATGACCGTATATCCGGTCAGTACGGCCCTGACAGGCCAGACCTGGGCGCCGCCTCGCGCCAACTGAGGCGGCACCCGGCGGCCATTCAGATCTTGCCTGGTTGTGCTCTGGCGTTGTTGGCCGTCTCCTGCACGCGCCCGGCCTTGTCCTGCGGTAATTGGTCGAACTCGCGCAGCGTGCCTTTGCCGTAAGGGTCACCGATCCAGCGTGGCGCCACCACGAACTGCGGGCTGACCAGGCTTTTTTCCGGTGCGTAGCGGTCGTAGCTGAGCCCGGCAAGGTCGGACAGCGTATGGATCAGGTGCGAGCTGCTGTAGGCACGGTTGGTCATGGCCTGCAGGTCGCGCGGGTGCGCTGCCTGCCAGCTTGGTGACGTCCAGAGCAGGAAGGGAATAGTGTACATCGGCCGGGTTGGGGCACCTTCGTTACGACCCAGGCGGTCATGGTTCCCGGAGCTGTAGACATCTTCGCCGTGGTCGGACAGGTACATCAGGAAGCCGTTGGCGGCGCTTGCCGAGTAGCGCTTGATCAGGCTCGAGACCACATAGTCGTTATACAACACCGCGTTGTCGTAGAAGTTGTAGGTTTCGGCCTGGCTATCGCTGAGCTGGGCCGGCACGCCTTGGCGGTCGGTGAAGCGCTCGTAGGCCTGCGGGTAGCGGTAGCGGTAATCCATGTGCGTGCCCAGCAGATGGACGATGATGAACTTGTTCGGCGCGGGGTCTTGCAATGCCTTCTCGAACGGCGCAAGCACCACGTCGTCATACTGGCTGGCATTCTGGTTGCGCTGGTTGTTCAGGTACACCGGCTCGTCGGTCTGCTGGGAGAACGTGGTGAGCATGGTGTTGCGCTTGGTCATGGTCTGCTGGTTGGTGATCCAGAAGGTCTTGTAGCCGGCCTGTTTCATCAGGTTGATCAGCGAGGGATCGGTGAGGAAGCGATCGGGGTTCTGCTGATCACCGAAGGTCAGGATCTGCTGCATCACTTCGATGGTATAGGGGCGCGGTGAAACCACGTTCTGGAACACCGTCAGGCCCTTGTCGCTGGCCGCCAGGGCGTCGAGGTTCGGCGTCGTTGGACGGTTGTAGCCGTACAGATGCATGTGCTCGCGGGTGGTGGACTCGCCCAGCACCAGCACCAAGGTGCGTGGGGCGCTGCCGCTGCTGTCACGCAGGTTCTCCAGGGGCGGCAGCGAGGCATTGCGGGCGAGCAGTGTCTGCATATTGTCCAGCTGCTGGCGATACTGGCGGTAGCCGACCAGCAACTGCCAAGGCACAGCCGGCTCCATGCGCTGCTCGACCTTTTCCATGGCGTCGGCGAAGTTGCGCTGCTGGTTGACCATCTGTTTGTAGAACGGGTAGACCAGGTTCGCCGCCAACAACAGCACCACCACCGGCACGCGGCTGCGCAGAGGCAGGGAAACCGGGCGAATGCGCTTCCACAGCAGCACGGCGACCACGCTGTAAAGCAGCAATGCCAGGCCCAACCAGACACTGAAGTATTGGCTGAAGTACTCGCCAGCTTCAGCGGTGTTGGACTCGAACATCACGAAGATGACGCTCTGCGAGAATTCCTGCTTGTAAATGCCGAAGTAGCTCAGGCCTACCAGGGATGCAGCCCACAACACCAGACCAATTACCGCTGAGGTGGCACGGGTGAAGCGCGGCAAAAGCAGCACTGGGGCAAGCCACAGGCTGCTGAGAAACAGCGCATCACGAAAGCCGGCAAAACCGGTGGTGCCGCTGAACAGCAACAACGCCTGCGTGACGCCAGAGAAATACCAGAAAAACAGCAGAAGCCAGCCCAGGCCGGCCCAGTCCACGCGTTTTGCGTTGGCGGGGGAAGTAGTGTTTGACACGTGTGCCTCGTTGAACCATGGCCGCCGCGAGTCCTGCAGGCTGCCGGAGAGGCAGTGACGCTAATGGGGGGACTGTGAAAATAACGTCAACAGAAGGTCGCCAATGGGTCATTTCGCGGGAACTTTGCCGGCGGTTGGCGATTCCACCCAAGGAAGCTCCTTTCTGATCAACGCCCCTGGAACACCCCGAACGCGGAGACCAGCATGGCCAGACATATCATTCACTTCACCGGCCCGATCAACTCGTCCACCTGCGGCAACCTGATCAGCACCTGCGGCAAGGCGATCCAGCAGGGGGCTGAACTGCTGCAGCTGAACATCGCCACCATGGGCGGCGAATGCAGTTACGGCTTCACCTTGTACAACTTTCTGCGCAGCCTGCCGATCGCATTGCACACCCACAACCTGGGCACCGTGGAATCCATGGGCAACATTCTGTTTTTGGCGGGCGAGCACCGCACCGCCTGCAGCCACAGCAAGTTCCTGTTCCACCCGTTTCACTGGACGCTGCATGGCTCGGTAGACCATGCGCGCATGGCCGAATACGCCATGAGCCTGGACTACGACTTGCGCCTTTATGCGCAGATCGTCGCCGAACGAACAGAAGGCAGCGCCGAAGTGCTGGATGTGCCGCGCTACCTGATGGCTTACCCACGCATTCTTGGCCCCAAGGAGGCGCTGCAAAGCGGGCTGATCCAGGCCATCGATGAGCTGCCGATCGGCGCCGAGGCCACGCAATGGAGTGTGCATGCCTGAGCTGCCAGCTCATCTGTGAACATTGTTTTGAATCTTCTGGACAAACCCTGATCCATCAATGGGTCATCCATGGAGAAGAGGAGACCCCACTATGCCAAGCCCACAGCTGTTCATCATCGACTACCAACTGCATGGCGAGCCGCGCAGCTTCATCATTCGCCTGGAGCGGCTGGACAACGCCGATGCCTGGCACTGGGCCAGCTGTGACGCAGGGATTGGGGTGATTCCGAAATTCGGGCGGGAGAAGATCAAGAAGGTCAGCCGCCCCATGGCTGAGCGTTATGGAATTACCGAAGTCTGCTGGCGGGCTTCCGGTGAGCGGCAACGGCCCCTGCAGTAAGGCCTGCAGGGGCGCGTTCAGTCTCAAGCTCAGGGGCGTTTGAGTACCAGGGTCAGAATGTCATAACTGGCCACCAGTTCGCCCAATTGGTTGGTGACCTCCACATCCCACGCCACCACGCCCTGGGGCTGGCCCAATGGGCTGGTCTTGCCCTGGTCGATCTTGCGCTTGCAGGTCAGGCGCGCCTGGATGGTGTCGCCGATGCCCACCGGGTTGATGAAGCGCAGGGTATCCAGCCCGTAGTTGGCCAGGACCGGGCCGGCGCCAGGGGAGACGAACAGGCCAGCTGCCGCCGACAGCACGAAATAACCATGGGCGATGCGCTTGCCGAATTGCGATTCCTTGGCGGCGATCTCGTCGAAGTGCATATAGAAATGGTCGCCCGACAGGCAACCAAAGTTGACCAGATCGGCTTCGGTCACCGTGCGGCGGTGGGTCAGCAGCGACTCACCGATACGCAGGTCGTCGAAGTAGCGGCGGAACGGGTGCACTTCGGTTTCGATCACTTCAGCACCACGCACGTACTCGCCGGTCACCGCAGTGAGCATGCTCGGCGAACCTTGTACGGCGGCGCGCTGCAGGTAGTGCTTGACCGCGCGCAGACCGCCCAGCTCTTCACCACCACCGGCGCGGCCTGGGCCGCCATGCTTCAATTGCGGCAGCGGCGAGCCGTGGCCGGTGGACTCTTGCGCAGCCTCACGGTCTAGCACCAGCAGGCGGCCATGCCAGGCGGCAGCCGCCGGAATGGCCTTGGCTGCCACTGCGCGGTCGGCGGTGACCAGGGTCGCCACCAGGCTGCCTTTGCCGCGTGCGGCCAGGGCCAGGGCCTCATCCAGGTCGTCGTAGGCCATCAGCGTGCTGACCGGGCCGAAGGCTTCGATATCGTGGGCACCGCCCTCAGCGTGCGGGTCGCGGGCCTGGAGCAGGGTCGGGGCGAAGAACGCACCCTCGGCAACGCCGTCGCCCACCGGGGCGAAGCCATCGTTGGCGCCGAACAGCTGGTCGCAGCTTTCCAGCAAGCTGCGCACGCGCTCGCCGACATCACGCTGCTGGTCATGGGACGCCAGGGCGCCCATGCGCACGCCTTCGACAGACGGGTCGCCTACCACCACCTTGCTCAAACGCTCACGCAAGCGCGTGGCCACGGCATCGATATGCTTGGCCGGGACGATGGCGCGGCGGATGGCCGTGCACTTTTGCCCGGCCTTGGTGGTCATTTCACGCACCACTTCCTTGATGTACAGGTCGAACTCTTCGCTGTCCGGGGTCACGTCCGGGCCAAGAATGGCGCAGTTGAGCGAGTCCGCTTCGGCGGTGAAAGGCACCGAGTTGCGCACCAGGTTCGGCGTTACCCGAAGCTTGGCGGCGGTGTCGGCGGAGCCGGTGAAGGTCACCACGTCCTGGCCTTGCAGGCGGTCGAGCAGGTCGCCGGTGCTGCCGATCACCAGTTGCAGGCTGCCGGCCGGCAGCAAGCCGGACTCGTTCATCAGGCGCACCACGGCTTCGGTCAGGTAGCTGGTGGAGGTTGCCGGCTTGACGATGCAGGGCATACCGGCCAGGAAGGTTGGGGCGAACTTCTCGAGCATGCCCCAGATCGGGAAGTTGAAGGCATTGATGTGCACGGCCACGCCGGCACGCGGCACCAGAATGTGGCTACCGGCGAAATGGCCTTTCTTGCCCAGCGGGATCGCCGGGCCTTCGTGCACCAGGTTGCCGGACGGCAGCTCGCGGCTGCCGATGCCCGCATAAGAGAAGAGCGTGGCGTTGCCGCCTTCGATGTCGATCCAGCTGTCGGCACGGGTGGCGCCGCTGTGGTGGGACAAGGCGTAGAGCTGTTCCTTGCGCTCGGCCAGGTACAAGGCCAGGGCCTTGAGGCGCTGGGCGCGCTGCTGGAAGTCCATGGCCATCAGCTCGGCCAGGCCGCGCACGCGGGCAAAGTCCACGGCTTCGGCGAAATCTGGACGCTCTTCATGGCTGTAGGCCAGGACGTGACCGTCCAGGGCGCTGCGCAGGGCCTGGGCGCCGTGCTGGCCGATCCAGCGGCCGGCGATGAAACTCTGCAGGGTTGGGGCGTCAGACATGCTGTTCTCCTAAAGAAGGCGCTGTTACCACAGCGCCAGGGTGTAGCCGATGATCAGGCGGTTTTCGTCCACGGCATTGGTCAAGCCATTGCCGGAACGGAAGGTGACGTTGCGCCAGCGCAGGCTCACGTCCTTGAACGGGCCGCTCTGGATGACGTAGGTGAGGTCGGTGTCGCGTTCACGCTCACGGCCATTGCTGAGCGTGGCGGTTTCGGCGTGGCGGCCGTCGGTGTAACGGGTCATGAAGCTCAGGCCCGGGATGCCCATGGCGACGAAGTCGTAGTCGTAGCGCACTTGCCAGGAGTCGAGCCCGGCACGGGTGAAGGTGTTGTAGGTCACCAGGTTGACGGTGAACGGGTCGCCGCCATTGACGAACGGGAAGGCGCTGTCGCCGGACATCTGCTGCCAGGTGGCGGTGAACTTGTGGGCCTTCACGCCCAGGGTGAACATGGCGTTGAAGTTGCGGTTGTCGATGTTGCCGGCGCGTTCGGCGCCGTCGCCGCGGCTGTCGAAGTAACGCAGGTCACTGCGCAGGCTCACGCCTTCGGCCAGCGGCTGGGTGTGCACCAGGCCGACGAACTGCTGGCGGTAGATTTCGTCGAGCTTGGCGTAGTAATAGCTGACGGTGGCTTGCGGGGTGATGGCATAGCTGCCGCCGGCCAGGTCCAGATGGTCGCTGCTGGCGGCGCCGTAGCCCATGTCGTCGCGCCCGGACGAGTCGCGCAGGTTGACCTTGCTCAGGCGCCCGGCATTGACCGTCAGGCCGTCGATGTCCTGGCTGGTCAGCAGCCCGCCCTGGAAGGTCGAGGACAGCAAACGGGTGTCGTTGTACACCACCACCGGCAAAATCGGTTGCAAGGTGCCCAGGCGCAGGGTGCTCTTGGACACCCGCACCTTGCCGGTCAGGCCAAGCTCGCTGTAGTCATCTACCGGCTCGTGGCTGTTCGGGCCAAACGGCAGCAGCCCGGTGTTGCGCCGGTCGCGGCTGGAGTCGAGCTTGATGCCGAGTTGGCCCATGGCGTCCACGCCAAAGCCCACTGGGCCTTCGGTGAAGCCCGATTCCAGGCGAGCGGTAAAGCCTTGCCCCCACTCTTCGGCTTTGGCCTGGGGAGCGTTGTCCTGGCGGAAGTCGCGGTTGATGTAGTGGTTGCGCAACTCCAGCCGTGCATGACTGTCGCCGATGAAGTCCGCCATGGCCGGCAAGGGCAGGGCGAGGGTGGCGAGCCAGGCGGCTGAGGTCAGATGCGTGCGGTTCATTGTTTTTATACCCGACATATGGCTGTTCAAGGTTCAGTGCTTGCTGGCGCCAGCGGCGCCGATACCGGTCATGGAGCGGATGAACTGGGCCAGGTAGCGCCCACGCTCCTCGCTGGCACGCGCGGAGGTGTCGGTCACCGAAAACACCCAGGCACCGAGGAACGCCAGACTCATCGAGAACAATGCAGGGTTGCTGTAGGGGAACAGGGCCTGCTGGTTGTGCAGCACGTTGACCCACACCGCTGGGCCCAGCACCACCAGCACGATGGCCGACACCAGCCCGGCCATGCTGCCGCACACCGCGCCACGGGTGGTCAGGCCCTTCCAGAACATCGAAAGCAGCAGTACCGGGAAGTTGACCGAAGCGGCCACGGCCAGCACCAGGCCGGAGAGGAAGGCAATGTTCTGCGACTCGAATACCAGGCCCAGCACCACCGCCAGCAAACCGATCACCAAGGTCGCGATTCGCGAAACGCGCATTTCTTCCTGCTCGCTGGCCTGGCCTTTGCGCACCACGCAGGCGTAGAGGTCGTGGGACACGGCTGAAGCGCCGGACAGTGCGAGGCCTGCGACCACAGCGAGGATGGTGGCGAAGGCCACGGCCGAGATGAAGCCCAGGAACAGGTTGCCGCCCACGGCCTGGGCCAGGTGCACGGCGATCATGTTGCCACCGCCGATGATCGCGCCGCTGGCGTCGCGGTAGGCCGGTTCGGTGCCGACCATGACGATGGCGCCAAAGCCGATGACAATCAGCAGCAGGTAGAAATAACCAATGAAACCAGTGGCATAGAACACACTCTTGCGAGCTTCCTTAGCATCGCTGACGGTGAAGAAGCGCATCAGGATATGTGGCAGGCCCGCGGTACCGAACATCATGCCCAGGCCAAGGGAGATGGCATCGACCGGGTTCGACAGCAAACCGCCCGGGGCCATGATCGCCTGGCCCTTGGCGTGCACCGCCACGGCATTGGCGAACATCGCCTCGGTGCTGAAACCGAAGTGCTTGAGCACCATGAACGCCATGAAACTGGTGCCCGACAGCAGCATCACTGCCTTGATGATCTGCACCCAGGTGGTGGCGAGCATGCCGCCGAAAGTCACGTAGGCGACCATCAGCACACCGACCAGCATTACCGCGTACAGGTAGCTGATGCCGAACAGCAGCTCGATCAGCTTGCCGGCACCGACCATCTGCGCCACCAGGTACATCAGTGCCACGACCAGTGTGCCGAATGCAGAACTCAGGCGTACCGGCGTCTGCGCCAGGCGGTAGGAGACCACGTCGGCAAAGGTGTACTTGCCCAGGTTGCGCAGGCGCTCGGCGATCAGGAACAGAATGATCGGCCAGCCGGCCAGTACGCCCAAGGCATAGAGCAGGCCGTCATAACCGTTCAAGAACATCATCGCCGAGATGCCGAGGAACGACGCTGCGCTGATCATGTCGCCGGCAATCGCCAGGCCGTTCTGCATGCCGGTCAGGCCGCCGCCGGCGGTGTAGAAGTCGCTGGCCGAGCGGGTGCGCATCGCCGCCCAGCGGGTCACCAGCAGGGTGAAGCAGACAAATACCATGAACATCGAAATGGCTGTCCAGTTCATTGTGCGCACTCCTGCTTGACCTTGTCGTTCAGGGGGTCGAGCACGTTGTTGGCACGGTGCACGTAGATGCCGGTGAGGGCGAAGGACAGCAACACCATGAGCACACCGACCAGCATGCCGACGGTGGTCACGCCGCCGCTGAGCGATTGGCCGAGGGTGCTGGGCGAGAAGGCCACCAGCAGGACGAAGCCGTAGTAGATCACCAGCATGGCCAGGGTCAGGCTGCCGTTGAGACGGCGCTTGCGTTGGACCAGGTGCCGGAAATCCGGGTGATTGGCGATGCTTTCGATGTGTTCGGGGGTCATGGAAGCGATCTCTTGGTGTTGTAATTGTTGTGTTGAGGTCACGCGGGTGTTGCGGTGTGGCTCAGGGCCCTATCGCCGGCAAGCCGGCTCCCACAGGTTCCGCACAATCCATGTGGGGGCCGGCTTGCCGGCGATAGGGCCGACGCGGTGTCAGAGCTGGTCGAAGTCGAGCACCACCTTGTCGCTCACCGGGTAGGTCTGGCACGACAGCACATACCCGGCCGCCACTTCGTAGTCCTCCAGGGCATGGTTGCTGTCCATCTCCACCTCGCCCTCGATCACCCGGCACTTGCAGGTCGAGCACACACCGGCCTTGCACGAGTACGGCAGTTCGGCGCCGATGGCGTTGCCGGCATCAAGAATGTTCTGGGTGTTGCGTGGCAGGTCGAAGGCCAGGGCGCGGCCGTCGCTGATCACGGTGATGTGGCTGAGCGCCGAATCCACCTGGCGCGCCGCCTCGCGGGCTTCGCGACGGGCCTCGCTGCCGGCGGCGGCGAACAGCTCGAAGTGGATGCGGTCCTTGGCCATGCCGTTGGCCTGCAGGCTGTCGCGTACGGTTTCGGTCATCGCCTGCGGGCCGCAGATGAACGCGGCGTCCAGGCTGGATACGTCCATCCAGCGGGAGAACAGCTGGCCGCATTTGTCGGCGTCGATACGGCCGTTGTACAGGTCGACGTCCTGCTGCTCGCGGCTGAACACGAAAATCAAGTTGAGGCGGTCGAGGTAGCGGTTCTTGAGGTCTTCGAGCTTGTCGCGGAACAGTGCGCCGGAGCTTGAACGGTTGCCGTAGAGCAGGGTGAAGCGGCTGTGCGGCTCGCTGGCCAGGGTGGTGGCGATGATCGACAGAATGGGGGTGATGCCACTGCCGGCGGCCACGCCCAGGTAGTTGCCTTCACGCGATGGGTCCAGCGGCACGAAGAAGCTGCCGGATGGCGGCATAACTTCAAGCTGCTGGCCAGCCTTGAGCACTTCATTGGCGAAGGCCGAGAAGCGCCCGCCCGGCACGCGCTTGACGGCCACGCGCAGCTCGCCATCCTGCACTGCGCTGCAGATCGAATAGGAGCGGCGGACTTCTTCGTCGTCCAGTTGGGTACGCATCACCAGGTATTGGCCCTGGGTGAAGCGGAAGGCCTCCTGCAGGTGCTCAGGCACGTCGAAGGCAATGGACACCGCGTCGCGGGTCTCGGGGCGCACTTGCTTGATGGTCAGGCTGTGAAACTGGCTCATGGTGGTCTCCACGGCTCAAATGCATTTGAAATAGTCGAATGGCTCCAGGCACTCGCGGCAGCGATACAGCGCCTTGCACGCGGTGGAGCCAAACTCGCTGAGCAGTTCGGTGTGGCCACTGCCGCACTGCGGGCAGCACACCTGGGGCGACTCACCCAGCAGGCTGCGCTTGCTGGCGCTGCCCTGGGGCGGGGCAATGCCGTAGGCCAGCAGGCGTTCGCGGCCCTGGGGGCTGATCCAGTCGGTGCTCCAGGCCGGGGTCAGTCGACGCTCCAGGTCTGGCGCGGCAAAGCCGGCCTGCTCCAGGGCCTGGCGAATGTCACCCTCGATCACCTCGGTGGCCGGGCAACCCGAGTAAGTGGGCGTCACCACCAGGTGCAGGTGGCCGGCGCGCCAGTCGAGGTCGCGCACTATCCCCAGGTCGACGACGCTGACCACAGGCACTTCCGGGTCCATGACCTGCTCCAGCACCGCCCAGGCGCGGGTCAGGTCATTGCCCTGCAGCGCGCGGGCGCCGCGGTCGCTGGTAATCAGCTCACCAGGTTGCATCGGGATAAGCCCTTGGCAGGAACTGCATCTCGGCCAGCAGCAGGCCCAGGTGTTCGGTGTGCAGGCCTTTGCGCCCGTCCAGGTAGAAGTGGCTGGCGGCCTTGGGCAACGGCAGTTCGACCGATGCGAAGACGGTGCTTACCTGCTTGAGCCAGGCCGCACCCACGTGAGCCGGGTCGGCAGCGATACCTGCCTCGGCCAGACGCACTTCGCTGTCGCTACCGGCGTTCAGCTCGACGGTAAAGCGCCACAGCGCCGGGATCGCCTCGAGCATGCGGCGGCGGCTCTCGTCGGTACCGCCACCCAGGCGCTGGACCCACTCGCCGGAACGGCGCAGGTGGTAGGTCACTTCCTTCAGAGCCTTGGCGGCGATGCCAGCGATACGTTCGTCGCTGGAGGCCTGCAGCTGCTGCAGCACTGCAAAGTGCCAGGCGTCATAGAAGAACTGCTTGGTCATGGTCACGGCGAAGTCGCCATTGGGCTGCTCGACCAGCAGCAAGTTGCGAAACGCTCGCTCGTCGCGGCGGAACGCCAGGGCATCGGCGTCGCGGCCGTCATCGAGCAGTTCGGCGGCATATTCCAGCCAGTTGCGAGCCTGACCAACCAGGTCGAGGCCGACGTTCATCAACGCCAGTTCTTCTTCCAGGGCGGGGGCGTGGCCGCACCACTCGCACAGGCGCTGACCCTGGATCAGGGCGCTGTCACCCAGCAACAGCAGATACGGAATGAGGTCTTGTTTGTGCATGGCGGGCCTCACATGTGTCCGACTTCGTCGGGCAGCTCGTAGAAGCTGGCGTGGCGGTACACCTTGTCGTCGGACGGCACGAACAGCGGGTCTTTTTCGTCGGGCGAAGAGGCGGTGATCAGGGCCGAGGGCACCACCCACAGGCTCACGCCTTCGCTGCGGCGGGTGTACAGCTCACGGGCGTTTTCGATCGCCATGGCGGCGTCGGCGGCATGCACGCTGCCGACATGCTTGTGGTTCAGGCCGTGCTTGCTGCGCACGAACACTTCAAAGAGGGTCCAGACAGACATTTTCGATCTCCGCATCAATCGCCGCTCAGGCGGCGTTCTTGTTCTGTTGCTTGCGTGCATAGGCCACGGCCGCTTCGCGAACCCAGGCACCATCCTCGATGGCCTTGCGCCGGGTGGCGACGCGTTCCTGGTTGCAGGGGCCATTGCCCTTGATGACTTCGTAGAACTCGTCCCACTGGATTTCGCCGAAGTCGTAATGGCCGCGCTCGGTGTTCCACTTCAGGTCCGGGTCTGGTGCGGTGCAGCCGAGCAGCTCCAGTTGCGGCACGGTCTGGTCGATGAAGCGCTGGCGCAGTTCATCGTTGGTCTGGCGCTTGATTTTCCAGGCCATCGACTGGGCGCTGTTGGGCGAGTGCTCGTCGCTTGGGCCGAACATCATCAGCGCCGGCCACCACAGGCGGTTGATGGCGTCCTGGACCATGTCCTTCTGGGCCTGGGTGCCGTGGCGCATCATGGTCAGCAGCAGCTCGTAGCCCTGGCGCTGGTGGAAGCTCTCTTCCTTGCAGATGCGGATCATGGCGCGCGAGTAGGGGCCATAGGAGGTGCGCTGCAGTACCACCTGGTTGACGATGGCGGCGCCATCGACCAGCCAGCCCACGGCGCCCATATCGGCCCAGCTCAGGGTCGGGTAGTTGAAGATGCTTGAATACTTGGCCTTGCCGCTGTGCAGCTTGGCGATCTCTTCGTCGCGGTCGGCGCCGAGGGTTTCCATGGCGCTGTACAGGTAAAGGCCGTGGCCGGCTTCGTCCTGGATCTTGGCCATCAGTTGCAGCTTGCGCTTGAGGCTCGGGGCGCGGGTGACCCAGTTGCCTTCGGGCAGCATGCCGACGATTTCCGAGTGGGCGTGCTGGGAGATCTGCCGGATCAGGGTCTGGCGGTACGCCTCGGGCATCCAGTTCTTGGCTTCGATCTTGATTTCAGCGTCGATCTTTTCCTGGAAGTTGCGCTCTTCGGGCGACATCTCCTCCAGCGACTTGACGCGTTTGACTCCGGTTTCCACTAGCTGTGCGTACATGTTCCGACTCCTGCTAAGGCATGAGTCATTTGTAAGCGATACAAAACATAACGTCAAACAGTTTTATGTGTATCAGATAAGATTTGTGTATCGCTTTGCCTGGCTCGGGTTTTGCGGTGGGGCGTAGATCGAGCGCCGCCCGCGCGGCGCATCGCGAGCAAGGCTCGCTCCTACGTTTGTTTCGGGCCAGTTATGCCTGTGGGAATTGCGCGCGAACGCCTTGGCGCATGGCTTGATATCGAGTCGTACAAACAAGGCGGTCGCGCGCGTCTGTCACAGGTGTTATTGGCCGTAAACAAACGTAGGAGCGAGCCTTGCTCGCGATGCGCCGCGCGGGCGGCGCTCGATCTTGCCGGCGCCGAAACTTTTACGACGGACAAAAAAAAGCCCCGGACTAAGCCGGGGCCACAAAGGCAGCTGAAATCTCAGCTGGCCAACCGTTTGTCGAACACATGGCAAGCCTTACCTTCAGAACGCTTGAGCGTCCCGCAGGGCTGCAGCCGCACCTGGGTGCTGATGCCGATGTAGGTCTTGATCTGCTTGGTCAGTTCACCGGTGATCAGCTTGCGCTGCGCCTCGTCCAGGTGCTGGCATTCGGCACGCAACTCGACATGCACCTCGACGCTGTCCAAATTACCATTGCGATACAGATAGATCTCATAAAGCTCTGAAAGCTGTTTTATTTTCAACACCTGCTCCTCGATCTGCGTCGGGAACACGTTCACCCCGCGAATGATCAGCATGTCGTCACTGCGCCCGGTGATCTTGCCGATCCGGCGCATCGGCCTTGCCGTGCCGGGCAGCAGGCGGGTGAGGTCGCGGGTGCGGTAACGCACCATTGGCAGTGCCTCTTTGCTCAACGAGGTGAACACCAGCTCGCCCAGCTGCCCGTCTGGCAGCACTACGCCGGTTACCGGGTCGATGATCTCGGGGTAGAAGTGGTCCTCCCAGATGGTCGGGCCGTCCTTGGTCTCGATGCACTCCATGGCCACGCCCGGCCCCATGATTTCCGACAGGCCATAGATGTCCAGGGCGTCGATGCCCAGGCGCTGCTCGATGGAACGTCGCAATTCGTCGGTCCACGGCTCGGCGCCGAAAATGCCCAGGCGCAGCTTGAGGTCGTGCGGGTCGATGCCCTGGCGTTCGATCTCATCGGCCAGGTTCAGCATGTAGGACGGCGTGACCATGATGATGTCGGGCTGGAAGTCGCGAATCAGCTGCACCTGTTTCTCGGTCTGGCCACCGGACATCGGGATCACCGTGCACCCCAGACGCTCGGCGCCGTAGTGGGCACCCAGGCCGCCGGTGAACAGGCCGTAGCCATAGGAGACGTGCACTTTGTCGCCCTTGCGGCCACCGGCTGCGCGGATCGAGCGGGCAACCACATTGGCCCAGGTGTCGATGTCGTTCTGGGTATAACCCACCACCGTGGGCTTGCCGGTGGTGCCGCTGGAGGCATGCAGGCGCACCACCTCTTGCTGGGGCACGGCGAACATGCCGTAGGGGTAGTTGTCGCGCAAGTCGTTCTTGCCGGTGAAGGGGAACTTCGCCAGGTCGTCCAGCGACTTCAGGTCGTCGGGGTGGGCGCCACATTCATCGAAGCGCTTGCGGTACAGCGGCACGTTGTCGTAAGCGTGCTTCAGGCTCCAACGCAGGCGGTCCAGCTGGTGCTGGCGCAAGGCGTCGATACTGGCAGTTTCCATCGGGTCCAGCAGGGCACGATCGGCATCATGGTACATGTTCATGGCTTCACTCGAATTGTTCTTGTACGCCGGCGGCTTCTATAGGGAGCGCCTGGGCCGTGAGTGTCATGGGCGCAGCATAACCGGCTGCGCCGTCTTCGGTAACAAACCGTTGGTCAGAGCCGCTCGATGACCATGGCAATACCTTGGCCGACGCCGATGCACATGGTGCACAGGGCATAGCGACCAGCGGTGTTTTCAAGCTCTTGCAGGGCTGTGGTGACCAGGCGCGCGCCACTCATGCCCAGCGGATGCCCCAGGGCGATGGCGCCGCCGTTGGGGTTGACCCGCTTGTCGTCATCGGCCAGGCCCAGTTCGCGCAACACCGCCAGGCCTTGCGCGGCGAAGGCTTCGTTGAGCTCGATGACATCCATGTCGGCCAGGGACAGCCCGGTCAGCTCGAGCACCTTGCGCGTCGCCGGTACCGGGCCGATGCCCATGATGCGTGGCTCGACGCCCGCCACCGCCATGCCGACGATTCGACCGCGGGCCTTGAGGCCATGCCGTTGGGCCGCTGCGGTGCTGGCCAGCAGCAGCGCGCAGGCACCGTCGTTCACGCCCGAGGCGTTGCCGGCGGTGACGCTGCCACCTTCGCGAAATGGCGTACCCAGCCTGGCCAACTGCTCCAACGTCGTGTCGGCGCGCGGGTGTTCGTCTTGCTCGACGCGCTTGGCCGGGCCTTTGCGCTGGGCGATCTCAACCGGCACGATTTCCTGTGCCAGGCGGCCATTGGCCTGGGCTGCGGCGGCCTTTTGCTGGCTGCGCAGGGCGAAGGCGTCCTGGTCGGCACGGGAAATGCCGAACTGGGCTGCAACGTTCTCGGCGGTTTCGGGCATGGAGTCGATGCCGTATTCGGCCTGCATCAGCTTGTTGACGAAACGCCAGCCGATGGTGGTGTCGAACAGCTCGGCGCTGCGCCCGAACGCCTGCTCGGACTTGCCCATCACGAAGGGCGCACGCGACATCGACTCGACGCCACCGGCCAGCATCAGCCCGGCCTCGCCACAGCGCAAAGCACGGGCGGCATTGCCGATGGCATCCAACCCCGAGCCGCACAGGCGGTTGATGGTGGTGCCCGGCACCTCGATGGGCAGGCCCGCCAGCAGCGTGGCCATGCGTGCCACGTTGCGGTTGTCTTCGCCGGCCTGGTTGGCGCAACCGAGGATCACATCGTCGATGGCCTGCCAGTCCAGTTCCGGGTGGCGCTCGATCAAGGCCTTGATCGGCACTGCGGCGAGGTCGTCGGCACGCACCGCGCTCAGGGCGCCGCCGTAACGGCCGATAGGGGTACGAACTGCATCGATGATCAGCGCATCGAAGCGCGTGGGTTCAGTCATCTTGCTTCTCCTGCGTCAGCACTGCGCCGCGCACTTTGTAGGATTTGCCGTGGAACAGGGCGATCAGCTCGCCTTGCTGGTTTTCAATGCGCACGTCGTACAAGCCCGTGCGGCCCTTGCGGCTGAGCTCGATCGCAGTTGCCGTGAGCTGGTCGCCAAGCCGTGCGGGGGCGACGTAGTCGATGCTGCAGCCCAGGGCCACGGTGGCCTCGTCATAGCTGTTGCAGGCGAAGGCGAACGCCGAGTCGGCCAGCGCGAACAGAAAGCCGCCGTGGCAAGTGCCGTGGCCCTGGATCATGTCGGCGCGCACCGCCATGCCCAGGCGCGCGCGGCCCGCGCCGGCCTCCAGCAAACGGATACCCAGGCCCTGGCTGGCCTGGTCGCGGGAGAACATGGCGTCGGCACAGGCCTGGGCCAGTTCATCGGGTGTACGTTGCAGGTCAGTCATGCAGGCGGCCTCCATTGGCATTGCTGCGGCGCAACAGCAGAGAAGGGCGGTAGCGGCTTTCGCCGTAACTGCGTTGCAGGTTGTCGAGCACGCGCAGGGTGTAATCGACGCCGATACGGTCGGCCCAGGCCAGCGGGCCGCAGGGGTAATTGACCCCGGCGCACATGGCCAGGTCGATGTCTGCCGCCGTGCCGACGCCTTGCAGCACCGCGTCGGCAGCCTCGTTGGCGAGCATGGCCACCGTACGCAGCACCACCAGGCCTGGAAGGTCGGCCACGCCCGTCACCCGCAGGCCTGCGCGCTGCAGCAGGGCCACGGCCTGATCACGGGCGGCGGCGCAGGTGCCTGCGGCGCAACTGATGGCAATGCGGCTTGCATTGGCGTAGTCCAGGGCCAGATCGAGCAGCACCAGGTTGCTCAGGCCATCTTCCTGGGCGCGCTGGCTGGCCAGGCGGCCATCGCTCAAGGCCAAGGTGGCGTCGCCGACGCGCAACAGGCCCTTGCCCGCACGTTCGGTGACACTTACGCCAGCGTTACGCAAGCGTTCGACCAAGGGCTGCATCACCCCCAAGTGGCCTTCGACCACGCAGTCATCAGCTATTGCCGCGCTTTGCAGTTCTGCAGGTTGCGCACGCTCGGCACCTTCGGCATAGCTGTAGAACCCGTGCCCGGATTTGCGACCCAGGCGACCGGCGTCGACCAGTTCCTTTTGCACCAGCGAGGGCTGGAAGCGGAAGTCACCATAGAAGGCATCGAATACCGAGCAGGTCACGGCATAGTTGACGTCGTGGCCGATCAGGTCGGTCAGCTCGAACGCGCCCATGCGAAAACCACCAGCCTCGCGCAGCAGCGCATCCAGGCTCGCGCAATCGGCGGCGCCTTCCTGCAGCAGACGCAGGCTTTCGGCATAGAACGGCCGGGCCACGCGGTTGACGATGAAACCCGGGGTAGAGCGGGTGTGCACCGGCTGCTTGCCCCAGGCCTTGGCGGTGTCGTACAGGGCATCCGCCAATACCGGGTCGGTCGCCAGCCCGGAAACGATCTCTACCAGTGCCATCAGCGGTGCCGGGTTGAAGAAATGCATGCCGATCACGTTGTACGGGCGCTGCAAACCGGCCGCCAGGCTGGTGATGGACAAGGACGACGTGTTGCTGGCCAGAATGCAGTCCTCGCCGCACAGGGCTTCTAGCTGGCGCAGCAGGTCTTGCTTGACCTGCAGGTTTTCCACGATGGCTTCGATCACCAGGCGGGCGTCGGCCAGGTCGGCAATGGCTTCGACCGGTTGCAGCCGGGCGATGATGGCTTCGCGGGCCGGGGCCTGCAGCTTGCCTTTCTCGACCAGGCGCCCCAGTTGGCGGTCGATGCCTGCAATGGCCTGAGCGGCAGCGCCGGGGCGGTTGTCGTACAGCTTGACCGGGTGGCCAGCCTGGGCGGCGACCTGGGCGATGCCTGCGCCCATGGCGCCGGCACCGATTACGGCGACCTGGGCTGTGATTGCGAGTGCGCTCATGTTCAACGCCCCTTGAACGCAGGTGTGCGTTTATTCATGAAGGCACCGACGCCCTCGCGGTAGTCGTCGCTGCGCCCGGCCAGGCGTTGCAGGTCGCGTTCGAGCTCCAGTTGCTGATCGAAACTATTGTCGAAGCTGGCGTTGAGGCTGCGCTTGATCAAGGCCAGGCCATAAGTGGGCTGGGTGGCCAGGTGGCGGGCGAGGGTCAGCGCTTCGTCACGCAGGTCTGCATCGTCGACCACCCGGTGGATCATTCCCCAGCGTTCAGCCTGCTCGGCGCTCAGGCGTTCGCCCAACAAAGCCAGAGCCTTGGCGCGGGCCATGCCGACCAGTCGCGGCAGTAGCCAGGTTCCACCGGAGTCTGGCACCAGGCCGATCTTGCAAAACGCCTGGATGAAGCTGGCCGAACGGGCCGCCAGCACCAGGTCGCAAGCCAGGGGGATGTTTGCCCCGGCGCCTGCGGCAACACCATTGACGGCGCACACCACCGGCATTGGCAGGTCACGCAAGGCGCGCACCAGCGGGTTGTAGAACTTGTCGATGGACTCGCCCAGGTCGGGCATCGCCGCACCCGGCGCTACGTTGCGATCTGACAGATCCTGCCCCGCGCAGAAGCCTCGGCCTTCAGCGGTCAGCAACAGAACCCGGGCTTCGGCGCTCTGGCGAACCTGCTTGAGGGCTTCGCGCACTTCCAGGTGCATCTGCGTATTGAAGCTGTTCAGCTGTTCCGGGCGGTTCAGTGAGAGGAGGGCGACACCGTCCTCGATGGAAAACAAGATGTGCTCGAAGGTCATGGCAGGCTCGCTGTGTCGAACGTAAAGAAGGGTGGGTCAACGGCCGGTGAACCGGGCCGGGCGTTTTTCCTGGAAGGCGCGTATGCCCTCGTCGCGGTCGGCGGTACCGGCGAGCAGGGTGAACGCGTGGCGCTCGAAGCGCAGGCCGCTGGCAAGGTCGGTATCGCCGGCCTTGAGCAGTGCCTCCTTGGCCAGACGCACTGCCAGGGGGGCTTTGGCGGCGATGCTGCGGGCGACCTGCAAGGCGCGCTCGACAGTCAATTCCGGTTGAGTGATTTCACTGACCAGGCCGGCCTGCAACGCATGCCGCGCAGTAATGGCTTCGCCGGTCAGCACCATCTGCATGGCCAGCGGCTTGCCCACAGCGCGCAGCAGGCGCTGGGTGCCGCCGGCTCCGGGCATGATGCCGAGGTTGATTTCCGGTTGGCCGAAGCGGGCATCTTCGCCAGCGATGACGATGTCGGCGCACATCACCAACTCGCAGCCCCCGCCCAGGGCATAGCCGTTCACCGCAGCGATCAGCGGCTTGCCGAACGCGGCAATGCGCTGCCAGTGCGCCACACGGGGATCGTTGAAGATGCCCACCAGGTCACGTTCGGCCATTTCGCGAATATCAGCGCCGGCGGCGAACGCCTTGCGGCTTCCGGTGAGCACGACGGCGCGGGTCTGCTCATCGCGCTCGGCGTCTTCAAGTTCGGCGGCAAGCTGCGCCAATAGCTCGGTGCACAGGGCATTGAGGGCTTCAGGCCGTTGCAAGGTGATGAGACGCACGCCGTCTTCAGGCGCTTGCACATCAAGGTAACGAGGCATGTCGGATTCCTCAGGCTGCTCGCTCGGCGCAGTGGGTGGCCGGCTTTATTGGAATTGTCTGCAGGGGCACGGCGTGTGGCCGCGCTCAGGTAATCCAGTATATGCCTAATGCGATACACACAATCAAGCGCAAAAGTGTATTTGTGTATCCTTACATTCGTTACCAAGGCTCACTGGAAAACAGGGGCAACCGGTAGACACCTTGCAGTCAAGGGCTTTAAGCGAGATTTTCCCCGCTTCTCCTATGCCTTGAGCCTCGCCGCAAAAGCGATACACGGATAAAGCCAATTGACTAAAAATTACGAAATGATACAAGATCAGTCGACACTCCAAATCATTTCAGGAGGTTTGAAATGCCTTGCTACCGACTGGATGGGCTGACCCCCGTCGTTCATCCAACCGCCTACGTGCACCCCAGCGCGGTATTGATCGGCGATGTGATCGTCGGCCCCGGCTGCTATGTCGGCCCGCTGGCTTCGTTGCGGGGTGACTTCGGCCGAATCGTGCTCAAGGAGGGCGCCAACCTTCAGGACACCTGCGTAATGCACGGTTTTCCGGGGGGCGACACGGTCATCGAGCGCAACGGCCATGTTGGCCATGGTGCGGTGCTGCATGGCTGTCAGGTGGGTGAAGACGCCCTGGTGGGGATGAACGCGGTGGTCATGGATGGCGCGCGCATCGGGCCTCGTTGCATCGTCGCTGCCACGGCCTTCGTCAAGGCCGGCTTCGAATGCCCCGAGCAAAGCCTGGTGGTCGGTTCGCCAGCGCAGGTCAAGCGCCCCTTGAGCGAACAGGAAGTAGCCTGGAAGCAGCGTGGCACCGAGGAGTATCAGCAACTGACCCGACGCTGCATGACGGCGCTGGTCGAATGCCCACCGCTGAGCGAAGTGGAAGAACAGCGCCCGCGCATGGGCGACTCGGGCTTCAGGCCGAAGAACGAGGCGGGCGCATGAGCCTGGTTGCGCCGCGCAATGGCCAGGCGACCCGCCGCGCAGGTATAGTCGGTGCTTTCTCTGCGCACAGTTCCTCCATGAGCAACCTTGCCCCACTCAACACCCTGATCACCCGTTTCCAGGAACAGACGCCGATCCGCGCCAGTTCGCTGATCATCACCCTGTACGGCGATGCCATCGAGCCCCACGGCGGCACGGTGTGGCTGGGCAGTCTGATCAACCTGCTGGAGCCGGTCGGCATCAACGAGCGGTTGATCCGCACTTCGATCTTTCGCCTCACCAAAGAAGGCTGGCTCACGGCCGAAAAGGTTGGCCGACGCAGCTATTACAGCCTGACCGGTACTGGCCGGCGGCGTTTCGAAAAGGCCTTCAAGCGGGTCTACAGCCCAAGCCAGCCGGCCTGGGACGGTGCCTGGACCCTGGTGCTGCTGTCACAGCTCGACGCGGCCAAGCGCAAAGCGGTGCGCGAAGAGCTGGAGTGGCAAGGCTTTGGCGCAATCGCCCCCAACGTGCTGGGGTGCCCTCGTGCCGACCGTACTGACCTCGCCGCCACGCTGCGCGAGCTGGAGGCCGATGAGGACAGCATCGTCTTCGAAACCCACGCCCAGGAAGTACTGGCCTCCAAGGCCATGCGCGCGCAGGTGCGCGAGAGCTGGCGTATCGATGAGCTGGGGCAGCACTACAGTGAATTCATTCGCCTGTTCAGGCCGTTGTGGCAGGGACTGAAGGAACAGGAACAGCTGGACGCTCAGGACTGCTTCCTGGCGCGGACCCTGCTGATTCATGAGTACCGCCGTTTGCTGCTGCGTGACCCGCAGTTGCCGGACGAGCTGTTGCCTGGGGACTGGGAGGGCAGGGCTGCACGGCAACTGTGCCGCAACCTGTATCGCCTGGTGTTTGCCAAGGCTGAAGAATGGCTAAACAGCGCGTTGGAAACCGCGGACGGGCCGTTGCCGGAAGTGGGAGAGAGTTTCTACAAGCGCTTTGGCGGCCTGGCGTGAGGACGCGCCCGGCGATGGCCGGGCGCTTTTCCATTACGGGGTTTGCGCCTGCGGCGCGGCGTCGACCTTGATGCCGTACGACACGTAGTAGGCCAGCCCGACGAAAATCGCACCGCCTACCGCATTGCCCAGGAACACCGCCACCAGGTTCTCCACCAGTTGGCCCCAGCTCAGGTAGCCGGCGAAGATTGCAGCCGGAATCAGGAACATGTTGGCCACCACGTGCTGGAAGCCGATGGCCACGAAGGCCATGATCGGGAACCAGATGCCGAGGATCTTGCCACTGACTTCCCGACTGGCGTACGACAGCCACACCGCCAGGCACACCAGCCAGTTGCAGCCGATACCCGAGATGAATGCGTGGAGGAAGTCGGCGCTGACCTTGCTGGTGGCCGCGCTCAAGGTCTTGCTCAGGTAAGGGCCTTCGGACAAGCCCAGCAGATGCCCGAAACAGTAGGCGACGAACAGGGCGCCCATCAGGTTGGCCAAGGTCACCAACAGCCAGTTGCGAGCCACCGCGCCAAGGCCGATGCGCCGGGCGAACATGGCCAGCGGCAGGCTCATCATATTGCCGGTGAGCAATTCACCCCCTGCCAGAATCACCAGGATCAGGCCCATGGGGAACACCGCAGCGCCCAACAGGTTGCCGAAAGAAGCCCAGGGTGCAGGGATCATGGTGCTGACATGAATCGCCAGCAGGAACCCAAGTGAAATGAATGCGCCGGCCAGAAAGCCGAGAATCAGGATGGCTCGGGTGGGCAATTGCGCCTTCCGGGCACCGGCTTCGATAACCAGCTCGGTGATCTGGGAAGGGGTATTTATAGACATTTATAGAACTCGAACGCAGGGACGACGGCTCAGGCCTTCAATGGCAAGCCGGGAGGTCATTTTGGGGTGGAAAGACACAATGCCACACCACGGCAAGGCATCCGTGAGGCGTGGTGAAAGTCGGAACGGTTCAACGGCGGGAACACACCAACAGGCATCCATGAATCAACATCTTCGGGGAACACCACGTTAACTGGGGCAAATTGACGCAGTCAAATCGATAGGTCGGATGACTTGATCGATATCGTCTATGACCGGCCTGGCATTGCCCAAGGCTTGCAATTGACCGAGGTTCGCCGACAATGGCCGCGCCCTTCGCAAACCACTCGGACATAGCCGCACCATGATGCTTACCCAGCAGTTCCCTGATATCGCCCTGGCGGACACCCTGTTCGTGTTCGCCCTCGAAGCAGAAGCTGGCAACCTGTTTACCGAGATGAACACCGTGTTCACCGGCATCGGCAAGGTCAACGCCGCCATCGCCTTGACCAAGGCGATTCAGCAGCGCAAGCCCAAGCTCATCGTCAACCTTGGGTCTGCCGGCAGTCAGGGGCATGGCAAGGGGAGCCTGGTGTGCTGCACCCAGTTCGTGCAGCGCGACATGGACGTGACACCACTGGGCTTCGCCCGCTACCAGACACCGCTGTCGGATGTGCCAGTGGTGCTGGAGCATGGCCACGCGCTACCGGGCGTTGCCCAGGGAATCTGCGGCAGCGGCGACAGTTTCGAGACCAACCACGGCGAAGCCCCTTACGACGTGGTCGACATGGAAGCCTATGTATTGGCGCTGATCGCGCGTGATGAGGGCATTCCTTTCGTGTGCTTGAAGTACATTTCCGACGATGCCGGCGACGACGCAGCGAATGATTGGTCGGTGCAGGTGCACCTGGCCGCCGAAGCGTTCAAGCGCGTGCTGTTCGACTGACGTGTCAAGCTGCCGCCGCTTGCTTGCAAGGAGCAGGCGGCGGGCTTTGGGTACCTTGCAACCAGTCGCAGTAGCGGGCCACGCCTTGCTCGACTGTCAGAGTAGGTGCCTTGAATCCCAGGGCGCGCAAGCGCTCCAGGTCGGCACAGGTGTAGCACTGGTACTTGCCACGCAAGTGATCGGGAAATTCGCTGTATTCCAGAATACCTTCACGCAAGGCTGAATCCAGTAAAAGCGGTGGCTGGTCCTGCTGCTCGCGCAGTCGGTTGATCACGGCCAGGGCAACATCGTTGAACGGCTGGGCGCGACCGCTGCCGACATTGAAGATGCCGCTCAGGTTCGGGTGATCCAGGAAGAACAGGTTGACCTTGACCACATCCTCCACCGAAACGAAGTCACGCAAGTGGCCTCCGCTGGGGTAATCGCCATAGGTGCCGAACAGGCTGACCTTGCCCTTGGCCTGGTACTGGTTGAAGCAGTGCAGGGCCACCGAGGCCATGGCGCCTTTGTGCTGTTCGCGGGGGCCGTACACGTTGAAGTAACGCAGCCCGACGATCTGGCTGCGCGCCGCCTGCAGTTGCCGGCGCACATGCTGATCGAACAGGAACTTGGAGTAGCCGTAGACATTCAGCGGGAGTTCGCAGTCGCGCTGCTCGCGAAAATCCTGCCCAGCGCCGTAGACCGCAGCCGAAGAGGCATACAGCAACGGAATTCGTTGGGCCTGAGCAGCGTCAAGCAGATCGCGGCTGAAACGGTAGTTGTTGTCCATCATGAAACGCCCGTCATTCTCGACGGTGCTTGAGCATGCGCCTTGATGCAGCACGGCGCGTACCTTGCCAAACTGGCCGCGGCTGAAGCGCTCGAGGAAATCGCCCTTGTCCAGGTAATCCGCGATGTCGCTGTCGGCCAGGTTGCGAAATTTGTCGCCATCGGTCAGATCATCGACGGCGATGATCTCGGTTTCGTTGCGTTGATTGAGCGCCTGAACCAGGTTACTGCCGATGAACCCCGCGGCGCCGGTCACGATAATGGTCATGCCAAGTCCCCTTGTACGGGTGCGGAGCCCGTATTTTAAGGAAGGGGATTTGCTCAAACATTAACCAGGATCAATGAATCCGCCGGTTGTCCAAGGTTGTCGGCGCCGCTGTTCATAGGCTGCGCAACAGCGTGCGGGTCTGCTCGCACACCATTTCGATGACACGCTCGAAGCGTTCGCCGTCAAAATCAGCCCAGCCCAGGGCTTGCAGCGTCATACCTGGGGTCAGGTGGAACGGCAGCAACTGGCCATGCAGGGTGATCGCCCGCAGGGTGCTTGCTTCGTCGATTTCTGCCTGACCGCGCAAGCGCGCAACCAGTGCGCAGGTCACCGCCAGCAGGCGCTGGCCGACCAATTCATGTACCTGTCGCTCGCCGTCGCCCGGCCCCAACCCTGCCTGTTCGCGGGCATGGAACTTGCGCCAACTGGCGGTTTCCGGTGAACGCAGCATGAGTTCGGCAATGCTGCGGTGCAGGGTGCAGAACGCATCGATCAGCGCATCCGGTTCAGCACCCGCGGCGATGACCGTTTCGGCTTGCGAGATGGCCGGGGCCAGCGCCTCGCTGATGTGGTGGGTCATGTAGTCCACGCACGCCAGGTAAAGCCCGCGCTTGTTGCTGAAGTAGTAGTTGAGGGCCGGCGCATTGAGGCCTGCGCGCTCGGCGATGTCGCGGGTAGACGCGCCTTCGAAGCCCTGTTCGCCAAAGCGTTCGAGGGCCACGGCCAGCAACCGTGCGCTGCTGTCATCACCGCATTGGTACCCGCCATTGGTGTCTTGGCGGCGTCGCGTCTGCGCTTTCACATCGCTCTCCTGTCAGCGTCAACGTGGCGAGTATGCCGAGGTGCCCGACAAAAATATACCAGTTGACACAATTTTAACGGTCGTAATAAATATAACGGTCGTTATAAATCAACCTGACTGGCTATCGACAACATGACAGCGCTGCGCTCACCCGAACTTTCCAATCCGAACCCTGTGCGTTTAGCCCCCAAAAAGCGCAAGGTCCGCCTCGTTGCAAGCGTACTGGCCATCGCCGCCGTGGGCTGGACCCTCCACTGGTGGAGTGTGGCGCGCTTTATGGTCGACACCGACGACGCTTACCTGGAAGCCGACAATGTCGGTGTTTCGCCACGGGTAAGTGGAACCGTGGCCGAGGTGCTCATCGAGGACAATCAGACCATCAAGGCGGGGCAGCCCCTGGTGCGGCTCGATGATCGCCGTTATCGCGCCGCATTCGACCAGCAGGCCGCCTTGATCGCTGCCCGCCGTGCCGAGATCGCCAATGGCGAGGCGCAGTTGGCCGAGCGCCGGGCCACGGTGTTGCAAGCACAGGCGCGGTTACACGGCGAACAGGCCAATGTCACCTACAGCGACGGCCAGGTCCGCCGCTACCAACCGCTGGTGGACAGCGGTGCCGAGCCCCGCGAACGTCTGGAGGAGCTGCGCAACGCCGCCAAACAGGCGCAGAGTGCGCAAGCGGCACAATCAGCGGCAGTGGAGGTGGCGCAGCGACAGCTGGTGACCTTGCAAGCATCGATCAACCAGGCCCGGGCCCAACTCGCATCTGCCCAAGCCGCCGCAGCCAAGGCGCAGCTCGATATCGATGACAGCGTGGTCTACAGCGAAGTTGCCGGCCGTGTCGGCGACCGTGGCGTACGCGTCGGCCAATACGTGCAGCCAGGCACGCGTTTGATGACCGTGGTACCGGTCGAACAGGCCTATATCACCGCCAACTTCAAGGAAACCCAGCTCGACCGGCTGCGTCCCGGGCAATCGGTGCGCATCCATGTCGACGCCTATCCGCAGGCTATGGTGACCGGTCGCCTGGAAAGCTTCGCGCCCGGCACCGGCGCACAGTTCGCCTTGCTGCCACCGGACAACGCCACCGGCAACTTCACCAAGATCGTCCAGCGGGTGCCGGTACGCATTCGCCTGCAGGACTCCAGTTTGCCGCCGGGCACGCTGGTACCGGGGCTGTCGGTGCATGTCGAGGTCGATACTCGTGGCTGAGTCAGTGCTTACATCAGCCATGCCGCCCAACGCCAGCCGCGCCGACTGGATCGCCGTCGGCGCCGGCGCCCTTGGCGCATTGATGGCGACGCTGGATATTTCCATCACCAACTCGGCATTGCCGCAGATCCAGGGCCAGATTGGCGCCACCGGCAGTGAGGGCACGTGGATTTCCACCGCCTACCTGATGGCTGAGATCGTCATGATCCCGCTCACTGCCTGGCTGACCCGGGTCTTTGGCCTGCGCACCTTCCTGATCGGCAACGCGCTGCTGTTTGTGCTCTTCTCGATGGTGTGCGGCTTCGCCGACAACCTGACCCAGATGATCATCGGTCGCCTGGGCCAGGGGTTTGCGGGGGGCGCGATGATACCCACGGCCCATGTGCTGGTGGCGACGCGGCTGCCACGACACCAGATGCCCATCGGCATGACGGTGTTCGGCCTTACGGTGTTGCTCGGGCCGCTGTTGGGGCCGGTGATTGGCGGGTGGCTGACCGAAAACATCGACTGGCGCTGGTGCTTTTTCCTCAACCTGCCGGTATGCGCGGTACTGGTGGTGATGCTGGTAACCGGTCTGCCACCGGCGCGTACGCGGTGGTCACGGTTTTTCAAAGCAGACTGGCTGGGCATTGCCGGGCTGACCCTGGCCCTCAGCGCGCTGACCGTGGCACTTGAGGAGGGGCAGCGGGAGCGTTGGTTCGAGTCGTCGCTGATCGTCGGCTTGAGCGGCGTGACCGTGCTTGGCGCCGTGCTGCTGGGCATCGCCCAGTTCACCGCGAAGGAGCCAGTCGTGCGTTTGCGGTTACTGGCCAACCGGCACTTCGCCGCAGTCATCGGTATCGTGTTTCTGGTCGGGGCGGGGCTGTATGGTGTGGCTTACCTGCTGCCGCAGTTTCTTAGCGGGGTGGCGGGTTACAACGCTCAGCAGTCCGGCGCGGTCATGCTGATGTCAGGGTTGCCAGCGTTTCTGGTGGTGCCGTTGTTGCCGCGTCTGTTGGCCCGGTATGACGCCAGGCTGTTGGTGGTGATCGGCATTGCTGCCTTGTCGCTGAGCTGTTACCTGGCCACCGGCATTACGGCACAGAGCGCCGGTCATGACTTCACGCGCTCGCAGTTGCTGCTGGGGGTAGGGCAGTTGCTGGCGATGATGCCCCTTAACCAGTTGTCGATGAGTTCGGTGCCGCAACAGCAGGCGGGCGACGCCGCCGGGCTTTTCAACATGGCGCGCAACCTTGGCGGCTCGGTGGGGCTGGCGCTGTTGGGGACTTTTCTTGACCGGCGCACCGCGACGCATGACGACGTGCTGCGTGAATCGGTGACTGCAGCCTCGGCGACGGGGCAAGCGCATATCGCCAGCCTGCAGGAGATGTTCGTCAGCCATCATCTGGACGCCGCAACCGCCCATCTACAGGCCCTGACCAGCTTCGCCGAGCAGATTCGCCTGCAGGCCGTGGTCATGACCTATATCGATACCTTCCAGGCGCTGGCACTGACGCTACTGATTTGCATGCCACTGGCCTTCTTACTACGCAAGGCGCTGCCCGGCGCACCTGTCACAGGACACTGACCATGAACTGCTTTTACGTGCGCACCGCCTTGTTGGCTTGTGCGATTGCCCAGGCATTGCCAGGCTGCACCGTCGGGCCCGACTACCAAGGGCCGCCTGCGGTCGCCAATGAAGCCGTGCAAGCGGGCCAATTGCGCCGTGCCGAGAGCATGACACCCCAGCAACCCGAGCTTGCTCACTGGTGGCTCGCGCTGAACGATACGCAGCTGAACTCGTTGATTGACCTGGCGCTGTCCGCCAGCCCTGACCTGGACATCGCCCGCGCCCGGGTGCGCCAGGCCTATGCCGGCTTCGAGGGTAAGCGCAGTGACACGCTACCCAAGCTCAACGCCAACGCCGGCGAACTGATTCGTGGCAGCGACGATGCACCGGTATCGCGCTATTACGTGTCCGGGCTGATGGCGAGCTGGGAGCTGGACCTGTTTGGCGCAGGACGTCGCGCCAGCGAAGGTGCCGAAGCCAAAGCCCAGGCCAGCGACGCCGATCTTGCCGATGCCCGTCTGCAGTTGACGGCGCAGGTCGCACAGGCCTACCTGGAATTGCGTAGCCGCCAGTTACGGGCGGCTAAAACCCGTCAGGCGCTGGAGCTGGAGCAGCGCATGTTGCAGCTGAGCGAAGCGCGTTATGGGGCAGGCACCGTCAGTGCTGGTGATGTGGAGCGTTTCAGCACGCAGGCACAGCAGACCGAGGCTGGCCTGATTGCGCTGGAGGGGCAGATCGACGAGTCGCTGGATCAACTGGCGTTGTTATGTGGCCAGGCCCCGGGTAGTTTGGACACTCGTCTGGTGGCTCCGGCGCCCATGCCCCAGGTGCAGTCACCCCCTGCGGTGGGCAGCCCTGCCGATTTGCTGCGCCAGCGGCCGGACATTCGCGCGGCAGAGCGGCACCTGGCGGCAAGCAACGCGCTGGTCGGCGAAAAACGTGCAGATGCCTTTCCGAAAGTGACGTTGCTTGGCAGCCTCAGTTTTGCCGGCGACAATGCCGCAGACTTGTGGCACAAGGGCAATCTCGGTTGGCTGGGCGTGCCGTATCTGCAATGGAATCTTCTGGACTTTGGTCGGAACCGACACATGGTTGAACAGGCGCAAGCCCAGCACGACGAAGCGCTGGCACAGTACACCTCAAGCGTGCTCAGCGCGCTGCGCGATGCCAATGTCGCCCTGAGCCGCTTCGGTCACGATCGCCGCCGTGTAGAGGTGCTGCGTCAGGCCGAAGCATCGGCAGTGCGCAGTGCCGAACTCAGCGAGCAGCGCTATCTGGGCGGCACACGCTCGGCCCTCGACTGGCTGGACGCCGAACGCACCCGCAACGACGCCGAGCAGCAGCGGATCAGCGGCGAGGCGCAGGTGCTGGCCAGCTACGTGACCTTGCAGAAGAGCCTTGGCCTCGGCTGGCAAAGCGAATAGGGCCACCCATGCGCAACAGTCGACACGACCTGATGTGGAAGCAGTTGTTGCCGGAAACCCGGCGCAATGACGACCCGTTGCAAGTGCAGTTAAGTACCGCGTTCGTCAACGCCATTCTCGACGGTCGCCTGCTCGCCGGTAGCCGCCTGCCGTCCGGGCGCGACCTGGCCCGGCTTACCGGGGTTTCGCGCAACACGGCGGTTCTGGCCTACGAGCGACTGGTCGCCGAAGGCTATGTCGAAGCGCGGCCAAGGGATGGCTTTTTTGTCTACTCGGCAATCAAACCCACCGACGCGGTGACCGGCCACGGGCCAAGCAGCCAGCAAGGCCCGGACTGGGGAGCGCGCCTGCCCGGCGCCATATCCCGGGTGCAATGGGCCGACCGGCCGAACATCTGGCGGGATGTGCGTTACCCCTTTGTCTACGGCCAGTTCGACCACCGCCTGTTCCCCATCCACCAGTGGCGCCAGTGCAGCCGTCAGGCCTTGGAACTACGTGCGGTGGATCGCTGGTGGCAGGAAGGCGAAGACCTGGACTCCACCCAGTTGATCAGCCAGCTGATTCGACGGGTGTTGCCACGTCGGGGCATCGCCGCCAGCGAGTACGAGGTCTTGCTGACACTGGGCCGGCAGCAGAGCTTCTACCTGCTGGCGCGCTTGTTTGCTCGCCCAGGCAGCAAGGTGGCAGTCGAGAACCCAGGTTTTCGGGACCCACGCAATGTCTTTGCCTACGAAGGTGCCGACGTTGTGCCTGTTCCGCTGGACGACGAAGGGCTGGTGCTCAACGAAGCACTGGCGAGCTGTGATTACCTGTATTGCACCCCGGGTTACCAGTGCCCGACGGGCATCACCATGAGCGCCGCTCGACGCCGTGACCTGCTGCAGCTGGCGCAGGACCGCGACCTGGTGATTTTCGAAGATGACGACGACCCGGAAACCGAATACGACGGCCAGGCGCACTCGGCGCTCAAAGCCTGCGACCAGCACGGACGGGTGATCTACATGAGCAGCCTGTCCAAGCTGCTTTCGCCCGGACTGGGCATCGGTTTCATCGTCGCCCCAGCGCCAGTAATCGCCGAGCTGCGTTCCCTGCAGCGGCTGATGATCCGGCAGACGCCAGGCAACAACCAGATCGCCACCGCGCTGTTCATCCAGCAGGGCCACTACGACCGGTTGCTGCAACAGACCCGCGACAGCCTGGCTCATCGAGCGGCGCTATTGGTGCAGGCACTGCGCCAGGAGCTTCCCGAAGCGCGCTTCACCGTGCCCACCGGCGGTGCCACCTTGTGGCTGCGACTGCCGCACTGTGCCGACTCGCTGACCTTCTATTACGAGGCGCTCGCAGAAGGGGTGCTGCTCGACCCCAGCATGGCCTTTTATTTCCACCCTGAGGGCGAACAGCATCAGTTCGTTCGTCTGGGGTTCGGCGCCATTGCTGTCGAACGCATTGCGCCGGGCGTTCGTGAGCTTGCCAGGATCGTGGCGGAACATGGCCGCCGTCATCGCCTGTGATGCACCTGGCACTGCACGAAAACAGGGCTAACTGCACCAACACTGTTCCTCTGGCAACACTTGCTTGCAATGGTTGACCGAGGGTTCTGAGATGGCCTCAATAAAACCTATAAAAAGCATTAATAACAATGACTTAGCTGGCACCATCGATAGCTGCCGCTGGCACCATCGAGTGGAGGTAAACCTGCAACGACTCCCCTGACCGGCCGGATCACGAAGCATCCGGTGACGGGCAAAAACCATAAGAGGAGGGGAGTTTTGAAATCGTTACTCGCACCACGTCAATGGTCCACCGGGCTGTTCGCTTTGAGCTTGATCAATTGCGCAGTTGCCGCCGAGGCACAGAAAACCGCACCCGCCTGCGCAAGCTACGAGAAATCCCTGACCCGGGCAGAGCCAGCCAACCGCTCGGCCCCGATCTGTGCCCGTATCGCCCCTGAGCTGGGAGGGCTGCGCAAGACGCTGGCCGAGCATGGCCTGGGGCTCACCATTACCTCTTACAACGGCTATGCCTACGATCTTGGCGGCCACAATGCCAAGCCACAGGTCTATAACGGCCAGAACCCCAGTTACAACGCCTCGCTGAACCTCTACACCACTTATGACCTGACCCGCCTGGGCTTTGCCAACGACGCCCAGCTCACCCTCGCCGGGCAACTGGTGCGCTCCACCTACGACCCCGCCAACCCGGAGGTATCGCAGGTCAGCGTGTTTGCCGTGAACCAGTCGTTCTTCGATAAACAATTGGAGATCGAGTACGGCTACATCGCCGGGGTGAAGCTGTTCTATGGCGTATCTCTTGGCGGTAATGCTTCAACTGCGGCATTGGGCCCAAGCAGCGTGGTGCCTTTCCAGGTGGGCATGTCGGCGACCGTGCCGACCCCGACCTTCAACGTCATCACCCGGGACAAGTCGCTACGTTGGTACAACAGCGCCGCGCTGACCCGCAGCGTCAGCCCGCAAGGCATTCTGGAAGACGTCAATCGCAACCCCAACGGCCTGCACTGGAAGGTCGACGGCGCCAATCCGATGCTGATCGACGAATTCGGTTACAAGCGCGAGGCTTCGGCCAACGAGCATGCGGTGTGGTCGCGCTTTGGCATGATGTACAACACCAGCCACTACACCGAGTTCAAGACCGGCGAGGAATCGGACAACAACTGGGGCCTGTACTTCGCCGACACCCACCAGTTCACCAAACCCTACGGCGATGCGCGCGGCTGGTACTTCGACACCAAGCTGGATTACTCGCCCGCGTCGGTGAATGCCATCAACAAGGCCTTCCAGTTCAGTGCATTCAACATGGGGCCGTTTGCCAGCCGGCCTTTCGACATGCTCTCGGTGGGCTTCAGCAAGAGCTACTTCAGCAAGGACCTGCGTGAGGTCTACGACAATTACCGCATGGACAACGCCCCCTACACCATGGCGGTAACAGGCTCTTACGCGGCGCGGCTCAGCCCCGGCATCTACCTGGTCAACGGCCTGACCTGGACCAAGAACCCGGTGTTTTCCCCGGAACACCCTGACGCGCTGTTGCTGCAGACCTCACTGAACCTGCTGTTCTGACCCTTTTCCTATCGTCCCCTGTGGCCGCCTGTGCCTTGGCGGGCAGGGCCATGCCTGTGAGCTTGCGATGAACCATACAATGAAAAGCACCTCGACCCACGCCATGCTGGATGCCATGGCCAGCGACGATTACCTGGAACTCGACGCCACCGAAATGGCGCGCCGGGTACGTGATGAAGGGCTGGCGCCAGGCGCCTTGCTGGGCGCCGCACTGGAGCGCTGCGCGCACGTCAACGACACGGTCAACGCGTTGGTGCTGGACCACTCGGAGCATGCCATCGAGCGGTTGATGGCACGGGCCGAGTCGGGCACTAGCCGTGAGGGCGCGCTGGCTGGCGTGCCGATGCTACTCAAGGACCTCAACACTTACCTGACTGGCACCCGCACCACCAACGGTTCGCGCTTGCTTGCACAGGCGCCTGTGGCCGAACACAGCAGCACCGTCACCCAGCGCTACGAGCAGGCCGGCATGCTGATTTTTGGCAAGACGGCCAGCCCGGAATTCGGTTTGACCACCACCACCGAATCGGCGCAGTGGGGGGCCACCCGCAACCCTTGGAACCTTGCCTACAGCGCTGGAGGGTCGTCCGGTGGCGCCGCCGCGGCGGTAGCGGCGGGCATCGTGCCTGCTGCCCACGCCACCGACGGCGGTGGCTCGATCCGCATTCCGGCGTCGTACTGCGGGGTGTTCGGCCTCAAGCCCACACGCTATCGAACCCCGCAGGGGCCAAGCAGTTACGAAGGCTGGTTCGGCGCCAGTTGCGGTCATGTGGTGTCGCGCAGTGTGCGTGACTCGGCGCTACTGCTCGATATCAGCCATGGTCACGAGCCGGGCAGCCCTTACTGGCTGGCGCCGCTGCAGGGAAGTTTTGTCGAGCAAATGAACCGTGACCCAGAGCGTTTGCGCATTGGCCTGATCAGCCGTGGCATGACCGGGGTCGCACTGGACCCGGACGTGCAGCGTGTACTCGATGAAACCGTGGCGCTTTTGTGCAACCTGGGGCACGAGGTTGAGCTGGTCGACCTGCCGATCGACGCCGGCCAGGTGTTCAGCGCCCATGGCGCGGTGACCTCGACCACGCTGTTGACCGCCGTCAAGGACCGTGAAGCCGCCATGGGCTGCAGCATGGAAGAAGAGCATTTGGAGCCGATCAGCCGTTTTCTGCTGGCCAACGCCCGCAACACCACGGCGGAAACCTTGTTCCGTGCCCGGCGCGCCTTCGAGAGCATCGGCCAGCAAATGGAGCTGATGCTCAGCCGCTACGACCTGTTACTGTCGCCGGTCACCGCCAGCCTGACGCCGAAGCTGGAGCTGCTCAGCCTGCAGAATAGCTACGAAGACTACACCCGCGAGATCGTCGGCAGCGTGGCCTACACCGTGTTGGCCAATGTCAGCGGGCAGCCCTCGATGTCGGTGCCATCGGGCCTTGGTCGCGAGCGTTTGCCGATCGGCATGATGTTCACCGCCGGGCGTTGCCGTGAAGGGTTGCTGCTGAGCCTGGCACGGCAATTGGAACAAAGCCGACCTTGGGCGCATTTGCGCGCGCCGTTGTAAACCCGTGAGGGCGTCGTCCGTGAAGGGCGGCGCCCGCCGCTTGAGCCCGATCATTTGCGAGATTGCACCGATGAATACGCCACTCGGACCGTTGCGCCGACACTACACGTTGTTCCTGTTGTTCGTGGTATCCGCTGTAAGCCTGATCGACCGCCAGATCATGGGCGTGGTGATCGAGCCGATCAAACAGGAGTTCAATGCCACCGACACGCAGATGGGCCTGCTCACCGGGCTGGCCTTCGCCGTCGTCTACTGCCTGTTTTCCCTTGGCATGGGACGCTATGCCGATCGCAATAACCGACGCAACCTGATCAGCGCCTGCTGCGCGGTGTGGAGTTTCATGACCCTGCTGTGTGGCATGGCCACGGGCTTCTGGACCCTTGCGCTGGCTCGCTTGGGCGTGGCGGTGGGCGAGTCTGGTAGCGGCGCGGCGTCGATGTCGGTGATTGCCGACCTCTACCGCCCAGCCCAGCGGCCCAAGGCAATCAGCGTGTTCATGCTGGCGCCGCCGATTGGCACTCTGTTGGGGCTAAGTGTTGGCGCCTGGATCACTTACTACCATGGCTGGCGCGAGGCTTTCATCTGGATGGCGGTACCTGGATTGGTGGCGGCGCTTCTGCTGCGCCTTACCGGTAGCGAGCCTTTGCGCGGCCACTGGGAGGCCATGCGCGGCACCGCGCACGAGGGCCAGGGTGAAAGTGCTTGGCGGGTGATCCTTGACGCTTGCCGTAATGGCCCCTACCTGAGCATCGTCGTGGCCGGTGCCTTGCTGGCGTTCGCCGGTTACGCCTTTGGTATCTGGAGTTCGGCGTTTCTGGTGCGCAGCCACGGCCTGTCGATCAAGGATGCTGGCGCGATCATGGGGCTGGCGGCCGGGCCTGGCGCGATCATTGGTTCGCTGTCCAGCGGCTGGCTGACCGCTCACCTGGCCCGTCGCGACGTGCGTTGGCAATTGGGCATTCCGATCATCGGTGCCTTGCTCGCCATGCCGTTGGCCATTGCCTCCGTGCTATTTCCGGCAACCGACCCCTGGACCCTTGGCAGCCTTGTGGTGCCAAGGGCCACACCGTTCATTTTCGGTATGTCGGTGTTCGGCATGTGGTGGATGGCGCCCAGCTACACCGCCGTGGCGCAGATGGTTGCGCCGGGCCGGCGTGCCACACTGATCGCCTTTTTCAACTTCGGCATCATGGCCCTGGGGGCTGGTCTGGGGCCTTTGGTTACCGGCATGCTCAGCGATGCCTTGACCCCAAGCCTGGGTAGCGACGCGCTGCGCTGGGCGCTGGTGGCAAGCACCGGGGCCTATGCACTGGCAGCTTTGTTGCTGATGCGCACGCTGGGAGGGTATGCCCGCAGTTCCCAGGCACAGATGACGCAGGCGTTGGCCGGGTAGAGGTAAAAAGAGATTTGGGCCGCTTTGCGGCCCAATGACACCGAGCTCAGGCGCTCTTGCCCACTTGCTCCAGCGCTGTATCCAGCGTGGCAAGCATTTCATCTGCCTCGGCTTTACCCAGGGTCAATGCCGGGCTCAGGCACAGAGTGTTGTTGAAGTTGGCAAACGAGCGGTTGGTGCGGCTGATGATCAGCCCCCGGGCCATGCACGCCGCGGCAACCTGCATGGCGACTTTCTCGTTGACCGGCTCGCGGGTCTCGCGGTCGGCGACCAGTTCCAGTCCCAGGAACAGCCCCTTGCCACGCACATCGCCAATCAGCGGGTGCTTTTCTTTCAGCGCCAACAAGCCGGCCATGAGGTATTCGCCCATGTGTGCGGCGTTCTCCAGCAGGCCTTCCTGTTCGATGATGCGCAGGTTCTCCAGTGCCGCCGCCGGCCCTGCGGTGCAGCCACCGAAGGTGCTGATATCGCGGAAGTAGGCCGCACGGTCATCGCTTTCACCCCGGAACAGCTCGAACACCGCCTCGGTGGTGACGGTGCAGGAGATGGCGGCGTAGCCCGAGGCGACGCCTTTGGCCATGGTCACGATATCCGGTTGGATACCGTAATGCTGGTAGGCAAACCAGGTGCCGGTGCGGCCCAGGCCGCAGACCACTTCGTCGATGTGCAGGAGGATGTCGTACTTGCGGCACAGTGCCTGTACCGCCTGGAAGTAACCGGCAGGGGGCGGAATTACACCGCCGCCTGCGGTGATTGGCTCCAGCACCAGGGCGCCGATAGTCTCGGGGCCTTCGCGCAGGATCACGGTTTCAATGGCCTGGGCAGCCAGTTCGCCGTAGTTGTCCACCTCGCCAAACTGGCTGCGGTATTCGCAGCAGTGGGGCACTTCGACGAAGCCTGGGGTGAACGGGCCGTACTGCATGCGCCGCTCTTCCTGGCCAGTGGAGCTGAGGCAAGTGATGGTGGTGCCGTGGTAGTCGCGCTCGCGGTAGAGGATCTTGGTCTTCTGCCCGCCATATTTGCGGTGGGCGATCTGGCGCACCATTTTGTAGGCTTTTTCGTTGGCTTCGGAGCCGGAGTTGGAGAAGTAAACGCGGCTCATGCCCGGCATCTTGGCGATCAGGGCTTCGGCGAAACGCGCTGCCACTGGCGTGCCGGCGGTGCCGGCGAAGTAGTTGAGCTGTACCAGTTGGTCGCGCACCGCATCGGCGATGGCCTGCCGACCATAGCCGACATTCACGCACCAGACGCCACCGGACGTGGCATCGAGGTAGCGGCGGCCTTGGGCATCCCATACGTGCAGGCCTTCACCGCGCACCATCATCGGTGGCGCGGCAGTGTCGAAGTTCTGGTGCTGGGTAAGGTGGTGCCAGACATGCTGGCGGTCGAGTTCCTGCAGGGAGGCGAATTCGGTCATTGACGGGCTTCCTTGGTGGGGTAGGTGGGGCTATTTATTGGCGGTGAATGGCGAAGTTGTTCCAGGCCTGGGTAACCGGCATCAGTTCAAGGCTGTTGACGTTGAGGTGGGCGGGCTGGTTGAGGATCCACAGGATGGTTTCAGCGATATCGGCTGGCTGTATGGCATGGGCGCCTTGATAGATGCTGTCGTAGCGGGCCTGATCGCCGCCGAAGCGCACCAGCGAGAACTCGCTTTCGCACAATCCGGGTTCCAGGTTGGTGACGCGCACGCCGGTGCCTTGCAGGTCGCAGCGCAGGTTCAGCGAAAACTGGCGGACGAAGGCTTTGCTGGCGCCGTACACGTGGCTGCCGGGGTAGGGCCAGTTGCCTGCGATGGAGCCGAGGTTGACGATGCCGGCGCCTGCGCCGTGGGCAATCAACCGCGGCAGCAGAAGGCGGGTGCTGTAGAGCAGGCCTTTGATATTGGTGTCGACCATGGTGTCCCACTGGTCGAGGTCGCAGTCCTGGGCGGCATCGGTGCCCAAGGCCAGGCCGGCGTTGTTGACCAGCCCGCGCAGACGGCTGAAACGCTCGGGCAAGCTGGCGATGGCGGCTTGCATGGCGCTGCGGTCGCGTACATCGAGCACCAGCGGCAGCACGTCGGTTTTCGCCGACAGTGTGTCGGCCAGATGCAGCAGGCGTTCCTGGCGGCGGCCGGTGATGATCAGCGACCAGCCAGCCTCGGCGAAGCGCCGCGCGCAGGCTTCGCCAAACCCTGAGGTGGCACCGGTAATGAAAACGGTAGGTTGCATCGGTAGTTCTCCATTTGGGTCAGTATTCGATGGGTCAGTGTTGCCACCAGCCGAGCAGGCCCAGGCTGGCGAGAATCAGCAGCAGCCACTGAGTGCCCAGGGCTGCGGTATGCGGGGTGACAATGCGAAACAGGCGCTGGCCGAGCAGCAGGCCGAGGGTGAGGGCGGGCAGCAACCACAACGCCTGACTGAAGGTGGCGTACGACAGCGAGCCGTGCACCGCCAGGCCGGCCAGGGCGGCCAAGTCGACAGCGCAGAAGAACAGGATCAACGTTGCCCGCAGCACGCTGGGGCTCAGACGTAATTGGCTGAGGCAGGCCACCAGTAGCGGCCCACCGATGGAGAAGGCCGCGATCAATGCTCCACTGATGCCACCTACCAGGCTGAGCGTGAATGGGCCTCGACCGATAGGCAGACGAATGCGGGCCAAGCCGACAAGGGCTAAACCACCCACCAGCAGATAGACGCAGAAGGTCAGCCAATGCGGGTCGCTGTCAGCAAGCAGAAGCAAGCCGCAGGGAACGCCGAGCATCGCGGCCAGTAGCAGGCAACGCAGTAGTGGCAGATCAGCCTCTTGCCAGGCACGCCCCAGCAACAGGGCACTGCTGGCTATTTCCAGGCAAAGGATAAGCGGGACTGCCTGCTCCAGCGGCATCAGCAGGATCAAACCGACCACCGACACGGCGGCAAAGCCGAAGCCGGTGAGCCCTCGCACGATAGCGGCGAAGAACACGCACAGGCTGGTCAGGACGAGGGGCTGTTCAGCGATCACGGGCGACTCCAGTGGGCGGTTGCCGCCACTCTAGTCGTGCGCCCGAAACGTCCCTAGGTCCAGATCGCCTTGGTCATGGTGCCAGTTGCAAGCGGCGCATTTCCTCCCAGGCCGCACCCAGGGCGGCGATTCCCGGCTCGATCTGCGCCTCGTTGATGGCGCCGTAGCCGAGGCGGAAGAAGCGCGTTGGCGGTTGCGGGCCGAGGAAGTGGATGTCGCCCGGTTCGATCAGCACACCACGTTTGGCCGCCAGCCGCTGCAGTTGCCAGGCGTTGAAATCGGCAGGGCCTTCGACCCACAGCGCCGAACCGCCGGCCAGGCCGCTGGTCTGGCAGTCCGGCAAGTGTTCGGCCAGCGCACGACTGATGCGTTTCCACTTGCGCGACAGGCTCTCGCGCAGGCGGGCCAGGTGCGCGTCGTAATGCCCCATGGCCAGAAACAGCGCCAGCATGCGCTGGTTGTTGGCCGGCGGGTGGCGGTACTGGTAGCGGCGCAGCGCACGCAGTTCGTGAATCAGCTCGGGGGCGGCGACGATGAAGCCAAGACGGATTCCGGGCAGCAGGCCCTTGGTCAGGCTACCCAGATAGATGACGCGACCGCTGTCATCGAAGCTCTTTAGTGCCGGGTGATTGCCGCCGAGGTGATTGTGCTCGCTGTCATAGTCGTCTTCGATGACCAGCAGGTCCTGCTGACGCGCCTGCTCCAGCAGGGCCATGCGCCGATACACGGGCATGGTCACGCCGGTGGGCGACTGATGGCTGGGGGTGCAGAAGATCATCTCGCAGCCTTGCAATTGCTCGTCCACCACCAGCCCCTGACGGTCGATACGCAGCGGGCGAAGCGTGCAGCCGGCCAGTTGCAGGATGTTGCGGGCATCGACATAGCCTGGGTCCTCAAGCCCGACCACTTGCCCTGGCCGCCCCAGCAAGCAGCTGAGCATGTACAGCGAGCTTTGCGTTCCGACAGTGATGAGAATTTCCCCTTCGCTGGCCTTGATGCCCCGTCGGGGCAGTACGCGCTGGAGGATCTGCTCCACCAGCAGGGGGTCGTCCATCATCACCTGGTCGTCGACCCAACTGCGCATGTGTGCGCCGCTGGCTGCAATTCGCCCGCAGTCGCGCCAGCGGGAGGCGGTTTGTTCGTCGTGCTCGACCTGGCCGTAGATGAAGGGGTAGCGGTAGTCACGCCAGTTACGTGGTTTGACAATCGCCTTGAGCGCGGAAGGTTGCTGTTGCAGCCGAGTTGCCCAGTCTGGTGCGTGTTCCGGGCGTTCGACATGCCCGTGTGCGCGCGAAGAAAGGCTGACATTGAGCTGCTGACGGAGGAATTTTTCGTTGATGAAATAGCCGCGGCGGTCGGACGGGATCAGGAAGCTGTCCTGCACCAGATTGTCGTAGACCAACACCACGGTGTTGCGCGACACCTTCAACAGCTTGCTCAGCGCGCGGGAGGAGGGGAGTGCATCACCGGGCGGCAAGGCACCGTCGAGGATCGCTTGCAGCAGGTTTTCCCGAAGTTGCTCCTGCAGGCTTCGGCCACTGACGAAAGGGCGGAAATAGCGTTCCAGCATAGGGCAGGGTCCATGGTCGTTGCACTAATGGGGAGCGGCGGCGAACACCAGAAAAGCTTCCGTCACCATGGCGGTGCGCACGCGCGCTGCCATGGCGGAACTGGCTCTACGCTTCCCGCTGTCTGGATCTAAAGCAAGGTCCGGGCCGGCACTAAGATCGCATGGCACCTCACTGCACCTTTCTGGAGAAACCGCCATGCTGAAGAACCTGCACCGTTTGTTGTTGGCGCCTGCCGTGGTCTTGTCATTGGGGCTGTCCGCCGCAGCCCACGCGGAAACCGTCACCATCGGCATACAGAGCATGTATGCCCCATGGAAGAACGCGATTGCCGAGCAGGCATTCGAGAAGGCCACCGGCTGGGATATCCAGTGGCGCAATTTCGACAGCGGCGGTGATGTGATGATGGCCATGGCGTCTGGCGACGTGCAGATCGGGGTGGCCGGCAGCAGCCCGATTGCCTCGGCGGTCAGCCGTGGCGTTGGCATCGAGGTGTTCTGGGTGCTCGACAACATCGCCAACGCCGAAGCGCTGGTGGTGCGCAACGGCAGCGGCATCAACGCGCCGCAGGACCTGGCCGGCAAGACGCTGGCGGTTCCCTTCGTTTCCACCACCCACTTCCATACGCTGTTTGCCCTGGAGCAGTTCGGCCTGGTCGGCAAGGTCAAGGTCATCAACCTGCAACCTTCAGACATTCCCGCCGCCTGGGAACGTGGCGACATCGACGCAGCGTTCATCTGGGACCCGGCGCTAGGCAAGCTCAAGCAAAGCGGCAAGGTGCTGATCAGTTCCGGCACCCTCAGCAGCTGGGGCAAGGCGACCTTCGAAGCACTGGTGGCAGACAAGAACTTTGCCGCCAAACATGCCGACGGCATGGCCGCGTTTACCAAAGTACTGCAAAGCAGCACTGCCGATTACGTGAAAGCCCCTGAAACCTGGGATGCAGCCTCGCCGAAGGTTGCCAACGTCGCACGCATTTCCGGCGGCAAGCCCGAAGAAGTGCCGTCGGTGCTCGCGCTTTACGAGTTTCCGCTAGCCGCCGACCAGGCCAGCCCCACGTGGCTTGGCGGCGGCAAGGATGGCGGTGCGGCCAAGGCCTTGGCGGCCACCGCCGAATTCCTCAAGGCACAAAAGAAAGTCCCGGCAGTGCTGCCTGACTACAGCGTTGCCATCAATGCAAGCTTCGTCGACGCGGCGAAGTGATAGTCGAGGCTGCCTTCACGCGAGGGCAGCCTTCACTTTCCAAGGGGAATCCTGATGAGCCATAACCTGAAAATTCATGATGTGTCCGTGGTCTACCCAAGCCAGCAGGGCGGCCAACCGGTTACAGCGTTGTCCGGCGTCAACCTGACTATCGAACGCGGCGATTTCGTCATGGCCCTGGGGGCTTCCGGTTGCGGCAAGACCACCTTGTTGAACCTGATGGCGGGGTTCATCCGTCCGAGCAGCGGTGTCCTGACCTTGGGCGAGTATCACGGCCAGGTACCTCAGCAGATCGAGCCTGGCGCTCAGTTGCGCGACCAGATTACCGGGCCCGGCGCCGAGCGAGGTGTCGTATTCCAAAAGCACGCCCTGATGCCCTGGCTCAACGTGATCGACAACGTTGCTCTGGGCCTGAAGTTTCGTGGCGTTGGCCAGCGGGAGCGGGAGGAGAGGGCGATGCACTTTCTGCAGCTGACCGGCCTGGCGGATTTTCGCAACCATGCCATCTATCAACTGTCGGGCGGTATGCAACAGCGTGTTGGTATCGCCCGGGCGCTGACCAACGACCCGCACATGCTGCTGCTCGACGAGCCGCTCGGCGCGCTGGATGCTCTGACGCGCGAACGTCTGCAGGAGCTGCTGCTGGATATCTGGCAGAGCACCGGCAAGATGATGTTCTTCATTACGCATGACGTTGAGGAAGCGCTGTTCCTGGGCACGCGCCTGATCATCATGTCGCCACGCCCTGGGCGGATCACCCATGAATTCAAGCTGGACTTCGGCCGACGTTTCCTGGAATGCCGTGATGCGCGACAGGTTAAATCCATGCCTGATTTCATCGCACTGCGTGAGCAGGTGCTGGGCATCATCCACGGCGAAGAGGAAGCGGCATGAGCCAGTTCAACATGAATCAGCACAAGGCCGTTCAACGCACCTTGCAAGCGTTGCGGCGCGGACAATCGGCCAAACCGGGCGAACAGTATGGCGCGCCGGGCAATGGTTCGAGCCTCGCGCTCAGTTGCCTGACGGTGGCGGCGTTCATCGCACTGTGGTTTGCCGCCACCAACCTGGGTTGGGTCAAGCCGTTGTTCTTGCCGAGCCCACAAGCAGTATGGGACCAGCTGGTCGCAGTGTCGCAGGACGGCTTTGCCGACGCGTCGCTGGCGACCCATATCGGCTGGAGTGCGCTCAGGGTATTCAGCGCTTTCGCGCTGGCAGTGGTAACGGCGATTCCGCTGGGTATCCTGATGGGGGTTAATCGGGTAGCGCGGGGTATCTTCGACCCGTTGGTGGAGTTCTACCGGCCGCTGCCGCCGCTGGCGTATCTGCCACTGGTGGTGATATGGATGGGCATTGGCGAAGGTTCAAAGGTGCTGCTGATCTACCTGGCGATGTTTGCACCGTTGGCGCTCAGTGCCAGAGCAGGGGTACGCTCGGTGGCCATCGAACAGATCCATGCCGCGTATTCGATGGGAGCCAGCCGGGGCCAGGTGTTGCGGCATGTGATCATGCCAGCGGCGCTACCCGAGATGCTCACCGGCATGCGCATCGCAATTGGTTTCGGTTGGACGACCCTGGTGGCCGCTGAAATGGTTGCGGCCACGGCGGGGCTGGGGTTCATGGTGCTCAGCGCGTCCAAGTTCATGGTCACAGAGGTGGTGATCATGGGTATTCTGGTGATTGGCTTGATGGCGTTGCTGTTCGACTTTGGCATGCGCTGGCTGGAGCGCAGACTAGTGCCTTGGAAAGGCCGGGTGTGAGGCGGTGAGGGCGCCTGAGTACCGCACCATAATATAACTAAACTAAATGAATATTTAGCATAGTTATGCGTAAATCGCATATTGTGCAAGGGGAAGGTGACGAGCTGACCGTGCCATCAGACCAGCGCATTCCTTGCCTTTTACGCTGTGCTCCAGAACCTCAAAGCCATGGTACTGCAACTATGTGTAGTGCCATGGCCAGTCCAGGCTGGCATGGTACAGGGGTTTGGCTCTGGCATGGGCCGCTGGTGAAAATCATTACTGCTCCAAGTGGTGCATGTCTTCGGAACGAAGCAAACACTCAACGCGGGTCGTCGGGTTTTAGAGGGAAAAGCTACGCCAGGCCAGCATGCCTGCGAACGCTTGATCAAGGGCTACCGTACCGATGCCTGCCCAAACTCATTGTGGCTTTCCTTGACGTGTGCTTTGCACGAGGCAATCGTTCGTGCAAGCGCGTCCACGCAACGGGCTTGTCAGTAGCACAACCCAAATCAAGTGCATGCGAATTGGGTTGTAGCCGCGCATGGAATTGTTCAAACGAACTACGTTCGATGTGCCGTGTAGCTGAGCACGGGTCGAAAGGTTGGCGTCGTACAACGAGATGGTCTGATCCGCTGACAGGTGATCAAACATTCTTCGATGCCATTGCATGTGAAATAGACGCAGCGCCTAACATTGACTGACCCGGGTTCAGTATGAGGTGGTTTCTGGAGCTCCTGTCTGCAAATCCATCCATGCACGGCTCCGCTAGCTCCATACGAAACTACGCATAATGCATATTATGTTAAATGACGTATTATCAGAGACGGCGCTTCCCGCCATCCGCTCCACTAAAACCGTCATCAGCCAATAAGCTCCTCGGCAATCTGCACCAATTGCCCTCCAACCCTATCCTTCAAAACCTCGATGAACCGAGTGATCTTCGCATCGACAAACTGTCGCGATGTGTACACCGCATACACGTTGCGCTCCTGGGTAAAGTAATCGGGCAACACGCGCACCAGTTTTCCCGACCGCAAATCATCGATGGCTGCGAACCCCGCCAACAAGCCAACACCCGATCCACCCCTGACGGCGACAGCCATGGCCTCCATGTCATTCACGCTGAAACTCGGCCCGCTTGGGATGAACGTTGCATCGCCTAGTCGACTCTTGAGCTGCCATTCGTCCCGCGCGTAATCCACGGTACTCAGCAAAAGACAGTGATGATCCACAAGGTCTGCAGGTGTCTCGGGCGCTCCATGGCTGGCGAGGTAATCTGGCGATGCGACCAACACGCAGTGACTGACTCCGATTTTCTGGCTGACGTAACTGGAGTCCGGCAACACCCTGGCGATCTGGATCGAGACGTCCAGTTGGTCTTCCAGCAGGTTTGGCATGCGCTGGGACAGCATCAAATCAACGGTCACCTCGCCAAATGCCTTGCGGTACTCCAGCGCCGCTGCAGTCACAAGGTGTCGGGCGAGCCCCGGCACACAATGTACGCGTAGCGTTCCGCGCGGTTGGAGCAATGCGCTGCTCGCTTCGGCCTCGGCATTTTCCAGCTCGGCCAGGATGGCCGTGCAGCGTTCATAGAAACGCTTGCCCGCATCGGTGACCGACAAACGCCGGGTGGAGCGCTGTAGCAGGCGCGTATCGAGCATCTGCTCCAGCGCCGACACTGCTCGCGACACATTCCCGACCGTGGAGTCGAGGTGGTTGGCCACCGCCGTGAAACTGCCCATCTCAACCACCTTCACGAACACCGACATATTAGAAAACTTGTCCATCGCCCTCTTCCCAGGTGTCGGCTCATTCACCCGCCACTGTGTGCAAATGGCTGCTCTTTGGGAAGCGATTTTACCTCTGGCCACAACAATCATTCCCTCATGCTGGGCTAAATCCACACAGGCGACCTCCATAGACTGGATTGCACGGGCCAAAACCCAAGCCCAGTGCAGCCCAACCAGAGACTCCTATGAAGGCCAAAGCCATGAACACTCCCTATGACGCGCTTTATCTCTTTATCGGTGGCGAATGGATCGACGCCGAAGGCCGCAATACTGCGACCGTGACCAACCCGGCAACCGAAGAAATCATTGGCCTGGTTCCGCTGGCCACAGCTGCGGAGCTGGACCTGGCACTCGATACGGCGCAACAGGGCTTCGAGCGTTGGCGCAACACGGTTCCAGCAGAGCGTGCGCGAATCTTGAAACGCGCTGCCGATCTCATCCTGGCGCGTGCCCCGCACATTGCCGCCCAGATGACGATTGAGGAAGGAAAGCCGATTGGCGAGGCCATGGACGAGGTTACCCGGGCGGCGGAATATTTCGAGTGGTTCGCCGAAAGCGCCCGGCGCATCGATGGCCGTGTGGTACCAGCCAACCGCCCCGGTGTGCTGCAACTGGTCAAGCGCCAGCCTGTAGGCCCCGTGGCTGCTTTCACCCCCTGGAATTTCCCGGCAATTACGCCGGCGCGCAAATTGTCTGCCGCGCTTGCCGCCGGTTGCAGTGTCATTCTCAAACCTGGTGAGGAAAGCCCCTCCACTGCCCTTGCCCTTGCTCGTGCCTTGGATGATGCTGGGCTGCCGAAAGGTGTGCTGCAGGTCGTGTTTGGCGTGCCTGATGAGGTCTCAAGTCAGTTGATCGCTTCGCCGATTATTCGCAAGGTCACCTTCACAGGCTCCGTGCCGATTGGCCGTCTGTTGTCCAGCCGTGCAGCCGAAGGCGTGAAGCCGATCACGCTCGAGCTGGGTGGCCATGGCCCAGTGCTGGTGTTCGACGATGCCGACGTGGAACGGGCCGCTGTGGAAGGTGTGGCCAACCGGTTCCGCGGTACCGGCCAGGTCTGTATTTCTTCAACCCGTTTCCTGGTTCAGCGTGGCGTCTACCCGCAATTCGTCGAACAGTTCGTGGCCGCGACCAAAGCGCTGAGGGTTGGCAACGGCATGCACCCTCATACGCAAGTCGGGCCACTCGCCAACCTGCGGCAGCTGAACAAGATGGAAGAACTGGTGGCAGATGCTGTCGCCAAGGGTGCGCAGGTACTGGCCGGCGGTGAGGCCTTGCCAGGGCCGGGTTTCTTCTTCGCGCCGACGGTATTGGCCGACGTGCCGATGGAGGCTCGAATCATGCACGAAGAACCGTTCGGCCCTATCGCTATCCTGATGCCGTTCGACGGGCTGGCTGATGGCTTGGCTGAGGCAAATCGCCTGCCCTATGGCCTGTCGGCCTATGCGTTCACCACCAACGCGCGGACAGCCATCGATGTTGCCGATGGTTTGGAGGCCGGCATGATCGGGATCAATCAATACCGCATCGTCGCCACAGAGCTTCCCTTCGGCGGCATCAAAGAGAGCGGTCACGGTTCGGAAGGCGGCATCGAAGGTATCGAGCACTACCTTACCAACAAATTCATCAGCCAGGTTTGAGGAACAGCCCCCATGACAGGTCTCAACTTTACAATCCCTCGTGAGGCGGCCAGGGCTTTCACGCCGAAACTCTCGGAATTCATTGACTCGACGCTTTACCCGCAAATCTGGGGCGACGCCTCTTTGTCACCACGCGACCGGAGCTTCATCACCGTCGCGGCACTGATTGCTGGTGGTCACTCCGATGAGTTGCCGGCCCATCTGCGGCGCGCTGTTGCCAACGGCATTACGCGTGAGGAGCTTGCTGGAGCCATTACCCACCTCTCCTTCTATGCAGGATTTCCTGCAGCGATCACTGCATCTGCGATCGCCCATTCCACGCTCGTCGACTCGGAGCCTTTGAAGCCATGAAAGCGATCACCTTTGAAACCTTTGGCGGCCCTGAAGTACTCCAGGTGAGTGATGTGCCCGTGCCGGAAGCCCGCCCCGCCGACCTGTTGGTACGCGTCCACGCTGCCGGCGTCAACCGAGCTGATTTAACTCATCGTACCGGTGGCTATGGACGCCCCAATTTCGGCGACTCGCTGATCATCGGCCTGGAAATATCGGGTGAGGTTATCGAGGTTGGCAGTGAGGTGTCAGGCTATCAAGTCGGCGATCGCGTGATGGGGGTTGTGGGTGGCGGCGCCTATGCAGAAATCGCGCGTATCGATTACCGTATGGCGATGCCGATTCCTGCCGATCTCGACTACGTGCATGCTGCAGCGATCCCGGAGGTCTTTGTGACCGCTCACGAGGCGATGATCCACCTGGCGAAGCTGAAGCCAGGCGAGTCGGTACTCATCCATGCCGCTGCTGGCGGCGTTGGTTCGGCAGCTGTGCAGCTTGCTTACGCCACAGGCGCCAAGGTCTTCGCCACCGCCGAGGTTGGAAAACTGTCCCGGGTGGAGAATCTGGGTGCTGATTTCAGCATCGATTACAAAACGCAGGACTTCGCCCAGGTCGTCGCGCAGCACACGGATGGGGAAGGCGTGGATGTCATTATCGACTTCGTCGGGGAGCCGTATTTCACCCATAACCTTCAGTCACTCGCCAAAGGAGGTCGCCTGGTACAGGTCGGCATCCTGGGTGGAGGCGGTGAAGTGAGCCTCAAGCTGGAAGACGTTCTTTACCGCCACTTGCAGATCATCGGCACGGTGATGAAGTCACGCACGCAGTCTGAAAAGCATGCGATGGTCAGGCGTTTTCGCGAACATTGGCTCGATCGTTTCGAGGGAGGAGGCAGTCTCGAGCCAGTGGTCGATAGCACCTTCCCATTGGCACGAGCCGCGGATGCTCATCGGAAAATGGAGGCATCACTCAATGTCGGCAAGATCATTCTGACAATGCCGTCAGTCACCTGATTCGGTTTCCTTCACTCAGCTTTCACGGAGGTTGGGAGACTCTGCAGCCATCCCTACGTGTGATAGAAGCTCCATTGCCCGCCGCAGCGGGCTTTCTTTTGTCCGCAGGCTCTACCTGTCTGATCTTACTTATCACATTGATGCACGCTTGAGCAGGTCGGCCGACACCGCCCTACATGAGTACCACGCCCCGCCTGTGACTCGTGACGACACTAAGTGCGGTTGCAATGAGCAAGAACACGGCACTCGCAATGAAGGTAGCCTGATAACCCATCCCGTCGTACAGAACCCCGCCTGCAGTTGCACCAGCAGTAATCGCCAGCTGAATTGCCGCGACCATCAATCCTCCACCGGCTTCTGCATTGTGCGGCAACGCTTTGGCCAACCAGGTGAACCACCCAACAGGTGCACAAGTCGCGACCAGCCCCCACAGCCCTAGAAGTGCGGCCACTGGAACGACCCAGCTACCAACCGAGATGACGGCAAATGCGATAGCGGTCATGATCAAAGGTATCCCCACCAAAAGCCGGTTCAGGTTTCGGCTAACGAAAGAGCCGACCAACATGGTGCCTAGTAACCCTGCGGCACCGATGATCAACAGCAGAAGCGAGAGCGTGGGCACATCGACATGCGTGACCGTTTCAAGGAAGGGTCGCAGGTATGTAAAGAGTGTGAACTGACCCATGAAGAGGAAAGCAACTGCAGCCATGCCGAGAGCGACTTTGCTGTCTCCCAGCAAACGCAACGAGCCGGTGGCCGATACTTGAGTCCGCTCACTTGGCATGGCCGGCAGTGTGAGTGCTTGCCAGATCAACGCCAATGCGGCCAATGGCACGACGCAAAAAAATGCCCCTCTCCAGCCAATCATGCCGCCCAGGTAGCTTCCAACAGGCGCCGCAATTGCCGTAGCCAACGCAGTACCGCCTTGCATAACGGCAATGGCCTTCGGAACGAGCGTTTCAGGTGCGATGCGCATCATTACTGCAGTGGACATCGACCAGTAACCACCAATGGCAACCCCAAGTACGGCGCGCCCTACCATCAAGGTGAGGTAGTTCGGAGCAAAGGCCACCATCCCACCCGAAACCAGCATGAGCACCGTTGTGGCCAGCAGGACAGGCTTGCGGTCGATCCCCTGAGTCATGGTGGCCAGCAATAGGCTGGTGATTACAGCAAAGAATCCCGAGATGGAAATGGCCTGTCCGGCCTGGCCCTCAGTCAGAGACAAGTCGGATGCAATCGGCGTGAGCAAGCTCACCGGGAGGAACTCAGACGCCACTAAAGCGAATGCACAGAGTGACATCGCCAGAACAGCGCTCCAGACCTGACGACTTGAGTGTTGAAGGGATATTGCCGGGCTGCTCATGGTGGTTCTCGTTGTACCGATTTCAAAAGACACGGATGCCCAAGCCCAACGTGCGGCAGCTGAGCCTGATAAACGACATCAATTACTTGAGGTTTTCGCGGAAGAAAGTCGTCAGCTTGCTGAAGGGGATCAGCTCGACGCGGTCGTACAGATCCACATGGCCAGCACCTGGGACGATCACCAGTTCCTTGGGTTCACCGGCAAGGCGATAGGCCTCTTCGCTGAACTCACGGGAATGAGCGTCTTCCCCGGCGATGAACAGCATGGGGCGTGGCGAGATCGTCTCGATGTCATTGAACGGATAGAAGTTCATGAACCTGACATTGCTGGTCAGGGTGGGGTGCGTGGTCAGAAGCGGCGACGACCCTTTGGGGGTGAACTCACCACGTGGTGTGCGGTAGAAGTCGTAAAACTCCCGCTCGATGGCATTAGAGCTATCCGTCAACTGATCAACCGTGCCACTGGTGTATTGGGTTTCACCACCTGAAAACTCGACATCACGCTGGGCAACTGCTGCGGCGATAGCCTGCTTGCGCTGCTCGACTGTGACAGCATGCTTGAGCCCATTGCGATTCGCGGCGCCCATGTCGTACATGCTGACTGTGGCAATCGCTTTCATGCGTGGATCGATTTTCGCCGCACTGATGGCAAAGCTGCCGCTGCCGCAGATACCCAGCACGCCAATACGGTTGCGATCAACGAAACCTTTGGCACCGAGATAGTCGACCGCTGCACTGAAGTCTTCGGCATAGATGTCCGGCGATACCAGGTTACGCGGGCGGCCCTCGCTTTCCCCCCAGAACGACAGATCAATGGCCAAGGTGATAAAGCCCTGCTCCGCCAGCTTCTGCGCGTAGAGATTCGAGCTTTGCTCTTTGACCGCTCCCATGGGGTGGCCGACGATGATGGCGGGATATCGAGTGTTGGGGCTCATGTTTTTGGGAACGAACAGGTTGCCGACCGTGTTCATCTGAAACTGGTTTTTGAAGGAAACCCGTTCGAGTGAAACCTGTTCACTCTTGTAGAAATTGTTGGCCCCATGGGACATGTCAGCGGCTCCCGCAGTGAGTGAGCTGGCCATCAAGGCAAACGCTACGAACAAAGATTTCATGCACATATTCCTGTCTGCTCGAAATGGAAGTGGTACGAGAAGCCTTCGCAACTGAAAAGTCTGGCCATCTCGATTGCCACCCATCTTCCTCGCGAAAACCGGTGCATCAGTAGAGCAAACGGGTAGTTTTCTTGCCTAAACATCCAGCTCTTCCCACCGGACATGGACAGATAACGCGACGTGGAAGTAGTGTTCTCGCACACGATGATCGGAACCTTTGCCATGACCATCACTGCACCAGAGAGCTCAAGCCCGCACCCAATGGCCACGCTATGCAGGGTCATCGGTGCCTACGCGCCCACTGCTGGAGATTTCTCGACAAACATTGCAGACCTGAGTGTCTACCGGCGCATCGCTCCAGCCCTGCCGATCACCTGCATCGTCGAGCCGAGCATCGTGCTAGTCGTGCAAGGCGCCAAGGAAATGGTCATTGGCAGCGACGTTTTTCCCTACGACACCACCCGTTTCCTGGTCACCTCACTGAACATCCCCGCCAACTCGGCGGTGACGGTGGCCAGCGATGCAGCGCCCTGTCTTGGCTTGGTGTTCAAGCTTGACTTGCGCACGCTGGCGGAACTGATCGCGCAAGATGGGCGTCTTCCCGTAAGCGGACAGTCCTTCCACACCAGTGCTGGGGTTGGTGAACTGAGTCCAAAATTGTTGGAGAGCTTCGCCCGTCTGATTCAGCTGCTAGAAGAACCGGAGGCGATTCCCGTTCTCTGGCCGCTGATTCAGCGAGAGATCCACTATCGGTTGCTGTTGAGCGACCAGGCACCTCTGTTGCGCTATATCGCCTCCGTAGGCAGCAAGGGGCATCGAATTGCCAAGGCTATCGACTGGATGAAGCTGAATTACGCCGCGCCTTTACGAGTGGACGAGCTGGCCTCCCGGGTACAGATGGGGCTCTCCACCTTCCATCAGCATTTCCGCCAACTCACCGCCATGAGCCCGCTGCAGTACCAGAAGTGGCTGAGATTGAACGAGGCAAAAAGGTTGATGCTCAACGAGCACATGGATGCTGCGACTGCCGCCTTCAGGGTCGGCTATGAGAGCCCCTCGCAGTTCAGCCGCGAATATGGACGCCAGTTCGGCATTCCGCCCAAACGCGATATCGCGGAGCTGCGACTAAGTGCAGAAAGATCAGCTGCCACTACCCCTGGCATGCTCTGAACTTCAACTCACATGAAGTCGACCAATCGGCAGAATTGATAACCCCAAAGGACTGGGTCAGGTACTCGGAACCAGTAACGTCCAGATTCAATTTTCCGAGCCCTGAGGAGCCGGAGACGAATCTGAGGTTGAACTGGTACGCCTCGCAAAGAGCGCCGCCAACGCTGGCGAGCCCGCCAGGGATCACGCAAGCATCCCTTTGACGTCAAAACGCCTGGAGCAGGCCCAAATGGTCCGGCATATCTCGCCACGCAGCACCCGAGCAGAGCACCCAGAGCACGCCATCAAGCATCAGACGGTCGCTTAAAGGTACCAACCTGTATCCGACACATGCTCATTCGTCTGTTGTATATTCGCCGATAACATCCATGACTGTGACCTTATGAGCCAATCAGAGAACCGTGCAACCGTACTAGCGCGATTTCCAGAGGATTCCCGCGAGGCGGCAAACCTGCTCAAGCAAGCTGTACCACTAATGGTTCGTCACAACATTCCACCTAACCCCGTGCACTATGCGCTCTGGTACACCTACAGCAAGGGCCAGGATCCAGAGCTCATTCGCCGCCTGGATCACACTGTCGAAAATTTTGACAGTTTCCCACCTGATTCTGCTGCTCAGCTTTTCCGTGAATACATCATTCGCGATGAGCTGGAGGACGCGCGCGCGGGGCAGCAGCAAGCCATTGATCTGGTTGACGACATGGAGCGCGATGTCTCGCGCAGTGTGAAGGGAAGCCTCGATTTTCAGGAGAGCCTCGGGCACTGCCGGAGAAAGCTTGACGATCCGTTCAGCGAAAGGTTGCCAGACATTCTGAGCGAGTTGCAGCACAGCACTCAGCTTATGCAGGATCAGCAAGCACTGTTCCTCTCCCAGCTACGCACTGCCCAAAATGAAATCCAGAGCCTGAGAGACAAACTCGAGCGTGCACAACTGGCCGCGACTCAGGACAGCCTGACACAACTGCTCAATCGAAGCGCTTTCACGCGGATGCTAGAGCATGCCCTGACCGACTCTCCGCAGCATCTCGCCCTCGTCATGCTGGATATTGATCACTTCAAGCAGTTCAACGATCAATACGGCCACCCACTGGGAGACCGGGTTCTCCAGCATGTCGGCCAGGTACTGCATAACGCACTGCCTCCTCAGGCCGTTGCGGCGCGCTATGGCGGTGAAGAGTTCTGCATCATTCTGCAGAAATGCACCGACATCACTACCGCCCATACCTTCGCGGAGCAATTGCGGCTGAAAATCCAGAAGTTAAGAATCACCGTGCGTAACACCGACAAGGTACTCGATACAGTTACCGCATCCTTTGGTGTTGCTTTTGCCGAGATGGGTGACACTCTGGAAAGCCTGCTGACTCGTGCCGATGACGCGCTTTACCAGGCCAAACGCAACGGGCGAAACCAAGTCAATTGGTAGCCTGAAATGTCATTCGCAGTGCCATTGGCAGAGGTCAATGGCCTCGTGCTGGTTGAGTCATGAGGGCATTTATCGCACCCTGTTTACTCCCTCCTGGGCCGAACAAAGCCTACTTCGCAGAGTACATCTTGCACGTACCCTGCTCCACCAGCATTGCCGACAAGGGAGAGCCAGAACGCCTGTTGGCCATGTCATTTATTTGAATTACGCTTGCAACCCAAGCAAAGCTTCTATTGCTCTCGACAGAGGCGTGGTTGCCGGGAACTGTAATGGCAACCACCGAGGGCACGGTGCTCAGTGCGTGAAGTGAGGCAGCCCCTCATGAACTGCCCGTGCAGGCACGTGGCAATTCGAACAGGTCCGCCAATACGCCGCTGCGCTTCACCTTGCGCCCTTCTGCGGCAGCGTCGTACACCACCAGCAGCCCAGGTTCCTCTCCTTTCCCCGTCACCAACAGGGTCATGCCTTCGGCATGATCACTGCCGTCGCCGTATGGTATGTCCAGTACCCGCTGCAACTCGCTGGAAGGCACTAGCGCCTCGTCGTTGGGTGAGCAACCGCCGCGCCAGCGGAACACGCTCACGGGCCCATCCAGATCCAGGGTAGGCCCTGCAAGTATCAGTAGATCGCCACCCTGCACGCACAGCTCGCGGATACCCAGCCCGCCAAGCTGGAGAAAGTGCTTGCGGTAGCGCCGCGCGTTCGGCCCAATGGCCTTGAGGCTCAAAGAACGACCATCCTCCTTGACCGCCAGCTCCAGTACCACCGCCCAACCACGCAAAACTGGTCCACGCAGGCCGAGGAAGATTCGCCCATCCACCACGGCGAGGCCTTCGATGTCGAAGCCATTGTCCTTGCCCGGGATTGCCAGGAATGGTCCAAGATGCTTGTCATTTCGCAGTGCTTCGGTCAGTTCGTCGCCCAGTTCGTTACCTTGCAGCCGTGCGGCATGCAGCATCTTGCCGTTCCGATTGACAGTTTTTTCCAGGCTGCACCCTTTGTCGTCGCCCATGGGAATGCGCGCCAACAGGTAGCGATTGCCGTCTCGACTGACCTTGGCCAGTTGCTTTCTGGCTTTGCCCTGTCCGTCCTTCAGTTTCGGGTTCTTGCGCTTGCGGCTGTGCGAGCCCACCAACCACAGGTATCCGCCATCTTGCCTTTGGCCAGGTCATTGAGATCGGTATCGAACTGCAACATTACGGATGACGACTTGCCCATGATCTATGGCCTCGATTGCCAGCCCCTTATGGAGATGCCTTCGCCACCAACCGCTCCAGGGTGTCCTGATCCAACTGACCAGTGTAGACGCTCTGCCCTGCCGCCTTGCGCCTGCGAAGCTCCGCCAACACGCTCCTTATTGCTCCCAACCGCTGCTTGGACGGAAAAGACCACTGGCGCTATCGAAAACCTGTTTGCCAAGTGAGCCATTGCGCTGGGCCTCTTTCAATGCGCCCTGTAACGCAAGACACCGCTCCGGGTACTTATCGGCCCCTATCTTGCAGAGCAGCTCAAGCTGGTCCTTGACCGCCCCCGCTCTGGCAAGCGCGTCTTTTACCTGCGGTTTGGTGCCCCGCCCCTGGTGGTGAATATCAGCGATAGCTGCGCAAATCAGATCCGAAGCGCCATTGAGGCCGTACCACAGGCTATAGGCATTGCGCATGCGTCGCATGAGGATCTGTGCTGCCAGATTCACCTGGAGGTGGTTGAATGCATCGTCGCTATTAGCCAGATGGACAAGACGGGCCGCCGCGTTCAGCTCGGCATCGTCCACTTTCGTGGCGTCGGCGTTCAGGTACTGCATGAAGTCCCTCAGGTTCAGCTCGCTCGGTCTGGCCGGGCGCGGATACTCGTTTTCCAGGTTCATGCGGTGCTCGCCCACCACTTTATGCAACTTGCCATCCACGACCTTGAGCTCCGGAAACAGCGCCTGGAATCCAGGATGCTCGGCTGCCAGCCGACGTAGAAGCAAAATCAGATTGTCCCGCGGCGTGTGCGCCGCCATCTGGAAGAAGCCAAACGTGAAAGCCGCCCGATCGTAACTGTTCAAACGGTTGAAATATCCATCGCTTTCTCCGGCAGCAATAATCCCCAGGATTGCCGCGACCGATCCGTACTCCTCGATATACTTGCCCGTTTCATAGCGCCGTCCGTAGACTTTTGAGGACGGCTGAGTCAGACCGCGCAATCCGCCATACCGAGTTTCCCGTCCAAGGTAGAATTCCGCTTGGCCAGAATAGGTCACAAAATAATCGTTGCGGGTTTCGCTCACCGGGACCTTGCGCAGCGTGAAGGTTGCGCCAGCCGGCACTTGATGGGCTGCAGGCAACGGTGGTGCCAGCGCTAGCCCTTGCTCGATCTCAGGCGCCTCGGCCCCCGGAGGAAGGCTGCCAAAGTACAATGCCTGGTTGCCACCGTAGGTTGCCTTGAAACGATCGAGAAAGGCCGCCGGCTCCTGCTTGACAACCTTGTCCGCGACGTTGGAGTAGTTGTAGATGAATCCGTTGCTGAAGATTCCGACATGTTTCTTCGGTACGTTGCGCATGACATGTTTGCTGAAGTCGACATTCGCCCGATCAGTGACAAACACCAGGCACATCCCCTGAGGTTGATGGCCCCACGGACCCACTTGCGGACACCGTTCAAAAAGCTCCTGCACGCGCAGGCAGGCACCGCGCTGTTTACCGCGCATGTGATCACGACAGGTATATCCACTGTCGATGTTCAGTACGTGGCAGACAAAATGGGCACAGTGGTTGTCATCCGAGTCGGTGAAGCCATTGCGACAGAAATCAGAGATTGTCATGCCAAGCGTTGTTTCAAGCTTCATGAAAAAATCTCCCGCTGATGAGTTTGACTGAACGAGTTGCGGGCGCGGATTTCGTGTTCGATCTTCAGCCGGACGATCATCCGCCGCCACGCACGGTGGCGGTCCAGCCAGGGGCAACACGAGACATCGGCATACCTCAGATCTGGTGTTTCTCGGCTCCTTCCCTGCTGCGATGCTGGCGACACGCGACAACCGAGGGCACTGCGGATGAGGTATTTAAGTAATGGCAGGTTACAATTACATGTGGGGAAAATAGCGTGGCGCTGGCACAGCCATTGGCGTCGACAAATGAGACAAGCGAATGTTCAGAAACTGCCACGGTGCAGGGAATGGATTTAATTCTGGCGCTCGACTGCCTGCACGTCTGCCACGTTTGATGCTCTATTTCATATTGATAGATTGGTAATCGCTCGGGATTGAGAAGTTGCTCGATAGGCCAGCCCAACACACTGGCGGGCAAGTATCGTAGTGGGATCAACAAGTGCCACGGTATTTCCATTCAAATCGTAGGCATCACAGTGGCTCAGCACGAGGGGTAGCTCGGTACAGCCTAAAATCAACACTTCAGCCCCTGCCTCGACGAGATGCTCCGCAGCTAGCTGCAGTTGCTCTCGACAAAGCCCATCCGTGAAGCCAGCCTTGATACCGCGCTCACCATAGATGGAGTCCATAACCAACTTCTGATAGTCCGGAGCGGGCACCATGATCTGCAGGCCGGCGGCGTTCGCAGCACAGTGATAGACCTGGCTTTGCACCGTGCCAGACGTCGCCAGCAGTCCGATGACTTTCTTTGAGCCGTAGGATTTCTTGATCCAGGTGACCGTCTCGGTGAGCATGTTCACGATTGGAATCCGCAGATGTCCCTGAATGCGCTCGACAAACGCGTGAGCGGTGTTACAGGGAATCGCGATGGCATTAGCACCGGCGCTCTCCAAGCGTTTGCACGTCGCGTACATGGCCATTGTCGGATCAGTTTCATCGCGTAGCAGGTGAGCAGTTCGATCTGGGATCTGAGGATTTTGCTCAACCACCATCTTGATGTGGTCCTGATCTCGCCCTGCCGGTGTGTTGGCGACCACCTTCCCCATAAAATCAACAGTCGCAGCTGGGCCCACACCGCCTACGATCCCGAGTTTGAACGGCAGGATGGGAGGATGGCTTCCTTCCTGAGTGGCGTACGATGCGTAGATCTCGTTTACATCGAGCACAGCAACACCTCGCCGTTGCAAATCTGCGCACACTAGCGAGAGTTCTGTCATCCCTGGGATTACGATCGAAGCGCCTTGCCCCTGCACTGAAAGACACGCTTGGTGAACGGACTCCAGTGGCAATCCCTCAAGGTAGCCGTCCTTGATGCCGTTGACGCCGTACATTGCCTCCATCAACGCAGCCTGCGCGTGGTCATCGGGATAGACCACAGTGAAATCGGCCCCCAGTGCACGCTCAAGCAATCCAGAATGCCTCACGTAGTCCGAAGCCAGCACGCCAAGTGTACTGCCAGCCGGGGCGACTCGGTGGATGTGCTGCACCAGTGCATCCATCATGTCCAACACTGGAATGCCAATTTCTTCCTGGATCTCCGCCCTGAAAGTATGGCTCGCGAAACACGGCAGCAGGATTGCATCGACCCCACTTTCCTCAAATGACTTACAGACCTGGTACACGTAGAACTTCCGAGAGGTCATGTTGGCCTGGGCATCCAGGGGCAACAACACATCCTTGAACGGGTGTTGCTCGAAAATGAAATGGAAACGCCCTTGGTTTTCCAGTACCGCGCGGGATTTCACAAGCTTATAGAAGAGATCGCCGCCGGCAAGCATCCCTAGACCGCCAACGATGCCCAGCTTTCGAACGACGGTATTTTGATCTGCAGTCATTTTGGCTTTCATGGACAAGTCTCTTAAGCAGCGGTCGCAGGGCGGTCTGGAGCAAGGTGGTGGCTGGAGGTATCTTCATTTCCTTCGGGGTCGTAAAGAGGTTCAGACTTCGCAATTACTGCTGTCGCGATACTGTTGCCTACGACGTTGGTCGCGGTGCGGGCCATGTCGAGGAACTGGTCGATACCGATAATTAGCAGCAGCCCAGCTTCGGGCAGGTTGAACATCGGCAAGGTCGCGGCCACAACGACCACCGAAGCACGGGCCACACCGGCCATACCTTTGCTGGTGATCATCAAGGTGAGCAAAATCAACAATTGTTGTGTGAAGCTCAAGTCGATGTTGTAGGCCTGGGCGATGAACATGATGGCGAACGCCTGGTACATCATCGAACCATCGAGGTTGAACGAGTAGCCCAGGGGCAGCACGAAACTGGAGACACGCTTCGGTGCACCAAATTTCTCCAACGCTTCCATTGTCTTGGGGTAAGCAGACTCGCTACTTGCGGTCGAGAATGCCAGCAGAATGGGCTCACGGATAAGCTTGCCGAGGGTGAAGACTGATTTTCCCAAGAACAGGTAGCCGGCGCCGAACAGCACGGCCCAGAGGATCAGAATGCCCAGGTAAAACTCAGCGATGAGTTTGCCGTAGTCGACCAACAGGCCCAGTCCCTGGGTGGTGATGGCAGAGGCTATCGCTGCAAAAACCCCAATCGGTGCAAAAGCCATCACATAGTCCGTTATGCGGAACATTACTTTTGCCAGTTCATCAATGCAGTCGACGATCTTGGTGTAACCCGCTCGCTTGACGCCGGCCAGCGCAAAGCCGAAGAACAGCGAAAAAACAACAATCTGCAGGATCTCGTTATTGGCCATTGCCTCCGCAATACTTCGTGGAAACACATGACTGATAAAGACCTTCAAGCTGAAGTCACCTGTGTTCACAGGAGCAGCTGTCGCTGAAACGTGCTGTGCAGCATCCAAGTTGAGACCAACGCCAGGGCTGAAGAGGTTGACCAAGCCCATACCGATTATCAGCGAGATAACCGAAGCTGTTACGAACCAAGCCATGGCGCGCATGCCGATACGCCCAACTGATCGCGAACTGCCCATGCTCGCAATACCACCAACCAAGGTCGCGAATACTAATGGCGCGATGATCATTTTGATCAAGCGCAGAAATATATCCGTAATCATGGAAAAGTACGATGCAATGTCCTTTGCCGCCTGCTCGCTTCCTGCGAACTCATGACACGCCCACCCCGCTAGCACACCCAACACAATGCCAATAGCGATACGACGCGGAAGCTTGTTTTTCTTCACGAAGATTTCCTCAAGTTATTTTTTACTTTTTCTACTTGGCAGGAGACAAAAGATTGAAAGTTAACCCTCTTATGGGGTTGGCTTAAAGCTTACAACTCATTTGATATCGACTTGATGAGTATTCAGGCTGGGGTTATGCGTTTTCGGAATAGTTTTGAAGCGTGCGCTCCGAAGCGATGCGCATTTGCTTAAAATGCTATCGGGAAACGGAGGAAAAAATGCAGATCAAGTGGTTCGAAGACCTGATGGCAATCGCCGAATGGAAGAATTTTTCGCGCGCTGCTGAGGTTCGCTGCGTCACACAGTCGGCGCTGTCCAGAAGAATTCGTTCACTTGAAGAATGGGTGGGCGTCGAACTGGTCGATCGGGGCACCTACCCCGTGCAGCTTACCCCCGCAGGGCAGGTGTTCTGTGACGAGGCACGCCATGTGCTAGATGGGCTGCTGGCTGTGCGCGCCAATCTGAGAAATGTCGAACGGATGCCAGGGCGTTCGATTCAAATCACCGCAGGGCACAGTCTCTCCATGACCTTCCTGCCCAAATGGCTTACTCAATTTCAGAGGCACAACGAGCGGTTCAATGCCCGGGTCGTGGCAGCCAACATCCATGATGCTGTGATAGCGCTTGAGGAAGGCAATTGTGACCTGATGATCGTCTACCATCACCCGCTAGCGCCCATATCACTGGATCCCCAGCGGTTCGGTAGCCTTACCCTCGGCCACGATGCCTTTATCCCCCTTAGCGCCCCTGACACCGACGGCAAGCCACTTTATCAGCTGGGTCAGCAGCATCAACCCGTGCCCCACCTGGCTTACACTGCCACCACATTTTTGGGGCGAGTGGAAGACGTGGTCATTCAGAATGCCCCTCAGAAAGCTCAGCTTGAACGATGCTATGAAGCGGATATGGCGATGCTATTGGTAAGAATGGCTGTTGAGGGTTATGGCGTTGCCTGGCTCCCGCACAGCGCGGTCGCTGACGAGCTTGAGCGTGGACTTCTTGTGCCGGCAGGAGGGGCGCAGTGGAGCACGCAGTTGGAGATTCGCTCCTATTGCTCCAATGCGAATCAGAACTCAACCATGCGCAGCTTGTGGAGCACACTTGAACTGGCATCTCGGAACTCCGCCAGCTCGTAAAAATGTCCACCGACTTCCCTCCTCCATCAGGATGGCCAAGGCAAGACCGCTAAAGCTGGCACTTGCGCAGACCAGCCCCGTCGCCCCCATCAACGACGAGCCCAGCGCTGCCCTCTCAGGCGTGAGGAAGGGGCGTTGTCCCTTCCTTTCGCAGATCGACAGGGTCAGATCTGTGCCTGCCCACCATCCACGAACAATTCAGCTCCGTTCACGAAACTTGAGTCGTCACTGGCAAGGAACACTGCCGCGTTGGCGATCTCGATAGGCTCACCTACTCGCCCCAGCGGCACCTGCGAAGCCAGGTAGTCGAGCAACCCTTGCTGCTGTGCCGCATCCGGGCCGGCCAAATCGACCAGGCCAGGGGTGCGGGTCGCACCCGGGCTGAGGGTGTTGACCCTGACTGCGCGATCCTTCAAGTCCAAAATCCAGCTACGGGCAAAGGCGCGTACAGCTGCCTTGGATGCCGAGTAAACGCTGAACGCGGCAGTACCGGAACTGCCAGCAGTGGAGCCCGTGAGGATGATAGAGGCGTTTTGTGCCAGCAACGGCAAAGCCTTCTGCACAGTAAACAGCACGCCTTTCACATTGCGGTCGAAAGTATCGTCGTAGTGCGCCTCGGTGATCTCACCCAAAGGCAGCATGGAGCCTCCGCCGGCGTTGGCGAACAGCACGTCGAGCCGCCCATGGTTCTGATTGATGCGAGCGTACAAAGCATCGAGCTGTTCGAGTTTCGTGGAGTCGACGGCAATACCGGTGGCGTTGCCCACCAGCTCCACCGCCTTGTCCAATTCAGCCTGGCGGCGGCCGGTGATGTAAACGTGGGCGCCCTCTTCAGCAAAGCGTTTAGCTGTCGCCAGGCCGATGCCAGTGGTGCCACCAGTGACCAGTGCGATTTTGCCTTCAAGTTTCTTGCTCATGATGTTTCTCCCGTCGGGGTTGCGATTTGGTGTGGGAGAAGCGTATCGACTGCCGCTGACTTTCAAAATAGAATCATTTGAAAGCCATCATTGCAGAAATGAAATGCCAAGAATTCCAGATTTTGAAGGCCTGGCGATGTTCGCCAAAGTGGCTGAAGAGGGCTCTTATGCGGCTGCCGCCAGGGCCATGGGCGTGTCGGTGCCCACCGTGTCACGAGCGGTGGCGCGCCTGGAGGAACGTCTGGGTGGTCGCTTGTTCAACCGTACATCACGCCAACTCTCAATGACCGAGTTTGGTCAGCGAATGGTTGATCAGGCCAGTGCGCTGTATCGCCAGGCCGAAGAAATGGAAAGCGAAGCCCAAGAACTGTCGGTACAGCCGCGAGGGTTGGTGCGGCTGGCTGTGCCCATGTCGTTCGGCTTGCGCTGGGTTGCACCGTTACTCCCTGATTTGCTGGCGCGCTACCCAGGATTGGAGCTCGACCTGCACCTGTCGGATTCAACCGTCGACCTGATCGCCGATGGCTTTGATGCGGCATTGCGCATCGCTGCCCTCCCCGATTCTTCGCTGGTGGCTCGGCGGATTTGTTCGGTCACTCAGTACCTGGTGGCCGCCCCATCGTATCTGGCCCAGCATGGTCATCCAGCCCATCCACGTGAATTGCTCGCTCATGGGTGCATGAGCTACGCCTATCGAGCGCGCAGTCAGGTATGGCGCTTCACCCACGGTGATGGCAGTGAGCAGGATGTAACACCGCGCGGCCCGCTACGTGTCACCAACGCTGATGCCTTGATCGCGCCGTTGCTGGCCGGGGTGGCGATCGCTGAGCTTCCGGAGTTCATCGCCGCCGAATATCTGGCCGATGGACGATTGGAGCACATCCTGCCTGAGTGGCAAATGACGCAAGGCGGTCTGTATTTCTTGACCCCATCAGCGCGCGCACGACCAAGAAAGGTTCAAGCCCTTTCTGACTTCTTTGCTGAACGCCTTTCAAACCCAGGCTGGCGGGAGTAAGCCCTAAACTGGTGCTTGAAGAGCCCCACGCCCCCTCACTAACGTGCTAAGCACTTGGTAATAGAACGAATTTTAGCGACGCAACAGTGCTATCGAACGACGTGCACACCGCAAAATATTGCCTATCGTAAACAGTCTCCACCGGACGAGGAGCGCTTTGCCATGGACATCGATAACCTGTTTGCGCAGCTGCACAGTCTACCCAGCATTCCCCAAGTTGCCCTGGAACTGCTCCAGCAGTTCGACAACCCTCACGAAAGCCTGGAAAAGGTGGCGCGCAGCATCGAGCGCGACCCGGTGATCGCCGCCAAGGTGCTACGCCTGGCAAACTCGGCGCGCTTCAAGGGTGCGCGCGAATCGGCCAGCATCGAAGACGCCGCCATGCGCTTGGGCTTGAACGTGCTGCGCACCCTGGTGCTGGCCTCGGCCGTGACCGGGGCGTTCAAGTCGGCGCCGGGCTTCGACCTCAAGGTGTTCTGGGGTCGCAGCTTTCAGGTTGCCAGCATCAGCCGCCTGCTGGCCCGTCAGTGCGGGCTCGACGGTGAAGTGGCGTTCACCTGCGGGGTCATGCACAACATCGGCGAGTTGTTGATCCAGACCGGCGCCCCGGACTACGCCGCGCGCATCAAGGGTGCCAGCGGCACTGCCAGCCGTGCTGCCAGCGAAACCCAGCAACTGGGGTTTGGCTACCCGGAAGTCGGCGCGGAACTGGGCAAGCGCTGGAACCTGCCGTTGACCATCCAGTCGGCCATCCGCTACCAGGCCCACCCGCACCAAGCCCCTGCTGGCCAGCCCTATGCGCGGATCATCGCCCAAGCCATGGAAATCTGCGATGCGCTGGAGCAACACGGCGGGCCAAATGCCGAGGCGCACAGTTCCCTGGGTGGCCCTCTGTTCGAGGGCGTCGACCTCGACGCGTTGTTCGACAAGCTGCCCCAGGTGCTGGAACAGGACAAGGCCTTCGCCGACTTCCTGGCCTGAACGTCCTGGGTGCTGCACACCTGGCTGGCCCCATGCCGGATGTCCGATCGCTACACCATCGGTCACCTGCGGCATGAAAATACATCGACGGTGTTAACAGCTACGGGCGTGGCCCCACACCACGCCCAACACCCCAGAACCAGGAGGGACCAGTACCATGACCGCCGTTAAGCTACACCCAGCGATCGACCGAGGTATTCAGGCGGAGCAACCTGGCTTCAGCGGAGGCACTCTGCAGTGCCTGTGCCCGACCGACAAGGTTGAAGTCGCCATCAACGCGCAAACGCTGCACAACCATGCCTGTGGCTGCACCAAGTGCTGGAAGCCTGCAGGCGCGACCTTCTCGGTAGTGGCAGTGGTCCCACGCGACAAAGTCAGCGTGCTGGCCCATGGCGAGAAGCTCCAGGTGGTGGACCCCAATGCAGTGATCCAGCGCCACGCTTGCCGTGACTGTGGTGCACACCTGTTCGGCCGCATCGAGAACACCGGCCACGCCTTCTACGGCCTTGACTTCGTGCATACCGAGCTGTCGCCGCAAACCGGCTGGTCTGCGCCCGCCTTTGCCGCGTTCGTGTCCTCGGTGATCGAAAGCGGCACGCCGCCGACACAGATGGCAGCGATTCGCGGACGCCTGCGCGAACTGGGCCTGGAGCCCTATGATTGCCTGTCGCCCCCACTCATGGATGCACTGGCCGCTCATGCCGCCAAACAAAAAGGCACCTTCCGCGAAGCCTGACGCCCTGCCCTGGCGTCGATGCGACCACCCGCCTCGACGCCAGCCATGGTGCTATCGCTGCTCCCGAACGAACTCGATGAATGCCTTCAATGCAGCAGGTACCTGACGCCGGCTTGGGTAGTACAAGTGCAGTCCCGGATAGTAATGACACCAATCATCGAGCACCTTGCGCAGCTGGCCGCGTTCCAGGTGGTCCTTGACCATGTCTTCGAACACATAGGCCAGGCCAAGGCCGTGCAAGGCAGGCTCCAGCATCAGGCTGACATCGCCGAGCACCAGAGGCCCCTGCACATCGACGTCCAACCGAACGCCGCCACGCTCGAACTCCCACCGATAAAGTGCGCCACCGGCAAAGCGATGACCGATACAAGGTAACTGCTTCAAGTCCTGTGGATGCTGCGGTACGCCATGCCGATCGAAGAACTCGGGTGACCCCACCACGACCGATCGCAGGTAAGGGCCAATGGGCAGTGAGACCATGTCGGCCTGCAGCCGCTCCCCCAGGCGCACGCCTGCATCGAACCCGGTACCCACCATGTCCACCAGCGCATCGTCACTGACGATTTCCAGGCGCACGTCCGGGTAGGCCACCAGAAAACGATTGGCCAGTGGTAACAGCGCAAGCTCAACCGCCGCCCGCCCAGCCGTTATGCGCAGGTTACCCGACGGCTTGTCGCGAAAACTGTTGAGGTCTTCCAGTGCGTCGGCTATGTCACGAAACGCAGGCTCAAGCCGCTGGTAAAGGCGCTCCCCGGCCTCGGTAAGCGCCACGCTGCGTGTGGTGCGGTTGAACAGGCGCACATCCAGTCGGGTTTCCAGGGTTCGCAGGGCATGGCTCAAGGCCGAAGGCGTCAGGCCCAGTTCGACCGCCGCACGGCTGAAGTTCAGGTGGCGGGCGATGCACAGGAAAAGCGACAGGTCGGCAGTGCTGGTCGGCTTCATTGCTGAAATTCACTCAAAGGCCCATGTCATATTCTTGGGATTATCACAGGAATGCACAGATCTTAAAGTTTGCTCACCCCATCGAAAAGGCCCGCATGGTGCAGGCCCGATACAGGAGGAGTTGACATGCGTACCTGGCTCATTACTGGCGCTTCCCGTGGTTTCGGCACCCTCATCGCCCAACAGGCCCTGGCCGCTGGCGACGCGGTCATCGCCACCGCGCGCAATCCGCAAGACATTGAAACTCGCCTCGGCCAACACCCCAACCTGCTCGCCGTGCGCCTGGATGTCACCCGCGAAGACGAAGCCCATGCGGCGGTCAGTGCCGGCATCAAACGCTTCGGTCGCATCGACGTGCTGGTCAACAATGCAGGGTTTGGCGTGCTGGGCGCTGTCGAGGAAACCAGCGCCAGCGAGACCGAGCGCCTGTTCGCCACCAACGTGTTCGGCGTGCTCAACGTGACACGTGCGGTATTGCCCCATATGCGTCGCCAGCGCAGCGGGCATGTGATCAACATCTCGTCGCTCGGTGGCTACCAGGCTTACATGGGCTGGGGGGTATATGGCTCGACCAAGTTCGCCGTCGAAGGCATCAGTGAAGCGATGCATCAGGAACTGGCCCCGCTGGGGATCAAGGTTACCGTGGTCGAGCCGGGCTTTTTCCGGACCGACTTCCTGGATGACCAATCGCTGGTGAAGACCGCTCTGGAGCTTGCGGACTACGACGCCACCGTCGGCGCCATGCGCAACCATGCCGAGGCTGCCAACCATGCTCAGCCCGGTAACCCCGAGAAGTTGGCAGAGGCCTTGCTGACCTTGGTCAATGCATCCAATCCCCCCCTGCGCCTGGCCCTGGGCAGCGACGCGGTCGCGCGTATCGAAGCCAAGCACCGTGTGGTCGAGCAAGAGTTGGCGCAATGGCGGGCGCTGTCCCTCTCCACCGACTTCGCTGCGTAATCGTTGCAGGCCCACACAATCTGAACCGGGACACCGGTTCAGATTGTGTGCTTACCGGGGTCGCCGACGAGCGGGCTGGAACACGACATCCTAGTAACTTGCATAATGAAAGTTACAGTGGAATAGTATCTCCATCCAGACACCGCACCCCAAGGCCGCCGTCATGAAAAAAGCCAGCTTTCAACCCATGCCCTGCCCTGTGGCACGGGCGCTTGAGCAGATCGGTGATGGCTGGAGCCTGTTGATTCTGCGCGACGCGTTCTACGGCCTGCGCCGTTTCGACGAGTTCCAGCACAGCCTGGGTATCGCCACCAACACCCTCACACGCCGGCTCAACGATCTGGTCACGGCAGGCTTGCTCGAACGCTGCCCCTACCAGACCAACCCTCCCCGTTTCGAGTACCTGCTCACCGACGCCGGTCGCGACCTGCGCCCGGTGATCCTGACCTTGATGGCCTGGGGGGCCAAGCATGCTGCCGGCTCGGAGAAGGTCTATCTCGCCGATGAGCACACCGGCTTGCCCGTCGCACTAACGCTGATGGACGCCAATACCGGCAAACCCATCACCGTTGAAGACCATCGAGTACGCATCAAACCCGATGCCGACCCACTGACCCACTGGCGCGCCGAAACCGGCAAGGCCCACCGCCAGGGCAGCACTTCGGCAAGCCCCCTCCCCACCCTGACCTCATCCGAGGGCTGACCATCATGAACGCTCGCGTCGACATGCCGCCCGGCCCGGTCGAAAGCACCGACACCGTCGCCAAAAGAACCCTGGGTAGAAAGACAGCCCTGCGCATGGCCGCATTGCTGCTCGCGGTGATGGGCGGTGCGGCCTATGCCAGTCATTGGTGGGCCAGCGGGCGCTTCATCGAAGACACCGAAGATGCCTACGTAGGTGCGGACGTAACGGTGATCAGTGCCAAGGTTCCCGGCTACATCACCGAGGTCGCTGTCGCCGACAACCAGTTCGTCAACGCCGGCGATCTCCTGGCCCGCATCGATGCCCGTGACTACAAGGCAGCACTGGCAAAAGCCGATGGCGCCGTCGCGGCGCAGCGCGCCCGTCTTGCCAATCTGGACGCGGTCGAACAGCTTCAGCATGCGGTCATCAGCCAGGCCAAAGCACAGATCGATGCACGCAGTGCCGAGGCACAACGCGCCTTGAACGACAAAGTCCGCTACCAGAACCTGGTAAACAGCCAGGCGGTTTCGGTGCAAAGCGCGCAACGCGTCGAGGCGGACTGGAAAACCGCGCAAGCTGATCGTGTGCATGCCCAAGCGGGCTTGCAGGCCGCGCATCAACAGCTGGCGGTGATCGACACGCAACGCGAGCAAGCCCGGGCGGCATTGGCCCAGGCAGAAGCGGACAGGGAACAGGCCCAACTCAATATCGGCTACACCGAACTGCGCGCGCCGGTGGACGGCTACGTCGGCAACCGCAGGGCCAAGGTCGGCGCCTACGCCGCAGCCGGCAGCCAGTTGATCTCGGTAGTGCCCGCCCATGGGTTGTGGGTGGATGCCAACTTCAAGGAAGACCAGCTTGCACGCATGCAAGTGGGTCAGGCCGTCAGCGTGTCTGCGGACATTCTGCCCGGTCGCACCTTCCACGGCCGTGTCGAGAGCATCGCCCCCGCCACCGGCGCACAGTTCAGCGTACTGCCGCCGGAAAACGCCACGGGCAACTTCACCAAGATCGTCCAGCGTGTACCGGTGCGGGTTCGCCTCGAAGGCAGCGATGCCGACTTCGGCGCGTTGCGCCCAGGGCTTTCGGTGATCGCCGAAATCGACACCAAAGCGCAACCACAAGCAAACGTTGCAGCGGCAGGCCGGCCGTGAACAGCGAACTGCCGGTGTTGACCCCTGCCCAGAAGGTGGCCGCCTTCGCCACCATGTGTGTCGGAATGTTCATTGCCCTGATCGACATCCAGATCGTTTCGGCTTCGCTCAAGGACATCGGCGGCGGGCTATCTGCCGGCGTGGATGAAACCGCCTGGGTACAAACGGCCTATCTGATCGCCGAAATCATCGTGATTCCCCTGTCCGGCTGGCTGTCGCGGGTGATGAGCACGCGCTGGTTGTTCGCCGCCTCGGCTGCAGGCTTCACCCTGACCAGCCTGCTGTGCGCGATGGCCTGGAACATCCAGAGCATGATCGCCTTTCGTGCGCTGCAAGGGTTTCTGGGCGGGTCGATGATCCCGCTGGTGTTCACCACGGCGTTCATCTACTTCACCGGCAAGCAGCGTGTGATCGCCGCTTCGGTGATTGGCGCCATCGCCTCGCTTGCACCGACCCTGGGCCCTGCCGTGGGCGGCTGGATCACCGACGTTTCGTCCTGGCACTGGTTGTTCTACATCAACCTGGTGCCCGGCATTTTCGTCACCTTTGCCGTGCCGATGCTGGTCAAGGTCGATCACCCCAACTTCAGTTTGCTCAAGGGCGCCGACTACCTGGGCATGGCGCTGATGGCCGCCTTTCTGGGTTGCCTGGAATACACCCTGGAAGAAGGCCCACGCTGGAACTGGTTCAGCGATGCCACGATTACCACCACCGCCTGGGTGGCGGGCTTGTGCGGCGTACTGTTCATCTGGCGCAGCCTGAAAATCGCCGAGCCGGTCGTCGACCTGCGTGCCCTTCGCGACCGCAATTTCGCGTTGGGCTGCCTGTTCTCCTTCATCACCGGGATCGGCATCTTCGCCACCATTTACCTCACACCGCTGTTCCTGGGCCGTGTACGCGGCTATGGCGCACTGGACATTGGCCTTGCCGTGTTTTCCACCGGTGTGTTCCAGCTCCTGGCTATCCCGGTGTACGCCTTTCTTGCCAACCGTGTGGACCTGCGCTGGATCCTGATGCTGGGCCTGGCGCTGTTCGGCGTGTCGATGTGGGACTTCTCGCCCATTACCCATGACTGGGGTGCCAAGGAGCTGCTGCTACCGCAAGCCATTCGTGGCTTTGCCCAACAGATGGCCGTTCCGCCAACCGTGACACTCACCCTGGGCGCGCTCGCGCCAGCACGGCTTAAACTCGCCTCGGGCCTGTTCAACCTGATGCGCAACCTGGGCGGCGCACTCGGGATCGCCGCCTGCGCCACGATCCTCAACGACCGCACCAACCTGCACTTTCAGCGCCTGGCCGAGCACCTGAACACGCGCAACGAAACCATGAACACCTGGCTCGAGCAATGGAGCAGCAACGCCCAGGCGCTGGGCCAGAACAGCCTGGACGCCGAACACACCGCGCTACACCAACTCTGGGCATTGACTTGGCGAGAAGCGCAAACCATGACCTACGCCGACGCGTTCCTGGTGATCATGGTGTGCTTCATAGTCGCAACGGTGCTGGTGCCTTTGATGCGCAAGGTCCAGCCGCCACCGCAACCTTCCGCCGACGCCCATTGATACGTTCTCTCACTCGAGCGTGCGCTGGCCATGCAGGCTGGCATTGGCAGTAGCCGGCCGGCTGTTGACCATGCAGTACAACGCACCGGCCAGCACCAGGCCCATCGCCCAGCTGATATCGGCACCCAACCAGTTGGCAACGAACCCTGTGTAGAACGAAAGCTTCATGAACGGAATCGTACCGATGATGGAAACGGCATAGACTGCCAGGGTCCGCCGGTTGAACCGCCCATAGCGCCCTTTGGGGTCGTACAAGTCACCCACCACATAATGGCCGCGGCACACCCAATAGTAATCCACCAGGTTGATCGCGCTCCAGGGAATCAGCAGGTACAACTGACCGATCAGAATGTCGGCGAAGAACGTGTCGAAGTGGTACTGGGTGGCAATCGCGATCAGTGTTGCTGCAACGCTCAATATCGCCATCACCAAGGCCTTGGCCGATGCGGTGACCTGTTTGAGCTCACCGAACGCACCGAAGATGGTCACCGTGGACATGTAGGCGCTATACAGGCAAAGCACGTTGTACTGAATCACGCCCAGCGCGATCACTGCCAGCGCCAGCGGTGCCCAAGGGCCGAACAACGTCGCAATGGCGGTTGCCGGGTCGTGGCCCAGCGCGGTAGGAATCGCCACGGCGAGCAAAGCACCGAGCGCCATCATGGCGAATGAACCCAATGCGCAACCGCAGTACGTCGTCCAGAAGGTGTCGCGGGTGCGCACGTTGGCCGGAAGGTAACGCGAGTAATCGGCCACGTAAGGGCCGTAACCAAGCGTCCAGGAAGCTGCCTGGGCGATGACCAGGTTGAATGCCGCAAAGGTGAAGCCTGTGCTTGGCGCCGTCGCCGAAGCGGCATCCGCCGGGTGCAGCAGGATCAGCACCATGGCAGCGGCAAACACCAGCGTCGACAGCACGCTCATCCACGCACCCAACCGATGGATCAGTTCATAGCCCACGAAACCGATGACGAAGGTCAGTACCCCGACCAGGACAATGGCCTGGTTGTCGCTCATCGGTATCAGCGCCTTCAGGGCATCGCGCATGAGCACGCCACTGGCGGCCAGAAACAGCACCGCCGCAACGACCATCACCAGCAAGGGAATGGCCGCGCCAAAAACCCCGAACTGCGCCCGGCTCTGGATCATTTGCGGAATGCCCAGGTGCGGCCCCTGGGCCGAATGCGCGGCCATGAACACGGTGCCGATCAGGTTGCCGATCAACAAGCCCAGCAATGTCCAGCCGAAACTCAACCCCGAGGCAATACCCAGGGTGCCGACCATCAAGGCAGTGACCTGGAAATTGGAACTGAACCAGATAGTGAACAAACGCCGGGGGGTGCCGTAACGCTCGTTATGGGGGACAAACTCGATACTGCGCTTTTCCAGCTTCACGACCGCCTCCTGATTCATTTTGGTGATTATCAGTTGGCTTCCGATAGCTTTTCGGCCTGTTAACGAACGTCTCATAGCTAGTAGCGCCATGCACCGACGCAATGACCAACGGCTACTACGCCTTGGCGCCGATCCTCGACGGTTTGGCCGCGGATTGTCTAAGATGCAACCTTTACCGTTTCAGCATGTTTCAATAAGGAACCCGATGTCTGTTCACCAAGCGCCACCGCTAACACCCAGCAAATCCACGGCTGCCAAGATGGAAGCCGCTCTGGCACTGGGGAGTTTCGCCATTGGCACCGGCGAGTTCGCCATCATGGGGCTGATGCCCGATATCGCCAGCAACCTGCAGTTGAGCGAACCCCAGGTGGGCCACGCCATCAGCGCTTACGCCCTTGGCGTGATGGTCGGTGCACCGACATTGGCCATTCTGGGTGCCAAGCTGCTGCGCAAGCACATGCTGCTGTGGCTGATGGTGCTCTATGCCATCGGCAACCTGGCCACGGCATTTGCCCCATCGTTCTCCAGCCTGGTCGCCTTCCGTTTCATCAGCGGCCTTCCCCATGGCGCGTATTTCGGTATTGCGGCGGTAGTGGTTTCCAGCATGGTGCCGACCGACCAGCGTGCCAGTGCGGTGGCGCGGGTCATGATGGGGCTTACCTTGGCCATGTTGCTGGGCAACCCCGTCGCCACATTCCTCGGGCAATTCTTCGGCTGGCGCTCTGCTTTTGTGCTGGTCGGGCTGATCGCCCTGTGCACCATCGCCATGGTCTGGCGCTTCGTGCCCCAACGTCATGATGAGGTACGCAGCGACCCACGCAAGGAACTGCAGGCCTTCCGACTGCCTCAGGTATGGATGGCACTGGCCATCGCCTCGATCGGCTTTGCCGGCATGTTCTGTGTGTTCAGCTACCTGGCACCGACCATGCTGGAAGTTACCCGCGTGGCGCCGCAGTGGATTCCGTTTGGCCTGGCTGCATTCGGCCTTGGCGGCATCATCGGCAACATCGCTGGCGGCAAACTGTTCGACCGTTTGCAGTTCCGCGCCGTGGGGCTGGTGCTGGTGTGGTCGATGGCGGTGCTGGTGTTCTTCTCGTTCGCCGCAAGCTCGCTGTGGTCGTTGCTGCTGGGCATCGGCCTGGTCGGCACCATGATCGCATTGGCCGCGCCGCTGCAGATCCGCCTGATGGATATCGCCCACGAAGCGCCAAGCCTGGCGGCGGCGTCGAACCATGCAGCCTTCAACCTGGCCAACGCCCTCGGCCCCTGGTTTGGCGGTATGGCGATCACGGCGGGGCTGGGCTGGACGAGCACGGGCTATATCGGTGCGGCTGCTGCACTGGCTGGCTTGGTGATCTACCTCTGTGCGCGTCGCATGAAAGGCGGGCACTGAAAGGGAGTACAGATGGCCGTGGGGTTTCCCACGGCCTTTTAGGTATACTCCGGCGCCCTAGAGTCAACGTACCTTGCGCCATGAAAAAACTGTTGTACGTCATAACCTTAGCCTTCTCGGCCATCCCCAGCGCCTTCGCCACTCCCCCGGCGACTTTCACCGAAGCCAAAGTCGTCGCCAAGCAGAAGGTCTACCTTGACCAGGCCAGCAGCGCCATGGGTGATCTCTACTGTGGCTGCAAATGGACCTGGGTCGGCAAGTCCGGCGGTCGCATCGACGCCGCCTCCTGCGGTTACGAAACCCGCAAGCAGCAAAACCGCGCCGAGCGCACCGAGTGGGAACACATCGTCCCGGCCTATACATTCGGCCATCAGCGCCAGTGCTGGCAAAACGGCGGGCGTGAACAGTGCGTGGACACCGACCCGATCTTCCGCGCAATGGAGGCCGACCTGTTCAACCTCTACCCGGCGGTGGGCGAAGTTAACGGCGACCGCAGCAACTTCAACTACGGCATGGCTTCGGGGGTCGCCCCGCAGTATGGCCAGTGCACCACCAAGGTCGACTTCCAGCAAAAGTCCGCCGAGCCCCGCGACGAGGTCAAAGGCCTGGTTGCCCGCACCACCTTCTACATGTTCGATCGCTACAAGCTGAACATGTCGCGTCAGCAGCAACAGCTGCTCATGGCCTGGGACAAACAGCACCCGGTGTCTGCCTGGGAAAAAGAGCGCAACGCCCGCATCGCACGGATCATGGGGCACGCCAATCCCTTCGTGACGGGCGAGCGGACATGGTCGCTGGGCTACAAGCCGCTCGGTGATGGTGTGGTCGCGTCAGGTGCCCCGAAAGCCGCCCCCGCCAAGGCCGCCGAGCGCACGGTTGCCAGCGCCGCAACTGCCGGCGCGATCCTTGGCAACCGCAACAGCCATGTGTATCACCTCGCCGCTGGTTGCCCTGGCTACGCTCAGGTCTCGCAGAAAAACCAGGTGTCGTTCGAGTCCGAAGCCCAGGCACAAGCTGCCGGGTATCGCAAAGCGGGCAACTGCAAGTAACCGCAAACACCTTGAGGCCGTGCGCAGGCATTGCCTCAAGGTGCTTTATGCCAACTGCAACAATGCCTCTTCCACCGCGGCCACCGTCTGGTTGCCTGCTGCGCCCGACAGCCGCCATGCCGCGATGGTCACCCCCAACGGCACCACCTGGCCGAGTGGCGCCACCAGTTCACCGCGATCGAGAAAAGGCTGAACAAGGCTCCTGCGCCCGATCAGCACACCCGCCCCCAGCAAGGCCTGCTGCACCGCAATCGAATACAGTGAAAACCCCGGGCCCTGGGCCACGAACTGCTGCTCGGGCATGACCGCGCCCGACCACACATCCCAGTCGCGCCAACCCACATCCTTGATGCAACGTACCTTCATCAGGTCGCTGGGTGCGCTGATCTGAGCCGCCAGCGCCGGCGTGCAGACCGGGAAGATATCCTCCTGCGCAACCACCCTTTGCCCGCGCAGCACCTGCTCGGTATAGAACAGGCAGAGGTCGTAAGGGCTGCGCTTGAGGTTCGGTGGCTCATCGATTGCCGTGACCGAAATTTCGACTGGCGCCAGCAATTCGGTCAGACGTGGCAGGCGCGGGCCGATCCACAACTGCGCCAGGGCCGGTGAAGTGACGATATGCACCCGCTGCGGCGCCGCCAATCGACGAAGGCTTCGGGCGGCTTCTTCCACGGCGTCGAAGGCCGCGGTGAATTGTGCCTTAACGCTTTCGCCCAACGGCGTCAGCCTCACGCCCTTGGCATGACGCTCGAACAACGCCGCGCCGTACTGGGTTTCCAGGGTCTTGACCAGCGCGGCAATCGCACCAGGCGTTACCTTCAACTCATGGGCTGCCCGGGCGAACCCGCCAAGACGCGCCGATGCTTCGAACGCACGCAGCGCATTGAGCTGCAGGGTGTGCCGGGTTGGGGAATCAAGTGACATGTCATGAGCCTTATTTTTTCTAGGCCTAATATTCCAGAAAACTGCGTTGTGACCAAGCCCCTCGGGTTTTACCTTGGCGTTACGGACGGCAGCACTTCCCCGTCCAGGCCACAACAAACAAGGACTTCACATGCACTATCAAAGTGGGAAGCAGGCGTTCCTCCAGGGCGCCCACAACGTTCTCCCATTGACCACCGGCGTCATTCCGTTCGGCCTGATCACGGGCGTGACCGCTGTCGAGATGGGTATGTCGCCCCTCGATATCATGGGCATGACCCTGCTCTTCTATTCAGGCTCCGCGCAAATGGTGGTGCTGCAACTGATCCAGAACAGCGCGCTGCCATTGACCATGGTGGTCACGGCATTGGTGATCAACCTGCGTTTCCTGATGTACAGCGCCGCGCTCGCGCCCCATTTGAGCAGCCTGCCCCGTCGCCGCACCTGGCCCCTGTCGTACCTGCTGTCCGACCAGTCGTTCGCCCTGTGCAGCCTGAAGCTGGCGTCGGGCGAGTTGGGCCCGTTCGCCTTTCCCTATTACGCCGGCACCGCGATCACCATGTGGTTCGGCTGGAACCTGGCGGTGTTGGGTGGCGTGTTCCTCGGCACCGGCATTCCCGACTCTTGGTCGCTGGGTTTTGCCATTCCGTTGTCGTTCCTGGCCATTCTGGTCCCCAGCATCCGTAACCCGGCCACGATAGGCGCGGCAGTCGCCGGCGGGGTATTGGCGGTGCTGGCCATCGACCTGCCCTACAACCTCGGTTTGCTGGTCGCCTCGTTGGGTGGCGTGCTGTGTGGGCTGGCCATAGAGCATCTGCGTAAAGAGGCCCCCGTTGCCCAGGCAGATCACGTAAAACCGGAGGCACAATGAGCGAATTGGCGATGTGGACCACCTTCGTGCTGGTCGGCGCAGGCACCTTTGCGATTCGCCTGTCTTTCATCGAGTTCTATGGCGCCTTGCGCATTCCCCCGCTGTTCAGACGTGCGCTGGCTTATGTGCCCGCCAGCGTGCTGGCCGCGCTGGTACTGCCGGCCGTGGTCTACCAGGACCGACACGCACCGCTGGACTGGAGCAACCCGCAAATACCGGCGGCGGTGGTCGCCGGCCTGGTCGCCTGGCGCACGCGCAGCACATTGCTGACCCTGGCCGCAGGCATGGGGGCGTTGTGGCTGTTCAGGAATTGGGGGCTGTAGCCTGGCGCAGGGTTGCCATGACCGCGACCACCAGCGCCAGGTTGACCAGTGCCAGGCTACACAGGGTGATCAATATGCCCATGGCGCCGAAATGCTCGAACAGGTAGCCGCCCACCAATGGCGTCAGCGCCTGCCCGATCAGCGAAGGCCGGGACATCCGCCCCATCAGCAGTACGTATTGTGAAGGCGGCAGCAACGCCAAGGGCAGCAACCCACGTACGATCGCCCGCAGGCCGTTGCCGCAGCCGAAAATCAACAAGCCCAGCGCCGTCGCCCCAGGCGCCAGCGCCACCAGTATCAGCCCCAGCGCCACCAAGCCCGAGCTGAACAACGCGGTCCAGATCGGATGGCGCTTGCCGGCCAATATCTGCAGCACCCGCGAGGCCACCTGGCTGGGCCCGAGCATGGCGGCCAGGCCAATGGCGGCGGTCAATGAATGGCCCAGGCCCTGGAGTATCGAGACCAGTTGCACCGCCACCGCGGTCATGATGATTGCGCCAATGGCGAAAATGGTGGTCAGCAGCAGGTACAAACGCCGATCAACCGCCGTGTCGTCTGCTGCGGCTGTTGCCTTGCGCTGCTGTTGCTGCCCGCCGGCTGGCAGCACTTTCCAATACAGCGGGGCCACCACCAGGAGCAACAACATGGCATAGGCCACGCAAGCCTCCCGCCAGCCGAGCTGCTCGATGAGCACGGCCACCGCTGGCCACGACAAGGTCGAGGCAAAGCCTGAAATCAACGTAATGCCGGTAATTGCGCGCCCTGCCCGTTCGCCATACAACGCGCCCAGGGTCGCGAACAGGGTTTCATAAAGCCCCATGGCCATGCCAATGCCAATCACCACCCAGGCTAAAAGAAATACCCACAGTGTGTGGCTCGCAGCCATGACCAACAGGCCCGCCGCAACCACGGCACCACTGCCGGCCAACTGCACTCGCCCACCATGGCGGGCCACCAGCCGGCTGGATATCGGCGCCAGCAACGCGGCGACCATCAGGCCCAGCGACAGCGCACCATAGACCCACTGGCTGGCCCAGCCGGTTTCCCGCATGATCGGCTCGCCCATGACGGCCAGCAGAAAGAAAGACCCACCCCAAACCAGAATCTGCAGCGCGCCCAGGCAAAAAATGCCCCAGGCGCCAGGCAATCGAGCATCCGCGTTCACATCAAGACCTTGTACAAAAAAACAGAAAAGCGTCGGGCCTAAAGCATGTGGCCAGACCAGATACCTTTATCGACCAGTTCGGCCGCAAGCGCCACGAAGGTGTCGCCGACATAGCGCGTTGCCGGGCTGACCCGGCGATCTGCCGGCGACACCATTACCAGTTTGCGCATCGGTAGCGGGTCCACCAGGGGCGCGGCGCAGAGGGTTGCGTTCTGCACATGCCCATAGATGGACGCCAGCGGCAACGCGGTCAGGCCAAAGCCATTGCGCACCAGGTCGATCATCGCGCCGAAGGAGTCCGCTTCGATACTGGCCGAGATCTCGATCCCCGCCTGTGCGGCGCAGTCATCCATGATCTTGCGCAAGCCATGGCGCGCGCTCGGCAGTACCAGTTGCGCATCAGCCAGGGTCTTGAACGCAACCGGCTGGTCCATCGTCAAACCCGCCTCGGGCGGCCCCACCAGCACCAGGTTCTCCATCATTACCGGCACGATGCGCAAGGTATGACGCGGTTCCAGGTCATAGGAAATCGCCAGCTCCAGCTCGCCGCGCTGCAACCAGTCCAGCAGGTAGCCACTGAAGGCCGATGAGAAACGAATGGAGAGCTCCGGGTGGGCTTCGCGGATGCGCTTGACCAACGGCACCGTGACGATCTCGGCAATGGTCGGCGTGGTGCCGATGGCCACTGCGCCCCGGAAACGGCCATCGCCACCGCCCACCGAACTGCGGATCGCCTCCAGCTCCTGCATGATCCGGCTGGCGTGCTGCAGCACTTCACGACCGGCCTCGGTAATCACCATGCCCCGCCCGTGGCGTTCGAACAGGTAGACGCCAAGTTCTTTTTCCAGCTGGCGGATCTGCCGGCTCAAGGCCGGTTGCGCAATGTGCAGACGGTCCGATGCCTTGCTCAGGCTGCCCAGCTCGGCCACATGAATCAGGGTTTTGAGTTGAACAACGTCCATAAACGCCATCGGTTGGTTGCCAGGAAACAGCAGTCTAAACAGACCGCCCCGCATCAGCTATAGAATCTCGGCATATCAGGTAGTGCACCAGCCCTCTTATTGCAGCGCCAGCGCTGGGGTAGCGTGAACACAGGTCGAGCGCTCGACGCTCGATCCCCTTACAACAATAAGACCAGAGGGCTACACCATGTCACCGCAACCCAACCGTGCTCGTGCCATTCTGGGAGCCTGCTCGGGCAACCTGGTCGAGTGGTACGACTTCTTCATCTATGCCTACACCGCGATCTACTTCGCCTCATCGTTCTTCCCCAAAGGCGACACCACCACACAATTGCTGGCCACTGCGGGCGTGTTCGCCGTCGGCTTCTTCATGCGCCCGCTGGGTGGCTGGATCTTCGGCTGGCTGGCCGACACCCGCGGGCGCAAGGTGTCGATGATCATTTCGGTGTTCATGATGTGCGGCGGTTCGCTGCTGATCGCACTGATGCCCACCTACGAAACGGTCGGCATCGCCGCGCCGATCATGCTGGTGGTGGCGCGCCTGATCCAGGGCCTGTCGGTTGGCGCCGAATACGGCACCGGGGCCACCTACATCAGTGAAATCGCCACGCCTGGGCGTCGCTGCTTCTATGGTTCGTTCCAGTACTTCACCATCATCGCCGGGCAATTACTGGCGTTGTTCACCGTGGTGGCACTGCAACAGACCCTGAGCGATGAGGAACTGCGTGCATGGGGCTGGCGCATACCGTTCTTCATCGGCGCCCTGAGTGCAGTGGTGGTGGTATACCTGCGCCGTTCGATGCACGAAACCGCCTCGAAAAAAGACATGCACCGCGAGGGCGCGGGCTCGCTGCGCGGGATGTTCAAGCACAAGCGCGCCGTCGCCCTGGTGCTGGCCTTCACCATCGGTGGCTCGCTGTACTTCTACACCTACACTACCTACATGCAGAAGTTCCTGGTGATCTCCGCCGGCTTCGACGCCGAAACCGTAAGCTTCATCATGACCTCGGCGCTGATCGGCTTCATGTTGTGCCAACCGCTGTTCGGGCTGATGGCCGACCGCCTCGGCATCAAGACGCACATGTTGCTGTTCTCCGGGCTCGGCATCCTGGTCGTGATTCCTTTGCTGTTCGCCCTGCAGCGCACGAACAGCCCGTGGATGGCGTTCGCCCTGGTCTTCGGCGGCTTGCTGATCGCCTCGCTGTACACACCCATCGCCGGTATCGTCAAAGCCGAGCTGTTCCCGCCGGCCGTGCGCGCCCTGGGGGTCGGTTTCCCGTATGCCATCGGCAATGCGACGTTTGGCGGCACAGCGGAGTACGTGGCGCTTTCTTTCCGCGCCGAAGGCGTGGAGAGCTACTTCTTCTTTTACGTTGCGGCAGTGCTCTGCGTGACCTTCATCGCCTCGGTACTGATGCCCAACCTCACCCGTCACGGCTATATCAGTGGCGATGGCAAGGTCGAGGAACACACCGGGCTACCGGTGGCCAAGTCGGCAGTCGCCCAGGCCTGATCCCCTCTTTCTCAGGATCTGCGCAATCCCTGTGGGAGCCGGCTTGCCGGCGATGCAGGCAACCCGGTGCATGGCACCGGCCTCGCCGGTGATCGCTGGCAAGCCGGCTCCCACAAAAGCCCCCGGTAATTCAATTTTGAGCTATGCCGAGCAGGCATATCTCAAAGAGAAAAAAGGTAGTCGTCCTGCCCCCGCTTCGCCCCCATGATGGCTGAAAACAAAAGCAACACGGGAGACACCCATGTCATCGCAAGAAGTTGAACAATCCTGGCAAGAAGACGTGTTCCGCGTCCTCAAGGCCCACGATGTGAAACACGTCGTGTTCGTTCCGGATGCTGGCCACAGCGCAGCCATCCGCATGTCGTACCAAGACCCCGACATCAAGGCCGTGGTCCTGACCACCGAAGAAGAAGGCATTGGCTACCTGGCCGGCGCCTGGCTCGGTGGCGAGCGCGGCGCCCTACTCATGCAGTCCAGCGGCGTCGGCAACTGCATCAACACCCTGGCCTTGCAGAACTGCGCCGGCTTCCCCTTGCTGATGGTGGTCACCATGCGTGGCGACTGGGCCGAGTTCAACGCCTGGCAGAACCCCATGGGCCAGGCCACCGAAGCCTCGCTGCAACTGATGAAGGTGATGACCTGGCGCGCCGACAAGCCCGAGGACGTTGCCCCGCTGCTGCACGGCGCCGCCACCATGGCGTTCAACGGTGATTCCGCCACTGCCCTGCTGCTTGGCCAGCGCCTGATCGGAGAAAAGAAATGGGTCAAGTAAGCGCCAACCACACCCTCTGCCGCCGCGAAGTGGTGCGCACCCTGCTGGCCGATCGCGACGACCTGTTGGTGGTCACCGGCCTGGGTTCGGCCTCCTACGATGTGATGGCTGCCGGCGACCATGACAACAACTACTACCTGTGGGCCGCCATGGGCAGCGCCATCACCGTCGGCCTGGGCCTGGCCAACGCCCAGCCGGACAAGTCGGTGGTGGTCATCACCGGCGACGGCGAACTGCTGATGGGCTTCGGCGCGCTGGCCACGGTCGCCCTGCAAAAACCGCAGAACCTGACCATCGTGGTGCTGGACAACGGCCACTTCGGTGAAACCGGCATGCAGGTCAGCCACGCCGGCTTCGGCATCCAGCTCGACCAGGTCGCGCACACCTGCGGTTTCAGCTGGACCAACGAAATACGCGACATCGAAGGCGTGCACGACCTGCGCGAGCGCTTCGCCACCCGCCAGGGCGTGAAGCTGGCCACGGTCAAGATCAAGGCAGAAAACCCGCCGCGGGTGCTGCCGCCACGTGACGGCCACTACATCAAGAATCGCTTCCGCGCAGCCCTGGGCTTTCAGCCGACCTGACCGCCCGCCTGGAGAACAACAATGAGCGACTACAACAGCGAAGAACTCAATGCCATCCGTGAAGGCGTGCGCGCCCTGTGTGGCGACTTTCCTGCCGAGTACTGGCGCAAGATCGATGAAGAAAAGGGCTTCCCCGAGGCCTTCGTCAAGGCTATGACTGAAGCGGGCTGGTTGTCGGCGATGATTCCCGAACAATACGGCGGCTCGGGCCTTGGCCTGGCCGAAGCGTCGGTGATTCTCGAAGAGGTCAACCGCTGCGGCGGTAACTCCGGCACCATCCACGGCCAGATGTACAACATGTTCACCTTGCTGCGTAACGGCAGCGACGAACAGAAGCGCTACTACCTGCCAAAACTCGCCAGCGGCGAGCTGCGCCTGCAGTCGATGGGCGTCACCGAACCCACCACCGGCACCGACACCACCAAGATCAAGACCACCGCCGTGCGCAAGGGCGACAAGTACGTTATCAATGGCCAGAAAGTGTGGATCTCACGCATCCAGCATTCCGACCTGATGATCCTGCTGGCCCGCACCACGCCGCTGGCCGAGGTCACCAAGAAGTCCGAAGGCATGTCGATCTTCCTGGTAGACCTGCGCGAGGCCATCGGCAATGGCCTGACCGTGCAGCCCATCGCCAACATGGTCAACCATGAAACCAACGAGCTGTTCTTCGACAACCTGGAAATTCCGGCCAGCAGCCTGATCGGCGAGGAAGGCAAAGGCTTCCGGTACATCCTCGACGGCCTCAACGCCGAGCGCACGCTGATCGCCGCCGAATGCATAGGCGATGGCCGCTGGTTCATCGAAAAGTCCGCCCAGTACGCCCGCGACCGCGTGGTGTTTGGCCGCCCGATCGGTCAGAACCAGGGCGTACAGTTCCCGATCGCCGAAGCCCACATCGAGATCGAGGCCGCCGACCTGATGCGCTGGCAGGCCTGCGAGCAGTACGACAGCGGCAAGAACGCAGGTGCCGCCGCCAACATGGCCAAGTACCTGGCGGCCAAGGCCAGCTGGGAGGCGGCCAACGCCTGCCTGCAGACTCACGGTGGCTTCGGCTTTGCCAATGAATACGACGTCGAGCGCAAGTTCCGCGAAACCCGGCTGTACCAGGTGGCGCCGATCTCGACCAACCTGATCCTGTCCTACGTCGCCGAGCACCTGCTCGAACTGCCACGTTCGTTCTAAACACTGCACATGACTTATTGAGTTGGCAGAGACCTGTGGGAGCGGCTTTAGCCGCGAACACCGGCGTAGCCGGTGCCAGCCACCGCGTCGCCAGCTTCGCGGCTGAAGCCGCTCCCACAAGGTACGCGACAGCATTGGAGGCTTTATGCCAGATCCCATACGCCCCCTCGACGGCATTACCGTCATCAGCCTCGAACACGCCATAGCCGCGCCCTTCTGCACTCGCCAGCTTGCCGACCTGGGCGCCCGGGTAATCAAAGTCGAACGGCCAGGTGTCGGCGACTTTGCCCGTGGCTACGACCAACGCGTCAACGGCCTGGCCTCGCATTTCGTCTGGACCAACCGCTCCAAGGAAAGCCTGTGCCTGGACCTGAAACAGGACATCGCTGCGGACATCCTCGACCAGTTGCTGGAGCAGGCCGATGTGCTGGTGCAGAACCTGGCACCGGGCGCAGCGGCGCGCTTGGGGCTTTCATTCGACACCCTGCACGAACGCTTCCCGCGCCTGATCGTCTGCGACATTTCGGGCTATGGCGCAGGCGGGCCGTACGAACAGAAGAAAGCCTACGACCTGCTGATTCAGAGCGAGGGCGGTTTCCTGTCGGTGACAGGCGGCGCGGGTGACGACCAGATGGCCAAGGCCGGCAACTCCATCGCCGACATCGCCGCTGGCATGTATGGCTATACCGGCGTGCTTTCGGCCTTGTTGCTGCGCGAGCGAACCGGCCAAGGCAGCCGGGTCGAAGTGTCGATGCTCGAAAGCCTGGCGGAATGGATGAGCTACCCGCTGTACTACGCCTACGACGGCGCCAGCCCGCCGCCTCGCGCCGGGGCGGCCCATGCGACCATCTACCCTTATGGCCCCTTCCCTGTGGGTGACGGCAACACGGTAATGCTGGGGCTGCAGAACGAGCGCGAATGGCGGGCTTTCTGCGAGCGGGTGCTACACCAGCCAGCATTGGCTGACGATGAGCGCTTCGCGGCCAATTTCAAGCGGGTGGCAAACCGCGAAGTGCTGCGTGCGCTAATCATTCAGGCCTTCGCTACGCTGGACTTCGACACGGTCATCACTCGGCTCGACGACGCGGGTATTGCCAATGCTCGGGTCAACGACATGCAGGGCGTCTGGCAACACCCGCAGTTGCAGGCGCGTGAGCGCTGGCGGCGGGTCGAGACGGCCCAGGGCAGCATTCCAAGCCTGCTGCCGCCAGCCTCCAGCAATGCCTTCAGCCCGCGCATGGACCCGGTTCCGGCCCTGGGCCAACACAGCGCCAGCATTCTTTCGGAGCTGGGGCTGTCCAACGAACGCATTCATGAACTGCGCGCTGACGGGGTTATCTGACCCCACTCTCTGAAAAAGGACGCCAACAATGACAACACAAGACGTCAACGCCTGGGTGGGCCGCAGCGAAACCTGCAACGACCGCATCACCCACAACCTGGTCAAGCGCATCGCCGCCACCTTGGGCGAAACACCGCCCGCCCCTGGCGAGGCCTTGCCGCTGCTTTGGCACTGGGCGTTTTTCCAGGACCCTGTCGAAGCCGCAGGCTTGGGCAGCGACGGTCACCCCGCGCGCGGTGGTTTCCTGCCGCCGGCGCAGAACCGCAACCGCATGTGGGCCGGCAGCCGTCTGGAATTCGTCACCCCGTTGCGTGTGGAAGCCGAGGTCTCCCGGCAGTCCACATTGCTCAAGGTGGAAGAAAAGCAAGGCCGGACCGGTTCCCTGCTGTTCGTCACGGTACGTCACGAGTATGTCCAGGATGCCCGCACGGCATTGATCGAAGAACAGGACATCGTCTACCGCGAGCCGACCCCACCCAAGCTCGGCGGCACCGATACCGCACCTTCAGGGGACTGGCAGGAAACGGTGACGCCGGATGCCACCCTGCTGTTCCGCTACTCGGCCGTCACCTTCAATGGCCATCGCATTCACTATGACTGGCCCTATGTCACCGAAACCGAAGGCTACCCAGGCCTGGTGGTCCATGGCCCACTGATCGCGACCTTGAGCTTGCGCGCTTTCCAGCGCGCCAACCCAGCAGCGCTGGTACGCCGCTTTGCGTTTCGCGGTCTGCGCCCGCTTATTTCGCCAGCGCCCTTCGCGGTCGGCGGACGTCTGCTGGAAAGCGGCAAGGCTCAGGTCTGGGCAACTGCTGCCGAAGGCATGGCGCAGGCCGGCGAAGTCGACTTCGACCTGGAGTGTTCACAATGACCAGTACGCTCGTCAGATCTGCCCTGTTCGTCCCTGCCACGCGGCCGGAACGCATTCCCAAGGCCCTGGCCAGTGGTGCCGACCGGGTAATCGTCGACCTGGAGGATGCCGTCGAGGAATCGGCCAAAGCTCAGGCACGTGACAACCTGGCCGCCTTCCTCACCGAGTATCCGGATGCCAGGGTGCTGGTTCGGGTCAACGCTCCCGGGCACTGGGCTCACGAGACCGACCTCGACCTGTGCCGTCAGCACGCGGCTGTTGCCGGGGTTCTGCTGCCCAAAGCAGAAACTGCCGAGCAGATACGCCGAGCACATGCCACGGGCAAACCGGTTTGGCCGATCATCGAGAGTGCCCTTGGCTTGGTAGCCCTGTCCCAGCTGGCCTCCACTCAGGGCGTCGAGCGGTTGTCGTTCGGCAGCCTCGACCTGGGCCTGGACCTGAATCTGCGTGAAGGCAGCGAAGCCGCCGCCCAAGTGTTGGGCCACGCCCGTTACGCCGTGCTGCTGCACAGCCGGGCCGCCGGCCTGGCGGCGCCACTGGATGGCGTATACCCAGCCATCCAGGATGTCGAAGGCCTGTATCGTCATACCCAGTTCGCCCGCGACATGGGCTTTGGCGGCGCGCTGTGCATTCATCCGAGCCAGGTTGCTGTCATTCACCAAGCGTTGCGTCCCTCGGCGGCCGAGCTGGACTGGGCACAGCGCGTCATCGCCGGCGCAGCTGCCGGTGCTGGCGTGTTTACCCTGGACGGGCAGATGGTCGACGCCCCGGTGATTCTGCGCGCCCGTGCACTGCTGGCGTTTGCCGACCCGAAAAACCAGCCTCAGGGCTGATCGAGGAGCATAAATGCCTAGCTTGACGCCCCCCAGGCTCTGCCGGCCAAAGCCTGAAACCACGAGCGCCAGCGCCGACGCCCTGTTGCTTGTGGCAGGCGAGTTGATGGCCGAAGTGGGTTATGGCGCCATGACCATGCGCCAGCTGGCCGCACGGGTGGGCGTGCAGGCTGGCAGCCTCTACCACCATGTGGCGAGCAAGCAGGACCTGTTGCTGGATGTATTGCTGGCGGTGGTTGCGCAGCGCCTGGACGCCTGGCAGCGAAGTCGATACTCACGGAGCCTGCAGGGTTACCTGCGCTTCATGCTGGCGCGCCAGCGCTCACACCCTGCCGAGGAACTGCTGCTGCGCCATGAGTCACGTCACCTGCAAGCGCAGCAACGTCCATGGCTGAACGAAGCCCTCGAGCGCCTGCACCAGCCCTTGCGACAGGTCATCGAAAAGGCGCATCTGGGCACACGGGATGCGGGATGCGTCACCCAAGCGATCCTGAGCCTGCTCGATACCGCCGATGGTTTGCGACACCGCGAACCCCAGGTGCCGGAAACCTGGATAGAAGCCTGGGTCGTGGGCATGAGCCAGGCCGTGCTGCACGCGCAAGCGCCACGGCCGCTGCCTGCATGACCTGGCGCTTCGAAAAATGCCATCCGTCGCCTGCCTGTATCAGCCATGAAACACGTCAAGCACGGGGGTTTGACAGACACACGAGCGCTGTCTAGACCCACAAGGACCGATCCCCCATTTTGCTGTTGGCCGATCCTCAATTCACCGAGGTAAACGCCATGCTCGACATCATCGATTGTCCCAATTCCCTGACTTCCAAAATACCGACCCTGCGCACCAACGGGGTCAAGGTCGTCATTCGTTACTACAACCACAAGAACTCAAGAATATTTCCAACCAAGTGCCTCGAACCGGCTGAAGCCGCTGCCCTGGATGAAGCAGGCATTGCCCTGGCAACGGTATTCGAGCAGCGGGCGGGCGCTGGCGGGCATGTCGAGGATTTTGGTACCGCCAACGGCACACGCGATGGCACACGGGCCAAGGAACTTGCCAAGCGCCTGCGCCAGCCTGAAGGTTCAGCGATCTATTTCGCCGTGGACTGGGATTTTGTGAAAGCGGCAGAGCTGAGCGAGGTTGAAGCCTATTTCCATGCGGTCAACGGGGCCCTCAATGGCGATTACCGCGTCGGTGTGTACGGCTCCGGAAAGGTAGCGGCACATTTGCTCGACAATTCGCTGGCCTCGCTGGTTTGGCTATCCGGGTCGCTTGGCTGGTCGGGAACACGACAAATGCTGGCGACCGACCGTTGGGCGCTGTTCCAGAAGGCACTGGAGCGCAACGAGGCCGGCATCAGCCACGACGGAAACATAGCAAGCCCGGCATTCAGCGACTTCGGGCAATTCCACCTGGGCGGCGCGAACGCGCCTGAGATCGGCCAACCTGCCTCCACGCCGTTGGCGCTCATGCGTGTAACAGCCCGCTCGGGACTCAACCTGCGTCGAGGACCTGGGCGCGAATTCACCGACATCGACACATTACCGCTGAATACAGTCGTGCGGGCATTGGGCCGAAACGGGGACTGGATCAAGGTTGATCGCGAGGGTGACGGTGTCGCCGAAGGCTTCATGTTTGCCGAGTTCCTCGCGCCTGTCGCAGGTGGCCTACCGCTTCCTGCGCCCACGGGCAGCCAACCACTCGACATTGCCCTCGCCGAGCTGGCAGCTGGCATCGCAGAGGTCCCGGGCCCCGGCAACAATCCCCGCATACTGCTTTACCACTCCACCACAACGCTGCACGCCACTCAGGACAGCGTGGCCTGGTGTTCTTCGTTCGTGAACTACTGCGTCACCCAGGCAGGCATGCACGGCACCAACAGCGCGGGCGCCCAGTCGTGGCATACCTCGGATTGGGGCATTGACGTCACCCAATCACCCCACAAAGGCGACATCGTCGTCTTCAGTCGCACCGGGGGTGGCGCTAGCCCCGGAAGCGGCCATGTCGGATTCTGGCTTGACTCAGGTGGCGGCATGATCAAGGTGCTGGGAGGCAACCAGGGGGACCGGGTATCGATAGACACCTTCCCCGAGAAAGGTAAAAAGGGCCCCTTCACCTACAAGCTGCTATCCATTCGCAGAGGATAAGCGGCAGCACAGGCATGTAATCATGCCGCGGAGTACATCTGTACTCCACGCGCTACAAGCAGGCAGTGAAGCCCTCAATCGAAAGTTACGAGCACATCAGCGCTGCGTCCAGAAGTCTGCCTTTGTCATACCAGGCATCGCGTTGGTAAGCGGAAAACTGATGCTGAGTTCCAGACGGGCGAATTTCGACGAGTCCGGTGGACTGCTTGGGATCGGTACTTTCGAGGAACAGTGCCAACGCGTTGTTTTCTTCGCGCATGAACGCCTTCTCACCTGCCGGCAGCTCACTCTGCACACACTTAATGTAGTCGGGCGGGCTTTTCGTCGTGGTGCCGGCCACATTGTCGTGCCCCATGCGAATGTCCGGATCATGGGCGCACCCCGTCACCAGCAACGCTGCAAACAGCGGAACCAGTGCACGGCGGGTAATTGAAAGGGATGGGCGAAGGCTGGACGTGCGTTTCATGTGGCAATCTCCGACGCGCCCCGATATGAAGGTCAAAGTCCGGCGGATACAGCCCTTTTTTGTTGTGGGGTCATCAAGCTCAGCCGGGTCAGTTTAGCCCCGCGCACAGGCCGGCCATAGGCAGGTTCGCTATAGGGGTTATGCAGGTCGTCGGCCCAAGCCGAGCACACATTGATCCGTATTGATCATTAATGCATGCGAACAATGCACTTATCATATCAATGACCCTGCCGCACCATGCTCCTCAATAAGAACCGTGCGCCGCGTCCAGGCGGTGCACGTCATAAAAGCGGTGGAGTACAGGTAATGACAGCAGCAATCCCCTCCGGGCGCTCACGCGCCAGCGCAATCTTTCGGGTGACTTCGGGCAACTTCCTCGAGCAGTTCGACTTCTTCCTCTTCGGCTTCTACGCCACCCAGATCGCCTCGGTATTTTTCCCTGCCAGCAGTGAATTCGCTTCCCTGATGATGACCTTCGCCGTATTCGGCGCAGGCTTTCTCATGCGTCCGCTGGGCGCAGTGGTGCTGGGCGCCTATATCGATGAGGTGGGCAGGCGCAAAGGCCTGATCGTCACCCTGTCGATCATGGCCAGCGGCACGATCCTGATCGTGCTGGTCCCCGGCTACGAAACCATTGGCCTACTGGCCCCGGCCCTGGTGCTGGTCGGCCGCCTGCTGCAAGGCTTCTCGGCAGGCGCCGAACTGGGCGGCGTATCGGTGTACCTGGCGGAAATCGCCACGCCGGGCAACAAAGGCTTTTTCACCAGTTGGCAATCGGCCAGCCAGCAGGTGGCGATCATTGTTGCTGCAGCCTTGGGCTACGCCCTGAATCAATGGATGGCACCGGCCATGATTGCCGACTGGGGCTGGCGGATTCCGTTCTTCGTCGGCTGCCTGATCGTGCCGTTCATCTTCCTCCTGCGGCGTAACCTGGAAGAGTCCGAAGAGTATGCAGCGCGTAAACACCGCCCGGCCATGGCCGAGGTATTCCGTACCCTGGTGCAGCACTGGACGACCGTGGTCGCCGGCATGCTGATGGTGGCGCTGACCACCACCGCGTTCTACCTGATCACCGTGTACGCACCCACCTTCGGCAAGACCGTGTTGCACCTGAGCACCTCCGACGCCCTATTGGTGACGTTGCTGGTGGGGGTGTCGAACTTCATCTGGCTGCCGCTGGGTGGTGCTTTGTCCGACCGCATCGGCCGCCGGCCGGTGCTGATCGCCATGACCCTGCTGACCCTGGCGACGGCCTACCCGGTGCTCACCTACCTGGTGAACGCGCCAAGCTTCGCCCACATGCTGGAAGTGCTGTTGTGGTTGTCGTTCCTTTACGGCCTGTACAACGGCGCGATGATCGCCGCGCTCACGGAAATCATGCCGGTCGAAGTGCGGGTCGCCGGTTTCTCTCTGGCCTACAGCCTGGCAACCGCTGTCTTTGGCGGCTTCACCCCGGCCATTTCGACGTTCCTGATCCAGTACACCTCGGACAAGGCCGCCCCCGGCTACTGGATGAGTTTCGCCGCGCTCTGCGCGCTGTGCGCGACGCTCTACCTGTACCGCCGTTCGTCCGGCCGCCTGCAACCGGCGATGTCCTGAGCCAGCCCTTTTCGCGAGCGAGAACATGAACAGACTATTCAAACAGGCAGCCTTCGCCTTGCTGGCCACCTTTGGCCTTGGCAACGTAGCTCAGGCTGAAAACCTACGCGTCATGACCTCCGGTGGCTTCACCGCCGCCTACAAAGTGCTCGGCCCGACTTTTGCCCAGGCCAGCGGCAACACCTTGGACACGGTGCTGGGCCCGTCGATGGGCAAAGCGCCCGAGGCGATCCCCAATCGTCTGGCCCGTGGCGAAAAGGCCGATGTGGTGATCATGGTCGGCTATGCGCTGGACGAGCTGATTCGCCAAGGCAAGGTCGACCCGGCTTCGCGGGTGGAACTGGCCGACTCGCGCATCGGCCTGGTGGTGCGCGCAGGCGCACATAAACCCGATATCAGCACGGTGGAAGGCTTGAAGAAAACCTTGCTGGACGCGAAATCCGTGGCCTATTCGGATAGCGCCAGTGGCGTGTACATCGAAAACCAGTTGTTCAAGCGCCTTGGGATCGAGGACCAGCTCAAGCCAAAAGCTACGATGGTGCCGAAAATTCCAGTGGGCACCGTGGTTGCCAGCGGCGACTATCAACTGGGCTTTCAGCAGGTCAGCGAATTGCTGCCTGTGCCAGGCGTAAGCTTTGTGGCCAAGCTGCCGGAAGCGGTGCAGTCAGTCACCCGTTTCGCCGCCGGTATTCCGGTCGACGCCCAACACCCGACGCAAGCCAAGGCCCTGCTACAGTACCTCGCCTCCCCGGCCGTCCAGGCGCAAGTGCAGGCCACCGGCCTGGACTCGGTCAGCCGCTGACCTGAGCCTTCATTTCCACCACCAGGCGCTCAAGCGCCAATGCCGCCGGGGTCAGCGTGCGACCCCGGCGTTTTATCAGCCCGACACTGCGCATCACCTGGGGTTCGATCAACGCAACCCGTGTCAGGATCGGGTGATCGGTGGCCGGCATGGCCATCAGCGGCACGGCGGCAATGCCCAGGCCGGCCTCCACCAACCCGATCATCGTCGTCACGTGCCGGGTCTCGCAGATGCTCTGACGTTGCGGCACGATGCCGCTGAGCGCCTGATCAAGCAGAAAGCGATTGCCCGAGGTACGGCCCAGCGAGATGTAGTCCTGCTGGTAAAACTCCTCCCAGGTCACACTGGCGCGTCCCGCCAACGGGTGATCACGGCGACAGGCCAAGACATAGGTTTCCTGCACCAGCGGCTCGAACTCGACATCGGCCTCCAGCGTACCCATGAAACTCAGGCCGAAATCCGCCTCGCCATCGACCACGGCGCTCAATACATCGTGGGCGCTGGCATCCAGCACCTTGACCTTGATGCGCGGAAATTGCTGGTGGTAGTGCGCGACCACCCGCGGCATGAAGTAATAGGCCGCTGACGGCACGCAGGCGATGGTGACGTGGCCAAGGCGGTTCGACGCCACTTCGCTGATGCCCAGCAAGGCGCTGTCCAGGTCGTCCAACAAGCGCTCGACACTGGGCATGAAGCCACGCCCGGCCTGGGTCAGGCTGACTTTGCGGGTAGTGCGTTCGAACAGCCGGACACCCAGCGCGTCTTCAAGCTTCTCGATGCGCCGGCTCAGGGCAGGCTGGGAGATCCGCACGGTTTCGGCGGCTTTGCGGAAACTGCCGTGGTCCACCAGCGCGCGGAAGGCTTGCAGGTCGTTGAGGTCGAAATTGATGGCCATAGGCACGCACTCAGGAACAGGCAGATTGATACGCCTATTCTATGAGTGCAGCCAATTAATGCAAAATGTAACAGAGCAGAATCAGTCCAGGCCTTCAAGCAGGCCGTCGGCGCGCAGGACCTCGGCAATCACCGAATCGTCGACCGCATACACCCCTCGCGACGCCTTCCACACCAGTTTCTTCTGCTGCAGCGCGATCAGCGCCTGCTGCACGCCGGGCACCTCGACCTGAACGTCGTCCGCTTCGATGCCCGCCAGTGCCATGGCCTTGCCATACAGCGCCATGGTCGGCGCCTCGAAGGGCGCGTAGTCATCGCCCTTCACACTCATCACCCGAATCACCGCCGACTGGATCGGGGTCAGGCTGTGAATCACCTTCCTGAGGTTCGCATTCAGCTCATCGGCCTGGGCACGCACAAGCTCGGCAAAGCGCGCGGGTATCGCGTCGGGTTCGATGACGAAATCGAAGCGGATCTCGTCTGCCGCCGCTCCCAGCAGCTCGGGGCGAAAGCCGCTTTCCTTGAAGAGCTGGAACACGTGCGCGGGGTCGAGCGCTCCAGCAAGGTCGACGTTGGCGCAGAACCAGTCGATGAAGTCTTGGTCCAGGGTCGGGAACTGCACCATAGATGCGCCGAAAAATGCCTGGTCCTTACTGTTACGCAGCATCGCCAGCTTGTCCCGGTTCGAGCCTGTGCAGACTACACGCAGGCCATGGTGCCGGGAGCTGTTGAGCTCGTCCCTGGCCGCCTTGAGCGCAAACAGCGCGGCCACGCCTTCGTCCGTGGTGATCGCATGCTGCGCTTCGTCGATCATCAGGACGATGATCTTCTTCGACTCGTCGGACAGTGCCACCAGCGCGGCGGTCAAGTCGATGTCCTTGCCCAGGCCAATCTTGTCCAGGCTGAAATTCAAGCCGCCAACCACCACCTTCTCCATGCCCGACGACCTGGCCAGCCGGGTGATGAACCCCTCGTTTCGCCCGACGGCTTCGCGCACTGCCTCGACGATGACAAGCCCCGGGTCTTTTTTCAGGTCTTTCCACAAATCGGCATACAGAACGATCGCCCCGGCTGCCTCCAGGGCGGGACGCAGGTCTTCACGGGCGAAGGTGGATTTACCGGTCCGCCGTGGCGCCGCCAGGAATACGCCCGAGCTGGCCGCACTGCCCACGGCGACCTGCAAAATCAGCTTCGAGAGCCGCGCAGCCAGGGCTGGGCGATGGTAAAGGGTTTCGCTCATTTCGGTCCTTGAACACAGGCCTATAGGAAATTATAGAGCGATTATAGAGCAATTATATAAACCTGTGTTTCGTTCTATAGCCAATTATAGAGCGACTATAGAAAGCATTGCCGCGACAGATAAGAGTACATTCGTACTCCTGCAATATCGACGCTGCAAAAATGGATCCAAAGCGTTAAGGTAGACGCCAGGCAATTCCAACCGCCATGGAGCCCGTCATGACTACCCTCTCCCGCCTCAGCTTGCTGATCCTGATCGTCGGCATGGTTCTGGGCGACATCATCGTGGCCAGTGTGGGCCTGGTGGGACTGTGCGGCGCCGCAGTCTACTTCACACTGCAGCAGGACGCCGAGGTTGAGGCCACCAAGCCCGAGTTCCTCGCTTAGGGAACCGTGTTGCCGATCAAGTTCGCCGGCCCCACGATTGTCGGGCTCTGGTCATACCCCAGGTCGGCGAGCAGCTTGCCTGTCTGGCGAATCAACGCCTTGAAGGATGGTCGCTTTTTGGCTGCGCGCAGTGTCTGGGCCAGGGTGTAGGTGAAGGCGCCATACGAGGTCACACCGTGACGGTATTCGTATGACAGCTGAGACTCACCGCATGCATACATGAGAATGGGCAGGTAGGGGCCGTCGTGGTCGTAGGCCTTGCGGCGTTTATCGTAAAGCTTGTCATCATAACCACGCACCGCAATCGACTGGCCGAGGCGACGAATACCCAAGCGGTTGCTGATGGTATTGGCGCTCTCGGCCAAATGCGTGTTCTTGCGCGCCTTCTTCACCCAGTCACGCTCGACCCACATCTGCAGTTCAGGCTCCCAGCGCAGCGCACGATGGCGGATGTCATCCGGCGGCACCAGCCCTCGGGCACGCCGGGCCCCATCGCGGGTCATGCCACCGGAGTGGCAGCAGTCGAAAATCGTGATGAACTGCGTGCCGTAGGGCAACTGGATATAGAGGTCGCGGAAATCGTTGTCGAGAATCGCGTGTTCCGGCGTCCAGTCGAAATCCCACGGGCACAGACATTCGTCGATGCGATCCGCCTCGCCGGTCGCGTTGGTATTGGGTATCTGTGCACCATGCCCGGAATAGAAAAGCACCCGGCGGTCGCCGTCCTGTGCGTCATCCAGCAGCCAGTGCAGGCGCTCGCGAATGCCTGCGGCGGTAGCTCGCTCATCCAGCACCACACGAATGTCATCTGCAGCGAACTTCGACTCTTGCAACAACGCACTCATCAGAAAGACGTCATTGACGCAGCCTTCAAGGCGGTCCTCGGGGTTGGGGTAGTTGTTGATGCCAATCAGCAGCGCCTTGTCTTTCGTGCGACGCACCGCACGCCCCTTGGATACGGCAATGGACAGTGACTTGTCGACGACGGCGAGCCGCTTGTCGAAGCCTTTGGAAACGCCGGTCTGCAACAGCGGCCCCCACACATTGGCCACGGTTTCGCTCTGGCCCAGGTAATACGTGGCATCGTGGTTCAGCACGTCACCCGGCTTGTCGAACGGCGTCATCACTTGAGTGAAATTCGTATCGCGCAAGAACAACGGTGCCGTGAATACGTGATCATGTTCGTTATAAAGGTGGTACCACTTGCGTGCCCCGGGGATACCTTCGATGCGGCCACCAAAGGTCTCACGCACCGCAGGGTTGCCAATTTGCGAACCAAACGTGATCAGCACCCGCTTGTTCATCAGCGATGAATTTCTGCGGAATGTATCGTAAGCGACCAAAGACCCCAGGCTGTGCGCACAGACAATGTCGGGTTGCGAGCCCTGTATATGGTGGGTCAAATCGTTGCGCAGCCTGGTCCGCAGCGCTTCGTCCGCAGCCCACTGGGCCACCATGCCAGCGGTCCAGCGCAGTCGATCAGGGAACTGGCCAATGCCACGGCTGCGTCGAAACAGATCACCCACCGAATGGATCACCGAACTTGTGAGCAGGCGCAGCGTCGCATCGGCAATTTCCGGTGCGCCGAGATTGGCGGCGGCAAAGCGCGCGTCATATTCGAAGAAGTCCAACTCGATGTCGGCCCCCGGCGCCACCCGAGACACCGCATCGGCAATTGCCCGATGCCAGGAGGATTCAAAATTATCGTCTGCTTCTTCGCGGCCGATGCCATGCACACACAGAATCTTGATTGTCATAGCCGTTGCTCTTCAGTGGCGTATTCGAAATATCCAGTTCCGACATTCGCTGCTGTTCTGTTTAGCAACCTACGGCCACGTCGAACCTTGCGGCGACGTCTGGTGCACCCGACAAACAACTCCACTACAGCAACTTAGAATCCACGATAGAACAAGAAGCTACGACGCTCATATTGTTTGGAAATAAAAGACCTACAGCCAATTCTTCACGCCAAAACTTGAATTTCACGACATCAACCATCGATGTGTTGAACAATTACAAACTTGCGCAACACGCGGCAAAATCCGGAAGCACCCCGCTAGTCGATATGGACGATCCGCACACCCACGGGCACCGGTATCGTCGCATACAGGCAGGCACCCCGCCCGCCTCCCCAAGATGCCTATGACTGGAGGGCCTATGAAGGTACTGGTAAGCATCAAGCGTGTGGTCGACTACAACGTCAAGGTTCGCGTCAAGGCGGACAGCAGCGGCGTCGACCTGGCCAACGTCAAGATGGCCATGAACCCCTTTTGCGAAATCGCCGTTGAAGAAGCGGTGCGGTTGAAGGAACAAGGCGTCGCCACTGAAGTGGTCGTGGTCAGTGTCGGTCCGGCCGCCGTCCAGGAGCAGCTGCGTACCGCACTAGCCCTGGGTGCCGACAGCGCCATCCTGGTCGAAGCCGCTGACGAGCTGAATTCGCTGGCTGTGGCCAAGGCGCTCAAGGCCGTTGTCGACCAGGAGCAGCCTCAGCTGGTCATCCTCGGCAAGCAGGCCATCGACAGTGACAACAACCAGACCGGCCAGATGCTGGCCGCGCTGACCGGCTACGCCCAAGGCACCTTCGCCTCCAAGGTCATCGTTGCTGGCGACAAGCTGAACGTCACCCGTGAAATCGACGGCGGCCTGCAGACCGTATCGCTGAACCTGCCGGCAATCGTCACCACCGACCTGCGCCTGAACGAGCCGCGCTACGCGTCGCTGCCGAACATCATGAAGGCCAAGAAGAAGCCGCTTCAGAGCGTCACTGCAGACGCGCTGGGCGTATCGCTCGCCTCCACCAACAAGACCCTGAAAGTCGAAGCGCCTGCTGCCCGCAGCGCTGGTATCAAGGTCAAGTCGGTGGCCGAACTGGTCGAGAAGCTGAAGAACGAAGCGAAGGTAATCCAATGACTATCCTGGTTGTCGCTGACCTTCTACAAGGTCCTGAAAACGCTGCCGTAGCCCCGGCCACCCTGAACACTGTCGCCGCTGCTGCCAAGATCGGTGGTGATGTGCACGTGCTGGTCGCAGGCACAAACGTCGGTGGCGTTGCCGAGGCTGCCGCCAAGATCGCTGGCGTGGCCAAGGTGCTGGTGGCCGATAACGCTGCCTACGCCCACGTGCTGCCGGAAAACGTCGCGCCGCTGATCGTTGCTCTTGTTGAACAAAGCGGGGCCTCTGGTTATAGCCACGTGCTGGCACCGGCCACCACCAACGGCAAGAACATCCTGCCACGCGTTGCCGCGCTGCTGGACGTCGACCAGATCTCCGAGATCATCTCGGTGGAATCGGCCGACACCTTCAAGCGCCCGATCTACGCCGGTAACGCCATTGCCACCGTGCAATCGAGCGCTGCGGTCAAGGTCATCACCGTGCGTACCACTGGCTTCGACGCCGTATCTGCCGAAGGTGGTTCGGCTGCCGTCGAGGTCGTCGGTGCTACCCATAACGCTGGCATCTCCGCTTTCGTTGGCGAAGAGCTGGCCAAGTCCGACCGCCCAGAGCTGACTGCAGCCAAGATCGTCGTTTCCGGCGGCCGCGGCATGGGCAACGGTGACAACTTCAAGCACCTGTACAGCCTGGCCGACAAGCTCGGCGCTGCCGTCGGTGCCTCGCGCGCTGCGGTCGACGCAGGCTTCGTGCCGAACGACATGCAGGTCGGCCAGACCGGCAAGATCGTCGCGCCACAGCTGTACATCGCCGTCGGTATCTCCGGCGCGATCCAGCACCTGGCGGGCATGAAGGATTCCAAGGTGATCGTCGCAATCAACAAGGATGAAGAAGCGCCGATCTTCCAGGTGGCGGATTACGGCCTGGTCGCTGACCTGTTCGAGGCCGTGCCCGAGTTCCAAGGCCAGCTGTGAATGTAAGGGCCTCATCGCCGGCAAGCCGGCTCCTACACCTAACCTTGTGGGAGCCGGCTTGCCGGCGATGAGGCCACTCAGAACACCCCCTCAGGCTTCAACGCACCCCAGGCCAACCCTGAAAGCTCGGCATGATGCTCATGCACCCGGGAATATGCCTGCACGCCTTGGCCCCGGCAGACTCCGGCGGTGCCGATGCCAACAACGTCAGGCCAATGATCAAGGCCACGGACAACGGCACGCAGTACATCAGAACGCTCTGTATCTTCATCTCGACCTCCGCCCCCGCCAGGCGAGCTGGCGGGGTGCTGCGTCACTCAACGTTCATCCACGGTGACGATCTCACGGCGCTCGGCCATGCTCGCCGGCACCTGGTCCTCATCGGTGAAGAACTGCTGGTACCACTCGCGCAGCTGGTACACCGGGCCGTCGTTCTCGGCCAGCACCGGTTTGTCGATACGGGTCTTGTGCTTCCAGATGTCCACGTCCTGGTAGAACGAGGTGCGGTTGCCCATGACGTAGGCCTTGGCGATTTCAAGGTTCTGTTCTTCGGTCCAGCCCGGCACCCGCTTGACCATGCAGCCAAAGCGCAGCACGAAGCTGTCCGGCGTCACCGGCACGTGGCTGTTGAGCAGAATCGCGTGCACCCGCACATCGCCGAACATCGAACTCAACTCGGTAAAGTGCGTGGCCGGCCCGTAGTAGGCCGACGGCGCAATCAGGTCGCCCCCAGGCGCTCGAGTCGCCATGGAAGATCTGCCGGCCGATGTGCCCTTCGAACACGTTGGCGAAGTACTTGGTCGGCGTACCGTGCACCGGCCCGAAATGCTGGGCGTCCACCAGGTTGTCGACCAGCTCGCGGGGGTTGGTGTCGATCAGCATGGTGTCGATGTTCCACTCGTGAATCCACTCCGGGTCATCCATTTCCGGCAAGTGCGGAATCACCACGCCTTCCTTCGGCGGTCGGCCCTCCGGGTTGTTCCACACGAACAGCAGGTTATTTTCCTCGCAAGTCAGCCAGCTACGGGTCTTGGCCTTGGGCGGAATGCGCTTGCAGTACGGGATTTCAACGCACTTGCCGCTGGTGTCGTACTTCCAGTGGTGGAACGGGCAGACCACGGTGTCGTTTTCGATGGTGCCCTGGGACAGGTCGGCACCCATGTGCGGGCAGAAGGCATCGAGAATGCTGATGTCGCCGGTGCTGCTGGCAAACGCCACCAACCGCGTGCCGAAGATGTTCAGGGTGTGCAGCTTGCCATCACGGTAGTCATCGGCCACGCCCAGGCAGTGCCAGCCCTGGCGTAACGGTGGGTGCGCTGGGCGCTGTCGATGGAGAGTTCGGCGAGTTTGGTCATCTTGTTGTTATTCCTGTGTTGGGTACGCCATTCACCGGCAATACCCCTGCTGAGTCAGGGTGTATTCCTGGCGAACATCTTTGAGCAGAGCTGCCGGGCCCTCATCCCCCAATTGGACTAGGTGGAGCCCGGCCGGGCACTACTGGCCGAAGCGCCGCGCCGCTTCCGGGCCGAAGTCGCGAGGGCTGAAGCCTGGGCGGTTGAGCTGGTAGCCGTTGCGCTGCTCGTTGATCAGGTTGAATGCCAGGTAGCTGCCGGCGTTGAGGTCGTGGTAAAGGCCCACACCCGCCTGCGGACGCTGGGTTTCATAGGCGTAGAAGTAGTTGACCATCGAGGTGCGCCACAGCTCGCCACGGTTGTCGTAGTTGTCGGCGAGCATCGGGTACCAGGTGTCCTCGTCGATGTACAACTTGCGCTTGCCATACAGGTGGCGATAACCAGGCTTGAGGGTGCCTTCCAGCTCCCACACCCGGTGGCGCTCGTAACGCATCGCGTCGGGGTTGAGGTGGCCAGGCATCAGCAGGTTGGCGTACTTGAGTTCCGGGGCATGCACGCGGTAGGCGTTGTAGGGGATGTACATCTCCCGCTTGCCGACGATTTTCCAGTCGTAACGCTGGCCCGAGCCGTTGAACAGGCGCACTTCGTCGACGGTGATCGAGCCGCCGCTACCGGGGAACGACATGTCGAAGCCATACCCCGGCGATTGCCGCACCCGGCGTGTGCCCGGGTCGTAGCGCCAGGCCTGGCGCGGTTCGGTCTTGTCGTTCCAGAACTCGGTACCGGTGTTGATCTCGCCCTTGTCACGCTGCGGCAGCATCGTTTCGTTGAGGTAGAACGACGAGTTGCCAACGGTGTCGCCCACCTTGCCTGGCTCCAGCGCGGCGCCAGGTTGCGCGAATGCACCCGGCCCCAGTTGATGTTGCCATCCTTGAGCACGTAGGCGTTGTCGGAGACGTATTCCTCGGTCCAGGCCCGCAGGGTGAAGGTCGACGCGTTCTTCAACAGCTCCAGGCCACTGCGCGGCACCGGGAACGGTGTGCCGCCGGTCTTGCCGACCACGCCTTCGCCGTCGTCCACCAGCTTGGCCAGCTTGGCATTCTCGCGGGTCGCCTGGCACACCGCATCGTCGAAGCGAAAATCACGGTGGCTGGGGTAGATCGGCATCTTGAATGTCGCCGGGTACAGCTTGAACAAGGCCTTTTGCCCGTCGGAAAGCGCGTCGGCGTACTGGGCCAGGTTGTCGGCAGTGATCACGAACAGCGGTTTTTCATCGGGATAGGGGTCGACCGGATGATGCCCGGTGCCTTTGAACGTCACCTGGGGCGGCGTGCCCAGCCACTGGCCGGAGAACGGCGGGATACTGCCGTCGGCGTTGCCCTTGGGGTCGGCGCCCAGGCAGGTCAGGTCCTTGCCCAGGCGCTCGACATCCTCAGGCGCGGCCTGCACCGCGCCACTGGCCGCGCCCAGCAGCAGCGCCAGAGCCAGACCTTGCGGGGCAAAACCGCGGGCAGCGAGCAGGCGACGGCTGGCCGGTTTACTGTCGGTCATTCTTGTTCTCCTTGGTTACCGATAGCGGTGGCCCAGTATCGGCAGGCCCTTGGGCCAGGAGCATCGTCCGCTCGGACTAACGCATTTTTACCCCGCCACGGCAGGGCTGCCCGGTAGCGGCAAGGGCCCCGGCTGCCCCAGCGCGACCACGCTGTTGAGCATGATCCGCACCAGCTCGGTCTGGCGCCGCACCCCGGTCTTGGAAAAGATCGAACGCAGGTGGGCACGCGCCGTGTTGCGGCGAATATTGAGCCGCTCGGAGGCCTCTTCCAGCGACAAACCGTTGGCCAGCTCAAGGGCCAGGCCGGTTTCCGCAGGCGTGAGGTTGTACAGCTGCGAGGTCACCACGTTGCTTACCAGCGATTTGCCCACGGCGTCGCGCACATACACCACCACCGTCGGTTTGCCCTTGCCCTCCACCAGTTCCTGGGACGGAATCAGTTCGACCACCACGCCCAGGTTGACCTGCCCGGACGGCCGCGACACCGACATCGCCTCGGCGCCCTGCTCTTCCACGCCCTGGCGGCTGCGCGTGAACGCACTGCGCACCAGGCGCGTCAGCTCGCGGTTGTCGCTGGGGTAGGTCGCCTCAAGCCGGCCGCCCACCAGTTTCAAACCATCGTTGCTGTCGAGTATTTCCCGGGCCACCGGGTTGAGCTGCAGCACGCTGCCGTTTTCATCCAGCACGATGGTCGCCACCGCCAGGCGGTTGATGGTCTGCGAGTACAGGCTGCCCAGCGAGGCACTGCGGTCGAGCAGCGTGTGCATGTGCAGCGCCCGGCGCAGGTGCGGAATGAGCATGGCGCACAGCGCCCGCTCGATCTCGCCGAAGCGCGGCTGCTCACGCGGGCGGTTGATGCGCAGGCGCAAGGTACCGCCATCGGGCATGCTGATGTCGACCCCGAGCATGTGATAGCAACCGTAGGGCTGGCAGTACAGCAAGTAGAACGCAGAACTCAACCACTCGGCATCGCTGATCAGTTCATCGATGGTGAACACCTTGTCGAGCGGCAGACGGTCGAACAGCGTGGACTTGTCGTGGTAGGCATAGTGATTGACCCCACCCTCCCCGGCTCGACATCGCCCGCCACCATCATCGGCGACAGGAACGGCTCGTCCAGCACCCGCAGAATCAAGGTCACGTAGCTTGCCCCGAACAACCCGCGCAGCTGTTGCAGTGCCTCGTTCAGCCGCCGGGTGTCCAGCGCCGCGTCGTACATGTTGCCGAGCAGGCGCTCGTAATCGGCCAACTCGATTCCCAGGTGTGCCAGCACCTGGGCATTGGACAGCGTGGTATGCATTCACAGCCCCAAAGCGGGCCAATGGGGCCGGCCCGCGTTTATTGTCGTTGTAATGGGTCAGCCGGCGCGTGCGGCCAAGGCGGCGGACAGTGCATCTTTGCCTTGGGCCACCAGCGGCCTGTCGCGGTTGAACCAGGCTGCCAGCGCAGGCAGCAGGAAGATCGCCCCGAACACGTTCACCAGGAACATGAAAGCAAGCAATATGCCCATGTCCGCCTGCAACTTGAGCGGGGCGAACGCCCAGGTGCCCACGCCGATCGACATGGTCAGCGCGGTGAACACTGCCGCCGTGCCGCGCTGACACATGGCGCGGTAGAAGGCGTTGCGCAGGTCCTGGCCGTCGGCCATTTCATGCTGGATACGCTCGTACAGGTAGATGCCGTAATCCACCCCCACCCCAACCCCCAGCGCCATCACTGGCAGAGTCGCTACCTTCAGGCCAATGCCCAGCAGCGCCATCAGCGCGTTACAAAGCACCGCGACGATACCCAGCGGCACCAAAATACACAGCACCGCACGCAGCGAACGGAAAGTCAGTAGGCAGAACAGCGCCACCGAACAGAACAGCGCCGCGAGCATCCACACCTCGGCATGCTTGACCGCCTCGTTGGAAGCCGCCATCACCCCCACGTTGCCCCCGCCAGGTGAAACGACACCTGCGGTGCCTGCAGGGTGGCGATCACCCGTTGCGCTTCCTTGACCACATGGGCCACGGTCGCGCCCTCATGGTCGTTCAAGAACACCAGCACCTGCATGCGCTTGCAGCCATCGGTCACCAGCCCCGCGTCCGGCGAATAGGCCATCGAGCCTTGCTGCAGTCCTCGCGAGGAACCCGGAATGGCGGCCCAGCGCGGGTTGCCTTCGTTGTTGCCGGCGATCATCTCCTTGCCCATACCGGCCACGCTCTGCACCGACTGCACCCCGGCGACATTGCGCATCTGGAAGTCGAACGCTTCTACTGCGCGCATCACCGCCGGGTTCAGGCAGGCTTCATCGATGCCGTGGGTCTGCACGAACACCGAAAGCACATCCAGGCCTATCGAATAGCTGCCGACAATACGCTGGTTGTCCTGGTTGTAGCGCGAGTCCGCACGCAGCTCCGGCGCTCCCGGGCCGATGTCGCCCACCGCCAGTTCCCGCGCCTTGACCACCCCAAACCCCAGTAAAACAAGGCTGGCCGCGAATACCAGCAGCGCCGGGCGCGGTTCGGCCACCACCGAAAGACGCCACCACAGGCGATGACGCGGGGCGTTTTGTGGCTGTGGCTCCGGCTTGCGGTGGCCAAGCTTCAGGTACGACAACACCAGCGGCAGCAGCATCTTGTTGGTGACGATCATCAGCATCACCCCAAGGCATGCAGTCACCCCAAGCTCGTGCACGATCGGGATGTCGATCAGCATGATCACGGCAAAGCCCAAGGCATTCATCAGCAACGCCAGAGACCCGGGGATGAAGATCTTGCAGAACGCCGAGTGCGCGGCCTGGCGTGCCGAGGCGCCGGCCTGCACGTCCTGCTTCCAGGCATTGGTCATCTGTACGGCATGGGACACCCCGATGGAGAAAATAAGGAACGGCACCAGCACCGACATCGGGTCGATCCCCAACCCCAGCAACGGCAACAGCCCCAGCAACCAGACCACCGGCAACAGCGCCACCAGCAGGGCCACCAACGTCATGCGCAGCGACCGCGAATAGCCCCACAGCAGCAAGGCGGTGATGACAAAGGCCACCACGAAGAACATCAACACAGTGTTCAGCCCTTCCACCACATAGCCCACCAGCTTGGCGAAACCGACGACGTTGATTTCGATGTCCGCGCTGTTGTAGCGGGTGCGGATGTCTTCCAGGCGCTTGGCAACCTCGACGTACGACACCGGCTGCCCAGTGCGCGGGTCGCTGTCCTGCAGGTCGGCGCGCACCAGCGCCGAGCGCTGGTCGTTGGCCAGCAGACGCCCGACCTGGCCGGCCCTTGCCGCGTTGCTGCGCACCTTCTGCAGGTCCTCGGGCGTGCCGGCGTACTGGGGCGGTCCACCAGGTCACCGACGAAACCGTCCTCGGTGACTTCCACATAGCGCACGTTGGGAGTAAACAGCGAGGTGACACTGGGGCGACTGACGCCGTTGATGAAAAACACATCGTCGGTGACCTGCTGCAACACCTTGAGGAACTCAGGGTTGTAGATGTCGCCCTCGCCTTTCCAGCGCACATTCACCAGCAAGCGGTTGGCCCCGGTGAACACCCGGCTGAAATCCAGGAAGTTGAGCATGTACTCGTGGCGCACCGGAATCTGCTTGTTGAACCCAGGGTCCAGGCGCACTTGCGTGGCGCTGTAGCCCAGCGCCAGGGTCACCAGCAGAAACACCGCCAGCCACGCTTGGCGACCCTTGAACAGCCCATCTGCGCAAGCCTGCACGCTGCGCTCGGTCCAGCTTCTGCTCATGGCTGGCGCTCCTGGCCGTTGCCAGCTACCCGCTGCTCGGCGCCCTGGAACACACCCCGCTCGCCTGCGACCACCAGATGGCGCGGGTTGAGCCCCACCGCCGAGGTCAAGGTACCGAGGCCCTTGCGCTGCTCGATGTCCACCAGGTTGCCCTGGGCGTCCAGGCGGATCAGCCGGCTGCCGGCGCCCACCAGCACCAGGCCTGCACCTTCCGGCAGGCGTGCATGGCCATAGATCGGCTGGTTGCTGCCCACGTCGATGCGCTGCCAGGTTTCGCCAAAGTCGCCACTGCTGAACACATTGCCGCGCATGCCATAGGCCAGCCAGCGGGTTGGCGAAAGCCGCACGACGCCGAACAGAGAGCCGTTGTAGAACGACGGCAATTGTTGCCAGTGCTGCCCAGCATCGCTGGAGCGCAGTACCAGGCCCTGCTCGCCCACCAGCATCTGGCGCCCGTCGCTACCGCCGTCCAGGCCGTTGAAGTGCGCGCCGTCGCCGGGCATTTCCCGTGCGCTCCAGTGCTCACCGGCATCGTTCGACACCAGGAACTTGCCGTAGCTGCCGTAGGCCACCACCTGCTGGCCATCGGCGCTCCAGACCCCAAGCAACGGCTCGCCCAGGGTGGCGTCGTGGTGCATTTCCTGCCAGCGCTGGCCGCCGTCGGTGGAACGCAGGATCCAGCCATCGTGCCCGACCGCAACCAGCACCTGCGGGCTCAACGCGATGACACCGGTCAAGGTGGCCTCACGCCCCGCGCCCACCTGGCTGGCATGCCAGGTGCGCCCGCTGTCCTGGCTGCTGAGCAACGTCCCCGCTCGCCCACGGCGATCAGCCGGTCATCGGTGCTGAGCAGTGCATTGACCTGGACACGGTCGGCCAGGATCTGGGTCACGGCCAGCGGCGCGGGTTGGCGCGGGGCGAAGGCGAAGGCAACGGCCGCGATGACAAGGGCACTCATGGCGAATCCGGTCAGCTGGCGCATGGCGGACTCCACGGCAACAACGGCAGGCACGGGGCAGGCTTCATCGGATCATCCTCTTGGTGTTGTGCAAGGGATGATCCGGCGGCCCTGACCCGGGCTACATCGTCCAAATGGCTTAGCTGGTCCAGGTACAACTCGGTGCCCACAGGGCTTGACGAGGTCCGTGGGAGCTGGCGTTAGCCTGCGATCGAGTGCGAAGCGCTCGCAGCTGTCACATTGGGGCCGCTACGCGGCCCTTCGCAGGCTGACGCCAGCTCCCACAGGGATTACGCCGGCTTTTAGATTTTGAGCAAGACAGTTGCTCCAGCAGGGCTGCGGCAGCAGGCGTATCAAGGCAGCTCGAACAACCCCGCCGCGCCCATCCCGCCACCAATGCACATCGCCACCACCACATAACGCACACCACGCCGACGCCCTTCGAGCAGCGCATGCCCAACCATCCGCGCCCCCGACATGCCGAACGGGTGGCCAATGGAGATAGCCCCGCCATTGACGTTCAACCGTTCAGCCGGAATCTCCAGGGCGTCACGGCAATGCAGCACCTGGCAGGCGAACGCCTCGTTGATCTCCCAAAGGCCGATATCCGCCACCGTCAGGCCGAACCGCTTGAGCAGCTTGGGCACCGCCAGCACCGGCCCTATGCCCATCTCCTGCGGTGCACAGCCGGCCACGGCAATCCCCCGGTAGATCCCCAGTGGCGTCAACCCACGCCGGTTCGCTTCGGCACGGCTCATCAACAGGCTGGCCGAAGCACCGTCGGAAAATTGTGAGGCATTACCCGCAGTGACGAACTCGCCCTGGGCGATCCATTTACCGTCCTTCCACACCGGCTTGAGCGCAGCCAAATCCTCGAGCTTGGTACCAGGCCTGTTGCACTCGTCGCGCTCCACCCGCGCCCGCTCATGGCCAGAGGGCTGGCCATCCTTGTCGAACAGCAGCTTGCTGACTTCCAGCGCCACGATTTCCTGGTCGAACAGCCCATTGCGCTGGGCGGCCGCTGTGCGCAGCTGGCTCTGCAGCGAGTACTCGTCCTGGGCGGCCCGGCTGATGCCGTAGCGCCGCGAGACGATTTCGGCGGTTTCCAGCATCGGGATGTAAGCATCCGGCATCACCTCCAGCACCGCCTGGGACTGTGCGCGGTAGGTGTTCTTGTGCTTGGTCTGGGTCAGCGACAGCGACTCCACCCCACCACCAATGGCAATGTTCAATTCACCGCTGACGATGCCCTTGGCCGCCAAGCCGATGCTCATCAGGCCCGAGGCGCACATGCGGTCCACCGCCATGCCCGGCACGCTGTGGGGCAAGCCCCGGTGTAGGCGCACAGACGGCCGATGTTGTAGGCCTGGGTGCCCTGCTGCACGGCGGCGCCCATGATCACATCGTCGATGGCCTCGGCCTCGACCCCGGCACGCTCGAGCACCGCACGCACCGCGTGCCCGCCCAGCACGGGCGCCTCGGTGTCGTTGAACGACCCACGGAACGATTTGGCCAACGCGGTACGCGCGGTGGCAACGATGACGGCTTCATTCAGGTCCATGACAGGCTCACTCGCTAACAGGGTTGAAGGTGTAACGGCTGATGGTGTCCACCACGCAGCCTGGGCGTGCTTCGCCCTCGATTTCGACGGTGACCCGCACCACCAACTGCACGCTGTCGCCCAGCCGCTCGGCACGCAGGATCTGCCCGCGGCCACGCACACGGGCGCCAACCCGCACTGGCGCCGGGAAGCGCACCCGGTCGCAGCCGTAGTTCACCCCCATCGCCATGTTGTCGATGGTCAGCAGTTGCGGCAGGAACAGGTTGACCAGCGACTGCGTCAGGTAACCGTGGGCGATGCACGCGCCAAACGGCCCGCTGGCGGCGCGCTCAGGGTCGACGTGAATCCATTGGTGGTCGCCGGTGGCCTCGGCGAACAGGTCGATGCGCTGCTGGCTGATGGTCAGCCACTCGCTGCAGCCCAGTTCCGTGCCTTCGGCTGCCAGCAACGCCTCGGCACTGTTGAAGGTATGGCTCATGGCAATCTCCTCAGGCCTGCTGCGAACTGACCGACAGCACTTCGCCGACCATGTAGGAGGCGTAGTCGCTGGCCAGGAACATCATCACGTTGGCGACTTCCCACACTTCGGCCGCACGGCCAAACGCTTCGCGGCTGGCCAGGCTTTGCAGCAAGGCTTCGCTGGAGGCCTTCTTCAAGAAGTCGTGCAAGGCGATGGAGGGCGATACCGCGTTGATCCGCACACCGTGTTCGGCGGCCTCCAGCGCGCTGCAACGGGTCAGCGCCATCACCCCGGCCTTGGCCGCGGCGTAGTGCGCCTGCTCCTTCTGCGCACGCCAACCCAGCACCGACGCATTGTTGACGATGGCGCCAGCACCACGGCGCTGCATGTGCGGCAGCATGGCGCGGGTCATGCGGAAGGTGCCGGTCAGGGTCACGTCCAGCACCCGCGACCATTCCTGGTCGGTCATCTCGACCACCGCCTTCTGGCCGCCGAGGCCTGCGTTGTTGATCAGCACATCAACACCACCCAGCAGGCTTTCGGCGCGGTCGACCAGGGCTTGGACATCGGCCTCCACAGTCACATCGCACAACTGGCCATGAATGGCCTGCAGGCCGGTTTCGGCCTTCAGCCGCTCCACGGCCTCTTCCAGCCGACGCGGGTGCACATCGGAAATCATCAAGGCACGGCAACCTTCCTCGGCACTGCGCCGGGCCGCCGAGTAGCCGATACCGGCGCCAGCGGCGGCGGTGATCAGCACCGATTTGCCGGCCAGCAACTGGTGGCCGGGGACATAAGCAGGGGCTTGCTTCACGTGGGGTTCTCCTGAGGTCTGTGGTGAGGTCGGGCGGCGCTTTAGCTGCCCCAGACCTTCTGCGCGGCGGGCGCCTGCGCCAGAATCTGTGCGATGGCCGGGCCGATTTCCTCCACCTGCCAGCGCCGCCCGTGGTCCTGGGTGATGCCGGTGCGCCAACCATCGGCCAGCGAAATGCGCCCGCCCTGGCTTTCGAACACCTGCCCGGTCACCTGCGCGGAGGCTTCACTGCCCAGCCAGACCACCAGTGGCGCGACGTTCTCGGGTGCCCAGGCATCGAAACTGCCATCCTCCGGCGCCTTGACCACATCGGGCATGGCGCTTTCGGTCATGGCGGTGCGCGCAGCCGGTGCCAGTGCGTTGGCGGTGACGCCGTAACGGGCCAGTTCCGCCGCCTGCACCAGGGTCAGCGCAGCAATCCCGCCCTTGGCCGCTGAATAGTTGGACTGGCCAATCGACCCCTGCAACCCGGCCCCGGAGCTGGTATTGATGATGCGCCCGGCCACCGGCGTGCCGGCCTTGGCCAGGTCGCGCCAGCGTCGGCCAAGGATATTCGCCAGGCAGTAATGGCCCTTCAAATGCACCCGCATCACCAGGTCCCAGTCCTCTTCCGAGAGGCTGATGAACATGCGGTCGCGCAACACCCCGGCGTTGTTCACCAGCACATGCACCTCACCGAAGGCCTCCAGCGCGGCATCGACGATGCGCTGGGCGCTCTCCAGGGTGGTGATGTCATCGCTGTTGCCGATGGCCTGGCCACCCGCTGCGCGGATCTCGCCCGCCACGTCTTGCGCCGCGTCGGCGCGAATGTCGTTGACCACCACCTGCGCGCCCTGCTCGGCGAACGCCAGCGCATAGGCGCGGCCCAGCCCGCCGCCAGCACCGGTGATGATCACCGTGCGGCCTTCACATATCGCCATGTCTGACTCCTTTGACTGCTTGCTTGTAAGGTGCGCGCTACAGGCGCTCGATGATCGTCACGTTGGCCTGGCCGCCGCCTTCGCACATGGTCTGCAGGCCATAGCGGCCACCGCTGCACTCCAGTTCGTTGAGCAGCGTGGTGGTCAGCCGCGCACCCGTCGCGCCCAGCGGGTGGCCGAGGGCGATGGCGCCGCCGTTGACGTTGGTGCGTGCCGGGTCGTAGTCCAGCTCCTTGCTCCAGGCCATCACAACCGAGGCGAAGGCTTCGTTGATTTCCACCCGGTCGATGTCGGCCATGCGCAGCCCCGTGCGCTGCAGGGCGCGGCGCGTGGCGGCGATGGGCGCGGTGAGGTGCCAGATCGGGTCGTCGCCCAGCACCGTCAGGTGGTGGATTCGCGCCCGGGGCGTCAGGTCGTAGCGCTTGAGCGCAGCTTGCGACACCACCAGCAACGCCGCCGAGGCATCGCAGGTCTGGCTCGACACCGCCGCAGTGATCGATGGAAACTGCGGGTCCACCGGCTGCAACTCGGCCATCTTCGCCAAGGTTGTCTGGCGCGGCGTTTCATCGTGGGTCAGCCCCAGATAGCCGACGATCTCGCGGGCAAAACGCCCACTTTCCATCGCCGCCAGCGCCCGCCGGTGGCTTTCCAGGGCAAACGCCTCCATGTCCTCGCGGCTGATCTGCCAATGGTCGGCAATGCGTTGGGCTGCGTAGAACTGATTCACCGGCTGGCCGCCGAAGCGCTTGTGCCAGCCTTCGCTGCCCGAGAACGGGTCGGCAAAGCCCAGCGGCTGCCCGGCCAGCATCGCCGAGGAAATCGGGATACGGGTCATGGTCTGCACCCCGCCCACCGCAACCACATCCTGGGTGCCACTCATCACAGCCTGTGCGGCGAAATGCAGGGCCTGTTGCGACGAGCCGCACTGGCGGTCCACGGTGGTGCCGGGCACCGACAGCGGCAGCCCGGCGGCCAGCCAGCTGGTGCGGGCGATATCGCCGGCCTGCGCACCAATGGTGTCGACGCAGCCGAAAATCACGTCGTCATAGTCCTCGGCCGGGATGGCATTTCGCGCCACCAGCGCCTTGAGCACGTACGCCCCAAGGTCGATGGCATGCACCTCGGCCAGCGCGCCCTTGCGCTTGCCGGTAGGGCTGCGCAGCGCGTCAACGATATAGGCTTCTGGCATGGCTTACTCCTCGAAGGTATGCCCGGGCCCAGCCGGGCGCCGTCGGCGAACAAGTAGGCGCCGACGCGGGACTTGTGGAAACCGCGGTCGCCCCACGACGCATCCAGCGCCCAGGCCCGCTTCATGAACATCTGCAGGTCGACCTCCCAGGTGTACCCCATGGCGCCATGCACCTGGATACCTTTGCGGGCTGCCAGCCAGCTCGCCTCACAGCAGGCCAGACGGGCTTGCGACACCCATACCGAAGCGTCTGGCTCGTCATGGGGGCCAGGCCATGGGCGGCGCGGTACAGCACAGGTTTTGCCTGTTCGATCTGGCGCGCCACATCGGCCAGGTGGTGCTTGACCGCCTGGAAGCTGCCGATCGGCTTGCCGAACTGCTTGCGCTGAGCCACGTAGTCCACCGACAGGTCGAGCATGCGCTGGGCCAGGCCCAGCAGCTGCCCGGCCACCGACAGCGCGCCTCGGTCAAGCAGTTGCGCCTGCAGGCGGCGGCCTTGTTCGCCACTGGCCAACAGCGTTTGCGGGGTGGGGTTCCAGCTCACCTGGCCGAGCCGCCGCGAGGCATCGATGCTTGGGTTGGCCACCACATCTGCCGCTGCGCGCGGTACCAGGTGCAGGTCATCGCCATCGGGCAAAATCAGCACCTCGGCCAGTTGTGCATCACTCACCAGCGGGTTGATCGGGTGGCTGATCGCCAGGCGCACGCTGCCTTCTGCGATGCGCGGCAACAGCGCGGCGCGGGCCGGGTGCGCCGGGTCGAGGCCGGTCAGCAGGCCGGCGGCCACATAGGCCGTGTCGGCCAGCGAGTCTGGAATGGCGTAGTAGCCTAGCTCTTGGGTCATCAAGGCCCACGCCACATCGTCCATGCCCAGGCCGCCCTCGGCCTCGGGCACCGACAGCGCGGTCAGGCCCTGGGCGGCGATGCGGTTACGCAGGTCGGGCGAGCGCCCGGCGTCGGTTTCCCAGATTTCCCGGAGCATTTCCGGGGCCGCCTCGGTCATCAGGAAACGGCTGATGGCTTCGCGAAACGCCAGCTGGTCATCGGTAAAAGTGAAGTCCATGGCCTGTTCCTTACTTGGGCAGGCCGAGCATGCGCTCGGCGATGATGTTGCGCTGGATCTCGTTGGTGCCGGCATAGATCGGCCCAGACTGGGCGAACAGGAAGCCTTCCAGCCAGCCCGTCGCATCCCCGGCCGCCGGCGCGCAGGCCAGCAGCTCGCCACGGGCGCCGAGCAGGCGCATGGCGGTTTCGTGCATCTTCAGGTCAAGCTCGGACCAGATGATCTTGTTGATGCTCGACTCGGCGCCAATCTGCTCGCCCCGGCCAAGCCGCCCGACCGTGTGATAGGCCGACAAGGCATAGGCTTCGGCGCCCATCCAGCAGTCGAGCACCGCGTCCTTCAGGCCCGGGTCGCGCGCGGCGCTTTCGGGGTTGGCCTTGAACAATTCCACCAGCTTGCGTGCGGTGTGCTGGAAGCGTGCCGGCGAGCGCAGCAACAGGCCGCGCTCGAAACCAGCGGTGGCCATCGCCACATGCCAGCCCTGCCCTTCGGCACCGATGCGGTTGGCCACCGGCACGCGCACGTCGTCGAAGAACACCTCGGCGAACGCGTCCTTGCCGTTGAGCGCCTTGATCGGGCGAATGCTCACCCCCGGCGCGTCCAGCGGCACCATCAGGAAGGACAAGCCGTGGTGGCGGCTGGAACCCGGTTCGCTGCGGAACAGGCCGAACAGCCAATCGGCGAAAATCGCCCGGGTCGACCAGGTTTTCTGGCCGTTGAGCACATAGTGGTCGCCATCGAGCGACGCCTTGCTGGTGATCGCCGCCATGTCGGAGCCGGCATTGGGTTCGGACCAACCCTGGGCCCACATGTCGAGGCTCGCCGCCATGCGTGGCAAGAACCTGCGTTTCTGCTCGGCCGTGCCGAACTCCATCAGGGTTGGCCCGAGCAGCAGCTGGCCATTCTGGTTGACCCGCATCGGGGCACCGGCGCCGTAGTATTCCTCTTCGAAGATCAGCCACTCGGTCAGGTCGCAACCACGCCCACCCAGGTCGGCGGGCCACATCACCATCGACCAGCGGCTCTCGAACAGCTTGGCCTCCCAGGCCGGTGCTGTTCGAAACCCTCACGGGTGTCGTAGCTGGCCAGCGGCTCGCGGGCATGTTGTGCGCAAGCCAGGCGCGCACTTCGGCGCGAAATGCCTGCTGTTTGGGGGTATAGGTCAGTTGCATGGCGTTCCCTCAGAACTTCGCGTCGCGTTTTTCGACGAAGGCCCGGCGGGTTTCTGCCGAGTCGGGGCTGGTGTAGGCCTGCAGGGTAAAACCCTGCTCCCAGCGGTATTTGTCTTCCAGGTTGCCGTCCTCTATGCCGTTCAGGGCCTCTTTGGCCAGGCGAATCATCGCCGGGCTCTTGGCGGCGATACGCGCGGCAATCTCAAGCGCGGTTTCACGCAATTGCGCTTTGGGCACCACCTGCTCGATGAAGCCGTAAGCCTGGGCCTCCTTTGCGCCGATGGCGGCGCCGGTGAAGAACAGGTAACGGACCTTCTGCACCGGGAACAGGCGTTGCAGGTGCGCACCGCCGCCCATGGCGCCACGGTCGACTTCCGGCAAGGCGAAGGTCGCGCAGTCGGCGGCGACGACGATGTCAGCCGCGCCGGTGATACCGATGCCGCCGCCCAGCACGAAGCCATGCACGGCGACGATCACCGGCACCGGGTTGCGGTGCACGGCCTTGAAGGTTTCGTAGTTGCCGGCGTTGACCTCGACGATGCGCTCGGGGTGGGCATCCAGTTCCTTGATATCGACCCCGGCGCAGAAGCCTCGGCCTTCGGCACGGATCACGATCACCCGCACTTCAGGGTTGGCGCCCAGGGCATTGATGTGCGCCGCCAGGGCGCGCCATTGCTGGCTGTCGAGGGCATTGACCGGTGGCTTGTCGATCACAAGCTCCGCGACCCTCTGGTCGATCTGTGTGGTAAAGGCCGAAGTCATGAACGTGCTCCACTGAGGACGGGTTGGTCGTTGGGGGTTGCCTGCACAGGCTCCGGGCAACGGGCAAGCAAGTCATCCAGGCACTGCGCGGCTTCGGCGGCGATGCCTTCGATCACTTCGCGGCAGGTCAGCAAATCGCCAATGGCCGCCGCCACCTGGCCGCTGGGCAGGATGCCGTCGTCCGGCAGGCCGTCGACCATCGAACGTTGCAGCAGCACCGGCTGGTTGGCGGCCATGACCACCTGGGACAAGGCCGACGGGTCTTCACGCAGCGAACGCACGAACACCTTGCCCATGTGCGCCAGGCTCATGCCGGTCTGTTGTTTCCACTGCCAGGCACTGCCCAGGGCAATGCGCAGGCGGCCGAACGGCCCGGCCTGCTCCAGGCGGTTGATGAAGCGGTTTTCGATCATGCGGTGGCGCATGCCGTCCACCGCCGTGGTCACCCGCACCTGTTGCGGGTCGTTGACCTTCAGGTAACGCGCCAAGGTGGCCGAGGGCGTGGGGGATTCGCGGGTCATCAGGAACCGCGTGCCCATGGCGATACCGCTGCCACCGGCGGCCAGCACCGAGGCAAGGCCGCGCCCGGTGGAATGCCCGCCCGCCGCGATCACCGGCACCCGCACGGCGGCCAGCACCTGTGGCAACAGAATCGTGCCGGGCACGCCACCGGTATGGCCACCGCCCTCGCCCGCTTGCAGAGTGATCAGGTCGGCGCCCAGTTCCTGGGCCTTGAGCGCATGCTTGACGGCGCCGACGGTGGGTATGCAAAGCACCCCGGCCGCCTTGAAGCGGGCGATGGTTTGCGCATCCGGCCCGCGCCCGTAGCTGACAGCGCGCAGGCGATAACGAATGGCCAGGTCGACGCATTGGTCCGCGTTGTCCTGGAACATGTGAAAGTTCAGGCCAAAGTTGCTGCCGCCGGTGGCCTCGATCACCTTGCGGATCTCGCCTTCCAGCGCATCGGCGGCAATGGTTGCCCCGGCCAGGAAGCCAAAGCCCCCGGCCTGGGTGGTGGCGATCACCAGGTTGGCGTCGGACACCCAGCCCATGGCGGTCTGCACGATGGGGTAGCGACAGCCCAGCGCCTGGGTCAGTGGCGTGTTCATCCAGCGGTTCATCAACGGCCCCTTCAGGCTGCGCCGCCTGCTTGTTGGCCTGGGCCATGCCCTTGGCGTCGAAGCCGCCGAGCTTGTCGCCGGACAGCAGTTCGTTGTGGGCATGGGCGAAGTGGTGCCAGGCGAATGCCGCATCCATGGCCGCACGCTTGCCTTGCAGGTCTTCGACGTGGTTGATCGCCTGCTTGGTCAGGGCCAGGCCCATGCGCGGCTGGCGTGCGATACCTGCGGCCAGCGCGTAGGTAGCGGCCTCCAGCTCATCGCGCGGCACCACGCGGTTGACCATGCCCATCTGGTAGGCGCGCTCGGCGCTCATGCGGTCGCCACAGAACAAAAATTCCTTGGCGATGCGCGGGTTCAGCTCATACGGGTGGGCAAAGTACTCGACGCCAGGAATGCCCATGCGCACCACCGGGTCCTGGAAGAACGCGTCGTCGCTGGCGACGATCAAGTCGCATACCCAGGCCAGCATCAAACCGCCCGCCACGCAGGCGCCATGGACCATGGCAATGGTCGGCTTGGGCAGCTCGCGCCAGCGTCGGCACATGCCCAGGTACACTTCCTGCTCGCGGGCATACAGCTGCTCGCCGCCCGGTTTGTTGGTGTGGTCCCACCACAAATGCGCCCGTTCGAACGGCTTGTTGATGTCGCGCCCGGGCGTGCCGATGTCATGGCCTGCGGAAAAATGCCGGCCATTGCCGCGCAGCACGATGACCTTGACGCTGTCGTCGTCCACCGCCTGGCGCAAGGCGGCGTCCAGGGCGTAGGTCATCTGCGAGTTCTGTGCGTTGTTGAAGCCTGGGCGGTTGAGCGTGACCGTTGCAATGCCGTCGGCCACCTCGTACAGCACCGGCTGTTGGGTTTCATAGACTGCGTTGTCTTCGCGGGTAACGAACTGGCTGTCGCTGCTGTGCATGGTCGCCTCCTCAGGCCGGGCGGATGCCGGGCGGGTTGCCCTTGATCGCGGCGGCGCGCAGGCCGTGGGGGTCAAGGCGACGGATCAGCGCCAGCTGTTCGGCCGTTGGGTGGGCGGTTTCGCGCACCTGTGCAGAGCGCAACAACGGGAAGCCGGTCTTGTCCTGAACTTCGTCGAAACTCACGCCTGGGTGCAGCGTGCGCACCTGCACGGCGCGCTCTGGCCCTTCAAAGTCCAGGGTGCAGAGGTCGGTGATGACCTGGCGGATGTCCATCAGGTCACGCCGCGCCCCCTCAGGCCAGCGCTCGGCCTTGAAGCCCACGCCGGACACCATGTCCACTTCGCCACTGACGAACACCCGGGTGTTGTGGTTGGGCACGAAGAACGAGTTGATGTGGTTGATGCTGTTGCCCGGCAGCCCGCGCACGCCCAGGATTGCGGTTTTCGGCTTTTGGTAGTCGCCCACGCAGGACAGGTTGGTCTGGCCCCAGCGGTCGATCTGGGTCGGCCCGATCATCGCGTGGCGACGGCCACCCCAGACGCACTCGAACACCCGCTCGAACGACATGTAACCGCTGTAGCGCGCAACATGCTCGCCGCGCGGGCCCAGTGGCAGCGGCTCTTCGACCAGAAACGCCTCGCTGTCGGTCATCAGCAGTTCCGGGCTATGGGTAAGCTTGGCCAGGCTCGCGCCCAGGCGGGGAATCACGCCCAGGCCCGAGGCGATCACCTCGCCATTGCCGCGCCACGCTTCAGAGGCGGCGACGATCATCAGCTCGGCCAGGGTGAAATCACAGGTAGCAGACATGCTTGGCACTCCTCAGAACACGGGTAAAGGCAAGGCGCCCATGCGCGCGGCACCGCCGTTTTGCGCTTGATAGGCCTGCTCGCCGCCGGCCACGCAGGCCTCGAAATACTGTTGCCAGCCGTTCTCTTCCTGGCTGCTGGCGACGTAGCGCTTGAGGTGTTCCAGGTCCCAGCCGTAGTCCGACGGGCACGAGGTCGGGTGAGCGCCCAGCGGCGCGTGCACAACACCCGTCACCAGGTAACGCTCGAAGGTGTTGAAGCGGGCCTGGTCGGCATCCAGCGACAGGCGCTCTTCCAGCCGTTCGCACGAGACGAAGCACTGCTGGGCGGCACGGGCGAACAGGTGGTCGAAGTACGGGTCCGGGCCGGTCACCAGGCAGTTGCCCAGGCGGTCGGCGACGTTGACGTGCAGGAACGCCACATCCAGGTTCAGCGCCGGCATCGCCAGCAGCACCTCGCCGTCGTCATAAGGTGAACGCACGGTCTTCAGCGAAGGGTTCAATCGCGTCACATCGGTGGCCAGGCCACAGCGGGTCGGCAGGAACGGCAAGCGCATGCCGGCGGCCCGCAGGCCCCACTGGAACATGCCCTCGTCGAGTTCCATCAGCTCCAGCTCGCCGGCCTCACGTGCCTTGCGGTAGTAGGGTTCGAGGGGGATGGCGTCGAGCGTGGCGAAACCGAACACCAGTTTGCGCACCTTGCCGGCGGCGCACAGCATGCCCACCTCCGGGCCGCCATAGGCCACCACGGTCAGGTCCTTGACTGGCGAGCGCAATATCTCGCGGACGATCGCCATCGGCTTGCGCCGCGGGCCCCAGCCACCGAAGCCGATGGTCATGCCGTCGCGCAACTGGGCGACCGCGTCGGCTGCTGTCAGTTGTTTGTTCATGTGCTAGTTGCTCCTTACTGGCGGCCGACGGAGAAGTCGTGGCCCCAAATGCTCACGCGGGTGAACTCGAACGCCGAGTGCTCGGCCCAGTCGACCTGCAACCCGCCAAAGCCGTATTCCAGGTCAAAGCCGGACGGCGTCTTCATGTAGAAACTGGTCATGCGGTCGTTCAGGTGCTGGCCCAGGGTGGCCGACAGCTGCCCGCCATGGGCTTGCAGACGGTCATGGGCGCGGCCGACCTCGGTCATCGAGTCGACCTCCACCATCACGTGCACGCAGCCCGATGGCACCGGGTACTCGGCCAGGGCCAGGCTGTGGTGACGGGCATTGCGGCAGTGCAGGAAGTGAATGCGCACGGGCGGCGCCGCCGGGTCGGGACGGAAGTTGAAGATGTCCGACAGGCCAAAGCCGAGCACGTCCTTGGCGAAGGCCAGCGTCGCGTCGAAGTCCGGTGCGGGCAGCACGGTATGGCCAAGCCCCATGTCCCCGGTGATGAAGCGCGGTACCCCCTGGGGCGACACGAACGGCAGACAGTCGGAGCGGTGCCCCAGCTCAGCTCATGCTGGTTGCCGGACGGGTCGGTCACCGTCACCAGCGCCTGCACGCCACGCTGCTCGATGGCGTCGGCAGTGCCGACCTGCCAGTGCACGCCACGGCTTTCAAGGTGTTCCAACGCCTGGTTGAACGCCTGCTCCGAGGCCAGCTCCCAGCCGCTGGCCAGGTAGCGAGGCGAATCGCCCTCGACGACCAGCATGCGGAACGGGCGCTCGTCCATCTTCACGTACAGGCCGCCGCCGGGTGCTGGCTGTACCTGCATGCCGAGCACATCTTCGGCGTAGCGTTGCCACTGGCTGAGGTTCTCGATCTGCGAGACGAAGTAGCTCAAGCCGCGTATGTCGATCATGCCGGTGTTCCTCCTGGCTCAAATCGTTGCCTGGGGAACATTGTGCAAAGCGCGGTGGCGGGGCTCATCGTCCGTTGAGACTACGCACCTTGTGGGCCGCTGCGGGCGGGTGGCCTAGTCCGTTTCAATGATTCGCCGAAAAGACTCTGCTCCCTATGCTCGTTGTGCCGTCTGTAGAGGGGCCGCGGCGCGGCCCATCGCAGGCTTCGCCAGCTCCCACCGACACCACGCCGCAGTTGTTTTCCTGTGGGAGCTGGCAAAGCCTGCGATGGGCTGCAAAGCAGCCCCGACCTACACGCGGGCTCCCTTTCGCCCAGCACCGAGACGCCTCCATGGAATTCACCTTCACCGAAGAACAGTTGATGATCCGCGACAGCGCCGAGCGCTTTCTTGCCCAGGCCAGCGACACCCACGCGGTACGCGCGTCCATGAGCCGTGCCGATGAGTACGACCCCGAGCTGAGTCGGCGTATCGGCCAGGAATTGTTCTGGCCTGCGCTGATGGTCCCCGAGGCCCACGGCGGCATGGGCCTTGGCTTTGTCGAGCTGGCCGTGCTGCTGGAGCAGTGCGGGCGTTTTCTGCTTGGCTCGCCCCTGTTCGCCACCACCTGCCTGGCCACCCCGGCCCTGTTGCTGGCCGATAACCCTGCATTAAAGGAACACTGGCTGGGCGCAATCGGCAGCGGCGAAATCAACGCCACCCTCGCCTGTACCCTCGAGCCTGAGCAGATAGGCATTCAGGCCGAAGCCCACGCCAACGGTTTCCTGCTGAGCGGCGCCCACGCTCAAGTGATCGATGGCGCGCAAGCCGACCTGTTGCTGGTGGCCGCACGCAGCCCCGGCAGCGAGGGTGAACAAGGCATCAGCCTGTTCGCCCTGCCAGCCGACACACCAGGCCTGCTTCGCACCGCCCTGCCGACCCTCGACCAGACCCGCCGCCTGGCGCGCATCGAACTGCGCCACGTGCAAGCCAGCGAAGCGCAACTGCTTTGCACGGTCGGCCAGGGCTGGCCGTTGCTGCGTGATGCCCAGCGCATCGCCGCCATCGGCCTGGCCGCCGAGCAGCTTGGCGGTGCGCAGCAGGCACTGGACCTGACCCTGGCCTACATCAATGAGCGACGCCAGTTCGGCCGCCCGATCGCCAGTTTCCAGGCCATCAAGCACCGCTGCGCCGACATGATGCTGCAGGTCGAGTGCGCACGCTCGGCAGTGTGGTACGCCGCCTGCGTAGCCCGCGAGTACCTCGCCCCGCAAGGCGACCCGGCCGTGCGCAGCGAGTTGTTGGCCGCCACGGCCACTGCCAAGGCCCAGTGCAGCGAGGTCTTCTTCCACTGTGCGGCCGAGTCGATCCAACTGCACGGCGGCGTCGGCTTCACCTGGGAATACGACCCCCACCTTTATTTCAAACGCGCCAGGGCCAGCGAACAATTGCTCGGCACCCCGGCATGGCATCGTGAGCGCCTGGCGGCGCATGTGTTCGGAGAACAGGCATGAAAATCGGGTTCAGCAGTGCGGACGAAGCCTTCCGCCAGGAAATCGCCAGCTGGCTGGCGGCCCATCTGCAGGGCGAATTCGCGCCCCTGCGCTTTCGCGGTGGCCCAGGCGATGAGCACAGTTTCCCGGCAGAGCGCAAAGCCTGGGAGCGGGAGCTGGCCGCGGGTGGCTGGGTGGGCGTGGGCTGGCAACCCGAAGACGGCGGGCGCGGCCTGAGCATCAGCCAACAGGTGATTTTCCACGAAGAATACGCCAGGGCCGGCGGCCCCGGGCGCATGGGCCATATAGGCGAAGGCCTTGTCGGGCCGACGCTGGCAGCGTTCGGTACGCCCCAGCAACGCCAACGCTTGCTGCCGGGCATTCTCGAAGGCCGTGAGTTCTGGTGCCAGGGCTATTCCGAGCCAGGCGCAGGTTCGGACCTTGCCAACGTACAGACCCGTGCGCGCCTCGATGCCAAGGGTGAACACTGGTTGATCAGCGGCCAGAAAGTCTGGACCTCGCTGGCCCACGAAGCCGACTGGTGCTTCGTGCTGGCCCGCACCGAGCCGGGCAGTGTTGGCCACCAGGGGTTGTCGTTCCTGCTGGTGCCGATGGCCCAGGCACAGATCCGCGTGCAGCCCATCCAGCAACTGACCGGCACCAGCGAATTCAACGAAGTGTTCTTCGACCAGGCCGTGACCTCGGTGGACAACCTGGTCGGCCAGCCGGGCGATGGCTGGAAGATCGCCATGGCGCTACTCGGTTTCGAGCGCGGCGTGTCGACGCTGGGCCAGCAGATGCAGTTCCAGAATGAGCTGGATGAAGTGGTGCGCATCGCCAAGGCCAATGGTGCCTCACGCGACCCGCTGCTTCGCCAGCGCATCGCCCAGGCCTGGTCGGGGCTCAAGGTGTTGCGCTACAACTCTCTGCGCATGCTGTCCGGGCCGCAGGACGGCAGCCTGAGCCGCGAAGCGATGATCTACAAGCTGGCCTGGTCGACCTGGCATGCCGAGCTGGGCAAGCTGGCGATGGATGTGCTGGGGGATGCGGCCGAGGTGCTGGACGCGGCGCCGTACGGGCTGAGCCGGTTGCAATCGTTGTTTCTGTTTACCAGGTCGGACACGATTTACGGCGGGAGCAACGAGATTCAGCGCAATGTGATTGCCGAGCGGGCGCTGGGGATGCCGCGCGAGCCGAAAGTTCGTTAAGGCCCCTGTGGGAGCTGGCGAAGCCTGCGATCGAGGGCATCAGCCCTCGCATCTGCATACAGGGACTGCTTTGCAGTCCATCGCAGGCTTCGCCAGCTCCCACGGGCTTGAGGCAGATAGGGCCAGACCTGCTGGCCCGCAGAGCTCAGCGCACCCGAATTTTCGGGTCCCCGCCCCCGCCGCAACCCCGCCAGGAACCCTTCCAACGGCGCAGGCTCCGCTATCTGCGGCAACGCATCCTTGTCCGGCCGCTGGGCCCAGAACGCATCCCACGACGGGAACAACTCATGGAAGCTGCCGGCATAAGGCTCACGCCCCGGCCAGCGCATCTTCAGCCCGCCAATCGGCGGCTTGTTCAGGTCAGTGGCGTACCAGTAGCAGGGCAAGCGGCGACGAAGCACCAGCGCCCGTCGATCCGCTCGTAATCATCCCAGTACAGCATCTGCATGATCACCCACTCCGGCCCGGTTTCATGCTCGTTCTTCGAATACACCACCCCCGTGGCGTGGTCCGGGTCGCTGAACTCGATGATGTGCTGGCCCAGGTGGTGGGACGTGCCGTGAAACTGCTTGCGCATGGTTTCGTCCAGCCATGCTTTGAGGTGCGCGCGGCCGTATTTGTCGCGGCCCACCCGCACATCCTCGGCGAAGCAGTTGGCCATGGCGTCCATGTCGCGCATGTCCAGGGCCAGCGCGTACTTGCCGGCCAGCTGGCGGATCGCATCCAGCGATTCCAGGCGGTCGATGCGCTGCAGCAGCGAAGCATTGTCGGTGTTCATCATTCCAACACCGTGTACAGGTCCGAACCCCGCCCGCCGTCTACCGCCAGGCTCGCGCCGGTCACGTAGGATGCCTCGTCGCTGGCGAGGAACAGAATGGCGTTGGCCAGCTCCACGGGCAGGCCCACCCGGCGCATGGGAATGACCTTCTCGGTGTTGGCGCGGGCTTTGTCATCACTGAGCATGCCTGCGGTGGCGGGTGTGTCGACCACGCCCGGGATGATCACGTTGCAGCGGATGTTGTGCGCCGCCCCTTCACTGGCGGCGGCCCGGCTGAAGTTGATCACCGCCGCTTTGGCCGCCGAGTAGCCGGCCATCCAGGCGGTGCCGAACAGCCCGCAGATAGAGGCGATATTGACGATCGAGCCGCCTTTGCCCTGCATCAGTTGCATCGCTGTGCGGGTGCCCCAGAAGGTGCCGTCGACGGTGGTCGCGAAGTTGGCGTGCCAGTCGGCCGTGCTCATGCTGTCGATGCCACCCCAGGTGTAGGCCATGGCATTGTTCACCAGAATGTCCAGCTGGCCGTGGCGCTGCGCGGTGGCCTGCAGCGCGGCGACATAGGCCTGTTCGTCGCTGACATCGGCCACCGCCACTTCGGCGCGGCCACCCTCGGCCAGAATCCGCTCCTTGACCCCTTCCAGCGGCTGCGCCCGGCGCCCGCACAGCACCACCAGGGCGCCCTCTTCGGCGAAACGCAGCGCCGTCGCCTCACCAATCCCCGAACCTGCGCCGGTGACGAAGGCGACCTTATCCTGCAGTCGTTTGCTCATCAGCTGTTCTCCTGTCAGATGAAGGCCATGCCGCCGTTGACGGCGATGTTCTGGCCGGTGATGAAACTGGCATCGTCACTGGCCAGGAACACAGCCACGCGGGCGATCTCGTCGGTTTCGCACATGCGCCCCAGGGGCACGTTTTTCAGCAGCGCCTGCATGTGTTCGTCAGGGATGCCGGCCATCATCGGGGTGTTGGTCGGGCCGGGTACCAGGGTGTTTACGCGAATACCCTGCCCGGCCAGCTCGCGGGCGATCGAGCGGGTCAGGCCCATCACCGCGGCTTTCGACGCGCAGTAGTGGCTCGGCCCCTCACCGGTCAGCGCGGCGGTGCTCGACAGATTGATCAGCACGCCCTGGCGCTTGCCCTTGACCATCAACTTGGCGCCTTCGCGGCAGCACAGGAAGGTGCCGCCCAGGTTCACGCCAAGCACCCGCGCCCAGCTGTCGTCGGGCGTTTCCAGGAAGCTGTCGAGCGCACCGACGCCGGCATTGTTGACCACGATATCGAGGCCGCCGAAGCGCGCCTCGACCTGCCCCATGGCATCGGCCACGGACGCCGCGTCGGCCACGTTGCAGCCCAGCGCCAGCACCTGCTCGCCCAAATCATCCAGCCCTGCGGCCAACACGGCCTGGTTGAGATCCACCGCCACCACCTTCGCGCCCTCGGCGACGAAGCGGCGCACGATGGCCTGGCCCATGCCTTGCCCGGCACCGGTAACGAAAGCCACTTTGTTCTGCAGTTTCATTGCGTTCTCCTTGGTTGAAACCCGTGAGTACGCACCATCATTGGCCGCCAGCCGGTGGCGAACATCGTCCGATAGGACTAACGCCCCTGGTCTGAATGGACGATGTGAGGTTCGCCCGCACCGCACAGGATCCACTGGCGTGTGCCGGGCCGGCCTGGCTTTCCCCTTCAGGCGGCGTGATGGCCTGCCCGGCATGCAGCCTTCGATCCTGCCTACTGTGGAGAACCAGCATGAATCAACCTGTCGACCTGCCCTTGCCCACCGGGCACTACGCGACCCTGCCCAACGGCCTGCGCCTGCACTACCTGGACGAAGGCAGCGGCCCGGTGGTGCTGTGGCTGCACGGCAGCGGCCTGGCGCCAGCGGCTTCAGCAACTTCAAGGGCAACTACCCGGTGCTGGCGGCGGCCGGTTACCGCAACATCCTGCTCGACCTGCCGGGGTTTGGCCGCTCGGACAAGCCCGACGATGTGCGCTACGAACTGGACTTCTTCGTCGAATGCGTCGCGGCCCTGCTCGCCCAGATTGGCGTCACCCGCTGCACTATCCTGGGCAACTCGCTGGGTGGCGCGATTGCCCTGGGCCTGGCGCTGAAATACCCGCAACTGCCGGAGCGCCTGGTGCTGCTGGCACCCGGCGGCGTCGAAGAGCGCGAAACCTACTTCCAGATGCCTGGCATCGTGCGCATGGTCAGCCTGTTCAACGCCGGCCCCATTGGCCTTGAAGAAATGCGCAGCATGATGCGCCTGCAGCTGTTCGATGACTCGATCCTGCCGGAGGAGCTGCTGCTGGAGCGGGTGGCGGTAGCGGTGACGCAACCGAAGAACCTGTTCAGCACCATGATGGTGCCGAACATGCGCGCGCGGCTGGGTGAGATCGAGTGCCCGATTTTCGGTTTCTGGGGCAGCGATGACCACTTCAACCCGGTGAGCGGCGCCCAGTACATCATCGACGGCGCCCGCCAGGCGCGGTTCATCGTGCTCAACCGCTGCGGGCATTGGGTGCAGGTGGAACACCGTGAATTGTTCAACCGCAGCTGCCTGGATTTCCTGCAGCACGGTTGAGCACCAGGCCTCTTCGCGGGTAAACCCGCTCCCACAGTGGCAGGGTTACCCCTGTGGGAGTGACTGTCTTGTATTGCCTGTACCGGCCTCATCGCTGGCAAGCCAGCTCCCACAGGTACAGCGATAATCACAACCAACCCAAAAAGCCCAGCTCCCTCCCACAGGTACAGCGATGATTTCGAGGTCGGCGCGGTCCATGTGGGAGCCGGCTTGCCGGCGATAGGGCCAGCACAGCCAACCCAATGCCCAGCTCACCCCAGCCGGCTGGCTGTTCAACGCTGCATCTCCCGGCCGTCCCAGCACACAGGATGTGCCCCAGGCGTATACATCATCGCCACGCAACGGTTGCACGCCGTACAAATCGAATTGCGGCTTTGCCCGCGCGCCAGCTTGTTCACATAGTCGCTCTCGGCAATCAACACCCGCCCCATGGCCACCAGGTCAAAGCCCTCGGCCATCACCTGCTCGATGCTTGCCAGGCTCTTGGCCCCACCCAGGTACGCCAACGGCATCTTCACCGCCGCCCGCACCTTGCGCGCATGCTCCAGCAGGTACAGCTCACGAAACTCCACCACCGGGTCCATGCGCCGTTGTATCGCCATTGCCAGGGCAATCACCGGGTTCTTCTGTTGCACGCGGTTTTCCTTGGGGAAGGACGAGCCGAACATGGTGGTGATCGATTCAGCGTTCATCCCGGCACTGAGCACCAACAGGTGGGCGCCTTCCTGCTCCAGCATCTGGGCAATCCGGGCGCCGTCATCGGCACTGTTGCCGGCACGTACGCCCTCGGTGATGCTGTACTTGCAGATCACCGCCAGGTCCTTGCCCACGGCATCGAGCACCGCACGCAGCACCCGTCGCGGGAAGCGCAGGCGGTTTTCCAGGCTGCCGCCGTACTGGTCACGGCGCTTGTTGTACAACGGCGAAATGAACTGGCTGAGCAAGTAGCCATGGCCCATGTGGATCTCCACCGCGTCGAAACCCGCTTCCCGGGCCAGGCGCGCACCTTGGGCGAAATCACGCACTACCTGCTGCATGTCGGCTTCGTTCATTGCCTGTTTGCGGAACATGCCGCTCATCATGCCGATCTTGTTGAAGCCGCCACTGGCCGACAGCGGCCGTGGCGTGGAGCGCTCGCGGATGAAGGTGAAGCAGCCACCGTGGGTGATCTGCGCGCTGGCCAGGCCGCCCTCACGGTGCACGGCGTCGGTCAGGGCCTTGAAGTGCGGCAGGCTCTCGCGCTCCAGAATCAGTTGATTGGGCAGCGTACGCCCGTCACGGCTGACCGCGCAGTAGGCCACGGTGGTCAGCGCCACGCCGCCGGCCGCCAGGTTGGCGTGCAGCTGGGCCAGTTGCCGAGAAGGCACGCCCTGGGTGCTCATGCCTTCGTTGGTGGCGGCTTTGATAAAACGGTTCTTGAGCGTCAGCGGGCCGATGTGCAGCGGGCTGAATGGGGATGGAGGCGTGTTCGGGTTCATGGCAGGCCGTGTCCTCGATTATTGTTCGAAAAACCCGGCCAGCCCCACCGCTGGCAGGCCTTGGCCGGGAAAGGGATGAAACTCAGAAGGTGTACTTGGCGTTGAACGACACGTAATCGCGGTCCGCCAGCAGGCGGCCCTGGGCGACATCTGGCGAACTGAGGTAGGCCACATAGGTCAGGCCCACCTGGAAGTTGCCCAGGTACTTGAAGTCGCCGCCCACGGTCAGGCGTTTTTCATCGCGCCCCAGGCCCTGGTAGGCGCTGCCGTCGACGTTCTGCTGCCACACCACCTTGGTGGTCAGGTCCAGGCCGTTGGCGATGGACGGGTAATCCATGTAGGCGCCCACGCCCAGCAGGGTCGAGCCGCGGGTCTGGGTGTCGGACTCGAACTCGTCGAAACGGCCGTCCACTCCGGCGCCACCGCCAGTGACCACCAGGGTGTCGACGCCGGCGATGTGCTGATGCACCACCTCGCCCATGAACGTGGTCTGCTGAGCCAGGAAGCTCGGGCCCAGGATGTACGAGGCGTTGAGGTTGCCTTGCCAGATCTGCCCGGTGGTGGGTGCACCGTTGTTGAGGTAGACCGAGGCACCGTCGCGGTAGCTCAGGTCGCCGGCATACTGCACCGCATCGCCGATCTTGGAGCTGAAGCTGACCCCGGTCAGCTCGACATCCTCGAAGTAGCCCATGCGGTAAGACGGCGCAACGCTGGTGTTGGAACGCTGGCTGACCCGCGAATTCGACGAGTACTGGGTCTGCCCGGTGAAGTCGAAGAACAGTGAACCAACCCGCTCGTGGTAGCGGTAGTGGAACAGGCCGACCTCGGTGTTTTCGGTGATGCGATAGCGCACACCCATGCCCCACTGGCCGCTGTCCCGGGTTTGACCTCGCCGGCATAGTTGACGCCGGTAAAGCTCTTGTCCGGCAGGCTTTCGATCACCCCGGCGTTGAGGCGGAAGAACTCCGCCCCCGGGCCAAAGGTATCGCTGCCGAAGTAGTCGCCCACCGGGTTGAGCTGGGTCTTCTCCCATTCGTACTGGTAGAAGCCCACCAGCGCCAGGTCTTCGTTCAACGACCAGGACGCCGACACCTGCCCCACCGGCAGGTAGGCATCCTTGGCTTCGGTGCCGGGCACGTTGAACTTGGTGGCGTCCACCGGGGCCTGGCCCTGGCTGATGTTCGCCCAGAACAGGCTCTCGCCCCAGGCCACCAGGTGGCGGCCGGCCTTGAGCGACAGATACTGGGTGTCGCCCAGCTGGTAGTTGCCATACACATAGGCGTCCAGCAGCCGCGCCCTGCTGCCGCTCAGGCGCCGGGTGTCCTCGACGAAGCCATCGCTGCGGCCAACCTTGTTCACCGTCTGCGGCGAGTCGTTGTCGTTGCGCTGGTGGTAGACGTCATCGTAGAAATGGCTGCCGCGCAGCACCGCGCCGACGTTGTCGTGGCGCAGGCGCAATTCGCCGAACAGGCTGACCCGGTTGGTGATCAGCGAGCCGCGCTTGAAGTTGCGCGTGCCGTCGTCATTGTTGATGTCGTTGAGGTACTGGTTCGCCTGCTTGGCGGTGCGCATCGAGGCGGTGTAGTTGACCGTCAACGACGACTCCAGGGTGGTGTCCTCGCCCAGCTCCAGGGTTGGCCCGGCACTGGCCGCGCCACTGGCCAGGCCAATGGCCACGGCCAGCCAGCTGCGCCCCCAAAACCCTTGGCTGCCCCGTGCGCCAACCGGTTCGACATAGACATGCTGCTCTCCTTTGTTGTTATTGTTGCGGTGTGCCCAGGCAGACTGGAACACCGCGTACCGGCGCACATCGTCCGTTTGGTGAAACCGCCAAGGCTCTCTCAGGCCTGGGCCACCGCCGCTCGCAGGTCGTTCTTGGCCACTTTGTTCGAAGGGTTCAACGGCAGCGCGCTGAAGAACCGCACCTGGCGCGGCACCTTGTAGTTGGCCATGCGCTCACGGCTCCAGCCGATCAGCTCCTGCTCGTTAAGCTGACGCCCGTCGCGCAGCACCACACAGGCGCAGCCCACCTCCCCCATGCGCGCATCGGCCACGCCGATCACCGCCACCTGGGCGATGGCCGGGTGGGCCAGCAGCGCCGCCTCGATCTCGGCGGGGTAACAGTTGAAACCGCCGACGATGTACATGTCCTTCAGGCGGTCGGTGATGGCCAGGTTGCCGTCCGCATCCAGACGCCCGACATCACCGGTGTGCAGCCAACCCTCGGCATCGATGGCCTCGGCGGTGGCGGCCGGGTCCTGGAAGTAGCCCTGCATGATGTGGAAGCCGCGCAGGCAGATTTCCCCGGTCTGGCCCTGGGGCAGGCTTTGGTTGTCGGGGTCGCGAATACTCACTTCGGTGCCCGGCAATGGCCGGCCACTGGTGCTGGCGATCACCTCGGCCGACGCCCGTGGGTCGCACAAGGTCGCCAGGCCGCCGCATTCGGTCAGGCCGTAGGCGGTGGTCACCACGCTGAAGCCCAGCTCGTTGCGCATGCGCTCGATCAGGCTCGGCGGAATGCTGGCCGAGCCGGTGACGGCAACGCGCAGGCTCGACAGGTCGGTTTCGGCCAGCCGTGGGTGGGCCAGCAACGACAGGTACAAGGTTGGTGCACCCGGCAACACGGTCACCCGCTCACGGGCAATGCGCTGGAACACCACCTCGGCATCGAACACGGCATGGGGCAGGATGGTCGCCCCGGCGATCAGGCAGGTCAGCCAGCCGGCCTTGTAGCCGAAGGCGTGGAAGAACGGGTTGACGATCAGGTAACGGTCACCCGGGCCCAGGCCCAGCACCCGCACGTACTCGCCGAAGGCGCGAAGGTTCTGGCCGTGGGCACTCATCACGCCCTTGGGCTTGCCGGTGGTGCCCGAAGTGAACAGCAGGTCACAGACCGCTTCGGGCGCGATGCACAAGGCGCGGCGCTGGGCGGTAAGTTTCTCGATGGTCGCGGCGCCGACCAGGAACTGCGTGTAGCTCAGGTCTTGGCCAGGCAGTGCCTGATCGCAACCGAACACCACCTGGTGCTCCAGAGTCGAGGGACGGTGGGGCGCCAGCAACGCGGGGTAGTCGACGTCCAGGAAACGCTGCTGCACGAATAGCACCCGGCAGCAGCTGCGGGCCAGTACATCGGCCGCCTCGACGCCCTTCATGCGGGTGTTGATCGGCACCAGCACCGCACCGGCACAGTGGATACCCAAGGCGGCGAGAATCCACTCGCGGCTGTTGGGCGCCCACACGCCGACCCGGTCGCCTGGCTGGATTCCAAGGGCCATGAGGCCTCGGGTGACCTGCAAGGCCCGCTCGGGCAGGTCGGCGTAATCCAGACGTTCGCCGTTTTCCTCGATGGCGGTGTGGCCGGCGAAGCGCTGTGCGCTGTCGAACAGCAGGCGGGCAATGCTGGTATGGGTTGGCGTCTGGTTCAGGCTTTGTTTCATGTAGGGTTCGCTCATCGGCGTCACTCCGGAAAGCGGATACGCAGGTGGGGGCTGGTCGGCACGGCCTGGCAGGCCAGGATCCAGCCTTCGGCCAGTTCGTCGGCATCCAGGGCATCGTTGTGCAGCAACTCGACGTCCCCGCTTTCAAGGGTGCACATGCACGAGGCGCATCCCCCTACCCGGCAGGCACTCGGCGGGTTGAGGCCGGCGCGCTGCATGGCGTCGAGCAAGGTTTCGCCGCTGTCGCAGGCCAGGGTGTGCTCCTCGCCATCCAGGCGCACCGCCAGTTGCGCGGCCACGGCGGCGTCGCTGTGGGTGACCGGCAACGCTTCGCCCTCGCCAGGCAGCGACACGAAGCGTTCCACATGCACCCGCGCAGGCGGCATGCCGAGGCTCTTCAGTGCCTCGACCGCAGCATCCATGAACGGCCCCGGCCCGCAGATGAAGGCCTGGGCATCGATGAACGGCCGCGCCAGCTCGGCCAGCTGGCCCACCGCCGGAATACCCTGCAGCGAGTCGAGCCAGTGCACCACCTGCAGGCGTTGCGGGTGCACCGTGGCCAGCTGGCGCAGCTCATCGCGGAAAATCACCGACTGCTCGTCGCGGTTGGCGTAGATCAACAGGATGCGCCCCTGCCCGGCCAGCAGCGCCGAACGCAGAATCGACAGCACCGGCGTGATGCCGCTGCCGCCACCGAACAGCAGCAAATCGCCCTGCAGGTCGCGGGGCACGAATACCCCAGCCGGGGGCATCACCTCCAGGGTCTGGCCCTCCTGCAGCGTTTCGCACAACCAGTTTGAGGCGCGCCCGTCGCGTACCCGCTTGATGGTGACCCGCAGCGGTTCATCCAGCAGCGGCGTGCTCGACAGCGAATAGCAGCGTGGCAGCCAGCCGCCGTCGAACGGCACGCGCAAGGTCAAAAACTGCCCCGGCTGGTAGCGAAAGCGCTCGCTGAGCGCCTCCGGCACGTCGAACACCAGGGAGCGGGCATCGGCGGTCTCTTCGACCACCCGCGCCACGCGCAAGGCTAGGTAGTCGGTCATACGAATGGGTCCGGGTTGGGCAGGCCCAGCTGCACCGCGCCGAAGCTGCGTCCGTAGTGAAGTTGTTGGCGATATGCCCACGCGCCTGATGCAGGTCGCGGAACAGCCGTGCCACCGGGTTGGTGCTGTAAAGCCCGAGGCTGCCATGCTGCGCAGCAAGTCGCTGACCCGCTCGGCACAGATGTTGGTGACGTACGAGGACTGGTAGCGGTACAGCAGGCGCGTCTCGGTGTCGGGGTATTCGCCGGCACGGGCCAGGGTCATGAGGTGTTCGTAGTTGCGTTCGAGCACCAGTTTCAGGCAGTCGACAGTGATCACGGCCTCGGCCACGGCGGTTTGCGCGACTGGGTCATCGGCCGTGCGCGCGCCATGCTTGCCGATGTGTTGGGCGGCGTTCTCGCGGAAAGTGTTGATCGCCCCTTGCAAGGCGCCGATGGCCGAGGTCGATACCGCACGGGAAAACACCTGGGCAAACGGAATCGCGTAGATCGGGTTGGTGTTCACCAGCCGCCCCGGGGTGGCTTCGATCTGCCAGTTGTTGGTGCGCTGCACGCGGTGAGCCGGCACGAAGGCGTCTTCGACCACGATGTCATGACTGCCGGTGCCGCGCAGGCCCAGCACGTCCCAGTTGTGTTCGATGCGGTAGTCGGCGCGCGGCAGCAGGAAGGTGCCGTGTTCGCTGGCGAAGTCGCCGTCGGCCGGCAGGATGCCGCCCAGCAGCACCCATTGGCAGTGCTCGCTGCCGCTGGAGAAGCCCCAACGCCCGCTGATGCGATAGCCGCCGGGCACCACGGTGACCTTGGCCGACGGCATGTAGGTGGAAGAGATCAGCGCATTGTGGTCCTGCTCCCAGACCTCGCGCTGGGCCTCGACCGGGTAGCGCGCCACCTGCCAGGGGTGCACACCCATCACGCCATACACCCAGGCGGTGGACATGCAGCCCTCGGCGAGGATCATCTGGATTTCAAAGAAGGTTCGCGGGTCGACCTCGTAACCGCCGAAAGCGCGGGGTTGCAGGGCACGCAGCAAACCTGTCGATTGCAATTCCTCGATGGTCTGGTCGGGGATCCGCTGGTCACGGTCGGCCTGCGCCGTGCGTGTCTTGAGCAGCGGCACCAGGCGCCGCGCACGTTCGATCAGTTCGAGTTCTTCCTGGGTCTTTTCTCGCAAGCTGTGCATCACTCATCTCTCCCGATCTCGCTGCGCCACTGCGCGAGTTGAGGTCGATGATCGGGTTGGGCGAGGCGGGATTCATCGTCAAAGCGGACTAGGGGGTGGTAGGTAGCCTTGGCGAGACCCTGGAGGAGATTACCGAGCCCTTTCCGGGCTGCGCTGTCGCGCAAAGAACAGTGGCCACTGTGGGAGCGGGCGTGACCACGAAAAGGCCTGTGCAGGTGCTGAAAATGCAGACTGCCCCCATCAGTGCTGGGTATCCCACGCTGAACTACGTGAACAAGTAACTGGCCTCAGCCAACAGCTTCTTTTTTCATATGGATTTTCGTCAGCCTTGTCTCACGTCCATAGCCTCGATGGAAGTAGTAGATGGAACGTCAACAGTTGGTAAAACGCTAGCAGGAAGTTGATCGTAATCAGGAGGTGGCTCGTAAGCAGGAGGTAGACCGTTACCACTAACTTCCGGAATTCTTCCATTACGATTAAATACGTTCATTTGCATAGACCGGGAACGACTTGCGGCCTGCGAGCTGGGGCCAAAATTCCGGCCACCTTGGGCCATCGCCGATCTTCGTTGATGTGCACCACTTTGCAGCCAGAACGAGAGACTTCGTGAGTCTAGACTTGGAAGTTGAGGAAGTAAATACGATCGCCGTGCAGCGCGTAAAAATAACAAACCACCGCTTCCCAAAAATGCACCTGCTAAACCTGTAGCTAGCGAAGCTGCGGAGACTAAAGCAAATAAAGCTACGCCGCTCTCCTTCTTTGCTGCCTTGAATGCAACTGCTGCTGCCCCTGCTGCCGCGGCTCCTACTCCCGTGAACAATAGCCCAATCCGGAATAAGGGTACTTGTCCCGTGGGATCAATTCTATTTACCGGGTCCCCGAACAGTACGCATAAGCGTTCAAGCCACCCTTCTCAAACGGGCTTAGATTATCTGGGCTACAGAACCTCTTGAGCGTGGGGCTAAACAGGCGATAACCATTGCCCAGCAAGTAACCGCCGGTTATCGTGTCTAGCTGCTCACCGTTGAACGCGAAGGGGTTATACGATTCGTTCTGGTCTGGGCGTCGGCCATAGGGGGTATAAGCGAACTGCGCCTTGCTGTCATGTCCAAGTTCGCTTATGACGGTGTTGGAATCGTTCACCGTCATGATCGAACGCGATACTTGCGCACCCGATGTGAACTGCGCCAACAGGTTACCCTTACACTGAAAAACAGACCGTGTCACAGATCCATCAAGTACGGTGGAAACACGGCTGTGCTGGTAGAAGTGGCGTGAGCTTTTTGCAACGACCATGGGGCCTCCGAGGGTTCAATGGGGCAAAGAGAAATGCATCTCTGTGGTGCCACTATCTGAGGTGGCCCGGCTGGGCACACTATGCAATGTCTTGGAGACACTCAGCTACTGGCAGAAATACCAGTTATTCACTGATCAAATTTCGCCAAACCGCGCTAGTCCATTAAGACGATGCCAACCCCGCCCACCCAGCGATAGTCGGCAGCATCCCCATCCCTGAGGAAGCACAGCCATGAGTATCCTGCAGCGATTCCGTATCGACGGCAGCGTTGCCATCGTCACCGGCAGTGGCCGTGGCATCGGCCGCGCCATCGCCCTGGCCTATGCCGAAGCCGGCGCCGATGTCGTCTGCGCCGCCCGTTCGCTGGACGATGTCCAGGCGGTGGCCGAAGAAGTCCGGGCCATGGGCCGCAATGCCCTGGCCTTTGCCTGCGACGTCAACGACAGCGAACAGCGCCAGGCGCTGGTCCGCCACAGCCACGAACACCTGGGCCGCATCACCCACCTGGTCAACAATGTCGGCGGTGGCGGCCCCAACGACCCGCTTAGCCTCAGCCCTGAGCAGTTCGACGAGGTGCTGCGTTTCAACGTCTCCAGCGCCTATGCCTTCTGCCAGCTGTGCGTGCCACTGATGCGCGAGGCCGGTGGCGGCAACATCGTCAACATCAGCTCAGTAGCGGCGCGTTACTCGCAGCGCCATTTCAGCGCCTACGGCACCGCCAAGGCCGGGCTCAGCCACCTGACCCGCCTGCTGGCCCAGGACTTCGCGCCGCAGGTGCGGGTCAACGCCGTCGCCCCCGGCCCGACGCTTACCGCCGCGTTGCAGGGCGTGATGCCGGCCGCGATGCGCCAGAGCATGGAAGCCAACACCCCGCTCAAGTGCCTGGGCAGCCCCGAAGACATTGCCGCCGCCGCCCTGTACCTGGCCAGCCCCGCCTCCGCCTGGGTCACCGGCAAGATCATCGACGTCGACGGCGGCGCCGATTCCAGCGTCTGGGTCGGCTGACACCTTTCTCAGGCCGGCGCTCACCACGCTCTAGCCGGCCTTTTTATTCCCTACTGCAGAGAGCCCCGTCATGGACGCCCATCTGATCACAGCGCTCGGTGACGAGCTGTTCAACGCCCTTCGTGGTCGCCAGACCCTGTCACCGCTGACCCGCCGCTACCCGGCCATCACTCTCGACCAGGCCTACCGCATCTCGCTGGCCTTCCTGCAGCGCCGCGAGGCACTGGGTGAGCGAGTGATCGGCAAGAAGATCGGCGTAACCAGCCGCGCCGTGCAGGAAATGCTCGATGTCCACCAACCGGATTTCGGTTTTCTGACCGACGCCATGCAGGTCGAGGACGGCAGCGACGTCAGCCTCTCGGCCCACCAGCTCATCCAACCCCGTGCCGAGGGTGAAATCGCCTTCGTGCTGGGCGAAGACCTGCACGGCCCCGGCATCAGCGCCGACGACGTGCTGGCCGCGACCGAGTGGGTGATGCCCTGCTTCGAGATCGTCGATTCACGCATCGACGCCTGGCAGATCCGCATCCAGGACACCGTGGCCGACAACGCCTCCTGCGGCGTGTTCGCCTTGGGTACGCAACGCGTCGACCCACGTTCGCTGGACCTGGCCCGGGTCGAGATGCAACTGCTCAAGAACGGCCAGCCGGCCGGCAGCGGCCTGGGTTCGGCGGTCCAGGGCCACCCCTGCGCAGCGGTGGCCTGGCTGGCCAACACCCTCGGCGAGCTGGGTATCCCGTTCCGCCGTGGCGAAATCATCCTCTCCGGCGCCCTGGCCCCCTGGTGCCGGTAGCCGCTGGCGACCGAATCAGCCTGAGCATGAGCGGGCTAGGCCAGTCCAGCCTGCGCTTCGTGCCCTGACCCCTTCCCCTGGAGCCTTAGACATGAGCAACAAGATCCGCTGTGCGTTGATCGGGCCGGGCAACATCGGCACCGACCTTTTGTACAAACTAAAACGCAGCGAGGTGCTGGAACCGGTGTGGATGGTCGGCATCGACGCCAGCTCCGAAGGCCTGGCGCGGGCCCGCGAATTGGGCCTGAAAACCACCGCCGAAGGCGTCGACGGGTTGCTGGCGCATGTGCTTGAAGACCGTATCCAGATCGCCTTCGACGCCACCTCTGCCTATGTGCACGCCGAGAACTCACGCAAGCTCAATGCCCTGGGCGTGCTGATGATCGACCTCACCCCGGCGGCCATCGGCCCCTACTGCGTACCACCGGTCAACCTCAAGGCCAACCTGGGCCTGGGCGTGATGAACGTCAACATGGTCACCTGCGGCGGCCAGGCGACCATCCCGCTGGTGGCCGCGGTGTCCAGCGTGCAGCCGGTGGAGTACGCCGAAATCATCGCCACCGCCGCGTCGAAATCGGTCGGTCCTGGCACGCGCAAGAACATCGACGAATTCACCCGCACCACCGCCGGCGCGGTGGAACAGGTGGGCGGCGCCCGCCGTGGCAAGGCGATCATCATCATCAACCCGGCCGAGCCGCCGCTGATCATGCGCGACACCGTGCACTGCCTGACCGAAGGCACCCCCGACCAGCCGGCCATCCGCGCCGCGATCGACGCCATGATCGCGCAGGTACAGCGCTATGTGCCGGGTTACCGACTGGTCAACGGCCCGGTGTTCGACGGCAACCGGGTATCGATTTTCATGGAAGTCGAAGGCCTGGGCGACTACCTGCCGCGCTACGCCGGCAACCTCGACATCATGACCGCCGCCGCGGCGCGCACCGCCGAACTGTTCGCCGAGGAAATCCTCAAGGGCGAACTGGTGCTGCGCCCTGCCCCTAACGCACTGGCCTAAGGAGCCGACCATGGACCTCACTGGCAAACGCATCACCGTACACGACATGTGCCTGCGCGACGGCATGCACCCCAAGCGCCACCAGATCAGCCTGGATGAAATGCAGCGCATCGCCTGTGGCCTCGACGCCGCCGGCGTGCCGCTGATCGAGGTGACCCACGGCGATGGCCTGGGTGGCAGCTCGGTGAACTACGGTTTTCCAGCACACAGTGACGAAGAATACCTGTCGGCGGTGATTCCGCTGATGAAGCAGGCCAAGGTGTCGGCGCTGCTGCTGCCGGGCATCGGCACCGTCGAGCACCTGAAAATGGCCCATGAACTGGGCGTCAGCACCTTGCGCGTGGCCACCCACTGCACCGAGGCCGATGTCAGCGAGCAGCATATCGCCTATGCCCGCCACCTAGGCATGGACACCGTCGGCTTCCTGATGATGGCGCACATGAACAGCCCCGAAGGGTTGGTTACCCAGGGCAAGTTGATGGAAAGCTTCGGTGCCAACTGCATCTACCTGACCGACTCGGCCGGCTACCTGCTGCCCCACCAGGTCAGCGAACGCGTTGCGGCCATGCGTGCTGCGCTGCGGCCAGAGACAGAAATCGGCTTCCATGGGCACCACAACCTGTCGATGGGCGTGGCCAACTCGATTGCCGCCATTGCCGCCGGTGCCAGCCGCATCGACGCTGCCTGCGCGGGCCTGGGCGCCGGGGCGGGGAATACGCCGATGGAGGTGCTGGTGGCGGTGTGCAAGCGCATGGGCATCGAAACCGGGGTGGATGTGTTCGGCATCCAGGATGTCGCCGAAGACCTGGTGGTGCCAATCATGGACTTCCCCATCCGTAGCGACCGCGATGCGCTGACCATGGGCTACGCCGGGGTTTACGGGTCGTTCCTGCTGTTTGCCAAGCGCGCCGAGCAAAAGTATGGCGTGTCGGCGCGGGAGATTCTGGTGGAGATGGGCCGACGCGGGATGGTCGGCGGCCAGGAAGACATGATCGAAGACACCGCGATGACCCTGGCGCGCCTGCGCGCCTGACTGAAGGGCCTGTCGCCAGCTGCATGTGGGAGAGGTTGATTCAAACCTGCATTTTTATTGGGCTTGCCACACCATTTTCGGTGCTTTGCAGATCGAGCGCCGCCCGCGCGGCGCATCGCGAGCAAGGCTCGCTCCTACGTTTGTTTCGGGCCAGTTAGGCCTGTGGGATTTGCGCGCGAACGCCTTGGCGCATGGCTTGATATCGAGTCGTACACACAAGGCGGTCGCGCGCGCCTCCACAGGCGTTATTGGCCGTAAACAAACGTAGGAGCGAGCCTTGCTCGCGATGCGCGCGCGGGCGGCGCTCGATATACGCATCACCTACAAACCCAGGACAGGCACTTCGAAGCCCCTCCCAACATTCCGTGAAGAACCATTTTTATCGCCAATCCGCCACAATCCCATGCTCAAGCGCAAATGGCTGCGCAGCCGGGGTCCGGCGCTGATAATCCACCGCCCGCGCATCTTCGGCCAGCCACAGCATCACCGCCGCTGGCACCTCGGGCGGTGCACTGCCGGCGCGCAAGGCAATCACGCCCTTCTCGCCAATGGTCGCCTTCAGCGCCTCGGTGGTCACCACCCCAGGGTTGAGGGTGTAGGCGCGAATACCGCGCTCGCCCAGCTCCACCGAGAGCATGCCCGACAGCCGCGACACCGCTGCCTTGCCTGCGCCATACGCATACCCCCAGCCACCTTTGTCGGCGGCCACGGGCGGGTCGCTTTCGCCCGCCCCGGAGGTGACGTTGATCACCACCCCGCCGCCCTGCCCCAGCATCCGCTCCACCACCGCCTGGGTCAGCAGGAAGGGGGTGAGGATATAGCCCTTGAACATCCGCTCCAGGGTGTCTGGCTGCAGCGCCATGAACGTTGAGTTGAGGTCATTGCCCTGGTAGATCGCGTTGTTCACCAGCACATCGATCCGCCCGAACTCGGCCAGCACGGTCGCGCAGGCCTGTTCGGCGGTGGCGCTGTCGAGCAGGTCCATCGGCACCACCAGCACCCGGCCACCCAAGGGTGCGATCGCCTCGGCGGTGCCGTTGAGGCTGCCCGTCAAGGGCCGCCACTGGCATCGCGCAGGGCATGTGGATGCTGCTCGCCTTCTTCCAGGGTGCGGGCGCTGATCGCCACGTCATAACCCGCCCGGGCGAAGGCCAATGCCGCCGCCCGACCGATGCCACGGCTGGCACCGGTAATGAATGCCACTTTATTCATGCCAAGTCCTTAGTCAGAAACGCGGCGCACGCACCATCGCGTCCATGCCGCCATCGATGAACACCACGCTGCCGTGGATGAAAGCCGCCTGACCGGACTGCAGGAACGCCACCAACTGAGCAATCTCATCGGGCCGACCAGCACGCCCCAGCGGCGCGACGAACTCACGCACCGCCTTGCCAAACCGGGCGTCGTCCAGCGAAGCCTGGTGCAAAGGCGTCTCCACCGCGCCCGGCGCCACCACGTTCAGGCGAATGCCGCGTTTGGCCCAGGCCGGCGCCAAGCGCCGGGCCTGGTGGGTCACCGCGTATTTGGAGCAGGCATAGGCCACATGCGGCTGGCCCAGTTCGTTGGCTAACGCCAGTGCCTTCGCTTCGTTGCCTTCCAGCATCGCCGCGGTCATCGGCTGCTGCTCGGCACCGGGCTGGGTGGACGCCACCGAACCAATCACCAGGGCCGCCGGCGCCTGGCCACGGGCCAGTGCATCCTGCAAGCCATCGAGCAATTGGCTGACGCCAAAATAGTTCACCGCAACGATCAACCCGCAGGACGGTGCGGTCACGCCAACCCCGGCACAACAGACCAGGCCGTCGAGCACACCGCCACTGAGCTCGAGCACCTGGGCGATGGCCGCCTCGCGCCCTTGCGCGGTGGACAGGTCGGCGATGACCTCGGCGTCGCTGCGGTCGATGCCGATAACCTCGTGCCCTGCCGCACGCAACGCGTCGCTGACCGCCGCGCCAATGCCCGAGGCACTGCCACTGATAGCTGTAACAGACATAGTGATTCTCCATGATGGGAAGGCCCAGTATCGGCAGGACCTGCGCGCGCCGGCATCGTCCTGGCGGACTAAAACCGGCGCGATATGACTGACTTCAGGCCCGACGCGGGACGGCCATCGCCAGTTGGGGTGGAGGGACTTTCAGACGGTCGACGGCCTTGAGCGCAACCTTGGGCTTGCCAATGCCACCACGCTGTTGAGCAGAATGCGCACCAGCTCGGTCTGTCGACGCACACCGGTCTTGGAAAAGATTGAACGCAGGTGCGCACGTGCAGTGTTGCGGCGGATGTTCAGCACCTCGGCGGCTTCTTCCAGGGAAAGGCCGTTGGCCAGCTCCATGGCCAGCGCGGTTTCGGCGCGGGTCAGGTTGAACAGCTGCTTGGTCACCACGTCGCTGGCCAGGGATTTGCTGGCCGCATCGCGGATATACACCAGCGCCGCCGGCTTGCCTTTTTCCTCGGCCCAGTCCAGTGACGGAATCGACTCCACCACCAGGCCCAGGTTGACCTGCCCCGAAGGCCGGGTCACCGACATCGCTTCGGCGCTTTTCGGCGCATCCGGGGAGAACGCAGCACGGATCAGGCGCTGCAGCTCGCGGTTGTCACTGGGGTAGGTCGCCTCCAGGCGCCCACCCACCAGCTTGAGGCCATCGGCGTTGGCCAGAATCTCCTGGGCAACCGGGTTGACCCGCAGCACGCTGCCGCTTTCGTCCAGCACCAGCGTGGCCACCGACAGGCGGCTGATGGCCTGGGAGTACAGCTCGCTCAGCGACTCGCTGCGGTCCAGCAGGTTGTGCACCTGCAACGCCCGGCGCAGGTGGGGCAGGAACATCGCGCACAACGCGCGGTCATGGGTCGAGAAATTGGGGGCATGCTTGGGGCGGGTGATGCGAAAACGCAACTTGCCGCCGTCCGGGGTGGAGATGTCGGCGCCCATCACGTGGTACACCCCTTGCGGGCCGCAGAACATCTTGAAGTAGGCGCTGTGCTCCCATTCGGTCGAGGTCATGATGTCATCGACGGTGAACACATGGTCGAGCGGCTGGTTGGCGAACGGCGTGTTGGTCTGCGGGTAGGTCATGTAGCTGACATCGCCCGCCCCTTCGATATCACCGGAAATGATCATCACGCCCATGTCGGGCTGGTCGGGTACACGCAGAATCAGGGTGACGTAGTTGGCCCCGTAGAGGGTGCGGAAGCTGGTCAGTGCCCGGGCCATCAACTTGGGGTCGAGAGCGCCTTCGTAGACCTCGCCGACCAGGCGGTCGTAATCGGCAAGGTTCAGGCCGAGGGCGGCCAGTGCTTCATGGGTCAAGACAGCTTTGTCCACAGTCTTCTCCTAGCTCGGGTAAGGCTTGGGCCTTCCCTTGTTATTTTTATAATTTCGGCTTGGGGGCTCGAAGCCCCTTCGTTGCATCACATGCCCGCGCCACAGTCTCGCTGGCGGCCCCGGTGCCGACAATAGGTGCAACCGAGTTTATTTTTAGTTACCAGATGCGTCAGTGTTGCTCTCCTGCCAGCGCCGCACGGGCGTCGCCTGCCTGGCCACCAGCGGCCGGCCGCGGTTGAACCAGGCGGCCAGCGCCGGCAGCAGGAAAATCGCGCCAAGCACGTTGACCAGGAACATGAACGACAGCAGCACGCCCATGTCGGCCTGGAACTTCAGCGGCGCGAAGGCCCAGGTGCACACGCCAATGGACATGGTCAACGCGGTGAACACCGCAGCCGTGCCGCGCTGGCACATGGCGCGGTAGAACGCCTCGCGCAGGTCCGCCCCGTCGGCCATTTCGTGCTGGATACGCTCGTACAGGTAAATTCCATAGTCCACACCCACGCCAACCCCCAGCGCCATCACCGGCAGTGTGGCAACCTTCAGGCCAATGCCCAGCATCGCCATCAGGGCGTTGCACAGGATCGCGACGATGGCCAGCGGCACCAGGATGCACAGCACCGCCCGCAGCGAGAAGAACGTCAGCCAGCAGAACAGCGCCACCGAACCGAACAGCGCCGCCAGCATGATCACTTCGGCGCGCTTGACCGCCTCGTTGGAGGCCGCCATCACACCGACGTTGCCCCCGGCCAGCAGGAAGTCGACCTTGGGCGTGCGCACGTCCTCGATGATGCGCCGGGCTTCGCCGATGGCATGGCTGATGGTGGCGCCTTCATGGTCGGTGAGGAACACCAGGATCTGCATCTGCTGGCAACCTTCGGTCACCAGGCCATCATCGGGCATGTAGGCCCGCGCGCCCTGGCTAAGGCCCCGGGACGACCCCGGAATGGCCGCCCAGCGTGGGTTGCCTTCGTTGTTGCCGGCAATCACCCGCTTGCCCATGCCCGCCACGCTCTGCACCGACTGCACACCGCTGACAGCGCGCATGCGGAAGTCGAAGGCTTCCACCGCACGCATCACTTCCGGCGACAGGCACCCTTCCTCGATGCCCTTGACCTCGACGAACACCGACATCACGTCCAGGCCAATCGAGTAGCTGCCAATGATGCGGGCATTGTCCTGGTTGTAGCGCGAATCGGCGCGCAACTCCGGCGCACCGGCGCCGATGTCGCCCACCGCCAGCTCCCGCGCCTTCCAGGCACCTGCCACCAACAGCGCCAGGCTCAAACTGAACACCACCAGCGCAGGGCCAGGTTCGGCCAGCGCCGACAGCCGCCACCACAGGCGATGGCGCCCACCCTGGCTGGCCTGGGCCTGGCGCAAGGATGCAGGCTCCAGACGCAACCACGACAGGATGATCGGCAGCATCAGCTTGTTGGTGATGATCATCAGCATCACCCCGATGCAGGCGGTCACCCCAGTTCATGCACGATGGGGATGTCGATCAGCATGATCACGGCAAAGCCCAGGGCATTCATCAGCAGGGCCAGCGAGCCTGGAATGAAGATCTTGCAGAAGGCGGTGCGCGCCGCCTGCAACGAATCGGCGCCGGCCACTACATCCTGCTTCCAGGCGTTGGTCATCTGCACCGCATGGGACACGCCGATGGAGAAGATCAGGAACGGCACCAGAATCGACATCGGGTCGATGCCCAGCCCCAGCAGCGGCAGTAACCCCAGCAACCACACCACCGGCAGCAACGCCACCACCAGCGCCACCAGGGTCAGGCGCCACGAGCGGGCGTACAGCCACAGCAGCAGCGCGGTGATGGCAAAGGCGATCACGAAGAAGCCGATCACCGTGTTCAGCCCTTCGACCACATCGCCCACCAGCTTGGCGAAGCCGACGATGTTGATCTCGATATGCTCGCTGGCGTACTTGTGCCGGATCGCCTCCAGCCGCTCGGCCACCTCGGCGTAGTCCACCGCCTTGCCGGTCTGTGGGTCGATGTCCTGCAGGTCGGCGCGGACCATCGCCGATTTCAGGTCATTGGCCAGCAACCGGCCAATCTGCCCGGAGGCGGCGGCGTTGCTGCGCACCTGGGCCAGGTCTTCGGCGCTGCCACTAAAGCGCGGTGGCACCACCACATCGCCATAGAAGCCTTCCTCGGTGATTTCGATGTAGCGCACGTTGGCGGTGAACAACGAAGTAACACTGGCGCGGTTGACCCCGGAGATGAAGAACACATCGTCGGTGACCTTGCGCAGGGTGTCGAGAAACTCCGGGTTGTACAGGTCGCCCTCGCCTTTCCAGCGCACGCTGACCAGGAAGCGGTTGGCGCCGGTGAAGTACTGGCTGAACCGCAGGAAATTGACCATGTACGCATGGCGCACCGGAATCTGCTTGTTGAAGCCTGGGTCCAACTGGGTGTGCGTGGCGCTGTAACCCAGCCCCAATGTCAGCAGCACGAACAGCAGCAACAGGCCTTTGCGCCCGTTCATCAAGCCGTTGGCGGTGGCCTCGACGCAGCGCGCCACTCGAGTCTGAGCCTTGTTCATCTCTCGCCCCTCATTTGCCCAGCGTGGCAAGGTTGCCCGCAGGTTCAACGAAAACCCCTTGCTCACCGCCCAGCAACAGCCGTGAACCCACCATTGCCGCCGACGTGAAGGTGCCGCGCCCGGCCACCCGCGTGGCACTTGCCAGCTCGCCGCGGGCGTCCAGGCGCACCACCGAACTGCCGGCGCCGACAATCACCAGCCCGCCACCGGGTAGCCGGGCATGGCCATACAGCGGCAGTGCATTGCCGATCTCCACCTGGCGCCAGTGCTCGCCGAAGTCATGGCTGACGAACACATGCCCGCGCATGCCATAGGTCACCCAGTCGTTGGCCGTCAGGCGCACGATGCCGAACAGCGAACCGTTGTAGAACGCCGGCAGCGTCTGCCAGTGCGTCCCCGCGTCCTGGCTGCGCAGCACCAGGCCCTGCTCGCCGACCAGCATGCGCCGGCCATCGGCGCCGCCATCCATGCCATTGAGGTGGGCGCTGTCGATGTCCAGCGCCAGGGGTTGCCAGGTCAGCCCGGCGTCGTCGGACTGGTAGAACTTGCCGAAGCTGCCGTAGGCCAGCACCCGCTCGCCACCGGCCGCCCACACGCCCAGCAGCGGCTCGCCCAAGCTGGTGTCGTAACGCACCTCGCGCCACTGCCGGCCTGCGTCTTCCGAACGCAGGATCCAACCGTCATGGCCCACCGCAAGCAAGCGCTGCTCATCGAGCGCCACCAGCGCGGTCAGGGCGACCTGGCGTTGCGGTTGAACCTGGGCTTGCTGCCAGCTGCCGCCTTGGTCATCGCTCAGCAGAATGCTGCCGCGCTCGCCCACCGCCAGCACGCGGCGGCCGACATCGAGCAAGGCGTTGATCTGTACCCGGTCGGGGCGCAGCGGCTCATCGGCCGGCACCGCCTCGGGGCGGGGAAGGAAGGTGAAAACGATGGTCAGGCCAACGAACAGGCAGACCAGATAGCCGATCACCGAGCGCATGGGCAGCGCTCCTGATCGTGACACACGAACAAAAAAGCCATGGAGCCATTCCTCTTGTTCTTGTCAGGCGCCGGGCCTGCGGGCAAGGCCGCAGGGGTAGTGGGATAGTCGGCTGGAGGGCTTGGCGAAACATCGTCCAAATGGCTTAAGAATCGATGAACAGCCCGGCCACACACGGCCGTGGGAGCTGGCGACAGCCTGCGATGGGCCGCACAGCGGCCCCCACTGCGGCAACCGTCGTGTCGCTGCGAGCGCTTCGCGCTCGATCGCAGGCTTCGCCAGCTCCCACGGTTACCTCACCAAATCAATGCGATAGCTTTTGTTGGATGAGAACCGGCCAGCAAAAGCGATCAACGCTGGTACAGAATCACCAGGTCATTGATCACCGAAGGCCGCTCCTGACCGACCACATGGGTGTTGATCTCCAGGGTCAACTGGGTGCCCCGCTCGCGCACCTCCACCGCCTTGACCCGCGCCCGGGCATGAATACGCGAGCCGGCCGGTACCGGCGCCGGGAAGCGCAGGCGGTCGGAGCCGTAGTTGATCTGCGTGGTAAAACCGGTGATCTCGAAGCCCAACGCCAGTTTCAACCGCGACTGCAGCACCTGCACCAGCGCGCCGTGGGCGATGGTGCCGCCAAACGGCTGCTGCGCCGGGCGCGCTCGGGGTCGGTGTGAATCCAGTAGTCGTCGCCCGACAGCTGGGCGAAGGCGTCGATCAGGGCCTGGTCCACCAGCACGCTGTTGCTCCAGTCGCTGTACTGCTCGCTGACCAGCGCCTGCAACGCCGCCTGGTCGTTGCAGTCGACCTGCAACTGGCTGTTTTGCTCTGGTGGCGCTGTTTCCTCCTCGACCGCCAGGGCCTCTAGACGGCTTACGTCCTGCTCCAGCCCGGTAAAGCGCAGCAACCGCCGGCCTTTGCCATCGACCTGTGCGAACACCGGCTGCAACGGCATGCCTACGTGGATTTGCGCCTCGTCCAAGCCAACCAGGGTGGTATTGATGCGCACCCCTTCGGCCAACTCCACCACCGCCAATTTCTGCGGCATCTCGTCGATGAAGTCCGGCAGGGTCGGAATGCGCGTCAAGGTGTAGCTGTACAGGGTCGCCTGCCCCGCCACCTCGCGCCAGCTCAGGTCATGGGCCAGGCAGGCCGGGCAGTGCCGGCGCGGGTAGAACAGCCACTGCGCGCAGGCATTGCATTGCTGAATCAGCAGCCGCCTGGCTTGCAGGCCCTCCCAGAACGGTGCGGAGATCTCGGTCGCCACGGGCATCGGTTTGTTGTTGGACATACTGGTTATGCTCCTGGAGGATCAATGCGCCCTGCTCGCTCATCACGCCGCCGGTCCCGGAGACGTAGACGCTGTCGCAGCGTTGCAGCTGGCGCTCGCCAGCCGTCCCGGCGATCTGCGTGACCGCCTCGATGACCTGCGACATACCACCGGCCGAGCCGGCCTGGCCGAAGCTGAGCTGGCCGCCGTGGTGTTCATGGGGAAATCGCCACGCCAGGTCAGGTCATGCTCGCGCACGAACGCCATGCCCTCGCCCTTGCCGCAGAAGCCGGCGTCTTCCAGGGTCAGCAAGGCGGTGATGGTGTAGCAGTCGTAGATCTGCGCGGCATCCACATCCGTCGGTTTCAGCCCGGCCATGGCGAACGCGCGGCTCGATGCCGGGCCGATTGGCGTGTGCAGCATGTCCTGGGCATAGGACGGCGACTTGAAGGCCAGGTGTTCGCCAAAGCCTGTGATGAATGCCGGGCGCTTGCGTGCCGGGCCGCCACTTCCTTGGAGGCGATGATCATCGCGGCGCCGCCGGCCACCGGCATGACGATTTCCAGCACGTGCAGCGGGTCGGCGACCATGCGGCTGGCCAGCACTTGTTCGACGGTCAGCGGCTGACCGAAGAACATCGCCTGCGGGTTGGCCTGGGCATTGGTGCGCTGGTCCACGGCGATCTTGGCCAGCGCCTTGGGGTCGTAGCCGTACTGCGCGGCATAGCGCTGGGCGATCATGGCGTAGCCGGTGTTCTGGCCCATGTGGCCATAGGGCAGGTCGAACTCCGCCTCGGGTGCGCCGAACGCCGTGCTGTGGCCACCGAAACGCATGGCCCTGGCCATCCAGCTGGGGTCTTCATCCGGCCCCAGCGGCGCCATGCGCGCCGGCAGCACGCACAGCACAGCCTGGCACAGGCCCAGTTCGATGGCGGCGGCAGCGCGCCAGACCATGCCCACCGAGGTGCAACCGCCCAAATCGACCACTTCGGCGAAGTTCAGCCGCAAACCCAGGTATTCGGCGGCCATGGCCGGTACGAACACCGAGGCTTCGTGGAACTGCGGGCCGTTGATCACCAGGCCATCGAGGTCCGAGGCCTGCAGGCCGGCGTCGCGCAGGGCCTGGGCGGCCAGGTCGGCGACCTGTTCGAGGTGGAACATTTTTGGTGCCGTCGCGTACTTTTCCGGTTTGTACTGCGCGGTACCCACTATTGCAGCGTGGCCTTTGAGCCCCATGGTGCCTCCATTCCAGGGCCCGCAGGCCCCGGCGTTGTTCAGGTCAGAAGGTGTATTTCATCGAGAAGGTGGCGTAGTCGCGGTCGGCGTACGGCCGCTTGATCGGGTCAGGCGAACCCAGGTAGCCGACGTAGTTCAGGCCGACTTCCAGGTTGCCCAGGTACTTGAAGGTGGTGCCTACGCTGATGCGTCGGTCGCCCTGCACGCCGGAGATGCTTCCGGCCATGGGTGTCGAGCCGCTGAACACATTGGAGAAGCGCACTGGCACTTCCAGATCCCAGCCCTGGAAAACCCCGGATAACTGAACGATGCGCCCACGGTGTAGGCACTGGCATCGCGGCTTTTCCAGCCAGTAGCGGTCTTGTAGGTGTAGTCATCGGAGGCTCCGACCAAGGGCGCCAGGCTGGGCAGCAGCGCAACGCCTTGCAGGTTGCTGGCAGCGGAGGTGGCGTCGACGCTGTCCACCCGCACATGAATGATTTCGCCGGTCAGGGTGGTCTGGCTGGCCCACGGCCGGTCGCCCAGCACCCGCATTGCCGAGAGCTGGAACTGCTGGCCCTTGCCCTTGGCCGGTGTCGGCCCAAGGCCGGTGTTGACCATCACTGGCGCACCGTCGCGGTACGACCACTCGGCACCGATCTGGGTTTCGCCGAGCTTGGTCGAGGCGCTGATGCCGGTGAGCTTGATGTCTTCGAAGTACTTCACCCGGTAGCCGTTGGCAGCGAAGGCGTTCAGGCCGCCACCGATGGGTACCGCGCTGTAGCCTACCTGCGCGGTGGCCGGGTTCTTGTCGTGGTAGTTGACATGGAACAGCGACAGTTCCAGGGCCGGCACCGGCCGGTAGCGCAGCTGCACGCCCCATTGGCCGCTGTCGCGTGGCTCGTCGGTGCCACGGTAAGGCACGTTGCCGGTCGGCGTGATCAGGAACTCGCGGCCCGGCCCGATCACATCGGTGCTCGACAGGTAGCTGCCTACCGGCGCCAGTTCGGTGCCCTTCCATTCGTACTGGATGTAACCGCCGAGGGTGAACTGCGGGTTCAGGCGGTACGAGGCCGACACCTGCCCCACCGGCAGCAGCACTTCCTTGACCTCTACCCCTGGCTGCGCGGCCTTCACCGCATCCGACGGGTTTTGCACACCGTTGACGCCGGGGTAATACAGGCTTTCGCCCCAGGACTCGATATGCCGCCCGGCCTTGACGTCAAGCATCGAGTCGTTGTCGAGCGCCAGCCGCCGAACACGTAGGCGTCCAGCAGGCGGGTACATGGCCACCGCTGTAGTAGCGCGCATCGCTGGTGAACTTGTCGTTGTCGCCGTCCTTGTTCACGGTGGCAGGCGAGTCGTTGTCATTCTTGCGGTGGTAGACGTCATCGTAGAAGGTACTGGCGCGCACCACGGCGCCGTAATTTTCCATGCGCAGGATCATCTCGCCCAATGCGCCTACGCGGTTGGTGGTCAGGCTGCCTTCGTTGAAGTTGCGGTTGGCGTCATCGGCATTGACCCCGAGCAGGCGGTCACTGGGCTTGCCCAGGCGCACCCCGACGCCGTAGCTGGTGGTCACCGACCAGTCGATGGTCGCGCCATTGTCGAACTCGATGGTTTCCCGGACCAGGCCGGCGTGGACGCCAGCGCAATCGCCGCCGCCAGGCTGGCAAGCTGGAAGCTGCGGCAAGCAAGGGCAGTACCGTTGTTGTTGTTCTTGTCGATCACACGGACTCTCCTGTCAGGCAACCGGCTGGTCGCCTGGAATGTGCAACGTTGCCATCGGGCCGGGCGCCGCCCCGTCCGCACTCACCTGCAGGGCACGCCGATAGCGGTAGTGCGCCTGATGGTGTTCGCGGATGAGCAGCCCTTCGGCCATGAGGTAGTTGGCATGGGCCAACGTTTCGCCAAGGGCCATCAGTTCGTCGAAACGACCGGAAAGCCTGGGAACAGCACGGCCATCAGCTCGAGCGCGCTGCGCGGCTCGTCGCAACTGGCCAGCAACCGGGCCAGCTGCGCCTGGTGATGGGCGTGAAGCTGGTCCAGGCGGGTATGCAGGTTGTAGAACGGCCGCTCGTGGGCGGGCAGCACCAGCACGCTGTCCGGCAGGCTGCGCAGGTGTTCGAGCGAGGCCAGCCATTCACCCAGCGGGTTGGCCTCGGGCTCGGTGGCATGCACGCCCACCGTCGGGGTGATGCGCGGCAGCACCTGGTCGCCAGCGATCAGCAAGCTGCCGTCCTCGGCATACAGGCAGGCGTGCTCGGGGAATGGCCACGGCCGATCACCACACGCCATTGCCGGGCACCGATGCGCAGCCGGTCGCCGTCTTGCAGGCGCCGGTAGCTGTTGAAGTGCAGCGGGCGGAAATGGCCGTTCTGGATAACCCGGTACAGCTCACCCGCCTGCTCGTCGCTGAAGCCGGCCTTGCGGTAGAAATCGATGAAGTCCCAGCCCGGCGGCTGCTCGGCCGGTACCGCGACGTACAGCGAGCGGTACTCGGCGGCGGTCATGTACACCGGGCAGCGGAAACGCTCGGCCAGCCAGCCGGCGACGCCGGCATGGTCGGAGTGGTAATGGGTGCAGATCACCGCCAACACGGGCTGGCCGGCGAACACTTGCTCGAACACCTGCTCCCACACTTCACGGACTGCACGGTGTTCATGCCCGTGTCCACCACCACCCAGCCGCTGTCATGGCGCAGCAGGTACAGGTTGATGTGGTCCAGGCGAAACGGCAGCGGCATGCGCAGCCACCAAACGCCGTCCGCCACCTCGCGCACCTGGCCGCTGTCCGGCACCTGCGGCCGGGGAAGCGCAAGCCGGCGTACAGTTCGTGGCCGTTGCCGTCGCGCTTAGCCATGTTGGCCACCGACGAAGGCTGGCAGGCCCACCTGGTCGAGCACCTGCGGCGAATACGGCTGGTAGGTCTGGTTCAGCTCGTCGCGGATGAACAGCGGGTCGGCGCAGGCGGCCGGGCAATAGCCCTGGCGCTGCAAGTCGACCTTGCGCAGCTTGAAGGTGCTGGTCAGGTCTGCCGCCGCGCTCACCCGCACGAACACCGGTGCGGCGTAGCGCGGCAGGCGGGCTTCGGTCAGACGGTAGAAGGCCTGCGGGTCGAAGGCCTGGCCAGCCTGCATCAGCACCGCAGCCATGCCTGCCCTGCCCTCGTGCTGCGGCACCTGCACGCCGTAGATGTTGATCAGTTCCAGGCCTGGCAAATCACTCAGGGCGTCGGCCACTTCCTGGGTGGAGACGTTCTCGCTTTTCCAGCGGAAGGTGTCGCCGATGCGGTCGACGAAGTAGCAATAGCCATCGGCGTCCTGGCGCAGCAGGTCGCCCGAGCTCCACCAGGCATCGCCCTCGCGCAGCACGTTGCGGCGGATCTTGCTTTCGGTGGCCGCAGCGCTGGTGTAGCCCTCGAAACGGCCACCACCGATGTCTGGGTGGTCGACGATGAAGCCCATGGCCTCGCCCACCTCACCGACCTCGCACAGCTGGTAGAAGCCGTTCTCGTCACGCGGGTGGCAGTCGTTCTCGACGTCGAAGCGCACCAGGCGCAGGTTGGTGCGGTTCCAGTCCGGCACCCGGCCACAGGAACCGAGGTAATTGTCGACATTGATCAGGTTGGTGTTGGCCTCAGTCGCCCCCCAGCCCTCGTACACCTGGATCGGCCCGAAGCGCTCGATCCAGCGTTGCCAGGACTCGCTCGACAAGCCAGCACCGAGCATGCAACGCAGGCTGTGCTCGCGCTCGCCGGCCACCACCGGGCGGTTGAGCAGGTAGCGGCAGATTTCGCCGATGTACTGGAACACGCTGATGCGGTGGCGAGTAACGTCGCTCCAGAACTCGCGCACGCTGAACTTGCGCCGCACCACAATGCTTGCCCGGCCCGCAGCGCGGTAGAGGTCACCGAGGTGGCGGCGGCGCCGTGGTACAGCGGCAGGCAGCAATAGAACACGTCGTCGACGCTGGCATTGAGCGTGACCTCCATCACATCCCCGACGACAGCCAGCGCATGTGGCTGTAGCGCGCGGCCTTGGGCAGGCCGGTGGTGCCGGAGGTGAAGATCAGCAACGTCGGTGCCTGGGCTTCGATCCCTGCACGATGCTCACGCGGGAACGGGGAACGTGGCGCGCAGGCCAGGTTGTCTGCGAACTGGCGGTCGAGGCCCTCGGGCCATTCACCGGCCCAGGGGTTTTCAGGATCGTTGACCAGCCACAGCGGCAGGTCTGGCAGGCCTTCGGTGGCCTGCAGGTTGGCCAGGCACTCCTCACCGACCACCAGCGCCTTGGCCCCGGTCGTCTCCAAGGCATGCAGCAGGGGGCTTGCCTGACACTTGGGTGTTGATGAATGCCACCACCACGCCAAGCTTGACCAGGCCAAACCAGCTGGTGAAGAACGCCGGGCGGTTCTCCATCAGGATCGCGCACACATCACCGGCCCGCAGGCCTGCGGCTTGCGCGGTGTGGGCCATCTGGTTGGCCTGGCTGTCGATTTCGGCGTAGCTCAGTATCTGTTCGCCATAAATGAGGAATGGCCGCTCGGCATGACGGGCCACCTGCGCTTCCAGCCGGTCGGCCAGGGTGTAGTGGTCACGCGGTTTGATCTGCCCGCTGGCCTCGGCGCGCAGGTCGAGCAGCGCCTGGGTCTGTTCGCGGCTGACGGGGTTTGTGGCAGTGCGCTCAAACTGTGCGGCAGGCTCATTGCGCCACCTCCGCTGTGTCTTGCCAGCTGGGGTAGTCGCTGTATCCCCGGGCGCCGGGGGTGTAGAGCGTCTTGCGGTCGAACCCGGCCAGTGGCCGGTGGTGGCGCAGGCGCTCGACCAAATCGGGGTTGGCGATGAAGTGGCGGCCGAACGAGACCGCCTCGCCCTCGCCTGCCTCCAGCGCGGCGCGGGCCGAGTCACCGTCGAACCCATCGTTGAGAATCAACCCCTGGGGGCCGTGTTCACGCGCCAGGGCGAAGGCGTCCAGCTCGGGCAGTGGCGAGCGCATGATGTGCAGGTAGGCCAGGCCCAGGGCGCCACCGCCGCGCACAGTGCAGTGGTGGTTTGTGCAGGCTCATGGTCGTCGATGTCGTTGTACGGGTTGCCGGGGCAAACGCGCAGGCCAACCCGGCCTGCGCCGATGGCAGCGGCCATGGCTTCGAGCACTTCCTTGGCGAAACGCACCCGGTTCTGCGCGTTGCCGCCGTAACCATCGGTACGCTGATTGCTGCCTGAAGCCATGAACTGCATGGGCAGATAGCCGCTGGTGCAGTGCAGCTCGACGCCATCGAAACCGGCTTCACGGGCGTTGAGCGCAGCCTGGCGATAGTCACCGATCACCTCGCCGATGCCTTCTGCGCTCAACGCCTCTGGCATATCGGCGTCGACCAGGCCGGCGGCGTCGCTGAACAACTGCACACGGGCACGCAGCAGCGACGGCGCCACCGTTGCCGCGCCTTCGGGCTTGTTGTGGTGGCTGGCGGCGCGGCCCACGTGCATCAGTTGCAGCACGATCTGCCCGCCACGCTCGTGCACGGCGCGGGTCACCTGCTGCCAGGCGGCGATCTGCTCGCGGTTGTAGATACCCGGGGTGCGGCAGTAGCCCAGGCCACTGGCCGATGGTGCGGTGCCTTCGGCGACGATCAGTCCGGCACTGGCGCGCTGGCGGTAGTACTCGACCATTTCGCGGCCCGGCACAGCGTGGCCGTCGGCGCGGCTGCGGGTCATCGGGGCCATCACGATGCGGTTGGCCAGTTGCAGTTCGCCCAGGCGCACAGGCTCGAACAAGATGTCCATCTCAGCTCCTTCACGTCTTCTTGTTTCCGGCTCGCAGGGAGCGCGAAACGCCGGATATGGGCTGAATGATTGACCGTGGGCAGGTGCGAAACATCGTCCGTCGAGACTAGGTTTGCAGGGGGCTCGCCAACCGTCGGCAAGCCTTGTGGGCACTGGAAAATCTGGTCTGAACAGACGATGAAATACCGCTAGGATCCGTCGAGCATCGTGCGCACCTAAAACAAGAAGCGGAGCCTTTGCAGTGAACGCATCCCCACCTGTGACCTGGCGTACCCATTACGCCCTGCTGGTGCTGGCCAGCATCTACGTCTTCAACTACATCGACCGCCAGTTGATGGCGATCCTGATCGAGCCGGTGAAGCAGGAATTCGGTATCTCCGATACCGGCATCGGCCTGCTGTCCGGAGTCACCTTCGCCGTGTTCTACACCGTGTTCGGCCTGCCGCTGGGGCGCCTGGCCGACCGCGTCGGGCGCAAACCGGTGATTGCCTTCGCCTGCATGGCCTGGAGCCTGATGACCATGCTCTGCGGCATGGCCGGCAGTTTCTTCACCCTGGTGTTGGCGCGCATTGGCGTTGCCATTGGCGAAGCCGGCGGCACCGCGCCTTCGGTGGCCATGGTTTCCGACCTGTACCCGGCCAACCGACGCTCCACCGCGCTGGCGGTGCTGATGCTCGGTTCGAGCCTGGGCGCCATCGTCGGCCTGGGCCTGGGCGGCTGGATCGCCCAGCACCATGGCTGGCGCTATGCGTTCCTGCTGATTGGCGCGCCCGGCATTGCGCTTGGGTTGTTGCTGTTGCTGACGGTACGGGCGCCGGCACCGGTTCGGGTCAGGCAAGCGGTGGACGCACCTGGCGAAAGCTGGGGGCGCACGCTGGCCGAGCTCATGCGCATGCCATCGTTCGTGTGGCTGGTGCTCACGGGCGGCGCCGCGGCCATCGCCGGCTATGCCATCGGAACCTGGAGTCCGAGCTTCCTGATCCGCTCCCACGGCCTGAACATGCAGCAGGCGGGGTTTCTGGTGGGTGTGGTGGGCGGCACTGGCTCGACCATCGGCACCCTGGTGTGCGGCATGCTCACCGACCGCCTGGCCCGGCGCGACGTGGGCTGGCAGATAGGCGTGCCGTTGCTGGGCACGCTGCTCAGCATTCCTTTTGCCCTGGCGTATTTCCTCTGGCCGCAGGGCATTGCCTTCCATATCGGTGACACGCCGGTGCCGCAGGCGTTTCTGTTCTACAGCGCGTTCGGCTTCTTTGGCGTGTGGTGGGCGACGCCGTGCCTGGGGGCGATCACCCACCTGTTCCCGGCCCATCGCCTGGCCCAGGCCACGGCGGTGTTCGTCATGGCCATGACCTTGCTGGGCGTGGGTATCGGGCCTTTGTTGATCGGCTTGCTCAGTGACCTGTTCCTGCCGAGCCTGCAGGGGGAATCGCTGCGTTATGCGTTGGCGGCTTCGGTGAGTGTGCTGGTGCTGGCGGCGGGGTTCCTGGGGATGGCGTTGCCCCGGTATCGGGCACGGATGAAGGGGGTGGCGGGTGAAGATGCGGGTGTTCGGGCTGTGACGGTGTGATTGAGCGCATGTCGGACGAGGTTTAGTGCCTGTGAAATCGAGCGCCGTAGGTCGTAGGTCGTAGGAGATGTAGCGCCTGTGAGATCGAGCGCCGCCGCGCGGCGCATCGCAGGCTTCGCCAGCTCCCACATCTGTTTCGGGCCAATTATTCCTGTGAAATTCGCGCGCGCCCCCTTTGGCGCATGGCTGGATATCGCGTCGAACAAATAAGGGGTCGAGCGCGCCTGTAACAGGCGTTATTGGCCCGAAACAGATGTGGGAGCTGGCGAAGCCTGCGATGCGCCGCGCGGGCGGCGCTCGATCTCACAGGCGCCGAATCTCTCTCGGCGAACATCTACTACCCACCCCAAAAACAAAAAGGCCCAGCGGTCTCCCGCCAGGCCTTCACACCAGCCCGACCTAAGCCGGGCCACCTACCCTTACCGCCCGATCGCCGCGCCGCATCCGCGGTATACATATCCGGCGTGAACTTGCTCTCGTTCAGAATCGGCCCCTTCTTCGCCTCGTTGGTCATGCCGTAACCGGTGTACTGCCCCGAGTTCAGGTCCATGAAGAACTGCGACCCGGCCTGCCAACCGCTCATGTCGGGGTGGTAGTAGTAGTTGATCATGGCGTGCTTCCACAGCTGCCCACGGGCATCGTAGTTGTCGGCCATCACTGCGTTCCAGGTGTCTTCGTCAATGAACAGCACACGCTTGCCATACACGTGGCGGTAGCCTTCCTTCAGGTCCGCCTCCACCACCCACACCCGCCGCAACTCATAACGCATGAACTCCGGGTTGGGGTGGTTGGGGGTGAGCAGTTCGGCGTACTTGACGGTGCCGGCATTGGCCTTGAAGGCATTGGCCGGGCTGTAGATTTCGCGCTTGCCCAGCAGTTTCCAGGTGTAGCGCTCTGGCGCGCCGTTGAACAGGCGGTCTTCGTCCACCGTCATGGTGCCGTTGGTGCCGATCATCGGCTGGTCGTAGCCGTAGCCAGGCATCTGCCGCACACGGCGGGTCGACGGGCTGTACGACCAGGCCTGGCGCGCCGAGGTGACGAAGTTGTACGGCTCGTGGGCAATGCTGATCACACCATTGTCACGGGCCGGCTTGAGCGTGGTGTTGTAGCTCATCGCCTGGATCATGTCCGAGGTCTTGGGTTCGACCGTCGGCGAGTTGGCCTGGGACAGGTTGCGGGCATGGGCGCGGCCCCAGCCGATGCTGCCATTGGGCAGTACCGAGGCCAGGTCGGAGATTTTTCTTCGGTGTAGGCCCGTGCCGGCAACTGGTGGTTCCACAGCACTTCCATGCCGTTCTTGGGAATCGGGAACGGCACCTGGCCCAACCCTTCGATACCCAACCCGTCGTTCACCAGCTTGGCATTCAGAGCATTGTCCATGACCCGGCGGCACACGTAGTCGGGGTAGCGGAAGTCGCGGTGGCCTGGGTAGATGTTCATCTTGTAGCTGCTGGGGTACTTCTTCAGCAGCGCCTTCTGCCCATCGGTGAGATGCGCCGCGTACTGGTCCATGTTCTGCGCGGTGATTACCAGAATCGGCTTTTCGTTGGCGTATGGGTCCACCGGCTGGTCACCGGAGAACTTCACATGGTTCCAGCCTGGCACCTCACCCAGGTACTTGCCGGTGTACGGCGGGATGGTGCCTTCGGCATTGCCGGCCTTCTCGGCCCCGACGCAGGTCAGGTCCTTGCCGAGCCTGGCAGCTTCGTCGGGTGGTACCGCCGCGTGGGCGACAACCACCAGTCCGGTGTTGACGGTTAGAGCAGCTGCGAGCATCACACCTTTTGTTGTTTTCATGTACTGCCTCCTTCGCTGATAAGGCTTCTGGTATGGCTTCATTGTTCTTTTTCCGGGGTAGCCGGCATCGTCCGGAGAGACTAAAAAATCACCCGGCGCACAGGCTTGCCTTGAGTTCGGCCTTGAGCACTTTGCCGGTGGCATTGCGTGGCAGCGGCTGCGGCACGCGATAGACCTGGGCCGGCACTTTGTAGGCGGCCAGACGAGCGGCGATGTAGCCTTTCACCTGTTCGACCGACGGCAACTCGGCGGCGCTGCCATGAATCGCCAGCGCCACCACTTCGCCCAGCGTCGGGTCGTCCAGGGCGAAGGCCGCCGCCTCTTGCACGCCGGCCATGTCGCTGACGCAGGTTTCGATCTCGACCGCTGAAATCTTCTCGCCGCCACGGTTGATCAGGTCCTTGACCCGGCCGCTGATGCACAGGAAGCCCTGGTCGTCCAGGTAGCCCAGGTCGCCGGTGTCGAGCCACCCTTCGCGCAGGCTGTCGGCACTGGCTTCGGGCAGGTTCCAGTAGCCTTGCATCAGCGTCGGCGCACGCAGCCAGATCAGCCCTGGGGTGCCCGCCGGCTCGGGGTTGAATGGGTCATCGCCGATGCGCACTTCGACGATCGGCAATGGCCAGCCAGCCGTGGCAGGCCGGTATTCGAACGCATCGCCACCGATGGCCGCGCCAATACCGTTGCTCTCGGTCAGGCCGTAGCCGCTGCCACCGATCACCTGCGGCTTGCGGGCCAGCATCTCGGCCAGCAGGCCGGCCGACGAAGCGCCACCGCCCAGGCCCAGGCCGAACAGGCTGGCCGTGTCATCCGTGCCGTAGCGCGGGGACGCCAGCAGTTGCTGCATCATCACCGGCGCACCATTGAACTGGGTGCAGCGTTCATCGCGGATCAAGTCCAGGGCCTGGCTGGCGTCCCACTTGTACATCAGCAACAGGCGCCGGCCGCCACGGAAGGCCGACAGAAACTGCGCATGCAGGCCACTGACATGGAACAGCGGCACCGCCATCAGCGAAGTGGGCGCAAAACCACTGGCGAGCATGCCGCTGATTCGCTGCGGCGAGCTCATGGCGCAGAACGCGCCCTGGAACTCCAGTGCGGCAAGCGCCTGGCACACGGCGCGATGGCTGGACAACACGCCCTTGGCGCGGCTGGTGGTACCCGAGGTGTAGAGAATCAGCGCTGGGTCGTCGGGCGCGATGTCCGGCACCTCAAGCGCAACCGGCTCGACCGTCAGCACGTCTTCGTAGCGCCGGATGTAGTCAGGCAATACGGTTTCAGGGGCCAACCCGACCACGATGCAGGTGTGCTCACCCGCCACAAGGTCATCCCCCATTACCGCCAGTCGTGCTTCATCGCAGAACAGCAAGCGCGCACCGCTGTCCTGAACGCCATGCAACAGCTCGTCCCGCAGGCCCCAGCTGTTGAGCGGCACGCACACCGCGCCGCAACGCTGTATGGCCGCGAAAGCCACCAGCCACGCAGGCTGGTTGCGCATGGCAATAGCGACCCGCTCGCCCGGCTTCAGGCCCAGGCATCCGGCCAGTTGCCCGGCCAGCCGGTCGACCGCGTCAAAATAAGCGGCAAAGGAAAGCCGCTGCTGCTGCCAGACGACGAACTCCTTGTCGCCATGCACCCGGCCCGCATCAATGACCTGCACCAGGTTGCGCGCCGCGTGGCGGAAGTAGCGCGGGCCGCCATCGGCCGGGGTGATCACTTCAAAAGGCGCGCCTGGTGCAATCAGCTGCTGCCAGGCTTCACGCCAGCGTTCAATGCTCATCAAGGCTCTCCAACGGTGGGGTCAGGCGCAGGCCGCATCGAGTGCCGCGTAGCGCTCGCAGTGGAAGTCACGGTCGCCCAGGCAGGCCTGTGCCACCCGTACCCGCTTCAGGTACAGGCCCACATCCAGTTCATCGGTCACCCCGATGCCGCCGTGCATCTGCACCGCCTCGTTGGCCACCTTCAGCGCGGTGTCGCCGGCCTTCCACTTGGCCAGGCTGACCAGGCGGCCACGGCGGGCCTCGTCCAGCTCGCCGTCATCCAGTGCCGCCATGCCGGCCATCACCGCGCTGCGCGCCAGCGCCAGGTCGACATACAACTGTGCGGCCCGGTGCTGCAGGGCCTGGAACGAGCCGATCGGCACGTCGAACTGCACGCGGGTCTTGAGGTATTCGAGGGTGGTCTGGAACAGCTGCTCAGCAGCGCCCAGCAGCTCTGCCGCAACGCAGGCGCGGCCACGGTCCAGTGCAGCATCCAGTGCGCCCCAGCCCTCGTTCAGCGTTCCCAGCAGTGCTTCGCTGCCCAGGCATACCTGGTCCAGACGCAAGCGCCCGCAGTTGCGCGAGTCAATCAACGGCAGCGGGCTGCACTGCACCCCGGGGGCATCGGCTGGCACCAGGAACAGGCTGATGCCTTGGGCTTCGCCAGGCTGCCCGGCGGTGCGCGCCGCCACCACGTAGCCATCGGCACCCACGCCATCGACCACCCAGAACTTTTCGCCATGCAAGCGGTAACCGTCGCCGTCGGCCACCGCCGCCAGGGCGATGTCACGCGGCTGGTGGCGGGCTCGCTCATCCACCGCCAGGGCCAGCCGCCGCTGCCCCTTGATCAGTGCCTGCAACCAATCGCCCTGCTGCTGCGCGGAACCTGCCAGGTGCAGCAGCGAGCCTGCCAGCACCACGCTCGACAGCAACGGCGTTGGCGCAAGGTTCTGGCCAATGGCCTCGAACACCGGGCCCAGGCCCATGCAACCGAAGTCCAGCCCGCCCAGTTGCTCGGGAAACGGAATCGCGCTCCAGCCCAGTTCCACCGCATCGCGCCATACCTGCGGGTCGAAGCCAGCTTCCACCTCTTGGTCACGCAGCCGCCGCTGCGCCGCCACCGGGCTACGCGCCGCCAGAAAATCCCGTGCGCTGTCGGCCAGCAGGCGTTGTTCTTCGTTGTAGCGAAGGTTCATGCTGTCACTCCTTTCTTGCCGTCAGGCAGGCCAAGCACGCGCTTGGCGATGACATTGAGCTGCACTTCCGACGCACCGCCGGAAATGGTCAGGGCGTAACTGTTCAGCCAGGCGCGGGTCACAGCCAGCTCGCGCGCGCTGAAGCCTTCGGGTTGCCAGCCGAAGGCATGGCCACCCATGACATCGAGCAGCACCTCGAACTTGTCGCGTTCCTGCTCGGTGTGCACCAGCTTCATGATCGCCATCAGCCCGCTGATGTCGTCGCCACCGCGCCCCTCCTCGGCCATGCGTTGCACCGTCAGGCCGTAGGCGTGTTCATCCATGGCGCACGCCACGGCACGCGCCTGCAGCGCCAGCTCGCCTTGGCTGCGCGGCTGCGGCAGGTACTCGCGCAGCAGGCCCAGCAGGTCGAAATGCGACGGCAGGCTGAATTCACCGAACTTCGACATGGCCTTGCGTTCGTGCTGCAGCAAGTACTTGCCCAGGTTCCAGCCACCGTTCAGCGGGCCGATCAGCTGGCTCTTGGGCACTTTCACGTTGTCGAAGAACACCTGGCAGAACGCCGACTTGCCGCTGATCAGGTCGATCGGCACGGCCTTCACCCCAGGGCTGCGCATGTCCAGGACGATCAGGCTGATGCCTTCATGCTTCGGCGCCTGGAAGTCGGTGCGCACCAGGGCATACATCCAGTCAGACTTGTCACCGTAGGACGTCCAGATCTTGCTGCCATCGACCACGAAATGATCACCGGCGTCCCGCGCCGCCATCTTCAAGCTGGCAAGATCAGAGCCGGCGTTAGGCTCGGAGAAACCCTGGCACCAGCGCACTTCACCCCGAGCCATAGGCGGCAGCAAGGTACGCTTCTGTTCTTCGCTGCCGTAGGCCAGCAGCACCGGCCCGAGCATCCAGATACCCAGGTTGATTTGCGGCGGCCGGCAGCGCAGCCTGCGCATTTCGCTTTCCAGCACCGCCACCTGCTCGGCGCTCAGGCCGGCACCGCCGTATTCTTCCGGCCACTCGGGCAGAACCAGCGCTTGTCGCGCATGCGCTCGAACCACAGGCGCGCATCGTCATTGGGGAACTGCGGTTGGCTGGCGCCCCACACCACATCGCCTTCGCCCATGGCGACGCGCATGGACGGCGGGCAGTTGGCTTCCAGCCAGGCACGGGTCTCGTGCCTGAATTGCTCGATCGTACTCATCAGATGCAACCCTCGGCCCCGCTCCGGCCTGTGCCGGAGGGGCCTTTCGTTGGAAGGGCTGAACGGCGCGGTGGCGCCCTCAGCGCTGGGTACGCGGCATGCCCAGGCCGAACTGGGCGATCAGCTCGCGCTGGATCTCGTTGGTGCCGCCGCCAAAGGTCACGGTGACCGAGGCGCGCAGCTCGTACTCCAGGTCGCCGTGCAGCACGGCGGCAGCCGAACCACCGCGCACCACGCCATTGGCGCCGACGATGGCCGACAGCTTGCGCAGGATCTCGATGGCCGACTCCGAGCCATACACCTTGGTGGTCGAACTCAGCGCCACGTCCATGTGCTCGCGCTCAAGGTTGGCGGCAATGCGCAGGTTGATCAGGCGCATGGCTTCGAGGCGCGCATAGCACTCGGCCAGCGAGCTGCGCACCCAGGCCTTGTCCATGGCCCGGCGGCCGTGCTCGTCCCGGGCGCGGGCCCACAGGTAGACCCTGCGGAACAACCCCGCGACCTTGTCCGACCATGAACCCAGCCCGAGGCGCTCGTGGTTGAGCTGGGCAGTGATCAGCTTCCAGCCGCCGTGCAGCTCTCCCACCAGCATGTCCTTGGGCACGCGCACGTTGTCGTAGTAGGTGGCGGCGGTCGGGTTGCTGGTGGTGGGGATGACAGTGCTGGAGAAGCCCGGCAGTTGGGTGTCGAGAATCAGGATCGACCCCCTTGTGCCGTGCCTGGCTTGGGTCGGTGCGGGCGGCCAGCCAGATGTAGTCGGCCGATTCGGCGCCCGAGGTCCACAGCTTGTTGCCGTTGACCACGAAGGCATCGCCGTCCAGCCGGGCGCTGGTCCTGAGTACCGCCAGGTCACTGCCGGCATCGGGTTCGGAGTAGCCGATGGCGAACATGATTTCGCCTGCGGCGATACCCGGCAGAAAACGCGCCTTCTGTTCGGGGCTGCCATGCTCCATCAATGCCGGGCCAACGGTGCTGATGGTCACGAATGGCAGCGGTGCCCCGGCGATGTTGGCCTCTTCGAAGAAGATCAACTGCTCGGTGGCGGCATAGCCCTGGCCGCCGTGGGCCTTGGGCCAGCCCACCGCGAGCCAGCCGTCGCGGCCCATCTGGCGCACGGTGTTGCGGTACAACTCGCCGCCCTCCTGGCCGCGCAGTTGCTCGCGCAGCTCGGGGTCATCAAGGCCTGGAAGTAATCGCGCACTGTGCGGCGCAGCGCATGTTGCTCGGGGGTGAGATCGACGAACATGCTGCGCTCCTCAGGCCGTGCCCAGAATCAGGCCGCTGGTGGGCACGCCGGTGCCGGCGGTCACCAGCACGTTCTCGACGTCCGCCACCTGGTTGACCGCCGTGCCACGCACCTGGCGCACCGCTTCGGCAATGCCGTTCATGCCATGGATGTAGGCCTCGCCCAGTTGCCCGCCGTGGGTGTTGATCGGCAACTTGCCGCCACGGGCGTGGTGCCCTTCGCGAATGAACTCCTTGGCCTCGCCACGTCGGGCGAAACCGAACTCTTCCAGTTGCGGCAACACGAACGGGGTGAAGTGGTCGTAGATCACCGCTGTCTGGAAGGCATCCGGGCCAAGGCCGGACTGGCGATACAGCTCTTTGGCGACCACGCCCATTTCTGGCAGCCCGGTGATGTCGTCACGGTAGAACGAGGTCATGCTCTGCTGGCCGCTGGTGATGCCTTGCGAGCCGGCCTTGATGGTCACCGGTTTCTGCTTCAGGTCGCGGGCGCGCTCGGCCGAGGTGATGACCATGGCCACCGCGCCGTCCGACTCCTGGCAACAGTCCAGCAGGTGCAACGGCTCGCAGATCCAGCGCGAGGCCTGGTGTTCTTCCAGGGTGATCGGTTTGCCATGGAAGAACGCCTTGGGGTTGCTGGCGGCAAAATCCCGCGCAGCTACCGCAACGCGGCCGAAGTCCTCGGAGGTGGCGCCATAGGTGTGCATGTAGCGCTGGGCGAACATGCCCACCCAGGCGGCCGGGGTGTGGAAGCCGTGCGGCATGTACCAGCCGTAGTTGACGTTGTCGAAGATCGGCGTGGCGCCAAAGCCGTAGCTGCCGGTGCCGAAGCGGTACCAGGAACGCTCGTTCATCGCCCGGTACACCACCACCACCTTGGCCACGCCCGTGGCCACCGCCATGGCCGCATGCATCACCGGCGCACAGGCCGCGCCGCCGCCGTGGGGAATCTGCGAGAAGAACTTCACGTCCTTGCAGCCCAGCAGGCGGGCAATTTCGTATTCCGGCACCTTGTCCACCGAATACGAGCTGAAGCCCTCGACTTCGGACGGGTCGATACCGGCGTCGCGCAGTGCCTCAAGGGTGGCTTCCAGGGCCAGGCGCAGCTCGGTGCGCCCGGAGTTCTTGGAGAATTCGGTCGCGCCCAGCCCGACAATAGCGGCGCGCCCGGAAATCGACAGGTTGGTCATGCAACTGCCTCCGGTGGTCATGGCAGCACCAGCGCGACCGTGCCGGTCACGTGGTTGCCCATGGAGTTCTTGCCGCTCAGGGTGACTTCCACTTCGCGGGTTTCGGGGTCCTGGCGGGTTACCTGGCCGTTGAAGGTCATGCAGTCGCCTGGGTAGTTGGGCACGCCTAGCTTGATCTTCAGCGAGGTGAAGCGAGCCAGCGGGCCGGCCCAGGCTTCGACGAAACGCTGCACCAGGCCATTGGTGGTGAGGATGTTCATGAACACATGGGGCGAACCCAGTTCACGGGCGGCATCCAGGTCGTGGTGGCCGGGGAAGTAGTCGCGCGTGGCAATCGCCCCGCCCGCGATCAATGCCACGGTGATCGGCACCTCAAGCGTCGGCAAGGCTTCGCCTGGGCGCACGTCTTCAAAGCGCTTGGTGTTCTTCGAGGTCATATTTCCATCCCAGCTTGTCGTTGTCGCTCAGCCAGTCGCCGAGCCGTTCCAGGCAGGCCGCCGCACCACCCAGGGCAATTCCCAGGGCGCGGCTCCAGTAGAGATAACGGTGAATCGGGTACGTCAGGTCGACGCCAATGCCGCCATGCACGTGCTGGGCGACGTGGCCGATGCGGTGCCCCGCTTCACATGCCAGGTACGCCGTGGCCAATGCCTCGGAAGGTGCCGGCAGGCCGGCGTCCAGGCGGTAACACAGCTGCCACAAGGTGCTGCGCAGGGTTTCCAGGGCGATATGGGCGTCGGCCATGCTCATCTGCACCGCCTGGAAGCTGCCGATACGCCGCTCGAACTGCTGCGCCGCTCGCCCGCATAGTCGACGGTGCGGCGGATGTGCTCGGCGCTGACGCCCAGCTGCAAGGCGGCCAGGGCGGCGATGGCGCGTGGTTCCAGCCAGGCCAGGGCGGCGGCTGGCAGAACGCGGTCGGCGGTAACTTGCAGCCCCTCCACGTGAAGATCGGCAATAGCTTCGCCGTGGGTAAGCACACCGGCCTCGCGCCTCATTGCAGCTGCGCCGAGGTCAAGCAGCAGCAGGCGCACCTGGTCATCCACCCGCACTGGCACCAGCGCGGCCTGCGCCTGCCCGCCCAGGGCCAATGCGGCGACACGGCCATCGACCCGCCAGCCTTCGGCACAGGCGCTGGCGCTCAGCTCGATGCCATGGGCTGCGCTGAGGCCATCCAGGGACAGGCTCAACAGCACCTCGCCACGGGCAGCCTTGGCCGCCAGCTCGGCGGCGTCACCCAGGGCAAAGGTCGCCAAGGTCGCGGCCGCCAGCTGATGCCGCCACAGCGGCACCTGGGCAAGGCTGCGGCCCTGGGCCTGCAGCACCAGCATCAGCTCGGTCATGCCCAGGCCGCCGCCACCTTCGCGCTCGGGAATGGCCAGCGCATGCAGGCCGGTTTCCAGGCACAGCGCCCACAGCGGCGCCATCATCGCCTTGCCTGCGGTGTCCCACTGGCGCAGGTAGTCATCGTGGCAGTGGTCGCTGAACAGGCTGTCGGCCATCTGCTCGATGGCGCGCTGGTCTTCGCTCAATTCGAAATCCATGCTGTCGCCCTCCTACTCGACCACAGGCCGGAACAACGGCAGGGTCAATTGTTCGTCGAAGGTTTCGAACGTCACCTCCAGGCGCTGGCCGATCTGCAGTTGCTCGCGCTGCACGCCGACCAACCCGGCAATCAGGCGCACGCCCTCTTCCAGCTCGATCAGGCCGATGGGGTTGGGGTGATCGAAAGGCGGCACTTCTGGGTAATGCATCACCACGAAGGAGTACAGGCTGGCGCGCCCGCTGGCTTGCACGGTGTCCCATTCGAAGCTGTGGCACTGCATGCACACCGGCGCAGGCGGGTGGCGCAGGGTCGCGCAGGCGCTGCAGCGCTGAATCAGCAGCTTGCCTTCGGCGCAGCCTTCCCAGAAGAACCGGGTGTCGTCGCTGACCCGGGCATCGGCCGCTTGGCCTTGACCGGCGCCGCCGGGGCCTGGGGCTTGGCTGCCGGCTGTGCGTTGGCCGGGCGGAACTTGAACACCCGGAACAACAGCTCACCCACCGGCTCGTCGCCTTCGGGCTTCTTGACGAAGTGGCTCATCACCAGGGTGACGAAGAAACCGGTGCCCAGGGCGGTGGTCTTCTCGTCGCCGACCGCATCCAGGCGCGTGGTGTAGTAAAGCTTTTCACCCAGCCGCACCGGGCGGGTGAAGCTCAGCTCGGAGTTCACCGCCACCACCGAGGCGTAGCCGTATTCCTCGATCAGCTTGAGCACTTCGTAGGGGTTCTGGTCGGTGGAGCCTGGTGGGTAGTTGTTGGCGTGCAGCCCTTCCATGGTCCACACCTGGAGCATGGCCGGCGGGGCGATCAGTTCCTCGTAGGGGCTGCTCTGGGCGAAGGCCGCGTCGGTGTAGAGCGGGTTGTCGATGCCCATGATCTCGCACCACTGGCGGATCATCGGCGCGTTGACCGCATCCCAGGCATACACCCGGCCATATTCGCGGCCCACCAGGGCGCGCACACTGGATAGCAATTGTGGATCAGCCAAAGTCGTCTCCTTCAGCGTGAGGGCGGCGAGCCGATGCGGCCACCGCTGGGTGGTCGATCAGGTGGGTTGAACCTGCGCCGCGTCGAGAAACGCCGGGCGCTCGCCGCCGCCATGCAGCAGCAGGTTGCAGCCGCTGGCATAGCTGGCCAGCGGTGAGGCGATGTACAAGCAGGCATTGGCGATATCGCTGGCAGCGGCCATGCGCCCGGCCGGAATACCAGCACTGACGGCGGCGATGCCCTGTTCGCTGCCGTAATGCAGGTGGGCCTGGTCGGTCAGCACCAGGCCTGGGCTGACCGCGACCACGCGCACCTTGGGCGCCCACTCCACCGCCAGCGATTGCACCAGCGCCAGCACCCCGGCCTTGGCCGCACCATAGGCGGCGGTGCCAGGCGATGCGCGCAAGGCACTGATGCTGCCGATGAAGACGATGCAACCGCCCTGCGCCTGGCCCTGCATCAGCCGGTTGGCGTGTTGCGCGGCATTGAGCGGGGCGATGAGGTTCAGGCGCAGGATGCTCTCGTGAAAGCGCGGCGAGGCCGTGGCGGCGACTGCCGAAGGGCTGCCACCGGCGTTGTTGATCAGCACGTCGAGGCGGCCGAAGTCACGTTCGATGGTGTCGAACAGCGCCTGCAGCGAATCGCCGTCGCGCACGTCGGTGGCGATGAACACCGCGCTGCGCCCGTCCACGCTCGGCAGCTGCTCGGTGTGCGCTGCGGGCACAGACGATGACCTGCGCCCCGGCCGCCAGAAAGCCCTCGGCAATACCTGCACCGATGCCCTTGCTGCCACCGGTGACGAGCACCACCTTGCCACTGAAATCAAGCCCCATTGCATGCTCCTTGGTTTGCTGTCCCGGTCGACTCTAGAGGCTATGGGTGGGCCATTCTTCGTCTGAACGGACGATGAATGGGGTAGGCCTGGGGCAACACTGGCGGGTAACCAGCCCTGTCGCCTGCGAGGAATGCCATGCCTGACACCCCTGCTCCACCGGTTCTGCTCGAACGCCCGCTGCCTGGTGTGGCGTTGCTGCGGCTCAACCGCCCACAGGCCACCAATGCCCTGAGCCTGGAGTTGCAGGCGCTGCTTTCGCAGTACTTCAGCGAGCTGGCTGCGGACCCTGAAGTGCGCTGCATTCTGCTGACCGGTGGCGACAAGGTGTTCGCCGCTGGCGGCGACATCAGCAGCATGGCCGACGTGGGCCCGATCGATATCTACCAGCGCCACACCGAGCGGGTGTGGGCGCCGATCCAGCATTGCCCCAAGCCTGTGATCGCCGCCGTGTGCGGCTATGCCTATGGCGGGGTTGCGAGCTGGCGATGCTGGCCGACCTGATCGTCGCCGGCCGTGGCGCGCGGTTCTGCCAGCCAGAGATTCGCATCGGCATCATGCCGGGCATTGGCGGCACCCAGCGGTTAGTGCGGGCGGTGGGCAAGGTCAAGGCCATGCGCATGGCACTGACCGGGCAGCCGATCAGTGCCGAGGAAGCCTGGGTGGCGGGGTTGGTCAGCGACCTGGTGGAGGATGACCAGGTGCAGGCCCATGCGCTGGAGTTGGCGCGGGTAATCGCAGCGATGCCGGCGCTGGCGGCGGAGCAGATCAAGGGAGGTGATTCTGGCGGGGATGGATGCGCCGTTGGAGACGGGGTTGGCGTTGGAGCGCAAGGCCAATGCGTTGTTGTTTGCTTCACGGGATCAGAAGGAAGGGATGCAGGCGTTTATCGAGAAGCGGGCGGCGCGGTTTGAGGGGTGGTGATGGGTATGGTTTGCGGGTTGGGGCGGGTGTGGGATCGAGTGGCGTAGGTCGTAAGAGTTGCAGTGGCTATGAGATCGAGCGCCGCCCGCGCGGCGCATCGCAGGCTTCGCCAGCTCCCACATCTGTTTCGGGCCAATAACGCCTGTTACAGGCGCGCTCGATCCCTTGTTTGTTCGACGCGATATCGAGCCATGCGCCAAAAGGGGGCGCGCGCGAATTTCACAGGAATAATTGGCCCGAAACAGATGTGGGAGCTGGCGAAGCCTGCGATGCGCCGCGCGGGCGGCGCTCGATTTCATAGCCACTGCATCTCCCCCGTCATGCACCCGGCCGCCATCACTCAATCATTTCAGATATTTCCTACGCCCCAAGACTGGTTTTGCCGAATCCCAGGAAATACCCTACGCGCTCTGTCGACACGCGTCTGATTGTCCCGGGAAACCCCACCCTCTAGGCTCTCCGGGTCGCTGAAGGTTCAGCGACCGGGGTGTGGAAACCTTGGCAACACATATGGTTATTGTCGTCATGACAGCTGTGCACGGGAGGCTCTTGAGCCTACCGGGTTCGCCATATGCCTGGTTTTCCACCCGTGTACAGCTGTCGCCCCAATGTGTGGAAACTGAGGGGTTGCACATGACCCATATGGTGCCGATATGAAAAAATCGTTCCCGACCCACCCCACTCCTTCGACCTCCCCTCCGACAAAACCCTCACCAGCGCCATCAGCGAGCGCATCGTGCCCATAGACCACGTGGTGGCGAACGTCACCCACTACCTGATGCTGGCGTACAACCACTGCCACCTTGCCCTCAACCACATCGAGCAGGACGAAACACGGGAGTTGCTGGTGAACGGTCTGCGCTCGATGCAGATCGCCTGGGGACAGGCGGATGCGTTGTCTCTGGCGCTGGAACGTTCGACCAGCCTGCACTGAGGCAAGGGGGATTGAAACCGTGGAACCCGACGACAACACGCCCACAACCGTTGGCAAGACTTACTTCTACCAAGGCGAAAACCAGCAGCAGCCGTTGTTCCTCATCGCACCGGGCATCCCTTGCCAACATGCGCGGGAACAGGCCTCGAGCTGATGGGCTATGTGCGGGACATGACGCTCACCGGGTTGATGGAGGAGGATCAGCAATTGATCTGGGCTTCGCATTATCTGAGTGCCCTGGCCAAGGCACTGCTGGATGATGCTGAGCTGGGCATGATGCGCTGACTGCCGAGTCCAGGCCAAGCACGGTCGTTGTGGGAGCCGGCTTGCCGGCGATGCAGGCAACGCGGTGTCTGGCACCGGCAAGCCGGCTCTCATCAAACTACAGCTATCTCATTGATTTGGCGAGGGATCCGTGGGAGCTGGCGCAGCCTGCGATCGAGGGCGTAGCCCTCGCATGATCACGAATTAGGGCTGCTACGCGGCCATCGCAGGCTGCGCCAGCTCCCACGGGTTTGATGCGCGACAGCGCAGCCCGGCAGGGCTGGGTGATCTCCCACAGGGCCCAAGCCAGTCTGCAGAACTGTCGGACATCACCCTAACGCCAATTCCTCGACACTGATCTCACGCATCCTGAACTTCTGCACCTTGCCGGTCACCGTCATCGGAAACTCATCGACGAAGCGGAAGTACCTGGGCACCTTGAAATGCGCGATGCGCGCCTTCGCCCACTCACGCAGTTCATCTTCGGTGGCGACATGCCCCGGATGCAATCGCACCCAGGCAACGATCTCTTCACCGTACTTCTTGCACGGAACGCCAATGACCTGCACGTCGGCCACCGCTGGGTGAGTGAAGAAGAACTCCTCCAGCTCGCGTGGGTAAATGTTCTCGCCGCCGCGAATGATCATGTCCTTGCTGCGCCCGACTATCCGCACATAGCCCTGCTCGTCCATCACCGCCAGGTCGCCGGTATGCATCCAACCCTCGGCGTCGATGCTCTCGGCAGTAGCCTTGGGGTTGTCCAGTAGCCCAGCATCACGCTGTAGCCGCGGGTGCACAGCTCGCCAATCTCTCCACGGGGCAGCGTGTTGCCATCGGCATCGATGACTTTGTTTTCCAGCCGCGGCTGGGTGCGGCCGACACTGGTCACCCGCCGTTCCAGGTCGTCGTTGGCGCCGGTCTGCAGCGAAACCGGGCTGGTCTCGGTCATGCCATAGGCGATCTGCACTTCGGCCATGTGCATTTCGTCGATCACCCGGCGCATCACTTCGATCGGCAAGTGGCACCGGCCATGATGCCGGTGCGCAGGCTCGACAGGTCGAACTCGCCGCGTTGCGGGTGGTCTAGTTCGGCGATGAACATGGTCGGCACGCCATACAACGCGGTGGCCTTTTCCTCTGCCACGGCGCGCAACGTGGCCAGCGGGTCGAAGGCGTCGTTGGGGTAGATCAGGGTGCTGCCATGGGTCATGCAGCCGAGGTTGGCCATGACCATGCCGAAGCAGTGATACAGCGGCACGGGTACCACCAGCCGGTCATGCTCGGTCAGGCCCAGGCTTTCGCCAACCATGAAACCGTTGTTGAGGATGTTGCTGTGGCTGAGCGTGGCACCCTTGGGGAAACCGGTGGTGCCAGAGGTGTACTGGATGTTGATGGGGTCGTTGCAGTGCAATTGTGCCTGGCGCTCGGCCAAGGCTTCGCGGCTGATGGCTTCGGCGCGGGTTTGCAGCTCGTGCCAGGCCAGGAAACCTGCGGGTGGCGACGCCGCCAGGCTCACCACACCGCGCAGGTCGGGGAAGCGTTCGCAGATCAGCGCTCCGGGCTGCCCACTGGCAAGGCCAGGAATCAGGCCCTGCAGCATGGCGTGGTAGTCGGAGGTCTTGAAGGCATCCGCGCAGATCACCCAGCGGCAGCCGGACTGGCCGAGGGCGTAATCCAGCTCACTGGAGCGATAGGCCGGGTTGATGTTCACCAGAATGGCGCCGACCTTGGCGCTGGCAAACTGGGTGATGCACCACTCGGCGCAGTTGGGTGCCCAGATTCCCAGGCGGTCGCCGGGTTGCACGCCCAGGGCCATCAGTGCGCGGGCGTGGCGGTCGACGGCTTCGGCCAGCTGCTGCCAGGTGTAGCGCAAGGCCTGGTGACGGACGATCAGGGCGTCACGCTCGGGAAGCGGGCGACGGTGGCGTCGAAGGCGTCGCCGATGCACTGGTCGAGCAGGGCCTTGGCCTGGTCGCCCTGGGAATAGCTTGGCTGGGTCATGGGTGCGCTCTTGTTGTTTTTGTATTGCTTTCACTGGCCCTATCGCCGGCAAGCCGGCTCCCACAGGTAAAGCAAGGTTCAAGGCCTGTGCAATTCCTGTGGGAGCCGGCTTGCCGGCGATAGGGCCGACACTGCACTAACGAACGAACACCTGCGGCGTGGTGGTGGACATGTCGCCACCTGGCAGCTTGATGTTCTTCACCTTCGTCAGCGTTTTGGGGTCGAACACCGCCAGGTCATTGAAGGTGCCGCCCAGGTACAGCTTGTCGCCCGCCTTGTCGAAGGTCACACAGTAGTAAGTGTGGTCCAGATTCGCCGCCTTGATCAGCTTGCGTTGCTTGATGTCGTACTTGGCCAGACGGTTGAGCACGCCGTACATCTGGTTCGGGTCCTTCGGCGAGCGCAGGCCGGTGAAGTACAGTTCGGTCAGGTCGGCGAACTCCTGGGTATGGGTCTTGCCGGTCTTCAGGTCGACGCTCAGGTAGCCATACAGCAGCTCTGCGGTATTGGGGTCCTGCTTTTCGTCCTTGAACTTGGCGATGGTGTAGAGCATCGAGAACTCATGCCGGGCGCTCTGGTGCGGCCAGAAGTACAGCACGTCCGGGGCGCTGTAGCCTTTGCGGTTCCAGTTGCGCAGCGGCAATGCCACTTCGTACTTGCCGGTGTTCACATCCATCTTGTAGATGTCCGGCCCGGCCACGAACAGGCTGCCATCGTCGGCGGCGCGCATCAGGTAGACCTGGCGCGGCATCGGGAAGGTGCGCGCCGGTTTGGCGTTCAGGCCATCAGCGGTACGGAACACCTCCAGGCGCGGTGGCTTGACCACATAGTGGTCGTTCAGGCGCTGGGTCGGGTTGACCGTGGCGTACACCTCTTTGCCGTCCGGGCTGATGGCGAACGAGTACATCGACTTGCCGACTTCGCCTGGCACGCTGGACAGGTTGGCGTGGAACGTGGTCTTGCAGGTGTCCAGGTCGATGCCGTAGATGTCGGCGTAATGGTTGTTGAGCACATAGGCGGTGCGGTTGTCCGGCGCCATCATCGCGGTGCCGGGGCCGAACGAGTCGGGCATGCGGCAGCTCTTGTAGAGCGTGTCGCTGGCCACGTCCACCACGTGCAGGTTGTTCGGGTAGTTGGTGGCGATCAGGTATTCGTGGCCGGCCTTCAGGGCCGGGCCGGTATCATCGGCCTGTACTGACCAGGCGCCAGCCGTGGCGGCGACGGTGAGCGCGAGTTGCGCGCAGAGTCCAGCTTTCATGCGGTTTCCCCTTGTCATTCTTGTTGGGCCGGTCACTTGTCTTTAGGGAACACGGTGCCGAGGTTGCGCCAGTCTTCCTGGGAGTTGGTCGCCTGGGCGTTCCAGTCCTGGTAGGTGCTCATCATGTCCGGCACCTGGGCCGGCCACCAGCAAGGGTCGGAGCAGCCGTACAGGTCGGCCTCCATTGGCTGGCACAGCGAACTCACGCCGCCAAAGGCGTCCACTTCCCAACCCGGGTCGGTGGTGGCGGTGCAGCCGGCCACCGCGCTCATGGCCATGACTTCTTCGACGCGGTCTTCGGCGGCGGCCTGCTCAAGAATCCGTGCCTTGTTGTTCAGGGGCTTCAAATGCTTCATGTCAGTGCGCCTTCCGCGGGTGATGTAGCGGTCGATGAAGGCCGGGTTGACGGCCATGATGCGGCTGTAGACCTCGATACCGAAGTCGACCCAATCGCGCATCAGCTCGCAGTAGTGGTAGGTTGGGTGCTGCGGGTCGCCGTAGCGGGCATAGCTTTCGTGGTAGCAGCCACCGGAGCACAGGTTGCGGATACGGCAGCTTTCGCAGCCGGTGTTGCTGCGGTCCAGGCGCTGGGACAGGAAGTCGTTGAGCTGCGCCTGTTTCACGCCCTGGTGCACATTGCCGAAGGTCGGCAGGTTGGAGCCGGTGAAACGGTGGCACAGGTTTAGCTCGCCTTTGTGGTCCACCGCCAGCATCTTCAGCCCGGCACCGCATGGCAGGGCCTTCTTGTGGCCCTCGTGGATGTCGGTGATCAGCTGGTGCAGGTTGGAGAAGCCGATGTTGCGGTGCTCCAGCGCCGCCTCCAGGTAGCGCCGACCCAAGGCTTTCATGTTGGCGAACACCTGCACCAGCTCTTCGCTGGTGAGGTTGAAATCGGCCATGTCGCCAGAGGTGACCGGGGCAAAGCCCACTTCAGCGAAGCCCAGTTCGTTGAACAGGTGATTCCAGATGGTTTCGACGTCGGTGATGCCGCGGGTAAGGGTCACCCGCGCGCCCACCGGGCGGCTGTTGTAACGCGACAGCAGCATGTCGGACTTGCGCCGCACCACGTCGTAGGTGCCCTGCCCGCCCACGGTGATGCGGTTGCGGTCGTGCACGGTCTTCGGCCCGTCGATGCTCACCGACAAGCCGAAGCGGTGGGCGTTGAGCCAGTCGACGATCTCTTCGGTGAGCAAGGTGGCATTGGTGGTCATGATGAACTCCACCTGCTTGCCTGCTTCGGCGAAGCGACGCTCGCAGTAGGCCACCATATGCTCGATCAACGGCCGGTTGGACAGCGGCTCGCCACCGAAGAACACCACGCTGTAGCGTTCTTCGTTGGGCGATTCCTTGAGCAGCATCTCCACCGACGCTTCGGCGGTGGCCGTGCTCATCTTCTTGCCGGCCGACGGCTTGTCCAGGTCTTCCTTGTAGCAATAGGTGCAGCTGAGGTTGCAACCGGTGTTGACGTTCAACACCACGGTGTTGAGTGCCGTACGCTCGACCTGCTTGAGGGCGATCTCCGGGGTCAGCGGCGAGCCGTCGCTGACCACTTCGAGGGCGATCAGCTCGCGCAGGGTTTCCTCGATGTCCTGCCCGGCGAACTGCTGGCCAAGGCGCTGCATCAGCTCCTCGGCCGAGCAGCCTTGCTGGCGCAGGGCGTCGATGATGCCGCCGGTGACTGCGTCGGCGGCGAACAGCGAACTGCTTGGAATGTGAAACAACATGCGGTCGGCATCGACCGCACTTCGTGCAGGTTGCGTTCGACCAGGTTCAGTAGTGCGCCCATGGCGACCTCCCGATAATCGATTCGTTGGAAAACGCGTCAGCCACACGCCTTACGGCAAGGGCGGGTTGTTCCAACGTTGGACGGTGACGATCAGATGGCCTTCGCCCTGCTTGCCGCCGTCTTCGAGCTCGGCGATGACTTTCAGGTTGCCGGCGTTGTTGGTCATCATCTTGCGCTCAGGGTTGGGGCCCGCGCCGGCCGGCATGAACACACCGTCAGGCTGCATGTTGCCGGCGAACTTCACGTCCTCGTCCTCGATGGCCCGCTCGTTGAACGGCTCGACCTTCCATTTGGCCGGCAGGTAGCCGATACGCAGCGGCTGGCCGCTGGCGTCCTTGCCCCAGGCCTCGGCCTCGAAACGGCCCTGCACCTTGGGCACCGACGCGCCGTTCTCGCCGATACGGGCGATGGAGAATGCCGGCACCACCTTGACCTCATCGACCTTGTCGTAGACCGCAAGGTTGACGCCCTTGAGCGCACCCACCGCCACTTCGCGCTGGCCAGGCTTGGCATCTGCCGCGGCGCGGGCCTTGACCCGCACCAGGGTCGGGGTCGACTCCAGCACCTCGGTCACCTGCACGCCGGCACCGAGGTCGGGCTTGCCATCCAGACCGCTGCCCACCAGAGTGATTTCCTGTTCCGCACCTGCCTTGATGAAGGCCGGTTGCACTGCCAGCAGGCGCGCCTTGCCCTCCTTCACCGCGCTGAAGTCCAGGCCACGCTCATCGTGCTCGGCTTCGAACATGCGGCCTTTCATCTCGCCATCGAGGGCGGCGAACACCTGGCGCAGGTTGCTGTCGCCGACCTTGACGTTGCCGCGCCACTCGTAGCCGTTGTAGAGCATCGCCGAGCCGCTGCCATTGAACGGCGTGCCATCGGCGTAGGTGCCCTTGACCTCGACCTTGAAGGTGTCGCCCTGGTCGGCGGTGACGCTCATCACCCCGCGTACATCGCCCTTGGCCAGCATGTGCCCGCTGAACGCCCACTGCCCCGGCGCGCGTCCGCTTTTGGCTTGGCTTTCTCCCAGGCCGCCCACTCAGGGCTGTCCAGCGGGAAGCGCTTGGCCAGGTCAGGCACCACTTGCTTGAGGGCGATTTCCAGCCAGTCGCGGTCACGGGCCTGGGCCTGGTATTCGAGGACGGCCACTGGCCGAGGTGGAAGTTGATCAAGTGTTCCCATTCCTGGGCGGGGCGGCGCTGCAAGGCGACCCGGGCGCCGGAGTGGCAGCGGCCGCAGGTCTGGCTGAGCTGCTCGTCGAAGTGCTCGACGGTGTTAAGGCGGCGCTCCATGGCGTAGCGCACGCCATCGGTTTCGCTGGGCGCCAGGCCCTGCTTGTCGGCCAGGTACTTGACCAGCGTGCGACGGTCGTCGTCGCTGATCTGCAGGCCGTGCATGACCTGCATGCGGGCGATACTCATCAGCCAGCCTTCCGGCGTCTTGCGCTGGTGGCTGATACGGCTGTAGGTATCGTTGCCTTCGGGGATATGGCACCCCATGCACTTGTTCTGCAACAGGCTCGGCCCTGCTCGGCCGCCATGGCCTGGGTGCTCAGCAGTGCGGCGGCAACCAGTGCCAGTTTCCCCGCATGCCGCCGGAGTCGAGTCGTCTTCAAGGTCAGACCTCCACGGTGTTGTTCTTATGGTTTTCGCACGCTTTGGTACAACAGGTGTGCATGTGACAGTTGCGATACAGAAACTGTGCCAGGTGGCGCAAAAGCGTTCTATTTCAGCCTTTTAGCTCGTTTGGACGACAGGATCGACCCGCTACCCGGGGAGTCGGAACGTGCCATTTCGCGACAGGGTGTTTCATGTTGAGACAGGGGCCTGTTGCACAGGCCATCGCCGGCAAGCCAGCTCCCACAGGTATCGAGATCTGCGTGGTCCATGTGGGAGCCGGCTTGCCGGCGATGGGGCCGGCAAAGCCACTGTTTCACAACCGTCTCACAGCGTCTCAATGTGCAACAGCGCGGCACTGCAACCCTCTCCTTGCAACACAGCAAACCCCAGACATTTCAGGCCTTTGCATGTTATGCGCCTCTTTGGCACGGCCATTGCGCCAGTGCCCGTCACATCCAATGACAAGAGGCACCGCCCCATGCTTTCCGAACTGCCCATCCTGCCCGCTACCCGCGCCTTCCTCGACCGCAAGCTGAAGATGCGCATCGGCGCCGACTGGCAGGATGCCGCCAGCGGCCAGACCCTGTCGTTCCGCAACCCGGCCACCGGCGAAATCCTTGGCGAAGTGCCCGCCGCCGATGCGACAGATGTCGACCGCGCCGTCCAGGCCGCTCGCCAGGCCTTCGACAACTCGCCGTGGAGCCGCATGCGCCCTCGCGAGCGGCAAAACCTGCTGTGGCGCCTGGCCGACCTGATGGAGCGCGATGCACAGCAACTGGCCGAACTGGAATGCCTGAACAACGGCAAGAGCGCCGTGGTGGCCAAGGTGATGGACGTGCAATTGGCCATCGACTTCCTGCGCTACATGGCCGGCTGGGCCACCAAGATAGAGGGTAGTACCGTTGAGGCTTCGATGCCGCTGATGCCCAACGACCAGTTCCATGGCTTCGTCCGTCGCGAAGCCGTCGGTGTGGTCGGCGCCATCGTCGCCTGGAACTTCCCGCTGCTGCTGGCCTGCTGGAAGCTGGGCCCGGCCCTGGCCACCGGCTGCACCGTGGTGCTCAAGCCGGCCGACGAAACCCCACTCACCGCACTGAAGCTCGCCGAGCTGGTGGATGAAGCCGGCTACCCGGCCGGTGTCCTTAATGTGATCACCGGCACCGGCCTGAATGCCGGCGCCGCCCTGAGCCGCCACCCTGGCGTGGACAAGCTGACCTTCACCGGCTCCACCGAGGTGGGCAAGTTGATCGGCAAGGCGGCCATGGACAACATGACCCGCGTCACCCTCGAGCTGGGCGGCAAGTCGCCGACCATCGTCATGCCCGATGCCAACCTGCAGGAAGCCGCCGCCGGCGCCGCCACGGCGATCTTCTTCAACCAGGGGCAGGTGTGCTGCGCAGGTTCCCGGCTGTACGTGCACCGCAAGCACTTCGACAACGTGGTGGCCGACATTGCCGGCATCGCCAACGGCATGAAGCTCGGCAATGGCCTGGACCCTGCCGTACAGATGGGCCCGCTGATCTCGGCCAAGCAGCAAGACCGGGTCACCGGCTATATCGAACTGGGCCGCGAGCTGGGCGCGACCATCGCCTGCGGCGGTGAAGGCTTCGGGCCGGGCTACTTCGTCAAACCGACCGTGATCGTCGATGTGGACCAGCGTCACCGCCTGGTGCAAGAGGAAATCTTCGGCCCGGTGCTGGTGGCCATGCCGTTCGATGACCTGGATGAAGTGATCGCCATGGCCAACGACAACCCTTATGGCCTGGGGGCGAGCATCTGGTCCAACGACCTGGGCGCGGTGCACCGGATGATTCCGCGCATCAAGTCCGGTTCGGTGTGGGTCAACTGCCACAGCGCGCTGGACCCGGCACTGCCGTTTGGTGGCTACAAGATGTCGGGCGTCGGCCGTGAGATGGGCGCGGCGGCGATCGAGCATTACACCGAACTCAAGTCGGTGCTCATGAAGCTCTGACCTTCTTTGCCTGATTCGCCCCTTCGCGGGTAAACCCGCTCCCACAGGTTCTGCTCTGCCCTTGAGGGTTGCGCAGTACCTGTGGGAGCGGGTTTACCCGCGAAGAGGCCGGATCAGTCGACACCTATTCGCCCCAATAAAACAAGAACAATGGAGCACTTCAATGGCCCGTATCCGTCCGCTCGCCCTGGCATTGCTACTTGCATCCCCCTCAGCCAGGCCTACGAGCTGTACAACCAGAACGGCACCACCCTCAACGCCGACCTCGAAGCCCTGTTCGGCGCCTTCCACAGCGACGAAAGCTTCAACCAGGCCGGCAACCGCCAACCCGGCAGCACCGCCTGGCAGGAGGGCTATGCCAAATACGGCCTGAGCGGCAGCCAGACCCTGGCCGACAGCGGCGCCCTGTATGGCGCCTTCAACCTGCTCAGTTCCGCCACCTGGGGCGATGGCGATGCCGCCGGCCTGACCCTGGGCGATGAGCGCCGCACCGCCATCGAAGACCTGTACCTGGGCTGGCGCTCGGCCAACCTGTTCCCGGCCCTGGGCGAAGATGGCGTCGATATCTCCGGTGGCCGCCAGATCGTCACCCTCGGCGATGGCTTTCTGATCCAGGGTGACCCGGTGAACCTGGGCAAGGTCGACCTGGGCGCCAACTTCGACCGTGGCGGCGCCTACTACCTTGCCGCGCGCAAAGCCTTCGACCGCACCGCCGTGCTGCGCCTGGGCGGCAAGCAGGGCTGGCGTGGCGACCTGATGTGGCTGAAATCCGACAACCACTTCCAGGCCGACACCTCGATGGCCGTGGCCAACCTTGAGCACGTTGCCGATGAAGGCACCGTGGGCCTGAGCTGGATCCGCGGCCTGGACGTCGACCAGCGCTACGCGCGCAAATCATGGGCCTGGAACACCGAGATGGCATGGACACCGTCAGCCTGCGCGCGGCGCGGCAGCCTCGGCGTGAAAGACCTTGAAGTAGCCGGCGAATACGTCACCCAGGACAAGACCGGCGGCCGTGAGAACGCCTGGTACCTGGAGGGCAACTGGACCTTCTCCGAACTGCCCTGGACTCCCACCGCTACTTACCGCTACAGCCGCTTTTCCGAAGACTTCGACCCGCTGTTCTATGGCCTGAGCCGGGGTTATGGCACCTGGTTCCAGGGCGAAGTGGCGGCCAACTATGCGGGGCCATTCAACACCAACAGCCAGGTGCATCACGTGGCGTTCAAGGCCAAGCCACGGGACAACCTGACCGTCGGGGCGCTGTACTTCGACTTCGACACGCTGGACACCGATCAGGGCAACCTGGGCGGGCGCGAGCTGGATTTGTATGTGGAGTGGATGGTCAACGACCATCTGCTGATTAGCCCGTTGGTGGGGTTCTACAAGCCTGAGCGTAGTGCGGCGGATGGCGGCACGCAGATGGGGAGCCGGGATACCGGGACCTATATGCAGTTGGTGGTCGGGACGTTCTTCTGATCCATTCACTGGGGCAGCTCTACAGCTACATCGCCGGCAAGCCGGCGCCTACATAAAAAAACACAAACCCTGTGGGCACTTGCCGGCGATCGGACCTTCGCTAAACCCCTGATGAAATACTCAACATCACAACATGCCCGTTGGTCTACAGACGGGTGGCCAATGGTCTACAGCAACACCTGACCTCAGCAGCACCTGCCCCATCACATGCAGTTGCTGGCCAAAGCGGAATGTTGAACTATTCCTTTGAAACACAACAGCCCCCATTATCAACATGCACCAAACCATTTAAAACGAAACTAGCAAATTTACCAGTTGCCTTGCCCATGAACAAAAGCATAATGAAGACTCAATTTATCAGAAGACACAAAAAATGAACATACAGAAAATATTTTACAAGGGTAGCGCTCGATCGAGTTCATTGCAACGAGACGGGCACACATCATTCTTTTTCACCAACTCCTGCCCCATCAGCCAACAGTCGCTCGACAAACAGACAACCATAACAAACATATTTGCCACAGACCAACAAAAAACAACATTCAATATCACAAGTCCAAATAGTCAATCCATCAACCACACACCCTACGGTTACGCACCTGCGAGAGAGCCTGACTTCACCCAAGGTTATACAGGCCAACATCTAGAATTGATTACCGAAGGTTATTTTCTGGGAACGGCAAACGCCTCTATAGCCCTAAGCTGATGCGCTTTTTCTCCCCAGACACTTTAAGCCCTTTCGGTCTTGGTGGGCTAAATTGCTACGCTTACTGCGTGGGCGACCCAATAAACCTGACCGATCCAACCGGACAAACCCCAAATGCATTCCTTAAATTGTTTTATAAAAAGTCAGGAACAGCCTACTCACCAATCACCAATACAATTAGCAGCCCCCTCCCTCAAAATACCAAGAGTACCACCCAGCAAGAGCTCGCACACGCCCTCGCAGAAAAAACAATTGAGCTATCTAAAGTCCAAAAAGAACTAAAAGAATCCAAAGATTTATATCGCATTCTGAGCAAGCAATACGAGATAATAAGCGACATGAATTATATTCTCAACAAAACCTCAGCAAAACTCAGCACAACTGAAATAGCAAACGCCATTATTAAAAATTACGGCAAGAAATATAGCGGGGCATTATTTAGTCGAACAGCCAGCAAAGCAACCATGGACGACCTACGGAAACTTTACAACCAAAACTTTATGGCTTCCGAATTCGGCCCCGACGATCGTGCAGTTAAAGAATTAACATACTATAAAACTCTAGAGCAGTGGACTCAAACCTTCAAGACACACGAATTTAACGATACAATCAACGAACTGAAAAACCCTTTAACTAATACAGCACGCAGGTCGTCTTTAGTGCGCAACTCCCCTTTCGTATAGAAAATTTGTTTCCACCGTTATTCTGGCATGGCCTCCGAAAGACGTGACTGATGGGGGGCCTCGCTCAGGAATATCCCTGTTCAATTAGCCAACGACGTAACCTTACTTGCACAATTTCAGAATTATCACCCATCACTTGCTGCAGCGTCTCACCCGCCTGTAACCCCCGCACCACCGGCGCCAACTCCACCCCTTGCAGATGCCAAACCCCCAGCGGCTGATCCGCCGTCACCACCACCTCGGCCTCGTCTACCAACCCATCACGCAGCACCGGCCGACGCTCTACCCGCACTGTTTTCCAGTCCGCCGCTTCGTGCAACGGCTGCGCATCAGGCCAACCCAAGCGCCGGTCCCAGAACGTTTGCCCTGCCCGGCACTGTTCCTGGCCGTAGAAGTCCCGCCCGATGCGGGCAAAGCGCATGAACAGCTGCTCGACCCGCTGCTGATGAAACTGCTTCGCCAAGGCCGCCCGTTCCGGCCGATGCAGCAAGGTGTTGATCACCACCGGGGCCTGCAACGCCGAGGACAACGACTGGAAAATCCCATTCCCCGAAAGTGGGTCAACCGCCATCGCCGCATCGCCCACCCGCAACCAATCGTCACCGGCACACTCACCCGCCAGAATCGCCGTGCTGCTGCGGGCGTGCACCTGCGCAGGTTGCAGCGCTTGGGCATCAAACAACTCGGCTACCAGCGCGGAACGGCGTCGGCGTTCGGCGCAGTACTCGGCCAATGCGGCTTTGCCTGGAAGCCCTTGGGCATCGAGCGTCACCTGCCAGTAGCAACGGCCATCGGCCAGCCGGGCCATCCAGGCCCACCCGTCGTCCAGGCTTTCCACCGCCGACGCCGGTGCCCCGGGCTGGCCTTGCCAGATATTGAGCAGGCTGACCGTCTCCGGGCCGCGCAAGCGGTCAGCAGTCAGCGGTGCCTGGCGGCCACGGGCTTCTACCAGGAACTCGGCTTCGAGGACCTGACCATCGTCCAGGCGTACCTGATGCCCCTGCGTACGCGATACTTCTCGCACCTGGCCTTCGATGACCGTCACCCCGGCCTGCATCAAGTCGTGACGCAATGCCTGGTCGAAGCGCTGCCGATCGAGTAGAAACTCCTGGTTCAGATGCAGGTGCTGACCATTCCAGCGCACCTGCCGGGTCGCGGGCATCGTCGCTTCCCGCAAGGCCCGCCCAAGCCTGCATGGCGTAGCCCCTCCAGCACGCGCTGCGAAACACCTTCAACAGCGGCGAAACGGCGCCACTGCGACACCACTGTTACCGGGTAACCGAGCCGACGCAGGCCGATGGCGGTGGCCGCACCGGCTGGGCCTGCACCAAGCACCAGGATGCGTGAGTCAGTCATTCAGCGCCCCTCGACGTTCAGGGCCGATGAAAGCCGCATGGGTTTTCAACCAGTCGACCAGTTGCTGCTGGCTCATTGCAGGCGCTTCACGCAGCAGCGCAGCAATTCGCCCGGTCAGTGCCGCACAACCCAGGCTCGCCCCGGCCATGCCGCGATCACCGACATAGCCGCCGAAATCGGCCTGGGCGGTGCCAAGCCACGACCACTGCCCCGGCGCGCAGCGGGCATCACCGGTCACCCGAATCACTCCGGGGTAACTGGCCGGGTACACCGGGCCACCCTGGGCTGGGCTCGAGGCACACAGCAACACGCCAGCGGCATGGGCTTCGGCGCAAGCCTGGCGCAGCACAGGGCGGTCCTGATGCAAGCCAAGCTCAAGTTGACCACCGTCGCGCCCTCTTCCACCAACCACAGTAACGCCGCCGCCACCTGCAAGGCGCTGGTGCTGGCCTGTTCGGAAAACACCTGGGCCAGCAGCACCGGCACCTCGCCCGCTTCGGCTTGCAGACGCGTCAGCACTGCGCTGCCATGGCCAAGCAGGTCCGACTGCGCCGCGCCTTCACGCAACACGCCATCCTCCAGCCAGAAACGTCGAACGGCGGCAAGCGTGCCTTGTTGAGCGGGCGAACAACCGCTGTCGATCACCCCGACACGCAGTTCAGTGCTCATGCTTGGTGGCCTCCTGCGGGAGCACCCGCAGTTGCCCATCGTGCAGGTGCAGGTGCAGATCGGCGTCGGCCAGGGTCGAGGCGCGATGGCTGATCAGGATGCGCGTACGGCCGGCGAACAGCTCGTCGATGGCTGCGATCACCTCACGCTCGGTGGCTTCGTCGACCGCCGACGTGGCTTCGTCCAGCACCAGGATCGCCGGCCCCTGCAACACCGCACGGGCGATGGCGATGCGTTGTTTCTGGCCGCCAGAGAGCTGCTGACCACGTTCGCCGAGCAGGCCATCGAGGCCCAGCGGCAGGCTTTCGAGCAAACCCTCAAGGCGAGCCAGGCGCACCACCCGTTCAAGGTCCGCACGGCTGGCCTGGGGCGCGCCGTAGGCCAGGTTATGGGCCAAGGTGCCGCGGAACAACACGATGTCCTGGCTGACCACCGCAATCTGCCGGCGCAGCGCCGCAAGGTCCAGCTCGCGCAAGTCGCTGCCGTCCAGCAGGATGCGACCGGCATCAGGGTCGTAGAAGCGTTGCAACAGGTCGATCAAGGTCGACTTGCCGACCCCGGAAGCGCCACTGATGGCAACCTTCAGGCCACCCGGGATGCAGGCATCGACACCCTGCAACACAGCGCCCTGACGCCCATCGTGAGCAAAACACACGCCCTCCAGGCGCAGCTCGCCCGGCCCTTGCGGCATCGACTGCGGTGTAGCGGACTCGTTGACGGCCACCGCCTCCTGCTTGAGTTCCATTACCCGCCCCAGGCTCACGGCCATGCGCTGCACCGCCACGTACAGCCCCAACAGGCTCTGCACCGGCCCGACCGCCATGCCCATGTAGGTGGAAAACGCAATCAACGCACCCAGTTGCCAGGTGCCCTGGATCACCCACCAGCCGCCGATCAGGAAGGCACAGGCGCGGCACCAGGACGTCAGGGTGCCGGGCACCGCCTGAGTGAAGAACTCCGTGACCTGCACCTTCAGCAGCTGGCCCATGTAGCCCTGGCCCAGCTGGTCCAGCCGCTCGGCCTCGCGGCGCTGCTGGCCTGAGGCCTGGATGAATTTCATCGCCGGTAGCGTCTCGACCAGGAACGACGACACATCCGCGGAACGTTCACGCAAGCTGCGCACCTCACGTTCCACCTTGCGCCGCATCCAGCGCAGCCACAGCACCTCGACCGGCACCAGCAAGGCCAACAGCAGCGATAACTGCCACGACAGCATCAGCATCAACGCCACCGCGCCCACCAGGCCGATCACCGCGGACACCGCCGAGAACAGCGAATCCACGGCAAAACGCTGGATTTCGGCGACATCGCCATCCAGCCGCGAGAGGATGTCACCCGTGCGGCGACGGCCGTAAAAGGTCGGCGACAACCGCTGAAGGTGACGGTAGAGGTCATCGCGCAAGGCAAACAGGATTCGCCCGGACAACCGTGTGTGCAGGTAGCGGTTGACCCCGGCCAGCACGGTGCCAGCGAGGCCCGCGACGATCATGATCGCCGCCATGTGCCACAGGGTTTGATAATCCTTGGCCAGCAGGCCCTCGTCGATCAGGGTCTTGACCAGCCAGGGCTGGGCCAGGGCGAGCAACGATGCGCCCAGGGACAGGCCCAACAGCACTGCAATGGCACGCCGATGCGGGCGGACGAAACCATATAGCCAGGCCAACGCCTGGCGCATGAGTACCGGGTCGCTGGACTCCACCAGCCTTGCGAACAGTCTGCCCATGGGTCAGCCGCGCAACTGTTTGAGCTTGCGGTACAGCGTCGCCCGGCTGATGCCCAGCGCCTCGGCGGCGGCCGAGACATTGCCCTGATGCCGCGACAAGGCGCCGCGAATCAGCTCCAGTTCGTTGTCCTTCAGGCTGCCGGAAGCTGGTGTGCCGCTAGCCAGTTCGTCGAGCAGGCAATCGGTGAGGTGGTCGAGGGTCAGCACCTGTTCGCCGTCCTCGCGCATGGCCAGCGCCGTGCGCACGACCATTTCCAGCTGGCGGATGTTGCCTGGCCAGTCGAAGCCCTCCAACAGCTCGGCCAAAGGCGGGTCGAGGGTGACGCCCTTGGCGCCTGCCTTTTGCAGCAGGCCCTCGATGATTCCGGCCAGGTCGTCACGCTCACGCAGGGCCGGCAGGCGCAGGGAAACGCCGTTGACCCGGTAGTAAAGGTCTTCGCGGAAATGCTGCTCCAGCACCAGCCGTTTGAGGTCGCGGTGAGTTGCGCAGATCAACGCAACATCGATTTCCTGCTCGTCACCCGCGCCCAGCGGCGCCACCCGGCGCTCTTGCAGCACCCGCAGCAACCTCGCCTGCAACGCCAGTGGCATGTCGCCGATCTCATCGAGGAACAACGTACCGCCATGGGCCTGCATCAGGCGCCCGACCATGCCGCCTCGGCGCGATCCGGTGAACGCACCCTCGCGGTAGCCGAACAGTTCGGACTCGATCAACCCTTCGGGAATGGCGGCGCAGTTGACCGCCACGAAGGGTTTGTCGGCCCTGGGGCTGGCCTGGTGCAGGGCACGGGCCACCACTTCTTTACCTGTGCCGGTCTCGCCCAGCAGCAACACCGGCAGGCCGTTGCCCAAGCCCTGGCGGGCCATGCGCAGGTTGCGGGCCAGGCGCGGGTCGCCGCCGGCCAATGCTTCCAGCGCCAGTGCCTTGCTGGGTTGCGCCGGCTTGTTCGCTGTCACGCTGCCATTGACCTGGCCATGGCGAGGCAACTGCAGGGCGCGGAAGAAGAACTCGCCCTTGGCGGTCTGCACGCTGCTGACCCCGCCCTGCCACAGGCGGGCGATGAACGCCGGTGAGCGCTCGCCCAGCAGGTCGCTGCTGCGGCGGCCGATCAAGCCTTGGCGGGAGACCTGCAACAGCTGGCAGGCGTTGTCGTTGGCAGCCAGCACTTCACCGTCCAGGCTCAGGGCCAACAGCCCATGCCAGGCGCTGTTGAGGTATTGCGGGCGACTGTGGAAGGCCAGCACCAGTTGCTCGGGGTGGCATAGGCCGAACATCCGGCTTTCGATGTTGCCGGCCGCCAGCATCAGGGTCGACAGGCTGTCCTGGGGCTGGGCCATGACCCCTTCGCGGGTGATGTCGAGCACGCCGATCACTTCACCGCGCGGGTCGCGCAGCGGCACCGAGGTGCAGGAGAACGGGCTGAGTCGGTCCAGGTAGTGCTCGCCGCAGTTGATCAGGGTCGGGCGCCCTTCGACCACGGCAGTGCCTATGGCGTTGGTGCCGCGCAGCGATTCGCTCCAGCAGCTGCCGGGGTGCAGGTCGCGCAGGCCTTCGCGTTCGAGCACGTGGGTCTGGCCTTCGATGGCCAGTACGTTGGCCTGGGCGTCGCCGAGAATGACGATACCGGCCTTGCCTTGGCGGGCGACCAGGTAATCCAGTTCGGGGGTAACGGCGTCCAGCAGCAGGCGGTTGCGTTCGAGCAAGGTGCGCAGGTCGTGGCCCTGCTCCAGGCCCAGGCCGACTTGTTCGCCCTGCAGGCAATTCAGGCCGTGGCCCAGGCTGCGCCGCCACGAGGCATCGATTTCGTCGCGCAGCATGCCCAGAGGCAGCTCGCCTTCGCTGGCCAGCTTCAAGCGGGCCTGGCGGGATTCGTGTAGCGGGTCTTGGGCGTTTGTTATGGGTAATTGTCGCGCCATCTTCTACTCCAGCTGTGCCCCTGCTTGGGGGTCGCATGCTTGGTATTTTTCCGCAGTGTGCGGGAGATTTTTCTGGGCGTCGAGGTGCTTGTCTTGAGTTTTGAGGGGATGCGGATATCGAGCGCCGCCCGCGCGGCGCATCGCGAGCAAGGCTCGCTCCTACGTTTGTTTCGGGCCAGTTATGCCTGTGGGATATGCGCGCGACCGCTTTGGCGCATCGCACGATATCGCGTCGAGCGAACAAGGCGGCGCGCGCGCCTGTCACAGACGTTATTGGCCGTAAACAAACGTAGGAGCGAGCCTTGCTCGCGATGCGCCGCGCGGGCGGCGCTCGATATCCGCCTCACCCCAACCCCAAGACATGCACCTACCGCCCCACCACCCCCAATCCTGGGGAACAGCGCCCACAGCAACCCTGGCCCTTCCATCAAACGCAAAAGCCAGAACCCAAGCCGCACAAGCCCTCCAGCCCATTTTTCAAAACTTGGCACGGCTGTTGCCGACTCCTGCTCAGACGCCCCAAGTCCATGGGCTCGTTCGCAGGAGGAATTGACTCATGCTCCGACCGATACCCCACCCGCTGGCTGTGGCGATCTTCGCCGGCATGCTCCAGCTCCCGGCCCACGCTGCGCTGTACGCAGTCGACACCGGTACCTATACCGAAAACAACGGCAAGTTCCCCGCCTGGTACGAGGACAGCCACGGTCGAACCCTCGACCTGTGCCTGACCAAGGCGGTGAGTTCGCGGGTCCCCGGTGCCCCCGGCGCACCTTCGTACATGTGCACGCTGTTGCCGACACCCGGTGTGTTCGACGACACCCTGCCCATTGCCTTCCCCACCAACTTCCCGGATGAAGCCTTCTGGTTCACCGCCGACGCAGCCATTGTCGACGCTGCTCGTGGCATCGATCTGAGCTTCGGCACAGCCATCGAAGCGGCGTTCAGTGCCGAAGAGCCGGTCGATGGTGACCAGGTCAGCTTCGCCCGTGTGCGTATCCGTGTCGACGTGCCAGCGGCGGGTACCTACGTGATCACCCACCCCTACGGCGTCGAAGTGTTCGATGTGCCTGCCGCCGGGCGCCGGGCGATCAACATGACCCGCGACATCGGAATCGGCAGCCCAGGCGACTTCACCGGTGCGCTCAAGGGTGATGTCGGCCCGTTCCTGCGCAGCGTCAACGGGCCGTACACCGAGGGCAGCGAGCGCTTCATCGGCGACCCCAACCTCGAAGAACGGGTCACCGGCAGCCCGTTCAACACCAACTTCGTACGCATTGAAGGCCCCAACGGCATCGACCTGCGCACCGAGCTGTTCGCGGTCTCGGGCAAGCTCTCCAACGTCACCCGGCCAACCCCGCTGATTCCGCAGCGCAGCACCTACTCGCGGCGCACCCAGAATAACGAAGTGCAGGCCCAGCAAGATGTGTTCGTGCTGGCCCCACCGCCACCGGCCACCGTCACCCTCACCAGCCAGACCCCAACCCTGCCGCTGACAGAAGCCAACGGCACCGGCGCCTGGTACGCCCAGTCGGCCCTCAACCCGGCCCCAGGCACCAACCTGCTGGTGCATGCCGACAACAGCGTGGCCATCCCCACCAGCAGCGCGACCGACGCCCTGATGCCACTGACCGACCTGGTGACCATCACCCGCGCCGAGTACAGCCTGGGAAGCGGCACCTGACCCTGGTGGCCAGCACCAGTGACGAGACCGCGCCACCCGCGCTTACGGCCCACACCGGTAACGGCGCGTTGATCGGTGACCTTTCGGGTAATGGCGCAGTGAAGTCGCTGACCACCAACCAGTCGCCCCTCCCACCGGCCAAGGTGCAAGTCACCAGCGCCAATGGCGGCAGCGACAGCGAAGACGTGGTGCTGGTGCCATGAACAGACAAAGGTTTCGCCTTCAAGGAGGCAGCATGAACACTTGGTCTCGCCGGGCGCTGTGCGCCGCTGGTTTCACCCTGACCGTCAGCAGTGCGGCCTGGGCCGCGCTGTCGGAGGTCGATCTTGGCCCGTACACCTTCGCCACCGGCGGTTACCCGATGTGGTACAAGGACTCCAACGGGTTGTCCCTGGAACTGTGCCAGTCGCGGGCAACCAGCACCCGGGTGCCCAGTGCACCGGGCGCGCCTTCCTATATGTGCACCCTGCTGCCGGAGCCGGGTGTCTACGATGACGCCCTGCCGTTGGTGTTCCCCGACAACTGGCCGCCAGAGATGTTCTGGTTCCTCGCCGAGGCCACCATCCCGGCGGTGGGCAACAACGGCTTCGAGCTCGATGCCTACGTCGCGGGGATCGAAGCGGCCTTCGCCGCCGAGAACCCGGTCGATGGCGACCAACAGAGCTTTGCCCGCATCCGTATCCGCGTCTCGGTACCCGTCGCCGGCACCTACAAGATCACCCACCCGTACGGTGTCGAAAACGTCAATGTCACCGCCCCAGGGCGGCGGGCGATCAATATCACCCGTGATATCGGGATTGGCGCGCCAGGCAACTTCACCGGTGCACTCAACGGGGCTGTCGGGCCATTCCTGCGCGGTGCCGCTGGGCCCTACGTCGAGGTCAACCCGGATACCGGTGCCAGCGAAACCTTCATCGGTGACCCGAACCGTACCGAAACCGTGCTCGGCAGCCCGTTCAACACCAACTTCATCCGCATCGAAGGCCCGAACGGCCTCAATATCCAGACCGACCAGTTCACCGTCTCCGGCAAGATACTGGACCAACGCGCGCAGACCCCGGTCACACTTGAACGGGCCACCTATTCGCGCAACGGCTCCGGCACCCGCGTCGCGGTATTCGCCAAGGCGCCGGCCACTGCCAACGTGTGCATGCGCAACGGCCTGGCACTGGTCGGCACGCCACCTTCGCCCTGCCAATTCAGCCTGACACCGGACAACAACGGGCTGTTCTTCACCCAGCAACTGAGCCAGACCGCGCCGCCTTCGGTGGTGGTGGTCACCGCCAGCAGCAGCACCGCCGCGACCCAGCCTACCGCCCTGTCGAGCAAGCTGTCCGACCTGGTCAAGGTGAGCCTGGCGCGCTATGACTGGGCCAACAAACGCCTGGTGATCGAGGCCAGCTCCAGCGACGAAGTGGTCATCCCGGACCTGGTCGCCCAGGGCTACGGGCGCATGTCCAAGTCTGGCACCCTGCAGACGTTGACCGTCAACAACCTCAACCAGCCACCCGCCACGGTCACCATCAAGTCGGCACATGGCGGCAGCGATGTCGAGCCGGTGGTGGTGGTCGGCAATGCCCCGGTCGAAGCTGCCAACCAGCCACCGCTGGCCCAGGCCGATACCGGCGCCACCAGTGTCGGTGTGCCGATTACCCTCAACCTGTTGCTTAACGACAGTGACCCGGATGGCAACGTGCCGCTGACCCTCAGCGACCTGACCCAACCTGGTACCGGCCTTGGCGGCGTGGTGCTCAACGGCACCACCTCGGTAACCTACACCCCACCGGTCGGTGCCACCCAACCGCTGGTGGCCACCTTCACCTACCGGGCCGTGGACGCCAAGGGCCTGAAGTCCGAGCCTGCCACCGTCACCATCAACGTTGCGCCCAACCAGGCCCCGACCGCCGTGGCCGAAACCGTTACCACCCTGGGTGTGCCAATCACCATCAACGTGCTGGCCAACGACACCGACCCTGAAGGCAACCTGCCGCTCACCGTCGCCAGCGTCGGCCAACCCGCTGTCGGCAGAGGCACGGTGAGCACCGATGGCACCACGGTCACCTATACACCGCCGGCCACCGTCACCACGGCCTTCACCACCACCTTCACCTACGTGGTGCGTGACTCGATCGGTGCCAACTCCACCCCAGGCACGGTCACGGTCAACGTGTCGCCACGCCCGGCAGCGGAGACCTTCACGGTCACCACGGCCACGGTCACGGCACGCTCCAACAACCGCTTCAACTGGGACTTCAGCGGCACATCGTCGGTGACCACCGGCAACGTCGTGACTGTGCGGGCAACCACCACCACCGGCGTACAGACCCTGGGCACCGCAACAGTGCCAGCCAATGGCCGCTGGCGCCTCTCGGTCAGCAATAGCACCACCGCAATCCCGACTGCCGCGCCGACGGCCACCATCACCACCAGCCCAGGCACTACACGCACCGTCAACGTGGTCGTGCAGTAAGGCAAGGAGAACGCCATGAAACGCCTGTACCCACTGCTGTTGTGCCTGGCCCTTGGCGGCCAGGCCTACGGGCCGAAGACCTGATGGACAACGCCGACCTTGCGGCCGGCAACGACCTGGGTGACTCCGTCATCGTCCGCCTGCTGCCGGTCGGCGCCGGCCAGGTGGCAGTCATCGAGCAGCAAGGGACAGGCAACCGTGCCGCCCTCGACCAGAACGGCCAGGCCCTGCTGGGCCGGATCGTCCAGGCCGGGGGCGCGCAGGAGGCTTACATCCTGCAGGAAGGCAGTGACCTGATGGCCAGCATCAGCCAACAGGATATGGCAACAGCGCGTCGATCCGCCAGAGCGGCAGCAGCAACAGCGCCACCATCGAGCAGATCGGCAACAACAACAGCGCCAGCATCGAGCAGTCCGGCTCGGGACTCAGCAGCGCCGTGACCCAGGCCGGCAATGGCCAGCATGTTCAGATCACTCAATATCGATAGACCTGGAGGCACCACCATGTACAAGCTCGCCCTTTAAGGTGCCGCTATCGTCCTGGCCCTGGCCGGCCAAGCCATGGCTGACGACAGCACCTCGGACCAGTCCCAAAGCGGTAACGACAACATTGCCGAAGTCACCCAGACCCTGGCGCCCTACGCCTCGGCCACCCAGACCCAGACCGGCAAGGGCCACAACCACATGGCCCTGCAGGACGGCAGCACCAGCGACATTCAACAGAGCGCCACCGGCTCGTACAACGCCGGCTACGGCGAGCAGTACGGTGAAAACGGCAGCCAGATCAAGCAGCAGGCCGGCGGCTCGTACAACGACGCCTTCGCCAGCCAATCCTACGGCGAGGCCAACCAGACGCTGCAGGTACAACAAGGCAGCGAAAACCGCTCGACCATCTGGCAGGACATGCAGATGGGCAGCCAGGCCCTTACCGGGCAATCCGGCCAACGCAACGAAGCCTTCATCGAGCAGATGTTCGGCGGCACCAACAACAAAAGCGTGATCACCCAGGACGGTGCCGACAACTACGCGGCCGCCGAGCACCTGAACTACCTCGACGGCAACGTCCAGATCTACCAGGAGGGCAAGCAGAACTGGGCCTACGGTGACCAACGCGACGGCACCGGTGGCTACATCGGCCTCAGCCAGCACGGCACCGGCAACTCGGTGGAAGTGTGGCAGGACAACCAGGTCGGCAGCCAGGCCAACGTCAGCCAGACCGGTCAGCTCAACGAAGGCATCATCGACCAGAGCTTCGGTGACAGCAACGTGGCGAACCTGTATCAGAACGGCAAGGGCAACGCCACTTGGTCGGATCAGTTCGAGACCACCAACACCACCGCGACCATTTCCCAGACCGGCAACAACAACCTGCACTTCACCTACCAGCAAGGTGACAGCCACAGCCTGACCGTGACCACCACCGGTAACGGCAACAAGATCCAGGCCAGCAACTGGAAAGGCGACAAGTTTGGCGGCCAGTTCGGTGAGCGACAACGTGCCGAGATCAACCAGAACGGCAACGGCAACACCGTCACCCTCACCCAGAACGACGCCGACAACCTGGCCCGCCTGAACCAGAAAGGCACCAACAACGCGATGACGACCGACCAGGCCGACACCAACAACGAGTTGTATTTCGAGCAGAACGGCACTGACAACGTGCTGATCGCGTCCCAGCGCGGCACCGACAACTATGCCTACGGCGAAACCAAGGGCAGCACCAGCACCATCAACCTTGACCAGACCGGCACCGGCAACCAGAGCTACACCTACCAGCTCTACGGTAGCGGCAACGAGGCAACCATCAAACAGACCGATACCTACAACGTGGCCTACGTGACCCAGGGCGGCCACAACAACCAGGCCTTCGTCGACCAGAGTGGCGCCAACCAGAACGCCACCATCAGCCAGCTGGGTAGCGGCAACACCGCCACCGTGAACCAGCACTGACGCTTCCCCCTTTGAACCGCGGTGCTTCCTCTCCCTGGTGCCGCGGTTCCTTTTTATCCAGGTATCGACTACATCCTCTTCGCGGGTAAACCCGCTTCCGCCTGAACACTCCATGCTGCAAGGGCGCCGTCGTACCTGTGGGAGCGGGTTTACCCGCGAATAGTCCAGCCAGGCCAGCAGCGTTAGAATGAGCAGTCCCCCTCGATGCCACCGCAATGATCCAGTCCGACCTCGACCTGTTCGACTCCCAGCCGCAACGCCTGGCCAGCCACACCCTGCTGCTGCCCGGCTTCGCCCTGGCCGATATGGAACCACTGCTCGACGCCCTGCGCCCGGTGCTGCGCGCCGCGCCGTTCCGGCACATGCAAACGCCGGGGGCCAGCACATGGCGGTGGCGTTGACCAATTGCGGTGCGCTGGGTTGGGTGAGCGACGCCAAGGGTTACCGCTACACCAGCACCGACCCAAAGAGCGGCGAACCCTGGCCCGCCCTGCCCCAGGTGCTGCTCGACCTCGCCCGGCGCGCTGCCGAAGTGGCTGGGTTCGAGGGGTTCGTCCCGGATGCATGCCTGGTCAACCACTACCTGCCCGGAACTCGGCTGAGCCTGCACCAGGACAAGAATGAACGGGACTTCAGCCAGCCGATCGTGTCGATTTCATTGGGGTTGCCGGCGGTGTTCCTGCTGGGTGGTTTACAGCGGTCAGACCGGACCCAGCGAGTACCGCTCAGCCATGGGGATGTGATGGTATGGGGTGGTGAAGACCGGTTGCGGTTTCATGGGGTGATGCCGATCAAGCCTGGGGTGCATCCGCGGATGGGTGAGCGGCGGATCAACCTGACATTGCGCAAGGCGGGTTGATTGCGCTGGCAGTACCGGCCCTATCGCCGCGGTTCGTCGCCACGACAAGCCGGCTCCCACAGAGTAAGTAACGCTGCGGCCTTTGTGGGAGCCGGCTTGTCGTGGCGACGAACCGCGGCGATGAGGCCGGTACAGTCAACATCAAGCTGCTCAGACAGTCCGCATCCGCGGCGTCGCGCCCTGCCCCGCCAACTGCTGCAATTCCACCCCATCGAGCAATGCCTCGACCACGGCCTTCGCTGCATCAAGCCCATGATCATTGCCCAGCAACAGGTCCCGACAGGTGCCCGTCGCCAGTTCCATCGCCTTCAGGTTGGTAGCAAACGCGCCCTTGAGCAGGGTAGACAGGTGAACCAACGCATCTTCGAAATCCACGCCTGAACGTACCGCGAACAACGGCGGATGGCTGCATTCACAATTGCCGAAATCAGAAGACGCCGTGGTGGCGCGAGTGGGTGGGTCCGGTAGACCTTTTGTCATTGTGTCGCTCCTTGATTCAATGGAGCCGCCACACAACGTGACCAAACGAATGGGTGGCGACTGTACGCGGGTTGGTCAACCGGGAATCAAGGAAACCGGCGCGCACGGAGGCGCCCCACGCACAGCCGCCATAAAACGAAACAGCCGGGCACAAAAAAGCGCCAACTGTATCGCAGGACGGGCGCTTGTGCGCCTTGATTGATCGCAGGTGACCAAACCCGGCTGCTGGATTTACAGCAGCGGGCAGAGAGTACCGGTGTCGGGGAAGCGTTTCAAGGCTGGGGCATTTGCAGAAACATATTCGTTGTAAGGTTCGCGGTGTTTTGGGAGGTGTATGGGTTGGGCCTTTCGGCGCCTGTTAGACCGAGCGCCGCCCACGCGCGCATCGCGAGCAAGGCTCGCTCCTACGTTTGTTTCGGGCCAATTATGCCTGGGGGATTCGAACGCGACCGCCTTGGCACATGACTCGATATCGAGTCTTACAAACAGGGCGGTCGCGCGCGCATGTCACTGGAGTTACTGGCCCGAAACTGACGTAGGAGCGAGCCTTGCTCGCGATGCGCCGCGTGGGCGGCGCTCGATCTGATAGACGCTAAAAACCTTACGGCGGACTCTAACGGCCCTCACTCATTCCCCAACCAAACCCCGCCGCCCCCTTGCTACTGCTGCTGATACTGGCTCAAATACTTATCCACCCCAGCCTTGCCATCCCCCGCATCCCCGCCACCTGCCACAACCGCCGCTCGATCCCCTGGGCCAGCAAATGCCCCACCGCCGCCTCGATCGCCGACAGCACACACAGCTGCGCCGGCTCGTTGGTGGTGTAGCCCACCTCGGCCTCAAGCAACTTCTTGAACTCGATGAACTTGAACACCCCGGCATTGCGCCCCACCGAGTAGATGGTCTTGCTGGTCATCACGTTGGCCAGCACCTGCCCTGTGCGCACATCCACGGCCCGCAGGTTCACCGTCACCTGGTCGACCCGGTACTCGCGGGAGATATCGATACCCAGGTAACGCGCGCCCTCGCCGCCGCTACGCACGTTGGTGTCGTAGGCGATGATGCCGCCTTCGAGCATCAGGTTGGCGGCCTGCAGCGGCGGCAGCTCACCTAAGATGTTCTCGGGTACGTCGGCCTTTTTCTGCGAAGCACGGATGATCTTGCGCTCGGTCAGCAGGTTCTGCAGGCCTTCGCGCTCCAGCACCACGAACCAGCCACTGGCGTTCAGCGCATCCATCAGCATGCTCGCGGCGCCCTGGGTCACGCTGGTGGAGAACGAGCTGGCCGGGGTCGGCTTGTACTGGCCGGTCTGGTCGCGGAAACCATACACCACGGCCATCAGCCGGCCTTTGGGGCGAGGCATGTTGATCAGGTCATAGTAGGTCGAGGCCCGTGGCGTCAGGGTCGGGGTCTCGGTGTCCTGTTCGGCAGGCATCGGCTCACGCAGGCTGCAACCTTGCAGTGCGGCGAGAATCAGCAGTGTGCTCAGAAATCGTTTCATGATGCGCTCTCCCCAAATTCGAAAACCTGTCCCTCTCAGGGGTTCAGGCCGCTGACCTCGATGATCGATGTTTCTCCTGTGGCGCGGTCGGTGACCTTGATGCTCAGGGCACCGGAGTCGTCGATCACGTCAATCAGGAAGGAGTCGGTAGCCATGCTGCCGGTCTGGCCGTTGCTGATGTTGTCCAGCAACTGCGACAACATCCGGGACTCCAGCTGGCTGCTGAAGCGCTCCAGGGCCGAGGTGCCGCTGAAGGCGGAGGTGCGGTCCTTGAGGTCCGGGTCGTCGTAGTCGTTCTGCGCCTGGGCGTTGTTCAACAGCCAGGTGCCGTTGAGCGGGTTGCCGCCGAACGCCGGGTTGACCGGGGTGTACACCAGCTCCGTGGCCTGGCTGGCGAAGGCGCAGGCCGCCAGGCACATGGCGAAGCAACGGGGAACGTAGGTGTTCATAGCTCATCCCTCTCCAGATCAGTGGTGTCCTGCAGCAGGCGTTGCAGCTTGCGCTGAATGATCTGCTGCTTGACCAGGTCGGCGGCCGCGACGGCCTCTTCTTTGAGTTGTGTGGTATTGGGCGGCAAAAAGCGCCGGTACAGCACTTCACGCTCGTACTCCACCGTCACCAGGCTGCCCCAGCGGGCATCGGGGCGTTCACGCACCACCAGGTTGAAGTCCAGGCGGCTGGTGGCGCGCAGGCGGTCGGTGAAGTCGTTGTAAAAGTCGTGGCCAATGTGCGAGATGGTGTTGTCGACGATGAACCCCATCATCTCGTCCTCGCTGCCGGCATGGGCCAGCGGGCCGGCCAGCAGCAGGCTCAGGCATACGGCGGCCAGGCGGTTCATGGTGCCTCTCCCGCGCCGACATGGGTGCGGCTGCCATCGGCGCTTTCGGCGAAGGACTGCTCGGCGACGAACTGCCAGTCGCTGTAATGCTCCAGCCCTTCGAAGGCTGACCATTGGCTGTCGAAGTTGCCGCGCTTGAACGGGGTGGCGTCCGAGCGGCTGTAAACCCCGGTGATGCGCCCGTCGATCGCACGCAGCAGACCCCAGTCGTCGCTACCGGTCACAGGGTCTGGGTAAAGTTTGCGGATGTGCCGCTTGGCCTCGGGGAAGCGGTTGTCCTTGAGCAGGTCGGCCAGCTCCTGTGGGTACTGGGCCAGGCCTGGCGAGGCGCGGTAGTAGCTGCGCAGGGCCTGGGCGTACTGGCCGCCGACCCACAGCAACTGCCGCTCGCGATCGCGCTGGGCGGCGCTGGACCACACCGTGCCAGTGGCGGCCAAGGCCACGCTGCTGACGGCAATCAGCAACAGCACGCCCAGGTAGGTGAAGCCTGCACAGGCCTTACCATTCTGCATAGAGGCTGCCATCACGCGCCCTCCCTGTGGCACCGCTCTTGATGTCGGCCACGCCGCCGGCCACGCCTTCCGGCGGGGGCACCAGCTGCCAGGCGTCGCTGCGTTCGGTAATGGGGTCGACCGGGGTGTTGCGCAGGTACCGTTGGTCCACCAGTTGCTCCAGCGAATCCGGGTAATGGCCGGTGTCGCCGTAGTAGTGGTCCAGTGCCTCGCGCAGCACCGCCAGGCTCTGGCGCAGGGTCGCTTCGCGGGAACTCTCCAGGCTGTTGAAGTAGCGTGGCATGGCGATGGTCATCAGGGTGGCGATGATCGCCATCACCACCAGCAGTTCGATCAGGGTGAAGCCGCGGCTGCGTTTCATGGCGTTCACCATTGCCCGTAGGGGATGTTGTTGAGGCCTTTGCCACGGGCCTTGGAATACACGTCGAACACGTCCTCGCCTGGGCGCGGGTTGTCCGGGTCGCTGTCGTAGGCGCGCAAGCCCCAGCCGCCCTCGTCTTGATCCTTGGCCGCGAGCATCGGGTCGTGGGGGATGCGCCGCAGGAAGTAGAACTTGGCGCCCTTGGCACTGCGCACATCGCGCACGCCGTCCACCAGCACCTGCAGGTTCGGCGGGTAGCCGCTGGCGTTCAGGCGCTTCTCGATGAAGCCGGCATCGAAGGCACGCTTGTAGGCGTCGATGCCGTCGCGAATCTGGTACAGCGCTTCGCGCAGTTGCTGCTCCTTGCCGCGGCGTACCACGGTTTCGGTCAGCGGCGCCGCTATGCTGGCGAGCAGCCCGAGCAGTGCCAGGGTCAGCACCACTTCGATCAGGCTGAAGCCTTGCTGACGGCGTTTCATGGCTGTGGGCTCGCTTTGGTCGGCATGCCTGCCATCTGGCTGTCGACCACCGGTGCTTCGTCGTCTTCGGCCGGAGTGTCGGTGGGCAGTTCGCTCGGCAATGGCTGGCGCATCTGGCGAACCTGCATGGCCGACTCGGTGCCGGTGCCGAACTCCATGTCCGATGGGCTCTGGTATGGCAGGTTGCGCACGATGCGCGGGGTGATCGCCAGCACCAGCTCGGACTTGCTCATGTCATCCTTGTTGCTGCCGAACAGCCGGCCCAGCCCAGGGATGTCGCCAAGGCCCGGAATCTTATTGCCGCTGGCGTTGTGGTCGTTGCGCACCAGGCCAGCCAGCACTTGGGTTTCACCGTCGTGCAGGCGCAGGCTGGTCTGGGCGTTGCGGGTGTCTACCTGGACCGGAATGGTGCCCTGGCGGGTGGCCTCCAGGGGCGTTGCGTTGCTGACCTCAAGCGCCACCTTGATCGCCACTTCGTTGTTCAGGTGCACGGTGGGCTGTACTTCAAGCTTCAGACCCACATCCAGGTAGGTGACGCTTTCGGTGATCACCGGGCCCTGGGTGGACGGCACCGAGGTGGCGCTGATGATCGGCACGCGCTGGCCGATGTGGATGCGCGCCTGCTCGCGGTTGCTGACGCGAATCACCGGGCTGGCCAGGGTGTTGATGTCCTTGTCCTGGGCATTGATCTTGGCCTGGGGCGCCGGCGAGATGCTGATGCGGCTGGAGTCGATACCGCGCAGCTGGTCGAGCACGCTGACCGACTTGCCTTCATCGTTGAGCACGCCGAAGGTGTTGGGCCATTGCAGGCCAAGGTCGAGGATGCGCGAACGAGCCACTTCCATCACCTCCACCTCCAGCACCACCTCGGGGTTGGACTGATCCTGGGACTGCAGCAGCTTCTCGGCCATGCGGATGGAGTCCGGGGTGTCGCGCATGGTCAGGGTGTTCAGGCGCTCGTCGACGAACACGTCGCGGGTCTTGAGCATGGTCTTGACCATGTTCATCGCGGTGTTGGCGTCGATGCTGGTGAGGTAGAAGGTGCGCATGACCAGTTCCTGGTAGTCCTTGGTCTTCTGCGGCGAGTCGGGGTAGATCAGCAGGGTGTTGTCGTTGACGATCTTCTGGCGCAGCTGGTTCTGCTCCAGCAGCAGGGCCACGGCGTCTTCGATGCGCACTTCGCGGACGAAGATGGTGGCTTTCATGTCCGGGCGCAGGTCTTTGTCGAAGATGAAGTTGATGCCGGCGACCTGGGACAGCACCTCGAAGATGGTCTTGAGGTTGGCATCGCGAAACTCCAGGGTAACCGGGCGTTCGAGCTTGCTGCGCAGTTGCGGGAACGGCTGGGCGGTGCGGGCCTGGACGTTCTCGATGTCACTGCGCAGCATGATGCCCTTCTGGTTCTGCGGGTCCAGGCGCAGCACTTCGCGCATGTAGCGTTCGGCGCCGAACAGGTCGCCCTGGCGCAGCGCGGCCTGGCCCAGGGCCACGCGGTCGTCGAGGGTGCGCATCAGTTCCAGCTGGCGGATGCCTTCCTGGGCACGGCGGTTGTTCGGCTCAATGGTCAGCACCCGGCCATAGCCAAGCCGGGCGCCGGCGAAGTCGTGGCGGATACGGTCAGTGTCGGCCTGGCCCAGCAGCGCCTCGACCGCAGCCTGGCGGCCATGGGCCAGGGCGATGTTCAGTTCGGTGTCGCGCGGGTCGTCACGCAGCGCCTCTTCCAGGCGGGCGATACCGGCCTCGTACTGGCCCTCCTTCATCAGCTCGGCGCTGTCCTTGCGCACGGCACTGGAGCCACATCCGGCGATGGCCACGCATAGGGCCAACAGCAAGAACGGAGCAGGCTTGCACGACTTCGATGGCTTCATGGTGCGCTCCCGACAGACAAGGTCTGCGACTGATGCAAGGGCAGATAGATCAGGTCCAGTTCGTGTGCCGAAACCCGATCGAGGCGGTAGGTGTTATCGATCACGTCGCCCTGGCGCACGACGTAGAGTTTTTCGCCGCGCTGCAGGAAGATCTGCAGGTCGTCGCGGTCGCCAAGGCGTCCGATGAACTGGAAGGGCAATTCGGGTGCGGTCGGCGCTGCGGCCGCGACGGGGGCGGCCTGCACGGGCTGTTCGGTGACCGTGGCCAGGGCTTGGGCTGGGGTCCATTGCTGGCTGGGGAACAGATCCTTCGAGGGCTGTTCCGGCCCTTTCGCGGGTGAACCCGCTCCCACAGGAGCGGCGGTGTCCACAAGCCCTGTGGGAGCGGGTTTACCCGCGAAGGAAGCAACGCCGTCTTCCTGCCCGAACCAGTGCCCAGGTGCCCACGCCAGGGCCGCCGAGACCCCGAAGAACCCCACCCACATCACTGCGCGCTGAGTATTCATCACGACCTCGACAGGTAAAGGGTCATGCGCAGGCGGCCATTGAGCTCGCGGTCGCCGATGCGTTTGCGTTGCAGCTCAAGGTCTTCCAGCACCAGGGTCGGCAGTTGCCCGAGCAGGCCTTTGAGGAAGCCGCGAATCTGCGGGTAGCTGCCGCGTACCGGCAGTACGATCTGGTAGCGCGCCAGCTGGGTCTTGGGGTCGACCCCTAATGCATATTCACCCCGGGCCAGGCTGATGTGTTCGGCACTGGCCAGGTGGTACAGGCGCTCGATCAGCTCGCTGGCCTGGGGCTGCCCCGGCAGTTGCTGGCGCAGGCTGTCCAGGGCCTGTTGTTCAGGTTTCACGGCGATTTTCAGCTCGCCGCGCTTGACCCGCGCCACCTGGGCACTGGCATCGGCCTCGTCGGCGCGCAGCTCACGCACGGCTTGCCACTGCGGCAACACCGCGCCAACCGCTATCGCCAGCGCCAGCGCGCCGACGGCCATGGCAGCGAGGCCTACATGGCCGAAACGCTGCAGCTGTTCGTGAACGATCAGGCTAGGGACGCGCATGGCCGGTCTCCCAGGTGGCGGTCAGGGTGAAACGCACCGGGTGCTCGGGCTGGCCGGACACCACTTCGTGGTTGAGCAGCGACACGTCGCTGAGCTCGGCACTGGCTTCCAGGCGCTGGTGGTACTGCAGCATCGCTTCGAGGTTGCGCGCCTCGGCAGCGATCCGTACCTGGCCTTTGCGGGCGTCAGGGGTCAGGGTCAGCAGCGCCACGTCTTCCTGCGGCAGGGCTTCGAGCATGCTGAACAGCTGCTGCCAAGGCCGTTGCAGTTGTTGCGAGACGCTGCGCATCTGCGCCAGGCGTTCGGCCTGTTCGCGGCTGGCGGCACTGTTCTGCGGGGTGGCGGTGGCCGGGCGGCGGCCCAGTTGCAGCTCAAGGCTGTGCACCTGGGCCTCGAGGGCCACCTGCTCGGCCTGAAGCTGTTGCTGGAGCAGCAGCAGTGCTGTCACCACCGCGCCACCCAGGGCCAGCAGCGACCAGGCCAAGGGGCCGCTGCGCCGGGGCTGAAATTCCAGGTCGAGGCGGCGCATGTCAGGCCACCGCCCGCCACATGGCGCACAGCGGGTCGGCTTCGCTGGCCGGTTGGCACAGCTTGACCGCCTCCAACTGCGGCACATCGCCCCGCCCCGGGGCATGCAGGTAGACCCGAGGCAGGCGTTCGCCGTACAGCTCGCAGGTGCGCTCGATCAGTGCCTGCAAGGCCTGGTCGCTGTCGGCGCAACCTTGGGCCAGCACTTGCTGCCAGGCGCCGCCTGCGGCCAGCAGCAGCACACTGCGACGCGGCTCGGCCAGCACGAACAGGAAGTCGCCCTGCCCCAGTTGCGCCGAGCAGCGGTTGTAGGCCGCCATCAGGTAAGGCTGTACCGAGCGCAGGTTCAGGCGGCTTTCCCGGCCCAGGGTCTGCAGCCCCTGCAGCAAGGCTTCGGGCAGCGCCGTGGCGATGCGCGCGGTGCCGGCCGGTTCTGGCGACAGGACAATGCGCCAGTCGTCCAGCGACTGCCCGTAGAGGTTCTCGAAGCAGGCCCGGGCGTAGGCATCGAGTTCGCGCGGGGTGTGAATGGCATCGCTCCACGGCACCAGGCAGAAGCGGCTGTAGCGGGCCGACAGCAGCACCCGCAGCTGCGCACCGCGCACCGCGTGCTCGGCCACCAGCCCGGCCAGTGCCTCCAGGGCCGCGGCCCAGGTCGGTTGGGCGGCATCGCAGGTGAACTCGCGGCTGCCCAGCCATTGATGTTGATTGGCGTGCCAGCGACCCAGGCCGACACCTTCGGCGCCGAGCACGGCGCAGAAACGATCAGATGAATGTGACACGGTTGATCTCCTCAAGGGTGGTGCGGCCCTCGCGGACCAGGTCCAGGGCCGAGGCCCGCAGCAGACGCAGGCCGCGCTGGCAAGCCAGGGACTTGATCTGCGACACGGGGCGGCGTTCGACGATCATCTGCCGCAGGTCGTCGTCCAGGTGCAGCAGTTCGGCAATCGCACTGCGCCCGCGGTAGCCGCTGCCCCGGCACTGGCCGCAGCCCTGGGCGCGGACGAAGGTCCAGCCGGCGACCGCTTCGCGGGTCAGTCCCGAGGCGGCCAGGGTCTCGTCGTCTGGCTGGTGCGCCGTGGCGCAGTGCGGGCAAGCCAGGCGGATCAGGCGTTGCGCCAGCACGGCGTTGAGGGCCGAGACGAAGCTGTAGGGGTCGACCTGCATCTGGCTGAAGCGGCCGATCACGTCAAACACGTTGTTGGCGTGGATGGTGGTGAACACCAGGTGCCCGGTGAGCGCCGACTGCACGGCGATCTGTGCGGTGTCCGGGTCGCGGATCTCGCCGACCAGGATCTTGTCCGGGTCATGACGCAGGATCGAGCGCAGGCCCCGGGCGAAGGTCAGGCCCTTCTTCTCGTTGACCGGAATCTGCAACACGCCCGGCAGCTGGTACTCGACCGGGTCCTCGATGGTGATGATCTTGTCCACGCCGTGGTTGATCTCGCTGATCATGGCGTACAGCGTGGTGGTCTTGCCGCTGCCGGTGGGGCCGGTGACCAGGATCATGCCGTAGGGTTCGGCGGCCAGTCGGCGCAAGGCGCGCAGGGTTTCGTCGGCAAAGCCCAAGGCCTGCAGCTGCACGCCGCTGACGCGGTCGGACAGGTCTTGCTTGTCGAGCACCCGCAGCACCGCGTCTTCGCCGAAGATGCTCGGCATGATCGAAACCCGGAAGTCGATCTGCCGGTCGCCCACCGCCACCTTGAAGCGGCCGTCCTGGGGGACGCGCTTCTCGCCGATGTCCAGCTCGGCCATGACCTTGATCCGTGAGATGACCTGGTCGGCGAACGCACTGCCGCTGGCTTTGCCGGCACCGTTGAGCACGCCGTCGATGCGGTACTTGATGGTCAGGCCCTGGCCAGTCATGCCCAGGTGGATGTCGCTGGCGTGTTGCTTGAGGGCGTCGTAGAGGGTCGAGTTGACCAGCTTGACCACCCGGCTCTGGTCTTCGCTGATGCTGGCCAGCGACAGGCGTTGCAGGGGGTCGCCTTCGTTGCTGGCCTCGGCTTCGTGGTCCAGGGCATCGACGGCGTGGAAGCTTTCTTCGTGGCGGGCCAGGAAGGTGGCCAGGTCGGCGGCGTGTGCCAGGTACAGCGGCGCGCCTTGCAGGATGTCGTCGATCCAGGCCAGGCGGGACGGGTCGAACGGATCGGCGAATACACCGAACCGTTCGCCGCCCTGCTCGATCAGCACGAACTCGCGTTTCAGGCACTGGGCCAGGCTGACCGTGTCAAAGCAGGGGGTGCTGGCCAGCAGCGCCTGGCTGCCAAGCACGGGGTAATGCAGGGTGGTGCCCAGGCGGCGGGTGAAGGTGTCCGGGGTGTCGTTGGCCAGGCGTTCAAGGCAATTGAGCAGGCGCTCGTCGCCGGCTTGCTGGCGGGCCTGGGCTAGCAGTTCGCGGGGGTATGCCGCGTGTGCCGGCCTCTTCGCGGATGAACCCGCTCCCACAGGTTCGGCGCAGGCTTCAAGGGCAACGGCATCTTGTGGGAGCGGGTTTACCCGCGAAAGGGCCGGTGCAGGCTCGGGTGCTTCCTTGGCTGTATCGAATACATCGGACATGGCCTGCGACTCCGCTCAGGGGGCGCGTCGCAGGCTGGTTCAACCAGGGCTGCGGGCGCCGCTATTCCCCGGTGAGCAGTTGTTCGTCGTCAGGTCCTGGGGGCTTGGCGCCATTACGGCGGCGGTCTGCCAACACCCAGCTGCCATCGTACAACTGCAAGGGGAACGATTCGTTCCTGTTCTGGCGTCGTTCGACGAACCCCTCCGCCGGGTGGTCCGTGGCCCTGCGCTGGCGCTGGATGCCCATCAGGTCGAAGACTGCGCGGGCCAGTTCCGCCAAGGGGAACGGCTTGAACAGGACATGGGTCACACCTAGTTCGGCGGCCCGCTCACGGACTTCGGCAGTCGGGTGGGCGGTGATCAGCACGAAGTGGCACTGCCTGTTCTTGTTGCGCGCAGCCTCCAGAACCTGAAAACCCTCCATATCGGGCAAGCGGTAATCCAGCACAATCACATCCGGTGCCAGGCGTTCAGCCAGGCCGATACCACTGGCACCGTCGTGGGCAACATGGACCTCCAGGCCTTGCGCCTGCATGTACGACTGCAGGTTCTGCGCAAGGGTCTGTTCGTCATCGACTACCAATACTCTGTTCACCAAGGTCGACTCCCAAGAACTGCCCGGTTACCCGGTCTGCGAAGTGCGGCCTTGATAAGGCTTGAGCAGGCTTCGTGCCAGGCGTGAATAGTCATGTTGCACCACTGTAAGTCATTGATTTGGCTAGGTAGCTCCGTTGCCCCCAGGCCAAGGGTATGCTCGGTTCCCCACTTCCGGGGAACCTGATGGCACTTTGCCAAGCCGCGTTTCCCCAGCATTGGGGAAACGCCACTACCGGGTTCAATTGGCGATTTCCACTGTAGCGGAAGCGCGCAAACGTTGGCGCACGGATTGCCGCGCCTGGGCCTCCAGCTGCCCGATGAGCGCGGCCCTGGCCAACACCAGGCCCTGTTCCGGTATGACCGAAGTGTTATCACTTTGGTTCTGCGCTCCTTGCAGTCTTTGACGATTGGCCTGGTAGAACGCCTCTACCTCGGCCTGATTGGGTTCATCGACCGCGCTTAGTTGGGTGTACACCTGCTGCGCAGCCAACTCGTGGCGTATGTAATCAGCGTAATCTGCCCTATCGAACCCCGCCTGCGCCAGCTTTCGCTCAAATACTGCCGGGCCGCCGAACGCTGCCTCCAGCTGGCCGACCTGCGCCGACACCTGCTCATCGCCGATAGCGATGCCGCGACGCTGGGCTTCCTGCCAGAGCAGCTCCTTGTCGATCAGTTCATCCAGCGCCTGGTCGCGCAGGCGCTTGTAGAGGCCGGGGTTGCGGATACTGGTCACTGCCCTGCCCTGGGCATCGAGGTATTCGCTGAAATAGCGTTCCAGGCGTATCACGCCAATCTCCACGCCATTGACTCGTGCGGCCGGTTGATCGGCCCAACCAGTGCTGGAAAGCAACAACAGGCAAAGCATCAGGATTCGCATGGCAACCTCCGCTCAAGGCATATCCGGCAACGGCCGGTACGGGGCTACGGATGTGAAGCGCGGCCCAGGCAGGGCCACCGCCACCACATGGGCACCAGCCATACCCTGACGGCGACCGGGGCCAAAGCCCAGGGCCGGGGTCAGGCCGGTGCTGACGTCGTGCAGCCCCTCCAGGGCAGCAACCAGTTGTTCACGGCTGGCGTCGCGGCCGATCTGTTTCAGGGCCTCGGTCAATAGCCGCAAGGCACATAGGGTGTTGACCTGCAGCGATGCCTGGCGCGGGTCCAGGCCCTGGCGCCGTTGTACGCCGGAAAGGGTGGCCAGGCCGTGTTCGGTCCAGTCATCGGGCACATACGGATAAGCCAGAAACACCCGTTGCGACCAGTGTGCCGGCAACTGCGCCACGGCGCCTGCCACCTGGCTGGAGGCCGCCAGCAGGTAAGGCTCGCGGCCGGAAGCCTGTAACGCATTGGCCAGTTCAGCGAAGGCCGGGGCACGGCCCACGAACACCACACCCTGCCCGTCCACCGCCTGGCCGGCGAATGCCTGCACCGGCCCAGTGGCCCAGCCCTGTTGCTGCAAGCGCTCGCGCACCTGCTCGGCCAACGCCGCCTGCTCGGCACCGGCGTACACCACCCGCAAACCGTCCGCTGGCACACCCAGCGCATTGCGCGCGTGCTCGGCCAGGCTCAGCAACTGTGTGGGCAAACCTGGCAGCGGGTCGAAAATCTGTGCGCTGCCGCCGCTACGGGGAGTACTGCCCACCAACGGTACGTCGTGTTGCTCCAACGCAGTCACCAGCTGTTCATCGAGCATCGGGGCCAGCGGCGATATCAAGGCAAACACCTGCTGCTCGTCCACCAGGCGGTTGAGTGCCTGGCTGGCGCTGGCGGTGTCATTGCCTGGGTCAAGCACCACCAGTTCCAGGCGCCGGCCATGGATACCACCCTGTTCATTGAGTTGGGCCAGGCCATCTTCGATGACGGCGCGCACCACATGGCCCGCGTCGGCCAAAGGGCCGCTACCGGGCAGCAACGTGCCCAGACGCAATACGCTTTCCTCCACGCCGGGGTCGCGTTCATCACTCAGCCGCTTGAGATAGGCCGTCAGGTTGCGCTGGTCGGCCAGGGTCAGCTCGAAACGCGGCATGGCCGCATCCAGGCGGTTGCCGGCGGGGTCGACACCGTGCTGGATCGCCCGCGCCAGCGTGCCCTCGCTGTAGGCCGGGTAGCTGCGGCCATTGGCCTGTCGCTGGCCCTGGCCCAGCGCCAGGCGCTGCCAGTCGAGGCTGGGTGGCTTGACCCCGCCTTCGGCGCGGCCACGGCCGTCGGTGCCATGGCAACTGGCACAGGGCAGCACGCTGGCGGGCACGCTCATGCCGCTGGCACCGACCCGCGCCAGTAGTTGGGCATCACTGCTCGACACCCCTTCGCGGTAAAGCCGCTTGCCGGCCTGCTCGTGCTCGGTCAGGTCCAGGGCCAGGGCTGAACTGCACAGGGTCAGGCCCATGGTCAATGCCAGGACTCTTGCTGTGTTCATGGCGGCTAACGCCCAGCCAACGGTTGGGTCAACAGCTGCATGCGCTGGGCGATGGCCGCGGGCGGTGCATCCGGGCGGATCTTGCTCCAGCGCTTGCCGGCCACATCCCCGGCAATCAACTGCGTCGAGTGCTGCTCGGGGCTGGGCAGGAACTGGCCGATGCGGCCCAGCACCAGGTCGACGTTGGCTTTATCGCCGGTCAGGAACAGCCAGTTGGGGCCATCGACCCCCTGCTTCTCGGCAAAGGTCTTGAGCGCGGCGGGCGTGTCGTTGAGCGGGTCGCTGCTGATCGAGATGAAGGTCACCTGGCTGGCCAGCTCGGGCCCCATGGCGGTACGTACCTCACGCAATTTGCGGGTGATCAGCGGGCAGGCGTCGTTGCAGTGGGTGAAGATCACGTTCAGCATCACCACCTTGTCCTTGAGCACATCACTGTAGAAACGCAGCTCGCGGCCGTTCTGGTCCTTGAGAAGCGTGTCAGTGAACCAGGTCTGGGCATCGCGGGTGCCTGCGCCACTGCTGTAGGCCTGGGGCGCCGGTTGTGGGGACGGCGCATCCGAGGCATGCCCTTCGTGGGCCAGCGCCACCGAGGTGAGGATCCACAGGCACGCGCCCAATACCAGCCAGTCGAAACTACGCATGCCGCAACGGCGGGAAGTCAGGCTGCTCATGGTTGCACCTCGGAATGCTCAGGGGTGACGGCGAACGCCGAGCTCTTGGCGTGTACCCGGCGGGCACTGAGGCGGTTGATTTCCTCGATCAGCACGGCGGGGTCGGTGAAACCGTAGTAGCGCGTCCAGTGGCCGCTGCGCCCGTCGCCCACCAGAATCAGTGGTGGGTGCTGGCGTAGGTCGGCACTGAAGCTGCCCAGGCCTTTGAGGGTTTCGGTGATGGCATAGGGCGAGCCGGTCAGCCAGCTCCAGCCCGGCCCGTGCTGGAACGCCTTGGCGTAGTTCTGCAGGCGTTTGGCGTCATCGCGCTGGGGGTCGACGCTGATCGACACCAACTGGATCTCTTCCCCCACGCGCCCACCCAGTTGCTGCTGGACCTTGCCCATGATCGACGACACCACCGGGCACACCGTGGTGCAACTGGTGTAGATGAAGCCCATGACCACCAGGCGGTCGCCCACCAGGTCCTTCTCCAGGCGCACCGGCATGCCGTCCTGGTTCAGCAGTGCCACATCGGCGAAGCGTACGCTGGCCTTTTCCTGATGCGCCGCTGGCGGTTGTTCGGCAGCGCCGCTGTGGTCGTGATTTGCGTGGGCCAGGGCCAGGTTGCTGGCAAGCGTCAGGCTCAGGGCAAGCAGTTTGCAGGCATGCAGGCTGTTCATCGCACACTCCTTGTTTCAGCTTGGGAGGCAGTAGACGCTGCGGCCGGCAGGACGCGCAGGCTGGTGTAGTTTTCTTCGGCGAACTTGCGGCCCAACGATGGCGACTGCACGTGCAGGTACCAGGCGCCCGCCTCGGGCAGTTCCAGTGCGGCCTGGTAGACCCCATCACCGACTTCCTTGAGTGCCTGGGAGCGCGGCATCGAAGACGGCGCGAGGAAGTAACGCAGGCTCAAGTCGCTCAGGCCTTCACGGGGTTTGCCATCATCACCGACGATGCGCACCCGCGCGGTGTAGGCGCCACGCTGTGCCAGTGGCTGTTCGGTACCGATGAACTCAGCATGTGCGCCTTTGCGTCGGGCCGCATTGGGAGTGCTGGTCACGTCGGTGCTGAAGCAGTGGATGATCTGCGGTTGGTTGAGCAGGAAGGCCACATCGAACTTACCCGCCGCCGGCAGTTTCACCGTCGAGCCGTACACACCCGGCGCCACTTCGCGCAGGCTGCGGTCGACCACGATGGCCGCACGAGCCTGGTGGCCCCGGTTGTTGTAGCCGGACATCGGCGCATTCATGCCCTCGGCATAGAAGTAGGTGGTGTTGTCCACCGGGTTGACCACGAACACCGAATTGTCGTCGCGCGAGACCGACAAGCCCTGGGCCAGCGGCAAGTCACCGGCCTGACGCGGCGCGGCGGGGCCAGCCTCGAAGCCCTGGACGATCGGCTCACGGCCCTCGCCCAGGCTGCTGAGGTTGATCATGCTGACCTTGGGCGAAGCCAGGCCGCGCACGTAGGCATAGCCTTTGGTGAAGGTCAGCTGGTACGGTTCGGCCGCCACCGGAATGCGATGGATCAACGCGTCGGTGCTGGCATCGATCACCAGGGCCTGGTTTTCCAGGGTGTTGAGCACGATGCCGTAGCGGCCATCGCTGCTGAAGCGCATCGGCCCCAGGCCCTGTTCTGCCTTGATGGTGTGGCGCAGGTGGTGGCTGCGGGCATCGAACACGCGCACCGAGCCCTCCTTGCCATCGACCACGTAGACCGCCTGGGACAGCGGTGAGTAAGCCACCGACAGAGGATGCGGGCCTACCTCGAGGGTCTTGAGCAGGCGCATTTCGGGAATATCGATGACGCTGAGGGTGCCGCCGTCGCGGTTGGTGACGAAGGCGTAGCGCGAGTCGCCGCTGAAAGCGATCTCGTGGTGGCCAGAGCCGGTGGCGAAGGTCTTCAGCGTCGTGCGCCCAGGCACGTCGATCACAGTCACTCCGCCCTTGGCCGGGTCATCGCTGTTGTTGCCGACCCACAGCCGGTGCTGGTCTGGCTGCAACGCCACGCGAACCGGTTGCTCGCCTGCATCAAGCGTCGCCACGCGGGTGAAGGTTTCGGTGTCGATCACCGCCACCTTGCCGCGCTCGGGAATCGACACGAACACCTGCTTGTCATCGCTGGTGGCCGCCCAGTCCATGGGCCTCCCCGGCAGCTCGATGCGGGCCATGGTGCTGGTTACCCCGCCCACCGAGACGGTCGGGTCGATCACGGTCAGACTGGCGTCTTTGTTCAGCACCAGCAGGAAGTAGCTGTTGAGGTCGAGCAACGGCCGGGCGCCGATACTGCTTTTGAGGAACAACGCCACCCGTGCCTTGCAGCTGCTGTCGCGGTCCTCGGTGGGTGCCGACTGGGCCGGGTCGATCCAGGCCCCCGGAGCCATGCCCGACAATGGCTGGCCGCTGCTTTGGTCGCTGACCTTAAAGCGGATGTTGGCGAAGTCGCCTTCGCGCAACTCGCCGCCGGCCAGCGGCCGGGCCTCGAACTCTACGATGACGCCGTCCCGGCTGAGCCGGTGCAGGGCCTGCTCGTCGGCAGACTCCTGCAGTAGCTCACGTGGGTCACACCAGAGCTTTTCGTACGCAACGCCCAGGCCGATCAGTGCAGCTCCCAACATTACCCCCAGCAAAGCAGGGCGAGTCTTCTTGTTCATGCTCGCGTTCCCCTCAGTTACTGCGCTTGTGCCGTTGCCGGCGGTGCTTCGTTGGTGACCCGCAGGATGCCCCACAACCCCGAGGTGTTGCCGTAGGCTGCATAGTCGCGGAACAGGTAGTCGCCTGGCACAGCGTTGGCTCCCCCGGCACTTGGCAGCATGAAGCTGAAGTGCGCCGCCGGCAGCACGCTTTCCTGGGCACCGATGTACATCGACATCGGGTTGTAGCCGAAGCGCACCGAGCCGATCCCCGGCAGGTTCATGGGGTAACCGTTGGCATCGTTCTTCTCTGCCTGGTAGGCGTGCAGTGGCCACAGGTGCCCGTCCAGCTGGTAGGTGATGCCACGGCTGCCGCCGCTGGGCATGACCACATGGCTGCGCACTGGCTGGCCCGGCTTGGCCCAGAGCACTGGAGTCTGCGGGTCACCGCCGACCAGGTCGTTGCTGTAGGCCATGTGGGCGTTGGGCACATCGGCGAAGCCAAAGCCATCGGCGTGACCGAACGGTGCGTCCGGGGCCAGGCCGAAGCGCAGCCACAGCGGCTCGGTCTTGTAGTTCATGGCCATGTTGCCGTTGTCTTTCGGGTCGCCCGGTACGCCGTTGCCTTCGGTGGCGATCCCCTCCACCGGACGGCCATCGGCCCAACGCATGTTCATCGAGCGCTGCCAGACCGTGACGAAGTCGCGGTAGTCCGGCTGGCCACTGACCTTGACGGTGGACTGGGCACGACTGGCCGTGTCCTCGGTCCAGGTGGCGGTTTGCGGCAGGATGCTCATGGCGCCCACCAGGCCCTTCTGCGGCTGCTTGATGACGTCCGCCGGGGTCAGGTTGAGGCCGCCGAACTCGATGGCCGTCGTGTTGATGTTGTCCACCGTGCGGCCCAGTTGCAGCACCGGTTTGCCTTCACGCTCCAGGTGCCCGGCGTAGTACTGGTACACCCGGGTCGGGTAGGCACCGCTGCTGCCACTGCGCGGGGCGACGGTCTGCACCGGGTTCAGGCCGACGTTGACACCATCGGACTTGGTGATGTCGTACGCCAGCAGCTGGGCGTGCAGGCCCACATGGCTGGACGGGCGCATCAGGTTGTTGTTGAAAGCCGTCGAGCCTTCACTGTCGAAGCGGTTGCGCTTGACCACGTTCTGCATCACGGCGGTGCTGGGCAGGTCCGGCATGACCATCGGCAGGCGGTTTTCCAGGGTGATGCTGATGCAGTCGCCCGCGTTGGCACGCAGTACCAGCGGCTCCACCGGCACCCCGGCCTTGAGCTTGCCGGTGGTGGTGTCCAGGTCGGCCTTGCGCACGTACAGCACGGCGGTCGGGTCGTGCAGCGGCGCGCTGTGCCCGCCGACCGTGAAGGTGGTGCCATCTTCCTCGTCGGTCACCGTCACCTGCGGGATGCTGGTCTTGCGGCTGTTGAACACCAGGGTGCCGCCGTTGGCTTTCAATGCCCCGCCCACATGCTGGCCGATGCCTGCGGGGTCGTTGATGCTGACGCCGTGGCGGTTTTCCAGAATGTCGTTGGCCAGTGCGGCAACGATCTCATAGTTGCGCTTGACCGTTGTGCGGGTGCCGATGCCGTTGGCATTGGCGGTGGTTTTCGGGCAGATGCCGTCGAAGTTGACGGTATTGCGCATGGCCACCGGTTGCGGGTTGTTCGGCAGCGGGAACAGGTCGGCACGCTGCGCGGTGTAGTTGCGCATGATGCCCCAGATACCGTTCCAGTAGCCTTCCAGCGCGGCATCGAGAGAGTAAAGGTAGTCGCCATTGGTGGCGGCGGAGCTGGAGATCATCGACACCGGCGCCATGAAGCCCAGCTGTTCGGAGATACCGATCATCTGCGACGACTTCCACCCCGAGTTGGAGCTGTTGCCGAAGCCTGTGCCGTTCTGCAGCCACTTGACGCCGTGCAGGGTGACGTTGTGCTCCTCTTCATGGCCACCGGCGTGCATGCGCAGCCGCACGTTGTCGCCGGAGTAGGTGCGCAGCAGTGGCGTGAACGGGTCGCCCGGTTCGCTGCCGGCCTTGTTGATGTGCGGTGGGAACAGCGTGGTGCCACCGGTTGGGCCGACCGCCTGGGTGATGGCCGACGGCGCCAGGTTCATCGCCGGAATGGCGCGGTCGGTGCGGCTTTGCAGGGCATAGCCCAGATCGCCGCCCAGGCCATCGGCCTGCATGCCACGCTTGCCGTCCGGGGCCACCTTGTTGGGGTCGAACACCCGCAGCGCCAGCGGCTCGTTGCGGTAGTTGACGACGAACATGCCTGGGTCATCCACCGAAATCGCCTGTGGGCACGGCCGGGTCGGGCAGCCTGGGTTCAAGCCGCCGCGGGATTCGACCACCGACTCCAGCAGGTTCGAGGCCTTCTGCCGTACCGGCGGGTTGATGGCATAGCGGAAACTGTCGGCAGTGGCCGGGAACGACTGGCCATTGGGGATGCCGTCAGGGCCTGCGCCCACGTACACACCGGCTTCATAGGCGTGCTGGAAGTCGCTGTACTCGAGGAAGAACTCACGGTAGCTGTCGTTCTTGCCGTCGCCGTCATGGTCGCCGGTCTGGATCACCGCCTGCCACGAGGTCGGGCCGCCGTCCTGGCGCAGGGCCGGGTTGTACAGCTGCTCGCCGGTTTCGGCGTGGTACCAGGTGGAGCCTGCAGGTTCGGCCAGCACGGTGGCATACAGGCCCAGTTGCTGGTGGGTCGATGGGCCGAGGTGGTCGTGGGTGAAGATGGTGCCCAGGCCACGGTCGACGTTGAACACGTTGACCAGCGGGTCTGCGAACCAGCGCTGCATGGCCGTGCGTGCGCCCAGCCAGTCGGCCCTGCCGAAGCGGCCGAAGTACGGGTGCTGCTTGGCTTTCGGGCAGGCGGCGGTGCCATCGCGGGCGTCGCCTTCGCTGCAGTTGTTGAACGAGCGGATGGCCGCCACACGCTCTACCACGCTGCCGGGCGAGAGAATGCCGTCTTCGTAGTTCCAGCCGTTGGCCGAACCGTCGGCCGCGGTGAGGTCCCACTTGGGCAGGTGAATGTGCTGGCCGATCACGTCGGTCGGGGTACGCACCTGGTAGTCGTCCATTTCATAGAACGACGGGATCAGGTTGGTGTGGGTGTACATGGTGCAGTCGAAGGTGTTCATGCGCATCACCAGCGGCTCTGGTGGGCGCTGCTTGGTGATGACCGGCCAGGCGTCTTCCCACAGGGCCAGGATGCGCGCCTGCGGGAAGTGGTAGCCGACCTTGTTGTACACCGCGTCGAACTGGATGTTAGCGCCCTTGTAGATGCGTGGGCGGTCGGCGGTGAAGGTGGACGCGCCACGGAAGTTCATGCCGGTAAGGCTTTCACCGCTGAAGAAGTCGCCGGCGCCCGAAGTCTGGGTCAGGCGTTTGCCCCGGTCGTCCATGCACGGTTCATAGAAAGGCGCGCCAGCGGTTGGCAGTGCGCCGTTGGTGCGGAACGCCTTGGCCACCGGTTGGCTGCCCGGAATGAGCGCGAAGCTTGGGTGCTCGGCCTTGGCGTGGAACTGCATGGCCGCCTGCTCGACATCGGTGCCCTCTTCCGGCAGGTAGATCGGCTTGGCCTTGTGCACCACCTTGGAGAAGTCCAGCTTGGTGGTGGTGGTCTCGGCTTCGCCACCGGCGGACACACCGTCCAGGGCGTGACGGCCAAGGCCACCGTCCCAACCGTCGACCTGGTTCGGGTCGAGGTTAGCCCACAGGGCCTTGCCGCTGTCCTTCAGTTGCCGGGCCAGTGCCGGGTCGAGCATGTCCAGCGGCGGAGTTGGTGGACGTTGGCCAACGCTGCTTTCCATGCCGCCGATCCAGAACGGATAGCCGGGGTTTTTCAGGCTGCCGTCGACATTGCGGTTGGACTCGCTACGGTCAACCAGCGCCAGGGAGCCCACCGCCTTGGGCGCTGCCGGCTCATGGCCATGGTCGTCATCACCCTCCTCTTCACCTTCGTCGTCATCGTCCTGCTCGGCCACCAGCGTTTCGGCGAGCTTGGGCACCACCACGACCTTGCCTGGCATCGGCGCCATGGCCTTGCCGGGTAGCGGCACGATGGCAGGGATAGGCGTGCCGGCGACGATCTCGCCGTCCGGCAAGGCCCGGGCGCCGGCGGCCGGTTTGCCGCTGCGCAGGGCGAACGGGGTACTGTGGTAGCCGCTTTCACTCTGCCCGCTCACTTCCAGGCGAGTGCCTTCCTCGAACACATCGTGCACCCGCCACATGGCCCACATGCCTTGGGCGAAGTGCGGGTAGAAGTGGCAGTGGTAGATGGCATCACCCGCCACGCGGTTACGGTTGCCCGAGCCACCGTTGGCGATCTCGTAGGTGTAGCCGACACCTGGCCCGATACCCTGGGCATCGATGTAGTCGGAGTTGTCGTCGTTGGGGTTGAACAGCCATTGGTGCCCGTGCAAATGGAAGATGTGCTGTTCATGGCCGTTGTGGGTGTTGCGGAACTTGGTGAAGTCACCGATGTAGCTGTGGTGCACGTTGGCAGGTTCCGCCGGGTACAGCGCCATGCTGGCCTTGACCCCGGTGGCACTGGCCGGCGGCACTTCGCCTGGGCGGATGTTCTCGAGGCCGACGTTGGCCGGCACGTCCACCAGGGTGCCGATATCACCGACGGTGTGGGCGCTGAGGAAGAACTCTTCATAGGCGCACGACAGGCAGTCGTGCATCGGCCCCACGCCCAGGCGGTTGGCCACCACTTCGGCGCCCATGCCGCCAGAGCCGTAGTTGATCATGAACGAGTCGCGGGTCGGCTCCAGCACATGGCCCATGATCGGGTCGGCCCAGTAGCCTGGGAAGGCTTGGGTGGCCGCCACCTCATCGGCGAACTGCGAGGCGAAGTCGCGGAACGCCTCCAGACGGTTGGGCAGTGCCGGGTTGCGCTTGTTGATGCTTTCCAGCGGGTAGGTCGAACGCGGGAAACTGCCGTCGGCGTTGGGGCCCATGACGATGGCGTCGGTCTCGCTGCTGAGGATCTCGTTGCCGTCGACCATCGCGATGATCGGGCGGCCTGCCTTGCCCTCGGCGATCCACGGCTCCACCTGCGGGTAGCGCGCCTCGTAGTCGATCACCGGCTGGCCGGTGGCGGTTCGGCCGTTGGTGGCCAGGCGCATCTCTTCTTCGGTCAGGGTGTTGCGGTAGGTGCGCCCACCTTTGGGGACCACCACCACCTGGCCGAACAGGCCGTTGGCGACGTTGCCGGCGTTGCCCTGGCCGCCGAAGGTGGCGCCCTGGCTGGTGGCAGCGAAGGCCCCTTCGCGCTCGGCGTACAGGGTATAGCTGCGGGTGTTGCCGGGTGACACCAGGAAGTTGCCGTTGCGGCCGGTGTTGGCGGCGATATCGCCGATGCCGTTGACCGCTTGCATGCCATTGACCTGGAAGCCGACGTGGCGGTCGGTCACCTGTTCATCGGCGACGAAGTTCTCCCCGCCTTCGTTGTCGATTTCCGGGCCTTCTTCCTCTTCCTCGCCTTCGACTTCGTTTTCGTCGTGGTCGATCCCGTGCTTGTTGGGGTTGGCCTTGTAGTCCAGCAGGTTGGTCAGGTTGACGGTCAGGCAATCACCCGCGGCCACCCGCAGCACGATGGGCCGCGGGCGCTTGTCCGGGCGCAGGGTGACCTTGCCGGGTACGGCTGCGCCGCCCTTGCTCAGCGGCACCAGGTTTTCGTCCACCACATCCTGGCGGAGCGCGAACATCATGCCGTTGGCGTTTTGCGCGCCGAGGCGGTTGAACATCAGCGGCTGGTCCAGTGCCACCACGTTGGCCACCAAGGTGCGCTGGCACTGCACAGCCGCTTCGCTGGTAGCCTGCCAGCCGAGCACGGCCAACACGAGTGAGGTCAGGACTGAGCCTTTGATCGGGGTCGACATGCTGCACCTCCGGGACACAGGAAATCTGCGAGGAGACGGAGCAAGGTGTGTGCCATCTAATAAATACTAATATTTTCAGATAGTTATGAGATCAATCGAAACGAATTGGGGAGGATTCCCCAACCCTATTCCCCAATTGGGGGGAAGTGCTGACAGGCGCGAGTCGTAGGTAGGGTGCTTTCGCTTCGCATTTACAGCTTGCACTGGCTCTTGCGCAATCCCCCCGGATATCTGCAGGATTACACGCCGCCCCATTCCTGACCGGGCTATGATCAAGCGCTACGCACAGGACACCGTTGCCGATGCCCGTCGACCTGCAAGCACTCTACCCAAAACTGATCCACCTGATGCTGGACACCGTGTTCGTGGTCGACCGGGACAACCAGATCGTGTTCGTCAGCGACGCCTGCGAAGCGCTACTGGGTTACCGTGCCGACGAACTGGTCGGCACGCTGATCACCGACTACATGCACCCGGACGACCTGGCAGCCACCCGCGCCTCGATCATCCGGGTCATGAACGGCCAGCCCCACTTCGACTTTCGCAACCGCTACCTGCGCAAGGATGGCGGCGTTGTACACATACTGTGGTCGGCGTTCTGGTCCGAAGAAGTGGGCGCACGCATCGGTGTCGCGCGCAACGTGTCGGCCCTGACCAAGGCCGAGGAAGACCTGCGCTTTCTCGCCCACCACGACCCGCTGACCAAGCTGACCAACCGCTCGATCTTCAATGACCGGCTGGAGTCGGCGCTGAAGGCGGCGCAGCGGCACAACCGCAGCCTGGCGTTGCTGTTTCTGGACATCAACGATTTCAAGCGCATCAACGACGCCCACGGCCACGCCATGGGCGACCGCGTGCTGTGCATGATTGCCCAGCGGCTGCAAGGGTGCGTGCGGGAAACCGACACGGTCGCGCGCATGGGGGGTGACGAGTTCACGGTGCTGCTGACTGATGTCCAGTCGCAAACCGCGGTAACCGAGAAAGTCGCGCAGATACTTGCCGTCATGGCCGAGCCACTGGGCGCCGAATTCAATGGGCTGAGCATGCCGTCCTGCAGCATTGGCGTGGCCTGCTACCCCGAGGATGGGGACGATGCCGATACCCTGCTGAGCCGGGCCGATGGCGAGATGTACCGAGTCAAACGGCAACGCTCCAGCACAGGCTGAAGATGAAAGATTGGCAAATTGCCATCACTCGACTTTCAATCCGCGAGGCATGCCGCTAGAGTGTCGCCCCCGGGAATTGGATCCCGGCCTTTGTGCCATGGAGATGTCAGTGAAGTACCTCAGCAAGTGTGTAGCAGCAAGCGTTCTCGGCCTGGTTCTGGCAGGTTGCACCGGCGCACCGATCCACTCGGAGCACCATGACAGCAGCGAGTACACCGTGATCGGTCACAGCCAGGCAAGCGCCACCGGCCTCATGCTGTTCGGCCTCATTCCAATTCGCCAGAACAGCCGTTTCGTCCGCGCACAGGAAGCTGCCATCAAGGCCAAGGGCGGTGATGCGCTGATCAACACGCAAGTGCAGGAAAAGTGGTTCTGGGCCTGGGTCCTCAACGGCTACACCACCACCATTTCCGGTGATGTGATCAAGTTCAAGAACGCGCAGTAACCTCTGCCGCGTCACCTGCCGGGCGCGCTCGGCAGGTGACGCAAGCCTCACGCCACAGGTTCTGCGGTATCGGCGCGACGCTTTTGCCCCAAGCCATTCCAGCGCATTACGGCAAAGCTCACCACCTTGTTCCAGCAATACCCCACCAGCACACCACCGGCGATGGCCAGCACCACCGCGAACACTGGCTGATCGAACAGGCGCCGGGCCACGGACTGGAACTGGAAGTGCGTCAGGTAGATGTACAAGGTCGACGCGGCGATGGCCGCCCCCACCTTGGCGACGATTGCAGGCACCGCGACCGGTCGCAGCCAGATCAGCGCCAGTATTGCCGGCAGCGCGATGTCGATGAGCCCCAATTGCGCCACCTCTTCCCAGCCATGGTCCAGGATTGCGGCCAGGTCCATCTCGCCGATCAGCAGCGCCGCCACTGCGCTGACGACCCATTTGCGCGAGGTGGTGTCGGCAAAGTGAACTGCCATACCCAACACCATGATTGGCAGGAAATGCTGGGGTACCCGGTTGAACAGCGCCGTGGCATCGAACACGAACAGCTTCAGCAGCACATCCAGTACCATCAGCGCACAGGACGCCAGCACCAGGTTGCGGAACGGGTTGGCCATGACCCACTTGCGAACCCGGTCAATCGACAGCACCAGCCCGATGATGACGATCATCTGCAGCAGCACTTCGATGTACCAGGAGTTGAAAATGCCAACCTCTGCCGCCGTGTACCAGTTGTTTATCAAGAACAGCGACTGCCAATGGAAGGTGTCGAACACCACCTGGGTCAGCACGTTGTAACCGATGGTTGGCACCGCGATGGTGGCGACGGACTTCACCAGGCTGCGGGCGTCGCCGCGTTCGTCGATGGCCCGCAGCTGAAACCTGGCCAGGCTCAGGCCGGAGATCAGGAACAGTACCGAGGTCTCCCCCACCACCCGCCAGTTGTCGACCACCTGGAAATGCCCGACGACGATCAGGATGATGCACAGCACCCGCAACAGAACCGGCACCTCCATGGCACGGGTCGCCACTTTTGATGGCTTCACCTGGCCGGCCATTTCAGCCAGCGCTTTGACCGGCGTGCTCTCCCAGCGATCCGGCAGCTGGCCCAGCAGCTCCTCCAGCACCATGGAAGCCTGGACGAAGGACAGCGAATCACCGCCCAGCTCGACGAAGGTCAGGTTGGCATCGACGCTCGGCACCTGGAGGATCCGCGCCCAGGCCTCGCTGAGTCTCAGCGCAGTCGGTGACAGCTCATGGGCAGCGTTGTCTGCCGTCGAAGGCTTGTCGAATGCCGGCGGCAAGGCCCGTTTGTCTATCTTGCCATTGGGTGTCAGGGGTATCGCATCAAGGAACACGAACAGGGCCGGCACCATGTAGTCCGGCAGCTCGTCTGCCAATGCGTCACGCAACTCGGGTGCCGTCACGGGCTGCGCGGGCACGCAATAGGCCACCAACCGGATCATGGAACTGTCGTGGTTGGCCAGCACGACGCACTGTTTGACCCGTGGATGGCGGGCGATGGCGTTTTCGATTTCTGCCAGCTCGATGCGATGCCCGCGAATTTTTACCTGGCTGTCGGCACGTCCGAGGAAGCTGACGCTGCCGTCTTCAAGGTAAGTGCCAAGGTCACCGGTGCGATAACAGATGTCATTGGCGGCACCGGTGAACGGGTTCACCACGAACTTGTCCCCGGTTAGCGCGGTATCGCCCCAGTAGCCCAGCGACAGGTAGGGGCTGCGGATGTAGATCTCGCCTACTTCGCCTTCGCCGACCAGTTGCCTGGCCTCGTTCACCAGCAGTAGCTGTGCGCCATCGATGCCTTTGCCCAGCGGGATCTTGCCGCTTTCGGTATGTGGGTCGACCGGGTGGAACGCCATGGCCTGCGGGGTTTCAGTGGTGCCATAGAAGTTCACGCTGGCGGCGAACGGGGCGACGGCGCGTATCTGCTGGAACAGCGCTGGGCTCAGGGCATCGCCGCCCCAGAACAGGTAACGCAGGCGCTCGAACACCTGGCCATTCATTCGGGCACCGGTTTCGACGAGTTTGCCCAACGGCGGCGTCAGGTGCATGACCGAAACACCCTGCTGCGCGATCCAGGCCGCCAGCGCCGCCGGGTTGGTCAGGGTCGCCTGGGCCGGGCAGATGATTTTCGCTCCAATCGACAACGGCGTGAAAACATCCCGGTACACCGGGTCATGGCCCAGCCCAGAAAGCATGGAGAAGCAATCGTCGCGGCTGAAGCCGTGGTGCCGCACATGCCAGTCGATGAAATGAACCAGCGGTGCATGGTGGGTCACCACCCCCTTGGGAACCCCAGTGCTGCCGGAGGTGAAGGTGATGTAAGCCGGTTGGTTGGGGTCGACTTGGGGTAGCGGCGGATACTCGCCGGCAAAACGCCCCAGGGCCTCACCCGGCATTTCAGGTACCTCGATCAAGCCAGGCTGCGGGCCCGATGGGTCGAGTTCGAGCCGTGCCTCCCCACACAGCAGTACCAGCGCCGGCTGCAACGTGTGGATGATCTGGCTCACCCGCGCCGGCGGATAAGCCGCGTCGGCGATGGTGAAGGTCAACCCCGCGCGCAAGGCGCCGAGCATGGCATAGACCAAGCTGGCACAACGGCTGGAGACGATCACTACCCGGTCACTGCGTTTGGCACCTTTGGCCAGCAAGAAAGCGGCTACGGCCTGGCTTATCGCTTCAAGTTCGCGGTAGCTGCAGGTGGTGTCGTGGGCGATGATCGCGGTGGCATCGGGCGTGTGGCTGGCCTGATGCAGGAAATCCTGGAAGATCGGGCGCTCGGCACGGTATTCCAGGCGCAGTGTCGGGTCTGGACGCAAATCCTGCATGGTGGCTGTCTGCTCCGCGAGATCGGTACGTGGCTAACGTGAAGAACCGCTAATCCAGAGCGGCGCAAACCGCAGGACGAATGACAGAACGTTAGTGCACGGTGGCCGTTGACGCCAATGCCGGGCAGGCCCAGAGGGAGCGGATTTGCCCGCTCCAGTGCTCAGGCGTTGCGTTGCTGCTTGGCATTTTTCTTGGCAATGGCCTTCATGCGCGTGGCGGCCCGCTGCACGGTCGCCATCTTCTCCGGGCGTTTCATGCCGCGCCACTTGCGGATTTCTTCCCGGGTGCGGCCACAGCTCACGCACAGCTCGCTGTTGAGCTGGCACAGCGAGACGCAAGGGTTGTCGATGTCTTTGGCCATGGGGTACTCCGTGATCGGGCGCGGATCATACAGCAACACCCGTGTTCAACGCGCCTCCAGCAAGGCATTCACCTCTGCCCGCGTGGTGACGTGACCGAAGTGATGCTTCCACAGTTTGATGCCCAGTTCTCCCGACCGGTCCAGCGACGAACCCACGGTGAGGTCGGTGACCAGAGTCGGTGTCAGCCCCGCGTCGAACAGTGCAAAGCCGGCCGCCAATACGCAGGTTTCGGTCTGCATGCCACACACCAGCACCCTGTCGACGCCCAACTGCTTGATGTACTCGATGGTTTCGGTGGTCTGCCCGTAACCGTGCTTGATGAAGACCTTGTCGGCCTCGATCAGGTTTTCGTCCTGCGCAGCTGGGTGCCAGCCAAGCTGGCGCTGAAAGGGTGTCACCTGCTCATCGTGGATTTCCACCGTGGCAATGGTGGGGATCTTCGCCGAAAACGCGCGCAACCCATCGACAAGCCACTCTGGCGGACTGAACGTCGACTGCACATCGACAATAAGCAAGACCTGCTGCATTAAACACTCCCGAATGCTGACGGCGGCCGCCATCAGTTTGATTGCGCAGTGTGCCAAGTGATGGGGGCGTTGGCTATTTATGCGGTCCGTAGTTAGAACTTTTCTTTATTTATCGGTCTATGTGTTTGAACCCACTGCGGTTCGACAGGCGCAGCTGGAAAGTTGCCAGCGGCCACATGGTTACACGTCCCATTGTCCATCAGAGGTTGTCTTCGATCATGAAATTCCACGTCCCACGGATGGTGCTGTTTGGCCTGTTCGCCTTCGCGGCAGTGGGCTCGGCATCCGCAACACCCATGAAGACCGCACAGCCTGTTGTCGCAACGCCAGTCGACGCCGTCCAAGCGCCGGCACGGCCTGCCGGCAACCCCTGGCCAAGCCTGGCCAGCGTGGCAGACCAGCAACCAGGGACGATGCTGGCCCATGACGACCGTTACTACCATGATCACCGCAACGATTACCGACGCGACGACTGGCGCCGGGAACAATGGCGTCGCGACCAGTGGCGCCGCGAGCAAGCCCGCCGCGAAGCAGAGCGCCGCCGTTACTGGGAGCGTCACCACGACCGCGCCATGCACCACCGCTACGAAGACGATCACCGCTACTACCGTCGCTAATACAGCCCCTACCGCGGCCCAGAAAACAGGAACGACTGATCTGGCGCCGCGGTCAACATCCTCGACAGTGACCGAAATCGGTCTACAGCACGAGGATTGGCCATGAGTACGCTAACCATCGAAGGCTGGTGCAAACGCGACGCCGCGCAGAAATCCACCCCAGTGGGCGACATACACTTCGACATACAAGGCCCGACCCACAGGCTGCTGGAGCAGGCGGAAGAGTATCTGCAACAGAGCCATGAGACCGAAACCATGGTCGATGTCGACATGGACACCTTGAACCTGGTATTGCCGGAGGGGTATGCGCCGCTGGCCGACTGCCGTTTGCGGGTCTACCTGAGCCAGGAACAGCGCGGCCAGTTTCACCTGGTCGGCCATCGCGCCAGTGATGGCAGCCTGATCTACAGCAATGCAGTGTTGATCGCCCAGTTGAGTTGAGTAAGGTCCATGTGGGTACTTTCTTGCTCAATAACTAAAAGCTGGCGCGGTCCTTGTGGGAGCCGGCTTGCCGGCGATACAGGCAACTCGGTGTATGGCACCGGCTTCGCCGGTGATCGCCGGCAAGCCGGCTCCCACAGGATCGCGCAAGCTTGTTAGATGTTGAGCAAGAAAGTTGCCCAGCAAAGGCGATACTAGATCGCTGCCTCTACTCTTTGAGAGAGTACGAACGCTTCAACTGCTCCGGCGTCATTGCATCGAGCTTGCGATTGCGCGTTACACGAACCCGTTGCCCATCTGCGTGCACTGCTGCTGGAAAGTAGCGGGAGCCATACTCGAAGCTTCCTTGGCAGGTCTGCACAAGCCAAGCCCCGCCCATCACGCCGTTTGTGCCAACGCTCGACAGATACTGGTCAAGCCTGACCACGCACCCTGCGGGAAAATCAGCCTTTATCAGCCTCACCGACTCCCGAGTGATGTCATCGTCGGCAGCACAGACGGCCGAGAACAGCAAAAAAATGAGAGCCAAAGCAGGCTTGTTGACTTCAGGCATGGCGGAAATCCATTGCGCGCACGATCAAGTGTTAACCAGTCCAAGAGTTGCTGGCTTGGCCTAGTTTACCGATTTGAGTTTCACCGTCGATGCTTGATGTCAGGCGCTCTGGTGCAACGCGTCCCATCGATTGCGCTGATGATTACTATCGAGAGCGCCGCCTGTCGGGTTGCCAGCACCACCTCCTATAATCGCCCCCCATTTCCCCCCCGCTCCACGCGCCTGCTTCAGGCGTCATCCCACCTTGGAACCCGACACCATGCCAAGCCCCAATCAGCCCCCTCACGTCCCCGAACATAATCAACAGAGCGTCAAGCAGCAGTGGCTGGCGATTCTTTCCGTCGCCGTGGGGGCTTTCGCCCTGGTGACCAGCGAATTTCTCCCCGTGGGCGTGCTCAACGATGTCGCCAGCGACCTGGGCATCAGCGCAGGCCAGGCCGGCCTGATGGTGACCCTGCCCGGCATCATGGCCGCCCTCGCCGCCCCTTTGCTGTCGGTGGGCATCGGCGCCCTGGACCGTCGCTATCTGCTGATCGGCCTGACGCTGATCATGATCATCGCCAACGCGGTCGTGGCCTATGCGAGCGACTTCAACCTGCTGCTGTTCGGCCGCGTATTGCTGGGCATCAGCATCGGTGGCTTCTGGGCCACGGCCATTGCCCTGAGCGGTCGCCTGGCTCCCAAGGGGGTGGGCGTGGCCCAGGCCACCTCGATTATCATGGTCGGTGTGACCCTGGCCACCGTGCTGGGTGTGCCGGTCGGCACCTGGCTCAGTGGCCTGATGGGCTGGCGCATGACGTTCCTGATCACCGCGCTGGTGGGTGTACCGGTGTTGCTGGCGCAAGTCTTTCTGCTCCCGCGCCTGAACCCGGACAAGGCCATTCGCATCAGTGACCTGCCGGCCTTGTTCATCAACCCGCAGGCGCGGGTCGGGTTGATCGCGGTGTTGCTGATCGGCCTTGCGCACTTCGCTGCCTACACCTACGTAGCCCCCTTCTTCAAGCAAAAGGCCGGCTTTGACGGGCCGACCATTGGCTCGCTGCTGTTGCTCTATGGCGTGGCCGGTGTACTGGGCAATATTTTCGCCGGTTTCGCCGCCAACCGAAGCGTACGTCACACGCTGTTGCTGGTCGGACTCATGATCGGCACCAGCACCGCGCTGTTCCCCCACTTCGCCACCGGCATGACTGGCGCTGCGATGCTGATCGCGCTTTGGGGCTTCGCCTTCGGTGCCTTCCCGGCCTGCGCCAGTATCTGGATGTTCGTCGTGGCGCCCAAGGATGTCGAACGCGGCATGCCGCTGTTCGTGGCCATGTTCCAGGTGATCATCGCGCTGGGCTCGTTCTTCGGAGGGCGTATCGTCGACCAACTGGGCAGCTCGGTGCTGCTGAGCCTGGCCACGGCCCTGGTGGGTTGCGGTTTGGTCACGGTGCTTGTGCTGGGGCGTAACGTCAGTAACAACCTGGCGGCTCAACCCACTTGAGCCCATTGGGGGCCATCGCGCCCCCGTTCCCTAGCGCAGGGCTTTTAGCAGCTGTGCAACTACTTGAGCTTCGACGGCACCTTCCCTTTCATCCGCCTCGAAAGCCGCACAACTGAACGATTCGTCGCCGTTGCCGGCACGATAAACGGCAATGACACTGCCAGGCCCGCAGCCTGTGTGCCCGCAGAGCGTAAAGCCTCCTTCGACCTCCCCCTGCATAACGCCAAGGCCATAGCCTGGGGTAATCCATGGGCGGCCGGGAATCGGACCACCCAACGTCCGGGCCGCCTGCATCTGCTGGAGCAAGCCCGTGGGTAGAAGCCCTGTGCAGAACAGGCGATCCAGAAACTGCGCGGCTTGTGAAACAGGGCCTATCAGCAAGCCGTGATAGACCCAGGCAGGGTCGTACTCCGAAGTACTTCCAAGGAGGGTCGTTTGCAAGTCCGCCCGCGTTCTGGCAAAGCGCACATTTGACAGGCCCAGCGGGATCAACGCCCGTTGACTCACAGCCTCATCAAGCGTCAGGTCAGTCAGCCGTTCGATAAGACTGCCAACCAGCATGTAGCCAACATTCGAGTAGCGCCATGCGGTCCCGGGGCTGTAGCGCAGCCGAGCACCTTCGAGGCGCTGCATCATTTCACTTGCCGGCCAGGCTGATTCGTTGTTGGCAACCGCGGCGTGATAGTCCGCCAGTTCGCCATAGTCGGCGAGGCCCGCCTCGTGTCGCAGCAGCTGGCGCAAGGTGAACGGTTGATCGAGAACAGGCGCGTCCAACCCAACCCGCCCATCACGCACCAAGGTGAGGGCTGTCGCCGCCAGCACTGTTTTCGTGAAGCTCCACCAAGGGACCAATGGTTCTGATGGGTCAGGCGTTCGTGGTTGGCCATTTGATACGAGTGCACTGAGCATGGGCTTCCCTGGCGTGTTGTGCGGATCGACAAGATAACGCAATCGCTCCCACAGGGTGGGTTGCAAGCTTGAGGATTGCGCAGGAGGCTGGCGTCAGACAGTATCGAACCCCCTGCACCTGGAGCGTTCGAGATGATCCGCCTGGCCAAAGCTTGCGATGAACCCTCAATCAGAACATGCGCCGAGCAGGCCTACGCCCACTATGTGCCGCTGATCGGGCGCAAGCCCGCGCCAATGGTCGCCGACTACGTCGCGCAGATCGCGGCAGGCTTTGTACATGTCGCCACCGATGATCAGGGCGGGTTTCAGGGTTTCATCGTGTTTTACCCCGAGGCAGGTTACATGTTGCTGGAGAACGTGGCCGTGTTGCCCAGTGCGGCCGGCCGTGGTGTCGGCAAGGCGCTTATCGGCTTTTGCGAGCACACTGCCCGGCAACTAGGCCTGCCTGCAGTGCACCTGTACACCAACGAGAAAATGACCGACAACCTGTCGATCTACCCAAAACTCGGTTATGTGCAAGTGGCGCAGCGCACGGAGGACGGCTTCAGCCGCGTCTACTTCGAAAAGTCTCTCGACTGACCCTGCGCATGTGTTCGCGCGTGCCGCCTTGGCTTGCCGCTACGCAATGAATTGGCAACGCATGCCCATGCTAACCTGCGCTCACCTTCCCTCCAGGTGCCTATGCTCATGCCCATTGCCGACAACCTGATTGCGTTCACTCTAGCGGCCACACTGCTGACCGTGACACCGGGCCTCGATACTGCGCTCATCCTCAGAACAGCCACGGTCGAGGGACGCCGACAAGGGTTACGCGCGGCGCTGGGGATCAACGCTGGCTGCCTGCTGTGGGGCGCCGCGGTTGCGTTCGGCCTCGGGGCGCTGCTGGCAGTGTCGGAACTGGCTTACAACGTCTTGAAGTACTGCGGCGCGGCCTACCTGGCCTGGCTGGGCGTGAACATGCTGGTGCGGCCACGGCAATCGTTGGCGCCGGATGCAACGCAGGAACGCGCAGAGACCAACTGGTTCCTCAAGGGCATGATGGGCAACCTGCTGAACCCGAAAGTCGGCATTTTCTACGTCTCGTTCCTGCCGCAGTTCATCCCTCAGGGCCAGCCCTTGGTGGCCTGGACCTTTGGCCTGGTCGGCATCCACGTGGCGCTGGGTCTGTTGTGGGCGGTGGCGCTGATCGGCGCAACACAGTCACTCGCGGGGGTACTGCGCCGCGAAAAGGTCATCGGATGGCTGGACCGCGCCACAGGCATGGTCTTCGTGCTATTTGCCGTGCGCCTGGCGCTGAGCAGGCGTTGATCACGCTCGCGCCTTAAAAATAATACTTTTGCATATTAGGTTATGCCTAAAGTGCATTTCATATCCATTTAGGAAACCATTAGGATTTAGCCACATATACCCTTCAGCTCTTAAAACTGGCTGAAGCACTACAATTTCCGCACATCCTGCACGCTACCCGGCCACGTGGTGCCTGCCCCCTGATCACGCACGGAGGCACCATGCCCGTTTCTTCCTTCAACCGCCGCCAGTTGCTCGCGATGGCGGGTACTGCTGCGGCAGCCGCGTTTGTCGGCCGCTTCGCGTTTGCCGATGACAGCCACGTCGGGCACGCCGCCCATGCCGCTCACCCCGTGGGCAGCGGCCTGGACCTCGAAAGCAATCGCTGGGTGCTGCCCGAGCCACGCAAGATCAAGCTCGCGACCAACCTCAATGCCGTGTGCCTGGCGCCGGTAGCCGTGGCCGACAGCCAGGGCATCTTCAAGCGCCACAATCTCGACGTGGAGTTCGTCAACTTCGGCAACTCCACCGAGGTGCTGCTCGAATCCATGGCAACCGGCAAGGCGGATGCCGCTACCGGCATGGCGTTGCGCTGGCTGAAGGCGCTGGAGCAAGGCTTCGACGTCAAGCTGACCGCAGGCACCCACGGTGGTTGTCTGCGTCTGCTGACCCTGAACGACGGCCCGAAGAGCCTGGCAGCCCTCAAGGGCGCGACCATCGGCGTCACCGACATGGCGGCAGCGGACAAGAACTTCTTTTCCCTGATGCTCAAGCGCCATGGCGTCGACCCGGTGCGGGACGTGACCTGGCGGGTGTACCCGGTCGACCTGCTCAGCGTCGCCCTGCAAAAAGGCGAGATCCAGGCCGCCAGCGGCTCGGACCCGATCATGTACCGCGTCAAGCAGCAGCCAGGCTTCACCGAGCTTGCCACCAACATGATCGAGGAATACGCCAACATGAGCTGCTGCGTGGTGGGGGTCAGCGGCAAGCTGGCGCGCGACGACACACCTGTGGCGGCGGCCATCACCCACTCGATTCTGCAGGCCCATGCCTGGGCCTCGCGCAACCCGGACGCGGTGGCCGAGGAGTTTCTCAAGTTCGCGGTGAACACCTCCAAGGAAGAGGTGCACGCCATCCTCACCGAGCACACCCATGGCTATTACTCGGTGGGCGACACCTTCGTCAAAGAGATCGCGGTGTACGCCCGCGACCTGAAAAACATCGAGGTGCTGCGCCCCCGTACCGACCCACTGGAGTTCGCGGAGGGGATCCATGCCAACGTATTCGCTTGAGCACAGCCAGGCCGCTCAACCCCCACGGGCGGTAATCTGGCGTGCAGGGCTGCTGGCGGCGCTTGCCTGGGTCGCCTTCGCGCTGTTCACGGGCCTGTATCCGGACGGCGGCAAGCCATGGCCTTTTACCCGCGAGCTGGCCTTGGCCAGCGCTAGCGTCGGGGTGTTGCTGGCAGTGCCGGCACTGCTGCCGTCGCTCTTCACCCGCCTGGTCCAGCGGCTGCGGCCGGCGGGCGCCTGGTTGGCCGCCCTGCCCCTGCTGCTGGGCATCTGGCTGCTGGTGACGGCCAAGGTAGTGCTGTTGCCTGTGCCGTTCTTCGCGCCGCCCCAGGCACTGATCGAGGTGTTCGTCGATGACTGGCCACGACTGGGCGAAAGCCTGCTGCATTCGCTGTGGCTGCTGCTCAATGGTGTGATCATCGGTGGCTTCGCCGGCTTCATTGCCGGGGTGGCCATCGGCTGGTCGCACCGCATCGGCTACTGGGTGCACCCGGTGCTGCGCATCCTGGGCCCGGTGCCATCAACGGCGCTGCTACCGATCTGCTTTTTCTTCTTCCCGTCCAGCTGGAGCGCCAGCGTGTTCCTGATTGCCCTGGCCACCTGGTTCCCGGTCACCGTACTGACCTGGTCCGGGGTGGCCAGCGTCGACAAGGCCTACTACGAAGTGGCCCGCACCTTGGGCGCCAGCTCGCGCTTTCTGGTGTTGCGGGTGGCGATTCCAGCGGCGTTGCCCCATGTCTTCGTCGGCCTGTTCATGGGCCTGGGCGCTTCGTTTTCGGTGCTGGTGGTGGCCGAGATGATGGGCGTCAAGGCAGGCCTTGGCTGGTACCTGCAATGGGCCCAGGGTTGGGCGGCCTACGCCAACATGTACGCGGCGCTGCTGGTGATGGCGCTGCTTTGCTCCGGGTTGATCACGTTATTGTTCGTTGTTCGTGACCGGGTATTGTCCTGGCAGAAAGGAGCCGTGAAATGGTGAACCTCGCGCACACTGCCACGCCACAAGCAATCGGCATGGCCCTGGATATTCGCGGTTTGAGCCATGCCTTCGCACTCGGCGACAGCCACTTGCCAGTGCTGGACAAGGTCGACCTGCAACTGGCACCCGGCGAAAGCGTCGGCCTGCTCGGCCCCTCGGGCTGTGGCAAGTCGACCCTGCTACGCCTGGTTGCCGGCCTGGAGCCCTTGCAGGGCGGCCACCTGTTGGCCGACGGTGAAACCGTCGATGGCCCCCACCACTCGCGGGTCCTGGTGTTCCAAGACCCCACGCTGTACCCCTGGCGCAGTGTGTGGGACAACGTCGCCCTGGGCCTGCAGGCCCGCGGGCAGCTCAAGGCGCAGCGGCACCGGGTCGACGACACACTGCGCAAGGTGGGCCTGTTGGAATTTCGCGATGCCTACCCACGCCAGCTTTCCGGCGGCATGGCTCAGCGAGCGGCCCTGGCCCGAGCGCTGATCAACGAACCGCGAGTGCTGTTGCTCGATGAGCCGCTGGGCAAGCTCGACTCGCTGACCCGCATCACCCTGCAGGGCGAACTGATACGGCTGTGGCAGCAACAGGCCTATAGCTCGCTGCTGGTGACCCACGATGTCGAGGAGGCGTTGTTGATGTGCGACCGCGTGCTGGTGTTCTCGCCACGCCCGGCACGGGTGCTGGCTGAGCTGAAGGTCGAGCGCCCCTACCCGCGCCGCCGCGATGACCCGCGTTTGCTGGAACTGCGTCACCACGCCCTCGAACTGCTGGGCCAGGGTCGCGACTGGTAGCGGTTGTCCAACACTGCCTGGGCAGGAAGTTGTACATCGTTCAAATTCAGAGGCCGGACCGTTGCTTTGTACAAATGTATGACCTGAAATGGCGGTTCATCCCTTGCCCCGAACGAGCACGTCATGAAATCCCCCGCAGGTTTGCTGCTGTCGGCCATCGAGCTGGACCGTGCCAGTGCCATTCCCCTTTACCGCCAGCTGTATCTGCAGATTCGCAAGCAGATCCTCAACGGCAGGCTCCAAGGGGGCGTGCGGCTGCCGTCGACCCGCACCCTGAGCGATGAGCTGGGGTTGTCGCGAATCACCATCCTCAATGCGTTCGACCAGCTGATTGCCGAGGGCTTTTTGGCCTCGCGTTCAGGCGCGGGTACGTTTGTCGGCACTGAATGGGAAAGCCGGGGGCTTGAGCAGGAGGTGCCGCGCCAACCGCCGCGGCTGTCGGATTTGAGCCAGTCGATGCTGTCGCTGCGCAGCGACCACTTTCGCGGGGTGTCCTACGCCGAGTGGGACCCCGCGACACCCACGTCTTTCCTGCCCAGCCACAGCACTTACGAAGCCTTCCCCCAGGCGACCTGGCGCCGGCTGATGAACCGCCACCTGCAAAAGCCCAGCAAGGCGCTGCTGGGGTATGGCGAGTTGCAGGGCTTGCAGGCACTGCGCGCGGCAATTGCCGAATACGTGTTCGACGCCCGGGGCATCGACTGCGACGCTGGGCAAGTGGTGATCGTTTCCGGTGCCCAGCAAGCCTTCAACCTGCTGGGCATGCTGCTGCTCAACCCCCAGGATGGCGTATGGATGGAAGACCCAGGCCACATCGCCGCGCGCATCGCCTTGCAGGCCCAGGGCGCTCGAGTGGTCGCATTGCCTATCGACGACCAGGGTATCGATGTGCAGCAAGGCCTTGCCGAATGCCCGGATGCCCGCTTGGTGTTCTGCACGCCTTCGCGCCAGCACCCGATGGGCGTCACCCTCAGTTATGCACGGCGCCAGGCCCTGATCGATTGGGCGGCGCAGCAGCAAAGCTGGATCATCGAAGACGATTGCGACAGCGAGTTCCGCTACAGCGGGCGCCTGCTTCCGGCGCTTTATGCGATGGACCAGATGGCCCGGGTGATCTATGTCGGCACCTTCAGCAAAGTGCTGTTCCCGTCCCTGCGCCTGGGGTACGTGATTCTGCCGCACGCGCTGGTCGAGCCTTTCTGCACCCTGCGCGCGGTCATGGACCGCAGCCCGCCCACCCTGCTCCAGGCCACCACGGCGGACTTCATGGTCGAAGGCCACTTCCTGGGGCACATTCGCCGCATGCGCGCCTTGTACAAGGCGCGTCAGCAGGCGCTGATCGAACAGCTTGAACAACAGCTTGGCGGTTTCCTGCGCCTCGCCCCCACCGATGCTGGCATGCACCTGATCGCCTGGCTACCGCCTGAACTCAGTGACACCGAGGTAGCGCTGCAACTGGCCAGGCATAAAATCCACACCTATGCCTTGAGCGACTATCGCATCCAGCATCAGCTACCACCGGCGTTGTTGATCGGCTTTGCCGGCACCCCTGAAAACCAGGCGCGGGAGCGTGTCCAGGCGCTGGCCGATGCCTTGCGCAGCCTGGGTTACCTGCCAGCAACCGGGTGAGTCACGGCAAGTGGTCCTATCAATTGGTGGATAGTGGATCTATCGAGTGTTCCTGACTGGCGCGATAAAGGTTGCGCCGGGAGACCCGGTGTCTGAACCAGGAACGACGCTGATGAACAATAAGATCCAGGAACGCTTCAACACCTTGCTGAGCCACAAGGTGGTCGAAGACGGGGCAGTACCGCTGCTCACCGACGCGCTGGCCCGCCGCTTGCTCGAACGTCTGGGCCAGGTGCGCCTGTTCGCCCACGCCTACCCGCTGTTGACCAACCTCACCCATGGCCGCGTCACCCCGGCCGACCTGCTGGACTTCGCCTATCGACATGAACTGCAAGGCCTGAGCCTGCACCTGCTCGATGGCGAGGAAAACAGCCTGAGCCAGATGTCCCCCGCGCAATTGCAGGCCTTCGCCGACAAGGCCAAGGCGCTGGGGCTGCAGGTACACCTGGAAATCAGCAGCACGCTGAAACGCGACGTCGACCAGGTGATCAGCATCGCCAACGCCCTGGGGGTACGCAACATCCGCGTCTACTCGCGCTACGAGGGCACGCTTTCGCGGGTCATGGACATCATCGAAACCGACCTGCGCTACCTCGCGCAGCAGGCCGACGAGCACGACCTGTACATCGACTTCGAGCAGCATGAAGAACTCAAGAGCGATGAGATCGCACAGCTGCTCCAGCGCCTCGACCACCCTCGCCTGCATGCCCTGTTCGACTTCGGCAACATGATCAATGCCTGCGAGCAGCCCCTGCAGGCCCTGCGCAACCTGGCGCCGCATATCCGCCAGACCCACCTCAAGGGCGTGCGCATCGTTCCGGAAGACAACGGCTTCGGCCATTACGGCGTGCTGCAGGGCAGTGCCGAGGATGACCTGCCCAGCCCGCGCATGCTGTTCGAACTGTTGATGCTCGGCGACGCCACCCCACAGGTGATCGCCTTCATTCTCGAGCAGGAAAACCACTACGTGGCCCCTGCCTTCCGCCAGAGCGTGGAAGAAGCCGACCCCTTCATTGCCTACCGCGAGATGAGCGAAACGCCGCTGCCGCAGGGGTACTCCCTGGACCGCATGCTGGCCGACGAGCACCGCTGGGCGAACAACCAGGTGGCCTACGTTCGCGGCGTGCTGGCCGAGTTGCGCACCCTGGCCGAACTGACCCTGGCCACCTCCTCCAACGCCTGAACCTGACGCCCCGACTACGTCCGGAGAACAACAATGACAATTCAAAACAAGGCCAAATGGCTGAGATTTCTGATTCTCGTCCTCGGTGGCGGCACCGTCTACAAACTGGCCAACCTCAAGGACGCCTTCTATGTGCCCATGCAGGAATTCATGGGCTTGAGCCACACGCAAATCGGCGTGCTGCTGAGCGCCAACGCCATCATCGCAACGGCGCTGTTCGTGCTGGGCGGGCTGCTTGCAGACCGCTATGACACCCGCAAGCTCATCCCACTCGGCCTGATCGGCACCGGCGGCCTGGGCCTGTACCTGGCAACTTTCCCACCCTTCAGCCATTTGCTGATCGTGTTCAGCCTGCTGGCCGTGTGCGCCGACTGCCTGTTCTGGCCATCGCTGCTCAAGGCCGTTCGCAACCTGGGTGACGACAAGGAACAAGGCCGGCTGTTCGGTCTGCTCGAAGGCGGACGTGGCGTGGTCGATACCCTCGTGGCCTTTTCCGCCCTGGGCGTCTTCGTCGCCATGGGTTCAGGCGAAAATGGCCTGAAGTCGGCCATCCTGCTGTACTCGGTCATCGACATATCGGCGGGTATCTTGACCTGGCTGCTACTAAAAGCCGGCAATACGCAGTCGGTGGCCAAGCCGAAGAATGGCCTGGCCAACCTCATGGAAGCGATCAAGGTGCCCGGTATCTGGCTGGTCAGCCTCAACGTGTTCATGGTCTACATCGTCTATTGCGGCTTGACCTACTTCATTCCCTACCTCAAGGAAGTGTATGGCCTGCCCGTGGCGCTGGTGGGTGCCTACGGCATCATCAACCAGTACTTCCTGAAGATTCTGGGTGGCCCGGCCGGCGGGTTCATCGCCGACAAACAGTTCAAAAGCACCAGCCGCTACCTGAAATGGGCCTTCCTGATGTTGTTGCCATTGATGGGCGTGATTCTGCTGATTCCGAAAAGCCCAGGCTTCATCTATGCCGGCATGGCCGCCACCCTGTCCTTCGCGCTGATCGTGTTCTCCATGCGCGGCGTGTTCTGGGCCCCCATGGGTGAAGTCGGGATTCCCCAGCACATCACCGGTTCGGCCTTCGGCATCGGCTGCCTGGTCGGCTACGCCCCAGGCATGTTCGCCTACATCATCTATGGTGCGATCCTCGACCACTTCCCCGGGCAGCAGGGCTACAACTACGTGTTCACCCTCATGAGCCTGCTGGCGGTGTTGGGCTTCATGGTGTCGAGCCTGCTGTATCGGGCGGTACGCAGGCATGGCACGACTACCGGCGAGATGAGCGCGGCCCAGGCCTGAGGGGCTCTGGGGAAGCAACTGTCTTGTGTTGGCTGTACCGGCCTCATCGCCGGCAAGCCGGCTCCCACATGGACCGCGATGTTCTTGAGATCATTGCAATACCTGTGGGAGCCGGCTTGCCGGCGATGAGGCCCTCCCAGACAACCCACTGTGCCGTGCACTGCAACCGTTAATCCTGCGACTTGCTCTGCTGTCCACACGATCTAGACTGCAAACGTCATTGAGCGCGGATGTCGAGCGAGCCGCTCTGCTCGACATCCATGGCAGTGCGCGACTTCGTCTTTCAGGCCCTGCTAACTATGCAAGGATGTCGATGATGGCCCACTCCCTGAAACTGCTCTGCACCGCGCTTCTGAGTTTGCCGATGATCGTGGCGGCGCACGCCGCCGAACCGGCACCCGCCACGCCAGCGCAGGTCACCCAACCCGCCCACGGCGTACTGATGCACCCCGAATACGCCAGGGCGATCGCCCGCATGGCGTATCTCTGGGGCTGGCCGATGGTGAACATGCTCAACCGCAATGACACCATCACCAAGGCCCCCCACCCCGGCTTGCTGGGGGGCATACTGCCGGTGGCGCCCCGAGGCCACCTGGGCATGCTGCACGACTACATAACGCCCGAAGAGACCTTCGTCACCTGCCCCAACCAGGACGTGGTGTATGGCCTGGGCTTCTTTTCACTGGACGAAGAACCGGTGATCGCCCAGGTCCCCGATTTCGGCGAGCGGTTCTGGGTCTATTCGATCTACGACCAGCGTACCGATCAGGTGGGAGAATTGGGCAAGCCCTATGGCAGCAAACCCGGTTTCTACCTGTTGGTGGGGCCGAATTGGAAAGGCGAAAAACCTCAAGGCGTCGAGGCGATCATTCGCAGCCCCACGGCGCTGGCGAATGCCATTCCACGCATTTTCATGGATGACACCGCCGAGGACCGCGCGGCCATTCAGGAGAAACTCAATCAGGTCGCCTTCTACCCGCTGGCTGCGTTCGACGGGAAGATGAAAACCATTGACTGGAAGAGCACGCCGGACATTCCCAATCCCAAGGCGGCCAAGGCCAGCGGCGGGGAAACCCGATGGGTGATCCCGGAACGGTTCTTCGACCAGTTCCCCAAAGTGCTGGAAATGGTACCGCCGCTGCCAGGCGAGGAAGCGCTCTATGGCCAGTTCCGCTTGTTGATGGACGCCGCCAGCAAGGACCCGGCCATCAAGAAACTGCTGGTCCAGACCGCAGTGGACAGCGAACGAGACATCATCAAGCCGTTCTTCGAGTGGAAGCACAACGGCCGTCCGGCCGGCAACGGCTGGCACCGCTCCACCAACAATGCACAATTTGGCGTCGATTACTTCAACCGCACAGGCACCGCCAAGTCGAACATGTTCGACAACCGTCCGACCGAGACCCAGTACTTCTACACCGACTTCGACCAGTCCGGCGCCCAACTCGACGGCCGCCACAGCTACGAAGTGACCTTCGCCGCCGGGCAGGAGCCGCCTGTGCAGGGCTTCTGGTCGCTGACGCTGTACAACCAGAAGCACCTGTTCAGCAGCAACACGCTCAAGCGCTATTCCCTGGGTACCAAGAACAAGGACCTCAAGCGCAACGCCGACGGTTCGCTCACGCTCTACATCGCGCCCTCCTCGCCCGGGCAGGAAAAACAGAGCAACTGGCTACCATCACCCAAGGAACCCATTTCGCTGTACATCCGCGCCTACTGGGGCAAACAGCCGATTCTGGATGGCAGCTGGCAGCCGCCGGTCATCAGGAAAGTGAAGTGAACCCGTTGCAGCGCCATGGCGCCTGAACCACGCCGAATTCATCGGCAGGGAGCAATCACATGCACTCGACGAACAGGTGTTTCGCAGTGTCGGCGCTGGCTGGCGCGCTGGCTCTCATACCCATGGCCCAGGCAGCGGACCAGGCTCCCGCCTCGCCACTGATCAAGCAGATCAACAACGGCAACTGGCTCGACCCGAAAGAGGCCGAAGGCCTGCGTGACGAGTTGTTCTACCAGCGTGCGATACACGCCTACATGACCATGCTGCCGGCGCTGAATACCATCGGCATGCGCGATGGTTCGGAGAAGGCGTTCGGCGCCGGTTACAACGTGCTGCCGATCTGGAAGCAGCGCATGGACTCACGAACCATGGTGCCCACGCCGAACGCCGACGTGATCTATTCCATGAGTTACCTGGACCTTAAGCAGACCGGCCCGTTGGTGGTGAAGGCGCCACCTAACGTGATCGGAATGTTCACCGACTTCTTCCAGCGCACCCTCACCGATGTCGGCGCGGTCGGCCCGGACCGGGCACGGGGTGGCCTGTACTTGCTGTTGCCACCGGACTACACCGGGCCGGTGCCGGCCAGCTACTTCGCGGTCAAGTCGCGCACCTACAATGTGTTTCTGTTCTTCCGCACCGTCATGGCCAAGGGCGAAGGCAAGCCGGACCCGGCGCCAGCGGTGAAAAACGCCGAACTCACCCGCGTCTACCCGCTGTGGACGGTGGAAAAAGACGTCAAACCCATGGTGTTTCCCGACGCCAGTGGCAAGGCGCTGAACATGATGTATCCGGTCGACGACAGCTACTGGGCCAAGCTCAAGGCATTCGTCGATTACGAGCCGGTGGAAGCCATCGACCCTGAACTTCGTGGTGTACTGGCCTCCATCGGCATCATCAAGGGCGTGCCGTTCAAGCCCAGTGCAAGGCAGCAGGAACTGTTGAAAAAGGCCGTGGAGACTGCGCCGAAGATGATCCTGGCCAACCGCCAGTTGGGCCGTGAGGACAAGCGCAACCTCTATTATCAGGACCGCCAGTACGAGAACACCTGGGCCGGCGGCACCAATGACTGGATGCAGGACAGTTACCTCGACGTGAACCAGCGCGCCAACTTCTTCCAGTTCGCCTATTCCTCGGCACCGGCCATGGTGATGCACACCACCGGGGCCGGCTCGAAGTATCCCTTCACCGGCCGGGACGAGGACGGCCACTTCCTGGAAGGCTCCAGCACCTACAAGCTACGCCTGCCACCCAATCCACCTGCGGCGCTGTTCTGGGCGGTTACGGCCTACAACATCACCGATGGCACCATGCCGCAAACCCAGCAATTGCTGCCGTCCACCAACGGCTACTACGACATTCCCAAGCAGCAGGATGGTGCCATCGAAATCTGGTTCGGCCCGGAAAAGCCTGCCGAGGTGGCCGACGCGGCCTTCATCCAGACGATTCCGGGGCGTAACTTCCTCGTGGCGCTGCGCCTGTATGGCAGTGAAGACGCGTTCTACGACCAGACCTGGAAGCCTGACGATGTGGTGAAGGTCAAGTGAGCTGCGCGTCAGCTGAAAATCCCGAGCAGTAATGTCGCGCCGATTACCGTCGAGGCACCTCCTATGCGGGTAGATATCTGCGCGAAGGGCATCAATGACATGCGATTGCACGCCGACAGGATCGCCACATCTCCAGTGCCGCCCAGCCCGCTATGGCAGCAGGTGACGATTGCCGACTCGATAGGAAACATCTTCAACAGGTTGCCCACCAGGAACCCCGCCGCCGTCATCGCCACCACGACGGCGGCACAGACCAACACGTAACCGACCGAGAACACGCTCGCCACACTGTCCAGCGGCACATACAACATCCCCAGCCCGATCATGACCGGCCAGATGAACGCAGTGGAAATCAGCTTGTAGAAGCGCTTGCTGCCTTTTTCCAACCGCTCAGGCAACACCCGGGCGTACTTGAACAGCACCGCGACCAGAATCATCATTACCGGCCCTGGAATATGCACCAGCTTTTCCAGCAAGCCGCCCAGCACGAAGAACGCGCAGATCAGCAGTACGCCGGCGCCCATGTAGCGAAAATCGATGGCGCTGTCGTCATCGTGCTCTTCGCGGAACACATCGTTCTCTGCGCGGGCACGAATCAGTTGGCCGTCTCCGTTCAGGTGAGGCTTGCGTGACGCCCAACGGGCCAGGGTGCCTGCACAGATAATGGCGACAATGTTGCCCACCACCGCGGCCGGCACCAGTTGCGCCACATACTGTTCAGGGGCGCCGCCGAGAATGTGCGCATACGCCAGCGACAACGGCAGGATTCCTTCACCAATACCGCCACCGATAATCGGCACGATGATGTAGAAGAAGGTGTGGTGCACCGAGTAGCCAAAGCAGGCTCCCACCGCAAGGCCCGCCACTACCGCGGCCAGCGTGCCGATGACCAATGGCACGAACATGCGGATCATGCCCTGGACCAGGATCGTCCGGTTCATGCCCAGGATGCTGCCGACCACCAGGCTGGCGATCACGAAGTACAGGAAGTTGGCATCTTTCATCAGCATCTTGGTGGCGTCGATGGTCGTGCTGCCGAAGAAGCCGTAGTACACCAGCACCGACGGCAGCAGCAGGCACAGGATGGCACCGCCACCGATGTCACGGAGCAAGGGCAGACGCTGGCCCAGTTGGCCGAGCAACATGCCGAGCGTCATGATTACGGCAAGGCCGCCGATCATGGTCTTGGGCAGATAGCCCAGGTGCGCGGAAAGAAAGACGATCAGGGCAATGCCCAGAAAATACGGCAGCGGTATGACGCCAACTTCGTACTCCATCAGCGCGCTGAGGCGACGCCGGGCTGGCATTGCGTGAGTTGCGAGGGTCATTTCGAATTCCTCTGGTTGTTTTTGTACGAGGAGTGGAACAAGAGGCCTCGGTCACGGGATTCCGGGGCTGAGAAAATGCTATCGTTCTCCGAATCGTAAAAAAACAAGACATCCATGCACGCTATGAACACGAATCATGAATCAACACCTCTGCCTGACGACCTGCGGGTGTTTCTCACCGTCATCCGCATGGGCAGTTTCGCCGGTGCGGCCATAGAGCTGGACCAGTCGCCCGCCTACGTCAGCAAGCGCATCAAGATCCTTGAAGACACCCTCGGCACCCGCCTGCTGCACCGCACGCCACGGCGCATCGCCCTGACCGATGCGGGCCTGCGCGCGCAACAATGGGCGGTGCGTATCCTCGACAATCTCGACGATTTCATGGGTGATCTGAGCCAGGTGCGCAAGGCTCCGCGGGGGTTGTTGCATGTCTGCAGCAGTTTTGGCTTTGGCCGCAACTATGTAGCGCCGGCCATCGCCGAGCTGTCGGGCGAGTACCCGGACCTGGAGATTCGTCTGGATGTGTTCGACCGGGTGGTCGATATCGTCGCGGAAGGGTTCGACCTGGAAATTCGCGTGGGCGATGACATTCCTGGCCAGCACATCAGTCGCCAGCTGGTGGCCAACCGGCGGGTGCTGTGCGCGACCCCCGAATACCTGCAGCAACGTGGCGTGCCGATGACCCTGGACGACCTGGCCCAGCATGACTGCCTGGTGCTCAAGGAGCGCAACAACCCCTTTGGCGTTTGGCAGTTGCGTACGGATGAAAAGGAAGAAGTCGTGCGGGTAAATGGCCGGCTTTCATCGAACAATGGCGAAATCGTCCTGCAATGGGCGCTCAACCATCGTGGCGTGATACTGCGCTCGATGTGGGACGTAAAGCCGTTGCTGGAACAGGGCCGACTGGTGCAGGTACTGCATGAGTACAGCCAGAGCGCGAACGTCTGGGCGGTGTACCCGACCCGTCTGGCGGACTCCGCCAAGCTGCGGGTGTGCGTGGAGTTTCTGCAATCCCGCTTCAGCCGCTTGCAGGCGGACTGAAGCAGGCAGGCGCTTTGGGTTTCAGGCAAGCCAGGGGTTGGCCTGCAGGTGCCGAGCCTCGAAACTGCTGATTTGCTCACTGCGCAGCAGGGTGCTGCCGATGGCGTCCAACCCCTGCAAGAGGGCTTGCTTGCGCAAGGTGTCGATGCTGAAGGCAATGGCGCGGCCATCGGCCAGCAGAATATGCTGCGCCTCCAGGTCTACCGCGATATGCGTCGAGCCCTGCTGGCTGACCAGCTGGCCCAGATCTTTGAGCTCATCCGGTGCCAGCTGAATGACCAGCATTCCGTTGCGCTGGCAGTTATCAAAGAAAATGCCGGCGAAGCTGGTGCCGATCAGGGCACGGATACCCAACTGCTTCAAGCCCCACACCGCATGCTCACGGCTCGACCCACAGCCGAAATTCGGCCCCACTACCAGGAACGTGCTCCGATGCCAGGGTGCCTGGTTCAGCACGAAGCCGGGGTTGGGCGAGCCGTCCTGCAGAAAACGCAGGTCGAAGAACGCGCCGCGGTCGAGACCGCTGCGGTCGATACCTTTGAGAAACTGCTTGGGCATGATTACGTCGGTATCGACGTTCGCCGCCAGCATTGGCGCCGCAACGCCCTCGACAAAGTTGAAAGGTTGCATATCAGGCCTCCAGTACCAGTGAACGAACATCGACCAAATGCCCCGTGACGGCGGCGGCTGCGACCATTGCCGGGCTCATCAGGTGGGTACGTGCGCCCTGCCCCTGACGGCCTTCGAAGTTGCGGTTGGTGCTGGAGGCGCAGCGATCACCGGGGCTGAGGACATCATCGTTCATGGCCAGGCACATCGAGCAGCCCGATTGACGCCATTCAAAGCCAGCGTCACGGAAGATCTGTGCCAACCCCTCGGTCTCGGCAAGTTCGCGCACCAAGGTCGAACCGGGCACGATCATGGCGCGAACGCCCTCTGCCACCTTGCGGCCCTTTACCACCCGTGCGGCATCGCGCAGGTCTTCCAGCCGCGCGTTGGTGCACGAGCCGATGAACGCATGGCTGATTCTGATACTGGCCAGCTCGGTGCCTGGCTGCAGGCCCATGTAGCGCAACGCCCGCTCCAGATCCTGGCGCAGGATCAGGTCGGGTTCCTGCTGCGGGTCTGGAACGCGTGCGGTAATGGCAGCGGCCTGGTCGGGGCTGGTGCCCCAGGTGACCATCGGTTGCAGGTCGGCCACGTCCATGTGGACCTCGCGGTCGAACACCGCCCCGTGGTCGCTGAACAGCAGCTTCCAACGCGCCACCGCCTGCTCCCAGAGCGCACCTTTGGGCGCACGTGGTTTGTCGGCCAGGTAAGCGAACACCTTTTCATCAGGGGCCATGAATGCCCCACGGGCACCGGCTTCCACTGCCATGTTGCAGATGGTCATCCGTGCCTCGACACTCAGCGCGCTGATGGCAGGCCCGGTGAACTCGATCGCGTAACCGGTCGCACCTGACGCACCGATCTGGCGAATCAGCTCCATGATGATGTCCTTGGCAACCATCCCGCTGCCAGGGGTGCCCTTTACAGTGACGCGCATCGTTTTCAGGCGTTTGTACACCAGCGTCTGGGTCGCCAGCAGGTGTTCGATTTCCGATGTACCGATACCGAAGCCAAAGGCACCCAATGCGCCATAGGTCGTGGTGTGGCTATCGCCGGCAGCCACCACCATGCCTGGCAGAATGAAGCCTTGCTCCGGTGCGACGACATGCTCGATGCCCTGGCGCTTGTCCAGTACATCGAACAACTCGATGCCAAAGTCGCGGCAGTTCTGTTCGAAGTAATCCACCTGCAAGGCCCCGCCTGCATCAGGCATTGCCGCAATACGTTCAGGCGCGGTGGGGTTCACATGATCGACCACACACAGCGTCGCGCTGGGGCGCCACACCTTGCGGCCGGCTTCGCGCAGGCCACTGAAGGCTTGTGGGCTGGTGTATTCGTTGGCGACCTGACGGTCTATATACAGGAGCACATGCCCCTGATCGTCCAGCGAGCAGACGGTGTGTGAATCGATGTGCTTCTGGTAGAGGGTCTTGGGGGTATTCATCGCAATCAGGTACCCGATGTTGTTATTGATACGGCCCACAGGCAGCACGGTCACTGCCTTGGCGTGGTGGCATCAGCTTATCGAGTCTGAATTTGAAATAAATACGCCTACTGGACACCTATGATTCACGAATCGTGAATCAATGACAGCTGCTTTCAGGCTTCGGCCTTTCTATTCAGCGCGACCTCCAGTGCCCTGCTCCCCGCGTCTGAAGCAGAGAATTTTCGTGGTCATGCGCTGCAAGGTTTCGTCGCGCTGGTTCCGGGTGATGCAGTCGATGACGACGATGCCACGGTCCGGCCGCGAGCGGGACGGCGCCACTTCGACCACCGTGCTGTGAACACTCAGCACATCGCCAGGGCGCGTAGGCTTCGGCCAGGTCACATCGACATTGGCACCGATCAGCCCGCGGGCGAACGGCAGGCTACCGACCAGCAGCTTCATGGTGATGGCGGCGGTATGCCAACCACTGGCGGCCAGGCCCTCGAAGAAGGTGTCCTGCGCCAGGTCGTCGTCCAGGTGGAATGGCTGCGGATCGAACTCGCTGGCAAAGCGCACGATCTGCTGCGTGTCCAGTGCATGCTGCGCACTGACGAAGGTGTCGCCAACCTTCAGGTCTTCCAGGTAGATAGGCTCGCTCATCTCTCGGCTCCGGGTGGGAAATGCGTGTGAGGGGCATGATGCCCCTCCACGTACGCTTGCCGAAATAGATTATGTGGATTTTCTTATTGCCTGAAACCTGGCTGCCCTGATGCGGGGCCTCGATGCCGTGAACAGCGCTGCATCCCCGTACCGCGCGAATCAGGGCCTCAGCTCTGCCTCACAGCCATGCCTTGATCTGTCGCGACACCGCCTCGGTGGAAAGGCCATAGCGGTCATGCAGCGTCGGCAACGCCCCTGCATCCAGGAAAGCATCTGGCAGCGCGATCTGGCGGAACGTCGGCGTGACGCCATTACGCAGCAACACGCCGGCCACCGCTTCGCCCAGGCCACCGACAATCGAATGGTTTTCCGCAGTCACCACAAGACGGCCAGGTTTGCGCGCCTCGGCCAGGATCGTCGCCTCTTCCAGCGGTTTGATGGTCGGCACGTGCAGCACCGACACATCCACACCATCACGCTGCAGTTGCTCGGCCGCTTCCAGGGCACGCATGGTCATCAGCCCACTGGCGATCAGCAGCACTTCGCGGCCGCCGCGCAATACCTGCGCCTTGCCCAGCTGGAAGCGGTAGTCGTAGCGGTCCAGCACCAGCGGCACGTTGCCGCGCAGCAGGCGCATGTACACCGGGCCCTGGTGTGCGGCAATGGCGGGTACCGCCTGCTCGATCTCCAGTGCATCGCAGGGGTCGACGATCATCAGGTTGGGCATGGCGCGGAAAATCGCCAGGTCATCGGTGGCCTGGTGGCTGGGGCCATAACCGGTGGTCAAGCCCGGCAGGCCGCAGACGATCTTGACGTTGAGGTTCTCTTCGGCAATGGCCATGCAGATGAAGTCGTACGCACGACGCGATGCAAATACCGCATAGGTGGTCGCGAACGGCGTCATCCCTTCGCGAGCCATGCCGGCGGCGGCGCTCATTAGCAGTTGCTCGGCCATACCCATCTGGTAGAAGCGCTGCGGGTGCGCCTTGGCGAAAATGTGCAGGTCGGTGTACTTGGACAGGTCGGCGCTCAGGCCGACGATGTCCGGGCGCTGTTCGGCCAGGGCCGTGAGGGCGTGGCCAAATGGCGCTGGCCGGGTTGGCTGGCCTTCGGCGGCAATCGAGGCGATCATCGCCGAGGTAGTCAGGCGTTTCTTGGCGGTGTTTACAGTGCTCATGCTTGGCTCCCGGCGTCCAGTGCTTGCAGGGCGAGGTCCCATTCGTGCTCGTCGACGCGAATGAAGTGGGTCTTGTCGCGGTTTTCCAGGAAGGGCACGCCCTTGCCCATGCGGGTGTCGCAGATGATCACCCGGGGTTGTGCCCGCGGATACGCACGGGCCTGGTCGAAGGCCTTGACCAGGGCGTCGAGATCATTGCCATCGACCCGCTGCACATACCAGCCAAAGGCCTGCCAGCGATCGACGATCGGCTCGAACGCCAGCACCTCGCTGGAATGGCCGTCGGCCTGCTGGTTGTTGACGTCGACGATGGCGATCAGGTTGTCCAGCCGCCAATGGCTCGCGGACATCACCGCCTCCCAGGTAGATCCCTCGTTCAACTCCCCGTCCGACAGCAGGTTGTACACCCAGCTGGCCGAGCCCTTGCGCTTGAGTCCCAGGCAGGCACCCACGGCGATCCCCAGGCCGTGGCCGAGCGAACCGCCGGTGATCTCCATGCCAGGGGTGTAGGCAGCCATGCCGGACATGGGCAGGCGACTGTCATCGCCACCGTAGGTTTCCAGCTCTTGCTCGGGAATGACGCCGGCTTCGATCAACGCCGCGTACAAGGCGATGGCGTAGTGCCCGATGGACAGGTAGAAGCGATCGCGCCCCTCCCACTCCGGGTTGCCCGGTTCCATGTTCAGCGCATGGAAGTAGGCCACCGCGAGCAGGTCGGCAGCGCCCAGCGCCTGGCCGATATAGCCCTGGCCCTGAACCTGCCCCATGCGCAAGGCATGGCGGCGAATATTGTGAGCGCGCGCACTCAGTGGCAGCGCCTGGTTGTGGTTAGGCACAGCAGTCATGTGGGTGACTCCTTGTTGAATCAACGATTGACCAGGTTTGCGGGAACTCGGAACACCAGCAAGGCACCGAACATCAGCACGCCGGTGATCAGGTACATGCCGATGGCGTTGTCACCCAGGCGGGTGGTGACCCAGCCGATCAGGTAGGGCGAGCAGAAACCGGCGAGGTTGGCGAAGCTGTTGACCGCGGCGATGCCCGCCGCCGCCGAGACCCCGCCCAGCAAGGTGGTTGGCAGCATCCAGAACAGTGACGATGCGGACAGGATTCCCGCTGCGGCAAGGCATAGGCTGAGGATCGACAAGCTAAGGCTGCTGCCCAGGGCTGCGGCAAGGCTCAGCCCGAGTGCGCCGAGCAACATGGGAATCGCCAGGTGCCAGCGCCGTTCGCGGTGTCGGTCACCGCTGCGCCCGGCCAGCAGCATCGCGACGATGGCGCACAGGTACGGAATGCTGGTCAGCAAGCCAATGTGCAACGGCTCGCTCACCCCCGCATTGCGGACCAGGGTCGGTAGCCAGAAGGTGATCGCGTACTGCCCCATCACGACACAGAAGTAGATACCCGCCAGCAACCACAGGCGACGGTCGCGCAGGAAATCGGCCACCGAGCCATGCCTGACCTTGTGCTTTTCGTCCTCGGCCAGTTCCCGGCGCACCAGGGCCTTCTCGTCGTCATTGAGCCAATGGGCCTGGTTGACGCCATCCTTGAGATAGCTGAGCACCAGAATGCCCACCAGTACCGTCGGAATGGCCTCCAGCAGGAACATCCACTGCCAGCCGGCCCAGCCGTGCACGCCAGCGAAGCGTTCCATGATCCAGCCCGACAACGGGCCGCCGACCATGCCCGAGAGCGGGATGGCGATGAACCACAACGCCGTCATCTTCGCCCGGCGATAGGAGGGGAACCAGTAGGTCAGGTACAGCAGCAGCCCCGGCGCCAGACCGGCCTCGGCGATGCCGAGCAGAAAGCGCAGGACATAGAACTGCCAGGCCGTTTCGACGAAGGCGAACAACGCCGAAATGATGCCCCAGGTGATCATGATGCGGGCGATCCAGCGGCGGGCACCGACCTTGTGCAGGATGATGTTGCTCGGCACCTCGCAAAGGAAGTAGCCGATGAAGAACATCCCTGCCCCCAAGCCGTACACGGCTTCGGACAAGGCCAGGTCGTCCATCATCTGTAGCTTGGCGAAGCCGACGTTGACCCGGTCCAGGTAGGCACACAGGTAGCAGAGCATGAGAAACGGCATCAGTCGCCAGGCCGTCTTGCGGTAGGCACTGCTGCGCGCGGCCGACGCCGCATCGAGCGTTAATGTGGTCATGTCGATCTGATCTCTTGTTGTTATTGGCGGCCCGGACGGCGCCGGGCTCAGATACAGAACGCAGTTTGGCGCAGGCTCAGTGGATCAGCATCCCACCGTTGACGTCCAGGGTAATGCCGGTCAGATAGCTGGACAGGTCACTGGCCAGGAACAGTGCCGCGTTTGCGACGTCACGCGCCACGCCCAGCCGCCCCAGGGGAATGCCTTCGATGATGGCGTGGCGGCGTTCGTCCTGCATCAGCCCACCGGTGATATCGGTGTGGATCAGCCCGGGCGTGATCGAGTTGACCCGCACATTGTCCGGGCCCAGTTCGCGCGCCATCGCCTTGCCAAGGCCCAGCACGCCGGCCTTGGCTGCGCTGTAGTGCGGGCCGCCGAAGATCCCGCCTCCACGCTGGGCGGAAACCGAGGACATGCAGATGATGCTGCCGGAGCGTTGGGCGCGCATCGACGGGATCACCGCCTGCGACATCAGCAGCGTGCCACGCAGGTTGACGTCGAGGATGCGGTCATAGTCCGCGCCGGTGATTTCAAGAGTCTTCACCGGCTGGGTGATACCGGCATTGTTGACCAGTACATCGATACGCCCGAAACGGGCCAGTACCTGGGCCACGGCATCTCGCACCTGGGCTTGATCGGCGACGTTGGCGGCCAGCCCTATATGGCCCTCGCCGAGTGCGGCGGCGGCATCGGCGGCGGCTTGCGCATCGAGATCGAAGATAGCGACCTTGGCGCCTTGTTCGGCGAACGCCTGGGCAGTGGCGCGACCGATACCGCGGGCAGAGGCGGCGCCGGTGACGATTGCAAATTTGCCTTGAAGTAACATGGGCAGTGCTCCGGATGATTATTGTTGTGAGCTTCGGTTCAGGCAGAACCGATGCGTACAGCTTCGTGCAGGCCCCAGGCACCAGCAACGCAGTGCATTTCATCCGATGCTGAAAAAAATTCAGCCCTGGCTTGTGATCAGCGATCGCGGCAGAGTACAAACACCGCTGACATTGACGCTGTGCTTGGGAACGACCATGAACCAGGACGCCATCAGAAAGACGCCGCCGATTCCTGCGCTGAAAGCAATTCAGTCCTTCGAACAAGTTGCACGCTTTGGCAATGTGGCCCGAGCGGCCGAGCAGTTGAACCTGACCCCTTCGGCCGTGAGCCATCAGATCGCCAATCTTGAGGCGCTGATCGGACGGCCTTTGTTCATCCGCGAAGCCCGAGGCGTATCGCTGACACCCGCCGGGGAACAATACCTGCGTGAGGTTTCAGGCATCCTGCAAAGCCTGGCGACGGCAACCGAGCGTGCCGGCAGTGCGGTGGGTTTCGACTGCCTGCGCCTGCACTCCGCCCCGAGCTTCGGGCTGCTCTGGCTGTTGCCACGCCTGGAGCACTTTCGCAACAGCCACCCGGAAATCCAGATCAACCTGTCGTGTTCCTACGAGTCGCTGCATTTCGGGCGACACCAGCTTGACCTCGATATCCGCCATGGCTACCCCAATTGGCCCAGCCTTGAGGTGCGGACCATTCGCCACGAGCGAGCGACCGTGCTGGCGTCACCGACATTGCTTGAGCGAACCCAAATCAAGCAGCCCAGCGACCTGCTGGGGCAAAACCTGATCCTCTCGGAATCGGCCCTGGTGCAGTGGCCGCACTGGTTTGCCCAGCAAGGCGTGACATTGCCCCAGGCGCCGTTTGCGCTGAGCTTCGACCGCTCGTACATGAGCCTGGAAGCGGCCAGCCATGGTTATGGGTTTGCCCTGGAGAGTTCGCTGCTGGCCCAGGACTACATCGCCCGTGGTCAATTGATGCCGGTGTTCGCAGAAGAACTGGCGACGCCAGTCAGCGCTCATCACCTGGTGTTCCCGCGCGGACATGCCGAGGCGTCGAGGGTCCGGCAATTCCTGAACTGGGTACAGGGGCAGTTGGGGCATGACTTCAATTACTGATTCCAACCAACGTCATGCCTGTACCGGCCTTATCGCCGGCAAGCCGGCTCCCACATGGCCCGGATCACCGCAATGCCTGTGGGAGCCGGCTTGCCGGCGATGAGGCCGGTACAGGCAACACAAGACAGGTGCTCCTGCCCCCCTCGTCAAACCGTCACTACAACCTTGCCAATCTGCTGGTTCGCTTCCAGGTACCGGTGGGCGTCCTGAATCTCGTCCAGGGCAAATGTGCGGGCGATGATCGGGCTCAGCGCACCGGACGCCAGGCCTTCGACAATGAACACCTTGGCCCGCGCCAGCGCTTGCGGGTCCGCCACGATCTCGGCATAGAGGTACCCCTTGAGGGTCAGGCTCTTGCCCAGCACGGTGAACAGCGGGAACGGCGTGGGTTCAGGGCTGAGCGCTCCGTACTCCAGCAAGATGCCGCCTCTGGCCATGCTTTGCGTGAGCGGCTCGAAGGCAGGGCCACCCACCGGGTCGAACACCACGCGGGCACCCTGGCCATCGGTAATCGCCATGACCCGCTCGACGATATCTTCCTCGTCACTGACGATCACATGCGCAGCACCGGCCTCAAGCAGCGCCTGGCGCTTTGCCTGGGTTCGCGTGATGGCAATGGCGGTGGCACCGACCATGCGCGCCATCTGGAACGCCGCCAGGCCTACGCTGCTCGACGCCGCCGTCACCAGCACGAAGTCGCCCCGTTGCAACTTCGCCTGTTCGATCAACGCGCCCCAGGCAGTGACGTACTGCATCCAGGAAGCCGCCACTTGTTCGAACGACAGGTTCGCCGGGCTCTTGACCACCAGGTGAGCCGGCACATTGGCCAATTCGCCATAGGTGCCCCAGCGGGCGATATCCAGTGGCGGAATCAAGCCGACCTTGTCGCCCACCTGAACATCCGTAACACCACTACCGACCGCGGCCACCACGCCAGCCGCCTCATAACCCAAGCGGCTCGGAAACTCGGCTTCCTGCAGGTAAGCGTGGTTGCGGAACATCACTTCGGCGCGGTTCAGTCCGATGGCCTTGACATCAATCTGCACCTCCAGCGCTGCCGGGGCAGGCACAGCCAACTCCTCCAGCTTGAGAACGCTGGCGTCTCCATACTCATGAATTCTGACGATACGCGCCATGATTACTACCTCCAGATAGATGGGAATGTGCGGAGAAATTTAGGCGTTGGCCGTAAGCGGATAAAGGCCTAGGATGACCTGACACTAGAAACAGCAGGTTTATAATGGATCGCCTCACCCAGATGGCTACGTTCGTCAAGGCGGTGGAACTGGGATCGTTCAGCGCCGCCGCCGAAGAACTCAACCTCTCCCCGCAACTGGTGGGCAAGCAGGTGAAGATGCTTGAACAGCACCTGGGCGTTTCCCTGCTCAACCGCACCACGCGCCGGCAAAGCCTCACCGACTTCGGCCGGGCCTTCTATTCCCGTGCGAAGCTGATTCTGGCGGACATGCAGGCAGCCGAAAGCCTGGCGGCAATGACCCGTGGCGTGCCCAGCGGGCGCCTGCGCATCAACGCCCCGGTCACCTTCGGCATGCACACCTTGTCTGCGCGCCTTCTTGAATACATGGTCAAATACCCCCAGGTGTCGGTGGACCTGACCCTGTCGAACGACCTGGTCGACCTGGTCGATGATGGCTACGACGTGGTGTTCCGTATTGGCGAGCTGCCGAGCAGCGGCTTGAAAGCGGTACCGCTGGAGCCTTATCGGCTGGTGCTGTGCGCCGCCCCGTCTTACCTGGCGCGTCGACCACCGATCACCAGCCCATGGGACCTGCAACAACACGAATGCCTCGGTTTCGCCTATTCCGACGGCCGCACGCACTGGAGCTTCGACGGGCCAGAAGGCCGGGTCGATGTGCCGATTACAAGCAGATTGACGATTAATCAGGGTGACCCGCTGCTGGCGGGCGCTGTAGCCGGGCTAGGTGTGGTGCTGCAACCCCTGGAGCTGGTGCAGGATGCCTTGCGCAACGGCACGCTGGTGAACCTGCTGGCCGATTACAGCGTGCCCACTTCGCCGATGCATATTCTCTACGCGCCCGACCAGCGCATGACACCAAAACTGCGCAGTTTTCTGGACTTCTCCATCACCTCGTTCGGACGCAAATCGTAGGAACCGGAACTTCAACGAGCAAACCAGGTCAATAGCGTCCCCTTGCATCCGTGGGCAAGGGACCGTGCCCTCATGACAGGCGAACCAGGCCCTGTCGAGTCCTTACCGATGCAAAGCCAACGAACCCTGCCGGCCGTTTTCCTGCTGCTCAGCGCCGCTGTCTCCTGCGGCGCGTTCGCGGGCGAGCGGACAGCCACGGCCCGAAGCAACCATGCCTCCACCTTGCTGATCGAAACCGCCTCGCAACAATATGCCGAAGGCAATCTGGAGCAGGCGGCTGCGTCATTGGAGCGGGCGCTGCAGATCCAGCCGAACAACCCCGCCACACTGCATTACCTGGGCGTGTTGCGCCTGCAGCAGGGCCAGTACCAACAGGCCGAAACCCTGGCGCTGAGCTCCAACCTTCGGGTCGGGCGTAACAACGCGTTGCGCAATCGCAACTTCCAGTTGATCGAGGCGGCGCGTAACGCCCAGCTTGCGGCTACACAGCCAGCGACTGAGAAAGCCTCACGTACCAGTCGCTCCATCGCCAGCACGTTCCTCACCCGTCACTGACGCTCAGTCGAGCACGGGTTTGAGCAGTGCCTGCGCCTCGTACAGCGGCGGCAGGTAGCGCAGGCGAATCTCCTCGACGCTCAGGCGTGACGCATGGGTGGTGATGGTCAGGGTCGCTTTCAACTGGCCGGCACGGTCCAGCAACGGCACGCCCAGCACACGCATGCCGATTTCATACTCTTGATCGACGATGCTGTAGCCCTGCACCCTCACCCGCTGCAACTCTGCCTCCAGGCTGCCCCGGTCGGTCTGTGTGTAGGGCGTGAGCGAACGGGGCGGATTGCGCGCGAAGTAGTCGTCCCGCGCTGCGGCATCCAGCGACGCCAGCCAGATCCGTCCGCCGGCGGTGCAGTACATCGGCACCCGCGAGCCAGGCCTGATCGACAGCGAGGCGACATGGCTGTAGCGGCTGCGCACCAGGTGGATGATTTCGTCTCCGTCGCGGGTGCCCACCGACACATGCTCCTGGGTCTGGCGCGCTACCTGCTCGACGATCGGCCGCAGCATGCGCGGCAACTGCGCCGAATCCACATAGGCCTGGCCAATGCGCAGCGCCTTGGGTGTCAGCCAGTAGTGGCGGTTGTCGGTGTCGGCGAAGCCTTCGTGCACCAACGTCAGCAGAAAGCGCCGGGTGGCGCTGGGTGTCATACCCGACAGCCTGGCTGCTTGCGGCACGCTCAGACGTGGCTGGTCGGCGCTGAACAGTTGCATCAGTGCCAAGCCTTTTTGCAGGCCGGCGATCAGGTCGCGGGGGTGGATTTCGGGTTTGTCCATGTGTGCGGCTCGGGGTTGGGGCTGGTAGCTGTGGGTGCAACTTTGTTGTGTTGCCTGTACCGGCCTCATCGCCGGCAAGCCGGCTCCCACAGGTACTGCAGTGAACTCAAGATCGGCGCAGACCCTGTAGGAGCCGGCTTGCCGGCGATGAGGCCAGCCAAAGCCATACAAGACCGTTGCCCTTCCAGTTTTTACACCGACAAATTCGACTATTCAATGCGAATACCGATGCCTGACTGCGATTATCGCACTATACCCCCGATAAGCGCATTGTCGCTGACCCGCCCTGCGCGCCACCCTTGCCTCCACAACAACGCCAAGAACGGAGGTCAGCATGATTCGTGGTTCCACAGAACTGGTCGCCATCGTCGGTTCGCCCATTGCCCAGGTGAAATCGCCCGACAACTTCAACACCTGGTTCACCAACAACAACCGTAACCTGGCGATGCTGCCCATCGACATGCAGCATGCCTCGCTCGAGGCGTTCGCCGGCAGCCTGCGGGGCTGGCGCAACCTGCGGGGCTGTGTGGTCACCGTCCCCTACAAGCAAGCGCTGGCCAGCCAACTGGACGGCCTCAGCGAGCGGGCCGCGGCCTTGGGTTCGGTCAACGTGATCCGCCGCGATGCCGATGGCCGCCTGCTGGGTGACAACGTCGATGGCGCGGGCTTCCTGGGGGCTGCACGCAAACATGGTTTCCTGGCGGCCGGCAAACGCGCGCTGGTGATCGGTTGCGGCGGTGTCGGCAGTGCCATTGCCTATGCGCTGGGTGAGGCAGGCGCCAGCCACGTAACCCTCAGCGACCCCAGCACCGAACGCGCCGCCGCGCTGTGCGAATTGCTCGACAATACCTTCCCCAACCTTGAGGTCGCCACTCAGTACGATTCGCTCGAAGGTTTCGACCTGCTGGTCAACGCCTCGCCCGTCGGCATGGGCGATACCGGCGAGCTGCCGCTGCCAGCCACCCTGCTGGAAACACTACAGTCCTCTACCCTGGTGGCCGACGTCGTCACCTCGCCGGAAATCACCCCGTTGCTGGGCCAGGCACGCCAGCGCGGCTGCGCGGTCCAGACCGGCCCGGAAATGGCGTTCGCCCAACTCGGCCACCTGGGCGCCTTCATGGGCGTGACGCCGCTGGAGATCTGAAGCCATGCCCCCAATCGAACAACCGCAACAGGTGTTTGACCTGGTCGTGCTCGGCAGCGGTGCCGGTGGTTTCGCCACTGCCGCCACCGCCGCCCGCCTGGGCCTGAAAGTGCTGATCGTGGAAAAGGCCGACACCTTCGGCGGCACCTCGGCCATTTCCGGCGGGGCGGCCTGGATCTACGGCACTGACCAGGCCAGCGCAGCCGGCGCCAAGGACTCCCCCGAGGCCATGCGCACTTACCTCAAGGCGATCATCGGCGCCGGATACAACCCTGCACTGGTGGACACCTTCATCGAACGCGGCCACCAGGCACTGCGCTGGCTGGAGGCCAACACCGAGCTGCGCTACGGCCTGCGTCCACACTCGCCGGACTACTACCCGGACGCGCCCGGCGCCACGCAGTTCGGGCGTGCACTGGAAATGGTCGAGTACGACGGCCGCCACCTTGGCCCACGCTTCAAGGACCTGAAGATGCCCCCGCCAGGCATGCTGCTGTTCGGCGGCATGATGGTGAACCGCGTGGATATCCAGCATTTTCTGAGCATCCGCCGCTCGGCTGCATCGCTCTGGCATTGCCTGAAGCTGATGAGCCGTTACGGGCTGGACCGCCTGCGCCATCATCGAGGCACCCGCCTGACCACCGGTAACGCACTGATCGCCCGTCTGGCCTGCAGCGCCTTCGCCCACGGCACCCAATTGTGGCTACGCAGCGAGGCTCAGGAGCTGATCGTCGAGCACGGTGAGGTCCGTGGTGTGGTGGTGCAACGTGATGGCCGCCGCGAACGGGTTTACGCCCGTGGTGGTGTGGTCTGCGCCATGGGTGGCTTCGCGGCGGGCGAACTTGCTGCCGCCAACCGGCCGGATGCAAGCGCGCCGCACCTGACCATGTCGCCGCCCACCAACGACGGGGCCGCCCTACGCCTCGGCGAGGCCGTGCAGGCCGCCAGGGGCGAAGGCCTGGCCGCCAATTTCTTCTGGGCACCGGTGTCCGAGTTGCACCATGCCAGTGGCGAGCGCGAACGGTTCCCGCACCTGGTCACCGACCGCGCCAAGCCGGGCGTGATTGCGGTCAACCCGGCCGGGCGGCGCTTCGTCAACGAGTCCGACTCCTACCACCACTTCGTGCAGACCATGTTCGCCCAGGGCATCAGCACCTGCTGGCTGATCTGCGACGCCGAGGCCATGAACCGCTACGGCCTGGGCCTGGCGCGGCCAAAGCCCGTAGACAACTCAGCCCTGATCGAGGCGGGCTACCTGTACCGGGCCGACAGCCCAGACGCACTGGCCAAGGCCATTGGTGTCGATACTCAGGCACTGGCGCAAACGCTCGAGCAGTTCAACGCCGATGCCCGTAACGGCGTCGACCGCGCCTTCGGCAAGGGCGCGAATAGCTACAACCGCTATATGGGCGACCCGCAACACCAGCCCAACCCGTGCCTGGCACCACTGGCCAAGGCGCCTTTCTACGCCATCCGCATCCATACCGGCGACCTCGGCTCGGCACGCGGCCTGGCCACAGACGCCAACGCCAACGTGCTGAACCGCGCCGGCACCCCGATCACCGGGCTATATGCCGTCGGCAACGACATGAACTCATTGATGGACGGCACCTACCCCGGCCCGGGTATCACCCTTGGCCCCGCCCTCACTTTCGGCTGGATTGCTGCCAGCCATATCGCCGAGCGCCTGCAGGCGCCGGCCACCCACTCGGAGAAACACCCATGTACTACGAACTGAGAACCTACACCATCGACCCACTGAAACTGGCCGACTGGCTGGCCCTGTACCAGAGCCACGCCCTGGAGGTACAGACCGAGCACCTGGGCAAGCTGGTCGGCTTCTTTACCACCGAGTTCGGTGAGGCCAACCAGGTGGTGCACCTGTGGGGCTACACCAGCCTTGACGAGCGCATGGACCGGCGCAAGGCGATGGCCGCCGACCCACGCTGGGCGGAGTTCTCCCGCCGCAACCGCGAGCTGGGCGCGGTGCTCAAGCTCGAGTCACGCATGCTGCGGCCCACAGGCTTTTCGCCGCTGCAGTGAAGATCAGCCCGTTTCTCACAGTGCCTCTTCCTTGTTGGAAGGGGCCGGGAACGGTTGAAGTGGTGCCGAGGCGCTCGACCTCGGCGAGTGACAATCTGACTGGAAACCTTCCATGCTGCCCCCGCCCACGCTTGAATGTGACGTCCTTGTCATCGGCTCCGGCGCCTCCGGCCTTGCCGCCGCAGTCACTGCCGCACATCACGGTTTGAAGGTGATCGTCGCGGAAAAAGCCAGCCAGCTAGGCGGTACCAGCGCCTGGTCGGGTGGCTGGTTGTGGATCCCGCGTAATCCATTGGCCGTCGCAGAAGGCACCATCGAGGCCGACGACGCACCAGAGCGGTATTTGCGTGCGCAAACGCAGGTAACCGAACTCGACCCACGCCAGCGCGCCTTTCTACGCCATGGCCCGGACATGGTGGCGTTCTTCCAGCAACATACCGCCGTGCAGTTTTTTTCCGGTTCGAAAATGCCCGACATGCACGAAGGCGATGGCAGCGCGGGTGGCGGCCGCTCACTGTGTGCGCAGCCATTCGACGCACGCCAGCTCGGGCAATGGATACACAAACTGCGGCCACCGTTGGACATCGTCAGCCTGGCCGGCATGGGCATCGCCGGAGGCGCGGACATGGCCGCGTTCTTCAACGCCACGCGTTCGGCAAAGGCCGCACTGCACGTCAGCAAGCGCCTGCTGCGCCATGGCCGCGACCTGCTGTTGCATCGACGTGGAATGCAGTTGGTCAACGGCAATGCCCTGGTGGCACGCCTGTTACGCAGCGCCCTCGACCTTGGCGTGACGCTGCTCACCGACCTGGCGGCCACACGCTTGCTGGGCGAAGGCCGAATCACCGGAGCACAATTCGCCAATGGCCAGCAGGTGCTGGCACGCCGTGGCGTGGTGCTGGCTTGCGGCGGGTTTCCCCACGACCGCCAGCGCATTGCCCAACTGATCGCCCATGCCCCCGACGGCGATCGCCATCACTCCGCCGCGCCAAGGGAAAACAGCGGCGACGGCCTGCGACTGGCCGAGCAGGTCGGCGCTCAGGTGGGCACGACGCTGGCCCACGCCGGCGCCTGGGCCCCGGTTTCGCTGGTGCCCCGCAGCGATGGCAGCATTGGCCATTTCCCTCACCTGATCGACCGCGCCAAGCCGGGCTTTATCGCGGTGCGCCGCGACGGCCGGCGCTTCGTCAATGAGGCCGACAGCTACCACGCCTTCATGAATGCGCTGTTCGCCGCAACGCCCGAAGGCCAGCCGCACGAGGCTTGGCTGATCTGCGATCACACCGCGCAACGTCGCTATGGTATCGGCTGGGCCAAGCCCTTCCCGTTCCCCACGGCTTTCTATGAGCGACGCGGCTATTTGTTCAGCGGCCATACGCTGGAAGCGTTGGCCATGCGCTGCGGGATCGATGCCGGGCAATTGAAAAGCACGGTGGACGCGTTCAATCATCACGCATTGCAAGGCCAGGACCCGGACTTCCAGCGTGGCGCGTCGGCCTACAACAAGGCACAGGGCGACCCGCTGCAGACGCCGAACCCATCCCTGCGACCATTACGGCATGGCCCGTTCCATGCGGTGCGGCTGCTGCCCGGCAGCCTTGGCACCTTCGCAGGTATTCGCACGGATGCCTCTGCGCGGGTGCTGGATGCCCATGAGCAACCGATCCCCGGCTTGTTCGCGGTCGGCAACGACATGCAGAGCATCATGGGCGGGCATTACCCAAGTGGCGGCATCACCCTTGGCCCGGGCATGACCTTCGGCTACCTGGCCGGTCGGGCGCTGAGCGTCTAGCCCGTGGCTCGCTATTGTTCGGTTACCGAACAATAGCCCCTCACTTGAATTGACGCTCACCCATTCACTGCTCACCATTGAATGACCTTGCGTGCGCCCCCTGCCTGGGACCCAGCCACGACCGAGACGTACCCGCAGTCATTACAATTTCAAGAAATATCCACGACATGACCCATTCCAAGTTCGACACCGCCCTACCCCGTCTTAGCCACGGGTCCATCGGCGACAAGCTGCGCGGCGCCTTCGCCGTCGGCAAAACCCGCTGGGGCATGCTTGCCCTGGTGTTCTTCGCCACCACCCTGAACTACATCGACCGCGCCGCGCTCGGCATCATGCAGCCCGTCCTGGCCAAGGAAATGAGCTGGACGGCGATGGACTACGCCAACATCAACTTCTGGTTCCAGGTTGGCTACGCCATCGGTTTTCTGCTGCAAGGCAGGCTGATCGACAACGTCGGCGTGAAGCGTGCGTTCTTCTTTGCGGTGCTGCTCTGGAGCCTGGCCACCGGCGCCCATGGGCTGGCCACTTCAGCCGCAGGCTTCATGGTCTGCCGATTCATTCTCGGCCTGACCGAAGCCGCCAACTACCCGGCCTGCGTGAAAACCACGCGGCTGTGGTTCCCCGCCGGCGAACGCGCCATCGCCACCGGGCTGTTCAACGCCGGTACCAACGTCGGCGCCATGGTCACCCCGGCACTGTTGCCGTTGATCCTGGCCGTGTGGGGTTGGCAGGCCGCGTTCATCGCCATGGGTAGTCTTGGCTTGATCTGGGTGGTGTTCTGGGGCCTTAAGTACTTCAACCCTGAAGACCACCCGCGCCTGCGTCAGAGCGAGCTGGAGTACATCCAGCAGGACGCCGAGCCCGAGGTCCCGCGCTTGCCGTTCAGCCGTATTCTGCGCCTGCGCGGCACCTGGGCCTTCGCGGTGGCGTATTCGATCACAGCGCCGGTGTTCTGGTTCTACCTGTACTGGCTGCCGCCGTTTCTCAACCAGCAGTACTCGCTGGGTATCAGCGTGACCCAGATGGGTATCCCGCTGATATTGATCTGGCTGACGGCAGACTTCGGCAGCATCGGCGGTGGCATTCTTTCGTCCTGGCTGATCGGCCGTGGCGTGCGCGCAACCCGCGCCCGACTGCTGTCGATGCTGATCTTCGCCTGCACCATCGTCAGCGTGGTCTTCGCCGCCAACGCCAGCGGCTTGTGGATGGCGGTGCTGGCCATCGCCGTGGCAGTGGGAGCGCACCAGGCCTGGACCGCGAACATCTGGAGCCTGGTGATGGACTACACGCCCAAGCACCTGGTGAGCACGGTGTTTGGCTTCGGCAGCATGTGCGCGGCGATTGGCGGGATGTTCATGACGCAGATCGTCGGCAGTGTGCTGACGGCTACCCACAACAATTATGCGGTGTTGTTCACCATGATTCCGGCGATGTACTTCATTGCGCTGGTGTGGATGTACTTCATGGCGCCGCGCAAGATCGAAACGGTTTAGGCGCGAAAACACTTTCCTCTATGGGGCCCTTAGGGGCCTCTTTTTTTGCCTTGGGAATGGTGTTGGGGTGTTTGGCGTTAGAGGTGTTGCGCCTGTGGGATCGAGCGCCGCCCGCGCGGCGCATCGCGAGCAAGGCTCGCTCCTACGTTTGTTTCGGGCCAATTATTCCTGCGAGATTCGTGCGCGACCGCTTTGGCGCCAGACGGGATATTACGTCGTATGAACCAGGCGGTCGCGCGCGCCTGTCACAGGCGTTATTGGCCGTAAACAAACGTAGGAGCGAGCCTTGCTCGCGATGCGCCGCGCGGGCGGCGCTCGATATCCGCACCACCTAAACGCTCAAGTCAGACCCTTGCCAATACCGCGACTGCCTTTTCCAACGCCATCCGCGCCCGCTGCTCGGCACTGATCCCCTGCTCCATCAACTGCCGCGTCGGAATCTCCAGGCTCAGCGGCACGGTGGCCGGCAAGGTACGCAGCAGGCCAATCAGGTCGGCATCGCCATCCCCCGGAAAGCGCCGTTCGTTACGCGCCTGGCGCAGAATCTCGTCCATATCATCCGGCACCGGGCCAGCCACATCGCACAGCTGGGCATAACGCATGCACTGCGGTGCCAGACGCGCCAGGTCCTGCAGGGACGATCGTGAGCGGTTGAAGTGGAAGGCATCCACCAACACACAGCCATTGGCACGGTCGGCCTCGGCAACGATGTCCATGGCCTGGCGCAGGTTGCGCACGTCGGTCCAGGGCATGAACTCAAGGTGCGGGTGAATGCCGTAGCCTGCCGCCAGGTCGCACAACTCGGCAAAACGCTCAGTGAGGCGCACCTGGTCCGGGTCGTTCCCCGCCACCAGCAGCTCGGTGCCACCCAACTCGGCCCCCACCGCCAGGATGGCCTCGAAATCGGCAACGCAGGTTTCCGGTTTCAAACGCAGAATTTCCAGGTCCAGCACCTTGATACCGGTATCGCGCAGGCGCGCCTGGGTCTGCCGACGCAACTCGGCGTCTGCCACCAGCGGGAAATGCCGCTCTTCCTGAGTGGCAGGCACCAGTCGCAAGCCAACGTGGCTGTACCCGGCGCGGGCGGCGACTTCCACCATGTCCGGCGGAGAAAGCTCAAGCACCGTCAGTGCGGCCAGGGAAAAGATTCGATCAGTCATGTGTTCCACCTGAAGCAATAAAGGAGGGAGGTCGCTGGCGCTCTGCCAACAGGGCAAGACCAGCGACGCAGGGTGTGGGTGTCAGGCAATCGGCTCTGGCGCGCAGGCTCGGCCGCTTTCGGCCGCCTGGCGGATGGCCTCGATCAGCGCCAGGGTGCGGCCACCGTCGGCGGCGTCGATCAGCGGGGCTTCTTCGCCACGGGCAACGCGGATGAAATGCTGCAATTGCAAGGTCAACGCCTCGCCTGCGGGAATCGACTCTTCGCTTTGCAGCAGCGGCGTGTGCCAGCCAGAACCGGTTTCGGCGTAGTGCCAGCGCTTGAGCTGCGGAATGCTCAGCGCACCTTCAGTGCCGGCCAGCAGGTAGCAAGGCTGATCGGCTTGGCGCGGGTAGATCGGGCTCTCGCCGGAATCCAGCTCCCAGCTCCACGGCGCGGCCACCGCGTCAGAACCGGTCAGGCTGCCCAACGCGCCGTTGGCGAACTGCAACAGCACCGCGGCGCTGTCCTCGTTGGCAAAGCCACGCACATCGTTACGGGTGAACGCCTGCACCTGCACCACCTCGCCACACAGGTGGCGCAGCAGGTCGAGGTCGTGAATCAGGTTGGTCAGCAGAAAGCCCGCGCCCGGCTCACGGCGCCAAGGCGTCTCGAAATAGCTGTCAGGCTTTTGCAGCTGCCACAACGCGGTGACGTTGATCAGCCTGCCCAGTCGGCCATCCTGAATCACCTGGCGCGCACGGGTGATCAACGGGTTGTGCCGCCGGTGGTGGCCGACCAGCACCGGCACGCCACAACGGCGCGAAGCCTCCACCAGCGCCCGGACTTCGTCCAGGTGCACTCCCACCGGCTTTTCCACCAGCACCGGCACGCCGGCCTCGACGCAATCCAGGGCCGTGGCGACATGTTGGTTGTTCGGGTTGGCGATGATCACCGCCTCGGGCTGGACTCGCTCCAGCATCTGGCGGTGGTCGGCAAACCAGGCCACGCCGCACTCGGCGGCGAACGCCTCGGCCTGCGGGCCGGGGTCGGCCACTGCACACAACTGCGCTTCTGGTAGCTTGCGCAGGTGCTGGTAATGCTGACGGCCCATGATGCCGGCGCCGATGAGGGCGATACGAAGGGGTGCGTTCAACAGACGGTCCTCTTGTCATTGTTGTTGTCGAGATTCTGAAACCAGGTTCCACAATCCACTTTCAACAATTTAGAACCAAGTTCCAGCTTTCAGAAGCACCCGCTCGATAGACTGTGCGGTAATCGACCGCTAATACGCGCAGAGGCCTTCAGACGAACAGTTCGCTGGCCTGGCTGGCGGCCGACAGCTCCTCCACCGCGGCCAACAGCAGCGGTGCCAGTTCCGGCAGGCGCGTCTGCGCCATGCGGGCACTGGGGCCGGCGATGCTCAGCACTCCGATGACTTCGTCACTGTAGGAACGACGCACCACCGCCGCCAGGGCCGAGGTACCGACCGCCGAGGTTTCCTCGACCCAGGCATAGCCACGTTCGCGGGCACGGTGCAGGTAGGCCAGCAGTTCGTCGGTGGAGCGTGGTGCATTCGGGCCGAACTGCGCGGGGTCGGCGATGCCCTGGCGCAACACCATCTGCAGCGCCGCCTCATCGCTCAGGCTGGCCAGCCAGGCATGCCCGGACGCGGTGTAGAACAGCGGCGCGTCACGGCCCATGTCGGGGTCATAGCGCAGCCCGGAACGGGCGCCCTGGGACTTGGCGATCCATGTCTGGCGGCTGCCGTCGATCACGCCGAGGCGCACCAGTTCACCGCTGTCCTGGGCCAGACGGTCGAGAATCGGCTGAATGATGTCGGCACCGCTGTTGGACAGGTAGCGAAAGCCCAGCGCCACCAGCTTGGCGGACAGTTGGTAGCGGCTGTTGTCGCGGTTCTGCCGCACGTAGCCCAGGCGAATCAGCTCGGCCAGCATGCGGTGGGCGGCGCTCTTGGGAATGTCCAGGCGCTCGGCCAGGGTTTGCAGCGCCAGGCCTTGGGGTTCGCCGGTAAGGCTTTCTACAAGACTGAAGGCGCGTTCGATCTGACTACCAGCCATTACTACAAGACCCCTGAAAAAATTGTGCGAATTCTAGAAGAAAATTCCGGAACAGCGGACGCCGGGGCGGCCAAGTGTCCGGTTATCGACCACTAATTGCCCGCACCTGCCAGTAATCGCTTGCGCGGGGTTCGACCAGCCAACAACATTATGGAATCACGTTCCAATAATAATGCAGGAGACGCCCCGATGCCCACCGATCCCTACCAAGCCGACTGCGACGTTCTGGTCATCGGCTCCGGCGCAGCCGGGCTGGCTGCGGCCGTCACCGCCGCCTGGCATGGGCAGAAGGTCATGCTGGTGGAGAAAGCGCCGGTATTCGGCGGCGCCACGGCCTGGTCCGGCGGCTGGGCCTGGGTACCGCGCAACCCGCTGGCTCGGCGCGCTGGCATCGAGGAAGACATCGAGCAGCCTCGCACCTACCTGCGCAACGAACTGGGCGAGCACTTCGACGCCGAGCGCGTCGACGCCTTCCTTGAAGCCTGCCCGCACATGGTGGCGTTCTTTGAAAAGCATACCGCGCTGCAGTTTGCCGACGGCAATGGCATTCCCGACATGCATGGCGATACACCCGGCGCCGCCAGCGGCGGTCATCAGGTAATCGCGGCGCCTTACGATGCCCGCGAAGTCGGTGCCTTGCTGCCGCGCCTGCGCAAGACCCTGCGCGAAACATCGTTCATGGGCATGCCGATCATGGCCGGGCCCGACCTTGCCGCGTTCCTCAACATGACCCGTTCCCCACGCGCCTTTATGCACGTGTGCAAGCGCTTTGGCCGGCACCTCTACCACCTGGCCCGACACGGGCGTGCGATGCACCTGGTCAATGGCGTGGCGCTGGTGGCACGGCTGGCGAAATCGGCTGAAGACCTGGGCGTTCGTCTGCTGGAGTCAGCACCGGCCAAGCGCCTGCTACTAGAGGATGGGCAGGTAAAGGGGGCTGTGGTCACTACGCCACAAGGTGAAATGCACATTCGGGCCAAGGCCGTGGTGCTTGCCGCCGGGGGTTTTCCCAACGACACCGAGCGACGTCAGCAACTGTTTCCACGCGACGCCAGCGGCCACGACAACCTTGCCCTGCCCCCGCAGTCATGCTCGGGCGACGGCCTGCGCCTTGGCGAGGCGGCTGGTGGCGTGGTCGCGACCGACCTCAAATCGCCGGTGGCCTGGGCGCCGGTATCGAGGGTACCGCACCGTGACGGCAGCGTCGGCCACTTCCCGCACATCATCGAACGCGGCAAACCGGGCATCATTGGCGTGCTGGCCAGCGGCAAGCGTTTCGTCAACGAAGCGCACGGCTACTACGACTACGTTTCGGCCATGGTCGAGGCGGTGCCGCAAGGCGAGGAAGTCTACTCGTGGCTGATCTGTGACCACCGTTTCCTGCGCCGGTTCGGCCTCGGTCACGCGCGCCCGGCACCGCTACCGGTGTGGCCACACTTGCGCAGCGGCTACCTCAAGCGCGGCGCCACGCTGGAACAACTGGCCCGCGCCTGCGGCATCGACCCGACCGGTTTGAGCGCCACGGTCGCCGACTTCAACCGCCATGCCCGCAACGGCCAGGATCCGGCATTCGGCCGTGGCTCCACCCCGTTCAACCGCAAACAGGGCGACCCACTGCACAAGGGCCCGAACCCCTGTGTAGCGCCCATCGAGCATGGGCCGTTCTATGCGGTGAAGGTTCAACCCGGTTGCTTCGGCACCTTCGCCGGCCTTCGCACCGACGGCCACGCCCGTGTGCTGGACGAGGCCGGCCAACCGATTGCGGGCCTGTACGCGGCGGGTACCGACATGGCCAGCGTGTTCGGCGGCTGGTACCCCTCCGGTGGAATCAACCTCGGGCCGGCACTGACCTTCGGCTATGTGGCGGGACGGCATATTGCTGGAGCGACGGACTATGAGTAAGCGTCAGAACGTATGAAACAGCATCAGGCCGCCCTCGGCATCGGGGCTGGCGTCGGAGAAGCCTTTGACTGCGTACAGCTGAACCTTCCATTGCTGATTTAGCTTATGGGTGACGAACAGGGTCAGCTCCTTGATCTGCGACCCCGTGGACACGACTTTCTGCCGCCAGTCGTAGGAAGCACCTGCCGTGGTTCGGGTTGCCACAGGCAAGGCAAAGCCAAGGCTGGCGAACACCGGGTCGTCGAAATCGCTGTCTGGTGGGTCGCCGTACTTCTTCCAGCCCAGGGTGGCGAAGCCGGTCACCGGGCCGAAGGCCTTGGCGATGTCGACCTGGGCGGTGTAGTCGTATTCACCGGTGCCCAGGCACTGATCTTCATCCGCGGTGGGGAATTTGACCTTGCCGATCAGGTCCAGCAACAGGCCACCGCCACTGCCGTCGAGCAGGGCATAGGCTGCGCTGGCGACCGTGTCGCCCAGGCCACTTTCCACATCCCTGCAACCACCGGGCAGCGGGTCGCCGTCCGGGCCCACTTCTGGGTTGGTGATGCGCAACCAGGGTACGGTGACCTTGTACGTCATGGGACCGGTTTCATACTTTCCCACCACAGGGACGTACCAGATTTCCGAAGTCGTGCCGGTACCGTAGTCGCCACTGGAGTAGTCGAAGCCTGAAGAAAGGGTGAAGGTATCGGCCGTGACCGAAGCGCTGATGCTTGCCAGCAGGCTGGCAAAAAGAGGGAGCATGGGTTTCATCCACACCTCAAATTCCCGTTGGAAAGTGTGATCCGACCTACCCAGCCTAGTTGTTCGTGGCCGAACTGCTTGAATCTAGTGCCCGGAACGGTCCGGACGCTCTACCTTTTCGGTTTTCTCCACTTTCTCGGGCTTTTCGACCTTCTCGACCTTTTCTACTTTCTCCACCTTTTCTACTTTCTCGACTTTTTCCACCTTCTCGACTTTGTCGACTTTATCGACCTTTTCCACTTTCTCGACTTTTTCTACTTTCTCGACCTTATCTGCTTTCTCAACCTTCTCAACCTTCTCGACCTTCTCCACTTTCTCGCCTTTCTCTACCTTTTCAGCCTTTTCCACCTTCTCGGCCTTCTCTACCTCCTCGACCTTCTCCACCTTTTCCGACCGACCACTGTTGTCAGAGCGCTCATCCTGTTCCACGGACTCGACCCGCTCCGACTTTCCAGAGTTGTCGACCGACTCGGAATTCCCATGGTCATCTGCCTCGACCTCGACGGCATCGCTTTTGCCACTGTGGTCTTCACTGACTGCACGGGTTTCGCTCCCACCTCCATGGCCACTGTTGCTCGAACCTCCCGAACCGCTCGAACTCTGCTCGCTGCTGCGCTCTACATGTCCCCTGCCCGAGTTGTCGAGGCGCTCGCTGGTGAACTCGACGCGCGTTGCCCGCACCTCACGATGACCACTGAACACACCGCTTACCCGGACACGTTGATCCACCGCCAGTTTCGTCGACTGCTCGCCCACGACCACGGTGTCGCGCCCAAGGGTCACGTTGATACCGGCCACCACCAGTTGCTGGTTCTGCCGTCGCTGCACCAGCCCCTCGATCACGGCTGTCTGCACGCGTCCGGCAAATGGCAGGCTGGGGTCAGGGCGGCTCTGGGCGACTTCCAGCTGGCGCCCGGTCCACTGGCCACGCACCAGCACTTCCTGTGCCGGGGCCACGCGGGTACCCAGTTTCAGCCCCTGTAGGCTGCCGGCACGGTCTATCGCCCCAATCGCACTGGACTCTTTCAGGCCAGGTGCACGCTCGATACGGCTGGCCACCACCGCGCCACTGGCATCGCGCAGGCCGCTGACCTTGACCGGCTCGCCTGGGCGCAACCCCTCGGCCACCCGCGCCCCTGCGGCCAGTCGCACGGGCTGGCCCATTACCCGTAGCGGCCCTGCGGCATTAGGCAGTGCGGTCAACGGCCCTTCATAAACGTTGAGAATCGAAATGCGCCCGGCTTGCAGGCCGCGTTGGGTGGCGAAGGCCTCGACCGCGACAACCTGGCCGATGGCAAGGTGCCCACTGCTGGCCGGGACGCCGTTTTCACTCACCGGCACGTCTTTGCCGAAGTGCACCTCCAGGCCATTGACGCAAATCGATGCGAACCCGGTAATGGTGCCAACGATGCCCGTGCCTCCCGTCCCGCCAGGGCGCAGCAGCGGAGCCCCGGTACCGCCTACCCCGCCATTACTGCGGTCGTACAGGGTGCCGTCGACGCCTTCGGCCACCGCGCCGGTACCACCGGTGCCTCCTGGGCGCTGTTGCACAGGTGCACCCGTACCGCCCACGCCACCGTTTTCGCTACGTACGCCGGTACCGCCGACGCCGCCTGGCGACTGCAGCCCCGCAGCGCCCCCCATGCCGACTTCGTCACGGCTGACGCACACCGGTGCTGCTTGCACACCTGCACACGTCATCAGGCCCAGCCCCAAACCCAGGACCAGCGAGACGACACTGAGGCAGCGCGAGAAGGCATTCATGGGTCAGGGCGTCTTCTGCGAATCGGAGTCGGTGGGCTCAGTGTAGAAATAAAGCCCGATGGTGATGCGCTGACGTTGTTCGAGGTTGGGCAAGTCAACGTTTTCAAGGTCTGCAGCCAGTCGACTGAAGCCTAGCAGCGTTTGCATGCCATCTTTGGCCACCACCTCACGCAGGGACTCGACGCTGCCCAGGCTCAAGGCGTCGTAGTGCACGCTGCGCTCGAAAAACGGTTGTCCCTGGCCACTGAGGTTGTGCACCGCGGCACAGGCGTGGTCGTGCAAGTTATGGCCAAAGTACGCGGCTTTTTCGTCGAACCCCTTCTGTGGCACGAATGCCTGGGCTTCCAGATGCACACAGTCCTGCTCATCGAGCCGGACGATACCCAGGCGTAACCACTCGTCCAGCACCACCCGCCCACGGATGTCGGTGCTGATCTTCGCCACCAAGGCATCGAACGAGCACTCACCACCGACACTGGCCAGCCGTGGTAACGGTAACGCCTGGCCAGGCTGAGCGCAGAATGGCGGGCTGTTGGTCCAGACATTGACGAGTTGTGCACCCAGGGTGATGTTTTCGGGCAGCGCTTCGTGCGATGTGTCGCTCTCGCCGCGCAGGCGCCTGACATCCTTGCGATGAACCCCTGTCAGCAGGCTGATGCGGCTATCGCTGGGTGCCTTGTCGTCGAGGCGGAACTCACGATCGGCGACATCGACGAACACCTCCTTGAGCAGGTCGCTGAACATCGTATAGGTGACCCCCTTGCGCAGCATCAAGCGCACCAGCGGGCGCATGACCCGCCGCAAGGCGCTTAACATCGAAGGAGGTAGGGTGGGCGATTGCATTGAGCGCATTCCTTGACAGATGGAACCAGTATACGACGCGGGAAAAAATCCCATACGAGTTGTTACCATTTCCGTCCCGGGATAGGGGATTAACTGTCAGCGCTCACTGCGCACGCGTTGAGAGGGGCAGTCATGGACTGGACCAACCCCAGGCAAAACCCGCCCCAAGGTTTTGCATGAGGCCTGTCAGCGCGGGTCAGCTTCTGCTGTTGTCATCCCCCGCTTCGCCGCCGGCATGAGTGCCGCGGTCATCACCCGGTTCGCCACCCACATGGTTGCCGCGATCATCGCCAGGCTCGCCACCAACGTGATTGCCGTGGTCATCGCCAGGCTCACCGCCAACATGATTGCCATGATCGTCACCCGGCTCGCCGCCTACATGGTTGCCATGATCGTCACCGGGCTCGCCACGGGCATGATTGCCATGATCATCGCCGGCTTCGGCGTGATTGCCGCTGCGCCCGGAGTTGGAATTGCCGTCGTGACCTGCATCGCCATGACCGCTGCCGCTGTGGCCACTGCCGTTGCCGGAATGACCGCCGCCACTGCCGCTGCCACCGTGGCCACCACCGCTGCCGCCACCGTGACCACCGCCGCCACTGCCTCCACCGCTACCACCACCATGGCCACCGCCGCCGCTACCACCGCCACCGCCATGACCACCGCCACCACCGTGGCCACCACCGCCACCATGACCACCGCCACCGCCATGACCACCGCCACCACCGTGGCCACCGCCACCACCGCCACCACCGCCACCGCCACCGCCACCATCCTTGGCGTACGCGCTTGAACCTTGGGAAATCGAGTCCGGAACCAAAACGATGGACGCTGACAGCACGGCGCCGATGGCCGCCGCCAGTAGTGCCCTCTTGAACAACAGCTGGATTTGCATTTTCCGTCTCCTGGTCATCACCGCGAGAAACGCCAAATCAAAGTCGGGGAATCGTTGTAGGTTTTTTACTTTTCTTCGCGTGGGATTTTTTCCCACGCTTAATAATTAGACCTGTTTGTGGAGGGGTTCAAGTGGCGCATGGAAAAGCCGACCGGTGGTGGCCTGGCAAAGAAGAGGGAGTGGGGGTGCGATGTGTTCGTCTTGGGTTTTGCGGTGGTGCGGATATCGAGCGCCGCCCGCGCGGCGCATCGCGAGCAAGGCTCGCTCCTACGTTTGTTTCGGGCCAGTTATGCCTGCAAGAAATGCGCGCGACCGCTTTGGCGCACAACTCGATATCGCGTCGTGCAAACCAGGCGGTCGCGCGCGCCTGTCACAGGCGTTATTGGCCCGAAACAAACGTAGGAGCGAGCCTTGCTCGCGATGCGCCGCGCGGGCGGCGCTCGGTCTACCAAACACCGCAAATGTCATGGCAGGCCCTGGCGCCAAACCGCCCTACAGATCCAGTGTCAAGGTAGGCGTCAACGCCCGGGACACGCACAACATCATCACATTGCCCCGGGCCCGTTCGCTTTCGCTAAGCAGCATGTCACGGTGGTCAGGCACACCATCGAGCACGCGTGTCTCACACATGCCGCACACCCCCTGCTCGCACGATGAAGCCACGGCATGCCCGGCCGCACGCAAGGCCGCCATGATCGTGCACCCACCCGGCACCTGCACCTGGGTGCCGCTGCGGGCGAGAATCACCGTCAACGCCTCGCCCGTTTCGGCAACCGGAGTCGCCGCCGGGGCAAAACGCTCCAGGTGCAGCTGCCCCTCAAGCCCCGCCTCGGCAAAACGTGCCGTGAGGGCATCGAGCAACACTGCCGGGCCGCAGCTGTAAACCTGCCGACCGGCGCGGGCCGCCGCGACCACGGCATCGAGGTCGAGCAAGCCGACCTCATCGGCCGGCAGCACCTCGACCCGCCCTGCCCCCATGGCCTGCAACTCATCGACGAAGGCCATCGAGCGCCGCGACCGCCCGCCATAGAGCATCTGCCAATCGGCCCCGGCGCGCTGGGCTTCGCGGGCCATGGCCATGATTGGCGTCACGCCGATACCACCCGCAACGAACAGGTACGCCTGCCCCTCTTGCATCGGGAAGGCATTGCGCGGCCCGCGAATTGCCAGTTGCTGGCCCAGGCGCAAAGCGCCATGGACCTCCCGCGAGCCACCCCGGCCATTGGCCTCCAGCAATACCGCAATACGCAGGCTACGGCGCTGCTGGGGGTCGCCACACAACGAGTACTGGCGCACCAGCCCCGAGGGCAGCAGCAGGTCGATGTGTGCACCCGGCTCCCAGGCTGGCAGCTCGCCCCCGTCGAGGGCGCGCAGTTCGATCGAGATCACGCCTTCGGCCTCCAGCCGCAACCCCGCGACCTGAACGGCCAGCGCTTCGGCCTGGGCGCTCACGGCATGGCCCTCGGTTCATCGAGCAGGCGTACCGGCACGTGCTGGCCGCGCTCGATGAACTCACGGAAGGCCCGGCGGTAGTTCAGGGTGTACAGGTCCGACGGCACCGAGTGCTCGACCACAGTGGCGTCCCAGTCGATCTCGCGCGGGGTGATGGTCGCGGCCACGGGCAGGTCCTCCAGGTACAGCAGTTCCTCGACCCGCAGGCACTCCTGCAGATCGCCACCTTTGTAGTCGCGGTCGTTGGCCACCCCCCAGAAGATCTTCACATGGTCGTAGGACTCCGGGCACGGGAAGCCAGCAACCACACGCTTGCCCAGACGCTCGTAGTCATAGGTGATGGCCACCAGGCCAGGGGCGACGATGTGGTAGTTCATCATGCAATCGCCGTCGTTGGCCCACTCGCCTTCGCACGCTTGCAGCGGCCGGTCCATCCAGATATCCAGGCCCTCGCGGCGTACGTTAAGCGGTTCCACCACCGGGTTGACGTGGCCCATCATGCCGCGATGGATGTACGAAAAATGCGCCACATCGCCGAAGTTCTCCACCGCCACGGCTACCCCGGTGGGCGAATCCAGCGGCTCGGCCGCCAGCCATTCGAGGTTCAGCTCGCGCCATTCGGCCAGGTCATACAGTTCGAACAGCGGCTCTTCCAGGGCTGTCCACACATGGCCGTAACGCTCCTGGCAGGCAAAGGTACGCACAGCGGCGGCTTGAGGGATCTTGCACTGGTCCTCCAGCGACGGTACGTGGCTGCACTTGCCGCCCTCGGCTGCAAAGCGCCAGCCGTGGTACGGGCAACCAATGCTTTCGCCATGCACTTCACCGAGCGACAGGTCGGCGCCGCGGTGCGGGCAGCGCGCCTCCTGCACCACTGCCTGGCCAGAGTCGGTGCGCCACACCACCAGTTTTTCGCCAAGCAAGGTGGCGGACTGGGGTTTATCCAGGTCCATCGACCGGGCCACCGGGAACCATTGGCGGCGCATGGCCTGTTCGGCGCGTTGGCGCTGGGTTGGTTGGGTCGTCATGCTCATAGTCCTCACAGGTTGTTCTTGTTGTCAGATGCCGACCACCAGCGCCCCGCCATTCACGGGAATGGCCTGGCCGGTGATGAACGCGGCTTCGTCCGAAGCCAGGAAGGCCACGGCGGCAGCGATTTCTTCCGGGTGCACCAGGCGTCCGAGGGGGATGGCGGCCTGCTCGGCCTCGATGTATTGCTCCGGCACCATCCGTGTGAGAATCGCGCCGGGGGTAATCGCGTTGACCAGAATGCCCTCGCCGACGAACTCCTTGGCCAGGGTCTTCATCAGGCCCAATTGCGCCGACTTGCTGACCATGTAGCCGTAGGAGTGGCCATCGGGTACCTGGCCCCACTGCGAGTTGATGAATATCACCCGTGGCGCCTGGCTGCGGCGCAGATGCGGCAACGCGGCGCGGGTCAGGTACAGCGGGGCATTGACGTTGATCGCCAGCAGGCGGTCGAAGTTGGCGTCGTCGGTGCCTTCCAGGCCGGTCATCGAGTAGATCAGCCCGGCGTTGTGCACCAGGATGTCGAGCCCGCCAAGCTGCTCGGCGACCTGCGCCACGCAGCGTTCGGACAGGTTGCGATCGGTGATGTCGCAGGCGATGGCAATGGCACGGCCACCCTCCTCGGCAATTTCGGCGGCGGTGGCGCGGGCCACATCTTCATCGACGTCGACCACCGCCACAGCCGCGCCGCGACGGGCCAGCAGCCGTGCATGGGCACGTCCGGCGCCACGGCCGGCACCGGTGATCAATGCCACGCGGCCGTCCAGGGCGCGGGCTTCGGCAGACAGCGAGAGCACCGACTGCGGTGCCTGGCGGGCAGGTTTGCTTTGGGTCATGGCAAGGCTCCCGGTTCAGATGGTCTTGTGCGGTTCGGTGACGTAGAGCATGTTGCCGTCCGGGTCGAACATCGGCCGGTAGCGGTAGTGGGTGCCATTAGGGTGCTGCCACTCGATGGGCTCGGCGGTCACCCACTCGACCTTGCCGTTCAGGTAGGCAATGGCCTCGTCCAGGTTCTCAACCTCGAAGGCGAACGAGTCCAGGCCTGGCTTGTCTTCCAGGTTCACGGCGGTGCGGCGCTCGACCGGTGCCGGGTTGGTGGTGTGGAACAGGTAGAGGGTGACATTGCCCATTTCGATGGCCGCCCAACGTTCTTCTGCCGCATAGGGCAGGAAGAAGCCCAGGCCAAGGGTGCCGTGGTAGAAGTCCACCAGGCGCTGCACGTCGTTGGTGAGGATGTCCATGTTGTCGAGGCGTTTGAGTTTGAGCATGGCGTTGCTTCCTTGGGGTCGTAGGTTCAGAGGTGACGGCACGGGCCGCCTGGCAGTGCGCGCAGGGTGCCGTTGACGACGTCGAGGGTGATGCTGGCCAGGGTGGCGTACTGCCCTTTCTCCGGCAGCGTCGGGTCGGGGTGGCAGCACAGTGCACCGGTGGTTCCCAGGTGGCTGTTGAGTGCCGCGAGCATGTCGCTGGCGGTGAGGCCCGGGCGGCCGCTCAGCCGGCGCACCAGCTGGTCGTAGCGCACCAGGGTGTCTGGATAAGTGCCGGGCTCGGTGTCGAAGTCACGGGCGGGGCTTGAGAGGAAATGGTTGGTGTGCACCAGCAAGCCATCGGCCGCCGGGAATACCAGCCCTGGGCCGCCGGGGTGGATTTCTACCGAGACCGCGCAACTGGCGCGCTCGGCGGCGGCAATCAAGGTCAGCGAGCTGGACGCCGACACCGGCGCACGCTGGCACAACTGCAAGGCCTGGTTGATGTCGGCGCAGCTGTCGAGTATCCAGCGCGACAGCACATGCACCGGCACGCCGATGTCGGCGCCATCGTGCTGGTGGTGCAGGATATTGAAGTGCACGCCCAGGCCACGGTTGTTAACCCCAGGTTTGCCGACGATGCCGTACTCGGTCACGGTGGTGGTCAGGCGTCCGTCAGCGTGGGGAATTTCCCAGGTCAGCCACTGTTCGGCGAATTCGGCGTACCAGTCCCAGGTTTGCGCGGTGACCGGGGCGCCCCAGGGGTCGACCTGAACCACCGTGGAGCACTCGCCGCGCAGCGGTGCTCCCAGCACTGCCAGGATTTCGGTGCGGGCGTTGATGGCACCGATCAGCTCGGCATCCACCCCTGCCCCCTCGGCGATGCCGAGCATTTCTTCGTGCAACGGCGGTGCGAACTCGGCCACTTGTGCCAGGCAGCGGGCACCCATGGCACGCAGGTCGAACGGCGCCTTGGCGACCCGAGCAAACAAGCCCTGGTAGGCCTGCACGGTGCCGCGCACCTTGGCCGCGAACACTTCGCCGAACTCATGGCCACGGGCGGCCGGCTGCATCTGGGTAGAGCGGAAAACCGTACTCATTTGTTCACCTGTTTCAATTGCGGGGTAACCTGCGCAGCCACTTCATCGAGACGGGCGAACCAGACATCACCGTCGCTGACCATGCGTTCCACCAGGCGCTCCAACTGCTCGAAGCGCGCGGCGCGGCCGATCACTTCCGGGTGCATGGTGAAGCTGGTGTGGCGGCCGTCGCGGCGCGCCGACTCGTACTCGGCCAGCCAGGTGTCGAACAGCACCCGGGGGGCGGTGAAGTTGCCGCCGTTGTCGATGCTCCAGCCGAACATCGGCCAGTCATCCAGCGACCAGTGCACCGGCAGTTCGAGGATCGAGGCGCCGTTGAAGTGTTCGAAATACGGGCGGTCGTCGCCCATGCAGCTGGAGTCGTAGGCAAAGCCGTTGGCCAGCACCAGCTCGAAGGTTTCCGGAGTCAGTTCCCAGGACGACGAGCGATAACCCGCAGGCTTCGGTGCGCCGGCCTTGGCCAGCGCGGCCAGGCCTTGCTGCATCTCTTCGGTCTGTTGTTCGGCGCTGACCTTGTCGCTGCGCAGGTGCATGTGGCCGTGGTGGCCGATCTCGTGGCCGTCCTTGAGCAGCGTTTCCACCAGGTGCGGGTGTTGCTCGGCGGTGTAGCCCGGTACGAAGAAGGTCGCGGCGATCCGGTGGCGGCGCAGCAGTTCGAGAATGCGCGGCACGCCACGGGTCACGCCAAAACGGCCTTCGGACAAGCTGGTCAGGCGCCGGGCGAACGTCGGGCTGTCGCCCAACAGGCCGGCCTCGGCGTCTACGTCGAAGGTCAGGGAAACGGCCACGGGGCTCTTTTTCGGCCAGCACAGGCGGCCGGAGTCATCTGCACGCATCAGGTGCACTCCTCTCTGGGGGTTTGCTAGGTCGTAAGGGGGTGTTGCGTGGGAATCAGGTCGCGCAGGGGGTGGACTTGCGATCCTGCAGGCGGCGCAGCCGGAATAAGGCTTGGGAGATGGCCAGCACGGCCACTGCGATCAGCACTTCCTTGAGGCCGCCGTAGCCGGTGATCGAGGCGCTGGTCACGCCCACCAGCAGGATCAGCCCGTCGAACATGGCCAGGGCCATGGCAATCCACACCCAGCGCCGCGACAAGCGAATGGGGCGATCCAGCTCTGGTCGGTCGCGGCGCAGCACCACATAGCCCGCCACCGCCAGCAGGTGCGCCAGGATGTAACCGATGTTGCCGGCGACGATCACCGCCAGCGGGTTACCCACCAGCAGCACCAGGATCACGTTGATGAACAACTGCACGGTCACCGCACGAGCCGGGACGCCAGCGCGGTTGAGCACGCCGAACTGGCGGACGGTCAGGCCATCGCACGAGCTCTGGTACAGCGCCCGACCGGCATCGGCGGTGCCCATCACCGAAAGCACCAGAATGCCGGCGATCAGCACCAGGGTGACCAAGGTCGCGCCACCGCCCAGCAACACTTCAGCGGCAGCTTGCAAGAACCCATAAGGCTTTTCGGCCATGGTCTGTTCGCCCAACAGGCCGGTCAGGCCCAGGGGCGCCAGGGTAAACACCAGCAGCAGGATCAGTGCGGCGATGCGCAGGGCCTTGCGGGTGTCGCTGACGGTGTCGCGGAACTCCGGGATGAACGAGGCGGCAGCCTCCACGGCATAGGCCGACCACGCCATGATGAACAGCCACGCCAGCACCGTGCGCACGCCCTGCACACCCTCACCGGTATGCCAGGTGAAGCTTGCGCTGCTCCAGGTCGGGCTGGTCAGGAAACTGGTGCCGAACACCAGCACCGGGACCATCAGCAGTACCCCTGCAATGGTCAGAATCACCATGGTGAAACGTAGCTGGACCATGCTGAGCGCCCAAGAGAAAAGCGCCACACCGAGGGCAATGGCTTGCGGCAGGCCCAACTGCAGCGGCCCGAGGTCTAAGTGGGCGGTCGCCTGCGGCCAGAACTGCTCGGAGACGATCTGCGCCACCGCCAGCCCCCAGATAGCCGGTGCCGTGGCCCAGGCGAACCAGTAGGCGTAGGTGGCCAGCGGGCCCAGGCTGGGCATGCGTCGGGCCCAGGCTTCATTGGCATACAGGGCGATGCCGCCGGACTTGTCGGCGAACATCGCGCCCATTTCCGAGTACAGCCAGTTGTGCAACACCGCCACCGCGGCAATCAACGCCCACAAGGTCATGGCTGCCCAGGCGCCGATGGCACCGATCGAATAGCCCAGACCGACGAACAACGCAGCCGGCAGGCTGAGGGTGATGGCCACCCCGTCCCACCAGCGGATGGATTTGACGAGTTGCGCGCTTGGCGCGGTGCCTGCAATGGCCTGGTGCATCGTATCGCCCTCTGTTTTTGTATTGGGTCTCGATGAGCAGATCCTACGACAGGATTCTGCGCATGTGTATATTTTTATTTCACATCGATGCGCATTGCGCAATATGAAAAGATTATTTCTGCGCAATGTCATTTTTCGGGGCGAGTATGACCAAAACCGTGCACAGCGGCACGCGAGGGCTCTGGGAGTGGGGTTTCAGCTGTACGAGGGATAGGGCGAGGGCCTGAGAGGGCTCAAGGATGGGGCATTGATTTGCGCATTGCGCAAGATTTCAAGCGGAGTGTTACGCAGCTCTTGTGGGGGAAATATGGGCCTCTTCGCGGGTAAACCCGCTCCCACAGTTATGCCGCCGTACCTGTGGGAGCGGGTTCACCCGCGAAGAGGCCACTAGCAACAGTGAAGAACCTGAAACCTTGACTGACTTCAGTCTTCCGACTCGCCCGGCGGCAAGGTGAAGCGGATCTTGTGCACCTTCACTTCCTGCAAGGTCCGCACATCGCGAATCCCCGGCAGGCTGCGCACTTTCTGCTGCAGGTTCCACAGGCTTTCGTCATCGCGGCACAACACCTGCACGCAGATATCCGCAGTGCCCATGGTGGTCGACAGGTAGCTCACTTCACTCCAGCGGCTGAGGGTGTCGGCGACCCGATCATGGTCCTGGGGCGCGACATTGACGAACAGCAACGCCAGCTTGGCGTGGCCGAGCTTGGATGGGTTGGTGAAGGCCAGAATCTGCAGGATGCCCTGATCCTGCAGGCGCTTGACCCGCGTACGAATGGTGGCCTCCGGCACTGACAGGTTGCGTGCGACTTCTCGGAAGGCCCGGCGCCCGTCCTCCTGCAATTCACGGACGATCTCGTAGTCCAGGGCGTCGAGGGTGGAGATAGACATGTTCAGCACTTCCATGGGGGATCGGGTGGCGGGCACAGGCTAGCAGATTCGCTGGCGAACCGGCACGGGCCAGTGTTCATGGCACCTGATGAAGCCTAGTAAAAATTGCGCATTGCGTATTTATTTTTACAGTTAACTATTGATTGCGCAATTTACACCCCGTAGATTTTACGCAAACCACAAGAAAAGGTGCCTATCACCATGACCTTCGCCCCCGCTCACCACGCTCAGGCCTTCCTGGCTGAAAACCCCGATATCGAACTGTTCGAGCTGTTCATCCTCGACGCCAACGGCATCCCGCGCGGCAAGCTGCTGCACCGGGAAGAATTGCTCGCGCTCTATGAGACCGGCCGCCCGCTACCCAGCACCATGCTCGGCCTGTCGATCCACGGCGAGGACGTGGAAAACTCCGGGCTGGTGTGGGACGTCGGCGATATCGACTGTCGCGCCTACCCACTGGAAGGCAGCCTGGTCCGCCTGCCTTGGCGGCAGATCCCCACGGCGGCGGTGCAGGTGTCGATGCACCCCACCGAGGGCCTTCCCGCCACGGTGGCCGACCCACGGCAGCTGCTTATCCGGGTCATCGAGCAGCTGCAGGCCGAAGGCCTGCACCCGGTGATGGCTTGCGAGCTGGAGTTCTACCTGCTGGACCAGAAGCGCGACGCCAACGGCCGCCCGCAACCTGCGCTCGACCAGGACGGCGCCCGCCCTCGCCAGACTCAGGTCTACGGCCTGCGCGAGCTGGAGCAGATCGAGCCCTTCCTCAAAGACCTGTACGCCGCCTGCAAGGCACAAGGCATTCCAGCGCGCACGGCCATCTCCGAATACGCCCCCGGCCAAGTGGAAATCACCCTGGAGCATGGCGATGCGCTGCAGGCCATGGACCAGGCGGTGCGCTACAAGCGGCTAGTCAAAGGCGTGGCCCATGCCCATGGAATGCAGGCCTGCTTCATGGCCAAGCCATTCGACAACCTGGCCGGCACCGGCATGCACATGCACGTCAGCCTGGCCGATGCCGAAGGCCACAACCTGTTCGCCAGCGAAGACCCGGCCGGTACGCCGCTGTTGCGCCACGCGGTTGGCGGCATGTTGGCCAGCCTGCTCGACTCGCTGCTGCTGTTCTGCCCCAACGCCAATTCGTACCGGCGCTTCCAGGCCAACAGCTATGCCCCGCTGGCCCCGACCTGGGGCGTCGACAACCGCACCGTCAGCCTGCGGGTACCCGGCGGCCCGGCCAACACTCGGCATGTCGAGCACCGCATCTGCGGCGCCGATGCCAACCCGTACCTGGCTGCTGCGGCGATCCTTGCCGGTATCCACCGCGGCGTGAGCCAGCAACTGGACCCCGGCGCCCCGGTCGAGGGCAACGGCTACGCCCAGGCCAAGACCCTGCTGCCCACCGACTGGCTCAGCTCGCTGCAGGCGCTGGAGCGTTCCAGCTGGGCACGGGACGCCTTCGGCAGTGATTTCCTGCGGGTCTACCTGGCGGTGAAACAGGCCGAATACCGCGCGTTCATGGCTGAAGTGGGCGAGCAGGACTGGCGCTGGTACCTGACCAATGCCTGATCAAAGCCCTGCCCGACCGGCTACGAGGAATCTGCCATGAATGCCTTGACCCAACCAGCGGCGCCCGCCCCGGTGCGCACGCCCTCCTACTACACCGCCACGCTGGCCGAGGAAACCGACTACCCGCGCCTGCAAGGCACGGTGAGCGTCGATGTGGCGATCATCGGTGGCGGTTTCACCGGTGTGGCCAGCGCCGTCGAGCTGGCCGAGCGCGGCCTGAAGGTCGCGCTGGTGGATACCCACAAGATCGGCTGGGGTGCCAGCGGCCGCAATGGCGGCCAGGTCACCGGCAGCCTGTCTGGCGACGAGGCCATGCGCAAGCAGATGCGCAAGCGCCTCGGCGACGAGGTGGACAATTTCATCTGGCACCTGCGCTGGCGCGGGCACCAGATCATCGAGCAGCGGGTCGCGCGCTACGGCATCGCCTGCGACCTGCGGCGCGGGCACCTGCATGCGGCGATGAAGCCCACACACATGGCCGAACTGCGCACCAGCTTCGAGGAAGCCCAGCGCCGAGGCATGGGCGAAGAAGTGAGTCTGCTGGACCGCGCCGGCGTCCGTGCGCAGCTGGACAGCCCGCTGTACTGCGGCGCCCTGCACAACCGCCGCAACCTGCACCTGCACCCGCTGAACCTGTGCATCGGCGAGGCCCGTGCCGCCCACAGCCTGGGCGCGCTGATCTTCGAAAACTCCGAGGTGCTGGAGATCGTCCACGGTCCACGGCCGGCGGTGGTCACCGCCGAGGGCCGTATCGAGGCCCGCCAGGTATTGCTGGCGGGTGATGTGTACCACAAGCTGGAGCCGCGACAGCTCAAGGGCAAGATCTTCCCGGCCATGGGCGGCATCGTCGCTACCGCGCCGCTGGGCGAGCTGGCCGAGCGCCTCAATCCGCAGAACCTGGCGGTGTACGACTGCCGTTTCGTGCTCGACTACTACCGTTTCACCGCCGACAAGCGCCTGCTGTTCGGTGGCGGCGCCAACTACTCGGGCAAGGACTCGCGCAACATCGAAAACGAGCTGCGCCCATGCATCGAACGTACCTTCCCGGCGCTCAAGGGCGTACCCATCGAATTCCAGTGGAGCTGCGCCATGGGCATCGTGGTCAACCGCATTCCGCAACTGGGCAAGCTGTCGGACAACGTCTGGTACTGCCAGGGCTATTCCGGGCATGGCATCGCCACCAGCCACATCATGGGCGAAATCATGGCCGAGGCGATGACCGGAGAGCTGGGCAAGTTCGATACCTTCGCCGCCTGCAGGCACATCAAGGTGCCGCTGGGCGAGCAGCTGGGCAACCCGCTGCTGGCAGCCGGCATGTGGTACTACCAACTGTTGGAAAAGCTGCGCTGAGGCGCGCTGGATCACGAGGTCACCATGCACAGATTACCCTTGGTCGCCGTCAGCGCCTGCACCCGGCAGCTGGGCGCGCACCCGTTTCACCTGGTTGGCGACAAGTACGTGCGCGCCGTGGTCGAGGCCGCCGACGCCTTGCCGATGATGCTGCCCGCCCTGCCCGGCCTGCTGTCGCCCAGTGAAGTGCTCGCCCAGGTCGACGGCCTGCTGCTGACAGGCTCGCCGTCCAACATCGAGCCCTGGCATTACCAGGGCGCCCCGAGCGCGCCGGGCACCTTGCACGACCCTGCCCGCGACGCCAGCAACCTGGCCCTGATTCCGGCAGCGCTGCGCGAAGGCGTGCCGCTGCTGGCGATCTGCCGGGGTTTTCAGGAACTCAATGTGGCGCTTTGCGGCACGCTGCATGCCTGTGTGCATGAGGTGGGGCGCTTCAACGACCACCGCGAGCCGGCCGACCAGCCCGTGCAGGTGCAATACGCCGCACGCCAGCCGCTGCTGGTACAACCGGGTGGCTTGCTGGAGCGCCTGGGCCTGCCCCGGCGCTGCCAGGTCAACTCGATTCATGGCCAGGGCATCGACCGCCTGGCGCCTGGGCTGCAAGTCGAGGCACTGGCCGAGGACGGCCTGATCGAAGCCGTTTCGCTGCCCGATGCCCGCGCCTTCGCCCTGGGTGTGCAGTTTCACCCTGAATGGCAGGTGCTCAGCCACCCCCATTACCTGGCCATCTTCCGTGCCTTTGGCGCCGCCTGCCGGCAACGCGCCGAGCGCCGCACCGCAACAGGAGCTTTCGCATGACCCTTACCCTCCAGGACTGGCAAGCCCGCGCCGACGCCCTGCGCCCAGAAACCCGCGCCTTCATTGATGGGGCGTATTGCCACGCAGCGTCCGGCGCCACGTTCGCCTGCATCAGCCCTGTGGATGGCCGCGTGCTTGGCCAGGTCGCCAGCTGTGACAGTGCCGACGCCGACCGCGCCGTTGAAAACGCCCGCGCCACCTTCGACTCCGGCGTCTGGTCGCATCTGGCCCCGGCCCAGCGCAAAGCCAAGCTGATCCGCTTCGCAGGCCTCTTGCGCAAGAACGTCGAAGAGCTGGCCCTGCTGGAAACCCTGGACATGGGTAAGCCAATCGGCGACTCCTCCAGCATCGACATCCCCGGTGCGGCCAACGCCATTCACTGGACCGCCGAAGCCATCGACAAGGTCTACGACGAAGTCGCCCCGACCCCGCATGACCAGCTCGGCCTGGTTACCCGCGAGCCGGTGGGCGTGGTTGGTGCCATCGTGCCGTGGAACTTCCCGCTGCTGATGGCCTGCTGGAAACTCGGCCCGGCCCTGGCCACTGGTAACTCGGTGGTGCTCAAGCCGTCGGAAAAATCGCCACTGACCGCTATCCGCATTGCCCAGCTGGCCATCGAAGCCGGCATTCCGGCGGGCGTGCTGAACGTGCTGCCAGGCTACGGCCACACCGTGGGCAAGGCCCTGGCCCTGCACATGGACGTCGACACCCTGGTGTTCACTGGCTCGACCAAGATCGCCAAGCAACTGATGGTGTACGCGGGCGAGTCGAACATGAAGCGCATCTGGCTGGAAGCCGGTGGCAAGAGCCCGAACATCGTCTTCGCCGACGCCCCGGACCTGCAGGCCGCCGCCGAAGCCGCCGCCAGCGCCATCGCCTTCAACCAGGGCGAAGTCTGCACCGCAGGTTCGCGTCTGCTGGTCGAGCGTTCGATCAAGGACAAGTTCCTGCCTATGGTGGTCGAGGCCCTCAAGGGCTGGAAGCCGGGTAACCCGCTAGACCCGGCGACCACGGTCGGTGCCCTGGTCGACACCCAGCAGATGAACACCGTGCTGTCGTACATCGAAGCGGGCCACCAGGACGGCGCCAAGCTGCTGGCCGGTGGCAAGCGCACCCTGGAGGAGACCGGCGGTACCTACGTCGAGCCGGCCATCTTCGATGGCGTGACCAACGCCATGAAGATCGCCCAGGAAGAAATCTTCGGCCCCGTGCTGTCGGTGATCGCCTTCGACACCGCCGAGGAAGCCATCGCCATTGCCAACGACACGCCGTATGGCCTGGCCGCGGGCATCTGGACTTCGGACATCTCCAAGGCCCACAAGACCGCCCGCGCCGTGCGTGCTGGCAGCGTCTGGGTGAACCAGTACGACGGCGGCGACATGACCGCGCCGTTCGGTGGCTTCAAGCAGTCGGGCAACGGCCGTGACAAGTCGCTGCATGCGCTGGAGAAGTACACCGAGCTGAAGGCGACCTGGATCAAGCTGTGATTGCACGGGGCCGCTGTGCGGCCCATCGCAGGCTTCGCCAGCTCCCACGGAGGTGTGGACTGCCCCCAAGGAGTTGGACACAAATCCAACCCTTGAGGGCAGTCCAGAGGGCTTGTGGGAGCTGGCGAAGCCTGCGATGGGCTGCGAAGCGGCCCCCTAATACGCAGACCAGCGGCCCTCTCCGAGCCCTGTGCTTCGAACTATTCTGTCTGATGGGGTTAGCTTCCAGTGGAGAAAAGCCATGCGTACGTTCCCATGGGGATACCTGCTGGTACTGCTGCTCTCTGCCCCCGCAGCCCAGGCGCAGTCAGTGGTGCCGCTCAAGGGCCAAAGCAGCCAGCAGATGCAGCTGGACATCAACGATTGCAACACCGTCGCCAACAACGCCGCCAGCAGCGCAACCACCTCAGACCCGCACGTCGGCGGCCGGGTGAAAGGCGCGGCGGCCGGTGCCGCAGCCGGTGCGGTTGGGGCGCAAGTGCGCGGCAATCAGCACGAAGAACTCTACGACCGGGCCAGTGACGACGCCAAGCAGCAATACCGGCAGAACCGCGCCGGCGAAGTGGCTGCAGCCGGTGCTGCCGTGGGTGGTATGCGCCAGCGTCAGGAGCGCCGTCAGGACCGGCGCACCCAGGACCAGGCCCAGAGCTCGGCCCATGCCAGCGCCTACAGCGGTTGCCTGCAGGGCCGTGGGTATCAGGTCAATCCGTAAGCGAATGCGCTAAGCGGCAGGGCAACGGCCCTGCCCTGCCGCGCTGCGTACCGCGCCGGCCAACTGACGCAGGTTGGTCTGCTGGGCACTGACCAGGCTGGTGACGCTGGCCTGGGCCGGTGTCTGCACCGTGGTGCGGCAGGTCAGCTCGTCCTGGCCAGGGCGCTTCAAGCGCCAGACCGCCTCCAGCAACGCGTACTGCCCTGGTACCGAGTCGAAGCGCTGCACCTCCACCCGCAGCACCGAGCGCACGCTACCACCAACGGGGCCGCCAAGCTGGTCCTGCAGGGCGCTGCGAAACTCATCCACCAGGTTGGCGCCCCACCATTCGGTTTCCAGAATCACCAGGCCACTCTGGCCCTGGCGCACCACCAACTGTGGTCGATCCACCTGCGGCGGAACGCTTACTCGCTCGACCAGCACCTTGGTGCCCCCCTCCTGTGTCGGCAGTGGCGGCACCAGGGTGTGGTAGTTGTTGGGTGTACTGCTGCAACCTGCGGCCAGCACCGCCAACGCGACCAGCATCACAGCGTGCATCTTGGGCATCAGGTGTCACTCCTCGGTCGGTGCGTGGTCAAGGCTGCACGTCATCTGCGCCGGCCGCCTTGGGCCGCCCGCGAATCAGCGATTCAGGGTGCCGTCCCAGGTAGTCGGCAAGGTCACGCAACGAACGCGACATGCGCTCCAGCTCTTGCAGCGTATCGCCCAGTTTTTCCCGCTGCGGCGAATCATCGGCGATGGCCGAATTGGCCGTTTGCAAGGTTTTCTGCAGATCATCCAGCGTCGCCTTGACCCCAGGCAGCGTCTGCCCGTCGAAGCGTTTGAGGGTCGTGCGCAACTCACGCAGGGTGCCATCGAGGTTGCCGGCAATGCTTTCCAGCGGCAGCTTGCCGATGCGTTCGACCACATGCTGCAACTGTTCCTGCAGTTTCTCCAGGCTGCCCGGCACGGTGGGCACCGTGATGGGGCTGGCGTTCATGTCGAAGGCCACCTTTGGCGCATCGGGGTAGAAGTCCAGCGATACATACATCTGCCCGGTGATGAGGTTGCCGCTGCGGGCCTGCGCACGCAGCCCGTGCTCGACGAACGTGCCGATCAGCCGCCGGGCACCGGCTTCGTCACCCGGGGTATGCTTGAACACCTTGAGCATTTTCTGATGCACCGGGCCCAGGCGCTGCGGATAGATCACCGCATCCACCACCACCGGAAAACTCTGCTTCTGCTCGTCGTAGTCGAGGGTGACCGACACCACCTTGCCGAACTCCACCCCTTTGAACTCCACCGGCGCCCCCGGCGACAGGCCACGCATTGACTGGTCGAAGCGCATGCGCAGGTATTCCTGCCTGCCGGTGGGCGGCGCCAGGGCCGCATCGCGGTCAACGAACAACTGGAACACCTGCTGGTCATCGGCAGGCTGCGCAACGGCGGCAAAATCCGGCGAGCCAAAGGCCAGCCCGCCCATCAAGATCGATGACAGCGACTGGGTTTCGACCTTGAGCCCGTTGGCGCCGATCTGCATGTCGACACCACTGGCATTCCAGAAACGGCTGTCGTGGGTGACGAACGCGTCGTAAGGCGACTGCACGAAAATGCCTATCTGCACCCCTTTGCCATCGTCCTTCAGCGCATAGGAGACCACTTCGCCAACCGGAATCCTGCGGTAGTAGATGGAAGAACCGATATCCAGAGAACCAAGGTCATCGGCGAACAGCGTGAAACTCTTGCCTTTCTCCCCGTAAGTGATCGGTGGCGGCAACTCCAGCCCCTTGAATTTCTTTCGTGGTTTGTTCGATTCACCGGCATCGGCGCCGATGAAACTGCCCGAAAGCAAGGTATCGACTCCCGAAACGCCGCCGGCACCGATGCGTGGCCTGACGACCCAGTAACGTGCCCCTTCGGTGGCGAACGACTCGGCTTCCTTGGACAGTTCCACTTTGGCCACCACGCTGTTGCGGTCCTTGGCCAGTTCCACCGAGGTGACCTCACCAATCACCACGCTGCGGTATTTGACCTGGGTCTTGTGCGCCACCAGGCCTTCGCCGGAGTGAAACGAAATGGTGATGACAGGCCCCTGCTGCATCCAGTTGCGCACCACCAGCGAGGCCCCCACCAGCAAGGCCAGAATCGGCACGATCCACACCAGCGACACGTTCACTCGCCGGGTGCGCACCTGGGGCTGTCCCGCCGCCTGCGGTTTGTCAGTCTCCTGCGCCATCGCTGCGCTCTCCTTCTTGTGGCTCGCCATCCCAGATCAGGCGTGGGTCGAAGCTCATCGCAGAAAACATCGTCAGCACCACCACCAAGCCGAAGAACAGAATGCCCGGGCGCGGCTCGATGGTGCCCAAGCCGCGCAGCTGCACCAGCGCCGCCACCAGGGCCACCACCATGACGTCGAGCATCGACCAGTAGCCGATCAGCTCGACGAAGCGAAACAGTTGCGAGCGTTGGCGACGCGCCCAGTTGCTGCGCCGCTGGGCGGTCACCAGCAGCAGGCCGAGGGAGAAGAACTTGATGGCAGGCACACCGATACTGGCGATGAAGATGATCAGGGCGATGTCCCACGCGCCATGTTCCCAGAACTCCAGCACCCCACCGACGATGGTGCTGTCGCTGCCCTGACCCAGCATTTCGGTGTTCATCACTGGCAAAGCGTTGGCCGGCACATAGAAGATCAGCGCCGCGCACAGAAACGCCCAACCACGGGCGATGGCGTTGGACTTGCGCCGATGCAGCGGCGCACCGCAGCGCTGACACTGGTGGGCATCCTCGCGCAGGTCGCAGGCCTGGCCACAGCCATGGCACAGGCACACCTGCAGGTCGTCGGCCAACATCGGCGCGGTCATACCTGCTCCCACAGGTCGCGGATATCGCGCCCGGCAATGTAGATCAGCAACACACTCAGCGCCGCCAGCGCGACCAATCCGATCCCTGGGATGACATCGAGCAGGCCAGCCAGCTTGATCACCGCCACCATGGCGCCCAGCAGGCAGACTTCCAGCATGCTCCAGGGTCTTAGCTTCTCCAGCGCCTGCATGCACGCGCCGAATGCCGGTGAGCGGCGGCCGGCCATGGCAAAGCCCAGCACCCAGCACAACACGGCAATCTGCAGGATCGGCGCAAAAATAATCGACAGCGCCAGCACCAGCGCAATGAAGGTGATGCTGCCGCTGCTGAGGATCATCACGGCGTCCCATAACGTCGCCGAGTTGGTCAGCCCACTCATGCCGATGGTCATGACCGGATAGGCATTGGCGAACACCAGCAGCACCCCGCCGGTGACGCTGAGCGCCATGCGCTGCTGCGGGGTCAGGCCATTGTGCCGATACAGCACACCGCCACAGCGCGGGCACAGTGCGCTCTGGTGGCGCTGAAGCGGAGCGCGGTGATAGACCGCATCACAGTACTCGCAGATGATCAGGTCATTGGCCGTGGTCATGGAGTCTCTCGCAGCGAGTCTGGATGTCCGGCAGGAACCCTGTCGCAGGCAAGATTAGTCAAGAAACGCCCACCGCGTCGCAACTGCCCATGCGCATTTGATGACACCCGTGGCTGACCGCTGGATTGCACGCATACTCAGACTGTTCGGGCTCTTGAACTTGCGCAGGCAGCATCTGGAGGAAGGGGCAATGATGGATCTGGCCTTCGGCGCGTTGCGTGCTCATCCAGAGCTTGCGGTGTTTCTGGCCATCGCCTTGGGTGTGCTGCTGGGGCGTTTGAAAATAGGCAGCTTCCACCTGGGTTCGGTGGCCGGGGCATTGCTGATGGGGTTGCTGATCGGGCAGGTCGGCCTGGAGGTGCCCCATGAGCTGAAAGCGGTGTTCTTCGCGCTGTTCATCTATGCCGTCGGTTTCAAGAGCGGGCCGGAGTTTTTCGGTAGCTTGAACCGAGGCACGCTCAAGCTGGTGCTGTTGTCGGTGGTGCTGTGCGCCACTGCGCTGCTGGTGATCCTGGCCATGAACGCGCTCTACCGTTTCGATGCAGGCTTTACCGCAGGCCTGGGCGCGGGCGCACTCACCGACACCGCGATCATGGGCACCGCCAGCAGCGCCATTGCCCAATTGCCGCTGGATGCCGCGGCCAAGGCCGAACTCAACAGCCATATGGCGGTTGCCTATGCCATCACCTATGTGTTCGGCACGGTCGGCCTGATCGTGTTCGTCGGCAGCCTGGCACCACGCCTGCTGGGCGTCGACCTGCGTGCCAGCGCCCAGGCGCTGGAACGTGAACTTGGCGTTGAGCGTAACGAAGAGGCCATCAGCATTCCCTATACCCGCATCGTGGTCCGTGCCCACCGGCTGGCCCAGCCCGTAGAGCCGGGTCTGAGCATCGCCGAGTTCGAAGCGCACCACCCGTCGCTGAGCATCGAGCGCATTACCCGAGCAGAGCAGGCCCTCGACCGGGACCCGGCCCTGTGCCTGCAACCGGGCGATATTCTCGGCATCTACGCCCTGCGCGATGCCGTCGGCCAACTCGGGAGCTGGATCGGCCCCGAGGTGGATCATGCCCAGAGCCTGTCGTTCCCCACCCGCAGCGCCGACATCGTGCTGACGAACCGGCGACTGGCCGGGCATACCATTCACCAGGTGCGCTCGGCGCTGATAGGGGCGCAGCGCATGGGCTGCTTTCTTACTGGTATCACTCGCCAGGGCTTGGCCTTGCCACTGCTGCCGGAAACCGTGCTGCGCCGAGGCGATGTGATCAGCCTGACCGGACGCGCGGCAAGTGTCGATGCGCTGGCGGTGCAGATTGGCCGAGAACGCAAGGCCAGCCACCGCAGCGACATCGCCATCCATGCTCTGGGCATGGTGCTGGGCTCACTGGTCGGATTGCTGTCCACCCACATCGGCATGATCCCAATTGAACTGGGCATCGGCGGCGGCATTCTGCTGGCTGGGTTGCTGATCGGCTGGTACAACTCGCGACACCCGGAGCTCGGTGCCCTGCCCCCTGCGGCGCAGTGGGCGTTTTCCGAGTTCGGCCTGACCGCATTCGGCGCGGTAGTGGGTTTGCTGGCGGGCCCGGCGGCAATCACGGCGATCCAGGAGCAAGGCCTGGCGCTGTTGGTGGCCGGCGCACTGGTCACACTGATACCGCCGCTGGTGACCTTGTACTTCGGGCGCTATGTGCTGCGCCTGCACCCGATGATCCTGTTCGGCGCCCTGGCCGGTGCGCAAACCGAGGCAGCCTCGATGAACAAGATCATCGAACAATCAGGCAGTAATACGCCGGTCATTGGTTTTACTGTCTGCTACGCGATTTCAAATGTGCTGCTCGCTGTCTGCGGGCCGATCATCATTGCATTTGCCTGACCCACCGATACTTGCGAGCGGGCATGTGTCGTCTAAAGTGTAGATTCCCGATACCGGCGTTTGCTTCTCATTCATACAGCCTCGCATGTCGTCAAAAGAGAGCATTGCTCTACGACCACAGGGTTCCAACTTAACTACCCTGCTTCTACTGCGCATCAAACTTTGCTGGTAGTTGCCGCCCCAGGTACAGCGCTTCACACAATAGGAGCGTGTGATGGAAAAGGCGTCGTACTGTCCTCGTCTGGCCGGCAAACAGGCAGCCTTGTTGCTCTGCACGCTATGGCTTTTCGGCAGCGATGCCTGGGCCGGCGGCATTCTCATCTACGAAGCCGGCCAGGAAGGCAACGGCCTGGCCAACGCAGGCGCTGCAGCGCTGGCCAGAGACCCCAGCGTGCTGATGAGCAACCCTGCCGGCATCACCCAGCTCACCGGCACCCAGATCAGCGCCAATGCCCAGGTGATACTCGGCGACCTGCGTTTCTCCCGCGACAGCAGCAACCAGTTCGACGGCAATGAAGGCGGCAACTCGCTGGAGTACCTGCCAGGCTCAAGCCTGTTCGTCAGCCACCAGATCGACGAACGTTCGGCCATCGGTTTCGGCATGTACGGCAACTTCGGCCTGGCCCTGGACTACGACGATGACTGGGCCGGCCGTTACTTCACCCAGGAAGCTGCGGTTATAGGCGTGTCGCTGCAACCCACCTGGGCCTACAGGTTCACCGACGAACTGTCCGTCGGCGTGGGTCCGCGCATCATGGTCGGCTATTACCGCACCGAGATGGCCATCAACAACAACCTGCTCGGCCTGGCCGACCGCCCGGACGGCCAGCTGGAATACAAGGACACCGATGTCGGGGTGGGCGTGAACCTGGGCCTGCTGTATCAACTCGACCCGCGTACCAAGGTGGGGTTGGCCTACACCAGCAAGGTCAAGCTCGAGTTCGAGGACAAACCGCACCTGAGCGACATCAGCAACCCTCTGCTCAATGCCGCACTGCGCCGCCTGGACGCCGACTCGCTCGAACTGGACCTGAACGTACCGCAAACCGTCACCCTCAGCGTGGCCCATGACCTGGACAGCCAATGGACGCTGCTGGCCAGCCTCGGCTGGCAGGACTGGAGCGATTTCGGCGACGTCGGTGTGGAGGTCGACACCAACGCCGGCGGCACCAGCCGCACGGTCGACCGCCAGTACAAGGACACCTGGCATGCCTCGCTCGGCGCCCAGTACCAGGCCACCAAGCAGTGGCGCTGGAGCATGGGCCTTGGCTACGACAGCTCGGCGGTCGACGACGCCGACCGTACCGTCGACAACCCCATGGGCGAGGCCTGGCGCCTGGCCGCCGGGGTCAACTATACCGTTGACGAGGGCATGGACCTGCACCTGGCCTATACCCTGGTCTGGCTGGGCGACATGGACGTGGAGCAGACCAAGGCCCGCTCCGGCACCACCTTGTCCGGCAGTTACGACAACAGCGCATTGCACATCATCGGCGGTGGCGCCACCTGGCGCTTCTGAGAGTCACCCGCAGGGCGGCGGGATATCGCTCAACGTAAGAAGGAGAGCTGCATGAAAACCCGGTCATTGGCTGCAACCCTGTGCCTTGCTTCAGTCATGCTGTATGGCTGTGCGAGCAAGTATGTGGAGTCCGATCAGTATTCGGGCTTCCTGAAGAACTACAGCATGCTCAAGGAAGACAAGTCGCCGTCCGGCGCGCCGGTCATGCGCTGGATCAAACCGGATGTGGATGCCAACCGTTACACCAGCGTCTACATCGAACCGAGCCAGCTCTACCCCAAACCCCAACCCACCGAGAAAGTCCCGCAGTCGACCTTGACCGGCATCACCCAGTACTACGACCAGACCCTGAAGAACCACTTCTCCCAGGTACTGCCATTGGCCAAGGGCCCAGGCCCTGGCGTGCTGGTGGTACGCCCGGCCATCACGGCGGTGAGCGCCAAGACCAAGAGCCTGCGCCCTTATGAAGTCATCCCGATCGCGCTGATCGCAGCCGGGGTGAGCACCGCCACCGGCATTCGCGACCAGGACACCAGCATCGCCACCGAGGCGGCATTCATCGACGGCGGTAACCAGCAGGTGGTGGCCCAGGTGGTACGCAAGGGTGCAGGTACCGAGCTGGAAAACTCCGAGCAGGTGATGCAGGCCAAGGATGCCAAGGCCGTGCTCGATGGTTGGGCCAAAGACATGGTGGCGTCCTTCCAGGCCGCCAGAAGCAAGAAGTAAACCCACCTGCCCCGCTGCAGCACCTGGCCTGCAGCGGGGCAGCCACTCATAGGCAAGCACAGGTGCAAGCTTATGGACAGCATCCGCGGCACAGCGCTGCTGCAATACCGCGAACTACTGGCTGAACATGGGATGCGTCAGCGTGACTTTCTGGCGCCCCTGCAAATCGACCAGGATGTTGTCGGCAACTTCGGCAAGACACTGCCTTATGTCCATCTGGTGCAGCTGTTCGAAGGCAGCGCCCATGCCTTGAGCCTGCCACGGTTCGGCCTGGAACTGGCGCTGCTGCAAGGGTCGACGCTGATCGGCCCACTCAGCCACCTGGCCAGCTCCGCACCTACCGTAGGCCACGCGCTGGTCGCGGTGATCCGCTACATGCGCCACTACAGCCCAACACTTCACTATCGCCTGGAGCATCGCGCCGGGCAGGCACAGCTGTACTTCGACAATGGGTTGCCCAGCGCTGAGCAGACGCCGCAAATAATCGAAAAGTCGGTACTTGGCGCACAGCTATTGATCGGTGAACTGCGCGGTACCCCGTTGCGCCCCCGGGCCGTGACGTTGCGCCACGCGCCACTGGGTGACCCCGGCGGTTACCTGCGCTACTTCAACTGCCCGGTGCTGTTCAGCCAATCGCACAACAGCCTGGTCCTGTCTGCGGAGGTATTGCAGGAGCCCTGCATCAAGCACGATGCCACGTTGCATGGCATCGTCCGCCACTTTCTGGAAAACCAGAACATCACCTGCGACAGCCTGCGCACCCAGGTCGAACGCAATATCCAGGCCTTGCTGCCCTACCAGCGCTGCACCCTGGAGCAAGTGGCGCTAGCCTTGGGGCTCAACCCACGCACCTTGCAGCGTCGCCTGGCCATCGACGGCATAGACTTCGAGGCTTACCTGGACAACATCCGCCGCCTACAGGCGCAACAGATGCTGCGCAGGACCAGCCTGACCGTCGGCCAGATCGCCAGCGAGCTGGGCTACCGCCGCACCACCTCGTTCTGCCGGGCCCACCTGCGCTGGTTCGCCATGACACCGCTGGAACACCGGCGACTGCACGGCGACCCGGCAATCGTCGCGCAGTGCAACTGATCAGCGCTGACCCGCGTCACGCTCGTCGGGTGCGCGTGCAGGCGCGGTGTACCACTTCTCCGCAGGCACCCATTTTTCCTGCTGCGGGTCGCCCAGGTAGTGCGGCGACATGATCTGCACGCCGTATTCGTTGAACACATCCTGAATGTTCGCATGCAGCAGGCTCAGCAGCTCTGCCCGCGGCCTTGGCTCACTGGGCACTGCCTGGGCCACCAGGCGGTATTCCGGGTAGAAGTCCGAAAGCCCGGTCTGGAACACCTGGGGCCTTGGGTTCGACAGAATTCCGTCGGTGCGTTTGGCCGCCTCCACCAGCATCGCCTCGACCTGACGCCAGGGTGTGTCGTAGCCAATGGTGACCACGGTATCGACGATATAGCCCTGCCCTTGCACCACCCGCGAATAGTTGCGGGTCACGGAGCCGGTGATCATCGAGTTGGGCAGGGTCAGCACTTCGCCAAGGCCGGTGCGGATGGTGGTGTTGAACATGCCCACCTCGGTCACGGTGCCCTCGTTGTCGCCCACCCGCACGTATTCGCCGGCCTTCAGGGTGCGCGAGTAGGTGAGAATCAGCCCCGCCGCCGCCTGCCCGACCACGCTGGAGGCCCCCAGCGAAATCATCAGGCCCAGCAGCACCGACAGCCCCTTGAACGCTTCGGTGCCAGACCCCGGCAGATACGGGTAGGCCATCACCAGGGCGAACAGCCAGATGGCCAGGGAAGTCAGCCGCGTGGTCGGCTGCAGGGTTTCCTCGGTCAGCCATTTGATCGTGCCAGGCCGGGCCATGCGCTCGAGCATGCGCCGGCTGAAGTTGCTGACGCCACGGGCAATGAAGAAGATCAGCACCGCCACGGCAATGCCGGGGATGGCATGCAGAACGCCCTGCAGCAGGTAGCGCAGCAGGTCCAGCAGGTGGACATTCAGGCTTTCCCCCCAGGGCCGGGTGTAGGGGAACTGCGACAGCACGAAGCTCAGCCACTGGTAGCTCAGCAGGAATGCCACGATCCAGTAGACCAGCCACAACAAGCGGTCGATCACGTAGTACACGTACTGCATGTCGAACAGCGGCAACTGCCCGACACGGATCTGGCTGGCATGGCTGCGCATCATCTTCGGCAACAGCCCGCGCAATTTGCGCCGGCCCAGGTTGGCGCCCTTGAACAGCGCGACGTAGATCAGCGTCGCCAGGGCCGAGAAGCCCAGGGCCTTGAGCAGGAAACGCACGCTGCGCGACTCGCCGGTTTCCTCCACTACCTGGCGCAAGGCAGCGGCGGCTTGCTCGGCCGTTTCGCGGGTATCCCCTCCGGCCAGCTCGAGGTCGAGCGGTGCGACGATGAACGCTCGCCGACCACCCAGCAGGACCATTTGGCTATTCAGGATGCGATCGACGCTGACTTTGAGGTCATCGGTTCCGCGCAGGGCTTCCTCGATCACCGCTTGTGCCCGCTGTGCCCGGGCGGCCGGGCTTTCGCCCAGCAGGGTGGCGTGGAAGGTGAAGATGGTACGGTTGGCGATTCTGAGCTCGGCGGGCTCGCCAGGCACACCATCCGTAGGGCTGCCCGCAGGTTCCGCGCCCTGCCCGACCATGGGCAACCAGCTCATCAGTACAAATAACACGTAGAAGACGCGCTTCATCGAGAAGCTCCCAAGCCTCTGAGCCAAACGGCACCCTTAGTGATAGCACAGCGTTCAGCGTCCAGCGCCTGGCCCTAGAAACCAGCGGAAATAAGGGTTGTCACCGTCGCTGCGAGCCAGCGCTGCGGCTTCCCGTGCCCAGGCTTGGCGATTGCCGTTGTAGGCATGCAGGCTCAGGCTGTAGAACTGCTGCAGCACGCGCCAGCGGTCTTCCACCGCGCTGCTGAACGCAGGCTCGGCACCCAGCAATGGCGGCGCCTTGCGCAATGCCAGCAAGGCAGGCAGCACGCGGGTTATCTCCCGTGGGCGTACCCAGTTGGCGTACTCGATGCGCGGCTGATCGTCGGTCACCGGCAGGGCGTTGGCCGCGTAGCGTTCGAGTCCTGCACGGTCGGTGACCCAAGTGGATAGCAAGGCCTGTGCGGAATCGACGCCAACCTCCGCCAGCGTCTGGGCCACGGGGGCTTGCGCCAGACGCTGGCGAATGCGTGGTACGTCCAGTTGCAGCGGCTGCAGCGAGCCAATCAGCAGCATCTCGTGAAGCTCGGTGGTCCAGAGCGTCGCATGGGGGAACACATCGATGAAGCTGCGCACCAGCGAGCGGCTGTCTTCATCGTTCTGGGTCGGCAGCGGCAGCCACTGGGCCACCAGGCCGGCAGGTTGCAGGCGCGCGGCGGCCAGTTGGTAGAAGTCGCGGGAGTAAAGGTTGACCACGCCTGCCGCCGAGGGCGGTGGAGGCTCCAGGGTCACCAGGTCGTAGCGCTCTTCGCTGCGCAATAGCTCACGGCGGCCGTCGCGCAGGCGAATGTCCAAGCGGGGGTCGACCACGGCGGCGTAGTTGCCATTGAAACGTGGCGCTGCTTGCAGCACCTCGGGCAACAACTCCGCCACCACCGAACGCTCAAGGCCAGGGTAGCGCAGCATGGCCCCAGCAGTGATACCGGTGCCAAAGCCGATCACCAACGCCGAGCGCGGCTCGCCGCTGTGAATCAGCAGCGGCAGCAATGCCTGCAGGCGCATGTAACGCAACGACGGCATGGCGTCGCCGGTGTTGGACACGCCCTGGATGTACAGCCGGCTGAAGTTCTGGCCCTGGCGCCCCTGGGTGACGACCGCCACGGTGCCGCCCTTGCCTTCGTGGTAATAGGTCAGTTGCCCGTTGCGCGCCCCCGGCAGCAGCTCGGCCAGGCGCTGCGGTGGCGTCGACAGCGCCACCAGCAAGGTCGCCAGTGCAACCAGGCCGACGCCAACCACAGCCGGGCGCCGCACACCCTTGCCGCGCCAGACCGCAACCAGGCCGACCAGCGCTGCAATGCCCGCCAGCATGCCCAGCGTACGCACCAGCCCCAGCTGCGGCACCAGCACGAAGCCGGTGAGCAGCACGCCGACGATGCCACCAAGCGTATTGAGCGCAACCACCGCGCCCACGTCCCGGCCCACATGGCCGCTGTCTACCGCCAGGCGCAATGCCAACGGGAACGCGGCGCCAAGCAAGGTGGTGGGTAGAAACACCATGCACAGGGCCGCCACGGCAAAGCGTGCGCACATGCCCGCCAGCTCACTGCCGGTCACTTGCAAGGCGACCAGCTCCGCCTGGGTCTGGGCCAGAACCAGCCAGCGCCCCAACCCGGCGAGCTGCAGCAGCGCGAGCAGGCCAGCGATGGCGATCAACAGGCCGAACAGCCCCCAAGGATCACGAATGCGATCGGCACGCCTGGCATACAACGCACTGCCGGCCAACAGGCCGCCAAGGTAGGTGGCCAGCACCACGGCAAAGGCAAACGCCCGAGTGCTCATGAAGGGCACTATCGACTGGCTCCAGACCACCTCATAACCCAGCGCCACGCCCCCGGCGATGCAGTACAACCCGACGGCAAGACGTGCCTGCGCCGAACGCGGCGTCGAGGGGGCATTGCAAGGTTGCGCCAAGGTTGCGTCGCGACCGCGTGCCAGCCAGGCCCAAAGCGCGGCCAGCAGGTTCAGACTGGCGGCGGCACAGGCACTGCCAGTGACGCCCAGGCGCGGCAGCAACACGAATGCCGCCAGCAAGGTGCCGGCAATGGCACCCGCGGTATTGGCCGCATACAACCGCCCGCCCGCCTCGGCCAGTTGCCCGCTGGCAGGCGTCAGCGCCCTTGCCAGCACCGGCAAGGTGCCGCCCATGAGCAGCGCCGGCAGCCCCACCAGCACGAACGGCAAGGCCCAGGCCAGCAGGCCGACACTGGCCTCCAGGCGGGCGAACGGCCCGGCGGCCTGGGCCAGCCCGAGGGTAGCGCCCAGCCCCAGCAAGGCGACGGCCAGTTCAAGCACTACGTACAGCCGCACCGGGCGCTGCAAGCGGTCGGCCCAGCGCCCGAACAACAGGCCGCCCAGGGCGAGACCGGCGAAAAAAGCGCTGATGCCGGTGGCGACGGCGTGCACTTCCACGCCCACCACCAGCGACAGTTGTTTGATCCATAACACTTGGTAGACCAGGCCGGCAGCGCCGGAAACGAACAGCAGCGTGGCAGGCAGTGCCAACAGCAGGCGTGCTTGTGTGTGAGGCGCATGGGTTACAGCGGAGGATGCTGCAGGTGGTGCCATGGATGAATGCCTTGTTCGATGACGGAACTGTGGTGGGCGAAACTGACGTGGACACTCATGCAACAACATGTAATTCATCGAATCAGCGAGCAATCTGTGGGAGCCGGCTTGCCGGCGATCAGCGGCGAAGCCGGTGCCAGGCACCGCGTTGGCAGTATCGCCGGCAAGCCGGCTCCCACAGCAATCGCGCAAGCTTTTCAGATCTTGAGCAAGACAGTTGCTCGCACAAGATGTTGCCTTCAGAGCAGTGTTACTGCTTCTTCATCTTTTCCTCGATCTTCTTGTCCACGTCGGCGCGGATCTGGTCGATGCTGAAACTGGCCGGGCGTTGGCTTGGTGGGTAGTCGACGAAGGTCTGCAGGAACGCTGCAGCCTTGCGGGTACCTTCAAAGATCAGGTAGTCGTTCTTGGTCAACCAATCATAGTACTGGTCAGACACCACATCGGCCCGCTCGTAAGGGTCCATGCGCAGGTTGAACAGTTTCGGTACACGCAAGCATACGAACGGTTCGCTCCACACTTTCAGGCCGCCTGGTGCGCGCTGTTCGCAGAACACCAGTTTCCAGTCGCCAAAGCGCATGGAGACCAGGTCACCGTCATCGCTGAAGTAGTAAAACTCGTTGCGCGCGCTCTTGTCGGTCTTGCCCGTCAGGTAGTCCAGCTGGTTGAAGCCATCCAGGTGTACCTTGAAGTTCTTGCCACCCACATCGGCGCCCTTGAGCAAGCGGTCCTTGATGTCGGTATCACCCACGGCTGCCATCAACGTCGGGAACCAGTCCAGGCCCGAGAACATCTGGGTGCTGATCGTGTCGGCCTTGATCTTGCCCGGCCAACGGACAATTGCAGGCACGCGGAAAGCACCTTCCCAGTTGGAGTTCTTTTCGTTGCGGAACGGTGTGGTGGCTGCATCTGGCCACGACCATTGGTTTGGCCCGTTGTCGGTGGTGTACACCACAATGGTGTTGTCGGTGACCTTCAAGTCATCCAGGGTCTTGAGCAGTTTGCCGACGTCACCGTCATGCTCGAGCATGCCGTCGGCATATTCGTTACCGACCATGCCGCTCTGCCCTCTCATGGCTTCACGTACATGGGTGAACGCGTGCATGCGCGTGGTGTTCATCCACACGAAGAACGGCTTGTTGGCCTTGACCTGCTTGTCGATGAAGTTGATGGCAGCCTGGGTGGTTTCATCGTCGATGGTTTCCATGCGTTTGGAGTTCAACGCACCGGTATCCTCGATCTTGCCATCGGCACTGGACTTGATCACCCCGCGTGGCGAAGCGGCCTTCACGAACTCCTGGTCATCCTTGGGCCAGTAGGGTCGCTCGGGCTCTTCCTCGGCGTTGAGGTGGTAGAGGTTGCCGAAGAACTCATCGAACCCATGGTTGGTCGGCAAATACTCGTCTTTATCGCCCAGGTGGTTCTTGCCGAACTGCCCAGTGGCATAGCCCTGGGCCTTGAGCGCCTGGGCAATGGTCACGTCACGCGCCTGCAGCCCCACCGGCACGCCGGGCATGCCGACCTTGGACAACCCCGTGCGCAGCGCCGACTGGCCGGTGATGAACGTGGACCGGCCGGCGGTGCAGCTGTTCTCGGCGTAATAGTCGGTGAACATCATGCCTTCCTTGGCGATACGGTCGATGTTCGGCGTCTGGTAACCCACTACGCCCTTGCCATAGGCGCTGATGTTGGTCTGACCGATGTCGTCGCCGAAAATGACCAGAATGTTCGGCTTGTCCGCCGCACTGGCCAACCCCACCCCGAAGGTTGCCGTGGCCGCGAGGGCGGCCGCCGACAACCAAGCTCTACTGGACTTCATAGCTACGCTCTCCGTTTCACGTCACTGCTGTCGTCCACGACTGCTGGCACGGGAGTCACCGTGCGACTGCGGCTGGTTGATGAATCATTGCGGTGTTTCAAAGGGGTGGACCCGACGCCATTCACTGGCCATGTCGACCACGGTCCAGCCGTTGGCCTGAGCCTGGTCCAGGGCTTTGTCCAGGCGCCCTACCGAACTTTTGCGGTCGTAGGCCCATTCGCGCTGGGCATCGGTGTGATGCACCAGCGCGGCAAAGCGCCGGCCCTTGCCGGCCATGGTCCACTGCAGCATCTGCAGGTCGCCGTCTGAATTGCCGAACGCCAGCAGCGGCCGACGACCGATGATCGAATCGATGCTCACCGGCTTGCCGGGGCCATCGTCGTTGTGCAGCACCTTGGGCAGGCGCTGGATGCTCAGCTTGCCCTGCTGGTCCTGGAACGCTGCGTCCAAGGTGGTGCCGATCACCTGCTCCGGTGGAATGCCATACACCTCCTCGGCAAACGCCCGCATGAACGCCACCTCACCGCCAGAGACGATGTAGGTCCTGAAACCGTTGTCACGCAGATAGCCCAGCAGCTCCAGCATCGGCTGGAACACCATTTCGGTGTAGGGTTTGCCCGTGCGTGGATGGCGCGCACTGGCCAACCAGCTGCGACTGCGGGCGATGAAGTCCTCGCTGCTCATGCCCGAGTGGGTGGCCGCAACGATCTTGAGCAGGCCGTCCATGCCCTGGGCGGCCAAGGCTTGGTGATCGTTCTCCAGTACAGCCTTGAACGGCTGCTGGCTGCGCCACTGCGGGTGCTGCGGCGCCAGGCGCTTGACCTCGTCCATGGCGAACAGCACCTCGAAATACAAGGGCTGCTCGCTCCAGAGGGTGCCGTCGTTGTCGAACACCGCAATACGCTCGTTGGGGGCGACGTAGTCCGGGCCGCCCTCCTGGGTCACGGCTACGACGAACGCCTCGATCGCCTTGCGCGATGGCCCCTCGCGCCAGGACGCCAGTGGTTCGGCCGCCAAGACCTGCAAGGCCGGCAGAAGCAGCAAGACAAACATCAACGCACGAACGACGGAAAAACCACCCAGTACTTGGCGCATGGTCAACCATCCTTGCGAAATGTGCCGACCCGACTGGACTGCGTCAGCGGTTCAATGACTTGAGCGCGTGCTTGCCGCGAGGCGCGGCCTTATCGGCCTCGACCCGCTTGCGCAAGCTTTGCAGCAAGCCCCGCCGGGTATCGGCGCAAGGCCGTTCAGCGCGCCCGGCAGCATAAAAAACCTGCAAAAAGGCTAGCAAAGCAGCCTCGCTTTGCCCGTTTTGGGGATGTTCACTTGACGACAGCGTGCGCCGGCCCGTGGTACGCCGCAGCCACAAGTACATGGCGTCCAGCCGCGCGGGCTCACTGGCGCACTGCTTGCGCGCCTGGCGCCAGGCATAGCCGGGCGAGTCGAGCCAGGCCTGATGGCGGCGCGCTTGCCAGCGCCGCAGCCACTGCCAGCCCTGCACACCCCAGGCGCGCCCCGCCCAGGCCAACCCGCCAACCAGCAGCAACAGCAGCACCAGCCACAACCCGTGGCTGGCAATGCTGACCCGCGCGCCTTGGCCGAGCGCACGCAGGTCTTCATTCAAGGAAAACGGTGCCTGGTACGCACCCTCGCCTGCCTCAACGTCCACCGCCGGTACCGAGGCGCGGCGCTGCTCACCGCTGGCGGCGTCCCACCACTGCACTTCGATAGCCGGTAACTGGTAGTGGCCTGCGCTTCTGGCCACATAGCTGACGCTGTCCTCGCGCTGGCCACCGAGGGTGCCACCGCGCCCGTCGCTGAGCGGCGTCACGCTGGGGGTCAGCACGTAGCGCTTGAGGCCCTTGACCTCGGCGAACGTCGGCGGAGGTATGAGCATTGCCTGCCCGCCACGGGCGACGATATGCAGGTGGCGGGTGATGCTGTCGCCTGCGCGCAACGGGGTATGTGAACGCTCGATGGATTGGCTCACCTCGACCGCTTGCGCCACCAGCCGTTGTTCGCCGCTGTCGCCAGCAAGCCCCTTGGCTTCGAACGACAACGGCTGACTTTGAACGGTCTGCGCCGCGCTGGCCTGGCCGGGGTGCACACGGAAGGTCAGGGCCGGAATCGTGAACCGCTGCGCGGTGCTCGGGGTGATCTGGTAGGTGTAGCGCAGGCCGAAAAAGGCTTTGCCATCGATCCGCTGGTTCAGGTGCTGCGCCTCCCCTCCGGGCGGGCTGACTACCGCGCCTGGCAGTTGCAGCACCGGCAGCTCAGGGGGCGCGGTGAACCAGGTGTCGACCAGCAGGTCCACCTCCAGGCTCACCGTGGCACCCGTCATGATCGCGGCCTCCGGCACCAGGCGCGTTTGCACGCGAACGTCAGGTTCGGCGGCGCGGGCGAGGCCCGCGAGGCACGCGAGCAACAACCAGGCAAGACGACTCATGGCGCCCCCTGGGCCGCTTGCTGCTGCGCGGCATCCTGAATCGAGAACTTGCGTTTGAGAAACTGTGCGGGCGATGTGGTGAGGTTGTTCAGCCACAGCTGGTCCGAAGCAGCCTGGGGCGTCTTCTGCTGCTGTTGCTGACCACCGGCCGTCGGGGTCTGGTCTTCCACCACCTTGTCGGCTTTTTCGTCCGGTGTGCCTGCCTGCTGCTGGTCCTCATAGTCCTTGAGCAACGCCTCGGCCAGCGCCAGGTTGGCCTTGGCTTCGGCAAAATCGGGCTGCAAACGCAGAGCCTGGCGATAGGCGGCTTTCGCCTGGGCAAACTTGAACAAACGCACATAGCTGTTGCCCTGATAGAACCAGGCGGGTGCCGTGTCCAGCTTGCCCAGACTCGCCAGCGCGGCTTCGAAATCCGCCGCCTGGTAAGCGGCGACACCTTTCCAGTACGGGTCGTGAAAGTGCGCGGCGGCCTGCGGGTAGTACCCGTGCTCATACGCCCAGCGCCCTTGTTGGTCGGCGGTGAAGAAGGCGTCGGCCAGGGCCCCGGCGCGGGCGGGCCCGGCTGGCATGCCCAGCAACAGCGCCACGATCAGGCCCGGCAGCCAGTTCACCTGCCAGCCGCGGCGCACGCTGAACAACACCAGCAACAGCAACGGCCAGCACAGCCAGTAACCGGCGTCCTTCCAGTGCACCTGCCCGGCGTCGGCACTGGCGGCCTTGAAGTGGCGCTGGGCGTGCAGTTCGATCCAGTCGAGGTCGTCGTCGTTCAACGACAGGCTTCCCAGTGGCGCACTGGCGGCCTTGGCCAGGCCCTTGAGGCCCTGAGCGTCGAAATCGCCCTGTACCGGTCGCCCCGCTGCGTCCAGCCGGGGCATGCCCTGGGCGGTACGCAGCGGGCCGGTGGATTGACTACCGACGGCCAGCACCAACACTTGCAGCTGTGTACCGGTCGGGCGCTTGCCAATGGCATCGAACTGGCTGGCGTCGGCGCCGTCCGTCAGCAACACCAGAGTGCCCGGGGTGTTCTCTGCCTCCAGCAACTTCAGCGCCTGGTCGATCACACCCAGCGCATCCTTGCCGGGCTTGCTCATCAGGTCGGTGGCCAGCGCCTGGATGAAGGTATCGAGCAAGCCAGGGTCCTCGGTCGCCGGCAGCACCAGGTGTGCGCTGCCGGCATAGGCAATCAGCCCGGTGCGGGCACCACCGCGACGCATCACCAGGTCATGCAGCGTGTGCCGGGCGGCTGCCAGTCGGCTGGGCGGCACGTCGTCGGCATCCATGGACGGCGACAGGTCCACGGCGACGATCAGCGGTGCACGGTCGTCCAGAAAGTCGGGCGTGTCCTGCTCCCAGGTCGGCCCGGCAGCGGCCAGGGCGCTGAGCACCAGGGTGGCGCCGAGCACGTGAACCGGGCGCAGACGATGCGGGTCTTTCGGGGTGATCATCAGGTGTTCGACCAGGTGCGGGGCGATGATGCCATTGAGCTGGCGCCGCAGGTCAAGCCGGCGCAGCCAGAGCAGCGGCAGCAACACACCCGGCAGAATGAGCAGCAACCACCAGGGGCGCAGGAAATGCAAAGCCGCAAGGTCGACGCTCATGCCCGCGCCTCCATGAACCGCGCTCGCACCATGGCCAGCAACTGCCCCGCCAGTAGCAGGCCCGCGGCGGCACCCAGCGGCCAGAAGAACAGATCACGCTTGGGCTGATGACTGAAGGTCTGCACCTTGTGCGGGGTCAGGCGATCGAGGGTGGCGTACACTTGCTGCAGCGCCTGGCGGTCATCGGCGCGGAAGAACTGGCCGCCCGTGGTGCGCGCAATGGCCTGTAGGGTCGCCAGGTCGACCTTGTCATCCCCGGTCGCCTGAGGGTCTCCGATGCCGATCGCATGCACCACGATGCCATTGGCCCGAGCCAGTTGCGCCGCATGGTCGGGGGTGATGGCGCTGCTGGTGTCGTTGCCGTCGGTCAACAGAATCAGCACCTTTTCCTGCTCTTGGGTGTCCTTCAGGGCCTTGATGGTCAGGCCGATGGCATCGCCCAGCGCCGTATTGGGCCCGGCCATGCCGATGCCGACTCCATCGAGCAACAGCAACAGGCTGGCGTGGTCGAGGGTCAACGGAGCCTGCGGGTAGGCGCCGGTGCCGAATACGATCAGGCCGATGCGGTCGTCCTTGCGCTTGGCGATGAAATCACGCACCACCGATTTCACCGCGCTCAGGCGGTCGGTATTCTCGCCGTTGGCGTTGGTGTAGTCGGTGGCCTCCATGGACTGGGAGATATCGATCGCCAGCATCATGTCGCGGATCGGCTGCTCACGCTGGATCGGCTTTTCCACCAGCACAGGCCTTGCGCAAGCGGCCACCAGCAGGCACCAGACCAGCAGGTTCAACAGCAATTGCGCACGCCCCGCACTGGCGCCGACCTCCCCCGGCTGCTTGCCGATGGCACGGCTCATGGCCGCGAAAAACGGTACTCGCAGGGCGCTGCGGCCTTCCTGATAGTGGCCCAGGAGGCGATAGGCCAGCCACGCGACCGGTAACAGCAGGAACACCCACGGGTAGTCAAACTGCCACATGATGCGCCTCGATCCAGCTTCGGCTGGCGCTGAACAGCGCGCTGACCTGCTGGGCGTCCAGTGTGCGCAGGCTGGCCTCGGGTGCGTAGGCCAGCAAATGCAGGGTGTCGGCAAAGCCGGCTGGCAATGGCCGAGGTGCGCGCTGATCAAGAAAGGCCTGCCACTGCTCGCCAGCCAGGCTGGCCACGGGCGGAGCATCAGGCATCGACAGCGCCACGCGCTTGAGCAGTTCTGGCAGTTCACGCAGCGCTGCCAGCCGTTGTTCGCCCTGGCTGGCGGCCAACCTATCGAGCCGGGCCAGCGCCTCGCGGCGGTATTGGTCACGCCGCCAACGACGCCAGCGTAGCGCGCCCCACAGGCTGGCCAGCAGCAACGCCAGCACCGCGAGTACCAACCAGGCCCAGGTCTGCGGCAGGTAACTGAACGGCGGCATGCCCGGTGACAGCTCGCGCAATTGGTCGATGGACGGTGCGGCGGTGTTCATCGTGGCACCTGGGCCAGACGGCCCAGCTCACGACGCAATTGATCAAGGCTGTCATCACCCGTGCTGATCAGCATCAACGGTACCTGGCTGCGCCTAAGCAATTCGGCCACATCGCGCAGACGCCCGGCGAGGAATTCGCCCAAGGGCCGGTTGATGCGCCGCTGGCCGACCGCCAGTTCCACCTGCACGGCGCCCTGGGTAACGTTGAGCCGCCCCTTGTCCGGTACTTGCAGGGCAATCGGGTCGTAGACCTGGATAGCAATCACATCGTTGTGCTGGCTCAACCGACGCAGCAAGGGCAAGGTGTTGGCCGTGATACCGGCAAAATCGCTGATGATGCAAATCAGATGGTCGTGGCCGGCGCTGGCCGCGCAGCTGCGTAACACCCTGTCCAGTTGTGCATCGTTTTCCTGGTCGGCGGCGTAGGCCGACAGCCGGTGGTTGGCCTTGACCACAGCGCTGCACAGGGCTTCGACCCGCGCCCGGCTGCGCAGCGGCCGCACGTACTCCAGTTGCTGGCTGTCAAAGACCAGGCCGCCCACCCGGTCGCCCGCATGAAAGGCCATCCAGGCGCAAATGGCCGCGAGCTGCGCGGCGCTCACCGACTTGAAGTAGCGCTGTGAGCCGAAATACATGCTCATGCGCTGGTCGACCAACACCAGGGTGGGCCGGTCACGCTCTTCGGTGAAGGTGCGCACGAACGGTTTGCCGTAGCGCAGCGAGGCGCGCCAGTCGAGGTGGCGCAGGTCATCACCGGGCAAGTAATGACGCAATTCGTCGAAGCTGAGGCCGCGCCCACGCAGGCGCGAGGCGTGGTTGCCGGACAGGATGCTCGCCAACGGCTGCCGCGCGACGAAGCTCAAGCCCCTGGCACGCGCTTCCAGCGCCATGAGCTCGGCGAGCGAGGCATACACGAAGCCGTCCGGCACCAGCTTGTTCGCATCCATGGGCGTATCCGTCAGGCGGGAATGGCCACCTTGTCCAACAACCGGTCGATGACCTGATCGGCCGCCACACCATCGGTGATTGCGTCATAGGAGAGTTGCAGGCGGTGGCGCAACACCGGGTGCACCACGGCGCGGACATTGTCGGGCGACACGAAGTCCTGGCCTGACAACCAGGCGTGGGCACGCGACACCCGGTCGAGGCTGATGCCGCCACGCGGGCTGGCGCCGATCTTGATCCAGCGCGCCAGGTCAGGGTCATGCTCACCCGGATGGCGTGTGGCGTTGATCAGGTCGATGAGGTAGCGGTCGATCGCCTGCGCCACATGCACCTGCGCCACCTCGCGGCGGGCATCGAAGATCACCTGCTGGGCCAGGCGCACCGGTTGCGCCGCTGCCTCGTGGCTGGCCTGGTCCTCCGCACGCACCAGGCGCAGTACCTGGGCTTCATCTTCGGGGCGTGGGTAGTCGAGCTGCAGCTTCATCAGGAAGCGGTCCATCTGCGCTTCGGGCAGTGGGTAGGTGCCTTCCTGTTCGATCGGGTTCTGGGTGGCCATGACCATGAAAAGCCCGGGCATCGGGTAGCTTTGCCCGGCCACGGTAATCTGGCGCTCCTCCATGGCTTCGAGCAAGGCGGCCTGGACCTTGGCCGGCGCGCGGTTGATTTCGTCGGCGAGAATCACGTTGCCGAACAGCGGGCCGGGCTGAAAGCTGATCTTGTTGCCCTCGGCGGTCTGCTGCAGGATCTCGCCCCCGGTGATATCCGACGGCAGCAGGTCGGGGGTGAACTGGATGCGCCGCATCTGCGCCTCCAGGTGGGTGGACAGCGCCTTTACCGTGCGGGTCTTGGCCAAGCCTGGCAGGCTTTCGAGCAGGACATGGCCGTTGGCGAGCAGGCCCAGCAGTACATGACGAATGGTGTCGGCCTGGCCTAGCACCTTTTCAGCGACCGATGCTTCCAGTGCCTGGACGTGTTCGTGGGTATTCACGGGTGCGGCCTCTGGGCGGATTGGGCGGTCTGGTAAATCTAGCCGCGCCGGGGCGCACTGCAATGGGGTGTCGTGAAGAGAGCATGGCGTTGGTTCTGTGGTGTTGCAGAAACCGAGCGCCGCCCGCGCGGCGCATCGCGAGCAAGGCTCGCTCCTACGTTTGTTTACGGCCAATAACGCCTGTGACAGGCGCGCGCGACCGCCTGGTTTGCACGACTCGATATCAAGCCATGCGCCAAGGCGTTCGCGCGCAAATCCCACAGGCATAACTGGCCCGAAACAAACGTAGGAGCGAGCCTTGCTCGCGATGCGCCGCGCGGGCGGCGCTCGATCTCAAACCCACCGCCTACCTCAACCCGTACTCACTGCCCTTTCTGCCAGTACGGCTCGATGGCCTGCAAGCGCGGATCATCCGGCGCCGCTTCGCGCATCCGCTGCACATAGGGGAAGGCCTGTTCACGTTCACCTTCCAAGGCATGCAGGTAGATCAACGTATACAACAGGTCGGCGTTCTGCGGCGATTGCTGCAGCCCGCTGCGCAGGGCTTGCAGGGCTTCATCGCGGCGGTTCATGCGCGACAGCAGAAGACCCTGGTTGTAGCGAATGCGTGAATTGCCCGGCAGCGCTACGGCGGCTTGCTCCATCCAGCCCACCGCCTCGTCCGGCTTGTTCCGTTCGACCAGCAGCAGCGCCAGCATGTAGGCCAGGTTGCCGTGGTCGGCCTCGGGCATTTTTTCCAGCGCCACGCCTTCGCGCAACAACTGTTCGGCATCGTCCAGGCGCTGGGTACTGCTGGCCAGCGTGACCAGGTTGACCCTGGCCGGGACAAAATACGGGTCCATGCGCAAGGCCTGGCGATACTGCTGCATGGCCTGCTCGTCGCGCCCCTGGCGTTGCAGCAGCACGGCCAGGTTCAAACGCCCGCCCGGCAGGTCGGCATTGCCGCGCAGGCGCTGCTCGTACTCTGCCAGCATGGCCTGGAACGACTGGCGATTGGCCTCTGGCAGCTGGTCGGCGGGCACATCGGCCAATGCCCGCAGGGTTTCGTCGCGCACCGCTCGGGTGGGGTCTTCGAGCAATGGCAGCAGGGGTTTGAGACGTTGTTCGGGCGGCAGGCTGGTGAAGCCTGCCACCGCATAGGCACGCACCAGGGCGTCCTTGTCCTGCAGCGCCCAGCGCAGGTTGCTGGCAGCTGCGGGGCCAATGTCCGCCAACTGGTCGGCGGCGGTGGCGCGGACTATGGACGGGTTGCTCTTGTCCGCCAACAGGTAACCCAGGCGGCTGAGGGTGGTGGATGGGTCCTGACGCACGGCGTGGAAGACCTGCCCGTAATGCGCGGGGCGCTTGGGCGTACCGAACCAGCCTTCGAGGGCGCTGGCCGCCCACTGCGGCGTGCGGTCCTGATGGCAACTGGTGCAGGCATCGGGCCCTGTGGCCGCAAGGTCCGGGCGCGGGATGCGCAGGCTATGGTCACGCCGTGGGTCGACCACCATGTAGTTCCTGGTCGGCATGTGGCAGTTCACACACTGTGCACCGGGCGAGCCGACCGTGTGGTGATGATGCGCCGGGCTGTCGTAGTCCTTGGCCTGCAGGCCTGCGAAACGTGCAGTGTTGGGCTGGGTATTGTGGCATTGCAGGCACAGGCCGTTGCCTTCGATGCGCACTTTGGTGGTGTGGGGGTTGTGGCAGTCGGTGCAGCCTACCCCGGCTGCGTACATCCTGCTTTGGGTGAACGAGCCGTACTCGTACACCTCGCCATCGATCTGGCCTGCATCGTGATACAAGCCGCTACGCAGGGTGGCCGGCAGGCTCTGATCCAGTTGCGGATGGCCAGGAAGCTGACCGGTACCCAGGCCTTGGCGACGGCTGTGGCAATAGGCGCACTGCTCGACCAGCCCCTGGCTGCCCAACGCCTTGAAATCAATCGCCAGCCCTTTGGCCGGCGAAGCGCCGGGGTTCTGGGTTGCCCAGTCGACATGGGCCTGACCTGGCCCGTGGCAAGCTTGGCAACCCACGTTCTGCTCCTGCCAGGTGCTGGCGAAGCTGTCCTTGAGGTCGTCGTAGTGTTTGGCCAAGGCGGTGGAATGGCAGTCCGCGCACATGGCGTTCCAGTTCTGGTAACGGCCGGTCCAGTGCAAGGGGGCGTCTGGTGCGAAGCGCTGCCCCGGGTACAAGGAAAACCAGCGCTGCCCGCCCTGCCCGGCCGGACGGCTGTCCCAGGCCAGGGTCAGCGCCTGCAGGCGCCCCCTGGACAGCGCCACCAGGTATTGCTGCAAGGGTTCGAAGCCAAACGTATAGAGCACGCGAAAATCGGCCGGTTTGCCGTCTTCGCCTTCAATGTTGACGTAGTAGCCGTCTGCTTTGCGAAAGAACCGCGCCTTGACGCCGGCTTCGTCGAAGCGCGCATCGTCGAAATTACCGAGCACATTGGCCGCCGTGGCATCACGCAATGCCCAGGCGTGGTCGGAATGCTGCCATTGGCCTGCCTGCTCGGCATGGCAACCCAGGCAACTACTGGCGTCGGCATAACCTTGGCGGTCCTTGGACTGATGCGGCAATTGCCCATCGGAAGCCGCCAGCGCTGCACTGCACGACATCAGGCCGAGCAGGCACAAGCGCAGCAGCGCCAGGCCCCAGCTCCTTGCCAGCGATACCAACGTGCCATGCACCATGCGATCGCTCCAGTCCCGGTCCCCGGTGCAGCGTAGTACAAGGCATGGCAACTGCCATGTGCGCGGCAGACGGTTGGGCAAAGCCCGAAATCCTTCCTAAGATGAATGCGTTGCAGCGTTTTCGTTGCACGTCACGACGCCTCTCAACAAGGAACCGAGAATGCTCATGCCCGTCGTTGGACACCGTTGCCTGCCCCTGCTGCTGGCATTGACGAGTCATGTCACCTACGCCGAACAGGGCGCATCCGGCGAAGAGCCGCAGCCGATCCGTGTACTGCTGGCCGCCGAACTGGAAACCACCCTGTCCAGCCAGATGAATGGCACCCTGGGCGAGCTGAAAACCCGCTTCGGCGAGCATGTCGACAAAGCCAGCGTGCTGGCCCGCTTCAACTGCAGCGAAGCCCAGGCCCGGGGCAAGGTGGCGGTGGCCGAACTGGCCATGGCCCGACAGAACCTGGAGGCCAAGAAACAGCTGCGCAAGCTCGACGCGGTGGGCGACATTGAAGTGGCCATGGCCAACACCGAGGTGCAAAAGGCCGATGGCGCCCGCGCCATGGGCGAAGCGCAGATGGGCTACTGCCAGGTGCTGGCGCCGTTTTCCGGGCATGTGGCCAAGGTCTATGTGAAGCCCTACCAGACTGTCAGTGCCGGCACGCCGTTGTTCGACCTGGTCAGTGACGGCGCCCTGAAAGTGCGCATGAACGTGCCTTCCAGCCAATTGAAAACCCTCACCGCCGGGCAGGTGCTGGAGGTCAGCATCCACGAGACCGGCAAGACCTATCCGGCCAAGGTCAGCGTCATCAATGCGCGGGTCGATGCGGTCGCGCAGACCGTGGAGCTGGAAGCGCGGTTCGACCAGCGCTTCCCCGAACTGATGGCGGGCATGAGCGGCACGGCGCGATTCGACCATGACCGTGAATAACCCGCTGCCGCACCCGCAATTGCTGCTGCAGCTGGACGCCCTGCGCGACAAGGCCCTGGCCGCCGAGTCGCTGTCGGCCTTGGCGTTCAGCATGGCCAACGACCTCTACCCGCTGCTGCCCTTCCACCAGGCACTGGTCTTCGCCCAAGGCCCGTCGAACCTTGACCTGCTGTGCGTGTCGGGGTTGGCGCGCCCCAGTGAGGACTCGCCGTACCTGGTCTGGCTCAAGCGCGCCAGTCGCTGGCTGGCTGGCCGCGTCACCGGCACTCGACCGGTCTGGCTGAACAGGGCCGACGCCGCGCCTCCCGAAGACATCGCCCAAGGCTGGGACGAGTGGTGGCCTTCGGGCCTGTGGTGCCTGCCGCTGCACGACCGCGAAGGGCAGCGCCTGGGCTTGCTGGTGATGCTGCTGGAGGCAGCGCCGCCTGCGATGCTGGAGCAACAGCTCGATGGCCTGGTCAGCACCTGGGCCTACTGCTGGAGCGCACTGACCCGGCGCCGTGGCCATCGCCGCTGGCGCCCCAGCCGCCGGCAACTGCTGGTGGTGCTGTTGGTGCTTGGCGGCCTGTTGCTGGTGCCGGTGCGCCAGACGGCACTGGCACCGGCGCAGATTGTCTCGCGCCAGGCGCAGATCATCAGCTCGCCCATTGACGGGGTGATCGCCCAGGTGTTGGTTCGCCCCAACCAGCCAGTAGAGGCCGGCACGCCGCTGTTCTCCCTTGACGAAACGACCCTGCGCAGCCGTGCCGAAGTACTGGGCAAGGAGGTCGCGGTGGCCGATGCCGAACTGGCCGCTGCCAGCCAACGGGCTTTCGACAACCCGCAGAGCAAAAGCGAACTGACCCTGCTCGAAGGCCGTGCCCAGCAGCGCCGGGCGGAACTGGCCGCCGTGCAGGCTCAGTTGCGGCGCACCCAAGTGGCCTCGCCACGGGCCGGCGTGGCGGTATTCAGCGACCCCAACGACTGGCTGGGCAAGCCGGTGTCGACGGGCGAGCGCATCATGCACGTGGCCGACCCGGCGCAACCCGCCATGCAGATTCAGCTTGCCGTGGCCGATGCCATTGCCCTTGAACCCGGCGCCGAAGTCACCCTGTTCCTCACCGCCTACCCGCTCAGCCCGCTGAAGGGGAAAATCCTCGAGACCAGCTACCAGGCCCGGCCCAGCGACGACGGTGTAGTGGCTTACCGTTTGCTGGCCAGCATCGACGAGCAGTCCGAACATGCCCGCCTGGGCCTGCACGGCACCGCCAAGCTGTATGGCGGGCGGGTGATGCTCGGTTATTACCTGTTGCGCCGGCCGCTGGCCACCTTGCGCGCCTGGAGCGGCTGGTAATGCTCGACCCTGCCGACCTGCCGCTGCCGCCCCTACGCGAGGACCTGCGCCTGTGCGAAGCGGCCGACAACCGCGAGGGCGAGCCGGCCTGGATGATCCACGACACGGTGGTCAACCGCTTCTACCGCATTGGCTGGCTGGAGTTCGAATGCCTGCTGCGCTGGGGCCAGACGCCGCGCCAGGTCAGCGAACAGGTGGCGCGCCATTGTGCACTCAAACCTGATGTTGAACAGGTACTGGCGCTGCGCGCGTTTCTCGAACAGCACCACCTGCTGCGGCCTGGCCCCGCGCAGCTGGACAAGCTGCGCGCCAAGGGTGAGGAACGCACCTGGCTGAGCTGGCGCTGGTGGTTGCATCACTACCTGTTCTTTCGCATTCCCCTGCTGCGGCCGCAGGTCGGCCTGCAGCGCCTGGCCGCGCTGCTTGGCTGGCTGTTCCACCCGCTGACCGGCCTGCTGGTGCTGGGCCTGAGCCTGCTGGGCGTGGTGCTGGTGATGCAGCAGTGGGACACCTTTACCCACGCGGTGGTGGAGTCGTTCTCCACCGAAGGGCTGTTCAGCTTCGCCCTGGCCCTGATCACCGCCAAGACCCTGCACGAACTGGGTCACGCCCTGGTCGCCACGCGCCTGGGGCTGCGGGTGGCCCACATGGGCATGGCGTTTCTGGTGCTGTGGCCGATGCTCTACACCGACACGGGCGAAAGCTGGAAACTCAAGCGCCCCCGCCAGCGCCTGGCAATCGCCTCGGCAGGCATCGTCACCGAACTGTCGCTGGCCGGCCTGGCCACTCTCGGCTGGGCGCTGTGCGACCCTGGCGCCTTGCGCAACGCCTTGCTGTACCTGGCGACCACCAGTTGGGCACTGTCCTTGGCGCTCAATGCCAGCCCGTTCATGCGTTTTGACGGCTATTTCATCCTCAGCGACCTGCTCGATTTTCCCAACCTGCACGAACGCGCCTCGGCGTTGGCCAGGGTCGCCCTGCGCCGCAACCTGCTGGGGCTGGACGAGGAATGGCCCGAGCCCTTCCCAGTTGGCCAGCGGCGTCTGCTGGTGGCGTTCGCCTTCACCACCTGGCTGTACCGTCTGGTGCTGTTCCTCGGCATCGCGGTGGCGGTTTACCTGTTCTTCTTCAAGTTGTTGGGGATCGTACTGTTCATGGTCGAACTGGCGTGGTTTATCGCGTTACCGGTCAAACGCGAGCTCAGCCATTGGTGGCGACAGCGCGCGCATATTCCTGGCAGGCGCAAGCAGGCCCTTTACCTGGTCCTGGGCCTGGTCGTCGCTGCCCTGGCGGTGCCTTGGCACAGCCAGGTCGATGCTGTTGGCGTGGCACGCGCCGAGCACCAATTGCGGGTGTACACCCCCTACCCGGCACGGCTGCAGAGCCTGCACCAGGGCGGCACGGTCAACGCTGGCGAGGTGCTGGCGGTGCTGGAAGAACCGGACCTCGACTCGCGCCTGCGCAGCAGCGAGGCCAGCGCCCGCAGTTACCGCGCACGCTTGTCGGGGTTGCTGGCCGACCCTGGCGGGCTGGCCGAGGATGCCGCCACCCGGCAACGCCTGAATGTGCAATCCGAAGAAGCTCGAGCCGCCCGTAGCGAACTGGCCCGCCTCACGTTGCAGGCGCCGTTCGCCGGGGTCTGGCTGGACCTGGACCCAGACTTGCGAGCCGGCCAGTGGCTCAACCGGCAAGAGTCGATCGGCATGCTTATCGACCCGCGCCACTGGCAGGTCGATGCCTACGTCGCCCAGGACCAGGTACATCACCTGGCTGTGGGCAATCCCGTGAAGTTCTACCCCGAAGGCCAGGCCACACCGGTCGGCGGCAAGGTTCTGGCCATCGGCAGCACCCGTGCTGCGCAGCTGGCCCACCGCATGCTGTCCTCGCATTTTGGCGGGCCGGTGCCGACCACCAACCAGCCGTTGGTGCCTGGCAATGCACTGTTCCAGGTGCTGGTGGCGCTGGATGAACCGCTGGCCAGTGTGCGCGAGACCCGTGGCCGGCTGAAGATCGAAGGGCAAAAGCGCAGCGTGCTGGGCGAACTGGGGAAATGGGTGGTGGGTGTCGGCTTGCGGGAAAGCGGGTTCTGAGGCTGGACCTATCCCCGTCCTGTATTGCCTCTGATGGCCTCATCGCCGGCAAGCCGGCTCCCACAGGTACAGCGACGACCTCAAGATCACCGCAATACCTGTAGGAGCCGGCTTGCCGGCGATAAGGCCGGTACAGGCAACACAAGACAGTTGTTCCCACAAGGACCGCTCCGGCCTTGAGATCGCCGCAGTGCCTGTAGGAGCAACTGTCTTGCTCAATTCCTGACTAAGCTGCGCTTCGACGAAAGCACTGTACAAAAAAATTGACTTGTACAGTTTCCGGCCTAGGCTTCATCTCATACCTGTACAAACTCTTGGCTTTGTACAAGATAGCCGGGAGCCGCCATGTCTTTGTTTCTACAATCCTTCGCCCAACGCTTCAGCACACTGGACGCAGGCTGCCTGGAGAAACTGGAGGCGTTGTACAGCCCTGACATCGCGTTCCGTGACCCTCTGCACCAGATACACGGCCTGCCGGCCTTGCAGGCTTACTTCGCCAAGCTGTACGCCAATGTGCAAGACGTGCGCTACGACTTCCACGATGCCGACGAAGCCGCCCCCGGCCGTGGTTACCTGCGTTGGACCTTGCATTTTCGCCACCCACGTCTGGCCGGTGGTGGGCTGATCAGCCTGGAAGGCTGCAGCCACCTGTGCTGGACCGACCGTGTGCACCTGCACCAGGACTACTTCGACGCGGGCGCCCTGCTCTATGAGCAGGTACCCGTGCTCGGCTCGGTCGTGGGCTGGCTCAAGGGTCGGCTGGCATGAGCCGCTGCTGGCTGACCGGCGCCAGCAGCGGCATCGGTGCCGCACTGGCGCGCTGCCTGCTGGAACAGGGCCACCAGCTCGCCCTGGGCAGCCGGAACGCCCAAGCTCTGGAACACCTGGCAGCGGCGTACCCGGGGCAGGTGCTGCTGACCACAGGCGATGTCAGCGAGACGCATCAGGTAGCGGCCATGGTTGAACAAATCGAACTCGCCTGGGGCGCGCTGGACCTGGTGATCCTCAATGCCGGCACCTGCGAGTACCTTGAACCCGGCCAGTTCGACAGCGCCTTGGTCGAGCGGGTGCTGCACACCAACCTGATGGGGGTTTGCCATTGCCTGCAGGCGGCGCTGCCTCTGCTGCGCCGGGGCCAGCGCCCGCAGCTGGTGGTGATGGGCAGTTCGGTCAGCTGGCTGGCGCTGCCTCGGGCCGGGGCGTATGGCGCATCGAAGGCCGCTGTGCGCTACCTGATCGAGTCGCTGCGCATCGACCTGAGCCGCGAGGGCATTGCCGTGACACTGGTCAGCCCCGGCTTCGTCGACACCCCGCTGACTCGCCGTAACGACTTCCCCATGCCGCAGCTGTGGACTGCCGAACGCGCCGCGCACTACATCATCGTGCGGCTGCCAAGGCGACCTCTGGAAATCACCTTCCCAACCCTGTTCACCCTCGTTCTACGCCTGCTCGGCGCGCTGCCGGCACGCTGGCGGCTGCTGCTGGGCCAGCGGCTGGCGCGGGGGTAGCCACATGCGTATCGCCATCATCGGCAGCGGCATCGCCGGCCTGACCTGCGCCTACCTGCTTGCACGCCGTCATGAGGTCACGGTGTTCGAAAGCGCCAGCTGGGTCGGTGGCCACACCCACACCGTGGATGTGCAGTGGAAGGGCCAGCACCACGCCGTGGACACCGGTTTCATCGTTTTCAATGACCGCACCTACCCTCACTTCATGCGCCTGCTCGGCCAGCTTGGCGTTGCCTGGCAACCGACCGAGATGAGTTTTTCGGTGCACGACCCCTTGAGTGGGTTCGAGTACAACGGCCACGACCTCGACAGCCTGTTCGCCCAGCGCCGCAACCTGTTGTCGCCGAGCTTCTGGGGCATGCTCGGGGATATTCTGCGCTTCAATCGCCAAGCTCAGGCCGACCTCGAAAGCCAGCGCATCGCCCCAGCCACCACCCTGGGCGAATACCTGCAGATGCACAGCTACGGCCGGCGCTTCATCGAGCACTACATCGTGCCCATGGGTTCGGCCATCTGGTCCATGCCGCAGGCCGGCATGCTGGGCTTTCCATTGCAGCTGTTCGTCAGTTTCTTCCGTAACCACGGCCTGCTCTCGGTCAACCAGCGTCCCCAGTGGCAAGTGATAAAAGGCGGCTCGCGCAGTTACATCGAACCCCTGTGCCGAGGCTTTGCCGAGCGTATTCGCCTGAATTGCCCGGTGCTGCGGGTCAGCCGCGACGAAGGCGGTGTAACGATCACCAGCAGCGCCGGGCCAGAGCGGTTCGACAACGTGGTGTTCGCCTGTCACAGCGACCAGGCCCTGGGCCTGCTTGAGTCCCCCAGTGCAAAGGAGCGCGAATTGCTGGGCGCGCTGCGCTACGCGAGCAACGATGTGCTGCTGCACACCGACACTCGCCTGCTGCCGCGTCGGCGCAAGGCCTGGGCCAGCTGGAACTACCGCCTGGGCGGCGCCCCGCACGCCCCCGCCGCACTGACCTACAACATGAACATTTTGCAGGGTATCGAGGCACCGGTGACCTTCTGCGTGAGCCTGAACCAGACCGCGCTGGTGGACCCGGCGCAGGTTCTGGCGCGCTTTGAATACGCCCATCCGCAATACAGCCTGGCGGCCCTTGCAGCCCAGGCCCGCCAGGACGAGCTGCAAGGCCAGCAGCACAGCTACTTCTGCGGCGCCTACTGGGCCAATGGCTTTCACGAAGATGGCGTGGTCAGCGCACTGCGCGTCGCCAGGCACTTTGGAGAGCACCTGTGAACAGCAGCCTGTGCCGAGGCTGGGTCAGCCACCGGCGTTTCGAGCCGCATATGCATGGCTTTCGCTACCAGGTCGGCATGCTTTATCTGGACCTGGACGAGCAGCGCGAACTGCTGGGGCTGTCGCGCTTGCTCGGCAGTGCACGCCTGGCCCCGATGAGCTGGCGCGAGCGCGATTACCTGCCGGCCCTGACCCGGCATGGCACCTCGCTGGCCGAGGCCGCCCGGATACTGGTGGGCCGCGCCACCGGGCAAGTGCCAGAAGGCCCAGTGCACCTGCTGACCCAGCCGCGCAGTTGGGGGTTGTCGTTCAACCCGGTGAGCTTCTATTTCTGCCATGCCCTGGATGGGCAACTGGCGGCAATCCTGCTGGAAGTGCGCAATACGCCATGGCGCGAACGCTTCCACTATGTGCTGCCCGTTACCGCTGGCGAAGCCGGGCAGTTCGCGCTGGCCAAGGCCTTTCATGTCTCACCCTTCATGCCCCTGGACATGCAATACCGCCTGCGTTTTTTCGTCAACCAACAGCATGTGCGCATTCACATGGAGAACTGGCGTGGGGCCGGCAAAGTGTTCGAGGCCGACCTGGCGCTCAAGCGTCAACCCCTGGATGCACCTGCCCTGCGCCGTCACGTGCTGGCTTTTCCGTGGATGAGCCTGGTCACCCTGGCGGCCATCTACTGGCAGGCGCTGCGCCTGCTGCTCAAACGCACGCCCCTGCATCAGCACACCGCAAGCCATGGCGACCTGGGCCTTGGCCAACCTGTTCGTGAGGAATCCAAGCATGTCACTTCCCATCCTGAGCGTTAGCAAGCCAGGTTGCCTGAGCTCGCTGCTCGGCAACCTGGCCAGAAGCGCAGTACTCGCTCAGTTGCGCCGGCTTCGCCACGGCCACCTGCGACTGATCTGCCAGGACCGGCAGTGGACCTTCGGCGACGCTGGCAGCACCCTCTGGGCTGAAATCGAGGTGGTCGACGAGGCGGCATGGGGCCTGGTGGCCAGCAATGGCTCGATTGGCGCCGGCGAGGGCTATTTCCACGGCTACTGGCGCAGCCCCGACCTGGCGGCGGTCACCCGGGTGTTCGTCGCCAACCTTGCGGTGCTCGACGCCATGGAGGGCGGCCTGGCCCGCCTGGGGCGCCCGGCCCTGCGCCTGTTGCACCGGCTCAACCGCAACAACCGCCAGGGTGCGCGGCGCAATATCCTGGCCCACTATGACCTGGGCAATGCGCTGTTCGAACGCCTGCTCGACCCCACCATGATGTACTCGGCGGCGCAGTTCGAAAGCCCCGAGCAAAGCCTTGAGCACGCGCAGTTGAACAAGCTTGAACGCATCTGCCGCAAGCTCGACCTGCAGCCCGACGAGCACCTGCTGGAAATCGGCACCGGCTGGGGCAGCCTGGCCATCCACGCCGCCACCCAGCACGGCTGCCGGGTCACCACCACCACCCTTTCCGAAGCGCAGTACGCGCATACCCTCAAGCGTGTGCAGGCGCTGGGCCTGGAGCAACGCATCACGGTATTGCGCGAGGACTATCGCGACTTGCGCGGGCATTTCGACAAGCTGGTGTCGGTCGAAATGATCGAGGCCGTCGGCCACCGCTACCTGCCCACGTACTTTCGCCAGTGCGCCGCCTTGCTCAAGGACAATGGCCTGATGCTGCTGCAAACCATCACCATCCGTGACCAGCGCTACGTCCAGGCGCGGCGCTCGGTGGACTTCATTCAGCGCTACATCTTCCCCGGCGGCGCCCTGCCCTCGCTGAGCGTGCTGCTGGACATCGCCGGCCGCCAGACCGCGCTGAACCTGGTGCACATGGAGGACTTCGGCCTGGACTATGCGCGCACCCTGCGGCACTGGCGCGACAACCTGCGCCAGTCGCGCTCGGCCTTGCTGGAGCTGGGCTATGACGAAACCTTCCAGCGCTTGTGGGAGTTCTACCTGTGCTATTGCCAGGGCGGTTTCGAGGAAAGGGCAATCGGCGTGGCTCAGTTGCTGTGGGCGGCACCGAATGCGCGTCGGGCACCGGTGCTGGATGCCTGAACATGTCGCGCGCCTGGCTGGTCGGCAACGCCTTGTGGCTGCAGGCTGGCTGGTGGGGTTGCGTGCTGGGCGCCCGGCATCCCTGGCTGCTGGCGGGGGTGGCAATCGGCCTGGCGGTGCATGTGGGCAGTTGCCGCAACCCGCGTGCGGAGGCCAGTGCGCTGTTGCGTGTGGGCGTGCTCGGTTGCCTGCTGGATGCCGGGTTAGGGGCGCTGGGGGTATTCGCATTCGCCCATGCACCTTTGCCCCTGTGGCTGGCCATGCTGTGGCTGGTGCTGGCCAGCGGGTTGCGCCACAGCCTGGCCTGGGCCCGGCAGCCCGCCTGGTATGGCGTGCTGCTAGGGTTGCTCGGCGGGCCGTTGGCCTACGTTACTGGCGCACCGCTGGCGGGCGTCGAGCTTCCCTTGGGGGCTTGGGCCACCGCCTTGCTGCTGGCGCCGATCTGGGCGCTGTGGTTACCCCTTTGTCTGCGCGTTGCCGCTGGCAAGCCATGATCGCGTGAAGTGGTAGGCCTTGCTCAGGCGCTCTGTGCCTTGCAGCTGCACCGATGGCGTTTCCACACTCACCAGCACATCAGCGGGCAGCGCGGCCATCACCTGCGCCAGGGCCAGTTGCCCGTGGCCTGGCAGCAGGCGCCCCTCCCGCGCCTCCTGCACGATCAACGCCTCGGGCGGCGCCTGCACAGGGGCATCGCACAATTGAACGGCGCGTAGGTAGCGCGGCTCAACCTGGGCGATGGCCGTCGCATCGCCCCCGGAGCGAAACAGGTGCAGCGTATCGACCAGTACACCGCTATTGCCCTGCCCGGCCGCCTTCAGCACGGCGACCGCCTGCTGCAGGTTCGCCACCGGCCGCCAACGCATGAACTCAAGGTCTACCCGCAGTGCGTAGCGTTCGGCCAGTTGGCACATCGCGGCGAAGTTGTCTGCCAGCCGCGAGCAATCCGGGTCATCCCCAGATACTGTGAGGCTGACGGCCCCCAGTTGTGCGCCCGCCGCCAGCAGTGGCTCGTACTGGGCAACCACCACCTCCGGTGTCAGGGAAACGAATTCGATGTCGTTGACGCCCACCCCCTCGCCATCCATCACCGCCAGCAGCTCGCGCAGCTGGGCGCTGGCAGGCGGCAGCGGGTAGGCAACCGCCCCCGGCATCACCGGGTGCAGCCGCAAGCCCACCGAAGCGAACCCCGCACGCCCGGCCTCGCGCACCAAGGTCACGGGCGCGAGGTCCAGAGCGGTGAGGTGAGCAACCCCCAGGCTGGTCAATAGGTCGCCCTCCCACCGCTCAGGTCGAACACGAACCCGGTGGTGAAACTGCATTCTGGCCCGGCGATCCAGGTCACCATGTTGGCCACTTCCTCGGCCTTGAGGAACCGCCCCATGGGGATCTTGGCCTTGCTCGCGGCGATGTGTTCGGGGGTCATTTCCGCCATCAGCGGCGTCTCGACCATGGCCGGCGCCACGCAATTGAGCAGCACGCCATCCTGTGCCAGCTCCTTGGCGGCGGCCTTGGTGAAGGCAATAACACCCGCCTTGGCGGCCGAGTAGGCCGAGATGTACTGCACACCGTCCTTGCCGGCCATGGAGGCGATGTTGACGATCCGCCCGTAACCCCGGGCACGCATGTGCGGGATGGCGGTGCGGCAGCAATAGAACACGCTGTTGAGGTCGATGGCGATGACCTTGTCCCAGGCCTCTGCCGGGTACTCCCACGACGGCACCACCGGCCCGTTGATGCCAGCGTTGTTGACCAGAATGTCGACCCTACCGGTGTGCTCTACCACATCGGCGAACGCCGCCTCCACCGCTGGCAACGAGGACACGTCCACGGCCTGGCGCAACACCGGCTCGAAACCGCTTTCGGCGCCGTCCCAGCCGTCGACCCGCAGGTCCCAGATCACCACCTGGGCACCTTCGGCGTGCAGCCGCCGGGCAATGGCAAGGCCAATGCCACGCATGCCGCCGGTCACGATTGCAGTCTGTCCTTGAAGGGATTGGCTCATTGTTTGGCTCCATTTTCGACACAGGGGATTTGCGGCAGGCGACGCAGGTCGCGCACCATGAACAGGTAGCACAGCGCACCGAGCGCGGTGATGCAGGACACGAACGCCAGGGCCCAGACGAACGAGCCGGTGGTCGAGACGATGATGCCGATGGTCAACGGAGTGACAATGCCGGCAGCGTTGGCGAACAGGTTGAACAGCCCCCCGCTCAGGCCCAGCAGCCCTTTGGGCGCGATGTCGGAAACGATCATCCAGGCCAGCGCCGACATGCCTTGGGCAAAGTAGGCAATGCACAGGATGGCGATCACCAGCGCATCGGACTCCACATAGTTGGCCAGGACGATGATCGATGCCGTTAGCAGGCCTGCGATCACCGGTAACTTGCGGGCGACATTCAGCGAGTAGCCACGGCGCAGCAAGGCGTCGGACAACCAGCCACCGACCAGGGTACCCACCGAAGCGGCAATGAACGGCAGCACCGCGACCCAGCCGACCTTGAGCCAGGGCATGTGCCGCTCGGTCACCAGGTAGGTCGGGAACCAGGTCAGGAAGAACACGTTGGTCGAGTTGCAGGCGAACTGCCCCAGGCAGATGCCGAGCATGTTGCGGTGCTTGAGCAGCGCCGGAATCTGCGACCAGCGAAACACCGTGGCCTTCTGTCCGCCATCGACCACGCCGCCACCCTGCGCGATGTAATCGAGTTCGGCCTGGTTGGCGCTGCTCGACTGGTGTGGCTCGTGGTATTTGCGCCACCAGACCAGGCCATACAGAATGCCCATCAGGCCAACGGCCATCAGCAGAAAGCGCCAGCCGTAGGCATGCAGCACCCAGAACAGCAACGGTGTGAGAAACGCCAGCCCGACATACTCGGCGAAGGTATAGATACCGGTCGCCCGGGCCCGTTCGCTTTGCGGGAACCAGGTGGCGACCACGCGGCTGTTGGTGGGGAAGCACGGGGCTTCGGTCACGCCCACCAGAAAACGCAGGCCCAGCAGCGACAGGAAACTGTGGGCAAGGCCTTGCAGGCCGGTGAACAGCGACCACAGCGTCAGCGCCAGCCAGTAGGTGAGCTTGGTGCCCAGTCGGTCGATCAGAATGCCGCCGGGAATCTGCGCGGCGGCGTAGGTCCAGGAAAACGCCGAGAAGATCACGCCCATCATCGCCGCGTTCAAGCCAATGTCGGCACTGATGCTGGGCGCGGCGATACCCATCACGCTGCGGTCAAGGTAGTTGATCATGGTGCCGCCGGATATCAGCGCCAGGATCATGAAGCGGGTACGCGTCCTTTGCTGCACGCGCGCAGGGGTGTCGAACACACCCAAGCCGATGTTGTGCTCAGTGTTCATGACGTTGCTCTCTTGTTATTGGAATGGCATCGCGGGTATCAGGCAAAGCCGAACAAGCGCCTGGGGGTGTCCCACATGATCTGGCGGCGCTGACCGGGGTCAGGCATCAGGCGTTCGGCGAGTTTCAGCAAAGGGCCATAGTCGACGCGCGAGCGCTGGCGAATGAAGGGCCAGTCCGACCCCCACACGCAGGCGTGCGCACCGAAGGCCTCGATCAAGGCCTGTACGTATGCGGCGCTTTGCTCAAGCAGTGCGTGCGGCGCGGCGAACTTCTGCATGCCCGAAAGCTTGACGCTCACTCGGCCTGACCCCGCCAGCCGCAGCAGCGCCTGAAAGCCTGGCTGTTGCAGGCCTGCAGCGACATCCGGGCGGCCGCAGTGGTCGATCAGCAAGCGCGTGGGCATGCGCAACAGCAGCGTTTGGATGTCCAGCAGTTGGTCTTCGCACACCTGGATCTGGGCGAACAGGTCAAGCTCGGCGAGCTTGCCGAACAAGCCTTCGCTGCCCTCGAGGCAGCCCACCCCATACAGCGCCGGGTTGAACGCAACCCCGACCACGCCCTGCTCCTTCAATGCAGCGAGCTGGCCCAGGCTGATATCAGCCTCGACCACCGCCACACCCTTGAACCGCCCCTGCCCCCGCGCCAGCGCATCGAGCAGGCAGCGGTTGTCGGTGTGGTAGCCGCTGTTGGGCCCGACCAGCAAGGCGTGCTGCACACCATAGGCGTCCATCACCTGGGAGAACTGCTCCAGGGTGGCGACTTCCTGGCCTGAAGGGGCATAAGGCGCGTCCGGGTGGTAGGGAAACCGCTCGGGGTCAAACAAATGGTTATGGCAATCGATCTTCGGTTCGTCAAAGATGTTCACACGCAGCTCCCGGCAGGCGCCGCTGCGCCTGCATGCAGATCTTGTTATTGTTCGCCGGTAGGGCGACCGGATAAGCACGAAGATACTGTGCGTCTGCTTTGGGCGCTCATACACAGATGGCAGAAACCATAACCAAAGGTAATACCCATGTTCCCCGGCCAGGAAAGCCCCGAATCCAGCGCGATGGTGTTCAAACTGCGGCATATGGAGGTGTTTCGCGCGGTGATGCTGACCGGTTCGATCAGTGCCGCGGCGAAAATGCTGTACGTGTCCCAGCCCGCCGTGAGCAAGCTGATCCACTACATCGAGGGGCGCCTGGCGTATCGCCTGTTCGAGCGCATCAACAACCGCCTGGTCCCCACTGTTGAGGCGAACATCCTGTTCCGCGAAGTCGAACGGGTGTACCAGGCGGCGCTGCAGGTCAACGAATGTGCGCTGTCACTGGCCTCGGGCAGCCAGCGCAACTTGCGTATTTCGTGCAGCGCCTCGTTGTCGACGGTGGTGATTCCCAGGGCACTGGCCCAACTCAAACGCGAGTCGCCATCGCTGACCATCGAGTGGCAGACCTCGTTGATGAACGAAATGCCCAACCAGATCCTGTCGAAAAAAGTCGACCTGTCGATTGCAGCGCTGCCGGTGATGCACGACCACCTGGTGTCCCAGGCGTTCATGCGCGGGCGCATGGTCGCGGTGATGCCTGCCGACCACCCCCTGGCCCAGGAACCATCGCTGGCCCTGCATCAATTGCAGGGGCACGCGCTGCTGCTGTTCAGGCCCGACATGCCGTTTGGCCGGTTGCTGGCCGAGGAAATTCGGCGCCGGGGGCTGCAGCTTGAGTCGTTGCTGTCCTTCACCAATGCCAACGAAGCCGTGGCGCTGGTCAAGCAAGGCATGGGCCTGACACTGATCGACGAGTTCGTGGCGCAGGACAGCGGGCTGAAGGTGGTGCCGCTGGCAGAGGAAATTCACTTCGATATCAGTTTCGTCTACTCGCGCTTCGAGCCACCGTCTCAGGCGTCACTGCACTTGATGCGGGTGCTGCATGCCCAGGCGTTGAAACTTGGGCGGGCCATTGCCGGGTTCGAGCTGCCGCAGGCTTGAACCTCAAGTTGCCTGACTGTGCGGCTCGTCATTCTCCCGCAGACGTGCGAGCAGGCGCTGGGCGTTTTCCTCACAGCTGATGTCTACCGGCTTACCCTCTATGCCTGCAATCAACGCCAGCAGGTGCGTGCGGCTTTGCGCAAGACGCGCTTGCATCGCTTCAATTTCCACCACTTTGCCCTTGAGGCTGGCCAACAAACGCTCATGGCGGTTGGCCCCGCCGGTGGGTTCCAGGGTCAGTGCGCGCATCTCTTCCAGGCTGAAGCCTGCCTGCTGCCCGCAGGTAATCACCTCCAGCCGCTGCACGGCATCTTCGGGGTAGTCGCGGTAACCGTTGCCCAGGCGCCGGGCCTCGATCAGGCCGCTGGCTTCATAAAAGCGGATGCGTGATGCACTCAGGCCCGTGCGACGGGCCAGTTCACCAATTTTCATCGGGGGTGCGATTCCTCTATTGACCTTAAGGTTTACTTTAACCTTAGGCTTCAGCGCAACACAGCCCCGCCGCGCAGTAACCGATGCACGGCACCCTGAACGGAGCGCATCATGACCCCTTTCCAGCCGTTGCAACTGCCTAACGGCAGCCTCATACCCAACCGCATCGCCAAAGCCGCCATGGAAGAAAACCTCGCCAACCAGGACCAGACGCCGTCCGACCAGTTGCTGCGCCTGTACCAGGCCTGGGCCGAGGGCGGTGCCGGCCTGTTGCTGACCGGCAACGTGATGGTCGACCCGCGGGCCATGACCGGCCCGGGCGGTGTGATGCTCGATGACAGCCAGCAACTGCAGCGCTTCAGCCAGTGGGCGCGCGTCGGCCGAGCCCATGGCGCGCAGTTCTGGATGCAGATCAACCACCCCGGACGCCAGATGCAGGCCAACCTCGGGCAGCCCACCGTGGCGCCTTCGGCGGTTGCGCTAGAGATGGGCGGGTTGTCGAAGCTATTTGCCCTGCCCAAGGCACTGGACGAAAGCGAGATCGCCGAGATCATTCAGCGCTTCGCCCGCACCGCGGCACTGGCCGAACAGGCCGGCTTCAGCGGGGTACAGATTCATGCTGCGCATGGCTACCTGCTCAGCCAGTTTCTCTCGCCGTTGAGCAACCAGCGCAAGGACCGCTGGGGCGGCAGCCTGGAAAACCGCGCGCGACTGTTGCTGGAGGTGGTCAAGGCCGTGCGGGTTGCAGTGTCACCGAGCTTTGCGGTGGCCGTGAAACTGAACTCGGCAGACTTTCAGCGCGGCGGTTTCGAGCCGGCCGATGCGCGTCAGGTGGTGCTGTGGCTCAACGAGCTGGCAGTGGACCTGGTCGAGTTGTCGGGCGGAAGCTATGAAGCCCCGGCCATGCAGGGCGATGCCCGGGACGGCCGGACACTGGCGCGCGAAGCCTACTTCCTGGAGTTCGCCCGCGAAATTGCCGCGATTGCCCGCATGCCGGTGATGGTGACCGGTGGCATTCGCCGTTTGCCGGTTGTCGAGCAGGTTCTGGCAAGTGGTGTCGCCATGGCGGGTATCGCCACCGCGCTGGCAGTCGACCCGGCCCTGCCACGGCGCTGGCAGAACGGCGAGTCAGCGGCCACCGCCGAGTTGCCACCGATACGCTGGAAGCGCAAGGCGATGGCTGCGCTCGCGTATATGTCGCTGGTGAAGCTGCAGATGCGCAGGCTCGCCAGTGGCAACCGGCCCAAGCCGGATGCCTCGCCGCTGCGGGCACTGTTGCTGGAACAGTGGTCCACCCTGCGTAGAACCCGGCGTTATCGGCAGATGATGGGTAGCCGAGCGGGACAAGCGTATTGATTGGGTGGTGCCTTCAAGACATGCATAGTGCCTGAAGGAGAAAAACCAATGCGCAATCGGCCTCAATGGCTTTGCTGTGCTGGTACCGGCCTCATCGCCGGCAAGCCGGCTCCTACAGGAGCTGCAGTGATCTCAAGATCGTCGCAGCCCATGTGGGAGCCGGCTTGCCGGCGATACAGGCAACACGGTGCCTGGCTGCAAAGCAGCCTGGAACAGCCGGTCAGCGGTCGTTCTTGGAGGACGAGCCAACCGCGTTGCTCAAGCCCTTGCTGTTGTGATCGCCCGGAGTGGTGCGCGACACAGCGGTCGACTTGGCCAGGCCACGGGTATCCTTGGAGTGGGCAACGCCGGACGTGGCGGTGCCATGCCCACGGTCGTTATTGCGGGTGCTGCCGTAGTGATTTCCGCTTACGCCATGGTCGCGACTGGCCTTGCCCGCATGGTCACCGGACAAACCCTTGCCGTTGCCATTGCCGCTGCCACCCGAACCGGCACCGTGGCCACCGCCGTTGCCACCGCCGCCACCGTGGCCACCACCACCGCCATGACCGCCACCACCGCCACCGCCACCGCCACCACCTTTGGCGTAGGCCGAACCAATCGGTGAAACATCAGCCGGTAACAACGCCGCACTCCCAAGTGCAAAGGCACAGGCAAACACGGCTACCAAGGTTTTTTTCATTATGTGTACGCCTCCAAAGGCGAGGTGGGATCGCCTTCAGACTCGCGAACAATGATTTAGTTTTCCGCCAGCCGACGAAATGCAGCGCGCCAAACACAGCCGCACTGACTTTCGACCAGACCGCGTGTTGGCTAAGCTGTCGCAGACCCTTCCGTGCTCAAGGAAAAGCCGAGATGCTCAAACAGAAAACCCTGTTATCGACCGCCCTCAGCCTGCTGCTGATTGGTGCAAGCCCCGCACTGCTCGCCGACCCAGGCAAAGGCCATGACAAAGGGGGCCAACATGGCAATTCGGGGCATCAGGGCGGCAGCAATGACTGGCACGGTGGCCCTTCAATCGATGTCGGCGGCGTGCGCATCATTCTCGACGACAACCGCAAATACTGGAGCGCTGGCACCGCACTGCCACCGGGCATCCAGAAGAACCTGGCACGCGGTAAACCCTTGCCGCCAGGCATTGCCAAGAAACTCGATGGCCGTCTGCTGGGCCGCCTACCCCACTACGACGGCTATGAATGGCAACAGGCGGGCACCGACCTGCTGCTGGTGACCTTGGCCACGGGGGTGATCTACGAAGTGCTGCACAACGTGCTGGACTGACGCGCAAACGCAAAAAGCGCAGTGCATTTCATCGGAGAATGCACTGCGCTTGGGCTTGCTCAGGGCGTGCCTGTTACCAGCGCATCCCTTTGAACGGGTTCCAACCTTGTTCGCCCTTGCGCTCTTTCAGGTAGTAGGCGTAGTTGGTCGATAGGGCATAAAGCAAGTTAACCACCATACCGAAGCCGGCATCGACCGGCTTTGGCGTTTCCATACCGGCCAGGCCGAACAGAATATCGACCACCATGGACGCCAGAATAATGATACCCAACAACGCCAGGTTCTTTTTCCACAGCCCCAGTACGAACAGATAAATAGGGCCGAAGAAGAACGCAATGAAGTTGCCATTGACCAAAATCTTCTTCTTGAATGGCAACTGCTTCAACGCTTCTTTGTAAGTCGGTGCATTGGGTGCGCCGTGCGCATCAAAGAACGCAAAGCGTTCCTGCCATTTAGCACTGTAGGTGGCGACGTCTTGGGTTTGTTCTGTAACGCTCATGAATAGCTCCTTGTAGCCTTTGCAGGCCGAGGCTTATAAAGTCTTCCCTGTATGCTGGATAATGCCTAAACGCCATTACTCAGCGAAACTTGCCAGATCAAAAACGTGAACAGCATCACATACTTACAGCAAGTTTAAATAAGGCCACACCAGTGACTATCGACCACTGTGCGTGCGCGCGGCGCGCATTCTGACATCGGTTTCAACTCGACACAATATTTAATATGAACTAATGACCCCGACGCTTGCATATCCTACTTATTAGCTACAACTTTTGTCCCGGCGCCAGCTCACCGTCGCACCCACCCTTCACCGACAAAAAACCGTCTACGCTTGCTCTAGCCTTGAATCTGGCGTTGAAATCCTGAGCAGGTATCGAAATGGACAGCAATCACAAGGCCGGCTTGGCCAACCTCTTCCGCCCGCGGTCCCATGCGCTTGCCCTGGAGCAACGCATTCTGTTCGACGGTGCAGCCGCGGTGGCTGTAGATCAACAACACAGTGATACCAGCAGCGGCGAGGCCAAGGACAGCAGCCACCCCGCGCCCACCGCCAGCGAGGCCCGCACAGCAGCGCCCACCGGTGCATCACGCAACCTGGTGGTGGTCGATGCCCGCGTGGAAAACCGCGACCAGCTGCTGGCCAACCTGCCGGTGGGCACCACCGCGCTGGTGGTGGATGCCGGCCAGGACGCCATCGCCGCCATCAGCAATGCCCTGGCGCACCTGGGCAAGGTGGACTCGATCCAGGTGTTTTCCCACGGCGCCTCCGGCCAGTTCACCCTGGGCAACCAGGTGTTCACGGCGCAGACGGTCGACCAGTTGGGTGACCGCCTGAGTGCCTGGCAAGGCGAACTCAATGCTGGCGCGGACATTCAGCTGTATGGCTGCGATGTCGGCGCAGGCACTGCTGGCCAGGCCCTGGTCAATGAACTGGCCCGCTACACCGGTGCCGACGTCGGCGCATCGAGCAATGCCACCGGCAGCACGCTGGCCGGGGGCGACTGGCGTCTGGAGGTGAGCAGCGGCGAAGTGGACAAGTCCATCGCCCTGGCCGCTTCGACCCTGGACCGCTTCCAGGGCCTGCTGGCCAATGCCAGCCCCACCGCCAGCCTGAGCAGTGGTGGCGCAACGGTGCCGATCGGTGAGCAGTTCAACTTCACCGTCAGCTTCACCAACCCTTCGACTCAGGAAGGCTACGCCCCCTACATCGACCTGTTCATGCCAGCCACCGGGCGGGACGGCAACGATGGCGCCTTATTCGTCTCTGCCACCTACCTCGGGCAGGCAGTGAACGCTGTGGTGCTCACCTTCGATGCCAGCGGCAATGCCACCCACCCCTTCGCCAAGGATGCCAGCGGCAAAGCCCTGGTGATCAACGCCACCAGTGTCGGCATGAAGCCCGGCGACCAGATGGTGGTGCTGCAGCTGCCTTATGCCAGTGTCACCAGCGGCCAACCGAGCATCGACATCCAGATCAGCGCACGCCTGAGCAACCTGGCCGACACCACCTACTCCGATGGTGCACCCAACCTCACCATCAACACCCGCGCCGGTTTCGAGTACGGCAACGACTCGCTGAACAACCCGGCGCAAGACCCGAGCCTGGTCGAATCGGCGCTGCACAGTTTCATCGTCACACCGACGCTGTTGAAGGTCACGCAAACGGTCAACATGCCCGAAGGCGAGACAGTCACCGGCCCGAACTACACCCGCACCCAGACCGTCACCGTGACCCCGGCCCCCGGGCAGACGCTGACCAATGTGACGGTCACCCAGACCGTGCCCGACCAAGTGCATGTCAGCGCCATCACCCCAGGCGCCGGGGGCACCCTGACCTCGGTGACCCTGCACGATGGCACGGTGCTGACCAACCCGGCCGCCATCGCTGCGGCACTGGCCAACCCGGATGCCTTCATCAGCAGCTACAGTATCCATTACGACACCCTCAGCGCCGCCAGCAATACCCAGGTCAGCTTCTACGTACCCGAGATCGACGCCAATGGCCGGCCAGTGATCGACCCGGCCACCGGCAACCCGGTCACCATCAGTTTCGGCACCGCCACCGTGACCGGCGACTGGAACCCGCTGGACCCACGCGATCGCCCGACCGACCCGGATGGCTACCCGTTCAGCGAAACCGGCAACGGCCAGGGCATCACCTTCGTGGCCAAGTCCATCACCCTGCTCAAACAGGTGAACCTGCAAAACGACGTGGGCACCCCTGGGCTGACGCCCGGCGACACCCTGCGCTACATCATGGACGTGGCGATTTCCGACTTCTTCGCCTTCGGCGAGAACATCCTCGAGCAAGGGCGCTTCACCGTCACCGACCTGCTCAGCGATGGCCAGACGTTCAGCCTGGGCAACCCGCCGACCATGGTCATCCAGGCCAATGGCGTGTCCCAGAGCATTGCCTTGATCTACACCCAAACGGCCAACGCCGACGGCAGCACCACGCTGGTGTTTGACATCGCCGAGTCCATCCGCCGGGCCACTTCAGGCGCTGGCGTCTCGGCCTTGTTCGGCGACCTGTACGGCAACGACACGCAACAAAACGGCGCCACCCGTTTGAGCATCGTCTACGACGCGGTGATCGACACCACCTATACCACCGACCATCCGCCCCACGACCAGCTCAACGAAGGCGACAGCATCGGCAACAATGCCACGGTGGCCGCCACCGTGTTGCGGGATCCTCTCAACCTCGGCAGCCAGCAAACCGACGGTTCGAGTACCACCAGCACCATCGACACGTCCAACGTCGACATCGAGCTGACCCGGGTCAATGGAACCAACCCGCCCGCCAATGGCGAGCTGCGCCCCGGCGATGTGGTGACGTTCACCATTTCCTACGACCTGCTGGTCGCCGACTACGAGAACTTCACCCTCACCGCCTACCTGCCACTGCCGCTGCTCAATGCCAGTGGCATTACCTGGAGCAACGGCACAGGCATCGGCCAATGGAGCCTGGGCAGTGGCAACACCATTGGCGATGTGCCCGACAGCGTCACCACCGGGCCCGGCAACTCCATCGTGTTCAACTTCGGCAACTTCGTCTCCAATGGCCTCAATGGCGGCACCGTGCAAGTGCAGTTCACCATGGTGGTGGGTGACCAGCCGTTCGCCGACCAGCGCGCACTTGACGTGTTGGCGCAGTCGAGCCAGACCACCACGGTGGACAAGACCGTGCTCACCTCTTCGGACGTGGCGGTGATCGAGTCGGTCGCAGAGCCTGTGCTGGACATCAAGCACGGCGTGGTATCGAGCAGCAACGGCACGGTCACCGGCACCACCGGCACCTGGACCGCGCCGGGCACCAGCGGCAGACCGTTCAGCGGCAGCGTCACCAGCCTTGCGGCGGTGGACGGCAATGTCAGCGGCATCGACGGCGCCGACCGCCTGCGCCTGGCCACGGCGCTGAAGAACAGCGGCGGCGGCGGCGCCTACGACGTCAGCACCAGCATCACCCTGCCCGCCGGCCTGTCCTTCGCCGGCGGCAGCCTGACAGCGGCCAACCTGCAGATCTACCGCGGTGACGGCACCCTGCTGGTACGGGGCACCGACTACAGCGTCAGCGGCAACACCATCACCTTCCTCGACGCCAATGGCCAGGCCACCTTGCTGGCCGGCCGCAGCGGCACGGCCAACGACCTGTCCGGTGCCAACGTGGTGGTGATCACCTATGACGTCACGGTAAGCAATTCCATCCTGGCCTCCCGCACCTTGCAAAGCAGCGCAGCGCTGACCCACTACGCCAGCGTCAACGGTGGCCAGGACTTCACCCCCACCGACCTGGTGGAAACCGCCAACCAGCAAATTGCCGCCCCCACCATCACCAAGACCTACAAAAACGGCAGCCTGAGCAACGACGATTCCAGTGCCGCGCACACCAGCGGCAGCAACCTGGTGATCGGCGAAAGCATGACTTACGACATCGTGGTCACCCTGCCCGAAGGCTCCACCGCCAGCTTGCGCATCAACGACCTGATTCCCCCAGGCCTGCGCCTGGACCCACGGTTCAACGGCAACCTGGGTTACCAGATCATCACCACCACCGCAGGCAGCGCGGCGTTGGCGGCGAACTTCAACGGCAGCCTCAGCGTCAACCCACTCACACCCAACGGGGCCGACGGCGCCGACCTGATGCTGGTGTTCAGCAGCGCCGGGGCCACGGCCGACAACGTCGTCGGCAACAACAGCTTCGTGATTCGCCTGGTTCTGGTGGCCAGCAACGTCACCGGCAACCAGCAAGGCACCACGCTCAACAATGGCGCACAGCTGGTCTACAGCGACCCGGACGGCAATACCCCCAATGGCGCCACGGCGCTGGACCGCACCGTCAACAGCGGCCAGCAGCCCAGCGTGACCATCGTCGAACCGACGCTCACGGTGACCCAGCAGATCACCTCGACCCCGGTGTTCGGCGGCTATGAAGATGGCGACGTGGTCGACTTCGAGATCGTCATCAGCAATACCTCGGGTACCGATGCATTCGACATCAGCCTGCTCGACGGCCTGCCCACCGAACTGAGCAACATAACACTCCGGAATGTGATCAACAGCGGTGGTGCAAGCTCGAACGGTACTGCGGACTTCACCATCCAGAACGGCCAACTGACCAGCATCAGCGGGGCCAACATCGACATCGCCAACGGTGGCAGCATCGTCCTGCAGCTCAGAGGCACCGTGAATGCGAGTGCAGCCGGTGAAGCGGCGTTCCCCAATGCCGTGGATGTGCGCTGGACCAGCCTCAACGGCAGCAACAGCACGGTCGATACAACCAATGGCGAGCGCAGTGGCGCCGACGGCGTGCTCAACAGTGGCGTTTTGAATGACTATCGCGTCACATCGCTGCTGGTGTTCCCGGTCAGCAATGGCGTGCGTATCTCTCGGGTCGGTGGCGTTGCCGACACCGCACCGGCCACCAACAGCAGTGGCGGCACCGACACCAGTGGCGTCAGCGAAAACGTGGTGATCGGCGAAATCGTGCGTTATCGCGTCGCGGTGCTGGTGCCCACCGGCGACAACCCCGACTACCAGATTCGCATCGAGCTTGCCGCAGGCCTGGAGTTCATTCCCGCCAGCCTCAATAAAATTCTCATCGCCTTCGTCTCCAACACCGCCTCGGGGCTGACCACCGATGCGAGCAACCTGATCAGCAGCGGCACCTTGAGCATGCAGGGCAACGAGTTGAGCGACGTGGCCCTGGGCATTCGACCGGACCTGTCCGGGGCGGTGCCAACCGGGGTCTTCGACATCAACAACGGGCGCCTGGTGATCACCACCAACGCCGACGGTAGCCAGACCGTGACGTTCAGCCTCGGCAACGTGACCAACAACGAAATCAACGACCCCGACATCGAAGGCGTGGTGCTGGAGTTCAACGTACGGGTCAGCAACGTTGCCAGCAATCAGGCCGGTACCAACCTGGGGGTTTCCGCCCACGAGCATGTCGGTATCAATGGCGGCGTGGACCGTGGCAAGAGCGACACGCTGTTCGAGCGCGTGGTCGAGCCGAACTTCACCAAGCCGGACAAAACCGTCATCGACGTGACACCAGGCGCCGGAACAACCAACGCCACGGTATCGGTGAGCTTCACGCAGAATGGCGACATACCAGCCTACAACACCCACCTGACCGACCAGTTTCCCAATGGCAGCAACTATCAGATACAAAGCATCCTGCTCAACGGCACGGCGCTGAACCTGAACAGCTTGCCTGCCGGCGTCACGTTTACCCACGGCACGTCGATTACTGTCGACTTCGCCCGGCTGGCCCCCACCGACAAGGTGCAGGTGATCTACACCGTCACCGTGCCCAATGTCACCATCGCCGACAATGCCGCCAGCTCCGCCGTGCTGACCTGGACCAGCCTGCCCACCAACTTCGAAACCAACGGCTGGGGCGGTTCGGTGCCCGGCAGCGCTGGTGCAGCCACGGGTGAGCGCACGGGCCAGGATGGTGCCAGTGGCTTGAATAACTACATCCTCAGCGACGGCGCTGGCATGGGGGTGATCCAGGGCACACTGTGGGATGACACCAAATCGGCCAACAGCAGCATCACACCCGACGGCCCCGGGCTGAATGGCATCGCGGTCAACCTCACCTGGGCAGGCGCCGATGGCCTGTTCGGCACGGCCGATGACAGGACGTTCAGCACCGTGACCGCCAGCGGCGGCCAGTATCAGTTCGCCCTGCTGCCCTCGGGCAGCTACCTGGTCGTGGTGGCCCAGGACCACCAGGTCGCCGCCAACAATCGCTTCCACATTCGCATCGATACCGACACCGGCACCACGTCCGCCGGCCTTGGCAGTATCAACCTGTCCCTGGGCGAAGGCTCCACGGGAACGGCCAACGCCGGCTACGTGCATCTGAACGAGGCACCGGTCAATACCGTTGCCAACCAGCAAGGCCAGGAAGATACCGTGCTGCACATCACCGGCCTGGGCGTCAGCGATGTGGACGTCAACGCCGGCAACGCCAATGGCGTCATGAGCATTACCCTGACGGTGGTGCATGGCGTGATCTGGCAAACCGCTACGGCCCCTGGCGCCAACGCCACGCCACCGGCCGGTGCTGGCCGCAGCCTGGTGCTCACCGGCACGCTGCAGCAACTCAATGCCCTGCTCGGCCAGCTGTATTACAAGGGCGACCAGGACTTCAACACCGCCAAACAGCCAGAAACCCTGACCATGGTCACCAACGACCAGGGCAACTTCGGCGACAAGCCCGTCAACGGCGATGGCATTCCGGGGCAGAACCCCAGCGATGCGCTGACCGACACCGATGTCATGAACATCGTCCTCACCCCGGTCAACGATGCCCCGGTCGCCCACAACGACCAGGCCATCGCGGTTGAAGCGGGTGGCTTCAACAATGCCGACCCCGGCGTGAACCCCACGGGCAATGTGCTGAGCAACGATGTGGATGTGGACATCGCGACCAACGACGATGTGCTCACCGTCACCCGAGTCGCCAGCAGCGTCAGCCCGGGTGGCGTCACGGTTCTCGCCAATGGCGTCACCGTCGTGCAGGGCACGTACGGCACCTTGTTCATCACTGCCACCGGCGGCTTCCGCTACGTGGTCGACAACGACAACCCGGCCGTCCAGGCGCTGCGTACCGCAGGCAATTTCGTCAGTGATGTGTTCGTGTACAACATCGTCGACAGCGGCGGCCTGACCAGCAGTGCGCAGTTGCTGGTCAATACCCACGGTGCCAACGACACGCCCGTGGCCAGGGGTGACACCGGTACCGCCATCGAGGCCGGTGGCACCAACAACGGCACACCCGGGCGGGATGCCACCGGCAATGTGCTGACCAACGATACCGACGTGGACTCGGTGGCGCTGGGCGAAACCAAGCAGGTCAACTCGGTGCGTTACGACGGGCCCGGCGGCGGCAGAATTCTCCCGGTCGCCAGCGGCCAGGCGGCCAACGTGCAGGCTGCATACGGCGCACTCACCATCAATGCCGATGGCAGTTACCGCTATGTGGTCAACAACAGTAACGCCGCCGTTCAGGCGCTTTCCCCGGGCGACACCCTGGTCGAGCAGTTCACCTACCAGATGAACGATGCCGGTGGCCTGAACTCGGTGACTGTGCTGGTCATCACCATCCAGGGCGCCAACGATGCACCGGTTGCCGTGGACGATCGCGGCAGCGCCACCGCTGGCGCCAGTGACGGCAGCCCGGCCCCGGTCAACGCTACGGGCAATGTCATCACCGGCAACGGCGGCATAGGTGCTGACACCGACGTCGATAATGCCGACCACCCCACCGCCACCCAGCTGAAAGTCGACGGTGTACGCAGCGGCCTGGAGGCCAGCGGTGGCACGCTCAGCCCGGTGACCAGTGGCGTGCCGGCCTCCATCGTCGGTACCGTCGCCCGCCTGGCCGACAATCGCCTGATCAGTGGCAACTTTGGCCAGCTGACCCTCAACGCCGACGGCACCTACACCTTCGTGGTCAACAGCGCCGACCCGGCCATCCGTGCGCTGAGCGCCGGGCAAAGCCTGAACGTGATCTTCACCTACCGAGTCCACGACAGCGGCGGGCTCAGCGACCAGGCCCAGCTGGTGATCACCGTCACCGGGGTCAATGACCCACCCGTGGTCAACCCGGTGACCGTCGATGCCATCGAGGCAGGCGGCCTGAACAATGCCGTGCCGGGCCTGAACCCCAGTGGCAGCATCCGTTCGGCCTACAGCGACCCGGATGGCGATACCCTGACCATCACTGGCGTGATCAGCCCGGGCGGAACCGCCGGCACCGTCGGCCAGAGCCTGGCAGGCAACTACGGCAGCCTGGTGCTCGACGCCCAGGGTAACTATCGCTATGTGGTCAACAACAGCAACAGCGCGGTACAGGCGTTGCGCACCGACGCCGACCGGCTTACCGAGGTGTTCCAGTACAGCGTCAGCGATGGCAACGGCAAGACTGTCACCACCAGCTTCACCGTGGTCATCCACGGCCGCAACGACACCCCCATCGCAGTCAGTGACAGTGCCACTGCGATCGAGGCCGGCGGCGCCAACAATGGCACGCCCGGCCAGGCCGGCAGCGGCAATGCACTGACCAACGACCGCGACGTCGACGCCGGCGACAGCAAGAGCGTCGATGGCATCTACCTGGGCACCCTCGCCGCCGGCGGCACCTTCATCCAGGTCAATGCAGGCGCCACCGTGGTTGCGGGCACCTACGGCACCCTGCGCATCACGGCCAACGGCAACTATGTCTATACCGTCAACGACAGCCTGGCGGCCGTACAGGCACTCAAGGCCGGCGAGCGCCTGAGCGAAACCTTCAGCTACCGCATGCACGACACAGCGGGCGCCAGCTCCCAGGCGCAGATCCTGATCACCATCGAGGGCCGCTACGACACCCCGGTGGCACACGACGATTTCGCCTATGCCGTGGCCGTGGACGACGACGGCAACGGCGGGCGCAACCCCACCGGTAACGTGCTGACCAACGACACCGACGTGGATGCCAATGACACCAAGACAGTCACCGCCGTGGGCGTGGGCGCCGAAAGCAGCAACCCGCTTTTGGACCCGGTCACCGGCAGCAGGACCGTCACCACCAACTACGGCACCTTGACCCTCAATGCCGATGGCAGCTACCGCTTCGTGGTCAACTCCAACGACCCCGACATCATTGCCCTGGGGCCGTTGGGCTTCGTCATCCAGCGCTACACCTACCAGGTCACCGACGGCGGTGGGTTGAACGACACCGCCACCCTGACCATCTTCATTCGCGGCGAAAACCAGCCACCGGTCGCCGGCCCTGACCAGGCTCAAGCCATCGAAGCCGGCGGCCGCGACAATGCAGTCCCGGGAAGCAACCCCAGTGGCAACGTGATGGACAACGACAGCGACCCGGACAGCGTCAACATCCTGTTCCCGGAAACCCTGGAAGTGCTGGCGTTCTGGAGCGGCAACGGCCCGCTGCCGAACGATGCGAGCCAGGTCGGACAGACCTTGCGCGGCCAGTACGGCGACCTTACCTTGAACCAGGACGGCACCTGGAGCTATGTGCTGGACAACAGCCTGGCGGCGGTACAGGCCCTGCGCATCAGTGGCCAGACCCTGGTCGACAACTTCACCTACCTGCTGTCCGACCTGTGGGGCGGCACCGCCAACGGCTCGCTGAGCATCACCATCGATGGCCGCAACGACTTCCCCTTGGCCCACGACGACAGCGCCACCGCAGTCGAAGCCGGCGGCGTCAACAATGGCACAGCCGGGGTCGACCCCAGCGGCAATGTGCTGGACAACGACACCGACGTCGATGGCGCGCAGTACGGCGAAACCAAGACGGTGGTGCAATACACCGGCGAGAACGGCCGCAGCGCAAGCGCCGGCCAGCTGCTTCAGGGGCTTTACGGCACGCTGCTGATCAAGGCTGATGGCAGCTACCTGTATCGGGTCGACAACGACAACCCCACCGTGCAGGCCATGCGCAGCGCCGGCGAAACCTTGAAGGAAGTGTTCACCTACCGCATGCGCGACACCGCTGGCGTCACCTCGGATGCGCGCCTGACCATCACCATTGAAGGCGCCAACGACAACCCGGTGGCCCGCGACGACAGCAACACCGCCAGCGACCAGGTACCAGCGCCGCACACCAGTGGCAACGTGCTACCCAACGACAGCGATGTGGACGGTGGCGACGGGCTGAGCGTAACCGGCGTGCGCACCGGCCAGGAAAACACTGGCGGCACTGCCGGCGTCATCGGCCAACCCATCGCCGGGCGCTATGGCACCCTGGTGCTCAATGCCGACGGCAGCTACACCTACACCATCGACCTGAGCAACCCCGAGGTGCTCGCCGCTGCAGGACTGGGGCAAGTGCTTCAGGACCATTTCACCTACACCATCAGCGACCTGGCCGGCGCCACCGACCAGGCCTTGCTGACCATCACACTGGATATTTCCAGCCCTTACATTCCACCAGGCCCTTACCTCGACCGCGACGGCAACAACGCCTACAACGGCGCACCGCTGCCCAACGTCACCCCGGCGATTTTCGTGGCGCCGGTTGTCGAGCGCGTCGACCAGACCCTGACCCTGTCGGCGTGGAGTGCCGACGGCAGCAACATGCACCTGTTCGCCACGCCGGAAATCCAAAGCCAGTCGCTCGGCAGCCAGCTCGGCCAGATCACCGGCCAGTTCGTGGCCCATGCGGTAGAAGAAAGCCAGCGCGGCAGTGCGCAAGACAAGAACTGGGTCGACGGGCGCCACGGCGTCATCACCCTGACGGCCGACGGGTTGCTGCCAGACCCGTCGCTGTGGGCACCGCTACCTGGCGACATGGTGCCCACCGATGAAGTACCCCCGCAGGCGGCAAAGGGCTTCCGTGCGCAACTGCGCGAAGCCGCCCAGCGACGCGGCAGCAACACCCCATGAAGCCGATGCCTTTCTACGGATGGACCAAGGACTGCACATGCCTGCACACACACTGAAATGCCTGAGCACCTTCACTGCCGTCAGCCTGTTGCTCGGTGCCTGCTCGGCCTTTGAGCCCAAGCCCTACACCGAGGACGAAATGCGCCGCCGGGTCGTCGACGACCAGGCGCGCATGTACAAGGAACAAGAACCCGTCAACGGGCCAATCACCTTCTACGAAGCGTCGGCGCGCGCCCTGAAGTACAACCTCGACTACCGCCTCAAGTTGCTGGAAAGCGCCCTGGCGTCGGACCTTCGTGACGTGTCCAGCCACGAAATGCTGCCGCGCCTGGTGGCTTCGGCCGGCTATGCCGGGCGTAACAACGACTCCGGCGGCACCTCGATCGGCATCGAGGACCGCCAGGTCAGCTTGCGCCCATCCACCTCCGAAGAGCGCTACCGCATGCTCTACAGCCTCGGGCTGTCGTGGAGCCTACTTGATTTTGGCGTGGCCTATTTCCGCACCCAGCAAAAGAACGATCAGATCCTCATGGCCGAAGAGCGCCGCGAGAAAGTGGCGCAGAACGTTTTGCAGGACGTGCGCAATGCCTACTGGCGCGCCCTGGGCGCGCAGCGCCTGCTGCCTGAGGTGGACGGCCTGCTGATGCGCACGCACCGCGCCCTGACCTCGGCCCGCGAGGCTGAAAACAAAGGCCTGCTGCCTCGCCAGGACATTCTGGCCTACCAGCGCGCCCTGCTCGACTCGGTGTACATGCTCACCGTGCGCCGACAAGACCTGGAGTTCGCCCGCGCCGAACTGGCGGCCCTGATGTCGCTGCCACCGAACACCCGGATGGTACTGGCCGACAGCAGCGAACAACCCCTGCCGCTGGTGACCGGCAACATCGAGCAACTGGAGCGGCTGTCCCTGGAACGTCGCCCCGAGATCATGGAAGAGTGGTACCGAAAACGCGTCAGCATGAACGACCTGAAGATCGCCAAGGCCCAACTGTGGCCCAACGTGAGCTTCAACTACGGCTATGAATACGACTCCAACAAGTTCCTCTACAACAGCGACTGGAACCAGACCGGCATCAACGTCTCGATGAACCTGCTGCGGCTGTTGCAATACCCCGACATCCAGGCCGCTGAACAAAGCCAGGAAAAGACCGACGACATGCGCCGCACCGCGCTGTCGATGGCCATTCTCACCCAAGTGCGCGTGGGCCTGTTGCGTTACCAGTTGGCACGCCAGGAAGTGGACTTTGCCGATGAAAGCCTGCGGGTGGACCAGAGCCTGCTCAATTACGCCCAGTCGTCGCGCAGCGCGGCGCTGGGCAGCGAGCTTGAACTGATTCGCGCCGAAGGCCGGTTCCTGCTCTCACGCTACCAGCGCGAAGCCGCCTACTCCGACGCCCAGGCCGCCTGGGGCCGGCTGTACAACTCGGTAGGCTTTGAAGTGATGCCCAAGGAAATCGGGCAGCACGACGTAAAGACCCTGGCCCGCGAGATCCAGCGCACGATCGAGCAGCAAACCCACGACAACCTGCTGGCGACGGGGCAATGAGGCCGCCGCCGTGCTACACGGCGGCCGGTCATTCGAACTCCAGGCTGTAACCCACCCCATACACCGACCTGATCGGGTCATGCCCCGGCGTGACCCCGGTCAGTTTGCGCCGCAGGTTCTTCACATGGCTGTCCACCGTGCGGTCGGCCACCACCCGATGATCCTGGTAGATGTGGTTCATCAACTGATCCCGCGACAGCACTTGCCCCGGGCGCGCCGCCAGCGCGGCAAGCATGCGGAACTCCACCGGCGTCAGCTCCAGCACCACGCCCTGGTAGCGCGCCTGGAACGAGCGGGCATCCAGTTCCAGTCCCTGGTTCGGTGACTGTGCCCCGCTACGGCGCAACACCGCCTTGACCCTGGCCACCAGTTCGCGCGGCGAGAAGGGTTTGCAGATGTAGTCATCGGCGCCCAACTCAAGCCCTAGCAGCCGGTCGATCTCGTCGACGCGGGCGGTCATCATGATCAATGGCATGTGGCTGAAACCGCGCAGTTCACGGCAGATATCCAGACCATTGCGGCCAGGCAGCATGAGGTCGAGCAGCAGCAGGTCGTACTGGCGCAAGCGAATCGCTGGTATCACCTCCAGGCCGTCGGCCAGGTGATCGACACTGTAACCGCCTGCGCGCAGGTAGTCGGCGACCAATGCGGCCAGCTTGGGTTCGTCTTCCACCAACAGGATATGCCCTTGGCTCATGCGAGTTCTCCCCCTGCAGGCAGCGCCAATTCCAGCAACAAGCCGCCCATGGCGGAGGCCCTGGCGGTGAGCTTGCCGCCGTGGACTTCGGCGATTCCACGGCAAATGGCCAAGCCCAGGCCGGTGCCGCCACTGGCGCGATTACGCGAGCGTTCGGCGCGATAGAAGCGTTCGAACAGCCGCGCCAGCGAGGCCTCATCAACGCCGGGGGCGGTGTCTTCACATTGAACCAGCACCTGGTCTTCCTCCTGAAATGCCCGCAGCACCGTGCGGCCACCGGCATCGGTGTAGCGGCGGCTGTTCTCCAGCAGATTGTGCAGCAACTGGCCCAGGCGCGACTCATCGCCCATTACCCACAAGGGCTGCGTGGGCAACTCAAGGGCCAGCGAAAGGCCGCGCTCGGCAAAACTGGCGCCGAAGGCATCGACGACAACAGGCAACAGCACCCGCAGGTCGATGCGTTCACGTCGGTAAGTGGGGCCGCCGACCTCGGCCAGTGACAGATCGAAGAGGTCGTCCACCAGCTTGCTCAACGCCCCTACCTCACCCTGCAACGAGCGCAACGCATTGCCGTCGAGCGGGCGGATACCGTCCTCCATGGCTTCGAGCTCGGCGCGCATCACCGCCAGCGGCGTGCGCAATTCGTGTGAGATGTCGGCCATGAAGTCGCGGCGCATGCGCTCGTTACTGGCCAGGGTTGCCGCCATGCGGTTGAAATCGCCAGCAAGCTGCCCCGCCTCGTCGTTCGAACGCACGGGCAGCTGGATGGCGTAGTCACCCGCGGCCAGGCGGTGGGTGGCGTTGGCCACTTCACGGATGGGCCTGAGCAAGGCCCGGCTCAGCCACCAGGCGATCACTGCGGTGGCCAACAGGCAAGCCAGGCCGATCAGCAGGCTGGAGCGCAGCTGGTTGAGCTGAAAGCGCCGGTCACCGACGCTGGTCACCGACTGCAAGGGCGCCAAGGCCATCCAGCCAACCACCTGGCCCTGATGCCGCAGGGGCCGCAGCAGCATGTCGGCTTCGGCGGCCTGGTAGCCGATGATCGGCTCACGCCGGGCATCCAGCAGGGCAAAGCGCACGAAGGCACCGGTCAGGTCGGAGACCGTCAACTGGCTGGGGTCGAAGGCTTTGTCCGGCTGCACATCATCCGGGCGCAACAGCTCGAACCACTGCTCCTTGTCCTGGCGGATGAAGTCCCAGCTGCCATGCCGGGCATAAGCCTGCTCGATGCGCGGCACGATACGGTCCATGCGCTCTTCGGCCTGCTGGTTGAGGTAGCCGAGAAAACCGTACTTCAGGCTCAGGTACGCCGCGAACACCATGCCGATCACGGCAAATGCGCAGACCGCGAGCATGGCGCAGAAGAACTTGCGGGAAAGGCTGAATTTCATGGTGGCATCGGCATTGGGGGAATGCCGTCATTGAACCCCGTGGCCTGTGGCCTCGCAAGGCGTGCACGGCAATCTCCCAGATTTCTGCACATTGGCTGCACAATTGCCCAGCACTCTGGCGCCATGACCTGTTCTGGCTCGGAGGCCTTCGGATGCCGACTTTATTCCATACCCTGCTTCTCACCCGCTCGCCCCTGGGCCGCGCCCTGTTGCTGGGCGCCGGCCTGATCGTGATCGGCGGCTGCCGTGACGGCCAGCCCAGCGCGCCCCCTGCCATTACGCAGGAAGTGGCCGTCTACAATGTGACCGCGGCGCCCCAAGCGTTGAGCACCACCCTGCCGGGACGCGCCAGCGCGCACCTGGTTGCCGAAATCCGCCCGCAGGTGGGCGGTATCGTGCAAAAACGTCTGTTCAATGAGGGGGATACGGTCAAGGCCGGCCAGGCGCTGTACCAGATCGACCCACAACCTTACCAAGCCACGCTGGCCCAGGCCGACGCGACCGTCGCCTCGGCCCGTGCCACGCTCAAGGCCGCCGAACTCAAGGCCAAGCGCGACGCGCAACTGGTCAAGATCGACGCCATCAGCAGCGAAGACAACGAAAGCGCCCAGGCCGCGCTGCTTGAAGCCCGCGCCAGCCTGCAGTCGGCCCAGGCCTCGCAACGCACCGCCCGCATCAACCTCGACTACACACGTATCACCGCGCCCATCGCTGGCCGCACCGCGACCTCGTCGGTCACCCCTGGCGCGCTGGTCACCGCCGAGCAGACCACCGCCCTGACCACCGTGCAGCAGCTTGACCCGATCTACGTCGACTTCACCCAGCCCAGCAGCACGCTGCTGCGCCTCAAGCGCGAACTGGCAGAAGGCAAACTGGCCCCGAGCGATCAGAAGGATGCCACCCGCATCAGCCTGACGCTGGAGGACGGCAGTACCTACGCCCACGACGGCACCCTCACCTTCAATGGCGTGAGCGTCGATGAAAGCACCGGCAGCGTCACCCTGCGCGCCATCGTGCCCAACCCCGATGGCCTGCTGATGCCGGGCATGTACCTCAAGGCCACCGTGCAGGAAGGCGTGCAACCGGACGCCATCCTGGTACCGCAACAAGGCGTGAGCCGTGACGAGCGCGGCGGCGCCACCGCGCTGGTGGTGGTCGACGGCAAGGTCGAGCAGCGCCAGCTGACCCTGGCCCGTGCGGTGGACAACCGCTGGTGGGTCAGCGAGGGCCTGGCCGAGGGTGACCAGCTCATCGTCCAGGGCCTGCAGAAGGTTCGCGTCGGTCAGCAAGTCCAGGTGCAGGACAGCACCCTGACCGCCCACAACGACAGCAGCAACTGAGGCAGTTCCCATGGCACGTTTCTTCATCGACCGGCCGATCTTCGCCTGCGTCATCGCCATTCTGGTGATGCTCGGCGGGGTACTGGCCATCAACCAGCTGCCGCTGGCGCAGTACCCCACCATCGCCCCGCCGCAGATCACCCTCAGCGCCACCTACACCGGCGCTTCGGCCAAGACCATGGAAGACTCGGTGACCCAGGTCATCGAGCAGCAGATGACCGGCCTCGATGGCCTCATCTACATGTCTTCGAGCAGCAGCTCGGCGGGTAGCGCCTCGATCACCCTTACTTTCGAGGCCGGTACCGACATCAACACCGCGCAGATGCTGGTGCAGACCAAACTCGAACAGGCCAAGGCACGTCTGCCGGAAACCGTGCAGCAACAGGGCATCGAGATCCGCAACTCGGCCAGCGACTTCCTGATCATCCTGTCGCTGGTGTCGGACAACCCCAGTGTCAACGCCACCGATATCAGCGACTTCATCTCCAGCACCCTGTACGACCAGATCAGCCGGGTCAGCGGTGTCGGCCAGGTGACCACCCTGGGTTCGAGCTACGCCATGCGCATCTGGCTCGACCCGGACAAACTCAAGCAGTATTCGCTGATGCCATCGGATGTCAGCACCGCCCTGCAGGCACAGAACGTCGACACCTCCGCCGGCCAGCTGGGCGCCCTGCCCGCTCGCGCTGGCCAGCAGCTCAACGCTACCATCAGCGCCCGCAGCAAGCTGCAGACCGCCGCGCAGTTCCGCGAACTGGTGCTCAAGCACGCCAGCTCCGGTGCCGTGGTAACCCTGGCCGATGTGGCGCGGGTGGAACTGGGCAGCGAAAGCTATGACGTGGTCGCCGAACACAACGGCCAAGCGTCCGGCGGCATGGCCATCAGCCTGGCCACCGGGGCCAACGCCCTGGACGTGTCGCAGGCGGTACAGGCCAAGGTCGCCGAGCTCGAGCAGTTTTTCCCCAGCCAGCTGCAGCTGCGCACCGAGGTGGCCTACAACACCGCGCCGTTCGTGAAGATCTCCATCGAGGAAGTGGTCAAGACGCTGTTCGAGGCCATCGCCCTGGTGGTGCTGATCATGTACCTGTTCATGCAGAACCTGCGCGCCACGCTGATTCCTGCCATCGCCGTGCCAGTGGTGCTGCTGGGTACCTTTGGCGTGTTGGCGGTGCTGGGCTACTCGATCAACACCCTGACCATGTTCGGCATGGTGCTGGCCATCGGCTTGCTGGTGGACGACGCCATCGTGGTGGTGGAGAACGTCGAGCGGATCATCGCCGAAAAAGGCCTGTCGCCACGTGAAGCCACGCGCCAGTCGATGGGCGAGATCAGCGGCGCGCTGATCGGCATCGCCGTGGTGCTGTCGGCGGTGTTCGTGCCGATGGCGTTCTTTGGCGGCTCCACCGGGGTGATCTACCGGCAGTTCTCGGTGACCATGGTCGCGGCCATGACCCTGTCGGTGCTGGTGGCCATGACCCTGACCCTGGCGCTGTGCGCGGTGCTGCTCAAGCCCAGCGACAACCATGGCCAGGCCCGTGGTGGGTTCTTTGGCTGGTTCAACCGCAGCTTCGACCGCACCTCGCAGCGCTACCGCAGCGCGGTCGGCAAGGTGCTGGCGCGGCCCCTGCGCGGGCTGCTGGTGTACGGCCTGGTGCTCGCTGGTGTGGCCTTGATGTTCCACAAGCTGCCCACCGCGTTCCTGCCCGAGGAAGACCAGGGTATGCTGATGATCCAGATGACGCTGCCGGTTGGCGGCACCGACGAGCGCCTGCAGACAGTCACGCGCCAGGTGCAAGAATACATGCAGCAACAGCCGGAGGTTGCCTCGGTGCTGACCGTGCGCGGCCTGGGTAACGGTGGCAACGCGCAGAACGCCGGGCGCGGCTTCGTCAAGCTCAAGGACTGGAGCGAGCGCCAGGGCGCCGAACACAGCGCGTCGGCCGTGGCACAGCGCGCCAACCTGGCGCTGTCGAAAATCCTCGACGCCAATGTGTTCGTGATCGCCCCGCCGGCCATCCAGGGTCTGGGCCAGAGCTCCGGTTTCGAGGTGCAGTTGCAGGATCTCGGCGGTCTGGGCCATGCCCAGTTGCTCAAGGCCCGCGACCAGTTCATCGCCCTGGCGGCCAAGGACCCGCGCCTGGCCAATGTGCGCGCCCAGGGCCTGGAGGACACCCCGCAGCTGAACATCGACATCGACGACCGCAAGGCCGGCGCCATGGGCGTGGCCGCCAGCGACATCAACGACACCCTCAGCACCGTGATGGGCGGCAGCTACGTCAACGACTTCCTCGACGCTGGCCGGGTGAAGAAGGTCTACCTGCAGGGTGAGGCCGACAAACGCATGCAGGCCGAAGACATCGGCGACTGGTACGTGCGCAACGACAGCGATGCCATGGTGCCGCTGTCGGCCTTCACCAGCACCTACTGGACCACAGCCTCGCCGCTGCTGGAGCGCTTCAACGGTTTCGGTTCGTACGAGCTGGTGGGCGAGCCTGCGCCTGGAGTCAGCTCGGGTGTGGCCATGGACGCAGTGGTCGAGATCATGGCGCAACTGCCTGAGGGCATCGGTTACGCCTGGACCGGGCAGTCCTATCAGGAGCGGATGGCCGGCAACCAGGCGCCACTGCTGTACGCGATCTCCATCCTGTTCGTGTTCCTGTGCCTGGCGGCGCTGTACGAAAGCTGGTCGGTGCCCTTCGCAGTCATGCTGGTGGTACCGGTGGGTATTCTCGGTGCGCTGGTACTGACGGGCCTGCGCGGGCTGTCCAACGATGTGTATTTCCAGGTCGGGCTGCTGACCACCGTGGGCCTTGCGGCGAAGAACGCGATCCTGATCGTCGAGTTCGCCAAGGAAGGCTACGAGCGCGGCCAGGACCTGTTGAGCGCGACGCTGGAAGCGGTGCGCATCCGCCTGCGCCCGGTGTTGATGACCTCGCTGGCGTTCATTCTCGGTGTGCTGCCGCTGGCCGTGAGCAGCGGTGCCGGCGCGGGCGGCCGACAAGCCATCGGCACCGGTGTACTCGGTGGCATGCTGGCCGCCACCGTGCTCGGCCTGTTCTTCATTCCCCTGTTCTATGTGCTGGTTCAGCGCCTGGCCGCTCGCCGCCGCCACGCACCTGCAACCCTCACCGCCGAAGGAAAAGCCTGATGCGTCTGTCTCCTCTCCCCCTGCTGCTGGCACTGGCGCTGGCCGGCTGCGTCAACCTGGCCCCGGATTACCAGCGCCCTGACGCGCCACTGGCCAATGATTGGCCGACCGCCACCAGCAACGGCCAGGCCAGCGCCGATATCGCCTGGAAGTCGTTGTTCATCAACACCCGCTTGCGCGACACCGTCGCCCTTGCCCTGGATAACAACCGCGACTTGCGGGTGGCGGCGCTGAACGTCGAATACCAGCGTGCGCAGTACCGCATCCAGCGCGCCGAGTTGTTCCCATCGGTATCGGCCACGGCCGACGGTAGCCGCCAGCGCTCGGTCTCTGACGGCAGCAGCGCGGTCAGCAGCCAGTACAGCGTCGGCCTTGGAATCAGCAACTACGAGCTGGACCTGTTCGGCCGCCTCAACAACCTCAAGGACGCCGCGCTGGAAGACTACCTGTCGCTGGAGCAGACCCGGCGCAGCACGCAGATCAGCCTGGTGGCGGAAGTCGCCAGCGCCTGGATGACCCTGGCCGCCGACCAGCAACTGCTGAAGCTGGCCAACGACACCTATGCCAGCCAGCAGAAAACCTATGCCCTGGTGCAGCAGAGTCATGGGCTCGGCGGCGAGTCCGGGCTGAGCCTTGCCCAGGCGCTGAGCACGGTGGAGTCGGCCCGGGCCGAAGCGGCCAACTATGCCAGCCAGGTCGAGCAGGACCGCAATGCCCTGGAATTGCTGGTCGGCCAACGCCTGGATGACAGCCTGCTGCCCGAAACCGCCAAGCTGGACGCTGCGCTGTTGGTGAGTGTGCCCGCCGGCCTGCCCTCGACGCTGCTGCAGCGCCGCCCGGACGTGCTGGCCGCCGAACATACGCTCAAGGCCGCCAATGCCGACATTGGCGCGGCGCGTGCGGCCTTCTTCCCCAGCGTGACCCTGACCGCCAGCAGCGGCAGCGCCAGCAGCGACCTGTCCGGGCTGTTCAAGTCCGGCAGCCGCGCCTGGAGCTTCGCCCCGTCGATCAACCTGCCGATCTTCAATGCCGGCAGCAACCGCGCCAGCCTCGATGCGGCCAAGGTGACCCGCGAAATTGAAGTGGCCACCTACGAGAAGACCCTGCAGACCGCCTTCCGTGAGGTGGCGGATGCGCTGTCGGTGCGCGCGCACGTGAACGATCGGCTGGACGCCCAGCGCAGCCTGACGGCGGCTCTGGACAAGAGCTACAACCTGTCGCTGGCCCTGTACAAACAGGGCTCGGACAGCTTCCTGGAGGTGCTGGATGCCCAGCGTTCGCTGTATTCGGCGCAGCAGACGCTGATCAGCCTGGAGCTGACCGAGCAGGTGAACCGGGTGACGCTGTACAAGACGTTGGGAGGTGGGTGGTAAACACCCAATGACTCAGAGCGCCATCACCATCTCATGCCAGGCCATGCCGCCGTGGTCGGATGGCGATGGCCGCACGTAGGCGTACCCCATCTTCTGGTACAGCGCCACATGCTGCTCCTTGCACATCAGGTGAATGCTGGTCTTGTGCATGTCACGCATGCGTTGAACGAACTCGCGCATCAAGCGGCCCGCATGGCCCTTGCCCTGATGGGCTGGGTCGACCACTACGGACATGATCACCACATTCGACGCCTCGGCATCATGGCCCACCAGCGATTTGAACTCTTCGTCGGACATCACCACATCGAAGGCACAGCCACTGTTGATGAAACCGATAATCTCGCCCGCTTCTTCCAGGATCAGAAAGCCTTCGGGGTACTGGGCAATCCGCGTGGTGATTTTCTCCAAGGTCGCCGCTTCGTCGCCTTCATAAGCCGTCGACTCGATTTGGAAACAGCGGGCGGCATCGGCAATGACGGCGGTTCGGAAGGGTGCAGTGCTCATCGGGTTCCTCGGGGTTGGCAGGGCGCGAAAATGCCTTAGTTTACCGGTTTTTTTGGGGGGGGCAGTGAGGTGCTTGTCATGACATATTCGGCGCTTTGTAGATCGAGCGCCGCCCGCGCGGCGCATCGCGAGCAAGGCTCGCTCCTACGTTTGTTTCGGGCCAATTATCCCTGTGAGATTTTCGCGCGACCGCTTTTTGCGCATGGCGCGATATCGAGCCGCACAAACAAGGCGGTCGCGCGCGCCTGCCACAGGCGTTACTGGCCTTAAACAAACGTAGGAGCGAGCCTTGCTCGCGATGCGCCGCGCGGGCGGCGCTCGATATCCGCATCACCTCCGCACCCAAGACAGGCACTTCGCCGCCCCGCTCCCAATATTCCGTGAAAAGCCGTTTTATTGCCTATGCTAGAACCGCCCTCCCCCGAGCAGCGGACCCTGCCATGTCATCACCCGAAGACGACCTGCAATCGAGCTGGCAACATAACGCCCAGGCCTGGATCGACGCCGTGCGCAGCGGCGCCATCGAAAGCCGTCGGCAAGTGACGGACCAGGCGATCCTGCTGGCCGTTCTTGGTCGCCAGCCCGAACGTGTATTGGACCTGGGCTGTGGCGAGGGCTGGTTGCTGCGGGCGCTGGCCGAGCGCGGCATCGAGGCGGTGGGCGTCGATGGTGACCAGGCACTGGTCGAGGCCGCACGTGCGGCGGGATCGGTGGAAGTGCACCTGGCCAGCTATGAGCAGCTGGCCGAGGCCGAGCTGGACGTTGGCTCAGGCTACGACCTGATCTGTGCCAATTTCGCACTGCTGCATCAGGACATCATCCCGCTGCTGGCGGCCATGAACACGCTGCTTGCGCCGTCCGGCGCGCTGGTGATCCAGACGTTGCATCCCTGGAGCGTGGCCAACGGGGTTTATCAGGATGGTTGGCGGGAAGAGTCGTTCGCGGGGATGGCCGGGCAATGGCAAACGATGCCGTGGTATTTCCGAACCTTGTCCAGTTGGTTGAACGCGCTGGACATGGCAGGGTTCAGGTTGGTGAGCCTGCAAGAGCCGCAGCATCCGCAAAGCGACATGCCACAGTCGCTGCTAATGATTGGGGAAAGGCGCTGAAGCAGCTGGCCCTATCGCCGGCAAGCCGGCGATGAGGCCTGAAAGCCGGACACCGCGGCCGGTCGCCTGGTGATTCTGTGTTGACACTCACTGGCGTTGCGCGGTGACGGGCTCCACCGGCGGACGCAAATGCAGCACGCGGTTCCGGCCACCTTCTGCCACCAGGTAACCGCCCTTGCCATCCGCCACGATCGCCTGCGGCGCCTTGAGGAACGACAACACGGTGTGCTGTTCCCCTTGGGCATCGATGCGTAGCAACCGCGCTCGGTGGGTGTTGTCTTCACTGATCCACAAGCCACGCTGGTCACAGAACAGGAAGGTTGGGTTGCGCAGGCCGTCGACCACCACCGGGTCCTGGCCATCGTCGCTCAGCGCACGCACCTTGCCAGCGGCTTTTTCGGTGTACAGCAGGCGCCCATCGCTGCACCGGGTCAGGCCTTCGGTTTCGCTCAGGCCCGAGCGCAGGACTTCGAGCTGGCCACTTTGCCAGTCGTAACGCATCAAGCGGCCATTGCCCTTGCGGTCTTCGATGGCATAGAGCTTGTCGCCATCGTTCCACAGCCCCTGCACACTCTCGCCCTCGAACAGCGCGGTCACCTGGCCATCGCGGGCCAGGCTCACAGGGGCGCGCCCGCCCTCCTGGCTGAACACCCACCCGCCATCCGCGGCAACCATGCCGTCGGGCTTGGACAAGTTGTCGACCACCACAACACGGTCACCCTTGGCAGTAATCTTGAGGATGCTGCCTTTGCCATCGTCCAGTTCGCGGCTGACCAACAGGCTACCGTCGGCCTGGGGCAGCAACGAAGCCGCTTTGTCGACTTGGCGATGCAGCACTTCGACGTCCCAACCCTTGGCGGCCTGCACCGGGTAGAAGCTCTGCCAGGCAAAGAAACCCAGGGCAGCGGTGAGCACGCTGGCGGTGGTGGTCAGGGCGATACGCGTGCTGCGCTGGCGCAGGATGGGCATGAATCGGGCTCCTTGAGTGAATTTTCGATGCTAGCAAGGCAATGTGAAAAAAATGTCGTGACCAAAACGTAGACGGTGCTCAATGCAGCCACTCAACAAAAAGGATATAAAAATAAGAAAACAATCTAACTAAAACGAATAAACAAATTGAAAGGTTCAGGCCGCCTCCTTAGGCTGGGTTCACGGTTTCCCTACAAGAACTCAAGGAGCGTCCGCCATGCCAAAACGTACTTTCTCTCCCCTGCGTCGCCTGTTGCTCGGCGGCTTGCTGGCCGGTGTCGCCAGCGCCCTGCTGCCCTGGTCCAACGCCCTGGCCGAAGAGGCCAAAACCCTGCGCATCGGCTACCAGAAGTTCAACAGCATCAACATCCTCAAAGGCAGCGGCGCCCTGGAGAAAGCCCTTGCGCCGCAAGGTGTGAAAGTCAGTTGGCATGAGTTCGCCGCCGGCCCGCAACTGCTCGAAGCCCTGAGCACCGGCGCCATCGACCTGGGCCACGCCGCCGATGCGCCCTCGGTATTCGCCCAGGCCGCCGGCAAGCCGGTGGTGTACCTGGCCGCCGAACAACCCTACCCTCGTGGCATCGGCCTGGTGGTGCGCGAGCAGGACCACCTGGCTTCGGTGCAGGACCTCAAAGGCAAGCGTGTGGCCACCGGCCGTGGCTGGAACGCTCAATACCTGCTGGCGGTGGCCCTGGAACAGGCCGGCCTGAGCTACAAGGACATCACCCCGGCCTACGTCAACAACGCCGCCGATGCCGTGGCCGCCTTGCAGTCGGGCAGCGTACAGGCCGTGACCCTGTGGGACCCGTTCCTCGCCGCCGCCGAAAGCCAGCCGGGCCTGAAGAACCTGCGAGATGGCAGCGGCCTGTCCAACAACCGCACCTTCTATCTGTCCACCGCCGCGTTCGCCGATCAGCACCGCGACCTGCTCAAGACCTTCTTCAGCGAACTTGGCAAGGTCAGCCTGTGGGCCAACGCCAAGCCGGGTGAAGTCGCCGCCTTGCTGGCACCGCAGCTGGGCATCGACGCCAGCGTGCTGGAAGTGGCCAGCGAGCGGCGCAACTACAACGCCGTGGCCATAACCCCGCAGATCGTTGCCGAACAACAGAAACTGGCCGACACCTTCCAGGGCCTGGGCCTGATTCCGCACAAGCTGCAGGTGGCCGATGCGGTCTACCCAGCCTCCGTGCTGCCTTGAGCGGAGCTTGCCAGCCATGCCACGCCCGATCCGCTTCAACGCCTTCAGCATGAACGCCGCCAGCCACCAGTCCCCCGGGCTGTGGCGCCACCCACGCAACACCAGCGTGGCGTTCAACCGCCTGGACTACTGGACCGACCTGGCCCGCCTGCTGGAGCGCGGCCTGTTCGACGCGCTGTTCATCGCCGATGTGCTAGGCATCTATGACGTGTACCAGGGCGGGCCGCAGGCGGCCTTGCGCGGTGGCGTGCAGGTGCCGGTCAACGACCCGCTGCTGCTGGTGCCGGCCATGGCCGGGGTGACCGAGCACCTGGGCTTCGGCGTGACCTTTTCCCTGACCTACGAGCACCCCTACCCCTTCGCCCGGCGCATGTCGACGCTCGACCACCTGAGCAACGGCCGGGTGGGCTGGAACATCGTCACCGGCTACCTGGACAGCGCCGCGCGCAACCTGGGCCTCGCCCGCCAACTGGGTCACGACCAGCGCTATGACCTGGCCGAAGAGTACCTTCAGGTGCTGTACAAGCTCTGGGAAAAAAGCTGGGACGACGACGCCGTGGTGCTTGAGCGTGACAGCGGCCGTTACATCGAGCCGTCCCGGGTGCACGCCATCGGCCATGCCGGCGAGCACTTCCAAGTCCCCGGCATGCACCTGTGCCAGCCATCGCCACAGCGCACCCCGGTATTGTTCCAGGCCGGAGCTTCGGCACGCGGCCAGCAGTTTGCCGCACGCCACGCCGAATGCGTGTTCATCAGCGGGCCAACGCCCACGGTGCTGCGCCGCTATGCCGACGGCATCCGCCAGGCCAGCGAAGCCGAGGGGCGCGGGCGCGATGAGGTATTGATCTACGCCCAGGCACTGCTGATCGTGGCGCCAACGCGGCACGAGGCCGAGGCACGCTTTGCCGAGTACCGCCGCTATGTCGACCTGGACGCTGCCCTGGCCCTGCTTTCGGGCTGGACCGGCATCGACTTCGCAGGCCTCGACCCGGACGCCCCCATCGAGTACGTCGAGAACGACGCTGGCCGTGCAGCCCTGGCCGCCTTCACCGCTGCCGACCCGAACCGCCGCTGGACCGTGCGCGAAGCCGCCGAGTTCGTCGGCCTGGGCGGGCGCGGCCCGGTGCTGGTCGGCACGCCCGGCGAAATTGCCGACCAGCTGGAAACCTGGCTTGACCAGACCGGTATCGATGGTTTCAACCTGACCTACGCCGTGCAACCGGACGACCTGACCCACGTAGTGGACCTGCTGGTGCCCGAACTGCAACGCCGTGGCCGCTACCCCACGGCCTATGCCGACGGCACCCTGCGCCACAAGTTGTTCGGCCAGGGCGCACGGCTGCCGCAGGAACATGCCGGCCGCCAGGTTCGCATTCAGCCGGCAAATACCGGGTATTCCAACATTTAATTTGTGGATGGCACTGACTCGCCCCTATGCTGTTCAAGCATCCCCTGCGCCGCACCGGCCGGTGCGGTTCACGGCACGGGGAGAGAACAACAAGTCGAGATTGTCCATGTCGAATCATTCGTACTTCGCCCCCCACGGTGGGCACCCGGCTCAGACCGAGCTGTTGACTGACCGTGCCATGTTCACCGAAGCCTATGCCGTCATCCCCAAAGGCGTGATGCGTGACATCGTCACCAGCCACCTGCCGTTCTGGGACAAGATGCGCATGTGGGTCATCGCCCGCCCGCTGACCGGCTTTGCCGAGACCTTCTCGCAGTACATCGTCGAAGTTGCCCCGGAAGGCGGCAGCGAGCGCCCTGAGCTGGACGCCAACGCCGAAGCCGTGGTGTTCGTCGTCGAAGGCGAAATCGATATCACCGTCGAAGGCAAGCACCACACCCTGGGCCAGGGCGGCTACGCCTTCCTCGCCCCAGGCGCCGAATGGAGCCTGCGCAACAACAGCAAGGCCAACTGCACCTTCCACTGGCTGCGCAAGCACTACCAGAAGGTCGAAGGCCTGGACGTGCCGGAGTCGTTCGTCACCCACCGCGACAACGCCACCGTCATCGAAATGCCGGGTACCGAAGGCCGCTGGGTCACCACCCGCTTCGTCGACATGGCCGACATGCGCCATGACATGCACGTCAACATCGTGACCTTCCAACCCGGCGGCGTGATTCCGTTCGCCGAAACCCACGTCATGGAACACGGCCTGTACGTGCTCGAAGGCAAGGCGGTGTACCGCCTGAACCAGGACTGGGTCGAAGTGGAAGCCGGCGACTTCATGTGGCTGCGCGCCTTCTGCCCGCAAGCCTGCTACGCCGGTGGCCCAGGCAAGTTCAGCTACCTGCTGTACAAAGACGTCAACCGCCACGTGCACCTGACCCTCAACCCGAAGCGTTGAGTTCAGGCTGAAGTCACGAAGCCCGCCCTTGTGGCGGGCTTTGTCTTTGCCGCGCATACTGCAACTCCACCTTTGCGCGGTGTCCATCATGCTCCGCTACCGCCTGTTCGCCGCCCTGCTGTCGCTGTCACCGGCCTACCTGCTGGCCGCAGACGACTGGCAGCTGGCATACGACCGCGAAGGCATCAAGGTGTACCTGAGCGCTGTCGCCGACTCACCCTACCAGCAGTTTCGGGGCATCAGCCGCATGAAAGCCAGCGTGCGCACCCTCACCGACCTACAGGAGAACCTGCGGGTAGCCTGCAAATGGCTGTATACCTGCGACCAAATGCGCCTGGTGGAGGTGGAAGGCGACAGCACCTGGGTCTACCTCACCACCAACCTGCCCTGGCCGACGATGCCACGGGACATGGTGCTGAAGGTGACCACCGAACGCCTGGACGACGGCACCCTGCACCGCCATTTGAGCGCCGACCCGGGCAAGCTGCCCGAGGTGCCGGGGCTGATACGGGTGCAACGGCTCAGTGGCGAGTGGATCATGAAACCGCTGGGCGAGCGCTATACCGAAGTGACCTATCAGCTGAAGGCAGACCCTGCCGGGGATGTGCCAGGCTGGCTGGCCAACCGCTTCGTGGTGGACGCGCCGGTGGTCACCTTGCGCACCTTGCGGGCCGTGGCCGAGCGCCAGCGTTGAAGCCTGGCCCGCACAGGTTGTTCAGGCGTGCACCCAGCGTCGGTGCAGGCCCCGGGCCAGGGCGTCGAGCATGAACCCCAAGACCCCGATCAGCAGCACCATCGCCATCAGCTCCGAGTAGGCCAAGCGGTCACGGGTATCGAGAATGAAGTACCCAAGCCCGGCACTGACCCCGAGCATTTCGCAGGGCACCAGCACGATCCAGAGAATCCCGATGGCCAGGCGCACCCCGGTCAGCACATGGCCGATCACCCCAGGGACTATCACCTTGCACAAGGTCTCCCAGCGTGTGGCGCTGAGGCTGCGGCTCAGCTGCAACCAGCGCGGGTCGAGCTGTCGCACGCCAGCGGCTGTGTTGAGCAGAATCGGCCACAAGGCGGCGAAGGCCAACAGGAAGTAGATCGGCTGGTCGCCCACGCCCATCAACATCACCACCACCGGCATCCACGACAGCGGCGAGATCATCCGCAAGAACTGGAAGGCTGGCGTGGTCGCCGCTTCCACATGCCGGTAGCTGCCCACCAGCAGGCCAAGGGGCACACCGACCAGCAAGGCCAGCAACAGCCCGACCAGGATCCGCTTGAGGCTCACCCAGACATGCCCGTAGACCTCACCCTGCCCCAGCAGCTCGACCAGGCTGGCCAGGGTCGCCTGGGGCGAAAAACGCGCCGATAAGCCATCGGCTTCGCCGAACACCTGCACACCACAACAGCAACAGCCCCAGCAACCCGGCCAGGCCAAGGCCGACGTTCAGCACATGCCTTCGCATCAGACCGCGAACTCCTCGCTGCGCTCGAAGCTTTCGGCGATGCCGAAGGTCGAGGGGCCGCCGACTGTGGCGATGGCGTTACGCACGAAACGATCATCGACCAAGTCACGGGCAGTCTGGGCAGGGTCGAGGCCGGCGAGGAAGCCGCTTTCACCTTCGATAAGCGTGTGCTTCAGGCGCTTGACCAGTTCCTCGGTGTAACTGGGGAACGGATACGGCTGGAAGTCGATGCGCCTTTCCTCCCACTGCTGGTGCTGAATGGCACCACTGGCAATGTAGCCGGCACGGTCCTCAGCGGACGGGGCCAGGACCTTGGCCAACACCGCCGGCTCATGCGGGGTGTACTTGTTGGGGCCGGCCTTGGACAGCAGCGCGGCTGCCTCGGCGCGGTGTTCGCGGGTCCAGTGCTGGGCCTTGACGATGGCGTTGACCACCTTCTGCGACCACTCGGGGCGGTTGTTCAGATCATGCTCGTGCATGAACACCACGCAGCAGGCATGGTTGCGCCAGACGTCCCCGGTAAAGCGTTGCACACGGCCGACCTTGAGGTTTTCGGCCAGGGCATTGAACGGCTCGGCGACGATATACCCGGCGATCCGCTTGCTGGCAAGGGCCGGCGGCATGTCCGACGGCGGCAGCACCAGCAGGTTGACTTCGTTGGCCGCAAGCACCGCGCTGGCAGGCTTCGAGACCGGCGTGAGGCCGTTGTCGCTGAGCATTTGCTGCACCACCACGTTATGAATCGAGTACCAGAACGGAATGGCCACGGTCTTGCCACCGAGCTGCTTGATGTCGGTGATGTCCGGGGCCACGGTCAGGCCCGAACCACCGACATGGTTCCAGGCCACCACCTTGGCAGGCACCTTGCTGCCGTAGCGCGCCCACACCGTCATCGGCGACAACAGGTGAATGACATTGACCTGGCCAGAGATGAACGCCTCGATCACCTGCGCCCAGCTACGCAGCAGCACCGGGCGCTCGGCCTTGATGCCTTCGGCTTCGAACAGGCCATTGTTATGGGCCACCAGCAATGGCGTGGCGTCGGTGATCGGCAGGTAGCCGATGCGCACCGGCGCGTCCGGCTCGGCAGCGGCGCGGGCCTGCAAGCTGGACAACAGTGGCACGGCACCCGCTGCGGTCAGCATGGCACTGAGCTTCAGAAAGTCGCGGCGCGAGGTCGCGGAACAGCAATCATCCATGCACATGGACAGCCTCCGAGGGCAAGGGGGTTGGGGAAGGTTCAGCTGTGCGGCTTGCCCGCCGAAGGGTTTTGAGAATGTCGATACGCAGCGCGCCCAGTTCCTCGACCCGTTGCGCCCGTGGCTGCGGCAGGTCGATGGGCCATTGGCCGAGGACCTGCGCTGGGTGGTTGCCCAGTAGCAGGACCCGGTCGGACAACAGCAGGGCTTCGTCGATGTCGTGGGTAATCAGCACCGCAGCAGTGTTGTGCGTGGCGATCAATTGCAGCAGCAGTTGCTGCATGTCGGCGCGGGTGACCTCATCCAGCGCGCCGAACGGCTCGTCCAGCAACAGCACCTCGGGTTGGCGGGCCAGGCAGCGGGCCAGCGCGGTACGCTGGGCCATGCCTCCGGACAACTGCGCCGGGTACTGGTTGCGGGCGTGGGTCAGGCCCACGGCGGCGATGGCGTGGTCGATACGCGCACGGCGCTCGCTTGCGGCCAGCTTGGGCTGGCGCGCGAAATCCAGGCCGAAGGCGACGTTCTTCTCCAGGCTCAGCCAGGGCAGCAGGCTGGGGTCCTGAAACGCCACCGCCAGCCTCGGGTGCGGGCCCTGCAACGCCTCGCCGTGCAAACTCACGCTACCGCCTTGCGGCGGCTGCAGGCCGGCCAATACGCGCAACAGGCTGGACTTACCGACACCACTGGGGCCGAGGATGCTCACCACCTCACCGGGCGCCAGGCGCAGGTCGAAACGGGCCAGCACCGCCTGCCAACCGCCGTCGCGCGGGTAGCCCAGGCTGATTTCGCGGGCTTCGAGCAACACGTGGCTCATGCCGCGTTCGCCTGGCGTTGCAATTCGGCGCGCAGCTGCACGAGGCTTGGCGTGACGATCGGCACGAAGGCCGACTCGCGCCAGCGGCGGGCGAAGCCTTGGCCGTACTCGTCGAGGTAGGCTTTGCCACCGCTGGCCTGCAGTTCCAACTGAACGGCATCGGCGGCGCTTTCGGCGAGGATGATGCGCAGCTTGAACAAGGCCGCCGGCTGCTTGAGGAAGCGGCCATCCAGCAGCCCCTGCTTCAGTTCATCCACGGTGTTTTGCAGACGCTCCCCGAGCACCTGGCGCGCCTCTTCGAGGAACGACGCCCGGCCGTGCAGATGCACTTGTACTTCGTCCAGCGCACGACGGGCCAGGCCGATGGCCATGCCGCACTGCAGGGCCAGGAACGCCGGGCGTACGTTGGGCAGGAACTCGCGGGCGTTGTCATGCAGCAACCACTCCTGCCCAACTTCGACCTGATGGAACGCCAGCGCCGCGGTATTGCTCGACTGCAGGCCCATCAGTTGCAGGTCGTCGGAACGTTCCAGACCACCGCTTTCGGATGGAATGGCCAGAACGAAAGGCGCGCCCCCCGCCTCGTCTTCAATGGCCGCCGCCACCACAAAGCCGCTCTTGCGCAGGTTGGTCACCCAGTGCAGGCGGCCTTCCAGGGCCCAGCCCTGAGCCTCGGGGCGTCCACGCACCTGCAACGCCTCGATGCCGGAAAGAAACTTCATGGCGTTGGACAGGCCCGTGGCACCGGCCAACTCACCCGTCAGCAGGCGTGGCAGCAGACGCTCACGCAAGGCCTGATTGGGGCTGTGCAGCAAATACTGAATGAAGGCGCGCTGCCCCCAGCAAACGAATGCAGCCGCCAGCGAACGGCTGGCGATGGCAGCGATGGCTTCCACCGCATCGCCTACGTCGCCCCCTGTGCCGCCCAGGGCCGGGTCGATGCCGATGCGCAGCAACTGCGACTCGGCAATGTGCGCCAGTACCAGGTGCGGGTCGCAGTGCCCCTGGTCGATTGCCTCGGCATTGGCATCCAGCCATTGTCGAAAAGCGGAATCAAGCATGTCCCTACTCCTTTTGAAAACGCCGGCAGCGCCGGCACCGGATGCGGATTACGCAGAAGGCTGCCAGCGGTACTTGCTCAGCTCGTCGTTGAGCGGCGTCTGGGCAAACACATTAGCAAAGTTGCACAGGGTTGCGAGGCTCACCCCCAGGATCACTTCCAAGGCGTTGCCTTCACTGAAACCTGCGTCGCGAAACGCCTGGTAGGTGGCCTCGCTGACATTGCCACGGGTGGCGATGACTTCGCGGGCGAACGCGGCCAGCGTCTCGTAACGGGCATCGGGCAGTTCGCCACGGGCGCGCAGTGCCTCGACCACTTCGGCAGGCAGTTTGGCTTTGTTCAGGGCTACGGCAGTGTGGCCGGCGACGCAGAAATCGCAGCCATGCTGGGTGGCGGCAATCAGTTGAACCACTTCGCGCTCGGCCAGGCTCAGCTCGGACTTGCCATTGAGTTGCGACACGGTCACATAGGTTTCCAGCGCCGCCGGGGCGTTGGCCAGCACGCCCAGCAGGTTGGGGATGAAGCCAGAGTTCTTCTGCGCGTTCTCAAGGAACGGGCGCGCCGCTTCCGGGGCGCTCTGCAGAGTGTGTAGAGTAATGCGCGAGGACATGGAGTGGACTCCTTCGGTGTGTGTCCATACAGTCTGTTGGTTATAAGAATTACCCTCCATATTCATCAGTCGCCTTTCCTTGCTCCTGAGTCTTTGCATTAGATGATTTCGTCCAGCCCACTTGTCGATTGGTTATTAGAAGGCCTCGAACTCGATGCCAGCCTGTTCCATGTGGGGCGCTACTGTGGCGGCTGGCACGCCAGCACCCAGGGAATGGGCCGGGCAAGCTTTCACCTGGTGGTGCAGGGTCATTGCTGGCTGCACCTGGATGGCCAGGCCGAGGCGCTGCGGCTGGAAACCGGGGATGCGGTGTTTCTGCTGCGCGACCTGGGTTATCGATTGTCTGGCGACCAGGACCCGGTCAGCGCCTGCGCCCAGCCCCGTCAGGCCATGCAGGCACTGGACAGCGAGGCGAGCGACGGTGTCGGACTGGTGTGTGGTTTCTTCCATTTCCGCCCTGGGTTGTCGTCGCTGATCGTCGAAGGCCTGGCCGACTGCATCCTGTTGCGCGCCAACGACCCGACCGCGCACGCGGCGCGGGCCTTGTTCGAGCTGATTCTGCAGGAGTGCCAACGCGTGCCTGCGCCCTCGCAGACACTGCTGGAGCGGCTGACGCACTTGTTGTTCCTGTATGTGCTGCGCCAGCAGGTGCATGTGGGGCAGCCTCTTGGGGGCCTGGTCGCCCTCGCCCGCCAGCCGGCCTTTGCCGGGTTGCTGCAGCAGTTGATCGAACAGCCTGGCCAAACCTGGACACTGGAAAGCATGGCGGCTTGCACAGGGTTGTCGCGCTCGGCGTTCTTCAAGCGCTTCAACGAACTGGCCGGGCAGTCGCCGGGCCAGGTGTTGCTGGCCCTGCGCATGCGCCATGCCTGCCAGTTGCTGCAAGGGGGCAAAACGGTGGAACAGGTGGGGGCGCTGGTGGGGTATCAGTCGGTGGCGGCGTTTACCCGGGCATTTGCCAAGGCGGTTGGGGTGCAACCGGGGGCTTATCGCAAGCGGCATGAGGGTCGGTAGTTGAAGCGCTGTGAGGGTATTCACTGCTCTGGCGCAGATTAAACCGTCGCCGAAAAATCTTTCCACTCGGTCAACTTACAACCACTTAGCAGACTAACTAAGTTTACCGCTTATCGGTGTTCCAGATCGAAAAATGAACGATTCAAGCGACCGCGGTTCCTATTTGCCAGCAGGTGCATTGCTCGATTATTCGTAGGCACCTCGCGCCTTTCTCCCCAGAAGTAATGGACGTTCAACCTCATCTGCATCGCAGGGATGCACATGGGGATTTTTTTTAACTGAACGATGGAGTAACAACATGCCTAAAGCAGGCTCGCCGGGTGAACCCCCGCGCGTGTGAAATAACTATTCGCTGTTTCAACTTTAAGATATGAATTTGGTCTTGCAGTTGCGGCCCCGTCGTTCGCACGCCTGTTGCAAGACCCTCTAGCGCTAACGCTAACGCCTTACGTGGAGACGTCGTCGTGGAGATTAATACAATTATCAGCCTGTTCGGGCAGAAAGAATCCATGGAGCTTGTGCGGTTGTCGGTGGTTTATATTCATTTGCTGGCCTGCTGTGTCGCCATCGGCCTGGTATTGGCCAGTGATGCCGAGATGGTCAGGGACTTGTTGAAAGGTAATAAAAACACCGGGCATGACAGTACCCATATGGCGCGTTTGCAGAAGTCCGTGACCAATGCCTTGATATTCTTGTGGCTGACGGGGGCCGCAGTAATCGGTATTGACTACCTTGAAAAAGGCATGAACTATTTTTCCAACCCAAAACTTCACGCAAAGATAATTATTGTCCTGTTGTTGACGTTCAACGGCATGTTGTTGCACCGCTATGTATTGCCTGCCTTGCTTAAAGCGGGCTCTTTGCTCGACCTGAATATCGGTGTGCGGATGTTCGCGTTGTTCTCCGGCGCGCTGTCGGGCGTTTCCTGGTTGTATGCGGCGATGCTTGGCGTCGGTCGGCCGCTGGCCTGGAAGTATTCGCTGACCGAGTTGCTGCTGGCTTATCCGGTCATGATCGTGCTCGGCTTTGCCCTGATGGTCATCCTGACCCAGTGGGCGCGCAAGCGCAGCCTGGCCGAACCTGCTCCAGCGCCTGTCTGGCGGCTGGCGGGCATTCCTTGCTGATAGCGGCGTTGAACCAGGGATAGGGGCGGGATAAAACGGCGGGGCTATGGATGAGCCCCGCGTTGTCATCAAGCCTCTGACGCTTGTTGGCCAGCATCGCATGGGTGCTCAGCTCTTCAGCGATGAAGGCCGAGATCATCGCCCGATAGCACTGCTCCACTACCAAAGTAGAAGCACCGACTTCGTCAGCGATTTCACGAACCTTCTTGATGACTTGCTCGACCCGTGCGGGCGATCGTTGATCGCCACGCACGCGACGCCAGCCTAAACCAGGAAATCACTGGCCAGCTTGTACCAGCAGTCCGCGCCCAGGCGGATCAGTTCGTCATTGAAGTCATAGTGTGGGTTGTGCACCGAGCAGCCGTGAAACTCACCTTCGCCGTTGCCCAGCATGAAGTAGCAGCCCGGCACCTGCGTCAGCATCCAGGCAAAATCCTCCGTGCCCATCACCTTTGGCCCCTGGCTGTGCAACTGCCCCGTTGCGAACAGTGGCGCCAGGCTTTGCCGAACCCACTCTGTCTCGGCGGTGTGGTTGATCAGCGCAGGGGCCAGTTGGGTGAAGGTCAACGCGATGCCGACACCGAACGCTTGCTCATGGCCATGAACGATTTCGGCCAGGCGCTGGTTGATCTTCTGCTGGGTCTGCGGGGTGTCGGTGCGCACGCTGATCAGCATGCTGGCCTCATCCGGGATGATGTTGTACACGCTACCGGCCTGCAGCATGCCGATACTGACCACGGCGTATTCTTCTGGGCCAAGGTTGCGTGATTTGATGGTCTGGATGGCGTTGATCAGGCTGGCCACCACTGGCAGAGGGTCCACGGCCAGTTCCGGCATGGCGCCGTGGCCACCTTTGCCGGTGATGTGCACCTGCACCCGTTCCGAGGAAGCCATGGTCGGCCCTGCCTGCACTACCGCGCTGCCCACGGGTGCACCAGGCATGTTGTGCAAGGCAAAAATGGCATCGCACGGGAAACGCTCGAACAGGCCGTCGTCGATCATCGCCTTGGCGCCGCACAGGCCTTCTTCGTCAGGTTGGAATATCAGGTTCAGCGTGCCATTGAACGGGCACTTCGCCAGGCGATAGGCGGCCGCGAGCAGAATTGCCGTGTGGCCGTCGTGGCCGCAGGCGTGCATGCGCCCGGGAATCTGGCTGGCATGGGCAAAGGTGTTTTTCTCTTGCATGGGCAGTGCGTCCATGTCGGCACGCAGGCCGATCCGGCGCGTGCCCTGGCCCTTGCGCAGCACACCGACCAGCCCATGCCCGCCGATCCCTCGATGCACCTGGTAGCCCCATTGCTGCAACTTGGCAGCAACCAGCTCAGCGGTGTGCGGGGTGTCGCCGCCAAGTTCGGGCGCCGCATGAATCTGGCGGCGCAGGGCCGTGAAGGCGTGCAATTCGGTATCGTTCAAGGCAGTGCAGGTTTGTTGAGCATCCATGGTTCAAGCCCTTCCGATGTTTTCCGGGAACAGTTTCAGGCAGGCAAGGCTGATTGCCCCACCGGCCAGCAGATAAAAGGCGGGTGCCAACGGGTCGCTCAGGGTCGACGTCAGCCAGGTGGCGATCAGCGGCGAGAAGCCACCAAACAAGGTGACACCGAAGCTGTAGCTGACCGAGGTCCCCAATGCGCGCTGAGGCTTGGCGAAGCCCTCCATGATCAATGCGAAGAACGCCCCCGAGCCAACGCACCCTGGCAGTACCAGCAGCGCCACGATCAGCATTGCGGCATATAGATCCGTGGTGTGCGACAACAGCCAGAACGCCGGCCATGCGCTGATCACCGGCAGGGCAACGGTCCATGCCAGGAGTTTTTTGCGCAGGCGATGGCGGTCGGCGTAGCGCCCGGCAATCGGGCTGATGATCGCCAGGCATGCAGCAGCGACACAGGCAATCGCCATGGCGCTGCGCTGCGGATAGTGCAGCGTGGTGATGAGGTACGAGGGCATGTAGAAGATGAACAGGTACATACCGATGGTTGCGCTCGCCATCAGCCCGGTTGCCAGCATGGTGTTGCGCAGGTCGATCACGCTGCGCCAGTCAGGTTTGGCGGTGGCTGTGTGAGGCGTGCGGGGCGCCTGCTGCTCGAGCGTTTCGGGCATGCAGCGACGAATGTACCACCCGACCGGGCCAATCAGCAGGCCGATCAGGAACGGAATGCGCCAGCCCCAGCCCTCGAGGTCCGGCGTGCTCATGACGCTGCTCAGCAGCAGGCCTATGCCAGCCCCTACCAAGGCTGCATAACCTTGGCTGGCGGCTTGCCAGCTGACGCTCGCGCAACGACTGCGGGGAGTGGTAGATTCCATCAGCAACACCGATGCGGTGCCGATTTCACCCCCTGCGGAAAACCCTTGGGTCAGGCGCCCGATCACCAGCATCACCGTGCCGAACACGCCCGCTTGCTGATAGGTGGGTGCGAAGGCGATGAGCGCGGTGCCCAGGCACATCAGCCCTATGGTCAGGCTCAGTGCCGCCTTGCGGCCCTTTCGGTCAGCCAGGCGGCCGATGACCATGGCCCCCACCGGGCGCATCAGAAAGCCAACACCGAAGGCGGTCAGTGACATCAGCAACGATGCGACCGGTGACTGTGCCGGGAAGAAGTTTTTCGCAATGATCACGGCGAAAAAACTGTAGATGGTGAAATCGTACATCTCGAGGGCGTTGCCTAGTGCACACGCCACGGTGGCGCGTCTGGAGCCGACGGCAGGTTTTTCGACAGGTCGTGTGTCGGTCGCCAGGCGGGTATCCGGGTGCAGGGTCGTCATGGGCTCTCTCCGAGTCATTCGTGTTGTGGACGAACTATCGAGTAACCCGGGCGCTGAATCACTTGCGCTTTTTGCAAGCACATTACCAATGGTTAACAAGCTGGTCGGTTGCGGGATAAAAGCGCACCAATTGGATGCAAAGGCGAGCTTTTCAGCCAGGCCTTTGCACAGATTGCTTGCCCTGCCGGTGAGTGATATTGGCCAGCAAATCCCCATTTGCCGTCATCTACGGCATTACTCGGCGTCTGACGCGACGGTGTTATCCCGTTTTGCATGGGGCCAATTAACAAAAAGGCATAGCCTTATCAAATTGGCGATTTCCGAGCATTTTTATTTTCGTGGAGGCTGCGAACCCGTACACACTTGCACGGAGAGTCTGCAATGGGGGCGTTCGCTACACGTACTGGGTCGCTGGCCGTCATGTTCGTTGGGCTCGGGCTGCCATTGGCAGGCGAGGCCGAGGGGTTTCCCTCGATAGGGCGGGTTGCATCGGGCTTTGGTTATTACAACGTGGATAAAGGTTACGACGACAAGCTCAAGGTGTATGGCACGGTCGATGCCTTCGTGAATTATCAGGACTCCGGCCATTACTCGGGCTACAAGATCGCCGGAGGCGGTGCCTGGACGAACAAGCTGGGGTTGTACATGCGCAAGGCACTCGGCCCGGACACCGTGCTCGAAATGGACGTCGAAGAAGGCTTCAACGTCAACGGCCAGGCATTTTCACAGCACTGGAAGCAGATTGGCGGGTTGCGCCTGGCAGTGGTCGCGCTGCGGTCGCGCAGTTACGGCAAACTGGAATTCGGCAAGACCTACGGCATGGGAACACCCACCTACGCCGACCCCTTCCTGGCCACCTACGGGTCACCCTACACCTACCTGACCAGCCCACCCGCGGGCAACGGTGCGTTCTACCTCGACATGCGGCCCAAGCATACCTTGGCCTACACCACCCCCAAATTCGCGGGCATCAGCGTGGGCAGCGCGGTGAGCTTCGGCTGGAACGACACCGCCAGTTCAGGCAAGACCCTGCGCGGCAAGGGCGTGAGCGTGCAGTACAGCAACGCGCAGTGGATTGTGCTGGGGTCTTACAACGATTACCTGAGTGACCCCTGGGGTGATGACAATCGGCAAACCCACAACTACTTCAAAAGTGCGTCGGTCTTCCGGGATTTCGGGCCGGTGGCTGGCAGCCTGACCTGGCAACGCCAGGACGTGGACAATCACGCCACGCCCAGCATGCAGGCGTGGACCCTGGGCTTCAGTGCACCGGTAGGCAAGGCTGATGTCGCTCGCCTGGCGCTGGTCAAGCGCGACATCGAGTTCGGCGACAAGGATGCCTACGGGATGATGCTCGGCTATGACCACTTCCTGCGACCGCAGTGGGCGATCTACGGCCGATTGGCGCTGATCGCCAACCGCCGCGACTCCGCTGTCAGCTATGCGGGGATACCGCTCGAACAGAGCGGCGATGACCCGCAGAATGTGGCCATCGGCATGTATTACCACTTTTAGCGCTGCAGCCTGACGCGCAGGCTATGGAACAACTCCCTGGCCGGCGACGTCAGCGCGTGCCGATCGACACTGACCAGATAGATGGGGTATTCGGGGATGATTTCCTCCACCTCGACCCTGGTCAGTTTTGCAGCCGGCCCCGTCGTAAGGGCCGTGGCTGCAGCAAAATCACTGAGCGTCATGAACGCGTTCGCATTCGCCGCCAAGCCCAAGGCCAGCAGCAAGGACGAGCATTCGATGACGTTTTGCGGCGGGTTGACGTCGTTCACCTCGAACATTTGATAAAACTGCGAGGAGCGATCGTCAACCGCATCCAGGCTGATCCAGTTGGCGTATTGCAGCTGACGCAGTGAGCGCGCATGGCGCAGCGGGTTGGCGGGGTTGCAGAACACATTGCCCTGGATGCGTTGCACGGCCTCCCAGTCCAGGTTCAGCCGTTGCGTGTTTTGTTGTGAGGTGAGGGCGAAGTCCAGGGAACCGTCGCGTAGCCGCTGAACGATGTGGCTTGGCCGCTGCTCGGTAAGCTTGAGCCTCACACGCGGGTTTTTCGCCTGAAAATCACTGATGCACGGCCCGAATTCTGGCAGCACCGCCGTCAGCGACGTGACGCCGATGGTCACTTCACCGACCGCGGCATCATGAATGTTGTCAGCCTCGATCTGGAGCCGGCGCATGCTCTCGACCGCCATCTGCGCGTGGCGAAGGATGCGCCGGCCTTCTTCGGTCAGCGACATGCCCTTGTAGGTGCGCTGCATCAAGGTCAGCCCCAGTTCACGCTCAAGTTCCTTGATGGAGCGGCTCAACGCTGGTTGAGTCACATGCAGCCGTTGCGATGCTTCATTGATGCTGCCACATTGGTCGACCGCGACCAGTGCTTTGATTTGGTGGAATTTCACGCTACCCGACTCTTGTTGTTGATTGACGAGGTACTGCAAGACTTCAGCCAACATCCTGCAGTTGCGTCAGCGCCAGGATGAGTGATGTAGATCCGCATTGATTCCTCAGTGCCGAACAGTACGCCCCCTCGCCCACGAGGCCGAGGTGCTTCGGCCTGGATGAACTCAGTGCGCAAGCATCGCCATGTTCAGGTCATTGGGTCGCGCGAACGGAGCATCTGGACACCGCGGACGAGGGGCTGCGCAAGGTTTTTGGCGAGGACGAACCGATGAGCAGGGGCCGTGGGAGATGCGCCATCTCGAAACCAACAATTTTCATATGGCACTTCGGTTTTTCAACAGCATAAAGCATCAACCACGCCAAGTGCTCAAGAAGTTCATAAGCAACTGATTGACTACTTCCGGCTGTTCCTCCTGAGGCAAGTGCCCACATTGCTCAATTGCATGAGCCTGCAGGTCATCCGCCATTTCAGACCAAATGCTTTTCATGTCGAACAGCTTTCCGACAGCATGAAAATCAGCGCCCCATAACGACATGACAGGGCAAGCAATTTTCACATCTGCGTCTTCAAGGTCTTGAGCAACATCCTGAGCGTTGGCTCGGTAATCCGACATTGCACCTCGAACCGCACCGGGGGCTTGATAAGATTTCACATAGGTGTCGAATGCTTCGCCGCTGATCGTCGAGGGGTCGTAAGTCCAGTCCGAAAAGAAGTGGCGTAGCCAGATGTGTTCCCGACCTGCGATAAGCGCCTCGGGGAGGTCAGGAACCAAGTGGAACAGGAAGAACCAGTAAGCTTTGGCAATTGAAGCGTTCAGTTCCCGTGCAACGATACGGGTCGGAACGTTGTCCATCACCACCAGGCGGTCAACAAGTTCCGGGTAGTCCTTGGCAAATCGAGTGGCCACACGTGCGCCACGGTCATGACCTACCAATGCGACTTTCTGAATATCGAGTGCGCGCATCAATTCGCGAATATCACGCGCCATGTTTCGCTTATCGTAGCCAGAGGCTGGTTTATCCGTTTCGCCGTAACCACGCAGGTCTGGCGCAATCACGCGAAACTGTTTAGAGAGTTCAGGCATCTGATGCCGCCAGGCATAGTTCGTCTCCGGAAACCCATGCAGAAGAATAACCGGTGCTCCCTCCCCTTCTTCAATGACGAACTGCCGAATGCCATTGGCTTGAACCGTATAGCTTTTCATAACCCACCTATTCGATTGAACACGTTAATCCGTTCTGCCGCACAACTCACTTCAACAGAGGAACTTCGTCAGCTCGCGTGTACGGGCCGTACAAGGCGGGAGCCCAATTGAACTTCTTACCGTCCTGTGTGACATGACCGATACCAGGGAATGGCAAGTGCGCGGCGGCCAACCATTCGCCATCCGATGCCAGCTTTGAAAACACTTTCTCGCGTGACGCCGTTGCCTTTTCAGGATCGACATCGAAGCGAATGGCGACTTCGGGGTGATCGAACTGTACGGCTGCGTTATGAATCAGATCACCGATAAACGTGATCGCCGAGCCCTTGGATGCAAACCGATAAACCGCACTTCCTGGTGTATGCCCCACTGCGTAAGAGGCCTCGACTTCTGGAATCGGAGATGCCGGCGGGACAAATGTCTTCAAGCGCCCACTTGCCTTGTAGGGTGCGAGTGCGTTCTGGGCAATTTCAAAGTATTCTTTGGCGTTATCTGGCGCTGTCGCTTTCTTCTCAGGGTCCAGCCAGAAGTCAGCTTCCGCCTGGGCCAGGTAAACCGTTGCATTGGGGAAAAGCGCTTTTCCTGATGCATCGACAAGACCACAAACATGGTCCAGATGCAGGTGTGTCAGGAAGATCGTATCTACCTGTTCTGGCTGATAGCCAGAGGCCTGGATATTTGGCACCAGTTGCCCGGCTGTCTGTGGAACACAATGCCCGGCGCCACTATCAACCATCACCAGATGCTTTCCTGTATTGACCAGAAACGCATTGAAGGTGGTTGGCATCCGATCCGGGCCGATTGCCTGGCGCGCCAGAAGCGCACGAACTTTCTCCGCGGACAGCCCTTTCAACAGACTTGGGGCCAAGTCGTTATATCCGTCAAACAGAGCAGTGACCTCGAAGTCCCCCACCGCCAGACGGTAGTACCCAGGAACCTGCTGGCGTATCTGGCTTGGTGCATCGGCCATGGCATGAGCCATGAAAGCCATGCCTGCAACGCCAAGCACTTTCGCAAAACCTTTCATTAGAATCTCCTTCCTTTAAATTAAAGGCGTGCAGAGGCTCACCACCCCACTAACGGCAAGCATCGAAGTTTAAAAAATATCTTTATCGGTGTTTTGTTCGGCCATGTTGCGTGCCCAACAACTGAATTGCGCAACTCCGAGGAGGTCGCGACTTGAGACAAACTATGGCGCTATCACATAAAAACGTGTAGATGTGTATTCTGTTACGGCAATCTAACGGAAAACGAGATAATGAAGCTTGAGGATGTCGAAGTCTTTGTCGAAGCCGTGCAGGTTGGCAGCTTGGCAGGCGCTGCCCGGCGGCTCTCGCTTAGCGCGATGGCGGCCTCCAGGAGCTTGAGCAATCTCGAAACGGAGCTGGGCGTAAGGCTTGTGCACCGCACCACGCGGGCGCTCTCACCCACCAGTGACGGCGAGACGTTTCTCCCCCACGCAGTGGCTTTGCTGGAGGGACGAGCCAATGCCTTGGCAGATCTTCGCCCGCAAGGAAGCGCCCTCACCGGGCATCTGCGAATAACCACGTCGGCAGCATTTGGCAGGAAGGTCGTGGCGCCCATGCTGCCCGCATTCATGCTTCAGCACCCCGCGCTACGCGTGGACTTGATCACCACTGACGAGCAGGTAGACATCGTTGCCCAAGGCATCGATGTTGCAATACGCATCGCACCGCTGCGAGATAACCGGTTGGTCGCTCGACGACTGGCTGACAATCCACGGGTGCTTTGCGCGGCCCCGTCCTATGTGAGCGCTCATGGCTCACCGAAGTCGATGGCTGACCTTTCATCCCATAGCTGTCTGGCCACCATCGGCACATCGCACTGGTCTTTCTTGTGTGGAGAAAAAAGTGTTCGCCAGAAGGTGGCCGGGCGCTTCTGCGCAAGCTCTATCGAAGCCATTTACGAAGCATGCGCAGCAGGCCTTGGTATCGCAAACCTCTCGCGATGGTATGTTCAACCCTTTCTCGAGGCAGGGCTGGTCAAGCAGGTGGACCTTGAGGATGCCGAGCCGGAACCGCTGGGCATCTGGGCGGTTTATCCAACGTCCAGGCTTGTTCCCTTGAAGGTACGAATGTTCGTTGAAACGCTCGCGCTTCAACTGAATCGCTAACCACTGAAGTGATGGAATTGCCGGGCTGCCATGCAGCGGGCAACCCATCACAGATGAGCGTGCATGCAATCACTCGGGCCTTGCCTACGCTGGCTTCAGATCGACGAGCAGCACAGGCACATCAGCCCGGTCAGCCGGCGCCTTTGGCTTGCTGTTCAAGGTGCACCTGCAATGCAGGGTCGATTTGCAGTGCGCTGGCCAGTTCGTCAAGGTAGGCCCGCTCTGCGGCCTGCTGGTCATCCACCAGCATCACGCTGGCCAAGTACATTTCCGCGGCCATGGCCGGGTCCTGGGCCGACTGTGCCACCTCGGCAGCATCGAGTGGCTTGCTGACTTCCTCATCCAGCCATTGCTGCAGTTGCGGGTCACTGGTTTGACGTTTGATTTCGGCGTAGATCATCACTTCTTCTTGCTTGTCGATACGGCCGTCAGCCTTGGCTGCGGCAATCAGCGCGCGCAAGATCGCATGGCTGTGATCTTCAGCCTCGGGGCCGGACAATTGATCGACAGTGCGCACGGCCTGTTGCGGGGCTGCCGCCTGGCTGCGCTGCCAGCTTTGATAGGCCTGGAACGCCATCATGCCCAACGACGCCAGCGCCGCGTAGTTAGTGCCACCCGCGGAACGCCCCTGGGTAAAGCCGCCAGCGCTGCCGCCGCCACCGCCCAAAAGGCCACCCAGTAGACCACCAAGGCCACCGCCGCCCGCCGAACTACCGCCGCCCAGCAGCCCTCCCAGCAAGCCGCCCAAACCGCCCAGGCCGTCTTGCGCAGACATGCCGCCGCTGCCTTGTTGCGCTTGCGAAGCCTGCCCGGCCCGAAGTAACTGTTCCAGTAAATCACTCGTGTTCATGGCACCGCCCTCGGTCGCTAGTCGTTGCCCAGACAAGCAACGATAGTCCCCTCAAGACGAACCGCCATGACCGTCTGGCTGACCAGTAATCCGGGGCTTACCGAGCAGACAGGTAAATAGCATGCCCCTGCGGTTTGCCTTCTCTCCACGAACGGGGAGCGGCCATTCTTTGGGCATGAGGGCAGGCGTCGCACGCAATGCTGACGGTGTCGCGTAGAGCATGCTGGGAACTGTTAAAACCGCCTAGCCTGCCCCCCTGTGAAAGGCGTAATCCATAAAAACCATCCACCCGACCCAATGGGAGCACTGCACATGCCTCTCGACTTCAGGCCCGCTCAAGCCTCGGACGCGCAAGATATTGCGCGCTTCTTTCAACTGACATCGGAGGGCATGGCCGATTACATATGGAGCAAGCTCGCCGCACCCGGAGAAACATTGCTGAGTGTCGGTGCGTCTCGCTATGCCAGAGAGCAGGGCGACTTTTCATACAAGAACTGCCTGATGGCCACTTTCGAAGGGCGCGTCATCGGCATGATGCATAGCTATCCCTTGAGCGCGTCCGCTGACAGGCCTGTCGAGACCGACCCCGTCCTCGCGCCTTATTCCGACATGGAAATACCCGACACCTTGTACATATCCAGCCTGGCACTGGATGAGGCCTGGCGGAACCAGGGGCTGGGCGTCCAATTTCTTCGCCACGCCCAGCAGCGCGCTGATGACGCTGGCCTGGATGGACTGTGCCTGATCGACTATGCAGAAAACCACGGCGCACGCCGCTTCTACGAACGTCACGGTTTTCAGATTGTTAAAACCTGCCAGATCGTTGCGCACCCGATGCTGGGCGTAACCGGTGAAGCCTATTTAATGTATCGCCCTACTCACACTCTGCTCGAGAAAAAACCATGAACAAGAAACTGACCGTGTTCCGCGAACTGGATATCCAGCCGCTGCGCGACCTTCCCTTTTTTGAAGAGGTCGTGGAAGGTACCCCTCACACGCTAACTTCCAAGTACTATCACGATGAACAGCAAGGTCGCATTTCCGGAGAGTGGGAGGCCAGCACCGGGGCGTGGCGCATCCACTACAAAGTTTGGGAGTTCTGCCATGTTCTGAGTGGATGCTGCGTCATTGAGCTTGAGGGCTGCGACCCGGTGACACTGACCGCTGGCGACACGTTCATTATCGAGCCGGGCGCCAAGGGCAAATGGACCGTACTAGAAGACATGAAAAAGAACTTCGTGATTCTCTTGCCCGCGAACTAGGGTCGTGGATGCGACTTCGATCAACCCACACGCTTAAAACCGAAGTCCAAGCGCAAAGCCTCTATGACATGATCGATGGAAGGCCCTTGTATCGGTGGAGGGTCAGGCCGTTCACAGAACTCTCTCCAGACATACAAAGTCAGTTCCGCGCCATCGGTCTGAGACAGGGTGCTGTCGGATGAGCCAAAGGTTTGCAGCACTCTGTACCTGTCGTCGCGCCAGAACATCGCCTCTACCCAGTGGTAGACAGGGATGAAATGGAAATGGATGGAGTACCCCGCGGCATGACCGAAGCGGCCGATGTAAAGCCGTTTGGGCTGCAGGTGCGTTTCGAGGGAAGCCTGGATGCGCGCCTGCAATACACCCAACTCTGCCAACGCGTCGCTCGATAATGCCGACAACGCGTTTGTCATCTGCTTGGCACTTAGCATCAGATAGCCAGGCAACGCGCTGTCCATGCGGTGGTTGATCACCCAATGCGGGGATTCATGGATGATGAAACGAGGCGATATGTCCATATGATGGCCTTGAGTGATGTGTTGTCCGGGCCGGTTTCATTACCGGCTAACGTTCAGCGCGACAAGTGAACGCTACACCTGCGTCACCGCTATCTCCCCAGCCCCACCCTTCCCTTCGCGCCGCTCACTGATCCACTCATTGACCTGCTGACCAAAGGTCGCCGGCGCCTTGCGCCCGAAGCGGCGGGCAAGGTCGAGGATGGTCTGCTGCGCAAGCGCCTCTTCCATGCGTTTTTGCGCATTGAGCATCACCGCATGGATCGCACAGGTGCCCTCGGTCGCCCAGCTGGGTGGCGAGCCCGCAAAAATCGTGCAGCGTTCGCGGATTTCCCGGCAGTCGAAGATTTTCTTCGGCCCGTCGATGGCCGTGACGATGTCCAGCACGGTGATTTCATCCGATGGCCGCGCCAGGCGAAAGCCGCCGCGCACGCCTTCGGTTGCCGCCACCAGCCCGGCGCGGGCCAGCTTGGTGAACACCTTGGCCAAATACTCCTGCGGCACGCCCTGCAACTCGGCCAGGTCGCGGACGCTGGACTCACGGGTGTCACCGCGCTCGTCCACCAGGTACAGCAGGCAGTGAATGCCGTATTCGACGCCAGCACTATAGAGGGACATATCAATCTCCGACCAATCTTGTCGCAAATATTACGCCTTCGTCAGCGTAATAGCAAAGCAGCCGGTATCCGTTCGTCGATCAGACAACCATCGCCTTAAGCCTGAAAACCAGTATTTTCAGGCCTTTCATCCGCGTCGACCACTGACTGCCGAGGGCACGATGAAAAAAAAAGCTTGCGGGATCAAACTACGATCAATACAGTCGTAGTTATTCGAGCGACACACCTGACGCCTTCGAAGCCCTTCAGACCTCACGAACAAACCCTGTGGAGCCCCTCATGAAATCCAACATCCTGATCATCGGTGCCGGCTTTGCCGGTGTGTGGAGCGCCCTGAGCGCCGCTCGCCTGCTCGACCAGGCTCAACGTGACGATGTGCGCATCAGCGTGCTTGCCCCCCAGCCTGAGCTGCGCATTCGCCCTCGTTTCTACGAAGCCGATGTACACAGCATGAAGGCCCCGCTTGGCGACCTGTTCGAAGCCGTTGGCGTCCATTTCATCCAGGGCAGTGCCGACGCCATCGACGCCGAAGGCCGCAGCGTCAGCTACACCGACAGCCACGGCCAGCCGCAACAGATCCACTACGACCGCCTGGTGCTCGCCGCAGGCAGCCATGTGGCCCGTCCGGCCGTGCCGGGGCTTGCCGAACACACGTTCGACGTCGACCAGATGGAATCGGCCGTGCACCTGGAACAGCACCTGGCAAGCCTTGCCGCGCGGCCTGAATCGCCGGCGCGCAACACCGTGGTGGTGTGTGGTGGTGGTTTCACAGGTATCGAGACGGCGACTGAAATGCCAGCCCGCCTGCGTGCGGTACTGGGCGAAGCTGCTTCGTTGCGTGTGCTGGTGGTCGACCGTGGCACCCAGGTGGGGGCAGCCCTGGGCGCGGGCATCACCCCATCGATCGTCGCTGCCAGTGAACAAGCGGGCGTAGAGTGGCTGACCGGTACCTCGGTGGTCGCGGTGGATGCCGGCGGCGTTACCTTGGACAACGGCGAGTACATCGCCAGCCATACGGTGATCTGGACAGTAGGCGTCAAGGCCAGCCCGCTGACCGCGCAAATTGCCGGCGAGCGCGACAACTTTGGCCGCCTGCGCGTCGACGACCACCTCAAGGTGATCGGCCAATCGCACATCTATGCCACCGGCGATACCGCCTGGGCTGCAGTGGACGAACTTGGCAACCACGCGCTGATGACCTGCCAGCACGCCATCCCGATGGGCCGCCACAGCGGCAACAACGCGGCAGCCGACCTGCTGAACCTGCAACCGGTCGCCTACCGCCAGCCCAAGTACGTCACCTGCCTCGACCTGGGCGAATGGGGTGCGGCGTTCAGCGAAGGCTGGGAGCGTGAGCTCAAGTTGCAGGGCCAGGAAGGCAAGAACCTCAAGCGCCAGATCAACTCGGTGTGGATCTACCCGCCTGCAGCGGACCGCGCCCAGGCTCTGGCGGCAGCCGACCCGATGATTGCGATTGTCTGACAATCCGAAAGCTGACAAGTCCGTCAAAAAAGGCGGACTTGTCTTTTTGCATTGTTAGATTGAATGACTGTTCAACAATGATGGCAACATGTCATCATCCAAATAAAAAAGAAATGAGGGTGAGGAAAACACACTTAATTCGCAGCGCATCGAGAGCCTGGCACTCCACCGGTGACCCGGCCATCCGCCCATGCTTTTGACGCCTGCACGCCACCGTCAAGGAGCATTCCATGCAGTTACGGAATATGAAGATCGGCATTCGCGCTGCCAGCGTGTTCGCCCTGTTGGGCATCCTGGTTCTGGCCATGGGCCTGATCGCGCTGTTCGAAACCCGGCAAATGGACAAGGCCACGGATGAAATCCGCGTGACCTGGATGCCTGCCGTGGTCGCACTGAGCGAAATCAGCACCAACCTCGGCCGCGCCCGGGCCGTCACCCTGCGCACCGCGCTGGATGACAACGACAGCGAACGCAGCCGCAACATCGAACTGCTCAAAGGCATCAACGAGCAGCTGCAGAGCGGCCTCAAGGACTACGAGGCAACCATCATCGCAGCCGATGACCGCGCCCTTTTCACCACCTTCACGACGGCTCACCAGCACTACCTCGATGGCCAGGCGCTGGTGCTCCAGGACCTCAGTGCCGGGCGCTTCGATGAGGCCAAGCAACGCATCAGTGGCCCGCTGACCCAACATGCCGACGCCATGATGAAAGCCATGAGCGCGCTCATCACCTACAACGGCAAAGGTGCCGACGACGCTTCCCAGCGCAGCAGCGACATGGCTGACGAAGCCTTCCTCGCCATCACCGTTTCACTTCTGGTCATCATGCTCGCCCTGGTCGCCATCGCCACTCTGCTTACCCGCAGCATCGTCGTGCCCTTGGGTGCGGCCGTGACCGTGGCCGAGCGCGTCGCCACCGGTGACCTGACCCAGCCGATCAAGGTCGTCGGACGCGACGAACCCGCCCTGCTGCTGGGCGCAATGAGCCGCATGCAAGAGAGCCTGCGCGATACCATTCGCAAGATTGCCGCGTCCTCCGACCAGCTGGCGTCGGCCTCCGAAGAGCTGCACACCGTCACCGAAGACACCAGCCGCGGCCTGCATCAGCAGAGCGCGGAAATCGACCAGGCCGCCACAGCGGTCAACCAGATGACCGCTGCGGTGGAAGAAGTGGCCAACAACGCGGTGAGCACCGCCGACGCCTCCAAGGGCGCCGACCGCACCACCCGTGATGGCCGCGACCAGGTCAACCAGGCCCTGGACTCGATCCAGCATCTGGTGCAGGACGTCACCGGCACCTCGCAAGAGATCGAACAACTGGCCAGCAACGCCAACGAGATCAGCCGTGTGCTAGACGTGATCGGCGCCATCGCCGGGCAGACCAACCTGCTGGCGCTCAATGCCGCCATCGAGGCTGCCCGCGCCGGTGAAGCAGGCCGTGGTTTTGCCGTGGTGGCCGACGAAGTCCGCGCCCTCGCCCACCGCACCCAGCAGTCCACCGCCGAGATCGAGCAGATGATCTCGGGCATTCAGTCGGGTACCGAGCGGGCGGTATCGGCCATGCACAGCAGTCAAGGCCGGGCCAACGGCACCCTGGAGGTGGCGCAGTCGGCGGGCCAGGCGCTGGAAGTGATTGCCGAGGCCATCGCCTCGATCAACCAGCGCAACCTGGTGATCGCCAGCGCGTCCGAGCAGCAGGCGCAGGTGGCACGGGAGGTCGACCGCAACCTGGTGAACATCCGTGACCTGGCGATGCAGACCTCGGCGGGCGCCAACCAGACCAGCGCGGCGGCCCAGGACCTGTCGCGCCTGGCCGTGGACCTGAACGGCATGGTGGCGCAGTTCAAGGTGTGATCGGGCCGATAGCATTTATCCATTGAACACCGCGCTTGACCTGAAGTATGCTCGGGCTCATTCACTGGAGAGCAACATGCCGAAACACACCTGCAACCACGCCAACCACACCGGTCGCACCGCGCGCCCTGTGCTGGCCGTTGCCGGCTGCGAGGCTGTCGCCAGCTTTTATTTTGGGTATTGGTTTAGCCACTAGGCGCCGCTGATACCCACACGGCGCCCACCTTCGAGGGGCCGCCGAACATGAGAATACTCAAACCCCCGGTCGGCTCCCCGACCGGGGGTTTTGCTTTTCAGGCCATCGACATTACCGATTCACACTGAGGACAGATTCATGAACTACGCCACTTATTACTACGCAAACACCTATGCCTGGCGATTTAGCCAATCCCGTTCGGGCCAGCCTGCCGCCTCCGTACGGTCGATCTCCGGTGGCAATGCCGCACAAGAACCGAATTTGACGATCTGTCGAACACCTCGATAGGGCCGACCACGCGGGCCAGAACCCGCCGTCCGCCCAGGGATACCACGCCATGCAAGCTTCCAACCTCGCCCTGCCCCTGACCCAGCCTCAAGCTGCCAACACCACTGTCAGCAAGCGCCTGCCCAGCCCACACCTGCTCAAGCAGCAGATGCCGCTGTCTATCGAACTCGCCCAGCAAGTCCAGGCCCACCGTCAAGCGATCCGCGCCATTCTCGAAGGCCGCGATGAGCGCCTGCTGGTGATCGTCGGCCCGTGCTCGATCCACGACCCGCGCTCGGCCCTGGAATACGCCGACCGTCTCGCCGCGCTAAGCCGTGAAGTGGACGACAAGCTGCTGCTGGTGATGCGCGCCTACGTCGAAAAACCCCGGACCACGGTCGGCTGGAAAGGCCTGGCCTACGACCCGCACCTCGATGGCAGCGATGACATGCACTCCGGCATCGCCCTGTCCCGTGGCCTGATGCTCAACATGATCGAGCGCGGCCTGCCGATTGCCACCGAACTGCTGCAGCCGATGGCCGCCAGCTACTTCGACGACCTGCTGGGCTGGGCCGCCATCGGCGCTCGCACCACCGAGTCGCAGATTCACCGCGAGATGGTCAGCGGGCTGGAACTGCCAGTGGGCTTCAAGAATGGCACCGACGGTGGCGTCGGCATCGCCTGCGACGCCATGCGCAGCGCCGCCCACCCCCATCGCCACTTCGGCATGGATGCGCAGGGCTACCCGGCGATCATCGAGACCTTGGGCAACCCGGATACCCACCTGGTGCTGCGCGGTGGCCACAAAGGCCCCAACTACGATGCGCAGAGCATCGCCCAAGCCCGTCAGGGCCTGGCCAAGGCTGGGCTCGATGCACGGATCATGGTCGACTGCAGCCATGCCAACAGCGGCAAGGACCCGGCACGTCAGCCAGCGGTGTTCGAGGATGTGCTGAGCCAGCGCCTGGGCGGTGACCGCTCGATCGTGGGGGTCATGCTCGAAGGGCATCTGTTCGACGGTTGCCAGGCGCTGGGCAAGGGTGCGCTGAAGTACGGCGTGTCGATTACCGATGGCTGCCTGGGCTGGGCGTCGACCGAAACGCTGCTGCGTGATGCAGCAGCTCGCTTGTAGGAAACGTACCGCAAGCCTTGCGAGACATATCCCAGACAAGTGCGTTAGGCTTGCTTTTTTACCCAAGGAGTAGTTCCCATGGCACGTGCCACTGCCCGCCACATCCTGGTCAGCTCGGAAGAGAAATGCAACGAGCTCAAAGCCCAGATCGAAGCCGGTGCCGATTTCGCTGAAGTCGCCAAAGCCAATTCCACCTGCCCTTCCAGCCGCCAGGGCGGTGACCTGGGCTCGTTCGGCCCAGGCCAGATGGTTCGCGAATTCGATACCGTCGTGTTCAGCGCCCCGCTGAACGTTGTCCAAGGCCCGGTGAAGACCCAGTTCGGTTACCACCTGCTGGAAGTGACCAGCCGCCAGGACTAAGCCACCGTTGCCGGTGATGTTCCTTAAGGGAGCAGGCTTGTGGGGGCTGGCACTGTTGTGCTTGTCCCTCACTTGCAACGCGGCCCCCACCCACGCCCTCACCGTCTACGGTGAAGCGCCACGCTATGGCGAAGCCTTCCGCCATTTCGACTACGTCAACCCTGACGCCCCCAAGGGCGGCAGCATTCGCCGTTCGGCCATCGAGATCGGCCAGTTCGACCATATCCTGCCCTACATCGACAAAGGCATTGGCGTCTCCGAGGTCGATGGCTGGCTGTATGCGCCGCTGGCGGTACGCTCATTCGATGAACCCTACACGGTCTACGGCCTGATCGCCCGAAGCATGGAGCGCGGGCCTGACGATGCCTGGCTACGCTTCGAGATCGACCCGCGCGCCACCTTCGCCGACGGCAAGCCGGTGCGTGCCGAGGACGTACGTTTTACCTACGAGCTGCTCATGAGCAAGGGCAGCCTCAAGTTCCGCACCCAGTTCGCTGAGGTGACCGGCGTCACGGTGGAAAGCCCTCATCGCGTGCGCTTCGACTTCAAACAACCCCACGGCCGGACCCTGGCCCTGGACCTGGCCAGCCTACCGGTGCTGCCCGAACACGACTGGCAGAACCGAGACTTTGCCAACGGCGCCGGCTTCGACAAGCCGGTCGGCAGTGGCCCGTACCGCATCGGGCGCATCGACAACGGTCGCAGCATCACCTTCGAACGCGACCCGCATTGGTGGGCCAAGGATTTGCCGGCCAGCCGTGGCCGCTACAATTTCGACCAGATCCGCATCGAGTACTTCGGCGATACCGAAGTGGCACGGCAGGTACTCAAGGGCGGTGGCTACGACTACAACCGCGAGTTCTCCGCCACCGCCTACACCCTGGGCTACAACGGTGCGCAGCTGGACGACGGCCGCCTGCAACGGGCCCACCTCGGCCCGGCCAAGCCGCAAACGGCCCAGGGCTTCGTGTTCAACCTGGACCGCCCGCAGTTCAACGACCGCCGCGTACGCCAGGCCCTGGCCATGCTCTGGGATTTCGAGTGGAGCAACCGGCAGATGATGCGCAGCATGTACATCCGCCAGCAGAGCGTGTTCTCCAATACGCCGCTGGCCGCCCGCACATTGCCGGATGCCAGCGAGCTGCAGGTGCTCGAGCCGCTAAGGGGCAAGATCCCCGACGAGGTGTTCAGCCAGGTGTATAGCGCGCCGGTCACCGATGGCTCCGGGATCATCCGCCCGCAGCAGCTGCAGGCACTGGCCTTGCTGCAGCAGGCCGGCTGGCACCCGCAAGGCGACCAACTGGTCAATGCGCAAGGTGAGCCACTGGCGTTCACCTTCCTCAACGGCCAGTCCGGCATGGAACGCCTGCTGCTGCCGTGGAAGCGTAACCTGGCACAGATCGGCATTACCCTGAACATCCGCAACGTCGATTCGGCCCAGTACGTCAACCGCCTGATGGCCCGCGACTACGACATGATCGTGACGGGCTACCCTGTCACGCTGTCGCCCGGTGCCGAGCTGTACAACTATTTCGGCTCGGCGGCCGCCAACGACCCCGGCTCGAACAACCTGATGGTGCTCAAGGACCCGGCGGTGGACGTGCTGATCGACGGCCTGGTCCGTGCCAGCACCCAGGCCGACATGCTGCGCCACGCCCACGCCCTGGACCGCGTGCTGCAATGGAACTACTACTGGATCCCCAACTACTACCCACCCGGCAGTTCCACCGCCTGGTGGAACCGCTTCGGCCTGCCCAAGGTCCAGGCCGCCTACGATGAAGGCCTGGACACCTGGTGGGAAATCAGCCCCACTGCGCTGACCAACGCGCAAATGGCCGAGCGCCGGAAGAAGTCGCCATGACTGCCTATATTTTGCGTCGCCTGTTGTTGATCATCCCGACCCTGCTGGCGATCCTGCTGGTCAACTTCGTCATCGTCCAGGCTGCACCGGGCGGCCCGGTCGAGCAGGCGGTGGCCAGGCTGCAGGGCCTGGGCGGCGCTGCGCCGGGGGCGCGGGCCGAGGCCGTGCATGGCGAGTCCCGCGCCAGCCGTGGCCTGGACCCGAAGATGATCGAAGAGATCAAACGCCAGTACGGCTTCGACAAGTCCGCCCCCGAACGGCTGTGGTTGATGCTCAAGCAGTATGCCCGGCTGGATTTCGGCCAGAGTTTCTTCCGTGGCGCCAAGGTGACCGACCTGATTCTGGAAAAGCTGCCGGTGACCCTGTCGCTGGGCTTCTGGGCGACGCTGATCACTTATCTGGTCTCGATCCCGCTGGGTATCCGCAAGGCCGTGCGCCATGGCAGCCGCTTCGACGCCTGGAGCAGCGCGCTGATCGTGATCGGTTATGCCCTGCCCTCGTTCCTGTTCGCCTTGCTGTTGATCGTGCTGTTCGCAGGCGGCACCTCGCTCAACTGGTTCCCCGTGCGCGGGCTGGTTTCGGAGAACTTCGACCAGCTCAGCCTGCTGGGCAAGGTTGCTGACTATTTCTGGCACCTGGTGCTGCCGGTTGGGGCGCTGGTGATCGGCGGCTTTGCCACGCTCACCCTGCTGACCAAGAACGCGTTCCTCGACGAGATCTCCCGCCAGTACGTGGTCACGGCCCGGGCCAAGGGCTTGAGCGAACGGCGGGTGCTGTACGGGCATGTGCTGCGCAATGCCATGCTGCTGGTCCTGGCCGGCCTGCCCCAGGCACTGATCACGGTGTTCTTCGCCGGTTCCCTGCTGATCGAGGTGATCTTCTCCCTCGATGGCCTGGGGCGCCTGAGCTATGAAGCGGCGGTGTCGCGCGACTACCCGGTGGTGTTCGGCACGCTGTTCATCTTCACCCTCGCGGGCCTGCTGTTCCGCCTCATAGGTGACTTGGCCTTCACCGTGCTCGACCCGCGCATCGACTTCGACACGAGGGCGCAATGATGCTGTCGCCGGTTTCGCGTCGTCGCCTGCAGCGTTTTCGCCGCAACCGCCTTGGCTGGATCTCGCTGTGGCTGTTCGCCGGGCTGCTGGTGCTGAGCCTGGGCGCTGAACTGGTGGCCAACGACAAGCCGCTGCTGCTTGGCTACAAGGGCGATCTGTATGTGCCGGCTCTCAAGCGTTACAGCGAGCAGCAGTTCGGCGGCCAGTTGCCGTTCCAGCCGGATTACCGCAGTGCCTATGTGCGTCAGCTGATCGAAAGCCAAGGCGGCTGGATGCTGTTCGCGCCCATTCCGTTCAGCGCCGACACGCCGAACTACGACCTGCAGGTTCCCACCCCTAGCCCACCAAGCCCAAGCAACTGGCTGGGCACCGACGACCAAGGGCGCGACGTGCTGGCCAGGGTGCTGTATGGCACACGGGTGTCGCTGCTGTTCGCCTTCGCCCTGACCGTGGTCAGCGTGCTGATCGGCGTGATTGCTGGCGCCTTGCAGGGGTACCACGGTGGGTGGGTCGACCTGCTCGGGCAACGGTTGCTGGAGGTGTGGTCGGGGTTGCCGGTGCTGTACCTGTTGATCATCCTCAGCGGCTTCGTCGAGCCAGATTTCTGGTGGCTGCTGGGGATCATGGCACTGTTCTCGTGGCTGACCCTGGTCGATGTGGTGCGCGCCGAGTTTCTCCGTGGGCGCAACCTTGAGTACGTGAAGGCCGCCCGCGCCTTGGGGCTGCCGGACAGCCAGGTAATGCTGCGGCATATCCTGCCCAATGCGATGAACGCCACCCTGACCTACGTGCCCTTCATGCTCACCGGCGCCATCACCACCCTGACGGCATTGGACTTTCTCGGGTTCGGCATGCCGGCCGGCAGCGCTTCGCTGGGTGAACTGGTGACCCAGGGCAAGCAGCATCTGGAAGCGCCGTGGCTGGGCTTTACCGCGTTTTTCGCGTTGGCAGTGATTCTGTCGCTGCTGGTGTTCATTGGTGATGCCTTGCGTGAGGCGTTCGACCCTCGGGGGTAGGTTGGCTGTGGCGGCCTTATCGCCGGCAAGCCGGCTCCCACAGGTACTGCGGTGATTTCAGAGTCGGCGCGGTCCCTGTGGGAGCCGACTTGCCGGCGATAGGGCCGCCGATGTCTTCACCAAACCCAGGCCCAGCGCCATAATCCGCTACCCCATCACCAGGCCCCTTCCATGCACGACAGCGACAGCCTCAAGGACTACCCCCAGGTACGGCAACTGGCGATCCGCTCGCTGTTCGAGATCATCGAGCAATCCAGCGAAGGCACCGTGATCGTCGACCGCCAGGCCCGCATTGTCTGGATGAACGAGCGCTATGCACGGCGTTTTGGCCTGGCCGATGCCGCCAGCGCCATTGGCCAGCCGTGCGAGGCGGTGATCCCCGGCAGCCTGATGCGCGAGGTGGTCAGCAATGGCCGACCCATTCTGCTGGACATGCTCGATACCCCCAACGAGCCGCTGGTGGTCATGCGCCTGCCCATCCACGATGACCAGGGTGCGCTGATCGGGGCCATCGGTTTTGCCTTGTTCGATGAGCTGCGCAGCCTGTCACCACTGCTCAAACGCTACTCGAGCATGCAGCAGGAGCTGGCCTCCACCCGCTCGCAGCTGCGGGCACGCCAGGCCAAGTACAGCTTCGCCCAGTTCGTCGGCAGTAGCACCGCGAGCCTTGAGGCCAAGCGCCGGGCGCGGCGTGGCGCGGGCAGTGATTCGCCGGTGTTGCTGCTGGGCGAAACCGGTACCGGCAAGGAGTTGCTGGCCCATGCCATTCACGCCGCCTCGGCACGGGCGCACAAGGCGTTCGTCAGCATCAACAGCGCAGCCATTCCGGAAACCTTGCTGGAGGCCGAGTTCTTCGGCACCGCCCCCGGGGCCTTTACCGGTGCCGACCGCAAAGGCCGCAGCGGCAAGCTGCAATTGGCCGAGGGCGGCACGCTGTTCCTGGACGAGATTGGTGACATGCCCCTGGCCCTGCAGAGCAAGTTGCTGCGCGTGCTGCAGGAAAAGGAATACGAGCCCGTCGGCTCCAACCAGATGCTGCGCAGCGATGTGCGCATCATCGCCGCCACGTCCATCGACCTGCAGGCTGCCATGGCGCGCGGAGCGTTTCGGGCCGACCTGTATTACCGCTTGAACGTGCTGCCCATCGAGGTGCCGCCCCTGCGTGAGCGCAGCGAAGACTTGCCAGCGCTGTGCGAGGCTATTCTGGCCGAGCTGGGCAGCCAGTACGAACTGGAGCCTGAAGCGCTGCAACTGCTGGCCCGGCATGCCTGGCCGGGGAATATCCGCGAGTTGCGCAATGTGCTGGAGCGGGCGACGTTGTTGGCCGACCAGCCAAGGTTGGGGGCTGGCGAGCTGCGAGCGGCGCTGGGGCCATTGAGCCCGGTGGCGGCACCGGTGATGCGGCAGACGTATCGGGAGGCGTGTGAACAGTTCGAACGCAAGCTGATTGCCGATGCGCTGCTGGAGTGTTCGGGCAATGTGCCGGAAGCCGCGAAGTCGCTAGGGCTGGGGCGGTCTACCTTGTACAAGAAGATGGTGGCGCTGGGGCATTAGTCTCATTTTAGAGACTAATGTTTCCATATGTAGATTGCAGCGAGGGCTTTGCCCTCGATCGCCGGCAAGCCGGCTCCTACAGGGAGGCGTGCTGTCTTTGTGGGAGCCGGCTTGCCGGCGATTGGGCTGCACAGCAGCCCCGACAGTCTCAACCCAGAGACAGCCACGCCAAGACTTCAAATATAATCCTTTTAAATCAACAACTTATATAATTGGCACGATTCCCGCTATCCCCTGGTCACCGATAAAAACAAGACTCACCCAGGAGATTTACCCCGATGACCGTGCTCATCGCAATGGCCGCCCTGGCCCTGCTGATGCTGGCCGCCTACCGCGGCTACAGCGTAATCCTGTTCGCCCCCATCGCCGCCCTCGGCGCGGTGCTGCTCACTGACCCAGCCGCCGTGGCCCCCGCATTCACCGGGGTGTTCATGGAGAAAATGGTCGGCTTCATCAAGCTCTACTTCCCGGTGTTCCTGCTAGGTGCGGTGTTCGGCAAGCTGATCGAGCTGTCGGGCTTCTCGCGCTCGATCGTCGCGGCTGCCATTCGCCTGCTCGGCACCCGTCAGGCGATGCTGGTGATCGTGCTGGTCTGCGCCTTGCTCACCTACGGCGGCGTGTCGCTGTTCGTGGTGGTGTTTGCGGTCTACCCGTTCGCCGCCGAAATGTTCCGCCAAAGCGATATTCCCAAGCGGCTGATTCCGGCGACCATCGCCCTGGGCGCGTTCTCATTCACCATGGACGCGCTGCCAGGCACCCCGCAGATCCAGAACATCATCCCCAGCACGTTCTTCAACACCACCGCCTGGGCAGCGCCCTGGCTGGGCCTGATCGGCACGTTGTTCGTGTTCTGCACCGGCATGCTCTACCTGCAACGCCAGCGCAACAAGGCCCAGCGTGCCGGCGAAGGCTACGGCAACGACCTGCGCAACGAACCGGAAACCGCCGCCGACCTGACCTTGCCCAACCCTTGGCTGGCCCTGTCGCCGCTGGTGCTGGTGGGGGTGATGAACCTGCTGTTCACCCACTGGATTCCACAGTGGTACGGCCCCAGCCACACCCTGCAACTGCCGGGCATGAGCGCACCGGTCAATAGTGACGTGGCCAAGCTCACGGCGATCTGGGCGGTGCAGGCAGCGTTGCTGGTGGGCATCGTGATGGTGCTGGTGTGCGCCTTTGGCGCCATCCGCACGCGCCTGGCCGAGGGCACCAAGAGCGCGGTCGGTGGCGCACTGCTGGCGGCCATGAACACTGCCTCGGAGTACGGCTTCGGCGCGGTGATCGCATCGCTGCCAGGCTTTCTGGTGCTGGCCGACGCCCTGCGCGCCATCCCCAACCCGCTGGTCAACGAAGCCATCACCGTCACCCTGCTGGCGGGCATCACCGGCTCGGCCTCCGGCGGCATGAGCATTGCCCTGGCGGCCATGAGCGAAAGCTTCATCGCCGCCGCCCACGCCGCCAACATTCCGCTGGAGGTGCTGCACCGGGTGGCCGCCATGGCCAGCGGCGGCATGGACACCCTGCCGCACAATGGCGCGGTGATCACCTTGCTGGCGGTGACGGGCCTGACCCACCGCGAAGCCTATAAAGACATCTTCGGCATCACTTTGATCAAGACCCTGGCGGTATTCGTGGTCATCGCCACGTTCTACGCCACCGGCATCGTTTAAGGAGCTTTACATGACGCTCAACGGCAAGACTGCACTCGTCACCGGTTCCACCAGCGGCATTGGCCTGGGCATCGCCCAGGTACTGGCCCGTGCTGGCGCCAACATCGTGCTCAACGGTTTCGGCGACCCAGCGCCCGCCCTGGCGGAGATCGGCCGCCACGGCGTCAGGGTGGTGCACCACCCGGCGGATTTGTCCGATGTGGCCCAGATCGAAGCGCTGTTCGCCCTGGCCGAACGCGAATTTGGCGGCGTCGATATTCTGGTCAACAACGCCGGTATCCAGCATGTGGCGCCGGTGGACCAGTTCCCGGTGGAAAGCTGGGACAAGATCATCGCCCTGAACCTGTCGGCGGTGTTCCACGGTACCCGCCTGGCACTGCCGGGCATGCGCCAGCGCGACTGGGGGCGGATCATCAACATCGCCTCGGTGCACGGGCTGGTCGGCTCTACCGGCAAAGCCGCTTACGTGGCGGCCAAGCACGGCGTGGTCGGGCTGACCAAGGTGGTGGGCCTGGAAACCGCCACCAGCAACGTCACCTGCAATGCGATCTGCCCCGGTTGGGTACTGACACCACTGGTGCAGAAGCAGATCGACGACCGTGCCGCCAAGGGCGGCGACCCGCTGCAGGCACAATACGACTTGTTGGCCGAGAAACAACCTTCATTGGCCTTCGTCACTCCCGAGCACCTGGGTGAACTGGTATTGTTCCTGTGCAGCGAGGCCGCAAGCCAGGTCCGCGGCGCCGCCTGGAATGTCGATGGTGGCTGGCTGGCCCAGTAAAGTGGGCGGCCTGGGCCTGGCGGTGGTCTTGCACCCGTTCGATTGCAAGGAGGCCGTATGCGCCATACCCGTCTGTTCGCGATGTTTTCCCTGACCCTGACCATGGCCGCACCGGCGATGGCCGCCAAACTCGAAGATGTCGCGCCCTACCCCGAAGCCGAAAAAGGCTTCACCCGGCAGGTGATCCACCTGCCGGCCCAGCCCGATGAATCGGCCCACACCCTGGAAATCCTGGCGGGCAAGACCCTGCAGGTGGACTGCAACCGCCAGCGCCTGGCAGGCAGCCTGGAAGAAAAAACGCTGCAAGGCTGGGGCTACAGCTACTACCGCCTGGAAAAGGTCGGCGGCCCGGCCAGTACCCTGATGGCCTGCCCGGATGGCAAGAAGACCGAAGCCTTCGTGCCGGTGGTCGGTGAAGGCTTCATGGTCCGTTACAACAGCAAGCTGCCGGTGGTGGTGTATGTGCCGGAAGGTGTCGAGGTGCGCTACCGCGTATGGTCGGCATCGCCGGACGTACAAAAGGCTAAAGTGGAGTAAGAGGACCACAGTCGGGGCCGCTTTGCGGCCCAATCGCAGGCTTCGCCAGCTCCCACCGGTTAAGTTGTAGCGCTGTAGGAGCTGGCGAAGCCTGCGATGGACTGCAAAGCAGTCCCATTACCCGATCGCAGCGGAGGTTCGGCATGAACGATGTGCTCTGGCGCCCCTCCACGGCGCAGATCGAGGCCAGCCGGATGGATGCATTCCGCCGCCGGGTCAACCTGCGCTACAACCTGCAACTCAATGACTACCCGGCACTGTATCGCTGGAGCATCGAGCACCGCGCCGACTTCTGGCGCACCCTGGCCGAGTACTTCCATGTGCACTGGCACACACCTGCCACCCAAGTGCTGAGCGAAGGGCCGCAGATGCCCGATGCCCAGTGGTTTGCCGGTGCTACCCTGAACTTCGCTGAACACTTGCTGCATCGGCGGGATGACCGCCCGGCGCTGGTCAGCGTGCGCGAAGATGGCCAGCGCCTGGTGCTCACCCATGCGCAATTGGCCAGCCATGTCGCCGGGCTGCAAAAGGCGTTCAAGGCTGCAGGCATCACCGCTGGCGACCGGGTGGCGGCGATCATGCCCAACACCTGGGAAACCCTGGTGGCGATGCTCGCCTGCAGCAGCCTTGGGGCGGTGTGGTCCACGTCATCACCCGAGTTCGGCCTGCACGGCATCATCGACCGCTTCGGGCAAATCGAGCCCAAGCTGCTGGTTGCCTGTGCCGGTTACCAATACGCTGGCAAGACAATCGACCAGGTGGACAAGATCAACCAGGTCTGCGCCCAGCTGCCGGGCCTCAAGCAGTTGCTCGTGGTGCCTTACACCCGCACGCAGACTCGCACCGATGAGTTCACCGCCGCCAACGTGAGCCTATGGGACGACTTCTACCAGGCCGGCGGCTCGCCCAGCTTCACCCCACTGCCTTTCGACCACCCGCTGTACATTCTGTATTCGAGCGGTACCACGGGGGTGCCCAAGTGCATCGTTCACCGCGCTGGCGGCGTGCTGTTGCAGCACCTCAAGGAACATGGCCTGCACAATGACCTGAAGGCCGACGATGTGCTGTTCTACTACACCACCTGCGGCTGGATGATGTGGAACTGGCTGGCCAGCGGCCTGGCGGTGGGTGCCACCCTGGTGTTGTATGACGGCTCACCGTTCCACCCCGGCCCCGAGCGCCTGCTCGACCTCATCGATGCCGAAGGCATCCGCGCTTTCGGCACCAGCGCCAAGTACCTGGCTGCGCTGGAGCAGGAAGGCCTGGAGCCGAAAAGCAGCCATCGCCTCGACAGCCTGCGCCTGATCATGTCCACTGGCTCGCCGCTGTCCCCGCACAGTTACGACTACGTCTACGGCAAGATCAAGGCCGACCTGTGCCTGGCCTCGATGTCGGGCGGTACCGACATCGTCTCGTGCTTCGTGCTGGGCAACCCGACCTTGCCGGTGCGCCGTGGTGAAATCCAGTGCAAGGGCCTTGGCATGGCGGTCGAAGTATGGGACGAGCACGGCCAGCCGATCACCGGCGAGAAAGGTGAGCTGGTGTGCACCCAGCACTTCCCCTGCATGCCACTGGGGTTCTGGAGAGACACCGACGGCAGCCGTTACCACGACGCCTACTTCAGCCAGTTCCCCGGGGTCTGGGCCCAGGGCGACTATGCCGAGCAATGCCCCAGTGGTGGCCTGATAATCCACGGCCGTTCCGATGCGGTGCTCAACCCAGGCGGTGTGCGCATCGGCACGGCGGAAATCTACCGCCAGGTGGAAAAGGTCGAGCAGGTGCTGGAAAGCGTCGCCATCGGCCAGGACTGGCACGGCGATGTAAGGGTGGTACTGTTCGTCCGCCTGCGCGACGGCCTGCAACTGGATGACGACCTGCGCCAGCGCATCCGCCAGGTGATCCGCCAGTACACCACGCCGCGTCATGTCCCGGCAGTCATCGCCCAGGTCACCGACATTCCCCGCACCATCAGCGGCAAGCTGGTGGAACTGGCGATTCGCAACGTGGTGCACGGGCGGCCGGTGAAAAATACCGATGCCCTGGCCAACCCCGAGGCACTGGAGCAGTTTCGCGACCGCACGGAGTTGCGCGATCAGGCATAATGGCGCCCTTTTTTGCCCCGAAGCACAGGTGTTCCCATGAAAGCTCAAGCCCGCCATATCCTGGTCAAGACCGCTGAAGAAGCCGAGAAGCTCAAGCAGCGTATCGCCAACGGCGAGGCCTTCGACGTGCTGGCCAAGAAGTTCTCCACCTGCCCATCGGGCAAACGCGGTGGCGACTTGGGTGAAGTACGGCCGGGGCAACTGGTGGGGGCAGTCGACCAGGTGATCTTCAAGAAACCCCTGCGCGTGGTGCACGGGCCGATCAAAACCAAGTTTGGTTACCACCTGGTGCAAACCTTCTATCGCGACTGACACAGCGTTATTGACGGCTGGCCACCTGGTAATTCTGCCAGTTGTCGCGTAACAGGCAATTTCCTACAAAGCAGGCAGGGCCGAGGCCGTGCCCATGAGCACGGTCCCAGGTAGTGGTCCGTTCAAATGGACACGGAGACCTGCCGATGCGTTATCCACGCCTGCTTGCACCTGCTGCCTTTCCCCTGCTCACCCTGCCGCTGTTCGTCCATGCCCAGTCCCTGACGGTAGTCCCCGGCGATAGCCTTGGGGCGGTCGCACAGAGCCAGGCAGTCGACGATTTCAAAATGACCGGAGGGTCCCTGCAGTCCCTGAACCAAGGGCAAGGCTACGACACCTTCGAAATGAGCGACGGGCGCATCGTTGGCGCATTCGAGGATGGCGACCGAGCCATTTTCTCCGGTGGCCGCATCGGCCGGGTGGACCTCAAGCTTGCCGACAACTACTTCGAGATGTCCCAGGACACGGCGGTCGAAACCCGCATTGACGGGAACCTGGTCAGCGGCTTTGGCAATGACACCATCATCCTTCGCGGCGGTACCATCGGCGGCAACATCAGCACCAGCGGTGGCGTGGACAACATCACCGTCAGCGGCGGCGAATTGCGGGGCAACGTGTTGGCCAGCACAGGCAACGACGTCTTCACCTGGTCTGGAGGACGTATCGCCGGCCGCGTGGACCTCGGCATTGGCGATGACCGGGCGCTGCTCGCAGGGTTGCCCAGTGACCGATTGACCATCCAACTAGACGGTGGCGCCGGCAACGACAACCTGACCTTCGACGCCAGCCAGGTGAACGGCGGCGCGCAGTACTTGAACTGGGAACAGGTCGACCTGAACAACGCCAGCAACCTGGCCCTGGACGACACGTTGGTACTGGGTGATGCCTCCAGCGGCACCGGAACCCTGAACATCGACGCCAGCAGCACCCTCGCCTCGCGCCAAGGCACGCTGGCCCCCTTTACCCCTGAGCAACGAGCAACGCTGAACAACGCCGGCACCCTCGACCTGAGCGGCGGCAACGACGCCCAGGGCCGCCTGACCGTACAAGGCAATTACCAGGGCAACAATGGCGTGCTTCGCCTGAACAGCGTGCTGGCCGGCGACGACGCCGCATCTGACCGCCTGGTGGTCAGCCAGGGCAGCATCAGCGGCACCACCAACCTGAACATCACCAACCTAGGCGGGACGGGCGCAGCAACCCAGGCCAACGGCATTCAGGTGGTCGAGGCCCGGGACGGTGCGACCAGTACCGCTACAGCCTTTACCCAAACCCAGACGCTCTCGGTGGGCGCCTATGACTACCGCTTGTTCAAAGGTGGGGTAACGGCGGGCAGCGAAAACAGCTGGTATCTGCGTTCGACGCTGGTGGCAGCGCCCGCACCCACTAGCGTGCCCGACCCTGAACAGCCCGACCCTGAGGTGCCCCCGGCAGTGACGCCGCCAGTTGCCGCGCCCGCACCAGGGCAACCCGACCTGCCAGCGCCCGTGGCCGGCTTGAGCATTCCGTTGTACCGCCCGGAAGTTCCTGTCTACGCCGCAGCCCCAAGGGGCGCTGCGATCATCGCCCGGCAAGCCTTGGGTACCTTCCACCAGCGTCAAGGCGACCAACAACTGCTCAGCAATCAGGGCGGATTGTCCGCCAGCTGGGGCCAGGCCTACGGCGGCACACTGCGCCAGCACTGGAGCGGGACCGTCAGCCCGAGCCTGGATGGCGACCTGTATGGCTTCAAGGTCGGCCAGGACCTGTACGCTGTGCTCAACGACAACAGCTACCGCCAGCATGTCGGTGTGTACGTCAGCCATAGCCGGCTGGAGGCTGACGTCAAGGGCTTCGCCCTGGCCCTGGAGGACCGCAGTGTCGGTGACCTGAAGCTTGATGGCGACAGCCTGGGCGCCTACTGGACCCTGGTGGGGCCACAGCACTGGTACGTCGACGCCGTGCTGCAGTACACCGACCTCGACGGCCGCGCACGCTCGAATCGCGGCGACAAACTGAACATCGACGGCAACGCCTGGACCGCCTCACTGGAGTCCGGTTACCCGTTCACCATTTCCGAGCACTGGACGCTTGAACCGCAGGCACAGTTGATCGCCCAGAAAGTCTCGTTGGACAGCGCAAACGATAGCGTCTCGCACATAAGCCATGATGCGCAGGTGGAGTTGACCGGGCGGCTTGGCGCACGCCTTGAAGGCTCGTTCGCAGGCTCCAGCGCACGCCTGCTGCAGCCCTATGCACAGCTCAACCTGTGGCACGGCGACGGGGGCCGCGACACCTTGACCTTCGATGGCGTGGACAAGATCAAGACCGACTACCGCTACACCTCGGCGCAGCTCGAAGCTGGGCTGGTGGCGCAGGTGAATGCAGCGTTGAGCCTGCATGGCGGTGTGCAGTACAGCACCAACCTCGACAGCCGCCAGCAGGAAGCCAGCGGCGTCAATCTGGGCATGCGCTGGCAGTTCTAGCGGCGCGCCGCCAGCAACCCGAGGCCGGCGCAGCCAAGCAAGGAAGCGCTGACTCGGTTGAACAACCGACGCGGCCCCGGCTGGTTGAACCAACGCTGCATGTAGGCGCCCAGCCCCGCGTAGATGGCGATGGCGGCCCATTCCAGCAGCAGGAACAGCACGCCCAGCCAAAGGAACTGTTCGCTCACCGGGGTGGCGCTGCCCACCGACACGAACTGCGGCAGGAAGGCGGTGAAGATCAAGATGGCCTTGGGGTTGCCTGCCGCTACCCAGAACTCCTGGCGGGCCAGGCGCCAGGTGCCGCGCGGATGGTCACTGGCGACCACCGCCTCGCCCACCGGGGCACGCCACAGCTGCCAGGCGATGTAGAACAGGTATGCCGCGCCCACCACCTTGATCGCCAGGAACAGGTACTCGCTGGTATGCAGCACCACGGCCAGGCCCATGGCCGCCAGCGCGATCATGCCGCTGAAGGCGACGATGCGCCCACCGCCGGCCACGCAGGCCGTGCGCAGGCCATAGCGGCTGGCGTTGTGTAGCGACAGCAGGTTGTTCGGCCCGGGTGCCATGTTCAGGGCAAAGCAGGCGGGAATGAATAACAGCAGGCTCGACAGGTCCATTCTTGTTCTCCTAGACATCAGGCGCTCATTTCGGCGTTTACCCGCGCCTGGGTCAAGGTACAGCCATGGGAAAAAACTGTATGGTCGCCCCAGTGACCTCGGCGCTGCTAAGCTGCCGGCTTGATCAAGGAGCCAACCATGCCCGCTTCCCCCGCGCTGTGGCGCGATGCGGCGCTGCCTTTTGTCGAAAGCCGCCGCGCCTGCGATAGCCGTGCCTGTTACAAGGCCCATAGCCACCCCACCTTCTCCATCGGCGCAGTGGATGCCGGTAGCAGCTATTTCACCGGGGCCGGGGCCGGGCAAGCGCACCTTACACCTGGCACCCTGGTGCTGGTTCCGGCGCAGCGCGTGCATGCCTGCAACCCCGAGCCTGGCCAGGCCTGGAGCTACCAGATGCTGCATGTGGACGCCCACTGGCTGGCGCAACTGCGCCTGGAGTCTGGGCTTGCCGCGGCGGAGCCTGGGGCACCTGCACGCATCAGCCGGAACCCCGCGCTGTACCGTGAGTTCTGCGAGTTGAATGGGCTGCTGTTCTCCAAGGCCAGCACAGCGGAAAAGGAAGCGGCACTGGTGGCCTTCCTCGGCGACCATGACTTTTCCGTGCACCCGCCGCTGCATCCGGCACCTGCACCGTCACTGGATGCACCTACCCTGCGCCGGCTGATCGCGCGTATCGAGGCTGACGACCCGGCCGAACTGAGCCTGGGTTCGATGGCCGAACTGGCGGGCCTGGGCCGTTATCAGCTGATCCGCGCCTTTCGCGCCGCCACCGGCCTGACGCCCCATGCCTACCTGTTGAACGCACGCATCAACCGAGGCCGGCACTGGCTGGCCCAGGGGCATGAGCTGGCCGAAGTGGCATACCGCCTGGGGTTTGCTGACCAGAGCCATTTCCAGCGAGTGTTCAAGGCCCATGTGGGCGTCACCCCGGGGCAGTACCGGGCCCCGCAATAATCTTCAATACGCGCCATCGGCGTCGACGCCAGACTCGGGTTTTGCCAACCCAGGTAGCCCCGTCTCATGGAGCAGTTTCTGATCGTCGCTTTCGCTCACTTCCTGGCCCTGCTTTCGCCTGGCCCGGACTTCTTCCTGGTGGCGCGCAGTTCGGTGTCCGCTGGCTGGCGGGTTGCCAGCGGCGCATGCCTGGGTATCGCTCTGGCCAACGGGGTGTTTATCGTCAGCGCCTTCGCCGGCCTTGCCATTCTGCGCGATGGCGGCGCCCTGTTCATCGCATTGCAAGTGGCGGGGGCAGGTTATCTACTGTACATCGGCACGCTGTTTCTGCGCCACGCTGGGCAGACCCAGCTGGCAACGGTGGGTGAACCCACGGCGGTCAGCGGCTGGTGGCGCTGTATGGGCATGGGCTTTGTGTCCGGTATCCTCAACCCCAAGAACGCCCTGTTCTATGCAAGCCTGGCCAGCATGGTCGCCAGCAGCAGCGGCGCATGGAAAACCGTCTATGCCGGCTGGATGTTCAGCATCGTGCTGGCCTGGGACCTGCTGGTAGCCATAGCCATCGGCAATCGCAGGGTGCTCAGGCGCTTCGCCCGCGCCTTGCCGTGGCTGGAACGGCTCAGTGGAGCCTTGCTGATCACGCTAGCCATGGCGCTGCTCGGCCACCTGGTGTCGGGTTGACCAAGGTCAGTGTATGCAGGTCCATCAGGCTGAAATGGCCTCGGCTCCAACCGCCGGTATCCAGGTGCCAGACATTGCCCAGCAACGTGGCCTCACGCAAGGGCGTGTGCCCTACCAGCAGCGCCCGCAGCCCTTCCACGGTGTGGGTGTCGCCTTCCTGCAGGCGTTTGCGCGACCACTGGCAAAACTCGCAGACCTTGGGTTCGAGCACACCTTCGAGCTGAGCACGCAACTCGCTCCAGTCGGCGAACGGGCTGTCGGCGTGCAACAAGCCGACAAGGCCTTCGGCAGTCTGCACTTCAATGGCGATCGGCATGCGGACAAACGCCTCGACAAAACGCAGTTGCTCGGCCGTGGGCAAGTCGAGAAACCAACCGCCACCTGCGGTGCGATACATGTCCGGGTCCAGCCGACCACCGTTCAGGTGGTTCACCGCCAACGACTCGTGGTTACCTTGCACGGCATGGAACCAGGGCCGGGCCAGCCAATCCAGTACTGCTTCGCTTTCCGGGCCTCGGTCTACCAGGTCACCGACACTGAACAGGCGGTCGACCTCGGGGTCGAACCCTACCACTTCCAACAGGTGCTCAAGGCGGCTGAAATGCCCGTGGATATCACCCACAGCCAGGTCACGCCCCTTGGCATTGGCGGCTATCCGCCGAAACCGGCTCATTACACTATTCCTCTACGGCCGCGCACATGGCAGGCGTAAAATGGTCGTACACGCAGTCCGCCCCGGAGGTGCATCATGCGTACCGCCCTTGTGTGTGCCGTGCTCATGGCGCTTTCAGTAGATAGCATGGCACAAGGCACACAACCCATGCAGGTTCAGGTGCATTTTGATCACCCTGAGCACTTCCGTGATGCCAGCCTCGACAGCGCAGGTTACGAACGCGGCGCCGATGACTATGTCATGAAGACCTTGACCCAGTACCTGCAGAAGCTTGGCCAGCGCTACCTGCAACCTGGCCAGCAGCTGGTCATAGACATCCGTGACATCGACCTGGCCGGGCGCTTTGAACCCTGGCACAGCAATGCCTACGATGTGCGCTTCATGCGCGAGATCACCTGGCCAACCATCGACCTGACCTACACCCTGAGCCAACCCGGCCAGCCCGACAAGAAAGCCCAGGAACGGGTCAGCGACAAGATGTACCTCAGCCGCCCAGGACGGGTGGCCAGCAGCAGCGACCGCCTGTACGCGGAAAAAGCCATGCTCAACGACTGGTTCCGTCAACGTTTCGCAACACAACCAGCGTCCTGATTGTCTGTTCACTGGTACGGGAAAGCGCGCTGGTAGTATGCTCGGGGTTTGGATCCATACCAGGGACGGGCTTGCCATGAAACTCTGTGCCGTACAATTGGCGTCGCGCAAGGGCGACCTAGAGGGCAACCTCCAGCGCCATCGCTATTGCATCGAGCAGGCCGCGGCCCTCGGCGCCAGGCTCGTGGTGTTTCCCGAACTGTCCCTGACCGGTTACGAACCCACCCTGGCCCGCCAGCTGGCCCTGCCCGTCTCGTCGGCGCGGCTCGACCCGCTGCAGGCGTCGTGCGACCGCCATGGCATCACGGTCGCATTCGGCCTGCCGCTGCCGACACCCAACGGCATTCACATTGGCATGCCCATCCTGCGCCCCGGCGAACCGAGGCTGACCTATGCCAAACAGCGTCTGCACGACGACGAGCTACCGTTTTTCGCTGCCGCCATGCAAAGCCTGGTGTTCGAGGTGGACGAACAGCACATCGCGCCAGCCATCTGCTATGAATCCATGTTCATGGCCCATGCTGAAAAGGTCCGCGCCCAAGGGGCCGGTCTGTATCTGGTGAGCGTGGCCAAAACCGCCAAGGGTATCCGCGAAGGCTACGAGCATTACCCCGAAGTGGCCCGGCGCTTGAACATGCCCGTGCTGATGGCCAACTGTGTCGGGCCGGCCGACACCTTCATCGGTGCCGGCGGTTCTGCAGCCTGGGACAGCCACGGGAACCTGCTGGCAGCACTGGACGAGCGGACTGAGGGCCTGGTGATGATGGACCTCGCGACAGCCAGCGCCACTGCCCTGACGCTGCCAGACCTGCCTGCATGAAGTATCTGCTGCTTGCCCTGACAAGCTACAGCACCACCTACTACGTGGTCGGTTTGTTGATTCACGGCCAATTGGCCGACATCGCCGAAGGGCTTCGCCATCGACCGGATGCGCCGACGCCCGCCCAGTACCTGCGCGAAGTGCGCCCCCAGGCCCGCCGCGCCCATCGAGCGTACACGCTGCTGGCAGGGTCGGTGCTTGCGTTGGGCTTCTGCCTGTTGGCCAGCTGGATAAGCTGAACGCTTACAAATCCAAGGCCAGGCTCTGGCGCCCTTCCAGTGCCAGCAGATATTGCTTGGCCTGCAGACCACCAGCAAAGCCAGTCAAGCTGCCCGAAGCGCCGATCACCCGATGGCAGGGGGCGATGATTGAAATCGGATTGCGTCCATTGGCCGCCCCGACCGCCCGCACCGCGCTGGGGTTGCCGATCTGCCGGGCAATCTCGCTGTAGCTGCGGGTTTCACCGAAAGGGATGGTCAGCAGCGCCGCCCACACCTGACGCTGGAACTCGGTGCCGGCAAAATCCAGCGCCAATTCGAAGTGCTGCCGGGCGCCGGCAAAGTACTCGCCCAACTGGCGTGCTGTTTCCAGCAACACCGGGTGGGCATCGTCCCGGTGCAGCTCGCCCAGGCGAACGCGATTTTCGCGCTCCTCCTCCCATAGCACCGCCGCCAGTTGCTGGCCGCGGGCCACCAGGGTCAGGGTGCCGACAGGGGATGCCATGAGGGTGAATGCGCAGGACATGGAAGGCTCAGCTCAAAAAGACGTTCGACGCACTCTAACCCCGCCCCCACCGCTGTGCATCCGCTTTCTTGCTCGAGCATTTCCAGACCGCCATCAACCGAGTGTGAGCGAGCCGTCATTTATTCATGAGCCTCCTTGATGCCTAACCGCAGCCGGACTAATACTTAAGTCTCTGCCTGGGGAGGCACAAAACATGCAACCAAGATTCGTTATCGTTCCGGCGGTACCCATCGAAAAGGAGTCATTCCGGATCGGTGCGAGGTACTACGCGGCGACCACTTGCGGTGGCTTCGACATCTACGACAATCAGGCCAAAGAGCGGCTCAAACCAAGCTACCCGAACAGGACGACTGCGGAGGCGCAATGCCTGCGCATGAACGCGTCGGGTGACGCGGCGCCTATGTCGTAAGAGACCGGCGCCGCTACGCTGACACGTCGTGCAGGAGGGTTGGTTGATGTGCGGGCGCCTTTCTCAATACCGAGGCATTCACGACTTCGTCGACACGCTGGCCATGCCGGGGGCCTGGCGCAACAACATCGACGGGCCTGGCGAACCTCGATACAACGTCGCCCCCTCGACCCCGGTGGTGGTGCTGAGGGTGGACGAAGCGGGCCTCAGAGCAGACCGGGTGAAATGGGGGTGGCGGCCGCACTGGGCCGAAGACCGCGCACCGCCGATCAACGCTCGGGTCGAGAAAGTCGCACATGGTGCGTTTTTTCGGGCGATCTGGCCCCACCGGGCGATTACCCCGGTCGACAACTGGTACGAATGGGTCGATGAGGGCGGGCCCAAGAAGCAGCCCTACCTGATCAGGCGCCGCGACGGCCGCCCTGCCCTCTGTGCCTCGATCGGCCAATTCGCCGGCCAGGCCAATGACGGCTTCGTGATCATCACCGCCGATGCCCAGGGCGGCATGGTCGATGTGCATGACCGGCGCCCGATCGTACTGTCACCTGAGCTTGCCAGGGCCTGGCTGGCCTCCACGACGGCGCCGGCTCAGGCTGAGCAGATGGCGCTGAACCTGGGCGAACCGGCCGACGCCTTCGAGTGGTACCGGGTAAGTACTGCCGTGGGTAATGTGCGTAACCAGGGGCCGGCGTTGATCCAGCCAGCCTGATCAGTCCAGGCAGTCCCGCGCCGCCTGGCGCAGCTTGTCACCTGCAAAGAAACCACCCTTGTAGAAGGTGGCCAGGCTACCGTCATGATGTTTGACGACTTCCAGCACCTCATCGGACGCCAAGGCGCTGGGCACGGTCAGTCGATAACCGTTGTTGATCGATTTCTGCACCGTCAGCGGGGCGATGGCTTGCCACTTCGGCAGTACGCAGGCGGCGTAGTCCTCAGGTGATTTCTTGGTGGTTTTGCTGCCGGTGGGGGCTGATGGCGATGCGCAGGCAGCCAAGGTGGCGGCCAGCGCAAAGGGAAATAGCAAGCGGAAGGTATGCATGAACGAGGCGACCGAAATGAAGTGCTGGCATTTTACTGAGCCGTCGCAGAGAACTCCAACCCACCAAAGTCGGCAGAGACCCTCATTCTGGATATCGGCGCAAGTATGAGTGGGCTGTGCGTGCCACTGAAGGCTGAGACGGTCTGCGACGTTTTACCAATTGGCCCTCACCTGCAACTGTCTACAATGGGCCTCGCTGACGGATCAGCACCCATCGGAAAGCCCGCCTCGGCGGGCTTTCCCCTGCCCCGGCTGTTTGCAGACGCACGATGTTTGCACCCCTTGCAGAACTCAACTTTAATTTTTGATGGCTGCGAAGTTTTCATCGACTCACCCTCGGGAGTGCGACTATGAAAACATTGACTCTTGCGCTGGCAATGGTGCTTGCCGCGGCAGTGGGTTGCTCCAGCAACTCGTCCCTGTATCAGGACCAACCATTGGTCTCGAAAGTTGCCGAAGGCATGAACAAGACGCAAGTCGTACAGATCGGCGGGCAACCGCAATCAGTAAGCGAGCGTACGGTGGTGCCGGGCACGTGTTTCGACTACACGCTGGTCAAGTCAGGACAACAGCAGGCCTACAGCGTCAGCTTCGATGAAGCGGGCAAAGTCGATAAAAAGAGTTTCATGACCTGTGCGCAGTGGAGCCATGCCCAGCAGAAATCCCGCGAGCCGCTGAACAACATGGGCGGTATGGGTGGTGCTGGTTATTAGCGTCATGGCGCTGCACAGGTTCATTGCTGGCGCCATCACCTACTCCACTGGTCGGCCAAGTACTGCGTTTGGATAAAACAGGCGCTTACTGGTGGTCATGCTTTCTGGCCCGACGCAGCAGACGTCAATCGAGGTGAGCCGCCATGAGACGCATCCACAAGATCATCCAATTGCGCCGCCGTCAGTTGCACTTCTATCTGCCGCCCAGCGGGCTGGACCCAGAACTCCCTGCCCCAGCCCCAAACCCGGTGGTCACCCTGCAGGTGGCCCGAGTTCGGGGAGTGGCCTTACCCACGACTGGGGAGACTGGGGATCAGGCGTTGGCTTGCAGAAACACGAATATCGCCACGACATCCACGGTCAGCACGGCAGTTACGATGAAGCTCAAGAAGTAGAGGTCATTCTGGAACATGGCTGCATACCCCGCTTTGTCAGTGTTACTGGGTAGCAGCAAAACGCGTTCCAACCCTGGCAGCAAAGCCGGGGTGCAGGGCTAAATGCCAAGAGGGCTACACACAAACAAAAAACCCGGCCTAATTGGCCGGGTTCACTTTTTACGAATCCATCAATTGTCGTGGCAACCGTTACCCATGACGCTGTATTCCATGATGTGTTTTTGCCCCTGGTGGTCGAGGTAGACCATCTGGATAGGCACCACGCCACACACATTGGGTACTTGGTCCTGGTGAACAACTTTGGCGATATCCGGGTGCGAGCCATAGGTGTATTGCTCTACCGCAGGTTCATCCGCAAAAGCCATTTGAGCACTCACCATTACACAAGAAGCAGCAATCAATGCTTTGAACAGTTTCATTTTCCATATCCCAACGATGCAAACGATTAACGTCTTCAGTCGGAAAAAAAGGCCGAAGGCTTTAGAAAGCACCAGAGGGAGGTTTGCATGGACCCAGGGAAGTTGGTGCTTAGTGGCTTCGTCTGAAGCTGTGCCTAGTTTAAGGCGGTGGTGTTTTTGATAAACACCAAAGACAGGAAAGCATTTTTAGTGAATTTGCAACAATCGGGAATCGTGTGTACACAAGGCCCGCGTCGGGGCGTATTGCTGAGCCGATAATCCTGGCCTACTCCTTGACCTGACAAACCCCATTTGCTCGGTTCTTGCCGGTGTACGAAACATCAAGTCAGCGGCTTGTAGCAGTGACCTTCATCATAGGGCAAGCTTCGCAAGGCCCGTTGACCAGAAAAGGATTTCGCACATGCCATTTACACCAAACGAACGCGCTGCACTACTGGAACTCAAGGGGGTAGGCCCTACCGTGATTGCCAGGTTTGAGCAGATGGGGATCGAGTCTCTGTCCGAGCTCGGCAAGTCGAACGTTGCTGACATTCTCTCCCGAGCCAGCGCCGCAACAGGGTCGACATGCTGGAAGAACAGCCCTCAAGCCAGGGCAGCCATCACAGCCGCCGTTGATCTTGCGAAACACACTGTAGACGCAGAGCAGTAGCCCGATGGTTCATGGCGGCGAGGCATGACACGCGCCGTCATTGAATCGTCTCGATGAGTCATATTGATGCTTCCACCAACCGGACTGATACTTAGGTTTCTGCCTGGGGAGGCACTCAACATGCAACCAAGATTCGTGATCGTTCCGGCGGTGCCCGTCGAAGGTGAATCCTTCCGCATCGGCAACCGGTTCTACGCCGCCGCCGTTTCGGTTGGTTTTGACATATACGACAACCAAGAGAAAGAAAGGCTCAAGCGCGGGTTCATCAACAGATCGGACGCAGCGGCTGCGTGTGACAACATGAATGCCGACACACGAAACCCATCGCAGCTGTTTCCCTTGTTGCGTACGGACTGAGGCGACACAAAACAGCGCATCTTTGCTTTGGGGCGCCGAGAAGGTAAGGCGAAAGCCTATCTGCTCCAACCCTCTCGCTTCTCTCTTGAGGTGGCAAGTGTTTGGGCTGCTCTGCAGCCCATCAAGCAAATGGCCACCGCGGCTGACGCTTGCGAGTAGACCGACAGCTCGACAAGCATCAACCGCGTTCTCCAGCCCAAACCTTACAGCTTGCCCTTGAAGAATGGCGCCAGCACCGACACCGCCTCGTCCACGTATTTCGGCACGTCATACAGCGACATGTGGTTGGCGCCTTCGACGACATGCAACTGCTTGTCCTGGCTCGCGGCGCGGGCCAACAGGTCATCGCTCATCCACTTGCTGCCCGCCACGCTGCCGGCCACGGCGAGAATGGGTTGGGTCAGGAAGGCTTCGGCCTTGTTGTAGGCGTCGTAAGTGATGATCTGGGTCAGGCTGCGAGCGGTCATGAAACCGGGGGCATTGGGGTGTTCGCAACGAGGCGTGTGGTAATACTCCCAGGCCTCGCGCAGTTCGGCGTTGGGGGCATCCTCCTCACGCATCGGCGCCAACGGCAGCGTAGCCAGTTCGGTTTTGCTGGCATCGGCGGTGCGAGCGTTCGAACCGAACTCGATGTAACCCACTGCATCGGCATCGGCGACGGTATTTTCCCAGCCGTTGCGGAACATCTGGCCGATGTTCACCGCACTGACCGTCGCCAGGGCCTTGATGCGACGGTCGTTGATCGCCGCGTTGGCGCTGTAGCCGCCACCGGCACAGATGCCCATGGCGCCGATACGCTGCGGGTCGACATAGGCCAACGTCGTCAGGTAGTCGATCACGGCGCTGATGTCTTCGGTTCGAACGTAGGGGTTCTCCAACTGGCGCGGCAGGCCAGTGCTTTCGCCTTGGTACGAGGCATCGAAGGCAATCGTCAGCAAGCCTTGCTCAGCCAGCTTGCGTGCGTAAAGGCCTGCGGTCTGCTCCTTCACGCCACCACCTGGGTGGGCAATGACAACCGCAGGGTACTGCTTGCCTTCGTCGAAACCGACAGGCTCGTGGATGATCGCTGCCAGGGTGATGCCTTGGCCATTGAGGTTGTTGATGCTGACGTTACGCATGAGGCTACTCCTGCTGAGGAAAAGGACACCAGGTCACTCGATGCCTGTATGGTAGCCAAGCCATTAGCGTGTAAAAATCACCTAAAACTTACATGAGTCGTCAGGAATACTTAACAATATGACAACTCCACCCTCCCTGCTTCCGGCACTGGCCTGGTTCGTTCACATTGCACGTCACCGCAGCTTCACCAAGGCTGCGCTGGAGATGGACATGTCGCGCGCGGCGCTGTCCCAGCACCTCAAGGCGCTGGAGCAGCAGTTGAACGTCAGGCTGCTGCACCGTACGACACGGGACATGTCGCTTACTGAAGAAGGGCAACGCCTGTTCGATGCCATCGTTCCCGCGTTACGCAGCATCGACGTGGCGGTCGCGGAACTGGGTGAAGCACAGTCCGAACCCAGCGGTCTGATCCGCGTGAACACCTCACGCATCGCTGCAAGAACCTTGTTGGAACCCTACCTGGGCGAACTCATGGCGCGCTGGCCGGGTTTGCGCCTGGAACTGATGCTCAACGACGGCTTTGCCAACATTATCGCCGAAGGCTCGGATGTTGGAATCCGCCTGGGGGAAAGCCTGGACGAGAACATGGTCGCCGTCCCCATCAGCCCCCGTGTCGAAATGGCCGTCGTCGGCTCGCCCGCCTACTTCGAGCGTCACGGTATCCCGCAGACACCCGCCGACCTCGTGCATCACAACTGCCTGGCCTATCGCTTCACGTCCAGCGGCATACTCGACCGCTGGACCTTCACTTCGCCGGACGCCGACGGCCACACCCAGGCACTGGAACCGCGAGGTAGCGCGGTGTTCAACGACGATGAAAGCATGCTCAAGGCGGCGCTGCAGGGCATCGGCCTGATCAAGCACCTGGACTTGTGCGTGCGCGAGCAGTTGCAAAGCGGTGAGCTCGTCCGCGTGCTCCAGCCTTGGTGCCAGCCGTTCGCAGGGTTCTATCTCTATGTGCCGACACGCGCACAAATGCCCGGCAAAGTGCGGGCACTGATTGATTTTCTGCTGGAGAAACGCGCCCTTCTGGAGTCTGCCTGACACTGCGCGGTCAACGTCGGCCACCGAGCAGGCCACACAGCAGCATCGCCAGTGCGAAAACCAGCACCATCGGTGTCACGCCATAGTGTGAGGCGAATACCCCAAACAGCAATGGCAAGATCGTCTGCACCAGGTTGTTGAGCGACATGGACAAACCCACGCTCTCGTTCACCTGCCCGCTCGGCGCGGCGTCGTAGATCATGGCCAAGGCAACCGGTACGCCGACCCCCAGAGGCAGTGCCAGCAACCAGCTCAACGCGGCCAACAGGAGAGGGTCGCGCACCCAGGGCATCACCCCATAGACCAACGCGCCTGCCACCACTGCGCCTTTGAGCGTGGACTTGATCTCGAAGCGCCGGGTCAGCAAGGGCGTGCACAGCCTGGATACAAAAGTGCCAACCGCGAAAGCCCCCAGGATCCACCCGGCTTCGAGCGCCCCAAGGCCCACCTGGCTGATATGCAGCGACAACACGAACGGATAGATCGACTGGGCTGCCACGAACACACTGCTGATCAGGATCCAGCCTCGCAGGTCGGCCTGTGCCAACAGCATCCGGGCCGGTCGCGAAGCTTTGCTCGCAGTGCCTTGGCGGCGCTTGTGCTGGAACAGGTGCCCGCCCAGTGCCAGTACCGCCAGCGAGATCAACGAAAAGACGCCCAACGTCAGCATGGCCGCTGTGCTGCCCCAATACTGGTAGGTTGCCCCCACTATCAATGGCCCGGAGAACTGGAAAAGCGAATACCCCAGAACCAGGTACCCCAGGTCTCGGGCTCGCTGAGTCACATCCTCGACGGCTCCGATTGCCTGAGTGGCGGCCATGTGCGCAAACACGCCGCCCGCTCCGACCAGGCCGGCTACCACCAGCAATGCGAACGCACGCGGAATCAGCATGAACACCAGGGCGGCGACGACTGCCAGGCTGGCGGCAAAGGCCATCGGCCACAAAGTGCCGACGCGGTCGAGCCAGCGACCGAATCCAAGGCTGAAAAGCATCGGCACCGCCGTGAACATGGCCGCCGTCGCCCCCACGAACAGCGCACTGGCCCCCATCGACAGCGCCAGCAAAGGGACCACCAGCCGTGCGGCGAACATCGAGGCCAGGTTCAGGCCTGCGACCGTGCAGGTTCCGACGAAACCCAGTGTGGAGGTTGTTGCAGTGGGTAGACGCATCATCCATTCCTCATCCCAACTCAGATACTTCACTGCCCAGGTTCCGATTTCCGGAACACCGGGTTGAAACCTCACCCGGCCTCGCCACGGCCGCTTCTAATATCGGCGCACACAAAATCACGGCAGGGAGACTCCTCTGATGAAACCACTGGCAGGACAAGTCGCGCTGGTCACTGGCGCGGCACGGGGCATCGGCCGCGCGGTCGCGCAGCGCTTGGCCGAAGATGGCGCCCTGGTGATCGTGTCCGACCGCGACGCTGACGCAGCCAACGCAGTCGCACACCGGCTCAGTGCACTTGGCCACCAGGCCACCAGCCTGAGTCTCGACGTCACCGATCATGTGGCCGTGCAGGCCAGCATCGAGCAGATCTGCGCCGAGCATGGCCGTATCGACGTACTGGTCAGCAACGCCGGTGCCGGCAAGTCCAAACCCTTCCTGGACATGAGCGAAGCGGAGTTGCAGTCGCAGATGGCGCTGAACTTCGGCTCGGTGTATGTGCTGGCCCAGGCGTGTGCGCGCAAGATGCAGATGGCAGGCTACGGCCGGGTCATCTTCGTGTCTTCCGTCACCGGCTTGGCCGGGCCGGTCGAGCTGTCGGCCTACGGCGCCATGAAAGCCGGACAGCTGGGCCTGATGCGCGCCATGGCCCTGGAGCTGGGCGAGCACGGCATCACTACCAACGCCGTGGCCCCAGGGCCGACCGACACCGAGCTGCTGCGGGTGGCGTGGTCCGCCGAGCAGGTCGCCGAAGCCGGCGAGCGCATCCCTGCGCGCCGGATCGGCAAGCCTGAAGAAGTCGCCCACGCCGTGAGCTTCCTGGCCTCGCCGGGGGCGGCCTTCATCAACGGGGTTGTGCTGCCGGTAGACGGCGGCTTCACCGCGGCGGGCGGTTACATGGCCGAGGTTTATCGGCAGCGCAAGGCGCATCAGAACAGCGCCAGGTTGTAGTTGAGCACCACGCGTATCTGGTCCTGGTCCGGCGCCACCTCGCTGCGTAATTTGCCTTGCATCAGGCTGATACCCAGCCCGCGCGCCGGGCCACTCTGGATCGCGTAATTGAGGATCAGGTCGGTTTCACGCTCGCGCCGGTCGCCATCGCGTGCGGTCTTGATGCCTTCCGAGTTCTGATGGTTGAAGATCAGGCTCAAACCCGGCACACCCATTGCGACGAAGTCGTAGCTGTACTGGGCAATTACCGTGTCCTGGCCGGCGCGACCGAAGTTCGAGAGGATGCGCTCGGTGGTCAGGTACGAGCTTGCCCCCTGCCCCCACGCCCCCACCCAAGGTCCCCTGGTTGGGCTGGACGAAGTTGCTGTCATCGGACACACGCTGGTAACCCAGCAGCACGCTATGCCCCGAGAAGGCATAGTTGAAGGTCAGGCTCCAGGTGTCGTTGTCGATCTCGCCACGGCCATCAGGGGTGTATCCGGCGACTCGATACCCAGGTTTTCCAGAGGCGTTGGCACCTTCGCCACGGGTACGGAAGTACCTCAGATCGGTCTTCAGGCTCTGCCCTTCAGCCAGTTTCCAGGTATGTACGGCACCGGCGAACTGTTGCCGGTAGTAGTCTTCCAGGGAGGATTGGTAGTACTGCAGCAACAGGTTGTCCTGCGGTTTGTAGTCGACGCCGGCAAAACGAAAGTCATTGCTTTCACGCTGCCCACCGGTTACCGCAATCCCTGTCCGATCACTGGAGGCACGGCCCACGGCCTGGGTCAGCTTGCCAACGGTGAAGGTCAAGCCGTCGATTTCCTTGGAGGTCAGGATCCCGCCCTGGTAGGTCTGCGGCAGTGGCCGCGTGTCGCTATAGACCAGAATGGGCAGGGTTGGCATCAAGGTGCCCAGCTTCAGCTCGGTCGCCGAGGCCTTGAGCTTCAACGTCAGCCCCAGGTGGCTCCACTCGTCGGCGGCGCGGTCGCCGTTGGAATTGAGCACCGTGCTTCCCTGGTGTCGCCCTTTGCCGCTGTCCAGCTTGAGCCCGAGCAGGCCCAGGGCATCCACGCCGACCCCAAGGGCACCATCGGTATAGCCGGACTGGTACTGCAGGCGAAAGCCCTGGGCCCACTCCTCGGCTTTCGAGGGGCCGGTATGCCCCTCGCGAAAATCACTGTTGATGTAGAAATTGCGCATGCCCAGGTTCAGCTTCGAATCCTTCAGGAAGTCCGCTGTTGCAGCGCTTGAGAAAACCGGCCCGATCAACGGGATCAACACATACAAAGAGCCTTTCAGCACACTCACAGGATCGCCCTCTTGTTCTTGTTTTTTGGATAGCGACGTCCCAGGCCGGGCACCGAAAGGTGCCAGCCGGGCGTGGTTGTAGTGGTGAGGAAGTTGCGCGTCGCGCGGGCGCTGCCCGCTTTCGACTACATGTTGGCGGGCAGCCAGAGCACCAGCTGCGGGAACACCAGCAGCAGCGCAATGGTCACGCCCATCGACAGGACATAGGGGAAGCAGCCCCTGAACACCTGCGTGACCGGCATCTTCGAGTACTTCGAGACCACGAAGCAGTTCAGCCCTACTGGTGGAGTCACCAGCCCGATCTCGGCGACGATGATCATGATGATGCCGAACCACACCAGGTCATAACCCAGCGCTGAAACCAGAGGCGCCACCACCGGCACGGTCAATACCAGGATCGCCATCTGGTCGAGGAAAAAGCCCAGTATCAGGTACATGAACACCAACGCCAGGATGATTACCCAGGGCGCCACCGGCAAACCCCCGACCCAACCGATCAGGTCCTGGGTCACGTGAGTGAGGGCGAAGAACAACGAAAACACCTTGGCCCCGACAATGATGAACGCGATCATGCACGAGGTGCGCGTCGCCCGCGCCAGCAACTCGGTGAAGGCTTCCCATGACGGCTTGCCCCGGCACAGGTACAGCACGCCCGCGAAGAACGCCGCCAATGCAGCGGTCTCGGTGGGTGTGGCGATACCTGAATACACCACCCCGGTGATCGCGCCGAACAACATCAGCACTGGCAACACGGACTTGAGCAAGGCCAGCTTCTGGCCCAGTGGCACCGGGTCCGACAGTGGCGCACGGCTCGGGTCCAGCTTGACCAGGGTGTAGACCGTGACCACGATGGTCAACGTCACCAGCAAGCCGGGCACCACCCCGGCCATCAGCAGGCGAGCGATGTTCACGTTGGCGATCAGGCCATACACCATCATGATGATGCTCGGCGGAATCAGCATGGCCAGGGTGCCGGAAACGGCCACGCAGCCACCGGCCATGCGAGGCTCGTAACCGTGCTTGAGCATGGCCATCAGCGAGGTGGACGACAGCGTTGCCGCCGATGCCGTCGACGAGCCACAGATCGCGCCAAACCCGGCCCCCGAGAACGCCGTTGCAATGCCTAGGCCGCCCGGGAAGCGACCGAACCAGGCAGCGCCGGTACGGAACAGATCATCGGTAACCCCGGACTTGAGGACGAACTCGGCCATCAGCAGGAACATCGGAATGGTGATGAATTCGTAGACGATCGCCGACTCACGGGCCACCGACCCGAGCATCAGCGCCTTCGCGTCGGCCCCGCCCACCAGCAGCAAGCCGGCAGCACCGACAATCGCCATGGAAAACGCGATAGGCGCACCCAAGCCGATAAGAACCAGCAAGGCGACAAAGAAGATTGCGGCAAGCATGATCAGAACTCCTCCTGCAGCTCGAGCGCCGGGTCCTTGCCCTGGCTCAGCACCATCACGCAGTGATGCACCAGGCGCACGGCCAGCAAGGCCGCGCCGAGTACGATGGGCAGATACGACAGCCAGACAGGCCAGGCCTGCGAGCCATGGATGTACTCATGCTCGTGCAACGCCTCCAACAGGCTGTTGCCGGCGCTGTAGGCAAGCACGGCAAACACCATCGCGGCGAACAACGACAGCAGCACGTCGACCCAGGCGCGCAAGCGCGGTCCCATGCGCTCGGTGAACAGCTCCAGACGAATGTGGTCGCCATGGCGGAAGGTATCGGCAGCGGCAAGGTAGGACACCGCCACCATCAGGTAGTAGCTGACCGACTCGGTCACCCAAGGGATCGGCGCGCCGAGGGCATAGCGGGCGACGGCGTCGCTGCCCACCAGGAACATGATCGCGACCAGGCATAACCCCGCAATCGCCGCGCCCGATTTTTCCAACCGCTTGAATGTGGTATTCATCAAAATGCCCCGTGGTCCAGTGGTTGCCATGGTTCAGATCTCCTGCCCATTCGTGCCTTGGAAGGTCTTGAGCACGCCTTTGCCGTCCTGCCCGACCGCCTGCATGTCCGCCAGCCAGGCATCGATGACCTGCTTCAACTTGTCGTTCCAGCGACTGATTTCTGCGGGTGTGAGTTGGGCGACCTGATGACCGCGGTGTTTCACCATGTCCTCGCGAATTTTCCGGTCGTCCTCGTCCAGGCCCTGGCAGAAGGTTTCCTGGGTCGCTTGTGCGGCCTGGGTCATGACTGCCTGGATGTCCGTCGGCAACTTCGCCCAGGCCTGCTGGCTGATGGCGAAGGCGATCACCCCGCCGCCAAGGTTGACGCCGTCCACGGCGTAGCGGGTAAGGTCTTCGAGGTTGTAGGGAGGCAGGCCGTAATGCAGGAAGATCGCGCCATCGACAGTGCCCCGGGACAACGCTTCGTAAGTCTCCGACGACGGGATCTGTACCGGCACTCCACCCAGGGCCTGGGCAGTCTTGATCATCGATGCGCCCGTGCTGCGCAGCTTCAGGCCCTGGACCTCGTCCAGGCGGGTGATCGGCTTGCGGGTGGTCATCAACGTGTAGGGCGGCATGGCGGCAACGAACAGCACGTGCAACCCCTGGCGCGCGAACTCGCCCTCACCCAGCACGCCTGCTGGTCGGGCCAGTTTCCAGTAACGCCGGGTGCCTTCACAGGCATTGGCGTACATGCCCGGCAGTTCGGCTACCGACGACATCGGCAGCTTCTCGGACTCATAGGACGGGATGAAAATGGCGATATCGGCCAGGCCAGAGCGCAACAGGCTGAAGTAGTCCTTGCCCAGTTGGCCTGCGGGGTAGAGTTCGAACGCGATTCGCCCGTTCGAGGCTTGCTTCACCTGCTCGGTGAAGACGGCGCCAGCATCGGTCCACAAGTAGTGCTTGCTGGAAAACCGATGGGCGAACTTGAGGGTCAGCGGCGTTTGCGCGAAAGCCGGCAACGCCGTACCGGCAACGGCAGTCACAAGCAGGCTTGCCTGCAGCAGACGGCGTAGCCGCCCGGGTTTACGGGTGCGATTGTTCACTAGCATGACTCTTGTCCTTACTTGTTCTTATTAGGCCGAGCTACGCTCGCGGCAGGTTTAGCCTGACCGCGTGAAACGAGGATGCGGGCATCCCCAGAACAGCGTCAATCAAGCAGTCCGCATCGTTCCGTACAGTGACGCAAGGAACCTTGCAGGCTGTTTTTCGATGGAAAAAAACCGCCGCGGCCGAAGACGGTATGGCCGGGCGGTTGTAATGGAGCGCGGTACGAAGTGTTGCGCGGCAGGCCTACTTCACCCGCTGCGCCTCATGCGCCGCCTGCGTGTTGAGGCGGCGGTAAGCCGAGGCGCGCTCATCGACCAGCGCGATGGCCAGCGCCCCTACCAGCGATACACAGGCAATGACCAGGAAGTTGCCCATCAAGGGCAATTGCAAGGCCACCAGCAAACCGATGACGATGGGGGCCGATACAGCACCGATGCGCCCCAGCCCGGTGGCAAAACCCAGGCCGGTGGAGCGGATCGACGCGGGGTAGAAATGCGCGGTGTAGATGTACACCAACAGCTGCGTGCCCATGGTCGAGGCGCCTACCAGCATCACCACCAGCGACAAGGGTTGCACGCCCTGAGCCAGCATCATCAGCGCCACGGCGCCGACGATGAACAGGACGAAGCTCACCCACTTCAGGCCCAGGCGGTCCCCCACCCAGCCACCGACCACTGCGCCCAGCAGGCCACCGGTGTTGAACGCGATCAGGTAATTCAATGCCGACCCCAGGTCGTGGCCAGCCAGGTTCATCAGCTTCACCAGCCAGGAACTCAGCGCATAGAGCACGAACAACCCGGCAATGCCGGCAACCCAGAACATCACCGTGCTGAAGCCACGCCCCTCGCTGAACAGGCGCCCCACAGTGTCTCCGGATTGCTGGTCCACCTCTGGCAGCACGAACTCGCTGTCGGCCGGCAACTGCAGCTCCGGCCGCAAGCGTCGGGCCGAGGCCAGTAGCGCCTGGCTACCCTGCTTGCGCAGGACGAACGCCAGAGACTCAGGCATGTACCGGAGGATGAACGGGATCAACAGCAGCGGTATAGCCGCCACGAAAAACACCGACTGCCAGCCATGGACGACCAGCAACTGCTTGCCCAACAGTGCGGCCAGCATGCTGCCCAGCGCATAGCCGCAGCACATCAGGGTCATCAGCACGTTGCGCACCTTGCGCGGCGCGTACTCCGACATCAATGACACGACGTTCGGCACCGCGCCGCCCATGCCGATACCGGCCAAAAAACGCAGCGCACTGAAGCTCAACGGTTCATGGGCGAACCCCGCCGCCGCCGTGAACGCACTGAACAGCAGCACACACAGGGCAACCGCACGACGCCGCCCGATACGGTCGGCCAAGGTGCCGAACAGGATCGCGCCCAGCACCATGCCCACCAGCCCTGAACTGGCCATGAAGCCGGCACTGGTCGCCTCGGCGCCCATGCCCTGCATGATCGCCGGCAGCGCCGCACCGACGATCGCCAGGTCATAACCATCGATGATCAACAGGCCGAAACACCAGGCCAGCACCGTCCAGTGCAGCCCGGTCAGGCGCGCCTCTTCGGTCAAGCCATGTAGCTCGATACGTTGCATGACATCCACTCCTCTTGTTCTTGTTGTGTAGTGGCCAGTGCGGCCGTTGTTGCGTGTGGAGGTGCCTGCCGGCTGGGGACGCCGGCGATTACAGGTCGAGGTTGAAGTTGACGGTCTTGAGTTCGGTGAAGGCCTCGATGGCGGCCCAGCCGCCCTCGCGCCCCACCCCGGAGCGCTTGACCCCGCCGAATGGCGCGTTGGGTACGCTGGCAAAACCATTGACCCCCAGCGACCCGGTACGCACCGACCGGGCGACGCGGAAGGCCCGGGAGATATCGCTGGTGTACAACGCACCTGCCAGGCCGAAGGCGCTGTCATTGGCGATGCGCACGGCTTCTTCCTCGGTGTCGAACGGGATGACGCACAGCACCGGGCCGAAAATCTCTTCCTGCGCGATACGCATGTCATTGCGAACGTTTACGAACAGTGCCGGGTTGATCCAGTTGCCGTTCTCAAGGTCACCACCAGCGAGATCCCCGCCGGCCAACAGCTCGGCGCCTTCCTGCTGGCCGCTGCGCACCAGGTCGAGGATACGTGTCACCTGGCGCTTGGAGATGATCGGTGCCGAGGTGGTGGCGGGGTCGAAGGGGTCGCCGAAACGCACGCGCGTCAACTGCTCACCGGCGTGATGGATGAACTCGTCGAGGATCGAGCGGTGCACCACGGCGCGTGAGGGCGTGGTGCACACTTGCCCGGAAAGGAACGTCGAACACAGCCCCATCAGGCTGCTGGCCGCTCCGGCGACATCGCGGCAATCGGGGAACACCAGCGCGGCACTCTTGCCGCCCAGTTCCAGTGACAGACGCTTCATGTTGGCGCCGCTGGACTGAAGAATCCTTTCGCCCACTTCGGGACTGCCGGTGAAGGTCACCTTGTCGACCCCGGGGTGGCTCGACAAGGCCGCGCCCGCCTCTGCGCCACCGGTCACCAGGTTGAACACGCCCGGTGGCAGGTCACTTTCGGCAATGATTTCAGCCAGGCGGTGAACCGCGATGCCGGCGTATTCCGATGGCTTGACCACCACCGTGCAACCGCAGGCCAGCGCCGGGGCGACTTTCATGGCGAACGACATGATCGGCCCGTTCCACGGCAGGATGGCCGCGACCACGCCCACCGGCTCGCGGAACGACAGGTAGTGCAGGTTCGAGGCGCCGGAAAACTGCGGGTAGGTTTCGCCGTTGATCTTGTCGATCCAGCCGAGGAAGTGGTCGAAGATATCCGCCGCCGCTCGGGGGGAAACCCGCGACTGGCGGCTGAAGCTCAAGGGCATGCCGTTATCCAGGCTCTGCAGCGCCGCCAACTCCTCCTGCGCGGCGAGGATGCGGTCCATGATCGGGCGCAACAGGCGGCGACGGTCCTGGGCGGCCATGCGCGGCCACGGGCCTTCGTCGAAGGCCTTGCGCGCCGCCCTCACCGCCATGTCGACACCGCCGTGACCGGCATCGGCGAAATGGGTCATGACCTCGTTGCTGGCAGGGTGGATCTGTTCGAAACGCTGCGCGTCCCAGGTACGCCACTGGCCATCAATGAACAGCTTGCCAGGGGTTACGCCGAGGGCATCGCGTTGGGCAGTCAGGCTGACACGCATGTCGGCTTCCTTAACATTGTTGTTTTCGACTGCGGCCCATGCTCGGCTGCCCCCTCGACCGTGGTCAATGCAGACACCGCCACTGTTCCGCGCAGTGGAACGGTGGCGATCGCGGGTGCTTTCCATTGGCCGGAACAAACTCGCTCGGTCGATTGCCGCAACAGGCCTGGAGGCCTTCAATGCCCAATCAACAGCGGCAAACAACAAGAAGGACAACCATGAAGAAGTTCCTCCCCCTGCACGCAGAAGACCCCATGGCCACCTTGTGCCGAATGGCCCTGGAGACCACCTACGACGACCTGCCAGCAGCCGTGCTTCGCCATACCCGTCATACCTTGCTGGACGCCATGGCGGTGACCATCGGCGGCTCGGGCATGGACGGGATTCCGGCAATCGTCGACCTGGTCAAGGAAAAAGGTGGCGCGCCGCAAACCGCGCTGCCCTTTTATGGGGGCCGAGTACCGGCGGCCGAAGCAGCCCTGGCACTCGGGCCGATGCCTCGCGCCATGGACTGTGGCGACCTGCACGAAGAGGCCGGCCACATCAGCGAGTACATCGTCACCAGCCTGCTGGCCGCCACGGGCCTCACCGGGCCGGTGAGCGGGCGCGAATTCCTGGTGGCCATGGCCATCGGCCAGGAAATCCTCGTGCGCATCGGTAGCGCCTACAAGGTGATCAACCGGGCAATCACCGCGCAGGACTGCGGCGGCCACTACATTTTTGGCGCCGTTGCCGCCGTGGGCCGCCTGATCGGCCTGACCCAGGAGCAACTGGAAAATGCCCAGGGTATCGCCAGGACCATGACCCAGCCGCACACCATGGGGATCTATGCACCGGCCACGCTGATGGTACGGGTGCACCACGGCCTGGTCTGCCAGGCTGCGATCACCGCGTGCCAACTGGCGCAACGCGGCATCACCGGCCCACGCCAGGAGGTACTGTGCGGGCCCAAAGGCTTCCTCGCCACCGCCCGCTGGGAAACCGAGCCACAATGGCTGACCGATGGGCTGGGCGAGCGCTGGATGCTGGAGCAGATCATCACCAAGGGCTACAGCGCCTGCTACTTCTCCCATTCGTCCATCGATGGCATCCGCGATCAGATGCATACCCACGGTTTCGGCGCCAGCGACATCGCACACATACAGATCGCGGTGTCCACGCCAGGTTGGCGCGCGGTATGCGAGCCGGTGGAGAAGAAGTGGCATCCGCGCACGGTGCCCGAATGCCAGTTCAGCTTGCCATACGCCGTCGCCAGCGCAGCCTTCGACGACAAGGTGTTCCTTGAAACCTATTCGATCGAGGCCAGGGAACGCCCAGAGGTGCGCGAGTTGATGACACGTATTTCAGCCATCGAACAGCCGGATGTCTCTGATTGGGGCGCGCGCCTGACCACGACGCTACACGATGGCCGAGTGCTGGAAGGCGCCTACACCTATGTGAAGGGACACCCTCGCAACCCCTTCACCGAACAGGACTTCATCGACAAGTTCAGGCTCTGCGCGCCCTACTCCGTGCTGCCCCTGGGCGAGGCGGTGGTGGAAGGCATGATCCGCAATGTTCTGGCCCTGGAGCAATTCGATGACGTGGTGCCGGTGCTGATCGACCCCTTGCTGCCCCCGGCAGCGTGATCAGGCTCTAATGCCAGACGAGGCCAGCCTCGCAAGTTGTCAGCGCGGCTCGCTGGCCTCGTACAGCCCACAGCGGCGCCCCACGCCGCTCTGCTCCTGATCGACCACCGCTCGCCACCAACGCTCGCCGGTACGCGGAGCATGCAAGTCGACCCGCTCACCCATCCGCGGCGTCGCCACCTCTATGCCGTGCTGCCCGGCCCACTCGATCACTTGCTCGAATGGCGCATACCAGGCATGCAGCGCCAGGTCGAACGTGCCGTTATGAATCGGCAGCAACCAGCGCCCACCCAGGTCGCGATGCGCCTGCACCGTTTGGCTCGGGTGCATGTGCACGTAAGGCCAATGCTCGTCGTAGGCACCGGTTTCCATCAGGGTCAGGTCGAAGGGACCGAAGCGTCGGCCAATTTCGGCAAAACCGTTGAAATAACCAGTATCGCCGCTGAAAAAGATCCGCAAAGCCGACGCCTCAATCACCCAGGAGCACCACAGTGTCCGGTTGCCGTCACGCAGGCCGCGCCCGGAAAAGTGCTGGGCCGGCGTAGCGGTCAGACGCAGACCGCCCGCCTCGATACCCTGCCACCAATCGAGTTGACGCACCTTGGCGGCGGGGACACCCCAGGCCTGCAGGCGGTCGCCCACCCCCAACGGCGTGAGGAACAGCTCGACCTTGGGCGCCAGCGCCTTGATGGTCGCCTTGTCCAGGTGGTCATAGTGGTCATGGGAAAGAATCACCCCACGGATCGGCGGCAGTTCGTCCAGCTCCACAGGGGGTGCATGGAAACGCTTCGGGCCGGCAAAGGGCACGGGCGATGCCCGTTTGGAGAACACTGGATCGGTCAGCCACCAACCACCTTCGAGCTTGAACAGCACCGTGGAATGGCCCAGGCGGAACAGGCTGGCGTCGGGTGCGGCATCGAGTTGCGCGCGGGTCAGGCGCAGAACCGGCACTGGCGCCCGTGGGACGGTGAACTTCGGCTTGTTGAACAAGGCGTTCCAGATCACCTTGGCATCTGGCTCTGGCATGTCCGCTGGGCGCGGCGTCAGATTATGAAAGCGTCCCTGGCGCATCTGGGGCGAATGTCCGTGGTCGGCAATCGGAGCGCTGAGCGATGGATAACGTTTCAAAGGCGTGTTTTTCCGTGGGCGGGAGCAAACCCGGAGCCCACAGTATAAGTACCGGTTCATGCGTACCCTTGCCCAATCCAGCGAGGTTAGTGCCCAATTCTGCGAAACCGATTGCATCCATCGCGAATCGGGCAAGAAGAACAGAGGAACAGGCAAAGAAAGTGGCAGGTGACTTCGTAGCATGCGCCCGTTCACCTTCTCGGAGCCATGCGCATGACCGTTCCCGTCTCTTTCAACTGTGTCGGCTGCGGCGTGTGCTGCAAAGGCCGCTTCGTGCCCTTGAGCCTGGCCGAAGCCGAAACCTGGCTGGCTCGGGGCGACGATGTGGTCATCCTGCTGGAAGCCTTCGCCACCCGCCACGAGGCCCAGAACAACGCCTCCTACCGGCACGATGCCGCACGCTCCGACCAGGTGCGCTCGGGTTCGGCCGACCTGCAAGTCATCGCCATATTTGCCGCCTCGGTACTGCACGGCTGCCCGAACCTGCAGGCGGACGATCGCTGCGGTATCTACGCCGAGCGCCCGCTGGTGTGCCGGATCTATCCAATGGAGGTCAACCCGTTCATCGCCCTGAACCCGAGCACCAAGGAATGCCCGGCACCGGCCTGGACAGCTCCGGATGGCGAGCTGCTTATAGCCTCCGATGGGCAGCCACCGCTGGAGCTGCGCCGGCTGATCGAAGCGTCGCGCCAGGCCGACCGCGATGACGCCCGGGCCAAGGTCGACATCTGCCGTCACCTGGGCTTGAGTACCGCAGCCTGGAAGGGCAATGGGCTTACCGCCTACTTCCCCACTCCTGAGAAGCTACTGCAGGCCATCGCCCGTCAACGCACGGAACCAGCCCCGCCAGTGCAGTGGACGGTACGCGCCCACGGAGGTGTGTTGATCGAGCAATTGACGCAATCGGGCGTGCAGCTGACGGGCGAGGCGCCCGAGCATGTATTCATCCCCTTGGCGGGATGACAGCTCCCGCCATGGGCCTCTCGCTCGCTTCAAACGATGCGCAGCACCTCGGCCAGCGAGGCTCGGTTGGTGCGGAAGCTGTTCACCGGATGCTCGGTATCGGCGTAACCGAAAGAGATGCCGCAGACCATATGGCGGTCATCACCGATGCCGAAATACTCGCGAATGAAGCGTGCATGACGGGCCAGCGCCGCCTGTGGCGCCGTCGCCACGCCGTGGGCCTGGGCCGCCAACAGGAAGGCAGAGATGAAACCACCGCAATCCACTGCCGCGTAAGGCCCAAGGTCGGCGCGGGTGGTGAGGATGGCGACATGGGGGGCGCCGAACATCCGGAAGTTTTCCAGGCTCTGCTGGGCATAGCGTTCCTTGTCGCCACGGGCGATGCCCAGTGCTTCGTACAGTTTGAAACCTGCTTCACGCCGACGGTCTGCATACACATCCCGATACGCCTCCGGAAACGGAATGTCCGAGTCGGTCTCAGTGTGCGTCATCGCCCGCGCCATCAACGCCTCGCGAAACGCCTCGGTACTTTGCCCGGAGGTCACCAGCACCTGCCATGGCTGGGTGTTGCACCACGATGGCGTGCGCCGCGCAATGTCGACCATATCCTCGATCACGGCCTGAGGGACGGCATCCGGGCGGTACGCCCGACAGGTGGAACGGCCGCTGAGCAGGCGCTTGAGCAAGTCGGCATCGGGGTTGTGGGTGAGGTGTTCGGTTGCGTCTTTCATTGTTGGTATCGTCCACGGGCGAAATGGGGTAAACAGGCGTCAGCTTGCGCTGGCGCCAAGCAGCAGATGCCGGCTCAGGAAGTCCCAGGCGGCCTTTCCGAAAGCGTCGTTGCGGTCACCTGCCACCATGTGCCGCGCATCGGCGACACTCAGGTGCTCGGCGTGCGGGCACAAGGTCAGGAAGTCTTGCAGCCCCTCCTGCGAGACCACGTCGGACTGGGCGCCACGCACCAGCAGCGTCGGCAGGCGCAGTTGCCGGGCACAGTCGGACAAGCGTTCGTAACGCGCCACCAGGTCAAGAGGCGTATCCAGGTAACGCGGATCCCAGTGCCAGTGCAGGCGGCCATCGGGCGCGCCTCGAAGGTTCTTCACCAGCCCCTGGGTACTGGCCGGCTTGCGCCGTTGCGGCTGGTAGCGGCTGATTGCTTCGGCGACCTCATCCAGCGAAGCGAAGCCGTTGTCGTGCTGTTGCATGAACGCCTTGATACGGGCCACACCCGACGCCTCGCAGCGTGGCACCACGTCCACCAGAATCAGCGCACGGGCCTCGATCCGACCTTCGCCGACACCGACAAGGCTGGTGATACCGCCCATGGATGCGCCGATGAGCACTGGCGGTCGCCCACCGTGGCTGGCGATCACCGCTTTGAGGTCCTGCACCATGGCGTCAGTGCTGTAGTCGCCACTGGGGCTCCACTGCGAATCGCCATGCCCGCGGGCATCCAGTGCAATGGCATGACACCCGGCAGCAGCCAGCAACTTGCCGGTAGCGCCCCAGGCATGACGGGTCTGCCCGCCACCGTGCAGCAAAATCACCAGCGGCCCCGCCGGGTCGCCCCAGCTGTCTCCCGCCAGGACAAGCCCCTCCCCGCCCTGCCAATGCTGCGTGGGCTGTGGGGTGCCGGGCAATCGCCTGCGTGTCGCCGTGGTTGCTGAACCTGCCATGTTTGCCTCCTGCCCCGAAGGTTGCTATCGCCTTGCTTACGCGGCAAGGACCTTACAGTTGTTAGGTAGCCTGCCTTGCCGTTGGCATCCTGACAAGGAGCAACACGTCACTGTTCCGTTCTTTGGCGCAAATACCGCGCTTTATAGCAACGAAAGGGCCACAAATTCCAAAGTACGGAAATATTCCACCACCTCGCTTGGCGCCGATCAGCTCGCGGATACATGCTGGACCCCAGGCAAATGCCGCTCATTAATCTAACTGTCGTTAGGCTAACCAGCAAAACAAGAAGGAGTACTCGCACGATGGCTTCCACTACCATCAAACCGATCCGCTCGATGATGTTCGTGCCCGGCAACAAGCCGAACATGATCGAGAAGGCTGCCGGCGCCAAGGCCGATGCACTGATCCTCGACCTGGAGGACAGCGTGCCGGCGGACCTGAAGGTCGAGGCCCGCGGTATCGTCAAGTCCAAGATCGCCTGGCTGGCCGAGCAAAAACAGCGCATCTGGGTGCGTATCAACCGTAGCGCCCACCTGTACGACTTCGATGACATCCTCGCCGTGGTCAGCCCGTTGGTCGAAGGCATCGTCATCTCCAAGCCGTGCGGCCCCGAGGACATCCACACCGTCTCGTCCATGCTGGCCGAGGCGGAATACCGGGCCGGCGTACCGGTCGGTCATACCCTGGTCATCCCGCTGCTGGAAACCGCCCGCTCCCTGCAGTTGGCTTACGAGATCGCCCAGCACGAGCGCGTGCCGGCCATCGTTGGCGCCACCGCCAAGAACGCCGATGTGGCCCGTGCGCTGAAGACCGTGTGGTCGCTGGAAGGCCGCGAGACCCAGTACCTCAAGTCGCGCATCGTCATGGCCGCCCGCGCCGCCGGCAAGTTGCCGATCGGTGGTGTATGGCAGCAGGTGCACGACCTGGAAGGCCTGAAGGTGTCTTCGGCCAACGACCGCCAGCTGGGCATGAGCGGCGAACTGGTGTTGCACCCGTCCAACATCGAGATCGTCAACCGCACCTACAGCCCCACCGAAGAAGAAGTGGCCCTCTACCAGGGAATGATCGACGCCCTGGAAAAAGCCCAGGCCGAAGGCCGTGCCTCATGCATCTACGACGGTGAGCACATCGACATCGCCCACGCCAAGACCGCCCGCGAAGTCATCGAACTCGCTCGCGCCTTCAATCACTGAGGAGACAAGAAAATGGCCGGACTTTACTTCGAAGAATTCAAGCCGGGGATGGTGATCGAGCATGCCATTCGCCGTACCGTGACCGAGACGGACAACATCCTGTTCTCGGCCATGACCTACAACTGCGCGCCGCTGCACATCGATGCCGAGTACAGCGCCAATACCTTCTATGGCCAGCGCCTGGTCAACAGCATGTTCCTGCTGGCCCTGGTGGCCGGGATCACCGTGTACGAAACGACCCTCGGCACCACCTTGGGCAACCTGGGCTTTGGCGAAATCGCCTTCCCCAAGCCAACCTTCCACGGCGACACCATCCGCGTGCAGACCGAGATCGTCGACACCCGCCTGTCCAAGAGCCGCAACGACTCCGGTATCGTCACCTTCAAGCACGTGGCCAAGAACCAGCGCGATGAAGTCGTCTGTACGGCGGTGCGCACCGGCCTGATGATGCTGCGCCCGACCGCGCAGGCTTGAGGAGAACCCGCCATGGATTACCAACTCACAGCCGACCAGCGGGCCATCGTCGATGCCGCAGAGAAGATCTGCGCCAACTTTCCGCTCGAATACTGGCGCAACAAGGACAAGAACCACGCGTTTCCCCATGAGTTCTTCGAAGCCGTGGCCCGTGATGGCTGGCTGGGGATCTGCATGCCGGAAAACGTCGGCGGCGCCAACCTGGGCGTGACCGAGGCCGCCTTGTTCATGCGCACCGTCGCCGAATGCGGCGGTCAGGCGGCAGCCTCGACCATCCACATGAATATCTTCGGCCTGCAGCCTGTCGTGCATTTTGGCACCGAGGCGCAGAAACAGGCCTGGCTGCCACCCTTCGCCCGTGGCGAACACAAGGCCTGCTTCGCGGTCACCGAGCCGGACACCGGCCTGGACACCACCAAGCTGCGTTGCGTGGCCAGAAAGCAAGCCGATGGCAACTACATCCTTTCGGGCAAGAAGGTGTTCATCTCCACCGCCCAGGTCGCCGACCACATGCTGATCCTGGCGCGCACCACGCCGATCGAAGAGGTCAAGAAGCACAGCGAAGGCCTGAGCCTGTTCTACACCAAGCTCGATCGCAACTACGTCGATATCCGTGAAATCGACAAGCTCGGCCGCGCCGCCGTGGACACCAACGAGCTGTTCATCGACAACATGCCGCTGTCCAAGGATTCGCTGATCGGCGAAGAAGGCAAAGGCTTGAGCTACATCTTCCACGGCATGAACGCCGAGCGGGTACTGGTTTCCGCCGAGCAGATCGGCATCGGCCGCGCCGTGCTCAAACTGGCCACCCAATACGCCAAGGAACGCGTGGTGTTCGGCCGGCAGATCGGCATGAACCAGGGCGTGCAGCATCCACTGGCGCGCAACTGGGCCGAACTGGAAGCGGCCAACCACATGATTTTCGCCGCCGCCGACCTGTACGACAAAGGCCTGCCCTGTGGCTCCGAGGCCAATGCCGCCAAGCTGCTGGCATCGGAGGCGTGCATGCAGGCCTGCCAGACCTCGATTCTCACCCATGGCGGCTTCGGCTACGCCAAGGAGTACCACGTCGAGCGTTTCATGCGCGAAGCCTGGATCGGCTACATCGCACCGGTCACGCCGCAACTGATTCTGTCGAACATCGCCGAGCGCAAGCTCGGGCTGCCGAAGTCCTACTAAATCTGCGCGATGCCTGGCCCGGTTCAACCGCCAGGCATCGGTCGCAAACGGGTTCCAGGAGACAACAATGTCAACAACAAGACCTCTGGAAGGTATCCGCGTCCTCGATTTGACCGTCGCGCTGTCAGGCCCTTACGCCTCGCTGCTGCTGGGCGGCATGGGCGCCGAAGTGATCCGCATCGAATCACCCGGCGGTAGCGACATCGCCCGCAGCAACCCGCCTTTCCTCGGTGCCGACGGCCTGAACTTCGGCGCACCCGGCGAGGACGAGATTTCCCTGTCGATTCTCAACCGCGCACGCAACAAGAAAAGCATCACCCTTGACCTGAAGAGCGAACAGGGCAAGGCGCTGTTCATGCAACTGGCGCAGAAAGCCGATGTGATCCTGGAAAACTTCAGCGAAGGCGTCACGGCCAAGCTGGGCGTGGACTACGAGCGCGTGCAGCCACACAACCCGAACATCATCTATGCCTCGATCAAGGCCATGGGTGAGCCCAGCGCCTACCCAGGGCTCAAGGGCATGGACATCATCGTCCAGGCCTTGAGCGGCATCATGGAAGTCACCGGTTTCGCCGATGGCCCACCCACCCGCTGCGGCCTGCCAATTGCCGACATGGTCGCGCCGATGTACGCGGTCAATGGCATCCTCGCCGCACTGATCCACCGTGGCCGTACCGGCGTAGGCCAGCACGTGCAGGTGTCCATGCTCGATTGCCTGGCCTCGTGGGTCGCCGAAGAACACTTCGACGTCATGGGTCAGGCCGGCTACCCGATGCGTTCCGGCAACTTCCATGACCGCCTCGCGCCCTTCGGCGTCTATCGAACCCTGGACGGCCATATCGCCATCGTCGCCTTCCACCCCGAGTGGATGCGTGGCCTGCTCGATGCCCTCGGCCAGCCGGAGCTGATCGACGACCCGCGCTTCGCCCACCGCGGCCCGCGCATGCGCCATGCGACCGAACTCAATGCCATCATCGAGGCCTGGACCAGCCAACGCAGCAGTGCCGAGGCGATCGAGGAACTGGGCCGCAAGCGCGGCGTACCGGCCGCCCCCGTGCGCACACCGCAACAGATGCTGGACGACCGTCGCCTGCATGAACGCGGCGCCATTCTGGAACTGTCGCACCCACATAACGGCCCTACCGGCGCGGTGGGCATGGGGCTGCCGATCCAGTTCTCGGCCACCCCTTCGCAATTCGATCAGCCGGCCATGGCGCTGGGCGCCGCCAACGAAGATGTCTATACCCGCCTGCTGGGCCTGAGCCCCGAGCAGATCAGCCACCTGCGCGAGCAGGGCATCGTCTAGCCTGGCCCGCCGTGGCACAGGCCGCGGCGGCGTAGAAGGAGATCACCGTGGGACCCTTGCAAGGTGTACATATCGTCGAGTTCGCCGGCATCGGGCCGGCCCCCTTGTGTGCGATGCTGCTGGCCGACCTTGGCGCCACCGTCATCCGCATCGACCGCGTCACCCCGGCCGACATCGGCCTGGCCCGCCCCCTGGAATACGACCTGGTGCTGCGCAACCGCAAGACCATCAGGGTGGACCTGAAGGACCCCAAAGGCATGGCCCTGGTGCATGACCTGGTGGGCCGCGCCGACGCTGTGATCGAAGGTTTCCGCCCTGGCGTGATGGAGCGCCTGGGCCTCGGCCCCGACGCGTGCCTTGAGCGTAATCCCAAACTGGTCTACGGCCGGATGACCGGTTGGGGCCAGGAGGGTCCGCTGGCCCACAGTGCCGGGCACGATATCAACTACATCGCCATCACCGGTGTACTCGATGCCATCGGCCGCAAAGGGTCGCCGCCCACCGTTCCGCTGAACGTGCTGGGCGACTATGCAGGCGGCTCGCTGTACCTGGCCATCGGACTGCTCAGCGGCATTCTCGAAGCCCGTGGTTCAGGCAAGGGCCAGGTGGTGGACGCGGCCATCGTCGATGGCGTGACCTCGCTGATGACGGTGCTGCTCGGACTATGGCACGCCGGCATGATGAACGAGGGCCGTGGCAACAACCTGCTGGACTCCGGCTCGCCGTTCTATGACGTCTATGCCTGCGCCGACGGCCAGTACGTGTCGGTCGGCCCCATCGAGCGCAAGTTCTACCTGCAATTGCTGGAAAAACTCGAACTCGACGCGCCCGAACTGCGCGAGCAATACGATCGCGCCCATTGGCCGGCAATCCGCGATGCCCTGGGCCAACGCTTTGCCAGCCAGCCTCGCGCCCATTGGGAACAACTGCTGGCCGGCAGCGACTGCTGTTTCTCGCCAGTGCTCGACCTTGCGCAGGCCATGCAACACCCGCATCTGCAAGCGCGGGAGACCTTCGTCGAGGTGGGTGGAATAATGCAGCCGGCCCCTGCTCCACGCTTCTCCCGCACACCGCCGGCGCGCCCCACGCCACCGGCTGCGGCGACGACGGAGAACGCGCGGGCCGCGTTGGCGCAATGGCTGTCAGAGGCAAGCATCGAAGCTTACGCTGCCACTGGGGCCTTCCAATGACACCGGCGCGCGTGCTGGAGCAGGTGCTCGAACAGTGGAGCGATGCCGCTGCGAGTTGGGACGCTGACGCCCTGGGGGCCTGCTACAGCGCCGATGCCGGGCTGCATGGCGGGCGTCCGGGGCACAGCCTCGGGCGCTCGGCCATCGTGGCGTACTTCGCCAGCTACGACGCAGTGATTCGTTCGGGTGTCGTGCAGGCCCTGGACCAGGAAGTGTCGCAGCCCGCCGAGGGCCTGCTGGTGGCCCAAGGGCATGTGCGCATGAGCTTCGTCCTGGGCGATGGGCGCGAGACGGTGAGCCTGCTGCGCTCGACCTTGGTGCTGCGTGTCGAAGAGGGTGTGTGGAGAATCTGGCGGCACCATTTTTCCCCGGTGCCAGAAGCGCCGCCCTTGGGCTGACGATTCATAAGTGGTGAGTCAGTGGGAACTCTATGGGAGGTGGCGTAGCCTGCGATCGAGGGCGTAGCCCTCGCATGATCACGTATTGGGGCTGCTACGCAGCCCATCGCAGCGGTTCGGCGCCCCGACTACGCCAGCTCCCACACAGATCGCGCAAGCTTTTTAGAGATTGAGCACAGCACATACCTCAGGGACTCTCGACCAGATAAGAGCACTTGGCTCTACGACCTCGGCCGTACCCCGTCGAAAAAGATTGCGCAAAACTCCTCCACCACCGCCTCGGCCGTACCCTTCTGCGGATCGAACCAGTTCAACGCCGAGTTGATGGTACCGAGCACGAACACCCGGCACAGCGCCAGGTTCACGTCTTCGCGCAAGTAACCCTCGTCACGCAAACGGTGCAGCAGGCCATCCCAGAATGCCTGGTGACGTTCACGCCGGCGCAATTGACGCTGCTGAACCTTCTCCGGCAGCTGCTCATGCAACCGGCCGCGGGCGAAGGCGTAGTCGCCGTATTGCACCAGGCCCGTCAACTGGCCGACCAGCGCCGCCTTGAAACTGTCCTCGGCCGTCGCACCAGCAGGTAGCGAGTCCATGCGTCGATAGATGTGCCGTACGATGCGCTCGGCACCATGCTCCATGACCGCGTCTACCAACTCTTCCTTGGACGAGAAGTGGTAATAGATGCTGGCAGCCTCGATCCCGGCCTGCTCGGCAATCTGGCGCATGGTCGTGGCGGTGTAACCCTGGGCACCGAACGCGCGGGCAGCGAGTCGCATGAGCCGTTCGCGGGTGTCTTCGGCAGAGGGAGTGGCTTGACGTCGCGCCATCGGTAGCGGGCATTCCTGTTGGTCGGGTGAACGTTGGAAATGGTAACCGTCGGCTTGCCAGTGCTCAAACGGTGTTTGTCGAAAGCGAGGTGGCCTGGTCGCAAGCCAAGCGCACGACCACCGGGTTGCGTGGACCCGTTGGCTGCGCTCTTGACTCACGATCAGGCCAGTTCAGAGCCCCGCCGCCAAGGCGAGCGATTCACGAAAATCAGGATGGGCAATCTCCACCATTCGCCGCACCCGCTCACGCAGGTCGCAGTGACGTAGATCCGCCACCCCATACTCCGTCACGATGAAACCGGCATCAGCACGAGGCGTGCTGACCGGCCCCGACAGGCAACCGACCACCCTGCTCTGCCGGCCGCCCAGCGCCGTGGCTGGCAGGGCAATGATCGGCAGGCCACCGCGAGAGGCATGGGCGCCACGCTGGAAGTCCATGGCGCCGCCCACTGCGCCCACGTACAGGCCACCGGCGATTTCGGCGTTGACCTGGCCCGTGAGGTCGACCTCGATGGCCGAATTGATGGTCACCAACCGATCCAGGCTGCGCAGCACATCCAGCGAGTGGGTGTAAGCCGTCGAACGCAGCTGGACCCGAGGGTTGTCGTGGGCATAACGGTAGATACGCTCGCCCCCGAACAGCACACCGCCTATGCTGACCCCGACATCGCGAGTCTTGCGCGCATTGTTGATGATGCCCTGCTCCATCAGGTCGGCCACCTTGTCGCCAATGGCGCCGGAGTGGATGCCCAGGTCGCGGTGCGAGCGCAGGCCATCGAGCACGGCCTCCGGCAAGCTGCCCAATCCCAGCTGCAAGGTCGCGCCATCCTCGACCAAGCCGGCGATGTGCCGTGCGATGGTTTGTTCCACCTCCCCAGACTGCGCACCGGGTACCTCCAGCACAGGCCGGTCGGTACGTACCAGCAGGTCGATGTCCCGTGGGTCCAGGTACTCACCGTGGGTCCAGGGTGCCTGGGCATTGACCTCGGCGACCACCAGGCGTGCCGAGCGCACCAACGGTGCCAGGTACTCGGCGGCAACACTGAAACTGAAGCCTTGCGGCCCCTCGGCGACCTGCAACAGCAGCACGTCCACAGGCGCCAGGACCGTGGCGAGCTGGGAATAGTGGCACGGCAGGATATCCAGCCGTTGCTCACGCGCCAACGCTCGGTTACGCGCGGCACCACAGTAGGACTGGAAGCGTACCTGGGCAGCATTTGCCGGAGAGACGCTGTCTGCCAGGCTCATGCCGACGAAGGCGTTGAAGCGCCCAATACCTTCACGTTGAGCCATCAGGCGCTCAGTGAGCGCTGTCGGCTCGGCACCGCCCTGCCCCCACACCACCCGGTCGCCCGGGTGGACCAGCGCACAGAAGTCGAGCGCATCGAGGCTGATTTGTTCCGTCATGGCGGGTACTCCTCAGGCCCGCTCGAAGATCGCGGCCAGGCCCTGGCCGCCGCCGATGCACATCGTCTCCAGGGCCAAACGCCCCTGGCGACGCTGCAGCTCATGCAGCACCGAGGTCATGATGCGCATGCCTGTCGCACCCACCGGGTGCCCCAGCGAGATCCCCGAACCATTGACGTTGAGCCGCTGCGGGTCGTTCCAGCCCCAGCCCTTGAGCACCGCCAGCACCTGGCAGGCAAAGGCCTCGTTGACCTCCACCAGGTCCATCTGGTCGAAGCCCAGGCCGGTACGGGCGAACAGCTTGTTCACCGCCGGCACCGGGCCGATACCCATGGTTGCCGGCTCGCACCCCGCCGCTGCCCAGCTGTGCAGGTAGCCGATCGGCTCCAGCCCCAGCTCGTCCAGCTTGTCTTCGGCGACCACCAGGCAAGCGGCAGCGGCATCGTTCTGCTGCGAGGCGTTGCCAGCAGTGACCGTGCCACCCTTGGTCAAGGTGCGCAGACCGGCCAGTTTCTCCAGGGTGGAATCGCCGCGCACGCCTTCATCGCGGCTCACCAGCACAGGCTCGCCGCGTTTCTGCGGGACACTGACCGGCACGATTTCGGCATCGAAGCGGCCCGCTTCCCAGGCCGCTGCAGCACGCTGCTGGCTGCGGGCGGCAAAGGCGTCGGACTCTTCGCGGCTGATGTTGTATTCCCGCGCCAGGTTCTCGGCGGTCTCGATCATTCCCGAAATACGCCCGAAGCGGTGCTCCGGCTGCGAGCGCTCGCGACCGCGGTCCAGGCGGTCGTGCAACGTCACGGAACCCGCCTTGGAGCCCCAGCGCATGTCAGTGCTGTAGTACTCGATGTTGCTCATGCTTTCTACGCCGCCGGCCAGCACCACATCGACGGCGCCGGTCTGCACCATCATCGCGGCGCTGATCAGCGCCTGCAGGCCGCCCCCGCAGCGGCGGTCCAGCTGCATGCCCGGCACGCTCACCGGCAGGCCCGCTTCCAGGGCGATCCAGCGCCCCACGCATGGCGTTTCCGAGTTGGCGTAGGACTGGGCGAACACCACATCGTCGATACGCGCGGGGTCCAGCCGCGTCTGCGCCAAAATGGCCTTGACCACCTCGGCCCCCAGACGCTCCACCGGCACACCGCGCAGGCTGCCGCCAAAGGCACCCACCGGCGTACGCCGGGGGGCCACGATCGCTGCTCTTCTCATGATGACTTTCCTCTGCTTACAACACGGCTTGCAGTTGCGGCACGACCTCGAACAGGTCACCCACCAGGCCGTAGTCGGCCACCTGGAAGATCGGCGCTTCTTCATCCTTGTTGATCGCCACGATCACCTTGGAATCCTTCATGCCCGCCAGGTGCTGGATCGCACCCGAGATGCCGACGGCAATGTACAGCTGCGGCGCGACGATCTTGCCGGTCTGGCCGACCTGCATGTCGTTGGGCACGAAGCCTGCGTCGACTGCGGCGCGCGACGCCCCCACGGCAGCACCGAGCTTGTCGGCGAGGCTGTACAAAAGGCTGAAGTTGTCGCCGTTCTGCATGCCCCGGCCACCGGACACCACGATCTTGGCGGCGGTCAGCTCCGGTCGGTCGGACTTGGCCAACGCTTCACCGACAAAGGCAGATACCCGCGCATCGAATGCACTGGCCAGTACCTCGACGCTGGCCGCGCCACCTTCGCTACTGGCGGCATCGAAACCTGTGCTACGCACGCTCAACACCTTCACTGGCGCGCTGGATTGCACGGTGGCGATGGCATTGCCGGCGTAGATCGGGCGTTTGAAGGTGTCGGGGCTGACCACTTCGATGATCTCGGAGATCTGGTCCACGTCCAGCTGCGCGGCAACCCGTGGCAGGTAGTTCTTGCCCTGAGTGGTGGCCGGGGCCAGCACGTGGCTGTAGCCGCCCGCCAGGGAAACCACCAGCGGCGCGATGTTCTCCGGCAACTGGTGCGCGTATGCCGCGTGGTCGGCCACCAGTACTTTGCTCACACCGGCCACTTGTGCGGCAGCTTCGGCGACAGCGCCAACGTTGCTACCGGCCACCAGCACGGTGATGTCGCCGCCAATCTGCAGCGCAGCGGTGATCGTGTTGAGGGTCGCGGCACCCAGGGCGCCATTGGAGTGTTCAGCAACAACCAGGATAGCCATCAGATCACCTTCGCTTCGTTCTTGAGTTTCTCGACCAGTTCAGCCACCGACTTGACCTTGATGCCCGCGCTGCGAGCAGCCGGTGCTTCGACCTTGAGAGTCTTGGTGGTGGAGACAGTGGCAACGCCCAGCGCATCTGGAGTCACGGTCTCCAGCGGCTTCTTCTTGGCCTTCATGATGTTCGGCAGCGACGCGTAGCGCGGCTCGTTCAAGCGCAGGTCGGTGGTGACGATCGCCGGCAGGTTCAGGGCGACGGTCTGCAGGCCGCCATCGACTTCGCGGGTGACGTTCAACGTGTCGCCCGCCACCTCGACCTTGGAGGCGAAAGTGCCCTGGGCGTATCCGGTCAGCGCGGCCAGCATCTGACCGGTCTGGTTGTTGTCGCTGTCGATGGCCTGCTTGCCAAGGATCACCAGCTGCGGCTGCTCTTTGTCGACGATGGCCTTGAGCGCCTTGGCGATGGCCAGCGAGCCCAGTTCGGCATCGGTTTCGACCAGCACGGCGCGGTCGGCGCCCAGCGCCAGGGCGGTACGCAGTTGTTCCTGCGCCGAGCCCGGCCCCACGGACGCCACCACCACTTCAGTGGCAACCCCTTGCTCCTTCAGGCGCACCGCTTCTTCCACGGCGATTTCGCAGAACGGGTTCAGGGCCATCTTCACATTGGCCAGGTCCACGCCAGTCTGGTCGGCCTTGACCCGGACCTTGACGTTGTAATCGACCACGCGCTTTACCGCGACGAGGATTTTCATGTTTAGAGCTCTCCAACAGGGGCGGAACGGGAAAGGATGCGGCGGGCGCGCTCGATCAGCGGGCGATCGACCATCGCCCCATCGACCTGCACGGCACCGCCGTCGCGTACGGCTTCCAGGACCCGACAGGCCCAGTTCAAGGTTTGCGCATCCGGCAAGAACGCCTCGGTGATTGGCGCAATTTGGCGGGGGTGGATCGCCAGCTTGCCGGCAAAACCCAGGTTGCTGGCGGTCAGGGCGTCCTGATGCACCGGCGCCGGGTCGTCGAAGCTGGGGGTGACGCCATCGAGCGGTGCCGGCAGCCCGGCCAGCCGCGACTGCAACACCAGGGCGCTGCGCATATACGCCAGCGCCTCCCAGCTCGGCTGACAGCCCAGGTCCAGGGCCAGGTCAAGCGAACCAAACGCGGCCTGGACCACACCCGATTCACGCAGCAAACCACCCAGGTCGGCGAAGGCCCCAGCGGTTTCCACCAGGGCGATCACCGGCACCTGGCGCCCGAGCAGGTAGTGCACCAGGCGGATGTCTGCGGCACTTTCGGCCTTGGCCAGCATGAGCGCATCGAAACGCGCCTCACGCAGGGCCGCCAGGTCGGCCTGGAAGTCCGGCGTACTGGCCGCGTTGATGCGCACGATCACCGTCACACCGTCGATGCCGTGGTTGGCCACCGCCTCGCGGGCGGCAGCCCGTTTGCTGGCGCCCACCGCGTCCTCCAGGTCGAGGATCACCGCATCGGCACCGCTCGCGGCGGCCTTGGCGAACCGTTCAGGCCGGTCGCCCGGCACGAACAGCGGCGCCATGGGAGGCTGGAAATCGGTCAACATGTCGCGCTCGCCTCCATGTTCAGGTTGCCGTCGGCATCCTGGGTCCAGGCCAGCAGGCTGTCGCCCTGCGCTTTCCACGACACCGCGGCGCGGAATACCCGCCCCGCGATCAGCGGTACCTGGCCGCGATAGGCAAAGCGCGCCGGTACACGACCGGCGTGCCGAGCCGCCAGGTTGAACAGCAGGCTGGCTTGTAGAGGCCCGTGCACCACCAGCCCCTGGTAGCCCTCCACCTCGGTGGCGTAAGGCAGGTCGTAATGGATACGGTGGGCATTGAAGGTCAGCGCCGAATAACGCATCAGCAGAGTGGGTGGCGTCTCCACCCAACGCTGCAATTCGCCCGCACGCTCCGGGCCACCGGCCGACGCTGCTGCGCCCTCGGCTGGCCCGCGATAGACGATGTCCTGGCGTTCACGAATGGCCAGCACACCTTCGCAGGACAACTCATGCTCGACGGTGACGAAGCACAGTTTGCCGCTACGCCCTTCCTTGAAGCGGATGTCGCGGATGGTCGACAGGCGCTGGATCGGCTTGCCGATGGGCAGCGGGGCCAAGGTTTGAACCTCGCCACCGGCCCACATGCGCCGAGGCAGCAACACCGGCGGCAGAAAGCCACCGCGGCGCGGATGACCATCCTCGCCCAACTCGGCCATGCTCGCCGCTGCCGGGCTAGGCGCCAGACACCAGTGCAGGCCTGGCGGGGCGAACCCCTCGGACTCCCACAGGTGCGGCGCCAGCGTGGCCTGGTAGGCTTCGAGCATCTGTGGCGTGATGACCGCCTCGCAGCGTTCCTGACGCCCCAGCCACTCTTGCAGTTGACCCAGATCGTTATCGCTCATGACCCTGGCCTCAGTAGGAACGCGGCATGCCCAGCACGTGCTCGGCGACGTAGCTGAGGATCAGGTTGGTGGAGATCGGCGCCACCTGGTACAGGCGGGTCTCGCGGAACTTGCGCTCCACGTCGTATTCCTCGGCGAAGCCGAAGCCGCCGTGGGTCTGCAAGCAGGCGTTGGCCGCTTCCCAGGACGCATCGGCGGCCAGCATCTTGGCCATGTTGGCCTCGGCGCCGCAGTCCTGGCCGGCTTCGTACTTGGCCAGCCCTTCACGCACCATCAGCTCGGCGGCGCGCATCTGCGCATAGGCTTTGGCGATGGGGAACTGCACGCCCTGGTTCTGGCCGATGGCGCGACCGAAGACCTTGCGGTCGTTGGCGTAATCCACCGCCCGGCGGATGAACCACTTGGCATCGCCGATACATTCGGAGGCGATCAGCAGGCGTTCGGCGTTCATACCCGAGAGGATGTAGCGAAAACCCTTGCCCTCCTCGCCCACCAGGTTGGCCGCTGGCACTTCCATGTTGTCGAAGAACACTTCGCAGCTGTTGTGGTTCATCATCGTGCGGATGGGCTGGATGGTCAGGCCGTTGCCCAGCACCTGGCGCATGTCGACGATGAAGGTCGACAGGCCATCGGTCTTTTTCGCCACCTGGTCACGCGGCGTGGTGCGGGCCAACAGCAGCATGAGGTCGGAATGTTCGGCACGGCTGGTCCAGACCTTCTGGCCGTTGACGATGAACTTGTCACCCTCACGACGGGCAAAGGTGCGCAATGAAGTGGTATCGGTGCCGCTGGTGGGTTCGGTGACACCAAAGGCCTGTAAGCGCAGCTCGCCACTGGCCACCCCCGTCAGGTACTGGGCCTTCTGCTCATCGGAGCCATGGCGCAGCACGGTGCCCATGGTGTACAGCTGGGCATGGCAGGCCGCGCCGTTGCAACCGGTTTCCTGGATGGTTTCAAGGATCGCGGCGGCGGCCGACAGGCCTAGTCCGGAACCACCATATTCTTCAGGGATGAGTACCGAGAGGAAACCCGACTCGGTCAGGGCGTTGACGAACTCGGTGGGGTAACCGCGCACTTCGTCCAGCTTGCGCCAGTACTCGCCTGGGAAGCGTGCGCACAGCTTGCGAACTTCTTCGCGGATTTCCGGGTAGCTTTCTTGTGGGTTGTTGTAGCTCATCGACTCGACCTCGTGATGACGCATGTAGGGCAATCGGGTTGTGTTGCCGCCACCGGCCTCATCGCCGGCAAGCCGGCTCCCACACCAGCGCTGCAATTCCTGGGAGTTGCGCTGTACAGGTGGGAGCTGGCATGCCGACGACGCGGCACGTCAGCGACGCTTGGTGACAGGGATACGCGTCAGACCGGGTCCCAGCAGAACACGTCGGCGCTGACTTGCAGCGGGGTGAAGGAGCCCGACAGCGCCGGCATGCCGTGCTCGGCGATGGCCTGTGGTGTCCAGCCCTCACCCTGCTGCACCGAGCGCACCGGGCGGTTCTGGCTCATCAGCAGGATCTCGTTGCGGCGCACGGTGAACACCTGCCCGTTAACGTCCTTGGCCTGGTCGGACAGCAGGTACACCGCCAGCGGCGCGTTCTTTTCCGGGGTCATCTGTTTCAGGCGCTCGACCCGGGCTTTCTCTTCCGGCGTCACATCCGGGATGGCGCTGGTCATGCGGCTCCAGGCGAATGGCGCCAGGCAGTTGGAGCGCACGTTGTAGCGCTGCATGTCCAGGGCGATGGACTTGCTCAGCGCCACCATGCCCAGCTTGGCCGCCGAATAGTTGGCCTGGCCGACGTTGCCGATCAGCGCCGAGGTGCTGACCATGTGCACGAAGGCGCCGCTGTTCTGCGCACGGAAGCGTTCGGCCGCAGCGCGGCTGACGTAGAAGCTGCCGTTCAGGTGCACGTTGATCACCGATTGCCAGTCCTCGACGCTCATCTTGTGGAAGATCACGTCGCGGATGATCCCGGCGTTGTTCACCACGCCATCGATGCGGCCGAAGCTGTCCATGGCGCAGGCGATGATGTTCTGCGCGCCGTTCCAGTCGGCGACGCTGTCGGTGTTGATCACCGCGCGCCCACCAAGGCCCTCGATCAGTCTCAGGGTTTCCTGGGCCGGGGTGGACGAACCACCCTCGCCGCCCAGGGACACACCCACGTCATTGATCACCACCGAGGCGCCGGCACGCGCCATTTCCACCGCGATGGCTCGGCCAATGCCGCCACCGGCACCGGTGACCACCACTACTTTGTTGTCGAGCATGTCGTTCTCTCCGTCGTTCGCTTACAGGCCGAGCATCGCCTTGGCCAGGATGTTGCGCTGGATCTCCGAGCTGCCGCCGTAGATGGTCGCGGGGCGTGCCTGGAGGAACAGGCCGGTGGGGTTCAAGTTGCCGTTGCCTTCGATCGGCTCCAGATAGGCGGCGTACTCGCCGCTGATCTCCAGCATGTAATCGGTGATGCGCTGGAACAGCTCGGTCTGGTGCACCTTGAGCAGCGACACGTCGGCGCCCAGGTTCTCGCCACGGCGCAGGCGCTCGGCGAAGGTCTCGAACAGCAGCTTGTGGTCGTCCAGGTCCAGGCGCAGGCGGGTCAGGCGGTCGCGGAAACCGGGCTCGTCGTTCAGGCCCAGGTGCTCACCGAGAATTTCCAGGCGGGTCAGCGCGTTGGCCGATTGCTTGGGCGAACCGAGGAAGATCCGCTCGAAGCCCAGCAGCGCCTTGGCCATGGTCCAGCCGGCGTTCATCTCGCCGACCAGGTTGGCCTTGGGCACGCGCACATCGTCGAAGAACACCTCGCACAGCTCGTCGTGCAGGTCGAGGTTGAGGATCGGCCGCACAGTCACACCGGGGCTGTCCATCGGCACCAGCACGAAACTGATGCCTTCTTGTTTCTTCGCTGTCTTGTCAGTGCGCACCAGCATGAAGATCCAGTCGGCGTCGGTGGCCAGGGTGGTCCAGATCTTCTGGCCGTTGATCACCCACTCGTCACCGTCGAGTAGCGCTTCGGTGCGCAGGCTGGCCAGGTCAGAGCCGGCGTTCGGCTCGCTGTAGCCCTGGCACCAGATGTGCTCGCCGCTGAGGATGCGCGGCAGGAAATACTGCTGTTGCTCAGGCGAGCCGTAGCGGATCAGCAACGGGCCAAGCAGCATGATGCCGTGGTCCGGGGTGCGGGCCACGCCGTGGTTCTCGAACTCTTCGGTGTAGATCAGCTGCTTGGCCGCCGACAGGCCCATGCCGCCGAATTCGCGGGGCCAGCCTGGGCACAGCCAGCCGTGCGCGGAGAGGGTCATGTACCAGTCCTTGACCTCTTCCCAATGCAGGCGCTTGGGCAGGTCGCGCAGCTCGTCCGGGAAGTGGGCGAGCAGGAACTCGCGTACGGTCTGGCGGAACGCGTCGTCGCTCAGGGCGTTGAAATCGGGCAGTTGCGGTTTGTCGCTCATGGTCGGGTCCTCAGGCACTGGCCAGGCGTGGCATGCAGGCGTCGTAGCGGCGACGGTGCTGGTCGGATGACCCATACAGGTTGGCCAGGGTCATGGCCTTGCGCAGGTACAGGCCGACGTCGCATTCGTCGGTGTAACCGATGGCGCCGTGCAGCTGGACCGCCTGGCGGGTCACCAGCAAAGCGGCGTCGGCGGCGCGGGCCTTGGCCCGGGAAACGGCGGCGCGACGTTGGGTAGCCGGCGCGCCGGCATCGCAGGTGGCCGCGGCCGCTTCGAGGCTGGCGCGCCATAGCGCCAGTTGCAGCTTGAGGTCCACGGCGCGGTGTTGCAGGGCCTGGAAGTTGCCGATGGTCTGGCCGAACTGCTTGCGGGTGCGCAGGTAGTCCAGGGTAAGAGCGAAGGCCTGTTCGGCGGCGCCCAGCAGGTAGGCGGCGGTACCCAGCATGGCTTCATCGAGGGCATCCGACAGGGCCTGGGCCGGCAGCGGCAAGGTCTCGGCCGGGGCATTGTCCAGATGCAGATGGCCGAAATGGCCACCGTCCTGGGTGGTGACGATGTCCAGGCTCACGCCGGGCGCCTTGGCGTCCACCAGGGCCAGCCCCTCTGGCGTGCTGACCAGGAAACCATCCGCCGCGCCCGCCATGGGAATGCACAGTTTTCGCCCGGTGACGCGGCCATCACGCAGGCGGGTCCAGCCTTCGGCGGTATCCAGGCTGTCGACTTCCTCCTGCAGGGCCGGCAGCAGCAGGCGCTCGCCACTCAACTGCGCGGCCAGTTGCTCGCCATCGAGCAGGCGTGCGGCCAGCACCGCCGGCACGAAGGGCTCGGGCAGCAAGGCGGCGCCGAACACTTCCAGCAACGCGCAGTACTCGGCCATGCCCAGGCCAATACCGCCCTGAGCCTCGGGCACGGACAGGCCCAACCAGCCGTTTTCGGCCATCTCACGCCATACCGCCCCATCGACTCCGGGCACCTCATAGCGCAGCCCACGCACCCGGCCCAGCTCGCTGGCAGGTGCGAACGCGGCTGCGCTATCGCGAATCATGCGGATGTTTTCCAAACGTTCTTCAGACGAATGCATCTCGGTCTCCTGGTTGCCCGGCAGTCACCCGGCAACATGTGTCGTCGGCAGCGAAGTCGTCACAGCCTTGGACCAATATTTCGCCATATGAAATACCATTTCAATAGATGACTCCCTGCTGGCAGGGGTTTTCGGAAGGGCAATTCGGCTTCGTTCCGAGCAATGGAATTTGCCCATCGCCTGCCCTGCGAAAACGACAACGCCTTGCTCCAGGCAAGGCGTTGAAGGGCACCACTGAGCGCGACAGCGAGAACGCGTCAGGCAGCGAACAGCGCTGTCAGGTCGGTCACCTGCGCTTGCAACGGCAGCTCACGCAACGTCGCCAGCAAGGCCCGGGCACGCTGCTCGCCGAGCACCTCGGTGGTCAGCTCCATGAACTTGGCATCCTGCTGGGCCTCGGACATGGGGTTCTCCAGCGAGCCAATGGGCTGCTCGACGAACAGGTGCTGCTGGGTATCGTCGGTGAACGTCAGGGTCAGGTCGGCGACGAACTTTCCGGGGTAGCGCTGTTCGATCTCGGGTGACTCGCTGATGCGGATGGCGCGGGCCACTTCCAGCACGGGCGCCATGTCGACCTTGCCCGCCAGGTAGTCACGGTGCACCGCATAGCCATTGCCCTGGCCCAACAGCGCGAAGGCTATCTGTACCGGCAGGCTGAACTGCACATGCTCGATGTTGGCCGGCGAGTAGGCATTGGCATTGGCGTTGCCCACGACCGTGTTGAACGCCGGGTGGATACGCGCATGCACTTCACGGATACGCTCCAGTTGCCCCGCATACGGCGTCAACGCATCGATGTAGGCATGGGTGCAATAGCAGGCGCAGTAGGCCTTGAGCCAGACGTTGCCGATTTCGAACGGCTGGTCCAGGCCGAAACGCGCCTCGGCGCCTTCGCCTGGCCCGCGCTGCACGAAGGTACGCAAGAAGCCTTTGTTGCCGGTCAGGAAGGCCCTTGGCCCGGTGATGCCCGCCGCAGCCATGCTGGCAGCGACCATGCCGTTGCGCGTGCCGATACCCGCATGCACCCGCTTGATCGAGCCACCCGTGGAGGTGTACTCGGTGGTGCCTCCCGCATGGCTCAAGGCGATGGCCAAGGCATGCAAGGTGGTTTCAGCATCGAAGCCACGCAGCTTGGCCGCCACCGCTGCAGCGCCGAAGTTCGACAGCACCGCGTGGGGTTGATAACCCCGTTTGAGCAGTTCCGGTGCGGCCAACATGCCGATACGGGCATAGACCTCGTAACCGGCAACCATGGCGGTGATCACTTCCTCGAGCGTCGAGCCCAGTTCTTCGCCGATCGCCAGGGCTGCGGGAATCACGCAGCTGCCTGGGTGGCTGGCACTGGTTGCATGGGCGTCGTCGTATTCGAAGCCATGACCATAGGCCCCATTGACGAAGGCGGCATCGGCAGCACTCATGCGCAGGTCGCTGGCGGCCACACGGCTGTTGCCCGGGGCATGCTGGGCACGCACGAAGTCCAGCACCTGCCGTGACCATGGCATCTGCGCGGTGCCGACCTGCAGGGCGACCTGGTCGCGCAACAGGCGGCTCACGCCGGCCAGCGCAGCCTTGTCCAGGTGCTCGTAACGCAGTTGCTGGATCAGTTGAACCACGGCCTGTTCCAGGCTCGGGCAGTTTTCAAGGGTTTGCTTGTCAGCTTGGCTCATGTGAAGTCCGTTCCTTTGTTGTCATTACCCTGAACAGGGTCAGAAAAGAAACACGCCCTTGCCGCCCGCCTGGCCATCGAAATGGCGGTAGGCTTCGACGGCCTGGTCCAGGCGCCAGTGGTCGGTGAACAATTTGTCCACCTCCACGCCATGGCGGGCGATGAACTGCGCGCATTCGTTCATGCCGGCCTGGGAGAAGGTGTACGAACCGATTACCGTGCGTTGACGGCCAATCAGGTCCTTCATGGCATCCACATTCAGGTTGCCGCCAATCGCCACCAGGGCGATCCGTCCCCAGGTCGCGGTGCAGCGCACCGCCTGCTGGCGTGGCGCCTCGCCGCCAGCGCAGTCCATGGAGCAAGACACGCCCTTGCCGCGGGTGATGCGCATGATCTCCTCGACCGCGTCCACCTGGCTGCCGTCGACCACATGGGTCGCCCCTAGCGCCTTGGCCCGGGCAATGCGCTCGGCGCTGATGTCCACGCCAATCACTTCGACCCCCATGGCCGCCGCCAACTGCACGGCGGACAGCCCCACCGGCCCCAGGCCGAACACCGCCAGGGTGTCGCGGGCACTGATGTCCAGGCGCAGCAGCGCGCCATAGGCGGTACCGGTGCCACAGGCGATCGCGGCACCACCGGCGAAGGTGATCTCGTCGGGCAGGTGCACCAGGCAGGACGCCGGGGTTTTCATGTAGTCGGCATGGCTGCCGTGGGCGATGACCCCGTGCACCGTGGCGCCGTGATCACACAGCTGGGTCCAGCCGGTACGGCAGGAGTCGCAGCACGTGCAGCCTTCGTAGTGGAACACCATGACCCGGTCGCCAATCTTGAAACGCGTCGGGTCGATCCCGGCGCCAATAGCGACGATCTCGCCGCAGGGCTCATGCCCGCCAATGATGGGCTGGGTTTCGTCGATGCCACGGGAGGCCAAGTCCTTGAAGCCCAGCGAACGAATGATCTGCACAGGGTCGTGCCGATAAAAATGCAGGTCACTGCCGCACATGCCTGATGCCCGCATGCGGATCACGGCCTCGCCCGGCCCCGGGGTGGGGTCGGCAAAGTCGAGGATCTCCAGCTTGCGGTCGCCTCTGAATACAACGCCACGCATAATCTTCTCCGGTAATCGCTCTTGTACTTGTTCTGTTCCGAATGCCTGTGTCGCAGCCACGGTGGCTTACATGCGCAGCATCACGGCCTTGACCTGGGTGTAGGCGTCGATCGACTCCTGGCCAAACTCGCGGCCCCAGCCAGACTGCTTGTAGCCGCCGAACGGCATGGCCGGGTCGGCTTCGCCATAGGTGTTGATCCACACCCGCCCTGCCTTGAGCGCACGCACCACCTTGTGCGCCCGGCCGATGTCACGGGTCCAGACCGCAGCCGACAGGCCGTAGCTGGTGTCATTGCCTTGTAGCACCGCGTCTTCTTCATCATCGAAGGCGATCACCGACAGCACCGGCCCGAAGATCTCTTCCTGGGCGATGCGCATGCGGTTGTTCACCTGGCCGAACACGGTCGGCTCGACGAAATAGCCAGCGCCAGACCATGGGGCACCGCCCAGACGCAGTTGCGCGCCCTCCTCCTGGCCTGCGTCGATGTACGAACGCACGCGGTCGCGCTGCTTGGCCGAAATCAGCGGGCCGAGCTTGGTGTCGGCAGCCAGCGGGTCGCCGACCTTGAAGGTGGCCGCCAGGCTGGCCACGCGCTCCAGCACCTCGTCATACACCGCGCGCTGCACGAACAGCCGGGTCCCGGCCGAACACACCTGGCCGGAGTTGCCGCAGAAGGTCTTGACCGCCGCCTGCACCGCCTTTTCCAGGTCGGCGTCGGCGAACACGACGTTGGGCGCCTTGCCGCCCAGTTCCAGGGTGACCTTCTTCAAGTTCGAGGTGGAGGCCTGCACGATCTGCTTGCCCACGGCGGTGGACCCGGTGAAGGCGATCTTGTCCACATCCTGGTGCAGCGACAACGCGGCGCCCGCGGTGTGGCCAAACCCCGGCAGCACGTTGATCACGCCCGGTGGCAGGTCGGTTTCCTGAATCAGTTCGGCCAGCCGCAATGAGCTCAGCGAGGCCAGGTCCGCCGGCTTGAGCACCAGGGTATTGCCACAGCACAAGGCGTTGGCCAGCTTGATCGAGGCCATCAGCACCGGGACGTTCCAGGGGATGATCTGCCCGCACACACCCAACGGCTCGCGCAGGGTATAGACGAAACCGGTGGCGTCGGAAGGAACGGTGCTGCCATGGATTTTCGAGCACCAGCCGGCGTAGTAACGGAAGATGTCCGCCGCGGCGGTGGCGGCGGCCTTGGCGTACCACAGCGGCATGCCGTTATCGAGGGTTTCGATGGCGGCCAGTTCATCGGCATGGCGATCGATCTGCTCGGCGATGCGCAGCAGCATGCGGGTGCGCGCATGGGACGAAATACCGCTCCAGGCGGCATTTTCAAAGGCCTTGCGCGCAGCGACCACGGCCGCATCGACATCGGCGCTGTCGGCTTCGGCAATCCGGCACAGCAGTTGTTCGGTGGCCGGGTTGAGGGTTTCGAAGGTGCTGCCCGAGGCGGCATCCTGCCACCTGCCGCCGATCAGCAGCCGCTTGTGCCCGGAAGCGATCCAGGCGCGGGCGCTGGCGACGCCGGCGTTCGGGTTGAGGGGGTCGGTACTCATGCATTTCTCCTTGCCTGAATGGAATGCGGGGCCTGCCACGGCCGATCCATGGCAGGCGTATCTGGCGTGTGTCGGCGAGGCTCAGGCAGCAGGGACATCCACGCGGGTGGACAGCACCTGGCTGAGCGGATTGTTGCGACGCACTTCGGGGTCGAATTCGGCTGGCGTCACGCACATGAACAACGTGCGGCCATCGGCGCCACCCAGGGCGCAGGAGTAGCAGTTCAGATCGCCGGTCTGTACTTCATCGACGATCTCGCCGCCCGGCATCACGCGCAGGGCTCGGGTCTTGGTGAAATCGGCCACCCAGATGGCGCCCTCGGCATCGACCGAGGCAATGCCATCGCTGGCGACCACGATCTCGCCCATGGCCTTGAAGATATCCTCGTTCTGGGGAATCGGGCCGAAACGCGCCCAGTCGCGGCGGGCGGACAACGAGCCGTCGGCCTGGATGTCGAAGGCCGACATGCGGTTGCCGAATGACTCGGCCACTACCAGGGTCTTGCCGTCAATCACCGTAGAGCCGTTGGGGAAATGCAGCGGCTCGCTGACCACGGTCACGCTGCCGTCCGGGTCGACGCGCACCAGCCTCGCGGGCCGACGGGGTGCGAAGCGCATCACGTCGAAGCCCAGGTTGCCGACCCAGGCGCGGCCTTGCGCGTCCACCACCATGTCGTTGGGCTCGAACTCCTGGTGCGGGCCGAGTTCGGCATGCACCACCAGGCTGCCGTCGTGCTCGCGGCGCAACAGGCGACGGTCATGCATGGACACCACCAGCAGGCGTCCATCGGGCAACCAGCCGATGCCCGACGGGCAACCCGGCACCTCGGCTTCCTTGCGCAGCTCGGTGCCATCGTCGTTTACCGAGTACACGGCGAACGAGTACAGGTCACTGAACCAGAAACGTCCCTGATACCAGCGTGCGCCTTCGGTGTGGGTCAGGCCATCGAGCAGTACAGACAGTTTTCTCATGACGCGTTCTCTTGTTTGTCTTGTCGAACATCATGTCGGGCCGACCTGCTCGTGCTTGCGGCAGGTTCGACGCGCGTGGACTCATTGCAGCCCTGGCGGGCGTTGCGGGCAAGCAGGCAAGGCTGCTTGTCCCGTACTTCGGAAAGTGCTTGGCAATGCTGCTCGCCGGTCAGAACACATGCAGGTAGCGCAGGCGCAGCTGCTGGCTCATCTTGAAGCCGTTCTCCACATCAAGATCACGGAACAGGCCGACCATGAACTGGTCAGCCGGTGTCAGCATGGTGCTGCCCTGAATGTAGAAACCGCGGGTCTTGACCTGGTCGCCCTGCAACTGCCCGTCGACTTCGGTTTCGCCACCCTGGTCGAAATACACGCCCACGCCCAGCTGGGATGCGCCGGGGTCGTTGAACAGGTAGGTCACCCCGCCCTTGGCCTCGTACCAGGGGCGTTGGCGGCGTGTGAGCTTGTCCGGGCCGTATTCGTCGTTCTTGCCGTAGAAGTCGGCTTCCAGCAACACGTCCAGGTCGAAGTGTTCGCCCAGACCACGCTGGTAGCCCAGCTGCAACACCGCCTTCCAGCGGTTTTCACCCGGGTTGAGAAAGTCCTTGTGGTCGTACTCGCCCAGCGGCAGGTACAGCCAAGGGCCGATGGTCAGGTACTCGCGGTTCGCCCGGTCGACATGCAGCCAGAACGGGATGCCGATGAAGGGGTCGCCCATGCCGGCGGTGTGGTCCAGCCCTGCGACGTTGTCCGGCGACATGTTCTGGTGGGTCAGGATCAAGGACGGGTTGATGATGAACGAGTCTCCCACCTGGGTCGGGTGGGCATACCGCAGGATGGTCGTGTTGACATCGAGCTTGGCGCGGTTGTCGATGATCTGGCTGTTCTTGTACATGTCCGAGTTCTTCGAATTGATCATGTACAGCGCCATCAGGTCATGGCCGGGCATGGGGGCGGCGAAGTCACCGATATCGGCGCCCAGGGCATGGGCCCTGGAAATCGGCCAGAGCAGGCATATCGGCACCAGCAGCATGGCCAGCAGGGGGTACAACGCGCGCAGGGTAAACTCCCGCACGTCAGGGCGATTGAGCATGGGAACATCTCCACTTTTTATTGTTGTTCTGAAGCGAGGCACCCTACGGGTGGATGGCCTGGTTCGATGCCGTGGCCGGCATTGCGTCGGCGTCAGGGCCAGTCAAAGGCAGATGCCCCGGCAAGGCAAGCAGCGGCCGCCGGGGGTTCCGTACAGTGAGAGCAGAGCGTGTAAATGCGCGTCGAGGTTCAGCTGCACGCCGCTGCTTGCTAAGATCGCCGCACTCCCTTGCCCTGCCCCGGACTGCCTGTGAACACACCTGCCAAGCCCTCGTTCAAACCCGTTGAAGCCGTTGCCCGAGCCCTGAAAGTGCTGCGCGTGGTCAGCGAGGAACGCCAGGCCACGGTGGCGTCGATCCACCGCAAGACCGGCCTGGACAAAGCCACCATCGTGCGCATGCTCGAGACCCTGCATCACGAAGGGTACGTGACCAAGGACACGGAGCGGGCGCAGTACTCGGTGACCGCCCGGACCTTGCTGTTGAGCCAGGGATACGAGAAATCGCGCTGGCTTGCCGGCGTCGCCGAACCGAGCCTGGCGCGCTTTCGCAATACCATCGGCTGGCCTTCGGACATCGCGGTGTTCGATGTCGATGCCATGGTGGTGCTGCAGACCTCGCGGGAAAGCGGTGGGCCCTTGTCGTTCAATCGCCGCCCAGGGTTTCGCTCACCCATGCTGGCCACCTCGATCGGCATTGCCTACCTGGCGTTCTGCCCGGCCGATGAACGCCAGCGGATCATCGGGCAACTGGCAGCCGTGGACGAACCCTGGAACCAGTTGGCCCGCGAACCGCAGCGGCTCGATGCGCTTCTCGAACACACACGTAAGGACGGTTTCGCGGTAATGAGCGATGACTACAGCGAGCAGGTGTTCGCCGGCAATGTCTGGGCCATGGGCGTGCCGGTGATGCACGACGGCGAGCTGTTCGCGGCCTTGAACGTGATGATGCTCAAGAATGCGGTCAGCCTGCCTGAGGCCCGCAAGAAGATCCTCGGGCCGCTGCGGCAGGTGGCGGATGAAATTGCCAGGGAACTGGCCGCAGCGAGGGACTGAACCCGATCAGGGCCGCGATCTTCAGCGGTGCTCAGACCGTACCATTGGCACGCAGCGCCTCGATCTGGCCCAGCGAGAACCCGAACTCACGCAGCACCTCCTCGGTATGCTCGCCGCTGAGCGGCGCATGCTTGCGAATCGCCAGCGGCGTGCGTGACAGGCTCACCGGAGCGGCAACATAAGGCACCTCTGGCTCGACCCCTGGATGGCGCAAGCGCACGAACGCGCCGCTCTCGGCAATGGCCGGGTCGCTGTTGACCTCGGCAGGGGAATACACAGGCCCTGCCGGGATCTTGGCCTTGGCCAGTTCGTCCAGGGCCTGCTCCCTGGAGCGCCCCGCGCACCACTCGCCCATCAGCCCCGACAGCACCTCACCATGCTGCCCACGCAGTTCATCGTCGGCAAAGCGCGGGTCATCAAGCAGCTCCGGCTGCCCCATGATCTTCGCCCAGCGGCGGAACATGGCCGGGCCAATGACCTGGACGATGATCCAGCCATCGCGGGTACGGAAGATATCCGATGGCCCGTAGCTCTGGCTGCGGTTGCCCGTGGCCTGGCGCTGCAGGCCCAGCACCTGCTCCTCGATCAGGTAACCGCTCGAGAAGTTCAGGGCTGTCTGCAACAACGAGGCGCCCACTTGCTGGCCCTGGCCACTGCGCTCGCGCTCATAGAGGGCAGCCACTGCCCCCAGGGCACAGGCGATGCCGGTGCAGTAATCCACCACCGGCAGCATCGACTTGATGGGCTGCTCGGGATAACCGGACAAGTACACCCCGCCACTCATGACCTGCCCCACACCGTCGAAGCCGATCTTCTCGCGCAGCAATGCGCTGTCGCCGAACGCCGAAGGCGCAACCAGCACGATATCCGGCTTGATCGCCTTGAGCGTTTCGTAGTCGAGCCCCAGGTTGGCCAAGGTCGGCGCTGGCATGTTGGCGATCACCACATCGGCATCCGCCACCAGGCGCCGGACGATGGCCCGCCCTTCTTCACTGGCGATCTCCAGGGTGAGCGAGCGCTTGTTGCGGTTCGACTGCAGGAACACCGCACCATCGCCCTGCTCGGTGACTGGCATGACGAAACGGTCCTCACTACCACCGACCCGGTCGATACGGATCACGTCCGCGCCCATGTCGGCCAGCAGCGCACCGCAGAACGGCCCCGCGATGTATCGCCCGAAGTCGAGCACCCTGATTCCAGCTAGCACTTGCGCCATAGAAGTCTCTCTTGCTCTTCGTTGAATGGCCGGCCCCGTCAGAAGGGGCCTTCCAGATCCTGTAGCAGCTGTTCAAGTTCCGGGGCGGCTTCCAGCAAAGCCTTGCCCATGGTGCTGCGCACTTTCGCGAAATCCGCCCCGACCACGGCGGCCCCGCAGTTGAGACCCATCACGGTGCCCTGGCGGCCAACCTTTATCGGGCAACCAATGCCGTAGGTGTCACGCTGATAACCACCGACCACCAGGCAACAACCGGTATCGGCCAGTTCACCAAAGCTGGCGTCGATGTCCTCGCGCACCTTGGCGAAACCCGGCCCCATGTATAGCGCCATGCGCTCGATCAAGGCCTCGCGCTGATCCGCCGGCAGCCCCCACAGATAACCGCGGCCGATCGCGGTGGTGGCCATGGGCAGCATCGACCCCACGCCCAGGCGCAAGGTGGCGATGTTGCGACCCGAGCAGTAGGTGATGTAGAGCATCTCCAACTGATCGGGCATGGCCAGGGCCACCGAAACGTTGAGGCGGTCAGCCAGCGCCTGCATGAACGGCTGGGCGCGCTGCACCAAGGCACTGGACTCCAGGAATGCCTGGCCGATACCCAGCGGCCCGGTGCTCAGTTCGAACTGCCGGCCACCGCTTGCGTGCTGCAGAAAGCCGGAGAACATCAAGGTGGTGGTCAGCCGCGAGACCGTCGACTTGGGCAACCCGGTGCGGGCGACGATCTCGGCATTGGACAGCGGTGCACGCTCGCCGCGGAACGCACGCAACACCTGCAGCCCCCGGCTGACGGTTAGCAGTGCATCGGCACTGTCGTGATCGAAGGTCATGGCCGTACTCCGTCGATGGGGCCGCTGGAGTCATCCAGCGAGCGTCTGATCTGGTTGGCCAGGGCCAACAATTGCGGGCCCAGCTCACGCGCCACCCGCGCCTTGGTCATCTGCCCCAGCGAACCCAGGCAGGTCAGCACGAACAGGCCGCGCCCAGGCAGGCTGAGGGGCACCGAGATGATCCCAAGGTCGCGCTCCCACTTGCTCAGCGAGTAGCAAAAGCCCATGGCGCGCAGTTGCCGGATCGCCTCGCTGAGGCTCGGCTCCGGTTCTTTCCAGCCATCGGGCATGCGCCGCGCGATGTTTTCCAGCAGGTAGGCACGCTCCAAGGGCGGCAGCGAAGCCAGCAAGGTGACGCCCATCTGGGTCGAGGAAATGGCAATGCGCGTGCCGACATTCAGGCCGTTGCGCCGGAAGCTGCCATTACCGGTACAACTTTCCAGGGCAATCAGGTCCAGGCGGTCGCGCATGGCCAGCAGCACCGTGACATTGTTGGCACAGGCGAAGCGCACCAGGTCTTCGCGCACCAGGCGTTGCACGTCGGAGTGCGAGGTGGCGGCATACCCGAGCGACAGCACCGCTGCCGCCAGGCGATACTGGCGCAGGCTGGCGTTGTAGTTGAGAAAGCCCAGTGACACCAGCGTACGCAGGAAACGGCTGACCGTTGAAGCCGGCAAACCAGTACGCTCGGCGATGTCCTTGTTGCCCAGCCAGCCGTCATGGGCGCTGAAGGCCGACAGCACCTCCAGCGCCCGCACCACTGGCATGACCATGCCCGACCTCGGCAGCTGGGGTTCACGCAGGCTCAGCAAGGCTTCATGGTGCAGCTCGCCGCTCAAGGGTTCGGCCTTGGTCATGACGGTATCTCCTACACGTCGGTGTTGTCCGGGAACTTCGGCGCGCGCTTCTCCCGATAGGCGCGCACGCCCTCCTTCACTTCCTCGCCACCGAAGCCGAGCATCTCCAGGGCCAATGAGGCGTCGAAGATCGGCCCGGCCTGGCGCAGCCAGTTATTGAGCGAGTATTTGGTCCAGCGAATCGCCGACTGGGCACCCTCGGCCAGGCGTGTGGCCACTTCAAGGGCGCGGGTCTGCAGTTGCTCGGAATCGACGCACAGCGACACCAGGCCAATGCGCTCGGCCTCCTCGCCATTGAGCGATTCGCACAGCATCAGGTGATACTTGGCCTTGGCCATGCCGCACAGCAGCGGCCAGACGATGGCGGCATGGTCGCCAGCGGCGACGCCCAGGCGGGTGTGGCCATCGACGATCTTGGCGTCCTTCGCGGCGATGGAAATATCCGCCAGCAAGGCCGCCACCAGGCCGGCGCCGACTGCCGGACCATGGATCGCCGAAACGATCGGCTTGTTGCAGTTGATGATGTTGTAGACCAGGTCCTTGGACTCGCGCCACACGCGGCAGCGGTACTCGAACGACTCGATCATGCCCTCGACGATCTGGAAATCGCCGCCAGCGGAAAACGCTTTGCCAGCGCCGCAGATGATCACTGCGTTGACGCTGTCGTCAGCTTCGATGTCGCGCCATACACGGGTCAGCTCGGCGTGTCCGGCTTCGTCCAGCGCATTGAGGCGCTCGGGCCGGTTCAGCGTGATGCGCAGCACCCGCGGGGCTGGGCGGTCGAACGCCAGTCGCTGGTAGTCGGCGTAATCAATCGGTTTGTGCATGTTGGTATTCCTTCAAATCAGCGGGTAGGCCACTAGGCCTGGATGGCCTGGCGGATCACGTCCAGGGCTGCCGGGTTGTCCAGTGACGAGGTGTCCCCCAGCGGCATGTCGTTGCAAAGGTTGCGAATGACCCGGCGCATCACCTTGGAGCTGCGGGTCTTGGGCAGCAGGCTGACGAAATAGGTGGCCGCCGGCACGAAGGGCCTGCCCATGCGCGCCTGTACGTGGGTGGTGACGCGTTGACGCAGCGCCGCCTGGTCGCCCGAAGCGCCAGGCGCAATCAGGAACACCACCAGTTTCTGGCCTTTGCTGTCGTCCTTGACGCCGACGGCGGCGGCTTCGCTGACCTCATCGAGTTCCAGCAGCACCTCTTCGATTTCCGCCGGCCCGACACGCTTGCCGGCCAGCTTGATGGTGTCGTCGGAGCGCCCCAGCATGTAGAAGCTGCCGTCCTTGAGCATGGCCAGGTCGCCATGCACCCAAAGGCCGGCAATGGTGCGCCAGTACGCGTCCAGGTAACGTTCATCGTCCTGCCAGAACGACTGGGTCATCCCCACGAACGGGCGGCGCACCACCAGTTCGCCCGGCTCGCCGACCACTGTCTGCCCTGCACTGTCCGCCACGCTGACATCCACGCCCGGAGACGCCGTATTGAAGCCCGAAGGGCTGATCGGCCGGATCACCACGCTCGACAGCAGCGCACCGGACACCTCGGTACCCCCGGTGTAGTTGATGACCGGGCTGCGTCCCGTGCCGAAGTGCGCCTGGAACCAGCTGAAATGCTCGGGGTCGATGCCCTCGCCCGCGGTGATCAACAACCGTACCGAGGAGGTATCCGCCGCACAGGCCACGGCCTGGTTGGCGGCCAGGCCACGGATCAGGGTTGGCGCAGAGCCGAAGTGGGTCACGCCGTGGTTCTGGATCAGCCGGCCCATGCGTGACCAGTCGGGGAAGTCCGGCGCGCCGTCATAGCAGACCAGGGTCGCGCCGCGCATCAGGGCGCTGCACAGCACCAGGGAGCCGGCGATCCAGCCCATGTCGGCCGGCCAGCAGAATACATCGCCGGGTTTGACGTTGAAGTGGATCGCCGAGTCGTGGGCGATCTTCAGGGCAAAGCCGCCGTGCACATGCACCGTGCCTTTCGGCTTGCCGGTGGTCCCGGAGGTGTAGACGATCATGAACGGGTCGTTGGGCGACATGCTTGCGGCTGCCTTCTCCTGCCCGCGCCCCTGCGCCAGAACCTGCATCCAGCCCTGGCTGCCGTCGACCTGGGACGCTACGCCATCGGCGTCATGGACCACCAGGGTTTCCACGGCAGGCAGCTCCTGGAGAGCAGCCTTTACCAGCGCCAAGGTGTCCACGCGCTTGCCGCGCCGGTCGAAGCCGGCACTGGCGATCAACGCTTTGGCCGAGCAGGCGGAGAGTCGCGACTTGATGGCATCGACACCAAAGCCGCTGAACAACGGCACCGCGATGGCACCCAGGTAGGCGATTGCCAGCAAGGTGACCGTGGCTTCCAGGCCGTTGGACATCAACAGGCCGATGCGATCGCCACGCTTGAGGCCAATGGCCTCCAGGCCTGCTGCGAAGGCACGAACCTGGTCTGCGAGCTCTGCGTAGCTGGCGCGGGTCACCTCGCCGTTCTCACGCTCGGCGATCACCGCCGTCACGGTGCCTTGGCGCTCCGCCTTCGCAAGGATGGATTGCACCCAGTTCAGCCGCCCACCCGGGAACCAGCTCGGAAACTCGATGCCCCGGCTGTCGTCCAGGTAGTCCTCGAAGGGCTTTTCCCAGGCAATGTCACAGTAGTTCGAGACCATCCGCCAGTACTCAAGCGGGCTGCTCAACGCGCGCGCCTGGAACTGGTCGTAGTCCGGAGTGCCGAGCCGGCGCATCATTTCGGTCACGTTGGCGCTGGCGATGTCTTCAGCGCTGGGTTGCCATACCGAGGGCGAGCTGTCGTTCATGTTGCGTCCCATCTCCAGTCGATTTCGGTGGTCTGGCGAGCCTGCGGCTACGACCTGCCACTCACATGTTGTTTTCAGATCTGGTCATTCATTAACCGCCCGGGCAGCGGTAGCGTCAAAGCCATCGGCCAAACGGTTCCGTACTTCGGAACATCAGGCCCGGTCCCATGCCGCCCGCCCATGGCTGATCACCAGTACGTCACGTTCCAGCACTCGGGCGCGGAAAGCGCCGTCGTGCCAGATCTCGCAACGCAGGGTTTCGCCGGGGTACACGGGCGCTGCGAAGCGCAGGGACATCTCGCGCAAGCGGGCCCCCTGGTAATCGCACAGGCTGCGTACCAGTGCGTGGCAGACCATGCCGAAGGTGCACAGCCCATGCAGGATCGGGCGGGGGAAACCAGCCTTGGCAGCCACCTGCGGGTCGGCGTGCAGCGGGTTGTCGTCACCATTCATGCGGTAGTAGAGGGCTTGCTCGGGCCGGGTCGGCAGGTCGACGACAAACGCCGGCTCACCCTCGGGCAGCGGCTGGCTGGGCGCACGCGGCGCACTGGAGCCGCCAAAGCCCCCGCCACCGCGAATGAATGTCGTGTTGAGGGTGGAGGCGATCAATTCGCCAGTGGCGGCGTTCTTGAGGGTCTTGCGGGTATAAAGCAACGCGCCCTGCCCTTGGCCCTTGTCCACCAGGCCATCGATGACCGTTTCACTGATCAGGTCGGTGTCCACCGGTAAAGGCCGGTGCAAGGTGAGCGCCTGCTCGCCATGCACCACCTGGGTGGCGTCGACGCCAGAGCGCGGATCACCGAGCCAGAAACCGGGATGCGCCAGCACCAGCGCCATGGACGGCAATACCGAGATCGCCTGCGAATAGTCGACATAGTGCAACTGGCGGGCGTCCTCGGGGTCTTGCCCCACCCCTACCGAGAGCGCGTAGAACGCCGCGTCCCGAGGGGACAGGCGCTGACCCACGCTGGGGATCGGATAGCTGAGCAACTGATCGGCATCAATGGGCATCGCGCGCTCCTGACTTGTTCTTGTGATGCGTGCCTGGTTTCAACATGCGAAACCTCGTTTCAAATCATGGTCAGCGCATTCCCCACCGCCACACAACCGCCAAGCGGCATGCGTTCCGAAGAATGGAATGGCGTGTCGAACCGAACGGCCCGCCGTTGCACCAGGCGGAACAAGCTTGTTTCGCGGGTTGAAATATCGTTTCGCATTTCCAATGATCTGGGCACACGCAAGTCCGTGGCGGCCGGCCTTGCCGTCCAACAATTCGCCGCACAGTCCTGTCAGGAGAAATCGAAAGTGGAACGCGAATACATGGAATTCGACGTGGTCATCGTCGGCGCCGGCCCGGCGGGCCTGTCCGCCGCCTGCCGCCTGAAGCAGAAGGCCGCCGAAGCCGGTAGCGAGATCAGCGTCTGCGTGGTCGAGAAAGGCTCCGAAGTCGGCGCCCACATCCTCTCCGGCGCGGTGTTCGAACCCCGCGCCCTGAACGAGCTGTTCCCCGACTGGAAAGAACTCGGCGCGCCACTGAACACCGAAGTGAAGCGCGACGACATCTACGTGCTCAAGGATGCTGGCAGCTCGACCAAGGTCCCCGACCTGTTCGTGCCCAAGACCATGCACAACCAGGGCAACTACATCATCTCGCTGGGCAACCTGTGCCGCTGGCTGGCCCAGCAGGCCGAGAACCTGGGCGTGGAAGTCTACCCGGGCTTCGCCGCCCAGGAAGCGCTGTTCGACGAAAACGGCGTAGTGCGCGGCATTGTCACTGGTGACATGGGTGTCGACCGTGAAGGCAACCCGAAAGACGGCATGTATACCCCCGGCATGGAACTGCGTGGCAAGTACACCCTGTTCGCCGAAGGTTGCCGTGGCCATATCGGCAAACAGCTGATCAAGCGCTTCAACCTCGACAGCGAATCCGACGTGCAGCACTACGGCATCGGTCTCAAGGAAATCTGGGAAATCGACCCGGCCAAGCACGAACAGGGCCTGGTGGTGCACACCGCCGGCTGGCCGCTGGACGTGATGAGCGCCGACAACACCGGTGGCTCGTTCCTCTATCACCTGGAGAACAACCAGGTGGTGGTCGGCCTGATCGTCGACCTGTCCTACGCCAACCCGTACCTCTCGCCGTTCGATGAGTTCCAGCGCCTGAAGCACCACCCGGTGATGGCCCAGTACCTCGAAGGCGGCAAGCGCATCAGCTACGGCGCCCGCGCTATCTGCAAGGGCGGCCTGAACTCGCTGCCGAAGATGGTGTTCAACGGCGGCGCACTGATCGGTTGTGACCTCGGCACCCTGAACTTCTCCAAGATCAAGGGCAGCCACACCGCGATGAAGTCCGGCATGCTCGCCGCCGACGCCGTGGCCGACGCGCTGATCGCCGGCAGCGAGGGTGGCGACGCACTCAACACCTATGTCGACGCCTTCAAGGCCAGCTGGCTGCATGAAGAGCTGTTCGCCAGCCGCAACTTCGGCCCGGCACTGCACAAGTTCGGCCCGCTGTTCGGCGGTGCGTTCAACTACATCGACCAGAACTGGTTCGGCGGCAAGCTGCCGTTCACCCTGCACGACACCAAGCCGGACTATGCCTGCCTCAAGCTGGCCGCCGACTCGCAGAAGATCGACTACCCGAAACCGGACGGCAAGCTCAGCTTCGACAAGCTCAGCTCGGTATTCCTCTCCAGCACCAACCACGAAGAGGAACAACCCTGCCACCTGAAGCTGACCGACCCGAACGTGCCGATCGCCAGCAACCTGCCGCTGTACGACGAACCGGCGCAGCGCTACTGCCCGGCCGGCGTGTACGAAGTGGTCACCCAGGAAGACGGCAACAAGCGCTTCCAGGTCAACGCGCAGAACTGCGTGCACTGCAAGACCTGCGACATCAAGGACCCGGCCCAGAACATCACCTGGGCCACTCCTGAAGGTGCAGGTGGGCCGAACTACCCGAATATGTAATGCGCGCATAGCCGGCCACTCGTTCCGTGCTCTGGAATGTCAGTATCCAGGGCGCGGAGGCGTTAGCTTTGCCTGTTCCAAGCGAAACCTTGCCTGTTTCGCCATTGGTTAGCCTGGCTTACCAGTGCTGTCGCGGTCAGCGGGATTATCTGCAGAAACAGCGCTTGTATGCTGTCGCGCTGCAGCCGAAGACCAAAGGAGCGCATGCCGATGAGCAGGACCCAGCAATCCACCGTGGTCACCCTGACCCCAGCCGGCCGGGTGTTGGAAGCGCTGCTGCGCCTGCCGCTAGGTTTCGACCCGAACGAATGCTACCCGGCAATCATTTATACCCTTGCGCCCGCTCATGCCGCCGAGCCATCGCAACGCAAGCGCTATGACGAATTGCTGGGCAATGCCGCCTTCGTCAGCCTGACACTTAAGTACCCGGAGTGTCATGCCAGCGACGATTGCCAGGAAACACACCAGCAAGACATTCGCAGCGCACGCGATCACCTGCGTGGCTACCCGTTCATCGATTCACAACGCATCGGCGTGCTTGGCCTGGCGCCGGTAGCGACCTGGCGGGCAGCCCATCACCCGGGTGAATGCCGTGATGAAGGCATATTCCGAGCTGTAGCCGACCCTTTCGGCGACCCTGGCGATTGACAGGTTGCCGCTGCGCAGCAACGAGGCGGCCCGCAGCATGCGCCAGCGCCCCAGGTACTCGATCGGCGCCAGCCCCATGGCCGCCTTGAAGCGACGCGCGAACACCGCCCGGGACATGCCCGCCAATGCGGCTAGCTGGGCGACGGTCCAGGCGTGCGTGGGGCGCTCGTGCATCGCCTGGATCGTCAGGCCCAACGGCGCATCGGACAGTGCTTGCAACCAGCCCTGGGGCAACTCGGGCGGTCGACGTTGCAGAAACAGCCGCAGCGTGTCCACCAGCAGCAGGCGGACCAGGTGTTCGATCACTAGCGCACCGCCCGCCTTGGGTTGTACCAGCTCGTCGGTCAGCCGGGTCAGCGAACTACGCAAGGCCGCGCCCTGTTCGCTGCCACCTTCGACCCGCACCATCGCCGGCAATGGATCGAGCAGCCGCTCGACCAGGTCGTCGTCAAGCAGCAACTGGCAGCTGACGATCAACTCGTCGCCACCGCCATTGAGGGTCTTCACGCCCTGGTGCCCTGGCGTGATCAGCGAGTAGGCATCGACTGGCGTCAGTGTCGGGTCGTTGCTGACCACGAATGCCCAACCCTTGCTGAGCACGAAGCAGTCACCGGACTCCAGCCGCTGGTAGGGCCCATCCGCCATGGCAATCCAGCAGACACCTCGCTCCACCGAGCAGAACTTGATGCCTTGGGCAGGCGGAAAACGCAACGACCACGGCCCGGCCGCATCCAGAGCGGCCGAGCGAGTGATACCGGGGTGCATCAGGTTCAGTACTTCGCACAGTGGGTCCATGGCAGCGAGACGATAGCGAATGGAATCGAGACTTCACCACATTGTCCGTCCCGGGGCGACTGCCCAGACTTGCTTGGCCCGGCCTGCGGAATGTGGCGCCACCAGTAGCTGGCCGCACGCTGAAAAACCATAAGAACAAGGAAACTGATCGATGGCTGAATTCGACTACATCATCGTCGGTGCCGGTAGTTCCGGCGCCGTCCTGGCGCTGCGCCTTGCCGAGGCCGGACACAGTGTCTGCCTGCTGGAGGCCGGCCCGGCGGACCGTGACCCGATGATTCACCTGCCAGCCGGCTTCATCAAGGCGGTGTCCAACCCCAGGTTGACCTGGGGCTTCGTCAGCGCCCCGGTGCCCGGAGCCAACGGCCGCTCGCTGCCGCTGGTGCAGGGCAAGGTGCTGGGTGGCTCCAGCTCGATCAACGGCATGGTCTACAACCGTTGCCAGCCGGCCGACTACGACACCTGGGCAAGCCTGGGCAACAGCAGCTGGAGTTATCAGGATGTGCTGCCGTATTTTCGCAAGGCCGAGCGCCGCATCGGCCCAGGCGAACCCGGCTACCGAGGTGAAGACGGCCCTATCACGGTGACCGACCCCGACTACCCCAGCCCGCTGTACCGCTGTTTCATCGACGCGGCCATCGCCCAGGGCATCGCGTACAACGATGACTACAACGGTGCGACCCAGGATGGCGTGGGCAATTTCCAGTTCACCATCGACACCCGCCGGGGCCTGGCGCGCCGCGCCAGCACGGCGGTGACGTACCTCAACGCGGCCAGGCAGACGCGCCGGGTAACCATCAAGACCGAATGCCTGGTGGAGCAGGTGCTGTTTCGTGACCGGCGGGCCATCGGCGTGCGCTACCTGCACGGCAAGGGCCAGCGTCTGCAGGCCAGTGTCATGGCCAGACGCGAAGTGATCCTCAGCGCTGGCGCGATCAACACCCCCAGATTGTTGCAGGTTTCAGGTGTGGGTGACCCCGAACACCTGCGCAGCATCGGCCAGCAACTGCTGATTGCCTCACCCGGCGTGGGCGCCAACCTCTCGGACCACTACCAGGTGCGCCTGAGCGCACAACTGCAAGGCGTCGTCACCCTGAACCAACGCGCCCGCGGGCTGGCGCTGGTCGGCGAGGCCTTCAACTGGCTGCGGGGCAAACCGAGCATCCTCGGCATGGGTCCGGTACCGATGCGGCTGTTCCACCGTACCGACCCGACCATGCCCGACCCCGACCTGCAGATGTCCTTCACCCCAGGCAGCTTCAAGGCCGGAGAAACCGGACGGCTGGACACCTACCCCGGCATGACCATCGGCGGCTACCAGCAGCGCCCGCAAAGCCGTGGCCATGTGCGCGCCAAATCGACCTGCATCGACGTGGCACCGGAGATCCAGCCCAACTACCTCGACAGCACCATCGACCGTGAGGCAATCATCGAGGTGGTGCGCATGGCCAGGCGACTGATGCGCGCGTCCTCGTTCGCGCCCTATTTCGTCCAGGAGGGGTTCCCGGGCGCGCAGGTGGGCGACAGCGACGATGAGATTCTCGATTTCGTTCGCCAATCCGGCGGCACCGCCTTCCACCACATGGGCACCGCCCGGATGGGGCCTGCCAGCGACCCGCTGGCGGTGGTCGATGCGCAGCTGCGCCTGCGAGGCGCCACGGGGCTGCGCGTTGCCGACTGCTCGATCATGCCAACGCCGTTGTCTGGCAACACCAACGCCCCGGCGATCATGATCGGCGAAAAAGCCGCCGATCTGATACTCGCCAACCCGCAGTAGATAACGGACCGGAGCGCCAGGGCTGCATGGCAGCCCTATAGGCTCGCCGACCGCTGCACTTGCCAGCCACCGCCCATGGCCTTGAACAGGTCGACCTCGGAGGTCAACTGCCCAAGCCGGTCCTGGATCAGTTGCTGGCGGGCACTGAACAGCTCGCGCTGGGCATCGAGCACGCTCAGATAACTGTCCACGCCTTCGTCATAGCGCTGGCGGGCCAGGTCGTAGTAGGCCTGGTTGTCATCCACCCTGCCCTGCTGGCTGTGCAATTGCTTGCCATAGGTGCCACGGGCCGCCAGCCCGTCGGCGACCTCCTGAAACGCGGTCTGGATCGCGCCTTCGTACTCGCTGACGTTGATGTCGCGGCGAATCCTGGCGTAATCCAGCTCGGCCTGCAGGCGCCCGGCGTTGAAGATCGGCAGGTTGATCTGCGGCATGAACTGCCACATCCCCGAGCCGCCCTTGAACAGGCCGTCGAGTTCGGCACTGGATGTCCCGGCCGCACCGGTCAAGGTGATGCTCGGGAAGAATGCCGCCCGCGCCGCGCCGATATTGGCGTTGGCCGCCAGCAGGCGGTGCTCGGCCGCACGGATATCGGGGCGGCGCAGCAGGACATCGGAGCTCAGCCCCGCGGGAAACTGCGCCAGCATTGGCTCGGACAATGGCCGGCCCTGGGGCAGGTCTGCCGGCAACCGGCCACCGATCAATCGCTCCAGGGCGTTGAGGTCCTGAGCTACCTGGCGGGTGTACAGGCTCTCCTGCACCTGGGCCTGGGATACCAAGGTTCGGGCCTGCCTGACATCGATCTGCGAGGCGGTGCCGTTGTTCAAGCGATCCTCCACCAGCCCAAGGCTGTCGCTCTGGCTTTTCAGGGTCGAGCGGGCCAGTGTCAGCTGGTCCTGATCGGCGCGCCAGGTCAGGTAGGCGGTGGCCACATCGGCCACCAGCGAAACCTGCACGCTGTAGCGCGCCGCGTCCGAGGCCAGGTATTGCTCGGCGGCGGCCTGGCTGAGGCTGCGCAAGCGGCCGAACAGGTCCAGTTCATAGGACACACCCAACGCCGCCTGATACTGACTCTGGATGCCTGCCTCGTCGGTCGGCGACAGATCGGCCGGTACCCGCTGGCGGCTGCCACCGACGCCCAGATCGACGCTCGGGAACTGCTCCGCCCGCTGGATACGGTGCAACGCCCGGTAGGCCTCGACATTCAACACGGCCTGGCGCAGATCGGTGTTGTTGGCCAAGGCCTGGCCGACCAGGCGTTGCAGCGCAGGGTCCTGGAACACTGACTGCCAGTCCATCAACGCCGCATCGTCGGCTTTGGTGGACGCGGCATAGGCCGCGCCCTGTGGCCAGACAGCGGGAATATCCGCCTGTGGGCGCTGGTAGTCGGGAATCAGGCTGCAACCGCTCAGCGCGAGGGCCACCGCCAGGCTCAGGGTCTTGAGCTTCATGCCTTCTCTCCTTCCGGGGCGGCTTGACGCTTGGTGCCCCGCTCGAACAATGCCACCACTGCCACGTAGAACAGCGGCACGAAGAACACCGCGAGCACAGTGGCGGTGATCATCCCGCCCACTACACCGGTGGCCAGGGAATGCTGGCTGCCGGAGCCTGCCCCGGCAGCGCGGGCCATGGGCAGCACACCGAAGGTGAACGCCATGGAAGTCATCAGGATCGGCCGCAGTCGCAGGCGAGCCGCTTCCACGGCTGCCCTGACCAGCGGCACGCCTTCGCGCTCGTACAACTCCTTGGCGAACTCGATGATCAGGATCGCGTTCTTCGCGGTCAGGCCGATGGTGGTCATCAAGCCGATCTGGAAGTACACGTCGGCGCTCAGGTCACGCCACAGGGTCGCCAGCACCGCGCCGAGAATGCCCACCGGCACGATAGCAATTACCGCTGCCGGCACCGACCAGCTCTCGTACAGCGCCGCCAGGCACAGGAACACGATCAGCACGGTCAGGGCATAGAGCATCGGTGCCTGGCTGCCGGTCTTGATCTCCTCGTAGGACAGGCCGTTGTAGCTCAGGCCAACGCCATTGGGCATCTGCTGCATGATCTCGGCGATGGCGACCATCGCGTCACCCGTGCTGTAGCCCGGCGCAGGCTGGCCGAGGATCTGCACCGCCGAGATCCCCCCGAAGCGCTCGAGCTTCGGCGAGCCGGAAACCCAGCGGCCGGTGGCGAAGGCCGAGAACGGCACCATCTGCCCACGGTTGTTGCGTACGTACCACTTGTCGAAGTCTTCCGGGCCGATGCGCGAGGTGTCCTCACCCTGCAGGTAGACCCGCTTGATTCGCCCGCGGTCGATGAAGTCGTTGACGTACATCGAGCCCCAGGCCGCCGACATGGTGTCGTTGATCGCCTGGATACTCACCTGCAAGGTGCGAGCCTTTTCTTCGTCGATCTCGATCTTGTATTGCGGCTCGTCACCCTTGCCGTTCGGGCGCACAGCCATCAGCACCGGGCTCTTGGCGGCCAGGGCGAGGAACTGGTCGCGCGCGGCCATCAGCCCGTCGTGGCCCAGGCCCGCGTTGTCCTGCAGGTAGAAGTCAAAGCCCATGGCATTACCCATCTCGAGGATCGCCGGCGGCACGAAGGCCATGACGGTGGCGTCCTTGACTCCGGCGAAGCTGGCGTTGGCGCGCTCGGCCAAACTGAACACGTCCTTGCCTGCGGCATGCCGCTTGCCCCAGTCCTTGAGCAACACGAACGCCACGCCGGAGTTCTGCCCGCGACCGGCGAAGTTGAAGCCGTTGACCGTCAGCACGGAGTCGACGATGTCGCTCTCGTTCTTGAGCAGGTAATCGGTGACCTGGCTCAGCACCGCCTCGGTACGCTCGGCCGAACCGTTGACCGGCATGCGCGCCTCGATGATCAGTACGCCCTGGTCTTCGTTGGGCAGGAACGCATTGGGAATGCGGGTGAACAGGTAGCCTGTGCCCACCGTGATGATCAGGAAGATCAGCAAGTAGCGGCCACGACGCCCGAGCATATGCTGCACGCCGCGCTCGAAGCGCTGGGTGCCTCGGTCGAAGGTACGGTTGAACCAGCCGAAGAAGCCTTTCTTCTCGGTATGGCCGTGGCCTTGCGGGGCCTTGAGGATGGTCGCGCACAATGCGGGGGTGAAGATCAATGCCACCAGCACCGAGATGCCCATGCACACCACCACGGTGACGGCGAACTGTTTGTAGATGATGCCCGCCGAGCCGCCGAAGAACGCCATCGGCACGAACACGGCCGACAGCACCGTACCGATACCGATCAAGGCACCGGATATCTGCTGCATGGACTTGCGCGTGGCCTCCAGTGGCGACAGCCCTTCGTCATGCATCAGGCGCTCGACGTTCTCCACCACGACGATGGCATCGTCCACCAGCAAACCGATGGCCAGCACCATGGCATACATGGCCAGGGCATTGATGGTGATGCCGAAGAGCGGCAACACCGCAAAGGTCGCCAGCAGCACCACCGGAATCGCCAAGGTCGGAATCAGCGTGGCCCGGAAACTCTGTAGGAACAGGAACATCACCAGGAACACCAGCACCACCGCTTCGAAGATGGTGTGGATCACTGAGTCGATCGACGCGGTAACCACCGGTGTGGTGTCGTAGGGGAAGATCACTTCGACCCCTTCCGGCAGGTTTTTCGCCTGCTTCTCCACCACGGCGCGCACCGCCTTCGAGGTCTCCAGCAGGTTGCCTCCCGGCGCCAGACGCAGGGCCAGGCCAGAAGACTCGTGGCCGTTGTGGCGGATGCTGATGGAGAAGTTGTCCGCACCCAGGGCGACCTTGGCCACGTCCTTGACCCGCACCTGCGAACCGTCGGCATTGACCTTGACCAGTACCTCCTCGAACTCATGCACGTTGGTCATGCGGGTCTTGCCGATGATGGTGGCGTTCAACTGCACGCCGCCACGGGTCGGCAGGCCGCCAAGCTGGCCGGAGGACACTTGCACGTTCTGCTCACGGATCGCCGCCGCCACATCGCTCGGGGTCAGCTGGAAGCTGTTGAGCTTGCTGGGGTCGAGCCAGATGCGCATGGCGTAAGGGGCGCCGAACAGCATCACGTCACCCACACCGTTAACCCGGGAAATCGGGTCCTGCAGGTCCGAGGCAATGATGTTGCTCAGGTCGAAGTTGTCCAGCTTGCCGGACTTGTCCACCAGGCCCACCACCAGGAAGAAGTTCTGCTGGTACTTGACCACCCGCAGGCCCTGGCGCTGCACCTCCTCGGGCAGGCGTGGCGTTGCCAGTTGCAGTTTGTTCTGCACCTGCACCTGGGCGATGTCCGGGTTAACCCCCTGCTCGAAGGTGACGATGATGGTCATGCTGCCGTCGGCGTTGCTTTCGGCGGACATGTAGCGGAACCCATCCAGGCCGCTCATCTGCTGTTCGATGACCTGGACCACGGTGTCCTGAACGGTCTGCGCCGAAGCGCCCGGGTAGGACACCTGGATGGAGACCGCCGGCGCCGCGATGTTCGGGTACTGGCTGACTGGCATGTTCAGCAGCGAGAGCATGCCGGCCAGCATCGCGACCATCGCCAGGACCCAGGCGAAGATCGGACGATCGATGAAAAAGCGTGACATGAGGTGGGTGCTCCTCAGTTGGCCGCTTGGGCGGGGCCGGTGAAGTCGGTGACCAGGTTGACGTTACCGGCTTCGACCGGCTCGACCTGGATACCCTTGCTCAGGCGCTGCAGGCCTTCGGTGACGACGCGATCGCCAGAGGTCAGGCCCTTGCCGATCAACCAGGCGTTGCCGACGGTGCGCAGCACCTCGACCTCACGTTGCTGCACCTGGTTGTCGGTGCCGACCAGCCACACCAGCGGCTGGCCACGGGTGTCGCGCACGACCGCCTGTTGCGGCACCAGCAGTGCCGTCTCGCTCACCCCCTCGATGAGCCGGGCACGCACGAACATGCCTGGCAGCAGGGTGCGCTGCGGATTGGGAAACTCGGCGCGCAGGGTCACGGACCCGGTGGTGGGGTCAACCCGCACTTCCGAGAACTTCAGCGTGCCCTTTAGTGGGTACGGGCTGCCATCATCCAGGGCCAGGCTGACCTCGGCCTGCTTGGCGCCGTTCTGCAGATGCCCAGACTCCAGGGCACGTTGCAGGCCAAGCAGCTTGGTGATCGGTTGGGTCACGTCGACATAGATCGGGTCGAGCTGGGTCACGGTGGCCAGCTCCTGCGCCTGACCGTTGGTGACCAGCGCGCCCTCCGTCACCCTCGAACGGTCGATGCGACCCGAGATCGGCGACAGCACTTGGGTGTACTGCACATTGATCCGCGCCATCTGCGCATCGGCCTGAGCCTGCAGCCAGGTGGCCTGGGCGTCATCGTACTGCTGCTGGCTGACCGCCTGGGTTTGCAACAGGCGCTGATAACGCTGGGCCAGGTTGCCGGCACTGCGCAGGTTGGCCTCGGCGCGAGCCAGTTGGGCGTTGTAGGTGCGCGGGTCGATCTGGTACAGCGCCTGGCCTTGCTTGACCTCGCTGCCTTCTTCGAAGGCGCGCTTCTGAATGATGCCCGACACTTGCGGGCGTACTTCAGCCACGCGATAGGCCGAGGTTCGGCCAGGCAGGTCGCTGGTCAACACCAGCGTTTGGGCCTTGACCTGATAGACGCCCACCTGGGGCGCGGCGGCGGGCGCGGCCGCTTCCTGCTTGCCGCAACCGGCCAGCAGCGCGGCGAGCGCCAAGGGGAGCAATGCCGGGGCGGCACGCACGGAACGAGAGAGAGTCACCGGTAGGTTCTCCTTGAAAGGGTGGAAAAATTCGCTCGGGCGCGTAATGGCACGCCCCTTCGGTCAGTCGACCAAAGCCTCGGCGTCGCGCAGGGCGAACCAGCCGGGAGTGGCACTGATGGCACGCCACAGGCCCTCGGGCACGGCGTTGTCCGGGATGGCGCGCACATCGAGTTGCTGTTCGATCTGTTCAGCCTTGCCTTCACGGGCCAAGGCGACCCAGTCGGGATTGATGACCAACCCCCGGCCCAGGGCAACCATCGACAGGCCCAAGGCCAAGGCGGCCTCTGCCTGCTCCGGCGTAGTGATCTGGCCGGCCGCGATCACGGGCAACCGGTCGGCAACTTGTGCTAGTGCACGCTCGATGGTCAGCACTGGGGCCACGCTCTGCGATTCGCCGTTGATGGGCTTGGCGTTGAGCAGGTCGTAAAGAGACACATGCAGGTAATCGACCCCCGCCTGCGCCAGGCGCTCGACCATTGCCAGGGAATCGTCGAGACGCAGGCCGCCCTCCTGGGCTTCCTCGAGTGATATCCGGTAACCGATCAGGAACGGGCGCTGCGCATGTTCGCGGACCACCTGCTGCAGGGCCTGCACCAGTGCCAAGGGGAAGCGCATGCGGTTTTCCCGCGAGCCTCCCCACTGATCGTCGCGCTGGTTGGCGGCCGGCGACAGGAAGTTCTGAATCAAAAAACCATGCGCACCATGCAGCTCGACGCCATCGAACCCGGCCTCGATGGCGCGCCGGGTGGCCTGGGCGAAGGCCTCGATCAGCGCGAGAATCTGCGCTTCGGTCAACGCCCTGGGCGTGGGAATGCCGCTGTTGAACGGGCCTGCCGGGGCCTTGACCGCACTGGCGCTGACCACTTCACCCTCGGGTGTCTGCGCGGCGATGGCTTTGCTGCCTGCGTGGAAAATCTGCAGCACCGCCGGCGCCCCGCCGCTTTTCGCGGCCTGCGCCAGACGCCGCAAGCTGGGCAGGAAGCGGTCGTCCCAGGCAGCGAACTCGGCATCGAAGCCAATACCTTCTGGGCTGACGTGGGTGCAACCGGTGATCACCAGCCCTACCCCGTTCACGCGGCGACGGTAGTAGTCCAGCTCCTGCTCGGAAATGCTCGCGTCAGGGTTGGCGGACCAGGTGGTCATCGGCGCCATGGCCAGGCGATTGCTGACGCTCAGGCCGTTGGCGAAGTGCAAGGGACGGAAGATGTCGGGATAGATCGGTTTCATGGTGCTTTCCAGATGCGGCCAGCACTGCGGGTGCCGACCAGAATGACAAGGGGCGATTCAATTCATGCGCAAGCGGCGTATGTCGCGCTGGGGCGGCTCGCCAAACAGCCGGGCGTATTCACGGCTGAACTGCGAAGCACTTTCGTAACCAACCCGCGCCGCGGTCACGCTCGCATCCAGGTTTTGCGTGAGCATCAGCTGGCGGGCTTCCTGCAGGCGCAACTGCTTCTGGTATTGCAGCGGGCTCAAGCCGGTGATCGTGCGAAAGTGCTGGCGGAAGGTCGAAGGGCTCATGTGGCAGCTGGCGGCCAACAGCTCGAGCTTCAGTGGCTCGGCGAAGTGGCGCTTGAGCCAGTTGATGGCGCTGGCGATCTGCTGGCTGGGTGCCCCCTGGTTGATCAGGTGGCGCAGTTGCGCGCCATGGGGCCCTGTCAGCAGGCGGTAGGCGATCTCGCGTTGGATCAACGGTGCCAGATAAGGGAGCAGAACCGGGTCCGACAGCAATTGCACAAGGCGCAGCGCCGCATCCAGCAGGCCGTCGGACAAAGGCTCCACGGCCATCGAGCAAAAGCCGCAATCACGGGTGGGCGACGGCAGGCGCAATTCGGTGGCCAGTTGCAGGATGTCCTGGGGCGCCAGGTGCAGCATCATGCCGAGAAACGGTTCGGCATGGCTGCCCTTGACCACCTTGGACACCACCGGTAAATCGACGGCGGTCAGCAACGACTGCCCCGGCCCGAAATGCAGGACCTCTTCGCCCAGCACGACCTGTTTCTCGCCCTGGGCGGTAATCCCCAGCCCCAGGCCGTAGATGCAGTGCATCGGTTGGGTGACAACCCGGCGGCGGTGCAAGGTCAAGCCTGGAATGGCAGTCTCGTAGTCACCGTCGGAGGGCGCGATGCGGGCAATGGCCATGGCCAGGGCGCGACTGTCGGCATGCGCCGGCCGCGACGGTTCGAAAGGCGCGTTCATGGGCTACCTCGGTAAACGTTTGGCAGATCAATGGATCGGGGTTGACGGCGTGCTCGCGGGCAACCAGTCCTGATCGATGTGTTGCAGCATCTGCTCGCGGGTCAGCTGCCGGGTCATGCGCCCGCGCAGCACCGCACGATGCTCGAAACTGCTGGCGCCCTGAGCCATGACCCGCTCACGGAACGCCGCGATGTATTCGGGCGCGAAGTGACTGTTGTAGGTGTTGAACAGCACCACGCGCTTGCCATCCAGGCGCTGCCCCGCGACAAAAGCCCAGATCGGCGGTGCCGGGCTGTACAGCCAGACCGGCGACCCGAGGTAAACGGTGTCGTAGGCACTCAGATCGACGCTGACGGGCGCGATGCGTGCCGATTCACTGCGAGCATCCTGAAGTGCTCGCGCCAGCCCACGCACGCCCAGGGCATACTCGGGTGCCTCGAGGGCAATCAGTTTTGCACCCAGGCGGCAGGCGACATGGCGAGCGGCAACTGCGGTATTGCCCGAGCGCGAGTAGTAGATCACCGCGGTACGCGATGCCGGGGCGCAGCTGTCCAATGCCTCGACCTGATTGCGGCGCGCCTGGCGTTGTTCGATCCAGCTCACCGAAACCAGTACCAGCAGCGGCACCAGCACTACCGCAACCAAGGCAATCAGGGCCCATCTCGCCATCGACATGATCGTTCTCCTCACATTGAATTCAGTATAAGGACGAAGGCCAGAGCTTCTTTGCCTATTCCAACTGTAGAGTTGCTTGATCCGTTGAGATTTAAGGCAAGCCTCCCCCACACAGCCCATTAGTCATGGGCTACCCTGATGTCACTGGTGATGGGGAAATAAGACTATTTGCCTATTTCAGCAAATTCTCGCAACGCGGCCTGCATGCATCGCACGCAGGCCGGCTGCTGGCATTACTGCAGATGCTTGCGCAGGAAGGGCACCGCCTGGGCCATGGTCAGCGCGACGGGCTCGGCCTTGTCGTACAGGTCGTAGTGCGACCAACCTTCAGCCACGAAAATCTGCTTGTCGGTCGAAGCCGCCCGACCGTAGATTTCCCAGCCATCGCGATACGCACCGAAGCCGCCCGGCTTGTCACCGATGACCACCAGCAACGGCTGGGTCAACAGCACTTCGGCATGCAGGAAGGCATCCCAACCGAACGCCGCACTATTGAACGAGAACAGGCCGCTGGTGGCACCGTTGGCTTGCTGGCCACGCGGCGTCTTGTAGTAGTCGGTCGCTTCGAGCACGTCGATGTCAGTGATGCCAGCCTTGCGCCCTTCCTCGACGGACGCTGGCAGGTAGTTGATCACGTGCCGGCTGCCACCCTGAGCTTCGGCGGTGCGCTGGGCGGCCATGGCCTGCAAGGCAGAGACCGGGTCGAAGTTGCTGAAGCCTTCGCGGATCAGGCGACCGAAGTTGACCCCGGTGACCGAGACCAATGCCTTGATCCGGTGGTCGGTGATGGCGGCATGCACCGTGTACGCACCACCGCCGCAGATGCCGATGGCGCCTATGCGAGCGGGGTCGACATAGGGCAGCGTCACCAGGTAGTCGATGGCAAAGCGGATGTCGGACACGCGGATCGACGGGTCTTCGACGAAGCGCGGCTCACCGCCGCTCGCGCCCTGGAAGCTGGCGTCGAAGGCGATCACCACAAAGCCCTCCTTTGCCAGGCCCGCACCGTATACGTTGCCCGAGGTCTGCTCCTTGCAGCTGCCGATCGGGTGGGTGCTGACGACGGCCGGGTATTGTTTGGAAGGGTCGAAGCCCGGCGGCAGGTAAAGGTCTGCGGCGGTTTCCCAACCCAGGTTCTGGTAGCGGACGTGTTTGATGCTGATATCGCTCATGTGATTCTCCAGAGTGACCGTATCCACGTAGGGATGCGGTTTACAAAAAGGCCGGTTTGTCGCCGTCGCTGCCCGGTTTGTTGACGCCGACGTTGTCACGCGACAGCCAGGTGGGCGTGTCGATGATTCGGGTGATCAGCGCCGCGACGCTCTTGCGCGACACCTCGGTTCCGCTGAAGGGTTCATGACGGCCAGTGGTTTCATAATTCACTTCGTCGCTGTCGCTAAGCCACGCCGCACGCAGAATGGTGTAGTCCAGATCACTGGCTTCGATCAGGTCCGCCGATCGCCGGTAAGGGCCGAGGTACTGCCCGATTTCACGACGGTTCCACTCACCGAACGCACCGGGCACTTCGTCGTAGATGCCCAGGGAGTTGACGAAAATGAGTCGGCTGGGGCCGGCGGCGTGCATGGCCGCGATGATGCGGTCCGTCTGTGCGTCGATTTCGCCCGCTAGGTTGGCGTAGACGATGTCCTGGCCAACCATTGCGCGAACCAGGCTGCGCGAATCGAGCGCATCGCCCTCGATGACCGAGGCATTGGATGGAACGGGATCTTGCAGTTTGCCGGCATCACGCAGGTAGAGCGTCAGCTTCACGTCTTCGCGCCCGGCCAGCATGCGGATGACCCATTGGGCGATCTGCCCGGAGGCACCGATGACAAGTACATGTTTCATACGTTGTTCCTGAAATCTGTAAGGTTGGCGACGCAGGATTTGCGCCGCCTGATGGCTTCAGAGGCTGGCCTGGAAGAACGGCGCCAGGTGCTGCAGGGCCTTGTGGACGCCGGCACCGTCGTACAGGTCCATGTGCGCCAGGCCGTCGAGCACCACCAGTTCCTTCTGCCCCAGCGCCTTGGCATGCAGCTCCTGGCTGTGCCACAGCGAACCTGCTTCGCTGCCGGCGATGACCAGGGTCGGCTGGGTCAACAACTGATCGACCAGGTCAAAGGCGTCGAACGCCACCCAGGCGCCGAGACCGTTCATCAACATCTTGTTCTGCGCATTGGGATGCTGGGCGCGAGGCGTCAGGTAATAATCCGCTGCCTCCTGCAGGTCACGGGGCGCACTGGTGTCCCCCAGTTGCGGTACGTAGGGCGCATAGACAGGGGCGGCACCGGCCGCTTCGGCGGTGCGCTGACCAGCCAGCGCATCGAGCACCGGCAGCAGGTCGTTGATGGAGCCCTTGCCTTCCCAGCCCTTGCGAGTGGCAGCACCGACGTTGACCGCACTGGCAGTTGCCAGCGCCTTGATGCGACGGTCGACCGAGGCGGCCTTGGCCGCGAAACCGCCACCGGCGCAGATACCCAGCACGCCAATGCGCTGAGCATCGACAAAGCCAAGGGTTGTCAGATAGTCGACCGCGCTGTAGACATCGGCCACGCGGTTCATCGGTTCATCCAGGAAGTGTGGCTCACCACCGCTGGCGCCTTGGTAGGAGGCGTCGAAGGCCAGGGTCACGAACCCCTGCTCTGCCAGCAACCGTGCGTAGGTGCCGGCAGTCTGCTCCTTGACCCCACCACCGGGATGAACCGTGATGATCGCGGGGTACTGTTTGCTCTCGACAAAGGCAGGCGGCAGGTAAAGGTTGCCGGCCATCACGATGTTGCGGTTGTTGAACTGGACGTTCTGCATGGTGTTGCCTCCGGGTACGCAGCGCGCCGAAGCAAGTGGCGCGAATGCTGGGTTGCGGAGGGCGAGGTGCTTGCGCCTCGTTTGGCGCGTGCTGCTTGCCTGCCCTTCGATGGAGACAAGTATAGGAAGGGGGGTATTGCAGTTTTTGCCTAATCTGACTCCTTGCTTGCACGTTTCAAGGAGAATGCACAATCAGTTCAACTTTGCGGATTCAGGCAGAACCTTTGCTTTTACTGGCCTTGCGGTTATGCAAATTGCTGTTAAGCCAATAGAGCGGACTCTACCAAATTGCCTATTACGCAGAGGTCACGCTTGCTGACGCATACGCCGAACATCCCGCTGAGGCGGTGCACCGAAGGCTCGACTGTACTCGCGGCTGAATTGTGAAGCGCTTTCGTAGCCCACCATTCCAGCCGCCTGGCCCGCGTCCAGATGCTGGTTGAGCATCAATTGCCGCGCCTCCTGCAACCGCAACTGCTTGTGAAACTGCAAAGGGCTCACACCGGTCAGCGTGCGGAAATGTTGGCGGAAGGTCGAAGGGCTCATGTGCACCCGCTCGGCCAGATCGTCGATCCGCATCTGCTCTGCCAGGTTCTGCTTCAACCAGGCCACCACCTTGGCGATCTGTTGCATCGGAGAACCCGCGGCAACCAGGTGCCGCAACGCCACCCCGTGCTGGCCGACCAGTAGCCTGACGATGATTTCCTGCAGGACCAACGGGGCGAGATGATCGAACAGCGCTGGCTCATCGAGCAGGCTGAGCAAGCGCTCGAGCGCCCGAGCCACGCCACTGTCGAGTTCGGCGATGACGATGGCCTGGTGAGTGCCGGCCTTGGGCGGCGGTGGCAAATCCAGGTCCGAGACCGTTCGCATGACTTGGCTGGGGTCGAGTGTCAGCATCAACCCCAGAAATGGCTTGGCAACTGAAGCCGACGAGACATGGGAAACCACGGGTTGGTCGATGCTGGTCAACATGCCCTGCCCTGCCTGGTAATGCAGCACGGCCTCCTGCTGCATCACCTGCTTGCTGCCCTGCGCCACCACGCCCAGCCCCAGGCCATAGATGCACGGCATGGGGTCAGTGGGGGCAGCACGGCGATGCAGGCTCAGCGACGGTAGACGGGTGGCGAAGTCCCCTGAACTTGGGGCGTGCCGAGCAATCAGAGCGCTCAAACCTGACAAGGCGGATTCGGCGTGGTCGCGGGGTGTCTCGAGGCGGGTCATGAACTTCTCCATCAGCACTACCGTCATGCTCTGCGCCATGATGAAGCGTTTTGTGCAAATCAACCACTGCTATTGCCAGTAGCTGGGTGGTACCGCGCAAGGCCAGCTTCCGACGGCTCGACAGACTGTGTAGCATTGGCAAAGGCTGATGCTGCCTGCCGCTCGCACCGATAAGGAATGGTGAAAGCATATCTGCTCCAAACCCTCTCGCATCGCTCTTGATAGTCGAGGTTTGGCAACGCGAGCACCAGAATGCTTCGACTCCAGGAGGAATGATGTCGACAATCGAAAATGCCAAGCGGATGGCCAAGCGCTTGCGCAGCTCACTTGAGGCGCGCAATCACGAGATATCCCATTCGGCTGCTCTTGAAATGGTGGCTCAGCAGTTGGGTTACACGGATTGGAACACGGCTTCTGCAGTGCTCCCACACGAGCCGACCAGCCCTGCCATCACGCTGAAGAAAGCCATACCGATACTGCGAATGTTCGATGAAGCGAAGGCAAGAGAGTTCTATCTCGATTTTCTTGGCTTCAGCGTTGAGTTCGAACACCGTTTCGAAGCAGACCTTCCTCTGTATCTGGGGCTCAGCCGAGACGGTCTGCAAATCCACCTCTCCGAGCACCATGGCGACGCCAGCCCAGGCACGACCATTTTTGTTCCCATGCAGAACATTGAGCTGTTTCGGGATGAGCTGATCGGCAAGCGCTACGGCTTTGGCCGGCCAGAGATTGTGGAACAGGACTGGGGGAAGCTTCTGGAGGTTTATGACCCGTTTGGTAACCGGATCCGGTTTTGCCAAAGTTGATTTGCTCCTGAGCTAGCCCCAAGTGCTCCGCTGATTCGGGTGGTCAACCTCGTCCTTTAAATGGGTGGCCGCTGCAGCGTGACCCACTCCTGCACTGACGGGCGCTGCCATTGACGCTGCGCGTAATCCTCCAGTTGGGCTGGAACGACATCGCCATTCAATATCAGTCGATTCAGCATTAGCGCGAGATCAACATCGACAATGGACCACTGGCCAAACAGATAGTCCGGATTGTCGGCCAGCAATAATTGCGCGGCATCAACCAGCTTTTGTGCGGCTAACTCGGCTGACACTGACAACGGCCCGGACTTGACGCCGTAGAACACCACCAAGGTGGAACGCTCCTGGCGGATGGGGAGCAGATCACTTCGCAGCCACGCCTGGATTTGCCTTGCCTTGGCGCGCTGTTGTGGGTGATGCGGGTATACCGGTACCTGCGGGAAGACGTCTTCCAGATATTCGGTGATCGCCGATGACTCTGATAGAGCGAAGTCGCCGTGGACCAAGGTGGGTACTCTTTGGGTTAGAGAAAGGCGAGCGTAGTCCTTTGCCTGGTTTTCCAAGGTGTCCAGGTTCAGGGGGGAGAGTTCGAAATCGATGCCCTTTTCGCGAAGTGCGACGAAGCAGGACATGGCGTAGGGGCTGGTGAATTGGGCGTCGACGTATAGGCGTGGTTTGGAGTTATTGTTCAAGGCGTCAGCTCCGTAGGTAGGAAGCTACACGTTGAAGGGTCTAGTACTATAAGTAAAATTCATGAATTTTATGGGTGTATTCCTCGTAGGAATGCGGTGGTTGTGGCTTCTCACTCGATAGAGGCTCTATCGCCTCTATTCATCCCTAAAGATATTGATGATGAATCTGCTGCGACCCAATGCTGCCGACCTATAGCAGCCGTTGCGAAAGCAATGGTCTTGCTCATTTTCAAAGGCTGTAGCGAACTCTGTGGGAGCGGGTTTATCGAGGCGTCGAACCGCCGCGAAGCAGGCAACGCGGAGGATGGCACGGGCTACCCCCGTGTTCGCGGGTGAACTCGCTCCCAGAAAGATCACCTCTGAACCCACTGGCAGCTTCACGCCCTGAGGAAGTCAGTCAACCCAAATCGAGGGTCTTGAGAAGCGGTGAGCCTCTTTCCTTTGGCCTTCTGCCGACCACTTTCACCGCTCTTTGAAGTTACTCCAGTCCACCAACTGACATTTAGCCGGCCACCGGAATAGCCCATCCCAAACCAAATTGCCGCTAGACAGCGGTGACGCAAAGGTCACTCCTTTTGGGAGTGGAGCGGCGCGAAGGTCATACCGAAAAACCAGCCTCCGATCATTGCCAGCCAAATCGATTTGTACCCGTCGACGTTGTAGGCAAGCCAGTGGTTGATAGCCGTAATCACAACGAATGCTGCGAAAAATTGCTTGCGGGAGTACCTGCTCAAATAGCGAGCAACGGTGGATTCAAATTCTTTAAGCTTCTTCACTGCGTTTCATCCTTGAACACCTTCCGTAATCGTACGCCATCCCCTAACTCAGAAGCCATGCTGCAGACCGTCGAATCGGCAACCGAAGAAGTTAGCTAATGGTGAGCCCTTCACGCAGCGATTCCAGCCAGACATTGCGGGAACCGTGAAAATGGTCTCTGAGGCGGTCTTCAACGTGTTCTGCTGACCATACAGCCGCACACTCCAGCTCGTTCGCTTCAGCCATTGTGCCAGGTCTGATCGCGCCTGTATCGCTTCGATAAATGTGCACATGGCCGGAAATCTGGTCGACGATAAAGTAGTCACGTGGCTGAAGGAGAGTTTCCCCAACGACGCCTTTTGAGACTTTAAGCCAGCGCCCGCTAGTGATGGCCTTGTTCATTACACCGATTACAAACAATAGTTTGAGCGGTTTCTCAGCCAGGCGCTTAGCATTCAATCTGCTGCCGATCGGCTCGAAGAAAGCGACCTCTGCCCGGCTTACAATTTGGCCGTAAGCGTATAGACTCTCCTCAAGTTGAATCTCCACGATTGAGCCAATGGTGACGGTCTGTCTGGCCAACTATCTACTCCTTGATAGAACATTATTCTGGCGCACCTGCCCCTCCGGCGCTGCCCGCCAGCGCCTTGATTTGCGCCTGGATCAAACTCAGAAGCATGGCTGCGTGGAAGTATCAGCCATGCTTAGTTTTTGTCCAAGTCAAACTACCACTGCCCTCAAAATCAGTTGTCTCAACGACCAAGTAGTGGGCGATCATCTTAGCGATCAACCAGGCAAAGCGGATGTCCCCCCCGGCGAATGGCGTCCAAGTCAACGCATCCGGTCAGGCCATTTGTGTACCAACCGAGCAAAGGTGGGCTGTGGATCAACGAACCAAGTGTTACGATCCGCCCCTTCAAAGCAGCGCTCAAAGCGCTGGACATCCGTGAACGTCGGCAGTACGACACCCGCCACACCTACGCAACCACGTGCCCAATGACTAGGATGAACCGAAGCGTTCATCGCGAACCAGCTTGGTCATAGCGTTGAGATGTTGCTCTCTACCTACGCGAAATGGATCAGCTCCTCCTCGGACTGGAGAGAGCTGGAGAAGCTGCCGCCCCGAGTCGAATTGGCCCAAAATTGGCCCAAAACTGACGATAGGGCCTAAATACACCTCTGGAACCCCCGCAGGACAAGCACTTGATTTCTACCGCCAACATCACCATGCGCTACTGCATGGGGTTTAGCGGGTGGGGATGTGTTGATTTTGCTGGGCGAGACACCTCTTACTCCCCCACCAAAACGCATGGGTTGGTTCGCAAATTGGTCCGGGGCCATTCATTCGGCTCTAATGCCGAACCGGCATAGCTTTGAGATGACGCTTGGGTTTAGGGGGGCGTCGAGGGCCGCTGTCGACCCAAAGCTGCCCTTCACGAACGGCAGGAATCGGCCAATAGCGGCCATTCCCACGCGACGGCAGGCAATGCATAACTCTCACAGAATGGAGATTGGTCAACCTTTCCTCATCGCCTAAGGAGACGTTGATCATCCAAGGCCAAGGCCAACGCTTAGTAAGGGGGCGGCGGCGTTTTACTTGCCGGATCCATACCGTAATCAAGAAGAGGGGTGAGAACTTTGAGAATTTCCGGAGCTGGCATACCTCCATATCGGGCTGAATCGCCTATGCGAGCGGACTCAACCGCGCTTTCCAGATGAACAGAGGATTCCAATGCTCCAGCATTCACTGCATTGTAGTCTTCTTGAGCATCAATAATTTTTCTGACCCCTCCTTCTTTTCCTATGATGCTTCTGGCTGCCTTGACCTTGGCGCAGTACTCGGGGTCTTTCTGCTTATCACTTTTGTCGCAATTGTATTGCAAATATACCTGCGAGAGCTTGGTTGAGATATCAGAAGCGGACGCCACTGCTTCTGGATTTGCCGTAACCCAGCCAAACGAGCTTTGACTAAATTCAGCGGCATGAGATGAGGTAATTAATACCGCCATCCAAGCAGCAATAGTGGAGCGCATATACAATCTCCTATATCAACCTTTACTGGGCTTGACAGATTTCGGGGTGCACAATCGCATCAGCACGACATTTGAGCTAGAGGAATATGGGTGGCAGCACGATTGGTGCGCCAATTATTAATGTCTGCCTATATATAATAGTTTGATTCCAGTACATTTCTATATAGTAAGGCTCTGGACTGATAGGTATAGCTCTCCAGCCAAAAACACCATATTCATTTGTGAACGAGGGGGCACTTCTACCGAACAATGGGTGTACCAGAAATACGGTGACACCTGGCACAGGGCCTCTCACTTGAGATACAAGCTGTCCTTGTACCGGGACCATTGCTTCCGCAGAAGCTATCGCTCCATATGTAAAAATTGTCATTACCCAGAAAAGAAACAAAGCGAGCTTTAATTGTCTCATAATGGGGCACCGAATTTACCGACTTTGACATCTGTAATTGGGGGGGGCGTGAAAGGAAGTGGTGAAATTTGCTTCTTCAAATCGGACTCTGTTACATTGCTGGGCGTCAACTCTATTGCTCCGATTTTTGCTATCAGCCGACCTTCATCTATAATTCTCACAGGAGTAGTTAAAGTTTCATAGCCGGCTGCTGTTATTTGCACCACCAAGACAGACAGGTCTGGATATACGCGCCCAGCTATCACACCATTGTCACTATCCGCAAGCCCCCAACTTACTGGGCGCACCACGACAGAAACCCGACCTTTAAGGTTCTTAATTTCGCCTTCGAACTCTATAGGCTCTAATTCGTTGGGCTTAAGAAAAGCCAGCGATAGCGCAATAAATAGAAGTCCCACTAAAAAAAACGCGACCCCTGGAACTTGAGTATTAATTCTAAACTGACGCTTCCATTCAATGGTGATCGCATCAGCTGCTGGCGTGGCGGCCATTGTTATTGCACCTTTGGCGACCAGCCAGATGCCTCCCAGCACCATAGAAAGACCCGCGATCGCTCCGAGTAGTCCTACAATATCGAAAGTAGTCATACCAATCATCCCGTCTAGGAAATTCTATTAAAAATAGAAACTAGCCCAAGCGGAACAGCATAATCACGCTACAGATGGCGCCTAAGACCTCCTTTTTTAGGAGCGTAGACCATAGCTCGAGAAGCGTGCATGCAAATGTACTGTAGTGGTGGGATCAGCACTCAGTTCGTCGATTTACCAGATGAGGTGGCCCTTTGAGGTATTGGGGTCGTTTGTTACGAGTATCTGGGTTCACCGCAGGTTTGGCTTCCTTCTGCCCGATTGAGCTTTGGGCGGCCCGGACCTTCAAAAAATCAGAAAAAACTGTCTCGCTGAATGGCCGCACCGAAGCAGACGTTCAGACTGAGGGAGCCTGGCCGAAGGCTGCCCGTGAAGACCGACCGCAGCGGGTCGATAGCGGCCCTCCACGACCGGCCGCTATCGACCCATAGCTGCCCTTGGCGTAAGGCAGCAAACGGCCATAAGCGGTCCTTCTGGAAGGGCAGCTTTTGCCTTGAATTCAAGCTACGGGTCTCGATTATCCCGCAAGCCAGAGCGGCAAAAGGTCAACCACTTCTGGAGCCGCAGCATCCTCAAAAGACTTAAAGTCAAAGTTTTGGCACATTAAACTGAGCTCGTTCAAGCTAAACCTCTGCCGAATTTTCAGCATTACCTCGTTCATATTCACACCATTTTCGTCCTGAGTGCGCAAATTCCAACGGGCCAGTTCCGTGCTTTCTTCGTGTTCGGCAGACTCTACGAGGCGGTGATCTTTTATCAAGGATAGCGAGTATCGTGCGGGAGAGAGCCTTCCAGAAAGAAACCTTCCTGCCAGCATGTAAGGATTCACACTGCAAAAATCTTCTGATATATCAGCCATGTAGATTAATGGCAGATAGATTCCTCGCATAAAGTCTGACAAACTAGCAATCACCATTAACCAATTCGTTATAAATTTATACGTTGCAACATCCCTTAACTTGGCAGTATCTCCCAATGCCTGCAAATTCCCGGGAAGGCAATGTTGCACAACGAAGCGCAAAACTGCTCGCCTTGCCAGCGCATCTACTTCGAAATTCTTACTATTATACTCCGTCTCCTGTACAGGATACGGCATCATTATAGAGGACCTGCCTTCTACCAAAGAAACCTGGCTGTAGTGCACATCGCAATACAGTCTCATCTCAAATTCCTTTCGGCTATTGCCCTCCTCCCAAAACTCTGTTTCCTTCACATCATAGCGATGGAGTAAAAATCCTCCATTAAATGATTGGAAGCTTTGTAATATTCGATTCTGGCAATTTTGCCATTCGCAGCAGTTCATGGATCGACGAAAAACCTCCATCAACTTGTTTGCTCTGTACATGCTAAAATAGAATCCGTGACGCCCCATGAGTTGTACCCGCCACGGGTCGCCCTTGCATTTAGCTCCGTTCTGCCAATGCAACAACTGCTCCTTGGCCTCAGGGGAAAGCTTAAGATTTTTATAAGAGTCAGCATCAATACGAAGGATGCTTGGCGTACAGTTCTCCAGTAGCTGAGCGTGGCTCACAGAAAGACTATTCACTACAAATCCATCACCGGCTTTTGATAGAATATTTTTAGTACCGCTGCTATAGGGAAGAGCGGCGATAACATCTTCGTAGGTCCAGATTTTTATATTCCGATGGTGAGCGAAGTTATTTAGCTCTGCTTTATACAACGGACCGGCAGGCAAAGCACCCGAGATGATGAGCATGTAATCAATTTGCGGAACGGTTTCAGGCAAGTCTTCGGGAAGCAGGTTTTTCAGAAACTCTAAAAATCTGACCTTAGCCCCGCCATCGCGCAAGTATATTTGCCACCTTTCGACTTGATGCACGGCTGAAATAAAGTCGCTATGGAATTTATCAGGCTTGTTTTTTTGGAAGATCTTCCGAACTGAATTTTCAAGTTCGATCAGGGTTATTTTAATCGCCCCGAGGAAACCGACACGTACACAAAATCGGTAATTGCTCGATGATTGATAGGAAGTTTCGAGATCACAACATTGCAGAATACTCCGCCCGAAAGCACGTCTGGCGTGGGTATCAGGCTTGAATTTTGCGCCATGAACTTTTGAATTGCATGTTCATTTGCCTTCGCGCCTGAATCATTGTGTGCATTCCCCTCGTACAATATCTCGCGAAATTTTTTGATTAGCTCATTATTGGCTTTGTGCATATGTGGAGGCTCGAATGATTAGGAAACACTGGATAAAGCGTGCACACCCGTTACTCCCTCGTGAAGCCGCAAGGTATACAGGAGCTTTTGCCAAGATTTCGAACACTCAGCATTTTGTGTGGCGAAGTAGTTAACCTTCATGAACGTAGAAAAGACTTTGCATGCATTCTCTCTGGGAGATAGTGACCGATCGCCATAAATACCCAATCAAATCCATATACCGGATTAAGTGTCCTTGAATTTATGTATGAAGTGGCGTTCAATTTGATCAGCCTCTTGCCACCCCTGAGTTTTCATCGAATTAATTGCTTCGCGGATCGGTTTAATCGTTTCAATATCGCCTACGATAATGGCGGCGGTAACTGTCTTCATCAGCTTTCGTGGGCTATCCGCGCTTTCAAAAGTTGAAACAATCATCTTACCTAACTCCGCTCTGGTGACTGCATCGTGCTCAGGGGCAATAAGCTCAGAGACCCTTCGCACTAAATCCTTTTGGTTTGAATCCCAGGCATCTGCTCTCCGAAGGACGTTTATGACTGTGCGGATTATTTTGAGCGATAGCTGGGATAACTTCATACGCCGAGCAGCTGATATGACGACATTGAGAATTGTTATCGAAGGGTGTTCTAAATCGATATATGCCTCAATCATGGGTTCTAAACGTAATGTGGCCGCCCTCTCCGTAGCGCTGACTCCAAGCTGCAATACCGCGAGAGTTTCGTCAGCCGGGAAGTTGTGCTTCATCACCCAAGATGCAGTTTGTTCAATAACTACAAGCTGTTGCGCTGGCGAACCCATGTCTTGTACTCGATACACAAATCTTCGCCGACCAGGAGCATTCGGCTCGCGTTCGAAGAATTCGAGCATGCGTGGGTAGAGCTCCTCATAATCTTCACGTCGCCTGAAGCTCAATGCCAAACCAACGTCAACACTATCAATGACACGGTCCGCTTTTGCCGCAGCAAGAAACTTTTGCTCAAGCGCAGGTTGCCCGAGTGACAGGAGCATTTTTGCCAAGCGATGAGCGTCTGAGAATGACGCATGGTCAAACAGTTTCTGGATGCCATCCGCCAGATTTTTTCGTTTTGAGTTCACCTCTTCGATTAGGCCGTCGTCAGCTAGAACATCTCTCAGTAAACGCACCACAAACCGTCGCTCTGCTACCATCTCCGGATCGCAGATGTCACAAAATTTGATGGCGCGATCAACAATACTCAAATGCTCATTTTCGAGGATTGCCTGCGCGACTAGGGAATGGCCAACCTTCAGGCGAGAGACCCCGTTTTTAGTTTTTTGCAATGACACCAAACCAAAAAAACTTTCGTCTTTCCAGAACGCTATCCCATTAGGTCGAATGCGTTCGAACAGCGACAGCGGAGCCGATTGGTCATAGCTACCCGGAACGCACAGATCTAAGAAATCATGGAATGCCGCTTTGGTACGTAAAGGCCTAAGAACATTGGCGGCAAACTCGTTCAACGATCCTCCCTGTAGCGTCAGCGATAACGCTAGAAGTTGCCCATGCTCCATGAAGCGCGCGATTTGACCGGTTCCCACCTGCGCCGCAGGCTCTCGATCAGTACTGATAAGGTCACGCAGCTCTTCAACAAGCTCAGTTGACAGCGGCCCGAGGCGCACCGGGTGGATTGCAAGCATGGTCATTTCCGATTTCTGGGACACAGCCACAGGTCGGCTCGTTCCAAGAACACACAGGCCGGGTCTGATATGTCGCTCAAGAGCCTCAACAAAATCGGAATGTCGCCATACGTCATCGACTATCAGGAGCAGCGGTTTGCTGGAGAGCATCAGCAAACTCAAAACCGCCTTCCAGCTCGCATCATCAACTTCTCCGGGTACAACCACCTCTAACACAAGGTGACTACCTGCTTGATGAGCATCCCATGCAATACGGCGGACCATAGCGCTTTTGCCGGTGCCAGAGTTGCCCTCCACGACAACCATCCCGCCCGAGGCGCGGATATCGGCTAAGGCTCGGACTACTTCCGGAACCTCTGACCTCGACACGTCTAGACCGTTTGCTACTGCAGCCCATAAGCTCTGAACTGCACCGTGAAGAAATGCAGTTCGCATCGACCTCGTCATGACGAGAGACCGTTTGGTTGGAAGTAGTCGGCAAGCAGCCCCATCCTTTCCAGGATGTCCCTCGGGCAGGCCTACGAGGTTCTCGACGACGTCCGAAACTTGAAAGCTTGCTCTCGGCACGAATGCTGCCTGTAACCTTGTGATACTCGACCGTACATGCTCTGGCGGCACACCAAATCTCACGAGGTTCCAAGACGCTTGGGCAGTAAGGTCTGCGATCGCCTCCTCATGGAGAAGAATCTCGAAAGTCGCATTTCCCAAGACATTTCGGAGGCATTCCAGCACCTGATCCTCGTCCAGGCCTTCTCGATACTTTTCTGAAATCAGTGGTGCGATTGCCTCCGCATGGTTCTGGATGAAGACTCTTCGCAAAATCTGAAAAGCACTCTCCTCGTAAGGCGCACTCGTGCAAACAAGACGAAAACAAGGGAAATTAGCGCCAAGACCCTCTCGTGCCGTAACGGTGATCATGTCCCGTGCAAAACCAGCAATGACATCTTTGAGCTTTGAGTAGCTGAAACTGCCTTGCTGGTGATCTTTTGCTTGGATTAAGAGCTCACGATTCCCGGCAAATTTGAGATCGACGTCCTGAGCACCTTCATACCGCAGCTCCACAAGCTCCCTTTCTCCCGTTAGTAGCCAAGTAAGCCTAACCAGCGCGTAGGCCTTCTGGAATGAAAACCCTTTCTCGGCAATAGCGCCCCCCGTCCGAGGTTGGGTATTAAGATCGTTGCCATCCACAGACCACGCTGAACCCATGCTTTGTTCCTAAGGATTTCTACAAATTTAAAGTTGTCACCGGCCAAGCCGGTGACTCGCCTGAGTGCGGATAGTCATACAGAAATTGGGCACCGGTGCCACATTTACTGGCTCAGGCTAAGCGTATCATTTCCGTAGTACACCAGCACAAATCAGCTACGAAATTACAACGCCACCTGAGGCCAGGTCACCACTACATAGGGAAGGTTGAATATGAACACCAGCGTAGAAATGCCAATAGAGACCGTTTTGTCAGAAAGCGACTCGGATCGGATCGAAATGTTACCCACTTCCTACCTCGACCAAATACTTGATCGAGCTCAGGCTCACGCTACACGGCATTGAGCTTGGCCCTGAGAGAACGACTCGATGCGTCAGCTAGCTGACCAATAGCTGACCTCAGCGAATGACAGCTATGGGTCGAAAGTGGCCGTTCGCCAGTGACCACTACCGATATTCAGCGAACTGGAACGACGAGCGCTCGTGTATCAGGATCGGCATCGAATGCTGCCTCTACGAGTAACCAACTTGGCGCAAGCTTCGTGTCGATCATGGCTTTTACGGCCCGTTTACGACAAGTCGAACAGGGTGAGCATTCATAAACATACAGAAGACAATCAAGCGACTCGTTGACAGGGTTCGCATCACAGAACCGCAGAAGTTGCCTAACGACACGATGCAGTTCTTCATTATCCTCAAGCCGTGGCAGGTATTGCACGAAGGTTGCGAAGTCGCCCTCAGCGGAATTATTCACCAACAACGCAACTCCGTTGGCGAAATCGCCATCTGCTATCAGTCGCTCCGCTGTTACCCGCAATTGTGGATGGCTGATCGCGGCGAAGGCTGTAACGGCTGCCAGTCTCAGCGGCTTGTCAGGTTGGTCAATCCATCTGAGCAGTCGTCGTTCAAATCGCGGAACGCCTGTTTTCGCAAAGCACTTGAATAGCTTCTTGGCATGCTCAGGCTGCTCCACGCTCATCAACGCCATGAAGATTGCCTCGCGTTGATCGCTGCTGGCTTGCGCGCCCCATCCGCGAAACCAGTGACATGGATCTCGTGGTTTGTTGCGAAGGTGCGTCAGGATATCGTCGGCGGTAAAGGCTGATAGTGAAAAGTCGGTGTTGCGTCCGGCGAGACCATCACGTGAAGTGCAAACCTCTGCAAGATAGCGCGAGACATCAGCATCGGAGGTGGCGGCACGTTCTAGCAGGGCAAGCCCTTGTTCAGCGCCTGGGGAAGCAAAGCATCGTGAATATAATGTGTCATCGACCCAGAAATCGGTATCGGCTCGCAACCATCGACCCAGTTGCCTGGCGACATGAATCAAACCGTTCACGCCATCAAGGGCAACAATATCGTCAGCAGCGATGACATCGGCTGTGTCCGCCGCACGCGCAAGAGACGCGTACAACAGTTTCCTGGCATCATCCATGCCCGCAGTAGCAAGCAGTTTCAGTATGCCACTACGCTGATTGAGGTCGAATAGGTCCTCGTGTGATGGCGCCAGCCCTTCAGCCTTGATTGCCTCAAAAATCTCAGAATGCATCTGCGCAGTCTCAATGATCGAGAAGAGCCACGGCGTGCGCTTGGCTTCGGCCTGCGGATCATGAACCTGACAGAACAGGCATGCTCCAATAATCAGGTCTTCAAGCCCGGCGGCACCATGGAGCAGTATCTGTTGCAGTGCCCGGCCATGGCCTGCTCGGAGTGCGGCAGCGAAAGCGGTGCGGGTGATAGGCTCTCTGAGCATGAGATATCTCGTGATAAGGCTCGAATAGTTTAGTGCGTTGAGGTCTCGGCGGACAGGACCCAGTCAGGAATCAGCGGGCCAACTCAACCCCAACCTTCATGCACGCCTAGAACTGCTGCTGTGAACACGCTCAAAAGGCCAGAATCAGCCTTCATCCTTCTGCCGGCCATGGCCAAATGCAGAGCCGTCGACGCGAAGCAGGCAACGCGGTGGATGGCACCGGCTGTGCCGGTGTTCGGGGGTAAACCCGCTCCCACAAAGATTGCTTTTGGGCTCAATGACAGCTTCGAGTTGAAAGCTGCCACTCGTGACCGGCTGATATCGACCCAGAGCGGACGTTCAACTGCATTATGTTTGTGTAATGCCTGAAATGCTCACCATGACATCGCCTGCGCCTGTCAGAGCGAGCGCCGCCCGCGCGGCGCATCGCGGATAAATCCGCTCCATTTGTTGCAACGTGCCGAACCTGTCAGGCCATAGTTGCCTGCCTTGGCGCATGGCGTGAGTCATGCGGGGCGTCGGCAGTGCCCATCGTGAAATTGAGCCATGCACACCAGGCTGACAACCATGGCCTATCAGGCATCTCGCAGTTGGCCGATATCCGCAAGATGGCCAGGACCATGACCTGCCAAGAGGTGCAGGAAGCCACCGGCTACCCCAGGCAGGCGCCGTTCCGAGCCGGTCGCGAGGGCAATTTCGTGTTCCGCCTCCCCGAGAGTAAGAACACTGGGGTGGATAAGCGAGAAGTTCAGCGCCAGATCCAGCGGAACGAAAAGCGCATCAAGGAGCTGAAGCTTGTCGAGCGCATCTGAGCCCTGCGGGATGAGGGCCAGCATCGCGCCTAGGTGGCCAAGCAGCTTGAGGTCAATTACGGAACACTGGTGAAGATCATCGAACGCAACAACATTGATTTCCCGAAGGTCCGCGCCCGCAAATGAAGCGTATCACCGCCCGCGTTCGGCACGGCCGGCGCCAGCAATGCATCAATTTACCACCCAGCAGCTTGGGAGGTATCGGCCATGGCTGAGCAGAAGACCTGAGCCGCGAAGCACTCCACGGACTATCGGCTGCAGGCGGTCCAAGCGCTTGGATATCAGGCTGCGCCGCACATCGTGGACTGCGCAGACCTGGGCGTGCCGCAGCACCGGGTGCGCCTGTTCATGGTGCTGACACGCAGCAAAGCACCGCTGATGCTGCAGCTACCCCAAGAGCGTCATGTCCCAGCCGCCAGCTTCCTCGACTTCGACGCCGGTCGCTGGTCGCAGATCGAGAAGCCAGGCCGGACCCAGTCCACGCTTGACCGGGTGCGCAACGGCCGCCAGCGCTTCGGCGATCGGTTCATCATGCCCTACGACGGCAAGGGTTCCGGCACCACCGGCCGTGACATCAGCCGACCTATCGGCACCATCACCACCCTGGACCGCTGGGCACTGGTCGACGGTGACCGCATGCGAATGCTCAGCGCCAACGAGGCCCTGGCCGCCATGTATTACCCGCCGACACCCTGCGCCCGGACAACCACCGGCTGAGCATGCAAATGGCTGGCAACGCAGTAACGCCGCTGGCCGGCCAGAGGGTGATTGAAGCGCTGCTGAAGGCGGCTTAATCACCCACACCTATTGCGCCGAAGCATCGGCATCGTGTGAATTTGGTTTGATTTCCGTATACCAGTGGGGCGGCTCACCTACCCCCCAGATCACGATATTGATCTTCTGGCAGTGCTCACACTGGAACTCAAACTCAGGCCTTGGGTCATCGGGGTCGAAGTCCATTGCCTCCCCACAGCCCGCACAGCCCGACATTAGTGTCTCTTTATTGTCACGCTCGCTCATAACGCGCACCTCTCTGCAATACGTTAAGCGTAGCCAACTCCAACGCCACAGAATCACGCCAGCCCGACGAGGTATCCCCATGCCCACAGAAAAAAATCGATTAGCCTGCATTTCACAAACGAAGCGATACAAGCCAGACCTACGCTGCCTTTTTCGAGTTCATGTTCTTCACTGGCCTTCGGCTATCCGAAGGCCTTGCGCTGCGCTGGGATGCGGTCGATACGACCCAAAAGACCGCTCATGTGCGGCAGACGATTGCATTGGGGGTGGTTGAGGAGAGGACGAAGACCGGGAGGGCTCGATTTGTGCTGCTCAACGACAGGGCGCTGTATGCCCTGGAGTTCGCCAAGCAGTGCGCGGAACGCCGCAGGCAGGGCAAAGGACAATTCACTGAATCGCCGTTCGTCTTCCCGCCCGGGAAGAATGGGGAGCACGTGAAACAGACGTCGGACCTGCACCACCAGTGGCGCCCGATCCTCAAGGGCCTGGGGATCCGATACCGCCCCCCCGTATAACTGCCGTCACACCTATGCGACAATATGCTCAATGTCTGGTCTCAACCCCGCATTTATCGCCCAACAGCTCGGGCATAGCGTGCAGATGCTCTTATCGACTTATGCGCGCTGGATTAACTCGTCCAACGACTGGCAGGAGCTGGAAAAGCTCCAAATTGGTCCGAAATTGGTCCGTAGCTGCGACGAAGCCACGTAAGTTATTGATAGGTAAGCCTCTTGATCTCCACCGCCAACATCACCATGCAATTCGGCTCCAAGCCGCTGTTCGAAAACGTCTCGGTCAAATTCAACAACGGCAACCGCTACGGCCTGATCGGCGCCAATGGCTGCGGCAAGTCCACCTTCATGAAAATCCTCGGCAGCGACCTGGAGCCTTCCGGTGGCCAGGTGATGCTCGAGCCGAACACCCGCCTGGGTAAACTGCGCCAGGACCAGTTCGCCTACGAAGAATTCACCGTCATCGACACGGTGATCATGGGCCACGGCCAGCTGTGGAAGGTCAAAGCCGAGCGCGATCGTATCTACTCGCTGCCGGAAATGACCGAGGAAGACGGCATGGCCGTCGCCGAGCTGGAAACCGAATTCGCCGAAATGGACGGCTACACCGCCGAATCCCGCGCCGGTGAACTGCTGCTGGGCCTGGGTATTCCGCTGGAACAGCACTTCGGGCCGATGAGCGAAGTGGCGCCGGGCTGGAAACTGCGTGTGCTGCTGGCACAGGCGCTGTTCTCGGACCCGGACGTGCTGCTGCTCGACGAACCAACCAACCACCTGGACATCAACACCATCCGCTGGCTGGAAACCATTCTCACCGCGCGTAACAGCACCATGGTGATCATTTCCCACGACCGGCACTTCCTGAACAGTGTCTGCACCCACATGGCCGACCTGGACTACGGTGAGCTGCGCGTCTTCCCAGGCAACTACGACGAGTACATGACCGCCGCCACCCAGGCGCGTGAGCAGCTGCTGTCGGACAACGCCAAGAAGAAAGCCCAGATCGCCGAGCTGCAGACCTTCGTCAGCCGCTTCTCGGCCAACGCCTCCAAGGCCAAGCAGGCCACCTCGCGCGCCAAGCAGATCGACAAGATCCAGCTGGCCGAGGTCAAGCCGTCGAGCCGTGTCAGCCCGTTCATCCGCTTCGAGCAGACCAAGAAGCTGCACCGCCAGGCCGTGACCGTCGAGAAAATGGCCAAGGCTTTCGACGACAAGGTGCTGTTCAAGGACTTCAGCTTCACCATCGAAGCTGGCGAGCGTGTGGCGATCATCGGCCCCAACGGTATCGGCAAGACCACCTTGCTGCGCACCCTGGTCGGTGAAATGACCCCGGACAAGGGTGATGTGAAGTGGACCGACAGCGCTGAAGTGGGCTACTACGCCCAGGACCACGCCCACGACTTCGAAGACGACGTGAGCCTGTTCGACTGGATGGGCCAATGGACCACCGGCGAGCAGGTGATCCGCGGCACCTTGGGCCGCATGCTGTTCTCCAACGACGAGATCCTCAAGTCGGTGAAGGTGATTTCCGGTGGTGAACAGGGCCGTATGCTGTTCGGCAAGCTGATTCTGCAGAAGCCGAACGTGCTGGTGATGGACGAACCGACCAACCACCTGGACATGGAGTCGATCGAGGCGTTGAACCTGGCGCTGGAGAACTACCCGGGCACGCTGCTGTTCGTCAGCCACGACCGTGAGTTCGTATCGTCCCTGGCCACCCGCATCATCGAGCTGACGCCCGAGGGTGTGGTGGACTTCAGCGGCACCTACGACGATTACCTGCGTAGCCAGGGCGTCGTGGTCTGAGTCAATCGTACGGGGGGCCGCTTTGCGGCCCTTTCGCGACGCGTCCCACCGGGCAAGGCTCGACGATGAAATAATCATTAGCCTGCTTTCATTTCCTTCGCGCAACGGCCATGATGAAGCCACGCCCCACCGCCCGCCCGCGAACGAGCCCATGACCGCGCAACAACCCTCCCCCAGCACCACCCCCAACATTACGCTGCAGATCCTGTCGATCGTCCTCTACACCTTTATCGCGTTCCTCTGCATCGGCTTGCCGATTGCGGTGCTGCCCAGCTATGTGCATGACCAACTGGGCTTTGGCGCGGTGATCGCCGGGGTGACCATCGGCCTGCAGTACCTGGCCACCCTCCTCAGCCGGCCATTCGCCGGGCGTGTGGCAGATACCCTGGGCGGCAAGCGGGCCATCCACTACGGGTTGTTCGGCATTGCCGGTTGCGGGGTGTTGACCCTGTTGTCGGCCTGGACCCTGACGCTGCCAGTGTTGAGCCTGCTGCTGTTGCTGGTCGGGCGCGTGATGCTGGGCGTGGCCCAGGGGCTGATTGGCGTGGCGACCTTGAGCTGGGGCATCGGCCAGGTGGGCGCGGAGCACACGGCCAAGGTGATTTCCTGGAACGGTATCGCCTCTTACGGGGCCATCGCCATCGGTGCGCCGGTGGGTGTGCTGGCCGTGGACGGGCTGGGCTTCAGCGTGCTGGGCCCTGCGCTGCTGGTGCTTGCTCTGGTGGGATTACTGGCACTTCGTACACGCCCGGATGTGGTTGTGGTGCGTGGCGAGCGCTTGCCGTTCTGGTCGGCGTTCGGGCGCGTCGCGCCTTGCGGCCTGGGGCTGACGCTAGCCTCCATCGGCTATGGCACCCTGACCACGTTCGTCACCCTTTATTATCTGGAGCGTGGCTGGGCGGGTGCGGCTTGGTGCCTGAGCGCGTTCGGCGTGTGCTTCATCATCTCGCGGCTGCTGTTCGTCAATGCGGTCAACCGCTTTGGAGGTTACAACGTGGCCATCGCCTGCATGGCCACCGAGGTCGTCGGCTTGAGCCTGCTGTGGCTCGCCCCTTCCCCGCCCTGGGCGTTGCTGGGGGCCGGGATGACCGGCTTCGGGCTGTCGCTGGTGTATCCGGCACTGGGGGTCGAGGCGATCAAGCAAGTGCCCAGCAGTAGTCGAGGTGCCGGGCTGGGTGCATACGCGGTGTTCTTCGACCTGGCCTTGGCTATCGCCGGCCCGGTGATGGGCGCGGTCGCCGTGCACCTGGGCTACGCCTCGATCTTCTGCGTTGCGGCCCTGCTTGCCCTGTCAGGGGTTGGACTGACGCTGCTGCTGGCTCGGCGTAGCCACCGCAGTTGAGCGCTCGGCCGGTTGCGGCGCGCCCAGCGCCTGGCTGAAGAACGCCGCAGTGTCCCGCTGCAAGGAGTGGTGAATATGCTGGCGGTCGACGCCATCGGCATCCTTGCACAGCACCGGCATGCGGGCACGCTGTTCCTCATCGCAACGGGCCATGAACACGAAATGCCCGGCACCGGCCAGCAGGCGGTAATCCGGGGTGAGCGGAAGCTTGCGGGCCAGGGCTTCGGCATTGCGGTCCACCGCCACCAGCTGGTCGCTGTCGCCACTGTAGATCAACGCCGGTACTTTCACGCCAGCCAGGGCGTGACGGCCGAACATCAGGCTCAGCGGCGCCATCAGCATCACCGCCCCCACTCGTGCGTCGGCCTGGGGGGCCAGCTCGCTGCGGTCGGCAATCAGCACGCCGTGGGTCTTGCAGGCGTCGGCATCGCCTGGGCGCTCCAGGCAATAGCGGCGCAGGCGGTCCAGGTCGGGCTGCGCGCCGGACAGAATCAAGGCCGTCTCACCGCCGGCTGAATAGCCAATCACCCCCACTTTGCCATCGTTCAGATATGGCCCCAGCAACTGGTCACCACGGGCGGCGGTGATGGCGGCACTGATCTGCAGTGGGCGGCCGTAAAGGTTGCTCAACGTGCCCAGGCGGCTGTGGTCACGGGCGTTGTCGCCGGGGTGAACCACGGCCACCACGACAAAGCCCTGGCGGGCCAGTGCCGTTGCCAGGTAGTGCAACGCCAGCGGACTGCCGGTGTTGCCATGGGACAGTACCAGCAAGGGGAATTGGCCCAAGGCGACCGGGGCCTCATCGGCCACGCGGACCGGGTAGCCGTCGATACGGCTGGTCCGGGGCTCGCCGGTGGATGGATAGAACGCCAAGGCCTGCATGGGGCGGGCGTCGACCGGGTCGGCCAGGGTCATGCGGTGCAGACCGACCTCCCAAGGCTGCGCCTCGGCACGGGCCAGCAGGCCACCGAACAGGACCAGCGCCAACAAGATTCGGGAGGTGCTCATCGGCTGGCGACCCCTGCGGAGCAAAAGGATGGAGCCAGCATAGAACCAGCAACGCCTGGGGCGGATGAAAACTAAATGAAAAAAACGGCTGACACCTAAGGTGACAGCCGTTTCTTTTTACGCTTGAGGATCAGGCGGCAGCGAACAGCTCGTTGGCAATTTGCGCCTGAGCGTCATCAATCGCTTTGCTGCGCTGTTCCGGGCCGTAGGCCAGGCCGTGGGCACGGACGATTTCCAGGTCGGTGACACCGATGAAGCCGAGGAACACTTTCAGGAAGTCTTCGTGGCCGACACCGGTCGGTTGGCCAGCGTGCAGGCCGCCTGCGGTGGACACCAGCACCACCTTCTTGTCGCCGCACAGGCCTTCAGGGCCGGCTTCGGTGTAGCGGAAGGTCTTGCCGGCGACGGCAACGCGGTCGATCCAAGCCTTGAGTTGGGTCGGCACGCTGAAGTTGTACATCGGCGCACCGATCACCACGGCGTCGGCGGCCAGGAACTCTTCCAAGGTTTCGGCGCTGAGCTTGGCTTCGAACGCCTGGGCGGCATCGCGCATGTCTTCAGGGGTGCCGGCGGCAACCAAGGTGGCGGCAGAGAAGTGGGCGATGGCGTCGGCGGCCAGGTCGCGGTAAACCACTTCGATGCTTGGGTCCGCGGCTTGCCAGGCTTCGACCACTTCGCGGCTCAGCTGGCGGGAGGCGGAATTGTCGCCCAGGATGCTCGAATCGATATGCAACAGTTTCATGGGACTCTCCTGTGAATGAAGACCGCGGCGGTGGGCGATCACGATGGGGAGAATCCTACCGGGGCAGCCAATGGCTGATAAGACAGCAAAAATGCGTTAGTTTGTCCCACAGATAGGACAGTGAGACATGACCATGCAAGACCTCAATGACCTCTTTTACTTCGCTCAGGTCGTCGAAGCCGGGGGTTTCGCGGCAGCCGGGCGTCAGTTGGGCATCCCCAAGTCACGCCTGTCGCGACGCATCGCCGAACTGGAAGAGCGCCTGGATACACGCCTGCTGCAACGCACCACCCGCCAGCTCAAGCTCACCGCCGTGGGCGAGCGCTACCTGCATCATTGCCAGGCCATGCTGCTGGAAGCAGAAGCGGCCGACGAGGTGGTGGCCAGCATGAGCAGCGAGCCGCGTGGTCGGCTCCGGGTGTCCTGCCCGGTCGCCTTGGCCCATGCGTTCATGCCAGATGTGGTCAGCCGTTTTCTGGAGCAGTACCCCCAGGTGCAACTGGACATGGTGCTGCTCAACCGCCGGGTCGACCTGATTTCCGAGGGTATCGACGTGGCCCTGCGGGTCCGCGACCTGGGCGATGAAGACCCGGCGCTGGTCACCCGCCGCCTGCGCCAGGCACAGATGCAACTGGTGGCGGCCCCGGGCTTTGCCGACCATATTCGCGACCCCGCCAAACTGGCCACTCTGCCAGTGCTGGGCGCGGCGGAGGCCGACAGGCTGGTGCACTTCCGCCTGCATGGCCCGAACGGCCAACAGCAGGAGGTCGCGCTGGAGCCGCGCCTGGCCATCGATGACTTCGTGGTGCGCAGCGCGGCCGTGCGCGCCGGGCTCGGTTTCACGGCCCTGCCAAGCATGTTCTGCGAAGAGCAGTTGGAACGGGGCGAGCTGGTGCGGCTGCTGCCGGACTGGTCACTGCCCGGCGGCTATCTGCAGGCGGTCTACCCCCATCGACGGGGCCTGCTGCCGGCAGTGCGGGCCTGGATCGATCACCTGGCGACCTCGTTCGAGGCCTGCGGAGAACGCTATGTCTAAGCAGAAAATGACCGAAGAACAGGTGGCGGCATTCTGCCTTGGCCTGCCGGGGGCGCGGGAAGACTACAAATGGGGTGGTATTCGGGTGTTCTCGGTGGCCGGCAACAAGATGTTCGCAGTCATGGACCTGGCGGGCGCGGGGCTGTCGTTCAAGGTCGCCGATGAGCTGTTTCTGGGCTATTGCGACCGCCCTGGGGTACGCCCGGCGCCTTACCTGGCGCGGGCACGGTGGATCAGCATGACGCCGCCCTACCCCATGGGCCGCGATGAGCTGTGCGACCTGCTGCAGCGCTCGCACCAACTGGTGGTGCGGCGCTTGCCAAAGCGATTGCAGGTGGGGCTGGTGTTGTGAAGGGTGTTTTACACCTGGCTCAGAACAGCCTGAATAGCTGATGATTCAGGAACAGGTAGTCGACCCAGAACACCTGATGCAGCATCACGATGGCCCAGAACACCAACTGGTACGAGACCTTGCGGGTCTTGTGTCGAAACAGCTGCTGGGCCAGCAAAGCTCCGGGCCAGCCACCCAGCAGCTCGCTGGCGTGCAACACCTTCTCTGGTGTGCGCCAGGCCTGGCTGCGGGCTTGGTGCTTGTCCTGCCAGTACAGCAGCAGGCAAATGAGGCTCGCCGCCGGGTAAACCGCCAGCGGCCACCAGGCTTGCCCGCTCCAGGCCAGTTGTGCCACGCCGACACCTGGTAGCAGGCACAACGCGCCCAACAGCAGCAGCTTCAGGCGGGCATGTCGTACGCCCTCCTGCCGAGCGGCGCCCTGCTGCACCTTGTCTTGCGTGCGCGCCATATCAGCCGTGCGCCGTCGACCAGTCGACCCAGCCGAACTGCCAGGTGGCCAGAATCAGCAGACCGAAGGCAATGCGGTACCAGGCGAACACTGCGTAGCTGTGGTTGGCGATGAACTTCAGCAGACCACGCACGGCGATCATGGCGAAGATGAACGAGGTCACGAAGCCAATGGCGAATACCGGCAGGTCGCTGGGCTGGAACAGGTCACGGTACTTGTAGCCCGAGTACACCGCCGCGCCCACCATGGTGGGCATGGCCAGGAAGAACGAAAACTCGGTGGCCGCCTTGCGCGACAGGCCGAACAACAGGCCGCCAATGATGGTGGAGCCGGAACGCGACGTGCCCGGAATCATGGCCAGACACTGAACGAAGCCGATTTTCAAGGCGTGACTCCAGCGCATGTCGTCGACATGGTCGACCTCGACGCGATGGTCGCGCCGCTCGGCCCACAGCATGATCACCCCGCCCACCACCAGCGCCGCCGCCACGGTGATCGGGTTGAACAGGTATTCGTGGATCAAGTCGGCGAACAGCACGCCGAGCACCACGGCGGGCATGAAGGCCAGCAGCAGGTTGCCGGTGAAACGCCGGGCGGTGGGCTGGCTGGTCAGGCCAAAGACCACATCGAAGATCTTGCGCCGGAATTCCCACACCACCGCCAGGATGGCCGCCAGCTGAATGATGATGTTGAACGCCATGGCCCGCTCGCCACCAAAGCCGATCAGGTCGGCGACGATAATCTGGTGGCCGGTACTGGAAATCGGCAGAAACTCCGTCAGTCCCTCGACCACACCTAAGATGATTGCCTGGAAGGCAGTCCAAAAATCCATCGTTCCCCCGATGGGGCACTGCTCACTGCAGGCCCCTAGTTCTTGATTTGCTTATGTTTCGCCGCACGCGGCGCGGCTGTTTTACAGCGACTGTTGGTGGTAACGCCAGCCGAAAAGTTCACGCTGCCTAAAGGTTTCATCTTGAGCGGCCGAAATCCTAACAGAGCCGCTCTGCAATGGCTTGCATCAACAGCGGCAGAGTAGCCCGGATCTAGCACTTAGCCATTAGTCGAGTGGGGGGCGACGGCAAAGCGTGTTTGGATGCACCTGAATAACAAGAACAATGCGGGAGTAACCTTCATGAAGACCTTGAGGTCGATGTCGATCAGCCGCCGTTTGTGGCTGATTCTGCTGGTGGCAGTGGCGATGCTGGTGGTGCTGGGCCTGTTGATGCTGCGCCAGATCCACGGCGACTTGTACCAGGCCAAGGCGGAGAAGACCCGCCACGTGGTCCAGACTGCCGCAGGTGTGCTGGCTTACTACCAAGGCCTTGAAGCCGCTGGCAGCCTTAGCCGCGAAGCTGCGCAGCAGCAGGCTCTGCAGGTGGTGCGCGGGCTGCGTTATGACCAGAACGACTATTTCTGGATCAACGACCTGGGGCCGAAGATGATCATGCACCCGGCCAACCCCAAGCTCGACGGCCAGGACCTGTCGGCCATCCGCGACCCGGACGGTTTCGCGGTGTTCAATGAAATGGTCGCCCTCGCCCGCAGCCAGGGCGCAGGCCCGGTCGACTACCGCTGGCCCAAGCCGGGCGCCACCGACCCGGTGGCCAAGACTTCCTACATTCAATTGTTCAAGCCCTGGGGCTGGGTCATCGGCTCAGGGGTGTACATCGACGATGTGCAAGCCGAGTTCGCCCGCCAGTTGCGTGACGCAAGCCTGGTCGGCCTGGGCATCGCGCTGCTGATGGCCCTGATGGTGATGCTCATCGCCCGCAGCATCGCCCGCCCCTTGCAGGAGGCCGTGCAGGCCATGGGCAACATTGCCAGTGGCGAAAGCGACCTGACCCGACGCCTGGACACCCACGGCCGCGACGAGATCACCCACCTGGGCGAGCACTTCAACCGCTTCAACGGCAAGTTGCAGGGTGTGGTCGGCCAGTTGCAGGGCGCCGCCCATGCCCTGGCCCAGTCCGCGAGCCATGTCGGCGACAACGCCGGCGCCGCCCAGCAGCACAGCGCCCAGCAGTCGCTGCAGATGGACCAGGTGGCGACTGCGGTCAATGAAGTGACCTACGCCGTGCAGGACGTGGCCAAGACTGCCGAGCAGGCGGCTGGTGAGATGCGTGCCGCACAGCAGCAGGTCGAGCACGGTCAGCAGGCGATTCACGGCAGCCTGCAGCAGATCGACCGCCTGTCGCAGACCATCGAACAAGCCGTCCAGGTGATTCGCGAACTGGCCGGGCACAGCAGCAAGATCGGCGGCGTGCTCGACGTGATCCGCTCCATCGCCGAGCAGACCAATCTGTTGGCTCTCAACGCTGCCATCGAAGCGGCCCGTGCAGGTGAACAAGGCCGTGGGTTTGCCGTGGTGGCCGACGAAGTGCGCCTGTTGGCCCAGCGCACGGCGCAGTCGACCGCAGAAATTCACACCATGATCGAGCATTTGCAGGGGCAGTCGGACGCTGCGGTCAAAGCCATCGACACCAGCAGCGAAGCTTCGCGGCAAACCGTCGAGCAGGCCCGCGAAGCCGGCTCCAGCCTGGATGCCATCAGCCAGGCACTGCACAACCTCACTGCGCTCAATGCGTCGATTGCCAGCGCCACCTTGCAACAGTCTCATGTGGTCGAGGAGATCAACCGCAATGTGCTGGACACCGCCGGGTTGTCGCAACAGACCGCAGACGCTGCGCGCCAGTCGAGCGATGCCGGGGAGTCGCTGGCGCGTTTGAGCGAGGACCTGGAGCAACTGTTGCGTCAGTTCAGGGTTTGACAGGGTTGCCTGTTACGGCCTCATCGCCGGCAAGCCGGCTCCCACAGGTGTTGCGCCGGTCTCAGGTGCGACGCTGTACCTGTGGGAGCCGGCTTGCCGGCGATGAGGCCTGAACAGGCACCGTAGGAGCCAGCTCACAAACCCTTGTCACCCGACAGCTCGCACAGGCTACAATCGCGCCCCCTCCCATTCCAAGGATCGCCGATGTCCGGCCTTGAGCTCATCGCCGCCGTGCTCGGCGTCACCGCCGTCTGGCTCACCGTCAAACAGAACGCCTGGTGCTGGCCAATCGGCCTGGTGATGGTGCTGATCTACGGCTGGCTGTTCTACGAGGTCAAGCTGTACTCGGGCATGCTGCTGCAATTGGCCTACGCTGCGCTGCAATTGTACGGCTGGTGGCAGTGGCGCCGGCCCGATCGGGCCGAGGATGCACGGAAGGTGACACGCCTGAACCGGCCCGCCGTGCTTTTCAGCCTGCTTGCCGGCCTGCTGCTGAGCCTTGCGCTGGGCGCAGCCATGGCCTTCTGGACCGATGCCGCCCTGCCCTGGCTGGACGCCACGCTCACCGGCTTCAGCCTGGTGGCGCAGGTGTGGATGGCGCAAAAGCGCCTGCAGTGCTGGCCGTTGTGGGTGGTGGTCGATGTGATCTACGTCGGGCAGTACCTGCATCAGCAGTTGTACTTCACCGCCGGTTTCTTCGCCGTACTGACCGTGATCGCCATGCGTGGCTGGCTTGAATGGCGCCGCGACCCGGCATTGGTGGCCCAATGAAAGTCGTAGTGCTGTGCGGCCCCGAATCCAGTGGCAAAAGCTGGCTCAGCGGTGTGCTGCAGGCGCAATTTGGCGGCCTGGTGGTTTCCGAGTACGTGCGCCACTTCATCGACCGGGAACAACGCGACACCTGCTACGCCGATATCCCCAGCATCGCTTGCGGCCAACTGGCCTGGGAAGACGCTGCTCGCGCCCGCCAGCCTGAACTGCTGATTCTCGATACCCACTTGCTCAGCAACCTGTTGTGGAGCCGGGCGCTGTTTGGCGATTGCCCGGACTGGATCGAGCACGCCCTGCTCGAGCGTAACTACGACCTGCATCTATTACTGGACCCACAGGGCGTCGCCTGGGTAGGCGATGGTCAGCGCTGCCAACCGGAGCTGAGTGCGCGTCAGGCTTTTTTTGCCGACAGCCTGGGCTGGCTGCAACGCCATGAACAACCCCTGCAGGTAATCGGTGGCGACTGGCCGACCCGCAGCGCAGCGGCCCTGGACGCCGTTCGGCAACTGCTCGCAACCCCCGTGGTGTGTTAAGCCCCTGACACACCAAACTGGGCCATAGCCCCCGTATTTGCGCACTTTCCCCAAATTGCGGGGCGAGTGTTGCGCCCACGATACAGTCGTGCCAAAGCCGCTTCGGGCAAGGCTACCACCGGAAAAAGCGGTTCTTGGCCTGCCCAGTGTCTCGACGCTGATACAGCTAAATGACAACGCGTCCAGCTATCAAAGCCAAGTCTTTGAATACCCTATAAAAACCAAAAGCGGCACAGCTCCTGCTCTCCTCCTCGCAACGCTGATAACGGGCCAGCGAACGGAAAGAAGGAATTGCCACCGTGGAGAAACTCGATAAAGGCCTTTTTCGCCGCCTGCTGGTCGGGTGCGTACTGGGTTCATGCCTCAGTCTGCCGGCCCAGGCCGACAACGGAATCATCGTGATCACCCGCGATGTCCAACCCCGCATGGCCATCCGAGCCCCTCTGGAACCCGACCCCAACCCCACCACCGCCAACGCCAACCCTTCTGCATACGTGCTCAAGCAAACCAGCGAGCTCAGTGATGGCGACTTCGCCAACATCACCAGCGGTACCGGCATTTCCTCGCTGGTCACACAGCAGACCAACAACATCGGCGGCACCATCGGCAACCAAACGCAGCTTCCCAACATGGCCGCCGGCCGTGGCACAGGGGGAGGCAACGGCATTTCCAACATGGTCAATTCGAGTGTCCAACGCGGCCTGGCACCGCTGCAGATCCTCACCGGAGGCAAATGAGATGAGGCAGACGCTGTTAATCCTTGCCGCGTTTTGCAGTGCATCGGCCTTGGCCCAATCCCCCGTGATCAACGACGCCACCATCGACAGTTCCGGCGCGCAATACCAAGGCAACCTAGGCGTCAACCAGGCGGCGGGCGACCTGCAGCAACAGGCCAACGCACGGGCCATCGCCAATGGCCATGGGGCCAACGCCACCACCCAGATCCGCCAACGCCTGCAATCGGTGATAGACCCCAACATGGATGCCCGCGCCAGCATCCAGGGCGATGCCTTCAGCCATGGCAGCGGCGCACTGGGCGTTAACCAGAGCGCTGGCGCCAGCACCCAGCAAGCCAACGCACTGCGTATCAGCATTAGTTCACAACCGCAAAGCATCGACGACAGCGTCCTTCTGCAACAGAACGTGGCGCTGATCAACAGCTCCGATCCAACTGATGCCTCTCCCGGCTATCGCCAGGTCACCACCGGTGACCAGGCATTCACCGGTAGCCGTGGAGTCATCCAGTTGAATCAGAGCGCCGGGGTGGGCAACCAGACGGCAAACACCCTGAGCGTACGGGTCGCGAACTGACCCGAAAATGGGCAAAAAAGGTAAGAACAACACTTAACCGAAAAAAAAGACGGAGAAACACCATGAAACCCTCGATGGCACTTAAGCCTCTGGTTTTCGCAATTGCTGCGGTCATGGCTGTTGCTGCACAAGCGGATCAGAACGATCGGCGTGGAGGCCACCATGGCCACCACAATCCTCCTCCAAAACCCATCTACACCAAAGCTACTGCCGAAGCGAAAGACACTCAACGAAGCAACGACAACTTCGTGTTCAACGAAGGCACCATCAACTCGGCCGAGATGAGCGACTCCGCCACCGGCGCCAGCGGCAACGTCGGCATCAACGTGGCTGCCGGTAACGGCAACCAACAAGACAACGCTGCGGCCATCGCCAACAGCGCCTCCGACAACTCCGCCATCGACAACAGCTTCGTCTTCGGCGATGCCGAAGCCACCGCCAGTGTCGTTCAGCGAAGCAACAACAACACCGTCAAGAACTGGTCTACCCAGAGCTCTGCCGTCATGGCCGGCTCGGCTGACGGCAGCAGCGGCAACATGGGTATCAACATTGCTGGCGGCGACCTGAACCAGCAGAAAAACACCATGGCCATTGCCAACAACAGTGCGCCAATTGGTGATGCCACTGCCAAAGCCACCGCCAACCAGAGCGGCCCCGGCCTGACCGTGATCAACCGTGCCGACCGCACCTATCGGGTGGATACGATCACCATCACCACCTCGAAAAGCGGTTCGTCCTCGGCCAGCGGCTCGTTCGATGCCAACATCGACAAGAGCTCCAGCTCGAGCTTCAGCGTGGCTGGCTCGCAAAGCAGCAGCGCCAGCGGTTCGAAGAGCAGCAGCGCCAGTGGTTCGAGCAGCAGCAACTCCAGCGGCTCGAGCAGCATGAACTCCAGTGGCTCTAGCAGCAGCAGCGCCAGCGGTTCGAACAACATGGCAGCCAACGGCTCGAACAGCTGGGATGCCAGCGGTTCGCACAACTCGAGCTCCAGCTCCACCTCGAGTGCTTCGCTCAACGCTTCGCTGGACGCTTCGGTCAGCGCCGACGCAACCAGGACCTCGACCTTCGGCCCGTTCACCCGGACCCGCAGCGAGAGCTTCGACGGCTCGGTTAACGCCGACCTCGACGTAAGCGTCGACACCTCCCGCGACCGCACTCACGAGTCGTCCTTCGACAAGTCCTACGACTCGTCGTTCGACAAGTCGTACACCTCTTCGTACGACCGGACCCGTGACTCTTCGTACGACAAGTCTCGCGACTCCTCTTACGAGAAGTCTCGCGATTCTTCGTGGGAAAAAGCGAAGGCTTCGGAATGGGAGAAAGCCAACGCTTCGGCCTTCGAGAAATCCGGCGAGAAATCTTCGGAGTCTTCGGACAGCATCTCGAAGAGCTACAGCGAGGCTAGCGAGTACGCAATGAGCAACAGCGTCTCGTTCCAAGTGCTGACCCCGACCGGCTGGGCCAACCCTGTGACCAACACCGCAACCCTCAGTGGTTCGGTGAACGGTGGCAGCGGCAACCTGGGCGTCAACGTGGCAGCCGGTGTGGGCAACCAGCAAAGCAACTCGCTGGCCATCTCCAACACCTCGATGTAACAACTGCGGCCTGGAGGCCCCCTTCGGGGGGCCTCTTTCTAACAAGAAATACAGGGGGGCGTCGAACATGCGCATGATCGCCTTGGCGTTTTTGCTGTGCATGGCCAGTGTGAGCGAAGCAGCCCAGATGCCGTTGTCCGTCCTGCCTGGTGGCGCGGTGATCTACAAACCCATCCAGAGCATCCGCGAACGCAAGTTCGCCGACCTGGTGCAGCAGAAAACCGACTTCAGTTGTGGCGCCGCAGCGCTGGCGACCATCCTGCGTCAAGCCTACTGGCTGGACGTCGACGAACATCAAATCATCGAAGGCATGCTGGCCCACGCCGACCCGGACCAGGTTCGTGTCCAGGGCTTTTCCATGCTCGACATGAAGCGCTACGTGGAAAGCCTCGGCATGCGTGCCCGTGGCTACAAGGTAGCCCCCGACACCCTGCAGAGCATCCGCATTCCGGTGGTCGTGCTGATGGACATCCGCGGCTACAAGCACTTCGTGGTCATGCAGAAGGTCGACAGAGGCTGGGTCTACATCGGTGACCCGGTGCTGGGCCACAAACGCTTCAAGGTCGAGGACTTCGTCAAAGGCTGGAACGGCATCATCTTCGCCGTCATCGGCCAGGGATACGACAAGAACAACATACTGCTCGACCCGCCGCTACCGCTGAGCGCCAAGAACCGCATCAGCAACTTCACCCCGGTGCAGGACGCCGAGTTGATGGACTTTGGCTTCATCCAAAGCGACTTCTTCTAAATCACTGTGGGCAAGAGGCTCCGGGAGCACCCCATGAAGACTTCAACCTGGCTGGCAGTCATGTGCCTGGCCGCTACCCTGCCGACCCAGGCAGAGACGTTCAAACCGATCGAACTCAAGGACCAGGAACTGGCCAGCCTTCGCGGCCGTTATGTGATGCCGGGGCGCATCGTCAGTTTCGGCATCGTCATGACCAGCACCTGGCAGAACGCCAATGGTGAGGTGATTGGTGCAACGTCCTCGATGCAAATCCAGCAATCGACCATCAAGCCGCAGTTCTACGTGTCGATGATCGACGAAAAAGGCACGGGCAACTCCCAGCCCAAGAGCAACGGCACCGGGACGGTTACCGGTGGCAGCGGCCTGAACACCACCGAAGGCGTGACCCAAGTGGTACGTGCCGCGGGTGACTACAACACGGCCCATAACAATGTCGACATCAACGTGACCAAGGGTAACCAGGCCCCGACCACGAAACCTCAGGGCCAGGCCTTGGCCGACGGCTCCACGCTGAGCGGAAGCAATGGCGCGGGTTCGCTCAAGGTGTCCTCTTCCGGCACCGGGATACAGATGAACATCGTCGCCAACAACAACCAGGGCAACACCTTGCAGCGCATTGGCCAGGGTGGACTGATGCAGAACACCACCTTGCTCGGGGCCAGCAACCGGGTCAGCAACCTCACCTCGCTGAATGTGGTACTGCGTGACAACGCGCCTACGGCGGGCTCGATGAGCGTCAACCTGGACCAGCTCAAAGGCATTCGTAATCTCGGATACTGATCTACGCTCAGTCTCATCGAAAGCAGTCAGAAGGGACGGCTACCCCATGCACCGTTTGTTGACGCTAAGAGCTATCGTTTGTTTGAGTACCCTGGCCCCGGCCACCCTGCTGCAGGCAGCTGTGGACCCTGAGGTCGAAGCACTGAAACAGGAACTCATCGCGCTGAAACAGCGCTACGAAGCACAACAGAACGCATTGATGGTGCTGGAACAAAGGCTGCGCCAGGTCGAAGAGGCGCCGCAGGCCCCTGCGCCCAAGCGCCTGACCAAGTCGCCGGCAGAGGGCGTCAAGGGCAGCCAGACCGTGGCCTCCGGCGCGCCCGGCACCACTGGCAGCTCGTACGGGCAATCGTTGCAGGACAATTCCGAGCCTGCGCAGAGCGTGTCCAACTTGTATGACGAGGCCAGCGGCTTTTTCGGCGGCGGCAAGTTCAGCGTCGAAACCGGCCTGACCTACACCCACTACGACACCCGGGCCCTGACCCTCAACGGGTTCCTGGCGCTGGACTCGATTTTCCTCGGCAACATCAACATCGACCGCATCAAGGCCGACAACTGGACTCTGGACCTGACGGCCCGCTACAACCTGGATCAGCGCTGGCAGTTCGATATCAACGTACCTATCGTCTACCGCGATTCCTCCTACTCCTCGGGTGGCGCAGGCGGTGCCGCCGGGGTCACTTCCGAAGACTCGGTGAAACGCGACCCAACCCTCGGCGACGTCAACTTCGGCATTGCCTACAAGTTCCTCGATGAAGACGAAACCTGGCCCGATGCCGTGGCCACCCTGCGGGTCAAGGCCCCGACCGGCAAGGACCCGTACGGCATCAAGCTGATCCAGAGCCCTGGCAACGACAACCTGGCTGTTCCGGAAGACCTGCCGACCGGCAACGGTATCTGGTCGATCTCGCCCGGTATCTCGCTGGTCAAGACCTTCGACCCGGCAGTACTGTTCGCCAGCCTGCAATACACCTACAACATGCAGGACTCGTTCAGCGACATCAGCCCACAGGTCAATAGCAAAGTGGGCGGGGACGTGAAACTCGGCGACTCCTGGCAGATCGGCGGCGGCATTGCCTTCGCCCTCAACGAGAAGATGAGCATGTCGTTCTCGGTCACCGACCAGTTCTCGAGCAAAAGCAAGATCAAGCCCGACGGCGGCGACTGGCAGTCGATCAGCAACAGCGACTACAACGCTGCGAACTTCAACATCGGCATGACCTTCGCCGCCACGAACAACCTGACGATCGTACCGAACTTGTCCATAGGGCTGACCGACGATGCGCCGGACTTCTCCTTCAGCCTGAAATTCCCTTACTACTTCTGAGCTGACCGGGCCTGCCGCCAGGCCCGGCATTTGGTAACCAACCTTGTAACCGACCGCTTTCCTGAACTTGGCCTGTTATCATCGAGCACAGAAACATGACGTTTTAATGGCAATAAGGAAAGCTTTCGTGAAGAACCTGCTAGGCCACCCTCGCACTCGTCTTGCCGTCCTGGCAACCCTGGTGCTGGTGATCCCACTAGGTGCACGTGCCCTCTTGGGGTGGTCCAATCCACTCGGTTACCTGTCGGACCTCGCGCTCGGCAGCCTGCTGGTGCTGGCGCTGGACCGCCGGCCCTGGTGGCTGGCCCTACCGGTACTGCTGGCTTGGGCTGGGCTCTGGATAGCCTCGGCAGAATTGGTGAGCGCCGTCGGTCGGCTACCCAATGCCGGTGACCTGGGCTACCTGACCGACTCGCAATTCATGGAAAACTCCACCGGTGGCGGCCTGGCCCATGCCTGGATGCCCTGGGTTCTGGTCATTGGCCTGCTGGCGTGGCTGGTCAGCGCCTGGCATGGCCGCAACCAGCGCAGCACACCCCTGCCCCGCAAGGCCTGGGCCATCCCGGTGCTGCTGTTTGGCGTGCACTGGGGCAACCAGCACCTGGCACCGTCCGATGCCGACCAATGGCGCCAATACAACCTGCCGCACCAACTGCTGGCGGCAAGCGTCGGCAGCGTGCAGCAACAAGCCCTGCACCTGCTCGGCGAACAACAGCCGATAACACCACTGCCCAGCGCCGGCCTTACCCAGTCCGACCTGCATGGCCAGAGGCTGCTGGGCGTGCCTGGCCAGGCCCGCAACCTGCTGGTCATCACCCTCGAAGGCATCCCCGGCGCTTATATCAGGCCCAACCGCCAGGCCCTGAACAGCCGCTTCGACGAAGAGCTCATGCCCAAGCTCAGCCGCTGGGCCGAACGCGGCATGAACACACCCGACTACGTGCTGCATACCCATCAGACCATTCGTGGCCTGTATGCCATGCTCTGCGGTGACTACGACAAACTGGCCAACGGCACACCCAAGGGGATGGAGCTGCTGACCCAGCAACAGCGCAACCAGGCCTGCCTGCCGGCGCAATTGCGCCAGGCGGGGTTCACCACCCATTACCTGCAGGGCGCGGGCCTGCGCTTCATGGCCAAGGACCGGATCATGCCGCACATCGGCTTCGAATCGGTCCATGGCCTGGAATGGTTCCGCAACGAGAACTACCTGGAGTTCCCCTGGGGCAAGGATGATCGGGCGTTCTTCGAGGGTGCCCTGGACTATGTCGGCCAGCTGCGCAAACAGGACAAACCGTGGATGCTCACCCTGCTGACCGTAGGCACGCACCAGCCCTACTCTGCACCCGAGCAATACCTGCAACGCTACGACACCGCCAAGCAGGCGGCGGTGGCCTACCTGGACGATGCCATCGGCGCGTTTCTCGATAACCTCGAACAACAGGGCGTACTCAAGGACACCCTGGTGGTCGTCACCTCCGATGAGTCCCACGGCATCGACGGCGTCCGCCTGGCATCGTCCTGGGGCTTCAACCTCACCCTCGCCCCCGAGCAGGCCGCATTGCCGCGCCTGAAACACGGCACCTATGGCCACATCGACCTGGCCACATCGCTGCTCGACTACTTCGCCCTGCCCATTCCCGCAGCCCTGGGCGGGCGCTCGCTGTTTCGCGACTACGACAGTGGCCGCGAGATGATCGCCTACACCAACGGCATGCTGCGCTACCACGACGGCAAGGGCGTGTTCACCGAATGCGACTTCCAGCAACGCTGCCGGCGCTACGCCAGCGAGGGTTTCATTGCCGACCGGGCCAAGTACCTGGGGCCAGGCGATGCGGTGACCGGGCCGCAGATCAACGCACTGGCCGGCGTACTCGACCAGTCCTTGCTGCAGACGCCGCTGAACCTGCGCTATCAGTTCGGCGGGCCGTCCGCCATTCCGTTGCAGGCCCGCATCCATGACGACTGGGCCGACAACCTGATCGGCGCGCAGTATCTGGAGTTGCCTGAAGGCTCGCACACCAAGGTACGGGTCAAGATCCGCTCGCTCGACCCGCAGCACAATGCCTATATCCAGCTTAAGGCCAAGGAGCTGGAGCAGGATGTACCCTTGGGGTTGCCGGAGGAGATTCTGGTAACGGCGGACCGGCCCCTGGACATGGAATTCGGGTTCGATAACCCGACCGAGCGCAAGGCGTTTTCCTTCCATTTGCTGGGGTATGGCGGTGGAGAGGTGGAAGTGAGTGATTTCAGTGTGATCACCGCGCTGCCCGGTGAGGAAGAGCCGGTCGAGGACATTTCCGACGGGCATATTGCGCAGTCGAGCTGATGTGCTGCACGAAACAACCGCAATTGGGGCCGCTTTGCGGCCCATCGCCGGCAAGCCTGCTCCCACATCTACTGCGCTGACCTTCAGATCACTGCAGTACATGTGGGAGCGGGCTTGCCGGCGATGAGGCCAGTACAGGCACCACAAAACAGTTGCCCCCGCAGTGAGTCCGGCACTTAGGCCGCGTTCTGCTTCAGGGACCGCGAAGGGGTCCTTGGAGGCTATCTGATCTGGTGCTTGTGCAACAGTCGATAGAAAGTTGGCCGCGATACCCCAAGCACCCTCGCTGCAATACTCAGGTTATCGCTGTGCCGGTTGAGCACGTCGCACAGCGCCTGGCGTTCCGCGCGGTGCTTGTAGTCCTCCAGCGTGCCCAACGGCTGGTCCTGCTGCTCCATCACCTGCAAGCCCAGGTCCTGGGCTTCTATCTGCCGCCCCTCAGCCAGCACCAGGCCCCGTCGTACGCGGTTGGCCAACTCCCGAACATTACCCGGCCAGTCATGCCGCCCCATCGCGGCCAGGGCATGGTCGCTGAATGAGCGTGGCCGGCGTCCCGTCTCCAGGCTGTAGAAATGCGAGAAGTGGTTGGCGAGCATCGACAGGTCACCGTGGCGGTCGCGTAACGGGGCGGTCACCACCTGCAGGACGTTGAGCCGGTAATAAAGGTCTTCCCGAAAGCGCCCCTGCTCGATGGCCTTTTCCAGGTCCACATGGGTCGCTGCCAGTACCCTGACGTCAACCGGAATCGGTTGGCTGCCACCCACCCGCTCGATGTGCTTCTCCTGAAGAAAACGCAGTAAATTTGCCTGCAACTCCAGCGGCAAGTCGCCGATTTCATCGAGGAATAGCGTGCCGCCATGGGCCGCCTCGATTCGCCCGACCTTGCGCTGGTGGGCACCCGTGAACGCACCCTTCTCATGGCCGAAGAGTTCGGACTGAATCAGGTGCTCTGGGATCGCCCCGCAGTTGATGGCGATGAACGGTTGATCGAAGCGTTGCGACTGACGGTGCAGCGTACGCGCCACCAACTCCTTGCCCGTGCCGCTTTCGCCCCTTATCAGCACCGGCGACTCGGTGGGCGCCAGTTTGCCCAACAGCTTGCGCAATTCACGGATGGGCCGGCTGTCGCCAAGCAGTTCGTGCTCCAGCTCCTCCACCTGCACCGCACCCTTGCCACGCAGGCGCGCCATGCCAAAGGCCCGGCCCAAGGTAACCTGGACCCTGGAAACGTCGAACGGCAGGGTGTGGAAGTCGAAGAACCATTCGCAAACGAAGTCCCCGACGTTCTGCATGCGCAGTTCTTCAGCGCTGAGCACGGCAATCCATTCGGTATTGCTGCGCTTGATCATGTCCTTGACTGCATCGGGGTGTCGCAGGTGCGAAGCCTGCAGGCGCAACAGGCCAACATCGCAGGGATACTCGAGCGCGGCGCCCAAGGTACAACTGTGAACATCCCAGCCAGTACCGCTGAGGCCGGGGAGAAGACGGTGGCAGTCGTCGCAAGGATCGACGATGAGCAAGCGGCGTTGGGATGCAGGCTCGTGCATGACCTTTCCTTGGCGCCAAATTATGGTTTTTTACATGAAAACAGTAAGTTGCGACGCCCGAATTAACAGTAGCAACGAACTTGGCGGTGCCCACTACCGTCTGTCTGCAAACGCTCGTCACCATAATGTCACAAGGGAATTTTCACCCTTTGATGACGTCACAGGGTGCACAGAATGGGAGCTACTTTTCCCGTTTTGAAAAAATTTACAATTACCATGTGACTTGACCACCGACTTGAAGCATCAGTACGAATAACCCCGCGCTGGGTATCGCGAAATGTTTTAGCGAGCACCTGGCAACGCGGACTTCATTTCGATGTTTGGGACCATAGAGAGACCGAACCATGAATGCCCCGCTCCGTGTCAACGAAGCACTGCTGATTGCCGACCACGCCTTCGAACCCTTCCAGTGCGTTGCCTGGGATGCCCCCAACGGTTCGGGCGAGCTGAGCCTGGCAGTCATCGACCGGACCAGCACCCGTATCGGCAGCAAACAAGTTTCCTCGCGTATCTATTCCGACCCGGCCCAGTGGGCGAGCCTGATCGAGGAAGTGCGTGCCGAGTTGTCCGAAAAAGGTTACGACCTGCAACCTTGGTCGATGCCTAAGTAATGCCTGCGGACGACACAAGTGCGTGCCAGATCACGCACTTGTGAAACTTCGTTATTGCCGCACTGGCAACTTTCTCTATTGCGACATAGTGTCGCAGCCGTCCAGAAAGTGTAACTACTGCATTACTTTGAAATGTTGCAGGTGCTGATAGTCGGCTTGCAGTTCTTCGGCCAATTGCCTGGCACGCCCCAGGCGTATTGGCGCCATTTCCATGTCCACCAGCAGTGTCTCGCACGGCATCGGCTGCACGGCGCTCCAACGCTGCAGGCGGCCATCGGTGAACACCAGGCAGCGCTGCACCTCATCAGGGTAGGCCTTGCGCCGCGCCTGCAGCCACTGTCGGGCCTGCTCCAGCGCCGCGATCAATGGCGTGCCACCACCAGCGCCCAGTGCCTGCAACCAGGGTTGCAGCGCCGCCGAGGCCTTGAGGCCATGGCGCTGCCATTGGGGCGCACCACCGCTGGCCGTCAACAGGGCCAGGCGTGCCCGCTGCCGATAAGCCTGGTCGAACAGTTCCGCCAGCAGGCCTTTAGTGTGCGTCAGCGCCTGGTGACGGCGGGTTGACGCCGAGGCGTCGACGATGACCAGCCATAGTTCGTTGGCCTGCGCCCGGCGCTGTTGCCAGCACAGGTCCTGACGTAAACGTGGGCGCCCTTTGAGCAGGGTCGGCAACCAGGCTACCCGGCCTGTCGAAGCGGCCTGTGCACGGCCTCGGCTGCCGCCCTTGAATGTCCCGGCCCGGGGTCTGGCATCCGTCGCCTTGGCCTCGGGCGGGCGGATGCTCAGGGCTTTTTTGCCCAGTTCGGCACCTCGCGACGCGCCCCCGTGGCCACCTGCTGGGGCGCCATAGCCCCCCAATCGCCCTGCCCGCCTTGTTTTTGCGAGTCGCCCTGGCCGCTATCCGCTGCCGTCGAAGGCGGCGTGGCCTGGGGCGATACACGTCGACGATGGCGCAGAGCAAACTCCGCCACGGCATCGACATCTTCCTCGGCAATGACCTCGGCACCGCGCCAGGCGCAATGAGCGCGGGCCGCGCGCAGCCAGACCAAGTCGGCACGCAGGCCATCGACGCCAGCGGCGAAACAGCGTTCGGTGATCCAGGCCAAGGCCTGGTCGTCCAGGGCAATGTGCACCAGTTGCTGACGCGCGGCCTGGCAGCGCTCACGCAACTGCGCCTGAGCGGCGGCCCATTGAGCGCAAAACGCCTGAGGGTCGCTGTCGAAGGCCAGGCGGCGGCGAATGATGTGCTGGCGCGCCTCCGGTGCCGGTACCCCTTCCAGGGCCACGTTCAGGCCAAAGCGATCGAGCAGTTGCGGGCGCAACTCTCCTTCTTCCGGGTTCATCGTGCCAATCAGCACGAACCGTGCACTGTGGCGATGGGAGATACCGTCACGTTCTATTCGGTTGGTGCCGCTGGCGGCCACATCGAGCAACAGGTCCACCAGGGTATCGGGCAGCAGGTTGACCTCATCGACGTACAGCACGCCGCCGTCGGCCTGGGCCAGCACCCCTGGGGAGAATTGCGCTTTACCCTGCCCCAGCGCGGCATCCAGGTCGAGCGTGCCGACCAGCCGTTCTTCACTGGCGCCCAACGGCAAGGTGACGAACGGCCCCTCGCCCAACAGGTCTGCCAAGCCACGCGCCAGCGTACTCTTGGCCATGCCGCGCGGTCCTTCGATCAGCACACCGCCAATCTTCGGGTCGATGGCGGTCAGGCACAACGCCAGCTTCAGGTCATCGGCGCCCACCACGGCCGCCAGGGGAAATTGCACGGGTTCACTCATTTCAAGCCTGTTCCTCGCCGTCGAGCAACTGCTCCTCGAGGGCCTCTCGATAGTCACCGGGGGCCTGCCAGAGGCCCCGCTGCTGAGCCTCCAGCAGGCGCTCGGTCAAGTCGCGCAGGGCCTCTGGGTTGTGCTCGCGCATGAAGTCGCGGGTCGCCGGGTCGAGCACGTAGGCGTCGGCCAGTGACTGGTAATGATGGTCATCGATCAGGTGCGTGGTGGCGTCGAAGGCGAACAGGTTGTCCACCGTCGCCGCCATCTCGAAGGCGCCTTTGTAGCCATGGCGCTTCACGCCGTCGATCCACTTGGGGTTGAGCGCACGGGCACGGATGACCCGGTTGAGCTCTTCCTTCAGGGTGCGGATGCGGGGCCGATCGACCTGGCTGTGATCGCCGTGATAACTGGCCACCGTCGTGCCGACCAGAGTCTCGGAGGCGGCCAGCATGCCACCCTGGAACTGGTAGTAATCGTTGGAGTCGAGCAGGTCATGCTCGTGGTTGTCCTGGTTCTGCAGCACCGCCTGCACCTTGCTCAGGCGCTGGGCGAACTGGGCACGGGCGGGAGTGCCCTGGTCAGCACTGCCGTATGCATAGCCGCCGTGATTGAGGTAAACCTCGGCCAGGTCTTCGCGGCTGTGCCACAGGCGACCATCGATGGCGTTCTGCACACCGGCACCGTAAGCGCCAGGCTTGGCACCGAACACTCGCCAGCCTGCTTCACGGGCTGCCTGGTCGGCCGAGACGCCTTGCGCCAGCAGGGCTTCGCGCTCGCTGCGCACCCGCGCCGCCAGGGGGTTGAGGTCGTCGGGCTCATCCAGTGCCGCCACGGCCTGCACGGCGGCATCGAACAGACGGATCAGGTTACCGAAGGCGTCGCGGAAGAAGCCCGAAACACGCAATGTGACGTCGACCCGAGGGCGGTCCAGCAGGCTCAGGGGCAGGATTTCGAAATCGTCGACCCGCTGGCTGCCGGTCGCCCACACAGGCCGAACGCCCATCAACGCCATGGCCTGGGCGATGTCATCGCCACCGGTGCGCATGGTTGCCGTGCCCCAGACCGACAGGCCCAACTGGCGCAGGTGGTCGCCATGGTCTTGAAGGTGACGCTCCAGAATCAGGTTGGCCGAGGCGAAGCCCAGGCGCCAGGCCGTGGTCGTGGGCAGGTTGCGCACATCCACGGTGTAGAAATTGCGGCCGGTGGGCAGCACGTCAAGACGGCCACGGCTGGGTGCACCACTGGGCCCCGCAGGCACGAAGCGCCCCGACAGGGCTGCCAACAGGCCGCTGATTTCCGATGTGCCACAAGCATCCAGATTCGGCGCGACCTCATCACGCAGCGCCTGCACCACCTCATGCACACCCTGCCACTGGGTATGTTCAGGCAACTGCAGAGTGCCCGCCAGGGCTTGCTCGATCACCTGCAGGGCCATCAGTTCGATGCGTTCGCGGGTGTCCCCGTGAGTGCGCCACGCGCCACTGCTGACGGCCTGAAGCAACTGGGGACGCGGCCCATCCCAAGGAAGCCCAAGCTCGCAGTCCAGCGGGTCGAAGCCCAGCGCCAGCGCCTTGGCCAGCGCGCGCGGCAGGCTGGCGTTGCCACCACGCCCATCGCCACGCTCCACCCGCAGCAATGCCAGCAAGGTATCGAGGCGTAGCCGGCCCTCAGGTGACTGGCCGAACACATGCAAGCCATCACGGATCTGCGATTCCTTGAGGTCGCACAGGTAGGTGTCCAGGCGTGGCAGCCATACCGCCGCGTCGTCCAACTGGCCTTCGAGCTGCAGCTCGCGGTCGATGTGGTTGACCTTGACCAGCTCGAGAATGTCGCGCTGCAGCTCGCGGGCACGCCGTGGGTCGAGCAGTTGCGCCTCGTAGTATTCGTCGGCCAGCTGCTCCAGGTGACGTAGTGGGCCGTAGGTTTCGGCGCGCGTCAGCGGCGGCATCAGATGGTCGATGATCACCGCCTGGGTCCGGCGCTTGGCCTGGGCGCCCTCGCCCGGGTCATTGACGATGAACGGGTAGATGTTCGGCAGCGGCCCCAGCAACGCGTCGGGCCAGCACTGAGCAGACAGGCCGACGCCCTTGCCGGGCAACCACTCGAGGTTGCCGTGTTTGCCGACATGGATCACCGCGTCTGCGGCGTAGGCATGACGCAGCCAGAAATAGAACGCCAGGTAGCCGTGCGGCGGCACCAGGTCGGGGTCGTGGTACACGGCGCTGGGGTCGACCTGATAGCCACGGGCGGGCTGGATACCGACGAAGGTCAGGCCAAAGCGCAGACCGGCGACCATCAAGCGGCCGTTGCGGAACATCGGGTCCTGCTCGGGCGGCCCCCAACGCTCAAGCACGGCCTGGCGGTTGGCGTCCGGCAGGCGCTCGAATGCCGCCTGGTAATCCGCGAGGCTCAGACTCTGGGCGCAAGGTCGCAGGTCCAGATGGTCGAGGTCGTTCGTCACTCCGCCCAACAACTGCTGAATCAACTGTGTGCCACTGTCAGGCAGGTCGGCCGATGGATACCCCTCGGCCTGCAGGGCCTTGAGGATATTCAATGCCGCTGCCGGTGTATCCAGGCCGACGCCATTGCCGATGCGCCCGTCACGGGTCGGGTAGTTGGCCAACACCAGGGCCACGCGTTTCTGCCCGTTCGGCAGGCGCGCCAGCTCCACCCAGTGCCGCGCCAGCTCGGCGACGAAGTCCATGCGCTCGGGATGGGCCCGGTAACAGACCACATCCGCCTGGCTGCGCTCGCTGCGCCAGGCCAGGTCCTTGAAACTCACTGGCCGAGTGATGATGCGCCCATCCAACTCGGGCAAGGCGATATGCATGGCCAGGTCGCGGGCGCCCAGGCCCTGCTCGCTCGCCTCCCAGCCGGGCTGGTTATCCTGGGCGCAGATGGCCTGCAACACCGGAATATCACGCCGGAACGGCCGCAGGTTGGGGCGCTCCGGGCTGGACAGGGCGAACCCCGTGGTGTTGATCAGCACTTCGGCGCCCACTTCGTCCAGCCAGGCTTCGACCTGCTCCAGGCAGGCACTTTCCTTGAGGCTGGCTACCGCAATCGGCAACGGATTGAGCCCGGCCGACTGCAAGCGCTCGCAGAACACGTCGATGAACGCGGTGTTGGCCGCTTGCAGGTGCGAGCGGTAGAACAGCAGCGGTGCCACCGGATGCTCCGGGTGCCACTGGCTGTACCAGTCTTCCAGCGAGGCGCTGGCCTTGGTCGGGTGATAGACCGCGGTCCTGGGCAGTGGCTGCGGCTCGTCCCAGGCGCAATCGCAGCCCAACCACTGACTGGCGATGCAGTTGAACAGGTTGATGGCGTTGGCCTTGCCGCCCTGACGCAGGTAATGCCAGAGGCGTTCGGCCTGCTCGGTGGTCACCGTGCCCAACCCGGTGAGTTCCGGGTCGGGACGGTCATCCCCGGGCACCAGTATCAGCTGCACGCCACGCGCCGCCAGCTCGACCAGCTGCTCGACACCGTAGCGCCAATAGCCGACGCCGCCATGCAATGAAACCAGTATCACCTTGGCATGACGCAACACCTGGTCGACGTACAGGTCGACCGAGGCATGGTTCTGCACCTGCATCGGGTTGGCCAGGCGCACGCTGGGGAAGCCCGGCGGCAGTTGCTCGGCGGTTTCGGCGAGCAACGCCAGGTGTGAGTCGCCGCTGCAGAGAATCACCAGGTCGGCGGGGGTCTGGCCGAGATCGGCGATGCTGTCGTCCGGCACGAAGCCGCCGGGCTGGGTCCGCAGCAGGTGCATGGGTCAGGCGCCCAGGGCCTTGCGCAGGCGCGCTTCCAACTCGGTGGCGTCCAGGTCCTGGCCGATCAGCACCAGGCGGGTGATGCGCGGCTCGTCGGCGCGCCAGGCGCGGTCGAAGTGTTTGTCGAAACGGGTGCCCACGCCCTGCACCAGCAGGCGCATCGGTTTGCCCGGAATGGCCGCGAAGCCCTTGGCGCGCAGAATGCCGAATTCGACCACCAACTGGGTCAGGGCATCGAGCAGCAGGCTCTCGTCGGCTTCAGGCAGGTCGATGGAGATCGAGTCGAAGGCGTCGTGGTCATGATCGTCATGGTCATCACCTTCGTGGTGCGAATCGTGGTGAGTACGACGGCCGTCAATGTGCGCCTCGGACTCGGCGCCCACGCCCAACAGCACTTCCAACGGCAGTCGACCGCTGCTGGCCTCGATCACCTTGACCGCTGGCGGCAGCTCTTCGGCGACTTCCGCCCGGACCTTGGCCAGGCCTTCGGCGTCGATCAGGTCGGCCTTGTTCAACACCACCAGGTCGGCACTGGCCAGTTGGTCGGCGAACAGCTCGTGCAGCGGCGATTCGTGGTCCAGGTTAGGGTCGAGCTTACGCTGGGCGTCCACCTGGTCCGGGTAGGCGGCGAAGGTGCCGGCGGCCACCGCCGGGCTGTCGACCACGGTGATGACGGCGTCCACGGTGCATGCATTGCGGATTTCCGGCCATTGGAAGGCCTGCACCAGGGGCTTGGGCAGGGCCAGGCCGCTGGTTTCGATGAGGATGTGGTCGAGGTCACCACGGCGGGCCACCAGCTCGCGCATGACCGGGAAGAACTCTTCCTGCACAGTGCAGCACAGGCAGCCATTGGCCAGCTCGTAGACTCGACCGCTGGCTTCTTCCTCGGTGCAGCCGATGCTGCATTGCTTGAGGATCTCGCCGTCGATGCCCAGTTCGCCGAATTCGTTGACGATTACCGCGATACGGCGGCCTTGGGCGTTGTCGAGCATGTGCCGGAGCAAGGTGGTCTTGCCCGAGCCGAGGAAGCCGGTGACGATGGTGACGGGGAGCTTGGCCAGTGTTTTCATGTCGCAATGCCCTTGGCAGGATGGCGGGCATGCGGGACGACAGCCACGGGCAAGGCATGCCGGGCTTGTTCGCCACCGGATCACCCCGCCCGGTTGAAAGTCGAAATCGTTCGAGGCAGGTCTCCTGGCTTGCACCGTTTCGCCCCCCGCTACGAAGGGGCTGGTGGGATGACGCCTTCCCGCGCGGGCGCAGTGGCTGTGTCGATCCGTTGTCGGTGCTTACAGTTGCGGGGGCAGCCGCGGCTTGTACCGCGTTCCCGTCTTAGCTTCGGCCGGGCCGAAGAACCTCGAAGCGGCAAGGCTACGCGTGGGGTGGCGGGTGGTCAACTGTTCGCATGATCGCTTGCTGTTGGTGTTGCTCGGCTCTTGCTTTTAGTGCGCGGTAGTTCAGACGCAGCAGATTGCGACGTCAGGAGGCCGAGCGGAGGTCTTGCGAAGGAAGGTGACGGGCATGGATGCCCGTCAAGCGCTGCGGCCCAGGATGGGCCGTACAGCGCGGTCCTTCCGGGAGCAAGACCGGAGCGAGGGGACCCCGGAGCGTAGCGTAGGGGCCGGATGTAGGAGCCAGCGGCTTTGGTTCCTTTGGCCAAGATGTATAGACCGGACACATGGTGGACACGTGTACGGGGACATGGTTGACACTTTCCGGCGAGCTCACTTTGCCGGATTGCCATCATGCCCTGGAATACGAGAGATGCCATGAGCCTGAAAGAAGAGTTTATTGCCCTGGCGCGGCAACCCGGCAGCAACAAACGCCAACTGTGCCGGCTATTCGGTATCAGCCCTCAAACCGCCTACAAATGGCTCGAGCGCTATGAGGCTCAAGGCCGGTCAGGCCTTCAGGAGAAGTCCCGACGCCCCTTCAATAGTCCGAAACTGACTGAAGCCGCCTTGGAGGCAGAAGTCATAGCGCTTCGGCAAGAACATCCGGCATGGGGAGGACGCACGATCAGTAACCTGCTGCACAACCGTGTCGCGCCCAGCACCGTTACCAATATCCTCCGCCGCCATGGCCTGATTCTGCCTGCTCAAACGACGCGTGAGGCCATGCTGAGGTTTGAGCATGATGCTCCTAATGATCTATGGCAGATGGACTTCAAAGGACATTTCCCGACGCAACAAGGCCGATGCCATCCTTTGACCGTGCTGGATGACCATTCTCGCTTCAGCCTGGCCATACAGGCCTGTGACAGCGAACGGGGTGCGACGGTCAAGGAGAAGATGGTGGAAGTCTTCCAGCACTATGGTTTGCCGGCGCGAATCAACGTCGATAACGGTGCACCGTGGGGCTCACCGCGCAATCCTGGAGAGGTCACAGAGCTAAGTATCTGGCTGATTCAACTGGGGATCCGAATAAGTTTCAGTCGTCCCTATCATCCTCAAACCAATGGCAAGCTCGAGCGCTTCCATCGTTCTCTCAAAGCTGAGGTGCTCGATGGGCGCCAGTTTTCCACGCTGATGGAGGCTCAAGCTGCGTTTGATCGATGGCGCGATATCTATAACCTCCAACGGCCTCATCAAGCCTTGGGATACCAGGTGCCTATAGACCGATACCGCACCAGTACTTGGGCCTATCCGCAGCAGTTGAAGGCGTTTGAGTACGGGCCTGACGATGTAGTGGCCAAGGTCTATCACAGCCGGTTCCGTTTCCAGAAACGTTACTTCAGTATTGCGAAAGGCCTGGCTGGGCATGAAATTGCTATACGTCCTAATGCTGAAGGCGGGGGCTTGTTCAATGTCTACTTCTGCCATCATTTCCTGCGGACAATCGACGTGACCAAGCCGGATTACGGTTCATAATCTGTCAACCATGTCTCCGCACACGTGTCCACCATGTGTCCGGTCCGTACACCAAGACCAAAGGAACCCGCCGTAAGGGCGGAAAGGTGAATAAGCGCCTCCATCGCAAATGGATATTCACCTGCCTCAAGTGCCGCTAAATTCCTGCTTTTCTGCTTTTCTGCTTTTCTGCTTTTCTGCTTTTCTGCTTTTCTGCTTTTCTGCTTTTTGGCCGTCGTCGGTTTTGAAAGTTTGGAGCATATCCATTCACGGTGGTGACGCACATTCACCTTTCCGCTCTTACAGCGGGTCCCTTTTTGTCGTGGCTGTACGGACTGGACACATGGTGGACACGTGTACGGTCCGTACAGTCGTGGCAAAAAGGAACCAAAAACCGTCGGCTCCTACATCCGGCCCCTACGCTTCGCTCCGGGGTTCCCTCGCTCCGGTCTTGCTCCCGGGAGGACCGCGCTGTACGGCCCATCCTGGGCCGCAGCGCTTGACGGGCATCCATGCCCGTCACCTCCCTCCGCAAGACCTCCACTCGGCCTCCTGAAGTCGCAATCTGCTGCGTCTGAACTACCGCGCGCTAGAAGCAAAAGCAGAGCAAAAGCAGGGCAAAATCATTCTTGAAATGTAACTGCATTTGACGCGCATCCCGCCCCGTGCTCTCCTTACGCCTTGCGTTCAGGTGCCCCCTAGGGGGGTGAAACGGGAAACCGGTGCGTCACAGCCCCTCGACAGGGCTGGACAAGGCCGGTGCTGCCCCCGCAACGGTAAGCGAGCGAAGCGTCTAGACCACTGTGCCAGTGCATCAGGCATGGGAAGGTGACCTTTTCCAAGGAGCCCTGCTCCTCCTCGCAAGCCCGGAGACCGGCCTGGCGTTCATGAACACCCCGCGGTGGGCGGGCGCTGTCGCATTCCCCTGGGCACTTCGCGCCCGGGGTTGCCGCGCCTGCCCATTGCCCACAAAAAGCAGAGGAACGCGTCATGCCCGTCACCAGCGCCAAACACAGCATCGCCACCCCCATTACCCTCAGCCAGCGCCTCGTTATCGCCGTAGGTGCCAGCCTGCTGGGCCTGTGCCTGGTCTATTTCGCAGGCTTCTCGCACATCGAAGCGGTCCACAATGCCGCCCACGATACTCGCCACAGCGCCGCCTTCCCCTGCCACTGAGCCCGCCCGCATGATCAAGCGCATCGCCCGTACGGCAGGCTTCAGCGGCTTGCTTGCCGCACTTCTGCTGACCTTGCTGCAGAGCTTCTGGGTCACCCCCCTGATCCTTGAAGCGGAAACCTACGAATCCGCCGCGCCAGCTGTTGAACAGCACAGCCATGAAGGCGAAGCGGCGCACACCCATGAACACAGTGCTGAAGCCTGGTCACCGGAAGATGGCTGGCAACGTGTGCTGTCGACCACCGGCGGCAATCTGGTGGTGGCCGTTGGCTTCGCGCTGATTCTGGCTGCGCTGTACAGCCTGCGCGAGCCAAACCGGGTAGCCACCGGCGCATGGTGGGGCCTGGCCGGGTTCGCCGTGTTCTGCCTGGCCCCCACCCTCGGCTTGCCACCGGAACTGCCCGGTACCGCCGCCGCAGAACTGGGGCAACGGCAAACCTGGTGGATCGGCACCGCTGCCGCTACCGCATTGGGCCTGGCATTGCTGGTTTTCGCCCGGCATGGCTTGCTCAAAGCGTTGGGCGCGGTCGTGCTGGTCCTGCCGCACGTGATCGGCGCGCCGCAGCCTGAAGTGCACCAAAGCCTGGCCCCCGAAGCACTGGAAACCCAGTTCGTGTTCGCCTCCTGGCTGACCAATGCCGCCTTCTGGCTGGCACTGGGCCTGATCAGCGCGTGGTTGTACCGCCGCTCAAGCCAGGCTTGAAGGCCACTGGGGTGTCGTCGTCCAAGCTGTACGCAGGCATTGGCTGCCGTCAGGGCTGCCCGGCGACAACGCTCGACACCCTGCTGCGCCAGGCGCTGGATGCGCTTGGCCTGTCGGTGGCCGCGCTGGGCGGTATTGCCAGCATCGACGCAAAAGCCGACGAACCGGGGTTACTGCAACTCGCCGAACAGCTCGACCTGCCGCTTACGCTGTTCGACTCTGCGCAACTGCTGCCCTTCGAACCGCTGCTCAGCCACCGTTCGCCAACCGTGTTCGCTCACAGCGGCTGCTGGGGTGTAGCGGAGAGTGCTGCCTTGGCGCTTGCCACCCGACATCAAGGTGCGGCGCGGCTTGTGGTTACTCGCCAGGTGCTTGGCCCGGCTACCCTCGCCCTGGCTTGTGGCCGATAATCGATCCATTCATTTACCTGCAAGGACTTTCCATGACGGTCTACTTCATTGGTGCCGGCCCCGGCGACCCGGATCTGATCACGGTCAAGGGTCAGCGCCTGATCCGCCAATGCCCAGTGATCATCTATGCAGGCTCGCTGGTTCCAGCAGCCGTGCTTGAAGGCCACCAGGCGCAAACCGTCATCAACAGTGCCCCGCTTCACCTGGAGCAGATCATCGCAGCGATGCGTGAGGCCCACGAGAAGGGTCAGGACGTGGCCCGCGTACACAGTGGCGACCCCAGTCTGTACGGCGCCATCGGCGAACAGATCCGCCACCTGCGCGAGCTTGGCATCGACTACCAGATCGTTCCCGGCGTGACTGCCGCTGCCGCAAGCGCCGCGTTGCTCGGCTGCGAACTGACACTGCCCGACGTGGCGCAAACCGTGATCCTCACCCGCTACGGCGACAGTTCACCCATGCCGGCTGGCGAGCAATTGGCGGACCTGGCTCGTCATGGCAGCACCCTGGCCATCCATTTGGGGGTCAAGCATCTACCGCGAATCGTTGACGAGCTGATGCCCCACTATGGGCCCGACTGCCCGATTGCCGTGGTCCATCGCGCCACCTGGCCTGATCAGGACTGGGTGCGTGGCACCCTTGGCAATATTCTCGAGCAGGTTGCGGCCAAGGGGTTTCGCCGCACCTCGCTGATCCTCGTAGGCCATGTGCTGGGGGATGCACCGTTCGCCGAATCCGCCCTGTACCGAGCAGGCCACGCCCACCTGTATCGCCCCGGCGATTAAGCATTGCCAAGCGCGTAAAGGCCGTAGCAGACTCCGGTGTACCTCTCTCGAACCGGAGTCACGCCCATGCTGGAGCTACGCCCCAATTGCGAATGCTGCGATGCCGATTTGCCGGGTGACAGCCCGGATGCTTTCATCTGCTCGTTCGAGTGCACCTTCTGCCGTGCTTGCGCCGATACCCGATTACATGGCCGTTGCCCGAACTGCTCGGGGCAATTGGTAGCGCGACCCAGCCGCGTTGGCCAGGCACTGAGCAACAACCCCGCCTCCACTCAACGCGTGCTGAAACCACACGCTGCTTGCGCCTGAGACGCTCCATGGGCATCGCCAACCTGTGCCTTGGCGATGCCAAATCCCAGCAGCCTGTAGGACTTTTCACCAAACTCAACCTGCATATTCAACGGATCTATACTCGCCATTACCAAGCATCCTGAATGGAAGTATCTTGCAACGCTTCTGAAAAAGCCGATGCAAACGTATTCCTGACAGTTTCAGGAAACGGATTACCTTCCGACAGGAGTTAGCTAAATGACAACCGTGCTGATCGTCGACGATCACCCCATCGTTCGTCTTTCATTGCGCATACTGCTAGAGCGCGAACGTTTCCACGTCATCGGTGAGGTGGGCGATGGCAGTGAAGTCGCACAGAAGGCGCGTGAGCTACGGCCCGACGTGGTGGTCTTGGACATCGGCCTGCCCGGCCTGGATGGCATGGAAGTGATCAAGCGCCTGCAGAGTCTGGAGCCCCGACCAAAAATCATGGTGCTTACCGGCCAGGCAACTGACCTCTACGTACGCCGCTGTCTAGACGCAGGGATTGGCGCCTTTGTCACCAAGGAAGAAGACTACGACGCCCTGATCTTTGCCCTCAAGGCCCTGATCAAAGGTTACTCGACCTTCCCGCAGATGTCGGTCAACAGCAACTCGCTGGAAAGCGAAACCGTGCGCCTGAGCAGCCTCTCCAACCGCGAGATGGAAGTGCTTCGCCGCCTGTCACGGGGCGAAAACAACAAGAACATCGGCACCTGCATGAACCTCAGCGCCAAGACCATCAGCACCTACCGCGGACGCATCATGGAAAAACTCAAGACCGAGTCGCTGGTGGAAATGGTTGATCTGGCCAAGCGCAACAACGTCAACTGAGCAATCAACTGCCATGACGCGCCCACTGTCGATCATGCTGCTGGCCCTGTGCCTGGCTTGGCCTCTCGGGGCGCTGGCTGGCAGTGAGCAACGAAACCTGCTGGCACGTTCGCTGAGTGCCGCTTCACCCTTGACACTGGACGCTCAGGACCGCCAATGGCTCCAGCAGCGCCAAGTGTTGATTCTGGGTAGCTCGCGCCCCGACTACCCACCGTTTGAAATCAATACCAGCCTGGCGGACTACGAAGGCCTGAGCGCGGACTACGCCGGACTGATCGCCGAGCAATTGGGAGTACCCATCAAGGTACTGCGTTTCCCCAACCGGCACGAAGCGATTGCCGCCCTGCGCGACGGGCGCATCGATCTGCTGGGCAGTTCAAATGGTTTCGAGGCTGCCGACGCCCATTTGGTCCTCAGCCAGCCTTACACCGACGACCTGCCGGTCATTGCCACTCGCGAAGGCCGTACGCTGAAAAACACCATGGATCTGGATGGGCTGCGCCTGGCCATGGTCGATCACTACCTGCCGGGCGAGACAGTCCGCGCACTGTACCCGAAGGCCCGTTTGAGCCTTTACCGCTCCACCCAGGCCGGCCTCGCCGCTGTCGAACTGGGCGAGGCGGATGCCTACCTGGGCGATGCAATCAGTACCGACTTCCTGATCGGCAAGAGCTACCAGGGCACAGTCAAGATCGATCACTTCTGCCTGGCACCGGCTGGCACTTTTTCCTTCGCCCTGGCCAATGACAACCCGCGCTTGCAGCGCCTGGTCGATAAAGCCCTGGCCAGAATCACCGAAAGCGAGCGCCTGAACATCCTGCGCCGCTGGACCAGCGGCAACACCAGCCTGTTGATGATGCGACACCTGGCAGCCCTGAGCCCTGAGGAAGAAGACTGGATCGCCCAGCATCCAACCGTCAGCGTGCTGGTCAACCCGGCCCTGGCGCCACTGACATTCAACAATACCCAGCAGCGCTCAAGTGGCATCACCCTGGAGCTGCTGAAACAGATAACCTTGCGCACCGGCTTGCAGTTCAAGCTGATCGAGCAACATTCAGTGCAGACCATGGTTGAACAACTGGCCCGGGGTGAAGCGCAAATGATCGGCGCGCTGGGTTACGGTACGGCGCGCGCCCAGCAACTGCGCTACACCCGCCCTTACCTGGTCAGCCCCAGGGTGCTGGTAACCCGCAGTTCCTCACCCTCGCCAAGCCAGGCCACAGCGCTGGATGGCCAGCGAATTGCCCTGTTACGTGGCTCGCCCCAACTGGCAGAAGTGCAGCGACAATACCCGCACGCCAGAATCGTCGAAGTCGACAACCCGCTTGGCCTGATGGAGGCCGTGGCCAACGAAGAAGCCGATGTCGCCTACAGCAACCATATCAATGCGAGCTACTACATCAACCATGTCTTCAAGGACAAACTGCGCATCGCTGCCATCCTTGGCGACGACCCCGCCGTCGCCGCGTTCGCAGTGGCACCAGGGCAGCCATTGTTGCAGAGCATTCTCGACAAGGTTCTGCTGAGCATTCCGCCGGAAGAGCTGGACCAACTGATCAACCGTTGGCGCACAAGCACCGTGGTCAGCGACAGCCCATGGCGCGACTATCGCACCCTGGCCCTGCAGGTGCTGGTGCTATCTTCGTTACTGCTGGCTGGCGTGGTGTTCTGGAACAGCTACCTGCGCAAGCTCATTCAGCAGCGCACCGAGGCCCAGCACGCATTGCAGGACCAACTGGCACTAAGCCGCGGCCTGCTTGAACAACTGCGCCAGGCCAAGGACGATGCCGAACAGGCCAGCCAGACCAAAAGTACCTTCCTGGCAACCATGAGCCATGAAATCCGCACGCCCATGAATGCAGTGATCGGTCTGCTGGAGTTGGCCCTGGAGGACAAACGGTCAGCCAACGGCGACACGCAGACCCTTCAAACCGCACACGATTCAGCAGTGGGCTTGCTTGAGCTGATCGGCGACATTCTTGACATTTCGCGCATCGAGTCTGGCCACATGACACTGCAACCGATGCCCACCGACCTGGCCGAGTTGGTGCGTGGCACCGTGCGCGTCTTCGAGGGCAACGCACGGATCAAAGGCCTGCACCTGCAAAGTGCCGTGCCGCCCCAGCCGATCTGGGTACTGGCTGACCCGTTGCGGCTCAAGCAGATCCTCTCCAATCTGTTGAGCAATGCCATCAAGTTCACCGATCGCGGCAATGTCGAAGTCAGCCTGAACGTGACGCCGTCGCAGGCCGACAGCGAACTGCAGGTCGAGCTTTGCGTGCGCGACACCGGCATTGGCATCAGCGAGGCCGACCAGGCTCGGTTGTTCACCAGTTTTGCCCAGGCCAGTGGCACACGAACGCGCCAAGGCGCAGGCCTGGGGCTGGTCATCAGCCGTACCCTGGCTGAGTTGATGGACGGCAAACTCAACCTGCAAAGCGTAGAAAGCGTGGGCACCAAGGTGGAGGTGGCACTCAAGCTGCCAGCCAGTTCAGCGCCCGTACTCGCCGCGCTCGATGGTCCGGCACAGGAAAACGACGGCAGCCCACTCAACATCCTGGTGGTCGACGACTACCCCGCCAACCTGTTGTTGCTGGACAAGCAGCTCACCAGCCTGGGCCATCGCGTCACCCTCGCCGAAAATGGCGCGGTGGCGCTCGCCCTCTGGCAAGAGGCAAGGTTCGATCTGCTGATTACCGACTGCAGCATGCCGGTGATCGACGGCCACGAATTGACCCGGCGCATTCGCGAGCTTGAGCGCCAACACCAACAGCCTGCCTGCAGAATCATGGGCGTCACCGCCAACGCCCAGGCCGAAGAGCGTGCGCGATGCCTGGCCAACGGCATGGATGATTGCCTGTTCAAACCGATCGGCCTGCAGACACTCAAGGCCCACCTGCCCCGACTTACAACATTGCCGGAACCGCCTGACGCACGGCCAAGCGGTTTTGACCTCAAGGAGTTACGCCATCTGACTCAGGATGACGAGCAGCTGGCGCGCAGCTTGCTCGAGCAATTGGCGCAAAGTGCAAGTGAAGACCTCGCCACCCTCCGGGCACTGGGCCCAGCGCCGACTGCCGAGGCATTACGTGTCGTGACCCACCGCATCAAAGGGGGGGCCAAAATGGTCAGGGTACGTGGCGTGGTCCGAGATTGCGAAGCGCTGGAGCAGGCCCTCGCCCAAGACCTGCCTACCCCAGACCTGCAACGCCGCCTGGAAGCAAGCCTGCAGAGCCTGCAGCGTGAGCTGGCCGACACCCTCAGTGCATTTGCAACGTCGAGTTGATCTGGCTGATGGCGTCGACCACATGACGCGACCCCTGCTGGATTTCCATGATCACCGTACCGGCCTCGTTGGCGAGCGCCACGCCCTGATCGGTGCGAGACAAGCTCGACTGCATGCTGGCCACCGCTGTCAGTGACAGGTCGTGGTTCTGCCGCACCACATCGACAATCTCGAGCGTCGCTTTGCTGGTTCGGGCGGCCAGATTGCGCACCTCATCGGCAACCACGGCAAAGCCACGCCCCTGCTCACCCGCACGCGCGGCCTCGATGGCCGCATTCAACGCCAGCAGATTGGTCTGGTCGGCAATGCCACGGATAGTCAGGACAATCTGCCCGATGACGTCCGACTGCCGGCTCACGGCATCTATGTTGCGGGCGGCGTTGTTGAGGTCGTGGGATATCTGCTCGATGACCTCGACAGTCTGCTGCACCACCTCCGTGCCCTTGCGGGCACAGGCATCGGTTTGCACCGAACTTGCGTGGGCGGCCTCCGCGGCGCTTTGCTGGGTGCTGATCTGGGCAGTGATGTCACTGGCAAACTTAACCACTTTGTACAGTCGCCCCTTGCTGTCGAAGATCGGATTGTAAGAGGCCTCGAGATAAACCGTCTGGCCTTGCTTGTTGACACGCTCGAAGCGATGGGAATGGTATTCGCCACGGTTCAGTGACGCCCAGAACTCCCGGTACTCGGCCGACTCACGCTCATGGGGCAGGCAGAACAGACCATGGTGGCGGCCCACCACCTCCTCCAGTCGATAGCCCATGGTCGTCAGGAAATTCTGGTTGGCCTTGATCACCCTTCCCTGGGGCGTGAACTCGATGACCGCCATGGACCGGCCAATGGCCTTGATCAGGCTTTCGCTTTCATGCTCATCCTTGACTCGCTGACTGATATCGGCGGCCACCTTGATCACGCTGGTGACCTGCTGATGTTTGTCGAGCACCGGCATGTAGCTGGCTTCCAGCCAGACATCCTCACCAGCCTTGTTGATTCGTTCGAAAGTGCCGCTGATAGCCTTGCCCTGGCCCAGCTCACGCCATAGCTGTTGGTACTCGGCGCTTTTGGCGTAGACCGGGTCACAGAACAGCCGATGATGCTTGCCCCGCAGCTCGTCGGCGCTGTAGCCCATGGCCCGGCAGAACTGCTCATTGGCGTCGAGGATGGTGCCATCGGGCGCGAACTCGATGATGGCCATGGAACGGCTGATTGCCGCCAGCTTCGCTTCGACGCCGTCCAAGGCCTGATGGCAACGTTGGATCTCGATCAAGTCGGACTTGCGATGGAAATCGAACATGGTGCCGGGCTCCTTGATGGCGGAATTTCCAGAGCATAGATCGGCGTTGGAGGCGTGCAAGCATTCTGATATCACTTTGTGATTAAGCAGTGCTCTCTGGATGCCGTCTTTGCATGTCGTGTTCTGTATAGCTGCCTTAAAGGCTGGAAATAGAGAAACTTCCTACATGATTTTCGGAAGCCCAAATATTCATTCACCACTCACTTCCCGCTAGTCTCAGCCCCCAACTTGCTGTGCCCCTCTCAACTACCTGAACGTTTTTTAGGCGAATACCTTTGCCCTGAGGATGCTTGCTTGTTGGATCGTCGCAGCACGACAGAAAAGGACTTCAACAACTACCGTTACCACGTAAGGAAACCCCTGATGACCGACGCCACCGTAAGCCGCGCCGTCTCCCACCCTGCCTGCAGCGCACGCGTTCCCATCCTGCCGGTGCGCTACGCCATCGTCCCGCGCGGGGCCGATGCCCCACCCTGCTGCTACACCGACTCCGGCTTCAATCTGGAACAAGGCTTCCCCCCGCTGCAGCACTCGGCCTACACCTTACGCGCCCTGCGCCCAGGGTATGTCTATGTGTTCATGAGGGGCACCGAAGGCGAAAAGCTGGTCATCCATGAATACGACGGCGAGGGCCGTTACAAGGAACTGCGCTACCGCGGCCTGGAGTGCTACCACCGCCGCGATGCCTACCTGTCCCGCCGGACCATGGGCTGGGTCTGGGCCGACACCTGCACAGACACCGCCAGTGAAGTCTGGATTGGCTACAGCCCGCACCTGTGGACCAACGCCATGACCGCCCGCATCACCACTTCGGCCGCCGTGCGCAAACGGCATATGCGCCAGCTGGACATGGCCGAACTGATTGCCAACAACCAGGTCCCGTCCACCCAGCCCCACGTATTGCCGGTCAGCGCCCTGACCACTTGGGTCGAGGACTTCAAGCAGGAAGACCGGCGCATGTCGCTGACCTGGAGCAGCCACCCGCGCCACGACTTGCTGCCCATTGGCAACCTCAGCGCCATGGCAAAACACTACCCCAGCACCCAGCCGAAAATCCCGGCGGTGGTAGCACTGGCCGACGCCGAAGGCATGGCGCTGGACCTGGCCCTGTCCGCTACGGCCTACCAGCACCAGATGCGCGACTTGATGCCGTCCGAACAACTGGAGCACACCCGCCCCGCGCAGAGCCCCGCACAGCAATGCCTACCCGCCTGCTACCGCCTGGATGCCGAACGGCTAAGCGCGCAAAGCCAGGACTTTCACCACCGAAACCTGGTGGCCATGCTGCTGAACAAGACGCTGGAGAGCCTGTACCCCGCCGATGTGCCCACCCCGGAGATCGTTGCACGAGACCTTTTGCCAGACTCACCGGTCAGCTCGCTGGCCAAGGCGCAGGCCCGCTACCAAGCGCTGACCCACCCCGACTATTCCCCCGGTGGCGCACGCCTGGCCCAGCGTATCGATACCGTGAAGTACCAGCGGTTCCTGGCCGAGCGCGACGAACTGGAACAACGCATCGACGGCTTGCGCACCCTGGCGATGCAGGCCATCAGCGATCACGACCTGTGGCTGGCCACCGCCGAAGCGCAGCACATCGATGATCCGTACAGCCTGGCGGCAGCGCTGGCCTGCTACGACCGCAACGAGATAGTTTCCGCCCGAGGCCTGGAAATCGCCCTGGCCTTGCTGATCCACCCCATGAGCCAACCGGTGCCGGGCACCGAAGACTACGACCAGCGTTTCCGGCGCCTGGAGCGCTGGCTGGATCAGCACGACAGCCCGCTGTACACGGCCCTGGCGCCGTTCAACCCGTTCAAGGACAAAGCCGACGCCGTCGGCACCCTGCTGGGCGGCAGCGACAACGTCATCGAAGGCCTCGTCGGCCGCTTTCCAGCGATTGCCGACATCACCGACCTCACCGCCCAGTCCGTCAATGCCGTGGTGCTCAAACGCATGCGCGGCCAGACCCGCTGGGATGCCAGTCACACACTGCGCCAACAGGTGCTGGCCGCCGCCCAGGAAGCCAATGCCGAAAAGGCCCTGGGGTTGTTGGCCGCGCGTTACGGGATCACCGACCAGCTGATACGGGAAAACCCGTTCAGTCAGGAGGTGGAACGCTACTTGAAGACCGGGATGGCGCAGGTCGAAGAGATGAAGCAACTACGGGTCACGGGTAGCCGGATGGTCACCGTCGAGCTGACGACCACCGCACGGGTCAAGCCGAACTTCATCGGGTTGCTGACGTCGAGCGCGGGGACGGGTTTGAACGCGGGGATGCTCTGGTTCAATGTGATTGCACTGAAAGCGGCGTACAACAGTTTGCAGCAAAGTGACACGCTGGAATACACCACCGGGTTTGCGGCATCCATCTTCGGTGTGATCGGTGCGGCGGCGGCAACACTGGTGAGTGTGCGGGCCACGCAAAAGGCGGTGATGTTGCGTTTGAGCACAACCGCACCGGGCATGGCGTTTGGCAATGGGTTTGTAAAGTTTCTGGGAAGCAATCTATTTGTTCGCGTGTCCGGTTACCCTGCGATTTTACTGGGGCTCTACTCGGACTTAGAGAAGTCCGCGCGACAAGGAAAAAATGGCGACCTCATTGCATCTGGTTACTCAGCAAAAGGAGGGGTTACAGTCGCCATCGGTTCAGCAATTATTCTAGAGAGCAGCCTCGCAATCGCCGGCGTCACAAGTATCATTCCCTTTGCCGGCTGGGGCGCCGCAGCCTTGGTACTTTTAGGCGCAGTAATTGTCACGTGGGGAATTACTCTCCATGCGAAAGCAAGCGAACGAATTCACAGCCCTTTGGAGCTGTGGGCTGCCCGAAGTATTTTCGGAAATCGCCTCAACGATGGTGAAACCCATCAAAACATAACGTTAGACTTCAACAATAGACTCCCTCAATACAAAGACCTCAGAGAAGAAATCAAAGCTTGGCACACTGAATACTACGCGCCCATTTTACTGTCATCCGAGCAAGCAGAAACATTAGGCCTGCAAGGTTTGGGAAGTGGGTGGCGCAGGAGCGAAGCGTGGACGCCACCTAACTGGACGCTCATCACCTTTAACGAAGTACCGAATCCGCCACCCACGGTAACATTCACCATACTGTTAAGAGAATACGTTATCGACCAGAGCACGTGGTCAGCTACATTAAACATGCTACAAAAAAACAAGAACGCAACAAGCCCCTCAATACATCCCCGCTGCCACGTTACCCCACAAGGTTTAGTACTTCACTTCGAAGCTGAAGCCTCGGGAGCACACAAAGCGACACTTAACATAGATTATTACCAAAACCAAAGCCCCGACGAACAAGAAAAGTCATCAGCGAAATTTGAAATCGAGGACTAACGCCATGTCTGTACTCTGGCTATTCAGTACAAAAAAAGACACTGGAACAGTACCAAAAATATCCTACCAGGTGCATAGCATAACCAAAGAATCACTATGCTTGCGCAACCCTTGGGTGTCAGATTCAGTGCTCATGGGAAAACTATATACAGCATCAATATTACTATCAATACTATACATATACCCAAACATCCTCTCAGACGGATTTAAATACAACCTATACCGAGATAAGTCACTGCTCGCAACTTATGCTTTAGCCCCCTTCCTCTTCGCCCCTTTCCTGGCCTACAGGATCTTTTTCATCAAAAACTTATCCAACATATACCTCAACAGAGAAACCAAAAAGATACATTACCAGCGAATAAGAACACTTATAAGTTTCGACTGGAACAATGTCGGAGGCGGCGTATTCAGCCGCACTGAATTCAGCGGTTCTGCCTTCAGCACCAGCTATGCACTCGCATTCGCTCCACGCCGGGCAGATGGCACTCTCCATAAAAAAGACTGCCTCTGGGTAGACAGCAATGAGCCCACCGAATCCGATATCAAATACGTTGCCGAAGTCTGGGAATACCTACGTCATTTCATGGACCACGGCCCAGAGAAATTGCCGCCCCCCGGTGACCCCAGCTGGTTGTACCGCCCACTGCATGAAATTTGTCTGACACCTGCGCAAGCCTGGCGGCACTACGCTCCATGGCGCACCGGCGAGCCCGGTGAAATGCAGGGGAAAAAACTCTGGCTGCTGCCGTTCTGGGCCGTACTGTTTCCCTACAACCTTTCTGTTGCGATCTGCTGGTACCTCGTTTGCCGCCTGTTCAACGTTCGGGCAGCACCCCCTCCACCCGAGGCATTTGAAAAAGCGCCGCCTCGACCCAAAAAAAGAAAAACCCGATAAAGCTCAACTTTTCAGGCGTTCAAGAACTCTCCCGCACCATCAACTCAAACCCCAAATCCTGCTGCTCGGTCGCAACCCGCTTGCCATCGAGCAGTGCCAACAGCGCTTGAGCAGCCCCACGCCCCACGGCTGCCCGTGGCGTACGAATCGAGGTCAGGCGCGGCACCATCTGCGCCGAGGCGGGCAAGTCGTTGAACCCCACCATGGCCACACGTCCAGGCACCTCGACACCTTGGCGCATGGCTTGCAAGATCGCGCCTTGGGCCAGGTCGTCGTTGCAGAAGAAAATGCCATCCACATCCGGCGCCTGCTCCAGCAACTGACTGAACAGTTCACCCCCCAAAGCGATGGAGGACGGTTCCGGCGTCAGCATTTCCAATTCCGTCGCTTGCAGCCCGGCATCCACCAAGGCCTGGCGGAAACCCTCGGCGCGTTGCATCACCCGTGGGTCGAGCTGCGCGGCGATGAACGCCAGGCGGCGGCGGCCACGGTCGATCAGGTGGCGGGCAGCGGCGCGGCCGGCCTGGTGCTGGGAGAAGCCCACCGACAACTGTCCGACCTCCCCGCCCAGCTCCATCATATGGACACACGGCACACCGCTGGCCGCCAACATCTGGCGCGAAGCATCGCTGCGGTCGAAACCGGTCAGCAACATGCCACACGGCTGGTAGGCCAGATAATTGCGAATCAGGTTCTCTTCCTCGGCAATATCGTAGTGATAGTTACCGATCAGCACTTCCAGTCCGCGAGGGCGCATGACCTCGTGGATGGCTTCCAGGGTGTCGATGAACAGCTGGTTGGAAAGTGAAGGAATCAACACCACCACCGACTGGCTGCGTGCCGACGCCAGGGCGCGGGCGGCTGGGTTGGCGACGTAGCCCAGGCTCGCCGCAGCGGCCATGACCTTTTCCACCAGTTCAGGCGCAACGGTGCTGACGCCGCGCAAGGCACGGGACGCGGTGATGGGGGATACCCCGGAAAGCCGGGCAACTTCTGCCAGCGTGGGACGACCGGTGGTGCGAGAGCCTGTGCGAGACATGAATGTTGTAATTTTACTACTTGCCAAGGATGGGGAACGGCCATAAGGTAGCGCTGTCTCAGGACGCAGGCAATGTAATCTTTGGTAGTGCCCGGCACCCACGGCGTGCCAAGCGTCCATACTGCGTAAGGACAAGATCAATAACACCGGGGAGGTGGCGTTTCGTCGAAGACGAGACAGCGCTATCTCACTCCGCAGGAGGTACTGATGAACTCTTCCCTGTCCGCCATTGTGGTGATGGGTGTGGCTGGCTGCGGTAAAAGCAGCGTAGGCGCCGCCATCGCCAGCAAAAGCGGAGGCCGCCTGATCGAAGGCGACGCTTTCCACCCTGCCGAAAACATCAGCAAGATGAGCGCCGGCATCCCATTGAACGACGACGACCGTGCGGGCTGGCTGGTGCGCCTTGGCCAGGAGCTGCAAACCACACTCCAATCCGGCGAACGCCCGATTCTGACGTGCTCCGCCCTCAAGCGCAGCTACCGTGAAACCTTGCGCGCGGCGGTGCCGAACCTGTGCTTCGTGTTCCTCGAACTGACCCCGGCCGAAGCCGAAAAACGCGTACTGGCGCGCCCCGGCCACTTCATGCCGGCCAGCCTGATCGACAGCCAGTTCGCCACCCTTGAGCCCCCTCATGGCGAAGCGCTGACCCTCGCGCTGGACGCAACCCGGCCGCTTGTCACGCTCGCAGAGCAGGTAGACACCTGGCTAAAGCCCTGCGGTGAGCGGAGCCTGGCGCGAACCGCCTGATTTCGGCGGTTTCATTGGCTCACCTAAGATAGCGCTGTCTTTACGCAAAAACCGTTAAAAATTAAAAAGCTACGCCAAAAACAACGATAAGACCGAGGCATAAGAACCATGTTCGGACTGGCAACTGATACCTTCCTGCTGCTCGACGCCCTTGTCACCATAGTCGGGCTGATTCTGCTGATCACCCATTTCAAGGTCCACCCCTTCGTCGCCCTCACCCTCGCGGCCGGCTTCCTCGGCCTGACCTCCGGCATGCCGGTGGCCAAGGTCATGAAGTCGTTCCAGGACGGTTTTGGCGGCGTGCTTGGCTTCGTCGGCATCGTGCTGGCTCTCGGCACCATGCTGGGCAAGCTGATGGCCGACTCCGGCGGCGCGGACCAGATCGCGCAAACGCTCATCCGCGCCTTCGGCAAGAAGAACGTGCACTGGGCAATGATGTTCGCCGCGTTTCTGGTGGGCATCCCGTTGTTCTTCGAGATCGGCTTCGTGCTGCTGATTCCGCTGGTGTTCATCGTCGCCCGCCGCTCGGGCGTGTCGCTGATCAAGATCGGCATCCCATTGCTGGCCGGCCTCTCCGTGGTCCATGGCCTGGTGCCACCGCACCCGGGGCCGCTGCTGGCCATCGGCATCTTCCACGCCGACATCGGCAAGACCATCTTCTATGGCCTGCTGGTGGCCTTGCCCACTGCCGTGATCGCCGGCCCGCTGTTCGGTAACTTCATCGCCCGCTACATTCCGGGCAACCCTTCGCAGGAGCTGATGGACCAGATCGCCAAGGAGTCCGATCAAGGCAACCTGCCGAGCTTCACCATCACCCTGGTCACCGTGCTGCTGCCGGTGGTGCTGATGCTGCTGAAGACTTTCGCCGACGTGGTACTGCCGGCCGAGCACATCGTGCGTCAGTGGATGGACCTGATCGGCCACCCCATCACCGCCCTGCTCGCTGCTTTGCTGCTGGCGTTCTACACCTTCGGTTCGGCCCGGGGCTTCAATCGCCAACAGATCATGAAGATGCTCGATCAGAGCCTGGCGCCGACCGCAGCCATCGTGCTTATCGTCGGTGCTGGTGGCGGCTTCAAGCAGATGCTGGTGGACACCGGTGTGGGTAACGTGATCGGGCAAATGGCGGTGCAAGCGGAAATTTCGCCGATCATGCTGGCCTGGCTGGTTGCGGCAGTGATCCGCATCGCCACTGGTTCGGCAACGGTGGCGACCATTACCGGCGCGGGCATCGTCGCCCCGGTAATCGACCTGGTGCCGGGGGTGAACCGCGAGTTGCTGGTACTGGCCACCGGCGCTGGCTCGTTGATCCTGTCCCATGTCAACGACGCCGGTTTCTGGCTGGTGAAGCAGTACTTCAACATGACCGTGGCCGAAACCTTCAAGACCTGGAGCATGATGGAGACCATCCTGTCGGTGGTCGGCATCATCTTCATCATGCTGCTGTCGACGGTAGTGTGACCCTCAGGGGGGCGTACAGCGCCCCCTCCTTCACCACTGACGCTTGTCAGGCCGGGTCAACCCCAGCTTTTCTATCCGGTAACGCAGCATGTCGCGGGACAACCCGAGCATCCGCGCCGACTTGGTGACGTTCCAGTCGGTGCGGTCCAGCGTCCGGCACACCAGGTCCCGCTCCATGTCTGGCAAGCTGGTGCCAGGGTCAGGTTCATGCCGTGGCATCTCGAAGGGTGCCGGCGCAGGATGAGCCAAAGGCTCGTCGATCAAGGTCATGCACAGGTTCAGCTGATGCGCCTGCACCACTTCGTTGGGCGCCAGCAGCACCGTTTGCTCCAGCATGTTGCGCAGCTCACGCACGTTTCCGGGCCAGCTGTAACCCAGCATCAGCGCCTCGGCCTCGGCCGAAAAACGCAGGTTGGGTTTGCCGTAGCGGCGCCCGTGGTGGGCCAGGAAGTGCCGGGCCAGCAGCAGAATGTCCTGCCCACGGGCATACAGGCGTGGCACTTTCAGGGCGATGATGCGCAAGCGGAAGAACAGGTCGCGACGGAATTTACCCTGCTGCACCATTTGCTCGAGGTTGCAGTTGGTGGCGCTGATCACCCGCAGGTCGACCTTGCGCTCCTTGACCGCACCGATGCGCCGAATGCTGCGGTCTTCAAGCAATTTGAGCAGCTTGGCTTGCAGGATCAGGTCCATTTCACCGATTTCATCCAGGAACAGCGTACCGCCGTCGGCCGCCTCTACCAGGCCCACGCGGCGTTCCTTGGCATCGGTGAAGGCGCCCTTCTCGTGCCCGAACAGCTCGGCCTCCAACAGGTTGGCCGGAATGGAGGCACAGTTGAACTCGATGAACGGCCCCTTGCTGCGTGAACCATCGAAATGCAGGGCGCGCGCTACCAATTCCTTGCCTGTACCGGTTTCCCCTTCGACCAGCACCGGTGGCAAGTCGTCGCTGGCCATGCGCCGCTCGGCATCGAGCACTTGATGCAGCGTGTGCTTGAGCGTGAGCATGGCCGGCGACTCGCCGATCAACGCCTGCAGGCCGGACTTCTGCGCTTCGCGCTCCTGATAGAACGACAGCGTGCGCTCCATGCGGTCGGCAGCCAGCGCCTTGTCCAGGGTCAGCTTGAGCTCTGCCAGCACCACCGGCTTGGTCAGGTAATGGAAGGCCCCCTCCTTCATTGCCAGTACGGCGTCTTCGACGTTGCCGTAGCCGGTCATCATGATCACCTTCAGCTCTGGCACCTGCGCAACGAGGGTGCGCAACAGGTCGTGCCCGTTCATGCCAGGTAGCGAGTTGTCGGTGAGTACCGCATCGGGCTGGACGCGCTTGATCTGCTCCAGCGCCAATTCCGCGCTGTGGCACACCGTCACCTCGAAGCCCTTGATGCTCAGGTACGTGCGTATGTTGTCGGCGAGGATTTCATCATCCTCGACTACCAGGATGCTGTGCTCCATGGTCTCCTCCCGCTGCAATATTGAAAGTAAGGCTGACGCGGGTTCCTTCCTCTTCGCGGCTGCTCAAGCTGACCGAGCCGCCAAAGCGCTCCATGATGCGTTTGACCAGGGCCAGGCCAACGCCCAGCCCTCCTTGCTTGGTGGTGAAGAACGGCTTGAACACCATCCGTTCCTGCTGCTGGGTCATGCCCTTGCCGGTGTCGCTGAGCAGCAACTGGGCGCGTTGCCCGTCCTGCTGACTCACCTCGGCACGCAACTCGCCGCCGTTGGGCATGGCTTCCAGGGCGTTGGCAAACAGGCTGTTGAGGATCTGCGTCAGCTGCAGCGGCTGGCTGACCACCCACTGCGCCTGCGGCCCTTCGAAGCGGAACCGCACGCCATTGCGTTCGATCTGGTGGGTGAATGCCAGTCGGGTATCCTCGATCGCCGCGACAAGATCAACCGCCTCCGGCTCGTCGCTGGCCGGGCGCAGAGACACCAGCAGGTCACGGACCCAGCGGGACATGCGGTCCACCTGGCCGATGATATCGACGATGTTCTTCTGCGCCGTGGGGTTGGCGATTTCCTGCGCCAACTCCGCACTGGAGCGTATGTTGGCCAGCGGGTTGCGCAAACTGTGGGCCACCGCCGAGGACATCTCGCCCAGCGCCACATAGGTTTCGCTGGCCACCAGTCGGTCCTGCTGCTGGCGCAGCATGGATGCCGCCCGGCGCACGATCCAGAACAGGCCGAAATAGATCAGCGCCCCGCCCACCAGGGTCGAAGCCCAGATCAGCACATAGCCTCGCTGTATGCGTCGCACCAAGTCCTGGGGTTCCTTGTAGATTTCCACCATCGACAGCACCTGCTCACCTTGGCTGTCGAACAAGGGAATGTAGTTTTCGATGAACAGGTACTGGGGCTCGCGCAGGAATTTTTGCTCTTCGCGGTCTTCGTCGGCTTGGTGGTAGCTGGCCGACACCGCCTTGCGTGAGCGGAAAGCACGATCAAGGTCGCCATCGGCCTCGATGCGCACGCCGATCAGCTCGCGGTTGGTGGACCACACGATGGTCCGGTCGCGGGCATAGACGTTGGCCAACAACGTGTCTGGGAGGTGCTCGACATGGTCGAGGAACTCGACCCGGGTCGACTCGGCCAAGGCCGGCGTGAACTGCAGGTGCTGCTGGTCCAGCCGCGGATCTAGCAGCTCGCCCATGGTGATACCCGGTGGCAGCTGTGAATGGCGCACCTCGGCCTGGGCCATGGCCTGGATGAACTGGGCGGTCAGCATGGCATCGCGCTCGACGCTGTCGCGCACCACGAAACGGGTCGACACATACCCCAGGCCACCCGCCACCGAGGTGATGATCAGCAGGCTGATAATGGAAAACCAGCGCAGCAAATTGAACTCACGCAAGGGGCCGGCCAGGCCACCGGCGAGTACACGCGCCTTGTCGGGAACTTCGTTTTCCAGCGTTTGCATCGCTTGGTTCCCGCTCAGGAAGTCCATTCAGGAAGGCCCAATGTATTGCTACCGTCCGTAGCAAATTGATAGCACTTCGCCACAGCAGCCGCAGCCGCCATTTGTCGTGACCTTGACGCTGCAAAAACTTCGCCAGACAAACCTGATTATTTTTTTCGTTGTATTTCATATAGATACGCAATATTTCTAATTTCGAATCGAGATCAATTCCCCAATTTCGGGTAATTTTTACCCAATCGCTATTTCTTGTTATAAATTAATGTCTTGTGTAAACATCATGACAATCAAGGTTAAGAGCGAACCAACCGGAAATTCAACGAAACCCGCGTGCCATGGCCTTCGCTACTGCTCAACCTCACCGAACCCCCAAAGCGTTCCATGATGCGCTTGACCAACATCAGGCCCACCCCTAGCCCACCTTGCTTGGTGGTGAAGAAGGGACGAAACGCCAGACGCTGCTGCTGTTCACTCATGCCCTTGCCGGTGTCGGACAGGCGCAAGGTGAGGCTACCGCGGTCGTGGCGCACCACCTCGACCTTCAGTTGCCCACCCTGCTCCATCGACTCCAGGGCATTGGCGATCAGGCTGTTGAAAATCTGCCCAATCAACACCGGTTGCCCAAGCACCTGCACCGCGGGCACCGGTCGCACATCCAGGCTCACCCCTGCCCGCGTGAGCGCCGTCGCGAAGGTCTGCAGGCTTTCCTGAAGCGCCTGCGGCAAGTCCACCGGTACCGCTTCGTCATTCAGCGGCCGCAGCGATTGCAGCAACTGGCGGATCCACTGCGACATGCGGTCGACCTGGTTGATGATGTCGTTGATGTTCTTTTGCGCTGGGCCATCGTCGAACGCCTGGGCAAGTTCGGCACTGGAACGGATGCTGGCCAGCGGGTTGCGCAAGCTATGGGCCACCGCCGAGGACACTTCACCCAGGGCGACGTAGGTCTCGCTGTTGATCAGCCGCTTCTGCTGCACCGCCATCACCCGCGAGGCACGCCGCATGATGCCGTACAGGCCGATGTAGACCAGGCCGGCGCCGAGGGCGATCGCCAGCCAGATCAGCAACAGGCCGTGCTCGATGCGTACGATCAGGTCGTGGGGTTCCTTGTAGATTTCCACCATTGCCGTGACTTGCTCACCGTCGGCATCGAACAGGGGAATGTAGTTCTCGATGAACAACTGCTCGGGCGGGGTCACGAACTTCTGCTCGGCCCGAGCCTGCTCGAAGTCGTGGTAGCTCGCCGACACTCGCATCTTGTATTCGAAGGCTCGGTTGAGGTCTTCGTCCCCTTCGATCAACTTGCCCACCAGCGCCGGGTTGCTCGACCAGATCACCGTGCGGTCAGGCGCGTAGATATTGGCAAGCAGCATGTCCGGCAGATGGGCGATATGGTCGAGAAACTCCCCGCGCGCCTTGCGCCGGGCATCCGGGTCCACGTCGGGCAAGGACTGCTGGTCGGTGCGCGGGTCGAGCAACTCGCCCATGGTGCGCACGTTGGGGATGGACACATGGCGCACTTCGGCATCGGCAATGGCGGTGATGAACTGGGCAGTGAGCAACGCATCGCGCTCGACGCTCTCATCGATGATGAAGCGACTGGAGATCAGGCCCAGCCCAACGGCCACCGACAGAATGATGGCCAGGCTGACCCAGGCATACCAGCTCAACAGGTTGAACGCCTTGCGCGGGGTCGCGGTTTCGGCGCCGACGGGCACTTCGAGCGTGTTCGAATGCGGGGCGATGTCCATATCGGACTCCACGGCGGTCACCTTTGAAAGGTTATAGCCCAGAGTTGGGGAACCATGACACCGATTTGTGGGGCCAGGCTGGCACCAGTCGCTTGTTCAGCCCCGAGAGGGAAAGCGCTACAAGGGCGAATCTTCGGCCAACCCCTGCAATTTTCGGTATTCGCGCAGCACATTGGGGACATACCGGCGGGTCTCGGCAAACGGCGGTACCGCCCGTCCGCGCCTGAGCACGGCGTCGGGGCCGGCGTTGTAAGCCGCCACGGCCAGGGTGATGTCGTTGTCGAACAGGTTCAGCATGCGTTTGAGGTAACGCGCGCCTCCTTGCACATTGTCTTCAGGGTCCAGGGCGTTCTCCACCCCCATCTCCCGCGCCGTGCCCGGCATCAGTTGCATTAGCCCGACCGCCCCGGCCGCCGAGCGCGCCTTGGGGTTGTAGCCGGACTCGGCCTTGATCAGTGCGTGCAGCAGCGCCTGCGGCACATCGTGGATTCGCGCCGCCGCCGCGACGACGTCGGCGTAGGGCCTTCCGGTGACCAGTTGCGCATCGGCCGGGCCGGCCTGGGCGATCGGCTCACTGACCACCCGCTGGTAATGCCGTCCTGGCCGATGAACGTTGCTCAGTACATAGCCGCCTTTGGCATCGATGCTGATATACACATCGGCCTGGGCAGCGCCTGCCACCAACCAAATCAATCCCAGAATGACAACACGCATCTCGGTCACCTCCCGTTCAATGCCCCCGATGTGGGGGATATGCCCCAGAAAACCTGAGCTTTTGAGCTTCGACGCAAGCACCGTGCCGCTTGCCATCCCGCATGCTGCAAGGCCCCGAGGCAGACGTGCACGGCTGTTGCATGAGGCTTGAAAAAAGCATGTCCCCATGCAGCGGAGGGCTTCACCATGCAACGCAGAATCACTACCCAACGTGGTTTCACCCTGCTTGAGCTTCTGGTGGTGCTGGTGGTGCTCGGCCTGCTGGCCGGGATCGTCGCGCCCAAATACTTCAGCCAGCTGGGCCGTTCGGAGGCCAAGGTGGCGCGTGCGCAGATCGAGGGGCTTAGCAAGGCGCTGGACCTCTATCGGCTGGAGGTGGGGCATTACCCCAACAGTGAGCAGGGCCTGCAGGCACTGGTGGCAGCCCCCAGCGGCGAAGCGCGCTGGACCGGGCCATACCTGCAGAAAGCGGTGCCACAGGATCCATGGGGCCGGCCCTACATCTACCGCCAACCTGGCGAAAACGGCGGTGAGTACGACCTGCTGTCGATGGGCAAGGACGGCCAGCCCGGCGGTGATGGGGAAAACGCCGAAATCACCAGCTGGCAATAAGGAGAGCGGCCATGCGCTACAGCCTCAAAGCCTTGGGTAGCCAAGGGCTGGTGCAGGTGCAGATCGATGCCGAGGATGTTGACCAGGCGCGGCGCAAGGCCGAAGAACAGGGCTTGAAGGTGGTCAGCGTGCGCGGCCAAGGCCGCACGCTTGGCCACCTGCCCTGGCGCCGCGAAGCGACGTTCGACCTGGTGTTGTTCAGCCAGGAGCTGTCCACGCTGCTCAATGCCGGCCTGCCCTTGATCGACGCCCTGGAGAGCCTGACTGAAAAGGCGCCCGCCGCGTCGGCACGCAAGGTGCTGGCGGAACTGGTCCGCCAGCTGTACGAGGGGCGTTCTTTATCCCAGGCCCTGGGTCAGCAACCGCGGGTGTTTCCAACCCTGTATGTCGCGTTGGTGCAGTCGAGCGAACGCACGGGCGCCTTGGGCGATGCGCTGAGCCGATACATCAGCTATCGCCAACGCCTGGACCTTGTGCGGCAAAAGCTGGTGGGGGCCTCGGTCTATCCGCTGCTGTTGCTGTTGGTGGGTGGTGGCGTGGTGCTGTTTCTGCTGGGCTACGTGGTGCCACGCTTCAGCCTGGTGTTCGAAGGCATGGGCACCGAGCTGCCGTGGTTGTCGCGGGTGCTGATGCAGATCGGCCTGTTCCTGCACGCCCAGCAACTGCCGCTGGGCCTGGGGTTTCTGGCCAGCGTCACCACGCTGGTAGTGCTGCGCAGGCACCCGGCGCTGCGGCGCTGGGCATCGCGACAACTGCGCCGTGTTCCGGCCTTGCACCAGCGGCTGATGATGTACGAGCTGGCGCGGTTCTATCGCTCGCTGGGCATTCTGTTGCAGGGCGGTATCCCCATCCTCACCGCCATGGACATGGCCCGTGGGCTGTTGGGCAGTGCAGCGGCACAGGGGCTTGAGCAGGCCGCCAAACGGGTGGGCGAAGGGTTGCCGCTTTCAGATGCGCTGGAAGTGGGCCAACTGGTGACACCGGTGTCGCTGCGGCTGCTGCGGGCGGGCGAACAGTCAGGCAACCTCGGTGAAATGCTGGAACGCTGCGCAGATTTCCACGATCAGGAAATCGGGCGTTGGGTGGAGTGGTTCGTACGCCTGTTCGAGCCGCTGTTGATGACCTTCATCGGGTTGTTGATCGGCTTGATCGTGATTCTGATGTACATGCCGATCTTCGAGCTGGCATCGAGCATTCACTGACCGCAGGCGGGCGCGCCCCACCCGCCTGCGGCGCTGTTCAGTGCCCTGCCGACGCCGGTCCTGCCTTGGCGGTGAACGGTGGCTTGGCCAGCCACACCAGCAGGATCAGGCCGGCGAACACCCAGGTCATCAGGGTGAAGTACTCCACCGTCGACATCATGTACGCCTGGCCATTGAGTATCTGCTCCAGCTTCGCGTAACTCTGCATGTTGGCTCCCCCCAACTGCTCCAGGGCGTGCCGCGTTGCCGGGTCGTAAGCGCTGATGTGCTCGCTCAGGTAGGCATGGTGCTGGTCGGCGCGGCGAATCCAGATCCAGGTCGTCAACGAGGCGGCAAAGCTGCCGCCCAGCGTGCGCAAGAAAGTCGCCAGGCCAGAGCCATCGGCAATCTGCTGCGGCGGCAGGTCCGACAGCAGGATGCTCAAGGTAGGCATGAAGAACAGCGCCACGCCGATGCCCATGAACAGTTGCACCAGGGCAATGTGCTGGAAATCCACCTCGCTGGTGAAGCCTGCGCGCATGTAGCAGCTGGTGCCGATGGCCAGAAACGCCAACCCGGCCAGCACCCGCAGGTCGAAGCGGTGTGCATACTTGCCCACGAACGGCGACAGGATCACCGGCAGCAGGCCGATTGGCGCCACCGCAAGGCCCGCCCAGGTGGCGGTGTAGCCCATCTGCGTCTGCAGCCACTGAGGCAGGATCAGGTTGATGCCGAAGAACGCGGCATAGCCACCCACCAGCACCAGGGTACCGATGCGGAAATTGCGGTGGGCGAACAGGCGCAGGTTCACCACCGGGTGGCGGTCGGTAAGCTCCCAGATCACGAAAATCGCCAGGAACACCAGCGAAATCAAGCTGCCCACGATGATGAACGACGACTCGAACCAGTCCAGGTCGTTGCCTTTGTCCAGCACCACCTGCAGGGCACCCACGCCGACGATCAGGGTCAGCAGGCCAATGTAGTCCATCGGCTGACGGCTGGTAACCACCGGCCGCGTGCGCATCTGCTGGCGCACCACGGCCGCGGCGAACAGCCCGATGGGCACGTTGATGAAGAAGATCCATGGCCAGCTGTAGCTGTCGGTAATCCATCCGCCGAGTATCGGCCCGGCAATCGGCGCCACCACCGTCACCATCGCCAGCAATGCCAGGGCCATGCCCCGTTTGGCCGGGGGATACACCGCAATCAGCAGGGTCTGGGTCATGGGGTACAGCGGCCCTGCGACCACCCCTTGCAACACCCGAAAGCCCACCAGCTCAGGCATTGACTGGGCGACACCGCAAAGGAAAGAGGCCAGCACGAACAGCAAAGTGGCCCAGATGAACAACTTCACCTCACCGAAGCGGCGGCTCAGCCAGCCGGTCAACGGCAAGGCGATGGCGTTGCTCACCGCGAACGAGGTGATCACCCAGGTACCCTGCTCGTAGCTGACCCCCAGGTTGCCGGAAATGGTCGGCAGGGCCACGTTGGCGATGGTGGTGTCGAGCACCTGCATGAAGGTCGCCAGCGACAGCCCGATGGTGGTCAGCAGCAGGCTCGGCGGGCTGAACTGCGCGGGGGCGTTGTTGCTCATCGCTGGGCCGTCTTGCCGGTAGCGCTGTTTTCGTGGATCAACCGGGCGATCAGGTTGTCAGCCTCGACCAGTTGGCGGTCGTACACCTGGGTGGTGTAGCTGGCCTGCTGCGGTGGCTGTTGGGCCAGGGCCGGGCCGCTCTGATCGTGCAGGTCGACCTCGACCACGGTGGACAGGCCGATACGCAACGGGTGGTCCTTGAGCTGCTCAGGGTTCAGGTGAATGCGCACCGGAACCCGCTGCACGATCTTGATCCAGTTGCCGGTGGCGTTCTGCGCGGGCAGCAGGGCAAAGGCACTGCCAGTTCCGGCACCGAGGCTGTCGACCGTGCCGTTGTACTTCACCTCGCTGCCGTACAGGTCGGCGCTGATTTCTACAGGCTGGCCGATGCGCATATCGCGCAGCTGGGTTTCCTTGAAGTTGGCGTCGATCCACACCTCGTTCAGAGGAATGACCGCCATGGTCGCGGTACCCGGCTGCAGGCGTTGCCCCAGCTGCACGGTGCGCTTGGCGACATAACCGGTCACCGGCGCCACCAGGGTGGTGCGGGCATGGTCGAGGTAGGCCTGGCGCAGGTCGGCGGCGGCGGCCATCACTTCAGGGTGCGAGGACACCACGGTGTCGTCGATCAGCGCAGCACTGGTGTTGAGTTGCTGGCGGGCACTGTTCAGCGCGCTCTGGGCCACGCTCAGGTCGTCGCGGGCATGGGAGATTTCCTCAGCAGCGATGGCCCCGCTGTCGGCCAGTACCTTGCGCCGGTTGTAATTGTCCTGGGCTTTCTGCAACTCGGCCTGGCGGGTTTGCAACTGGGCCTTTTGCGCATCGACGTTGCTGTACAGGCCGCGCACCTGGCGCACCGTACGGGCCAGCTTGGCTTCGGCGGACTGCAATGCGACCTCGCTGTCGGCCGGGTCGAACTGCAGCAGAACCTGGCCGGCATGGACCAGGTCGCCGTCATCGGCGCCAATGCTGGTGACGGTGCCGGTTACCAGCGGGGTGATTTCCACCACGTTGCCGTTGACGTAGGCGTCATCGGTGCTTTCGTGCCAACGCCCGACCAGGGTGTACCAGGCCCAGGCACCGAGACCGCCAAGGATCAGCACCAACAGCAGGCCGAGCAGCCAGACCTTGCGCTTGCGCGAAGGCTCGGGGGCGGCGGAGGGATTAGAGGCATCTGCGGGAGTGGCCATGACAATACCTTGGATAATGCGTAACAGGGATCAACGATCGCCGAAGCGGCGGATCGTCAGGGGGTCGCCAGCACCGAGCAGGACCTTGGCCAGCAAGCTTTCGAGGGTCTTAAGTTCCTCGGGCTGCAGCACGCCAACCAGCTCGTTCATCGCCGAGGCGCCGATTTCCGGCAGGCGATCAGCCAGACGCTGGCCATCGGCGGTCAGCGCCAGACGCACCTGGCGCCGGTCATCGGCGCAGCGGTTGCGCAGAATCAGGCCCTTCTGCTCGAGACGGTCGAGCATGCGGGTCATCGAACCGCTGTCCAGGCCCAGGTAGCGGCACAGCTCGGCCGGGGTATCGACCTGATACTGGGTGACGATGATCAGCACCTTGAACTGCGCGGCGGTGACGCCCTCGGATTCGAGGTGCCAGTCGAGGATGCGGTCCTTGAGGATCGCCGCGCGGCCCAGGAGCATGCCGATGGCGCAGGTCTGGAAATTTTCCGGGTTGAAATGGGACATCGGGGTCTGCTCGGGTAATTGTGTAAAAATATTACTGCCTAGGCAGTGAATGTCAAAGCTTTGATTAGGTAGCTATGTAAATTGGGATGAGTGGTGGGTTCCTGGACCGGGCTCATCGCCGGCAAGCCGGCTCCCACAGGGACCGTGCATTTCCTGCAGGAGCCGGCTTGCCGGCGATGAGGCCTGCGCAGGCAGCAAAGCCCTCAGGGCTTACTCACCACTCCCAACCCCAGCGCCTCCACCACCCCGCAAGCGATCGCCATGCCCACCAACTCCGCCAGGCTCTGCGCCTGCATGCGCTTCATCACCCGCCCACGATAAAGGTCCACGGTCTTCACGCTGACCCCAAGCCGTTCGGCCACCTCGCGGTTACTCAAGCCTTGGGCCAGTGGCACGAACACATCGCGCTCGCGGGGTGTGAGGGCGTCGATCCGCGCCTGCACCTGCGCCAGGTCGCCGCGCCGCGTCCGTCCCGCACGCTCCAGTGCCGCCTGGACACTGTCGAGCAACAACTGGTCGTTGTAGGGCTTTTCGATAAAGTCGCAAGCGCCGGCCTTGAACGCCCGCACCACGATCGGCACATCGGCATGGCCGCTGACGAAGATCACCGGAATCTCCAGCCCGCGCTCGCGCAACGCTTGCTGCACAGCCATGCCTCCCAGCCCCGGCATGCGCACATCGAGCAACACACAGGCTGGCCCGTCATCCGCACATGCCTCCAGAAATGCCTGGCCACTGGCAAACGGCAAGGCCTTCAACCCTACTGATTCCAGCAACCATACCGTTGAATCGAGCATGCCCTGGTCGTCATCGACCACATACACTTTCGCTTGCACCCCTTCCCTCCCGTTAACCCCTGCTTACGGCCAGGCGACAGCACAACACCAAACCGCCCCGCTCGCCCAAACGCGCCCACAGGCTGCCACCAAAACCCTCGATCAGGCTGCGGCTCATGCTCAACCCCAGGCCCAAACCTTCAGCTTTGCTGGTGTTGAACGGCGTGAAAATATCCTCGAGGCACTCGGCCGCAACGCCCGCCCCCTGGTCCGTGACTTCGACCAGCACGCCGTCGCCCTCGCGCACGGCGCCCAGCAGGATACGCGACGGTCGCTCGCCATGCTGCTCGCGGTTGGCATCGATGGCGTTGCGCAGCAGGTTGAGCAGCACCTGCTCCAGCAACACCCGGTCGCCATACACTGCGGGCAGTTGCGTACTCATGCGCAGCTCGATAGTGACCTGGTCGCGCGCAGCCTCCCAGGCGCACAGGCGTATGGCTTCGCCCGCCACAGCAGCCACCTCCAGCGCCTGCAGGCGCCTCGGCCCCTTGCGCAAAAAAGCGCGCAAGCGGCGAATGACCTCGGCGGCGTGGGTGGCCTGTTCGGTGATACGCAGCAAACCCTGGCCAACCCGCTCGCGGGCCTGCGGGTCGTGCTCCAGGCCTTGCAAATAGCGCTGGCTGGCATTGGCATAGTTGACTACCGCTGCCAGCGGCTGGTTGATCTCGTGGGCGATACCTGAGGCCAGTTCGCCGAGCGTCGCCAAACGCGCACCATGGGCCAGGCTCTCCTGGGCCTCGATTCGCAGAGTGATGTCCCGCGAGACACAGACAATCTCCACCACCGCACCGGTGTAGGTTTCACGTATTGCCCGGGCGGCGATCTCGAACCAGCGGTAGCTCCCAGAGGCGTGGCGTACACGACAGGTCATGGTGTGGTAGCCATCCTGGTCCAGGGCCACGGCGGCCTGCTGCAACACCTGCCGCCGCTCGCGTGGGTGCAACAGGGCGCGCACCGCCATGCCCCGCAACTGCTCGGGCCACAGCCCCAACAGGCGATAGGCGGCGGGCGAGGCGTCGAGGAAACGGCCGTCGGGGCTGTGGCGGGAAATCAGGTCGGTGGTGTTCTCGATGATCAGCCGGTAAAGGCGCCGGGCCTGGGCAGCTTCCCGGGCCCCCAAGCGCTCGTCGCTGGCATCGCGGCAGCGCGCCAGCACCTGCTGGCGTTGGTCATCGGGGATGAAGGTCCACAACAGAATGCGCTCACCGACCTGCACCTCCACGTCAACAATCGCCCGATGCTGACGCAGGCATGCACGCACCAATGCCGCACAGTTCGACGGTAGCCAGCCGGTCAGCGCTAGCCCCTCTTCGAGCAAGGCCGTCAAGGCCGGGTTGACTGCCAGGGGCCTGGCATCGGCCGCCAGCAGCGCGCTGGGCTGTGGGTCCTTGGCAAGCAAAGGCGAGAGGCGTTTATCCACGATGAGGAGCTCATTTTTATAGTAGTTTTACTATATTGCTATAGTCGATATTCCAGCTACGATAGCAATTCGCGTAAAACAGCGACAGAGGAAGGCGGCCCATTGCACGCCTTCCCGTTCCCTGATCAGAGCTAACAATCAGCCACCGGGAGCCAAGCGCAAAGCCTGCGCCTGCCTCCCATACAGGAATACCGCATGTCGATCTTCTCCCAGGGCCTGATGCCCGCTGCCGTCAACCACGTCGCCCTCACCCCCTTGAGCTTCATCGAGCGCACCGCTGCCGTGTACGGCAGTTACCCGGCGGTGATTCATGGTGCCATCCGCCGCGACTGGCGCGAAACCTACCAACGCTGCCGCCGTCTGGCCAGTGCCCTGGCCGGGCGCGGCATCGGCCGCGGCGACACGGTAGCGGTGATGCTGCCGAACATTCCGGCGATGCTCGAAGCCCACTTCGGTGTACCGATGATCGGTGCCGTGCTCAACACCCTCAACGTGCGCCTGGATGCCGAAGCCATCGCCTTCATGTTGCAGCACGGCGAAGCCAAGGTACTGATCACCGACCGCGAGTTCCAGGGAGTGATCACCGCCGCCCTCGCCCTGCTCGAACACCCACCGCTGGTGGTGGACGTGGATGACCCCGAGTACGGCGAGGGCCAGCCGGCCAGCGACCTCGACTATGAAGCCTTCCTGGCCGAAGGCGACCCGGATTTCGCCTGGGAATGGCCCGATGACGAGTGGCAGGCCATCTCGCTCAACTACACCTCAGGCACCACCGGCAACCCCAAGGGTGTGGTCTACCACCACCGCGGCGCCTACCTCAACGCCCTGGGCAACCAGATGACCTGGGCCATGGGCCACCATCCGGTGTATCTGTGGACCTTGCCGATGTTCCATTGCAACGGCTGGTGCTACCCCTGGACCATCACCGCCCTGGCCGGCACCCATGTGTTCCTGCGCCGGGTCGACCCACAGCGCATTCTTACCCTGATCCGCGAGCACCGCGTCAGCCACCTGTGCGGCGCGCCCATCGTGCTCAACGCCCTGGTGAACATGCCGGAAACCGCCAAGGCGGCCATCGAACACCCGGTGAACGCCATGGTGGCTGGCGCTGCCCCACCCGCCAAAGTGATCGGCGCGGTGGAGGAAATGGGCATCAAGGTCACCCACGTTTACGGCCTGACCGAGGTTTATGGCCCGGTCACCGTGTGCGCCTGGCACGCCGAATGGGATGAGCAACCGCTGGCCGAGCGGGCGCGGATCAAGTCACGTCAAGGCGTGCGCTACCCGACGCTGGACGGCCTGATGGTCGCCGACCCACAGACCCTGCAGCCCGTGCCCCGTGACGGTACGACCCTGGGCGAGATCTTCATGCGCGGCAACACGGTGATGAAGGGCTACCTGAAAAACCCTGAAGCCACCGCCGAGGCCTTCCGTGGTGGCTGGTTCCACACCGGCGACCTGGCGGTGTGGCACGCCGACGGCTACGTCGAGATCAAGGACCGGCTCAAGGACATCATCATCTCCGGCGGCGAAAACATCTCCACCATCGAAGTCGAAGACACCCTGTACAAGCACCCTGCCGTACTGGAAGCCGCCGTGGTGGCACGCCCGGACGAGAAATGGGGAGAAACGCCATGTGCCTTCGTGGCCCTCAAGCCCGGGCACGAGGCCACCCGCGAAAGCGAGATCACCAGTTGGTGCCGCGAGCACCTGGCCGGGTTCAAGGTGCCCAAGACCGTGGTGTTCGGCGAGTTGCCCAAGACATCGACCGGCAAGATTCAAAAGTACGTCCTGCGTGACCGGGCCAAGGGGCTGTGAGCCTGCCCAGCCACTGATGGCTGTCAGTTAGGCCGGTTGGGACCGCTTTGCGGTCCTTCGCAGGCTTCGCCAGCTCCCACGGGCGTGCATTTCTTGAAAGATGCGTGTCATTTGTGGGAGCTGGCGGAGCCTGCGATGGGCTGCAGAGCAGCCCTCATCAAATTAACTGACAGGCATTAGCCCTGCACCTTTCTTTCTTTTACCAGAGCGCTGCCATGACTGATTACAACGCCCCCTTGCGCGACATGCGCTTCGTCCTCGATGACGTGTTCGACGGCCCGGCCCTGTGGGCGCGCCTGCCGGCCCTGGCCGAGCGGGTAGACGCCGACACCGCCAATGCCATCCTCGAAGAAGCCGCCAAGGTCACCGGCCAACTGATCGCCCCGCTCAGCCGCACGGGCGACGAGCAAGGCGTGCAATTCGACGCAGGCCAGGTCACCACCCCGGACGGTTTCCGCGAGGCCTGGCGTACCTACCGCGAAGGGGGTTGGGTCGGCCTGGGCGGCAACCCCGAGTACGGCGGCATGGGCATGCCGAAAATGCTCGGCGTGTTGTTCGAAGAGATGCTCTATGCCGCCGACTGCAGCTTCAGCCTGTATTCGGCACTGAGCGCCGGCAGCTGCCTGGCACTCGACGCCCACGCCAGCGAAGAACTCAAGGCCACCTACCTGCCGCCGCTGTACGAAGGCCGCTGGGCGGGCACCATGTGCCTGACCGAACCCCACGCCGGCACCGACCTGGGCTTGATCCGCACCCGCGCCGAACCCCAGGCCGACGGCAGCTACCAGATCAGCGGCAGCAAGATCTTCATCACCGGTGGCGAGCAGGACCTGACCGAGAACATCATCCATCTGGTACTGGCCAAACTGCCGGACGCCCCTGCCGGGGCCAAGGGTATTTCGCTGTTCCTGGTGCCCAAGTTCCTGATCGAGGCTGACGGCAGCCTTGGCGCGCGCAATGCCGCGCACTGTGGCTCGATCGAGCACAAGATGGGCATCAAGGCCTCGGCCACTTGCGTGATGAACTTCGATGGCGCCACCGGCTACCTGGTGGGCGAGCCGAACAAGGGCCTGGCCGCCATGTTCACCATGATGAACTACGAGCGGTTGTCGATTGGCATCCAGGGCATCGGCTGCGCCGACGCGTCCTACCAGAGCGCTGCGCGGTATGCCAACGAGCGCCTGCAAAGCCGCGCCGCCACTGGCCCGCAGGCACAGGACAAAGCCGCCGACCCGATCATCCACCATGGTGACGTGCGGCGCATGTTGCTGACCATGCGCACCCTCACCGAAGGCGGGCGCGCCTTTGCCGTCTACGTCGGCCAGCAACTGGACCTGGCACGCTACGCCGAAGACGCCAACGAACGCGAACACGCCCAACGCCTGGTGGCGCTGCTCACGCCTGTGGCCAAGGCGTTCTTCACCGACAACGGCCTGGAAAGCTGCGTGCTTGGCCAGCAGGTATATGGCGGGCACGGTTACATCCGCGAGTGGGGGCAGGAGCAACGCGTGCGCGACGTGCGTATCGCCCAGATCTATGAAGGCACCAACGGTATCCAGGCCCTCGACCTGCTGGGACGCAAGGTGCTGGCCGACGGTGGCCAGGCCCTGGCCGGCTTCGCCCAGGAGGTGCGTGCGTTCAGTGTGACCGCGCCATTGCACCGCGAAGCCCTGCAGGCATCCCTCACACGCCTGGAGGCCACCAGCACGTGGCTGCGTGGGCAGGCCGGCGAGGAAGCCAACCTGGTCAGCGCCGTGGCCGTGGAGTACCTGCACCTGTTCGGCCTGACCGCCTATGCCTACATGTGGGCACGCATGGCAGCGGTGGCACAGGCCAAGGTTGATGAAGACCCAGCCTTCCACGACGCCAAGCTGGCCTGCGCCGACTTCTACTTCCAGCGCATCCTGCCACGCAGCCTGGCGCTTGAAGCGAGCATTCGCGCGGGCAGCGCCAGCCTCTATGGGTTGGCGCCCGAGCAGTTCTGATCAGCCTTGCGCCCCATCGTCCTGCGCGTCGATGGGGCGCGAAGCGTTCTCAAACGCTGAATATTCAGCACAAAACTGACAAAAAAACCGCACAACTGATAGTCATTCGCCATTACCTCGGTTCTCGGAAGCCCCTCGGCGGGGGTAGAATGCGCAAAACCCGGAGCCCCAATGAACCAAGACCCCCTGAATTCCGCCCCTGACGATGCCATTACCGATGCCGCCGCGCATTGGTGCATGCGCCTGCATGCCGATGACTGCACGCCGGCCGAGCGCGAGGCGTTCGCGCGCTGGCTGGCGGCCGATGCGCGGCATGCCGAGGAATATCAGGCAATGCTGGAAATCTGGGACACCGCCGACCTGCTGCCGCGCACCGCCACGGTGGTTGAGTTCAACCCTGCTCCGTCGCCCACCCGTCGCGCCTACCAGTGGCGCCCGCTCGCCTCTGCCGCGGCCATCGCCCTGGCGGTATTGCCGCTGGCGGGCTGGATCGGTTGGGAGCAAGGCTGGCTGCCCAACCAGTACCAGCATTTCGAAGCCAGCGACCGGATGCAGACCGTGCAACTGAGCGATGGCAGCCAGGTCGACCTCAACCTCAACACCGAGCTGACCTACCTCAACTATAAAGACCAGCGCCGGGTCAACCTGAAACGGGGCGAGGCGTTCTTCAAGGTCAAGCACGACAGCGCGCACCCGTTCATTGTCCACGCCGGCCGTGGCCAGACCCGGGTTACCGGCACCCAGTTCAACGTCTGGAAGTATCAGGACGAGGTCAAGGTCACGCTGGTGGAAGGTTCGGTGCTGGTCAGCAGCGACGGCAGCGACGGCGGCTACCGCCTCGGCCCTGGAATGCAAGCCAGCTACCACACTGGCGATTTCGAGCCGCAGCTGGTGCAAAGCAACGATTACGGCAATGCCCTGGCCTGGCGCAGCGGCAAGTTGATTCTGGACAACCTGAGCCTCGACCAGGCCCTACCGGTGATCAACCGCTACCTCGAGGCGCCGCTGCTGCTGGCCGACGCCAGCACTGGCCGGATTCGTATCAGCGGCATCTACAACACCCGCGAAGTCGGGCGGCTGGTAGACAACCTGCCCAAGGTGTTGCCGGTGTACCTGACCCGCAGCAAGGACGGCAGCACCGTCCTCAACCGCATTTCACCGCCCCCGAGCGAAGGCTGATTTACAACACCATTGCCGCCAGCCAGCCGAAGGCCAGCAGCGGCAGGTTGTAATGGATGAAGGTCGGCACCACGGTGTCCCAGATATGGTGATGCTGGCCGTCGACGTTCAGGCCCGAAGTCGGCCCCAAGGTCGAGTCCGAGGCTGGCGAACCTGCATCCCCCAGCGCACCGGCAGTGCCGACGATGCACACGGTGGCAACCGGGTCGAAGCCCAGTTGCACGCACAGCGGCACGAAGATCGCGGCCAGAATCGGCACCGTCGAGAACGACGAACCGATGCCCATGGTCACCAGCAAACCCACCAACAGCATCAGCAAGGCACCGATGCCTTTGCTGTGGTCAATCCATTGCGCCGAGGTCTCGACCAGGCTCTTGACCTCACCGGTGGCCTTCATCACTTCAGCGAAGCCCGAGGCGGCAATCATGATGAAGCCGATCATGGCCATCATCTTCATGCCTTCGGTGAACAGATCGTCGGTGTCTTTCCAGCGCACGATGCCCGACAGCGAAAAAATCAGGAAACCGACCATCGCGCCGATGATCATCGAGTCCAGCCACAGCTGAACAATGAACGCAGAGGCGATGGCCACGCCCGCCACCAGCAGTGTCAACGGGTTGTACTGCACACTGACCTGCTCGACCTGCTCGATGCGCGCCAGGTCATAGTCACGCCGCTTGCGGTAACTGAAGAACACCGCAATCAGCAGGCCGGCCAGCATGCCGGCGGCCGGGATGGCCATGGCGTGGGTGACGTTGATACCCGTGACATCGACCCCGGCACGGGCCACGTTGGCCAGCAGGATCTCATTGAGAAAGATGTTGCCGAAGCCCACCGGCAGGAACATGTAGGGGGTGATCAGGCCGAAGGTGATGACGCAGGCGATCAGGCGCCGGTCGATGCGCAGCCGGGTCAGCACGTACAGCAGCGGCGGCACCAGCAACGGAATGAAAGCGATGTGGATGGGCAGGATGTTCTGCGACGACACCGCCACCACCAGCATCAGGCCCACCAGCAGCCACTTCATCTTGCCGCCCTCGGCATGGCCCTGGCGGTCGATCATCGCCAGCGCCCGGTCCGCCAGCGCATGGGCCAGCCCAGACTTGGCGATGGCCACGGCGAACGCCCCGAGCAACGCATAAGACAGCGCCACCGTGGCCCCGCCCCCAAGGCCGCCATTGAACGCCTTGAGCGTACCCTCGATACCCAGGCCGCCGAACAGCCCCCCGGCCAAGGCCCCGATGATCAGGGCGATGACTACGTGCACGCGAGACAGGCTGAGTATCAGCATGATGCCGACCGCGGCAATCACTGCATTCATGATTTGGCTTACCTCACTTGCGACAGAAAAAAAGCGCGCACTCTGAACCACGGCGCGACAGATGTCAAAACTGCCATGTGTCTGCCTATTTCGCGGTAATTCTGGTTTTTCAGGAGGGAAGTGAAAATTAAATTGATCGTTTGAATAAAGAAAGGATTTTCAGCGCCGACACAGTCTCCAGCCCAGACCTATTACAAGGGATTTCTCCCCATGCCTTTGCGACAACTTTCCATCCAATGGAAAATCACCCTGCTCGCCGGTCTCTGCCTGGCGGGTATTGTCACCTTGCTTGTCGGACTTTCGCTGTACCGCATGGACCACAGCTCCGACCTGGTCAAGCAAAGCAGTACGCAGATGCTTACCCAGGCGGCCCAGGCACGCATCGAGTCGCAAGGCGAAGTCCAGGCGCTGAACATCCGCCGCCAGTTCATGGATGCCTATCAATACGGCGCAGGTTTCTCGCGCCAGGTGCTGTTCCTGCGCGAACAGGCTGAAAAGCGCTTCCTCGATGCTTTCGACCTGCGCGAAGACATGACCCGCCAGGTGCGTGCCGCCCTGCAGGCCAACCCTGACCTGCTCGGCCTGTCGCTGGTCTTCGAGCCCAACGCCCTGGATAACAAGGACAGCCTGTTCGCCGACAAGGCAGAGCTGGGCAGCAACGAGACCGGCCGCTTTTCCCTGTACTGGTCGCAACCGCGTGCAGGCCAGCTGACCTCCATGTCCTTGCCCGAACGCGACCTGACCGATACCCAGATCGGGCCAAGCGGGCAACCGGCCAACACCTGGTTCGAGTGCCCGCGCAGCACCGGCAAGGTCTGCGTGGTCGAGCCTTACTTCTATGACATCGATGGCCAGCGGGTGCTGATGACCAGCATCGTCTTCCCGCTGTCGGTGCAAGGCAAAGTGATCGCGACGCTGTCCGTCGACATCAACCTCAACAGCCTGCAGGCCTTGAGCGAAGATGCCAGCCGCAGCCTGTACGAAGGCCGCACCACTGTGGGCATTCTCAGCCCGGCAGGCTTGCTGGCTGGCTACAGCGCCGACGCCAGCAAGCTGGCCCACCGCTTCGATCAGGTCGACCCGAACAAGGGCGCCGAACTGGTGCGCAAGCTGGCCGACGGTAAGCTCAGCATCCTGCACGACCAGCAACGACTCAAAGTGCTGACTGCGTTCCAGCCCATTCCGGGCGCCCAGCCCTGGGGCGTACTGCTGGATGTGCCGGAGAACGCCCTGACCGGCCCGGCCGAAGCCCTCAAGCAGGAACTCGACGCCCTCAACACCAGCGGCACCCTGCTTGAACTCGGCCTGGGCCTGGCAGCGGCGATTGCCGGCTTGCTGATGGTTTGGCTGATGGCCCGTGGCGTCACCCGCCCGATTCTGGGTGTGGCGGCCATGCTCAAGGACATCGCCAGCGGTGAAGGCGACCTTACCCGCCGACTGACCTATGACAAGCGCGACGAACTCGGTGACCTTGCCGGCTGGTTCAACCGCTTCCTCGACAAATTGCAGCCCACCATCGCCGAGGTGAAACGCTCGGTCCAGGCTGCGCGCGGCACCGCCGACCAGTCCTCGGCCATCGCCAGCCAGACCAGCGCCGGCATGGAGCAGCAGTACCGTCAGGTCGACCAGGTTGCCACCGCTTCCCACGAGATGAGCGCCACCGCCCAGGATGTCGCCCGTAGCGCGGCCCAGGCAGCACAGGCCGCACGCGAAGCCGACCAGGCTACCCGCGAGGGCCTGGCAGTGATTGACCGCACCACCCAGAGCATCGATACCTTGGCCGCCGACATGAGCACCGCCATGGCCGAAGTCGAAGGCCTGGCGCAGAACAGCGAGAAGATCGGCTCGGTGCTGGAGGTGATCCGCTCGATCGCCGAACAGACCAACCTGCTCGCCCTCAACGCCGCCATCGAGGCCGCTCGTGCCGGTGAAGCCGGCCGTGGCTTTGCCGTGGTCGCCGACGAGGTGCGCAACCTGGCGCAACGCACCCAGGAGTCGGTGGAGGAAACCCGTCAGGTGATCGAAGCCCTGCAAGCCGGCACCCGCGAAGTGGTCGGCGCCATGGACAACAGCCACCGCCAGGCCCAGGGTGGTGTCGAGCAGGTCGGCCAGGCCGTGACTGCATTGCAGCGTATTGGCCAGGCCGTGACGGTGATTACCGACATGAACCTGCAGATCGCCTCGGCGGCCGAGGAGCAGAGCGCGGTGGCCGAAGAGATCAACAGCAACGTGGCGACCATTCGCGATGTGACCGAGTCGCTGTCGGGACAGGCCAATGAGTCGGCGCGGGTCAGCCAGTCGCTGAACAGCCTGGCCAACCAGCAGCAAGCACTGATGGATCAGTTCCGGGTCTGATCCTGTAGCAAGCGCATCCACCCCAAGGTTGCAGGGTGGATGCGCATTTCAAGAAGGTCGTGGCTTCGGGCTTGCCCGGCAGCGCCACTGGCGCAGAGAATGCTCCTCTTCCGGCCACCTGGAGCCTTCCCGCGTGTCTCTTAAAGCCCTGCGCACCTTGGTGACCATCGCCCGTCACGGCACCTTTGCCCGCGCCGCCGATCTGCTCAGCCTCACCCCATCTGCAGTGAGCCTGCACATCAAGACACTGGAGGACGAACTGCAGGTAGCGCTGTTCGACCGCAGTCGCCGCCAGGTGGCCCTGACCGAAGCCGGACAACTGGCCGTCGCCCGCGCCGAGGCGATACTCGCTGCCTATGACGAGCTGGCCGATACCCTGGCCAGCGGCCCGAGCCTGCGTGGCCGTTTACGCCTGGGCGCAATCCATACAGTGCTGGCCAGGCGTTTGCCCAAGGCGCTGGTGTGGATCAAGGCTCACCACCCACAGCTGCATATCAGCGTGGCCTCGGGCATGTCGGCGGAACTGGCAAGGCGTGTGGAGGATGGCGAGCTGGACGCGGCGATCACCACCGAGCCGGTCAGCCCCTACCCGCAAAACCTGGACTACACCCCATTGTTCGAAGACCGATTCTGGGCCATCGCCAGCCCCGACCTGGCCGGGCAGAGCCTGCCGCAGCTACTGGCCAGCCAGCCGTTCCTGCGTTTCGACAAACGTGCCTGGGCCGGCCGGCAGATCGAACAGGAGCTGCGTCGCCAGCACTTGCAGGTGAGCGAGCAAATGGAGCTGGACAGCCAGGAGGCCCTGGCACGCATGGCAGTGATGGGCTTGGGCGTTGCCATCGTGCCCATGGCCGACGATGACCTGCAACGTTTGCCACCCGCAACTTGCCTGCCCTTTGGCGAACCGCAGCTGAAGCGGCGAGTGGTGCTGCTTGAACATGAGAAAAGCCAGCGCAGGCATTTGAGTGCCGTGCTGAAGACGGCCCTGGAGGCTTGAATCCCAGCCAGCCGACCCTGCATTTTTTCTCAATGGTCAGTACAGAAAACAACGTTTTTCCAGAACGTTCAGCCACGCTAGTCTGTGCCGGTACCCGACAACGGAACACCGACCATGCTCCATCTGCTGCTCACTACCCTGGTCCCGATCATCCTGCTGATTGCCCTGGGCACCTTCCTGCGCGTACGCGGCTTTCTGGCGGAAACGTTCTGGCCCGGCGCGGAACGCCTCAGTTACTACGTGCTGTTGCCATCGCTGTTCCTCCACGGCCTGGCCACCGCCAACCTCGACGGCGTACCGGTAATGGGCATGGTCGGCGTGCTGATGCTGTCCACCGTGCTGGGCGCACTGCTGCTGGTGCTTTACCAGGGCGCGGCGAACCATGACGGGGCCGACTTTACCTCGGTGTTTCAGGGCGGTGTGCGCTTCAACAATTACATAGGGGCGACACTGGCGGCCGGCATTTACGGCAGCGCGGGCATTGCCTTGGCGGCAGTGGCCAACGCGGCGATCGTGCCTCTGGTGAACCTGCTGTGCGTGCTGGTGTTCGCCCGTTTCAGCGCCCGCCACAGCTCGCCGGCCAAGGTGCTGCGGGCGATCTTCGCCAACCCGCTGATCGTCGGCTGCGCCGGCGGGCTGTTGCTGCGCGTCAGTGGCCTGGGCCTGCCCGCAGGCATCGAGCCGACCATCAAAGCCTTGGGCCAAGCCGCCCTGCCCCTGGGTTTGCTGTGCGTGGGCGCAGCCTTGGGCGGCGCACGTCTGGGCCAGCAAGTGCGCCCGCTGGTCGCCGCATCGGCGTTCAAATTCCTGGTCATGCCGCTCACCACCTGGGGGCTGTGCCGGTTGCTGGGGTTGGGCGGCCAGGCGGCGGTGGTGGCGGTGTTGTTCCAGGCACTGCCCACCGCTTCGTCGTCCTACGTGATGGCCCGGCAAATGGGCGGCAACGCACCGCTGATGGCCACCATCATCGCCCTGCAAACCGTGGCCGGTGCCGTGACCCTGCCGTTGATGCTCACGCTCACCTTGAGTTGATGGCGATTGGCTAGACTGTGAATCAGCCCACACTGCGGACATTCGACCATGCGCCTTTCGTGGATGGTGATCGGTTTGACCACGGCCCTGCTTGCAGGCCCTCTTCACGCCGCCGAAAGCGCCAAGGCCGCGGTGGCCGAGGACAAGGCAGAAGTGCTGGAGGAAAAGGTCGTCGAAGACGCCCCGCCTCCGAAGAAAGCCGAAACCCTGACCCCAAGCGAGGTCAAGGCAGTCGACCCGGCAGGCCAGTCACCGATGGACGACAGCATCACCTGCCTTGCCCGCACCATTTACTGGGAGGCCAAGGGGGCCACGGCCGAGGACATGACCGCCGTGGCCAGCGTGGTGCTCAACCGCCTGGGGCACGATGGTTTCCCGGACACCATCTGCGCAGTCGTCAAGCAAGGTGTGGAAACCAAGGCCTGCCAGTTTTCCTGGTGGTGCGACGGCCGTCCAGACCAGGTCGAAGAGGAAGAGCGCTACGGCATCGCCAAGGAAATCGCCCGCAAGGCCCTGAACCAGCAACTCAAGGACCCCACCGGCGGCGCACTGTATTTCCATGACCGCAACGTCAACCCTGACTGGGCCAAGACCTACCGCAAGACGGCCGAGACCCAGCATTTTCTGTTCTACAAGCCAAACCAGGCGTTGGCGCGCTGACTGCCCTCAGAAGTCGATGGAACCGGAGAACTTCACCAGGCGTGGGTCACCCTGGGTCAGGTAACCCCCATTGGCCGAGGCCCAGTAATTCTTGTCGGTGAGGTTTTCGACATTCATGCGCAAGGTCACCTCTTTGCTCTGCACCTTGAAGCGGTAACGCGCCCCGACATCAAAGCGGTTCCAGGTGGGCAGGCTCAGGGTGTTGGCCGGATTGGCGTACTGCCCGCCAGTGCGCAGCATGCGGGCGTTGAGCGCCAGGCCATCGAGGCCCGGCACATCCCAGTCGACACTGGCGTTGAGCTGGAAGGTCGGCACGCCGACCGCGTGGTTGCCGTCATCGGCGCCGTTCAGGGTCTTTTTCAGCTCGGTGTCCATGCGCGTGCCGCCGGCCATCAGGCGCAACCCTGGCAGCGGTTCGCCGAACACGCTCAGCTCGATACCTTTGTTGACCTGCTCACCGTCCTGGACGAACACGTTGCCCTGGACGAAACCATCGGTGGGCCGCTCGATACGGAACACTGCCAGGTTCGCACCGAAGCTCTGGTAGTCCAGCTTGACCCCGGCCTCGACCTGCTTGGTCTTGGCCGGTGGGAACACCTCACCCACATTGATGACCTGGCCGGAAGCCGTGGCCCCCTGGGCCAGGCCCTCGATACGGTTGGCGTACAGCGAAATCGACGGGTTGACCTTGTAGACGATGCCGTACACCGGTGTGGTGACCGACTCGTCGTAGAAGGCGTTGCGCCCGGTATCCGGCCCCTCACCGTCGTAGTCGTAACCCTCGACCCGCAACTGCTGGCGGCGCACACCGGCGGTAAGCAGCAAGGTATCGTCGAACAGCCCCAGCGTGTCGGACACGGCGATGCTGCGGTTGCGTGTCTTGCCGGTGACGCCGGGGTCGTCCAGCTTGCCGCCGACGAAGGTCGGCGTGGTGGGTTTGGGTAGCGGGTCGGTGTGATAGATGTTGGTGTCCTGCGAGTTGTAGAACACGAACGCGTTTTCCTGCTGGGTCCAGATGGTCGCTGCGCCAAGGTTCAGCTGGTGGCTTACCGGCCCGGTCTGGAAACGGCCATTGATACCGCCCATGAAGCTGGTGTTGTCTTCGTTGTGGGGAATCTTGGAACCGCCGATGGTGGCATCGCCGCTGGCGGCATCGGTGAGAATCGGCGTGCCGTAGAAGCCGTTTTCGTGGGTGTGCTTCACACCCCCTGCCAGGTAGGCACTCCAGTTGTCGTTGAAGTCGTAGTCACCGCGCAGCATGCCGAAGGTGTCCTCGGTTTCGGTCCAGGCCCAGTCCTGGCCATAGTTGTGGTCGGCATCCGGCGCCCTTGGAATGTCGCTAAGGCCCGGGTCCAGGCGCACCGAGTTGCGCATGTGGTTGACCCGCTGCTTCTGGTAACCGATGTCGCTGGACACGCGGAAGTTGTCGCCTCGGTAGTCGAGGCCGACGATGAACAGTTTACTGCGCTGATCCTGGTCATCGACGGCCGTTTCGCCCTCACGCTGCGAGAGGTTCAGGCGCACACCGAAGCGATTGTCCTGGCCAAAGCGCTGGCCGATGTCCAGGTGTTCGCCAAGGCGCCCGTCGGTGCTGATGTCCTGGGTGTAGCGCCGGGTGGGTGTGTCGCCGGCACGCTTGGGTTGCAGGTTGACGTTGCCCCCCAGGCCAGTACCGGTGGGGCTGGCACCATTGAGAAAAGCATTGGGGCCTTTGAGCACCTCGACCCGCTCCAGCGCATCGGTGGAAATCATCTGCCGGGGCAGCACCCCGTACAGGCCATTGAAGGCCACATCGTCACCGTTGAGTGGCAAGCCACGAATGACGAAGATCTGCGACTGGTTGCCAAAACCGAACGACTGGCGCACCGACGGGTCGTTGAGCAGCACATCGCCGATGTCCTCGGCCTGCTGGTCCTGGATCAGCTGCGAGGTGTAGCTGGTCATGGTGAAGGGCACATCCATCATGTCCTGGTTGCCCAGAATACCCATCTGCCCACCCCGGGCGACCTGGCCACCGGCGAAGGCCTCCGGGGGCTCGCCCTTGGGCCTGGCGGCCTCGGCATTGATGGCGGTGGCATCGAGCTCGATGGCACCTTCGGCCGCCGGGGCCGGGACCGCAACTGAACAGCAAAGGGCAAGAAAGGTCGACTGATACGCAATGAGTCGTGCCATGGGCAGCTCCCGGATCGATCAAGGGGGGGCCTCCCTGGCGGATGAGAAGTGGATAGCAGTTGAGTATTGTTTCTAGTCGAAGTTAGGAATTATTACCAAGTGATCGCACTTTTCCGGCGACCAGTGGTCTACTTGCTCTTTTGCCGTCTACAACCCTTTGCCGGCAAACCGTCACGCTGCACGATTCCGGGCCAAAAGCTTCGGGCTTGTGTAGGATGAGCAGCGCTTACCAAGACGCTGCCAGCCATAGGGAGATCCACATGCGCGTCCTGTCATCCGTTGCCGCCTTGTCGCTGGGCCTGGTCGTCTCGACCGGGGCACTGGCCGTCACTGGCGAAGAGGCGCAACTGATCGAGTCGATCAATGCCTACCGCAGCCAGGCACAACGCTGCGGCGGCGAAGCGTCGCTGGAGCTGCCGCCGCTCAACAGCGATACACGCCTGGCGCTGTCGCCAGAAGGCACCCGCGACCTGCAGCAGGCCATGTCGCGCGCGGCCTACCCCATGGTGAATGTCCAGGCCATCAGCCTGTCCGGCCCGCGCGATGCCCGTGCCGCGATGAATGCCATCGAAGAAAGCTTTTGCCAGGTGGTGCTGGACCCTCAGTTCGTCGACATCGGTGTCAGCCAGGAAGGCCGCGACTGGCGTATCGTCCTTGCCCGCCCGCTGCTCAGCAAAGGGCTCGGCGACTGGCAGGCCGAAGGGCAAAATGTGCTGCAGGCGATCAATGCCGCACGCAAAGTGCCGCGCCAGTGCGGTGGCCAACCTTATGCCGCCGCCCCCGCACTAGGCTGGAATACGATGTTGGCCGGGGTGGCCGCCAGCCACACCCGGGCCATGGCCAACCAGAATTTCTTCGACCACGTCGACAAGGACGGCCGCACACCGGGCGACCGCGCCGAGCTTGCCGGCTACCTGTACCAGCAGATTGGCGAGAACATTGCCGCCGGACGCGACACGGCGCGCAAAGTGGTCGACGGTTGGCTGGACAGCCCAGGGCATTGCGCCACTTTGATGAACCCGGACTTCCGCGAACTGGGCGCAGCCTATGCCGTGGACCCGAAAAGCGATGCGGGCATCTACTGGACCGCGCTGTTCGGCACCCCGCAATAGCCCCTGCCCCGTTCACCACGCAGCATCATTGGCCTGCACGGCGCAACGCCTGCGCCGTGCAGCCAAACCGCCGCCGCACGCACTTGCCCAGGTAACTCGCATCCGCCAGCCCGACCTCGTCTGCTATCTGAGCCAGGCTGTGGCTGGAATTGAGCAGGCGCCAGCGTGCCTGCTGCAAGCGCATCTCCAGCCACCAGCCCTTGGCGCTCATGCCGTGGCTGGCCTGGAACTGGCGATCCAACTGGCGCCGGCTGATGCCAAGGTCGGAGGCCAGTTGCTCGACCGACAACTTCGCCCCCAGGTGGTGGCGCATCAGTGCCAACGCGCGGGTTACCTGACGCCCCTGCCCCGCCCCGGCCTCCAGAGAGCGCAGCGCGTGCCGGCTGTCGCGGGTCTCATCCACCAGCATGTCGGCCAGGCCTTTGAGTGCGCGGGTTCGCCCACATGCCGCCGATAGCAGTTCAACAGCCAGGTCGATGACCGCCGTGCCGCCAGCACAGGTGATGCGCCCACCATCAATGCAGTACAACTGCTCGGGCAGCAACTGCAGGTGCGGGAAGCTGGCTCTGAACTCCGCTTCGTGGCGCCAGTGCACCACCACCTTGTGCCCGTCCAGCAAGCCACAGGCCGCCAGCAGAAAGGCGGCGTTGTCCACCGCTACCAGCTTTACGCCAGCCTTGACGGCCTGCCTGAGCAAATGCTGGTAACGCGGCGCCAGCTGAGCGGTAGTCCCAGCGCTACGTCCACCAAACACCACCAGGTAGTCGTAGCCGCGCAGCTCGATCTGCTCCGGGGTGGCCTGCACATTGACCACCGCGCCGCTACTCGAAGGTACCGGGGCGTCGGTCAGGCCCAGCAGCGTCCAGCTGCAGTAGCGCTGACGGCTGTAATCCTCGTCGTCGGCGCTGAAGCGCAGCTTGTCGAGAAAGCCACCAAAGGGCAGCAAGGCGAAATCCGGCAACGGCAGGATCAGCAGGCGAAGATCAGGGGGCATCGAAGCATGTCCAGAAAGCACCATCAGATGACCAGATAATACCCTGTGAATTCAGCGCTGTGCCCTAGACTGGGGGCCTGCAAACCGACAGGACACTTTCCATGGCACTCGACACCTGGCTGATCTACCTGCTGGCCAGCATTGGCCTCTCGCTGACCCCTGGCCCCAATAGCCTGCTGGCCCTGACCCACGGCGCCGTGTACGGGGCTCGCCGGACACTGTTCACCATCGTCGGTGGGGTTTTCGGCTTCAGCGCCCTGATCGCCTTGGCCATGTTCGGCCTCAGCGCCTTGCTGCAGGCCTCGGCCTCGGTATTGACCGTGCTCAAGTGGGTAGGCGGCGCCTACCTGATCTGGCTGGGGATCCAGCTGTGGCGCAGCCCGGCCCTGCACCTGGAGCTGAACGCGCGGGCTGCTCGGCTGAGCAATGCCGGCTTGTTCCGCCAGGGCCTGCTGTCGGCCATGGCCAACCCCAAGGTGCTGCTGTTCTATGGCGCCTTCCTGCCGCAGTTCATCGACCCACAGCGCGGGCTGTTCATGCAGTTCGTGGTGATGGCCGCCACCTTCGCCAGCGTGGAGTTCGTGGTCGAGTACCTGCTGGCACGTCTGGCGTATCGTATCCGGCCGTGGCTGGCCAAAGGCGGCAAAGGGTTCAATCGCTGCTGCGGCAGCCTGTTTGCGGTAATTGGCGCGGCGCTGCCCTTGGGCCGGTGAGCCTGGTCTGGTGAGCTTGGTCTGGTGAGCGCCGCAGTCCTGTCAGACCCGGCGTGCGCCAGCCAGGAACACCAGCAACGCCACACCGGGTAAGGCGGCACCGGCCAGTGCAATGCCGTGCCAGCCAAACTGCGCGAACAACCCGCTGGCCATGGCCGAACCCAAGGCACCGCCGAGGAAAATGCTGGTCATGTACAGCGCATTGAGCCGCCCACGGCTGGCCGGGTCCAGCGCATAGACCTCACGCTGGCCGATGACCATGTTCATCTGAACTGCAAAGTCCAACAGCACCCCGGTCAGCCCCAGGCCGATCACACTGAAGCCGGGCGTGGTCAGGCCAAGCAGCAGGGCCAGCGGGGCCAGCACCAGGGCCAGCAACGAGCCACGGCGTGCATGCCCGGCATCGGCCAGTCGCCCGGCCATGGGCGCAGCGATTGCGCCCACCGCCCCCACCAGGGCGAACACGGCGATCTGGCTTTGCGACAGCCCGTGGTCATGGGCCAGCGCAAGGGGGACGGCAGTCCAGTAAAGGCTGAACGCAGCGAACATCAACGCCTGGTACAGCGACCGCTGGCGCAGCACCGGGTAGCGGCGCAGCAGTTCGATCAGCGACGCCATCAATCCAGCATAACTGGCACTGTGCTCAGGCACCCGACGCGGCAGGGTCAGCGCCAGCAGCAGGATGATCGCCAGCATCACCCCCGCAGCGCCGATGAACACGGCGCGCCAGCCAAAGTGATCAGCCACCAGGCTGGACAGCGGCCGCGCCAGCAGAATCCCCAGCAGCAAGCCCCCCATGATATTGCCGACCACACGCCCCCGTTGGTGCTCTGGGGCCAGGTGCGCGGCCAGCGGGATAAGCATCTGCACCGCCACCGAACTGAAGCCGATCAACAAGGCATAGAACAGAAACAGCTGGCCCTGGCCACTGCCGCTGGTGCCGGCCAGCAGCAGGCTGACGCAGGCCAGCACGGCAGTAACGATCATCAACCGGCGGTTTTCCACCAGGTCGGCCAACGGCACCAGCAACAGCAGGCCCAAGGCATAGCCAAACTGAGTCAGAGAAACGATCAGGCTGGCGCGATCGGCGGACAGCCCCAGGTCTGGGGCGATCAGCCCGACGATGGGCTGGGCGTAATAGATGTTGGCGACGATCGCGCCGCAACAGAACGCCAGCAGGGTGACCAGCGCGCGGCTAAGGCCTGTGGCCGGCGCCCTATCTGCGGCAAGGGAGGGGTTCATGGGTAAGTCCTCGACAATGGGCGGAAGATGCCGGGTACGTTACCTACGGGTGTCGCTCCAGAGAATCCGGGCCTGGCGCAACGGGGCTTTGCGTCATGCGCAAAAGTGCCGGCTCAGGGCCGCACCAGGCTTTCGCAGAAGCTGATGAACGCCTGCACCCGGCGCGAGCCACGGTGGTTAGGCAGGTACAAGGCATTTATGCTGTCACTGGCCGCGCCTGGGCTCGCCTGCCAGTCACCGAGCACCCTCTGCAGGCGCCCTGCCGCCACGTCCTCACGTACCAACCAATCGGCCAGCAAGGCAATGCCACTGCCCGCAAGGGCGGTTTCGCGCAGCATATCGGCATTGGCGCTGCGCAACGGCCCGCTCACGTCCAGCTCCAGCGCCTCCTCTGCTCGGCGCAAGCGCCAGGGGCGCCCTTTCTGCCCGTAGCGAAAACGCAGGCAGGCATGCTCAAGCAGTTGCTGGGGGTGAACCAAGGCCGCGCGTCCCGCCAAATACCCGGGGCTGGCCACCAGCCAGCGGTCGAAGGTGCCCAACTGGCGGCAGACCAGTTCATCATCTGGCGCCGGGTCACCCAAGCGGATCGACAGGTCATAGCGGCCATCGAGCAGGTCATCGAGGCGGTCGCTCATGTCGATGTCCAGCTCCAACGCTGGATGCAGCGCCATGAACCGGCCCAGGTGCGGCGCGATCACCCGCCGTCCGAATTCCACCGGCAGGCACAGGCGCAGCACCCCTACCGGCTCCTCGCCACGGTCGGCGACACTGGCGTCTGCCTCATCCAGTGCATCGAGAATGCCCCGCGCGCGCTCGTAGTAACGTGCCCCCGCCTCGGTCAGGCTGACCTGGCGCGTGGAACGGTTGAGCAACGTGGCACCGAGTTCGGTTTCCAATGCATCGACCAGCCGCGTGACCGAAGATGGAGCTACGCCCAGCCCGCGTGCGGCGGCAGAAAACCCCTGTGCATCGACGGTGGCCACGAACATTTTCATTGCCGCTAGCTTGTCCATTTGTTTCCCGTCATTGAAATCTCGGAACGCTCCTACAATCGCTGTGGTAGGTCAAGAAGCGCACTGATGACTCATCCGGTTCATAGTGGCAACACCTCCCGTAGAGCGAGATTACCAATGCCCCTTGCGAATGTATTGAACGAGCTTCCCGCCCGTTGCCCGACCGATGTCGAACTGGTCGACGAGTTGCTGAAACGCCCTGGCTTGCGCATCGAGCGCATCGTCTCCAACGGCCAGGCCAGCCCGCCCGGTTTCTGGTACGACCAGGCCGAAGGCGAATGGATTTTGCTGCTCAGCGGCGCCGCCGGGCTATGTATTGAAGATGAAGGCCATACCCGCCTGCTGAAACCCGGGGACTGTCTCGATATTCCCCCCCACTGCCGTCATCGCGTGGAATGGACCGACCAGCACGAACCCACCATCTGGCTCGCGGTGTTCTACAGCGCCTCCACCCCCTGGCCAAACGGCTGACCTGACCTTCCCCCTCATCCAATAACTGAACGCCTGCCTGCTGCCCTCCGGCAGCGGCGCAGAGCACTCGTTCGCCTGTGAAAAGTGTCGCACAGACACGTTTACACGCCTTTGCCGGATACCTTTGCCATGCATTACCTCACCACCGAAAACCGACTACGCCAAACCCTTACCGCCTCTGCGCTGGGCCTGAGTGCAGTGTCACTCAGTACGGATGCGCTTGGCGAAGCCCCTGCGCCGCTGGAGCTGGAACCCATCGAAGTCACAGCCACACGTGACGATGGCCTTCGCTCCGAATACTCAGCATCGGTGAAGTACGTCGCGCCGCTGCTCGACACGCCGCAGACCATAACCGTCATCCCAGCCCCTCTGATTGCCCGGCAGCAAGCCCTGGGCCTGCGCCAAGTGCTAGCGAACGTCTCCGGCATCACCTTCAATGCTGGCGAAGGTGGCGGCGGCTCGGGCGACAGTCTCAACATTCGTGGCTTCTCGGCGGACAACAACCTTCAGGTCGACGGGCTTCGCGACAGCGCTCAATTCACCCGCTCGGATACCTTCAATGTCGAACGGGTCGAAGTCATCAAAGGCCCCAACTCGGTGTTCGGCGGGGCCGGCACGACGGGGGGCAGCGTCAACATCATCAGCAAGGTGCCCGAACATCACCGCTTCAACCAGCTGAGTGCCAGCCTGGGCAGCGCCCAGTACCAGCGTTTGACGCTGGACAGCAACCAGCCTGTGGATGGCGTTGGCCAGGGTAGCGCGTTACGCATCAACCTCATGGCCCACCAAAATGACGTGCCTGGCCGCCCCGGTATCGAGCGGCAACGCTGGGGCGTGGCGCCCTCCCTGTTACTGGGTCTGAGCGATAGCACTCGCCTGACGCTCAGCGCATTGCACCAGGTCGACGACAACCTGCCCGACTACGGCGTGCCAGCGCGGGAAGGCAAGCGCCTGGCCGGTGTCGGCCGGCACAGTTACTTCGGCTGGAAGAACCTGGACAAGGAGCAGGTCGAACAAAGCGTGCTGACCTTCAAGGTTGACCACGACATCAACGACAACCTGCGCCTGCAGCAACTCGCTCGCTACAGCCAGGTCAGGCGCGACACCGTGGTATCTGCTTCGCATGTCAACACCGAAGGTTTGCCAGTCGGCCATTACCTGCCAGCCGGGCCGCAAGGCTATGGCCGCGACGCCACCACCGAACTTTGGATCAGTCAGACCAGCCTGCTGGGGCATGGCGACTGGCTGGGGTTGGGGCATGACTGGAACGCGGGCGTCGAGCTGTCCCGCGAGACGCTGGACCTGAAAACCTACAACCATGGACTGGGCAATGCGCTCTATCCAGCGGGCGGCTATGCCCTGGCCAACCCGCCTGGTACCTGGAGCGGTCCGGCCCACAAGACCCCCTTGGGTTACAACGAATCCGAGCTGACCGATCAGGCGCTCTACCTGTTCGATACCATCGCCCTGGCTGAGCACTGGGACCTGCACCTGGGCCTGCGCTACGACCACTACGTCGGCAAGGCGCGTGGCTACAAGCCCGGGCAGGAGCGCACCGCCTTCACATCCCGCGACGACGCCCTGAGCGGCCGGGCCGGGCTGGTCTACAAACCGAGCGAGAATGGCCGCGTGTACCTGTCCTGGGGCACCTCCTTCAACCCTTCGGCCGAAGCGCTGGTGTCCAATGGTCGGGGCTTGACCGCCGCAACGCAGGGCCTAGAGCCGGAGCAGAGCCAGACCTGGGAGCTGGGCAGCAAATGGATATGGCTCGATCAGCAGTTGGAACTGGACACCGCGCTGTTTCACATCATCAAGTCCAATGCCCGGGAAGCCTTGGCCGATGGTTCCACCCAGCTGTCCGGCAAACAACGTGTGCAGGGCTTCGAACTCGGTTTGACGGGCCACTTGAGCAGCCGGTGGAGCGTGTTCGCCAACTACACCTTCCTCGACAGCGAGACGCTTGAAGCCGCCCCTGGGGGAACCAGTTTCGCCCGCAAAGGCCAGGCGCTGGGGAACACACCACCACGTTCACTGAGCCTGTGGACGACCTACAACCTCTCGGATGACTGGACCCTCGGTTACGGCGCCCGCCATGTCAGCAAACGCAACGTGACCTCAAGCGGCACGGCCAAGCTCGATGGGTACTGGGTGCACAACGCGATGCTGGGCTACCAGGTCAACCCGCAGCTGGACCTGCAACTGAACATCAATAACCTGTTCGACAAGACCTATGTCGAGCGGGTACGCCAACAACGCGGAAACGCTGCACGCTCCTCCGCCATCGAGTATGGCGACGCACGCGGAGCGCTGCTCACCGCCAATTACCGCTTCTGATCAGCCCAAGTGCCGCCCTGCTTCAAGGCGGCACTACTACCAAAGTCTATCGCGCCACTTCAAAAGCAAACACAAACGCCGCACACGCTGCATATTTACCCACATGATCTAGACTTTTAGCCACACCTTGGCAAGTTCAACCCTGCGACAATCAGCCTCACAAAATTTTGTACTAACTTGTTAATTAGCTTGCTAAGGGCTTAAACTCCGCGCATTCCACCTGCTGAGATCCCTGGCATGAAAGAAACACCGCGCGCCTCTGGCGCCACAACCCTCATTCTGGTCGGCTTGGGCGTGATCGTCGCCCTGCTCGGCCTCCTCCTGGCTGCTGGCGGCATCAAGCTGGCTGGCCTGGGCGGCTCCTGGTACTTCCTGATCGGCGGCCTGGCCATGGCCATCGCCGGTATTCTCATCGCACGCCGCAAGGTCGCCGGTGCCTGGCTGTATGCCTTGTTCCTGGTCGGTACCGTGGTCTGGGCGCTGATCGACGCTGGCTTGCAGTTCTGGCCACTGTTCTCGCGCCTGTTCATGTTTGGCGCGATCGGCATGGTGGTCGCACTGGTGTACCCGCTGCTGGCACGCGCCAACGGCGCCAGCGCCGGCCGTGGTGCCTACGGTGTCGCGGGTGTTCTGGCCGTGGTGCTGGTCATCGCGGCAGGCAACATGTTCGTTGCCCACCCCAGCGTTGCCCCCACCGGTAAAGGCCCTGGCCTGACCCCGGTGGAGCCGGAAAAAGCACAGAAAGACTGGGCCCACTACGGCAACACCGAAGGCGGCAGCCGCTTCGCCGCGCTGGACCAGATCAACCGCGACAACGTCGACAAGCTCAAGGTGGCCTGGACTTACCACACCGGTGACGTGGCCATCAGCGACGGCAACGGTGCCGAAGACCAGCTGACTCCGTTGCAGATCGGCAACAAAGTGTTCATCTGCACCCCGCACAACAACCTGATCGCCCTCGACGCCGACACCGGCAAAGAGCTGTGGAAGAACGAGATCAACGCCCAGTCCAAAGTCTGGCAGCGTTGCCGTGGCATGGCCTACTTCGACGCCACTGCGCCGATCGCCCAGCCGAGCCAGCCAAACAGCTCGCCTATCACCCAGGCCAGCGTGCCGGCCGGCGCCAACTGCCAGCGTCGCCTGTTGACCAACACCATCGACGGTCGCCTGATTGCCGTTGACGCCGATACCGGTGAGTTCTGCCAGGGCTTCGGCAACAATGGCCAGGTCAACCTCATGGCAGGCCTGGGCAATGTCCCGGACTCCTACTACCAGCTGTCCTCCGCGCCACTGATGGCCGGCACCACCGTGGTGGTCGGCGGCCGCGTTGCCGACAACGTCCAGACCGACATGCCAGGTGGCGTGATCCGTGGCTTCGACGTGATCACCGGGGCCATGCGCTGGGCGTTCGACCCGGGCAACCCGGAAGATCGCAACGCACCGGTTGGCGACAAGACCTACGTGCGCAGCACCCCCAACAGCTGGGCGCCGATGTCCTATGACCCGGCGATGAACACCGTATTCCTGCCGATGGGCTCCTCGTCCACCGACATCTATGGTGTCGAACGCAGCAAGCTGGACCACACCTACGGCGCCTCGGTGCTGGCGCTGGATGCCACCACTGGCAACCAGAAGTGGGTGTACCAGACCGTGCACAACGACCTGTGGGACTTCGACCTGCCGATGCAGCCGAGCCTGATGGACTTCACCAAAGACGACGGCCAGACCGTGCCTGCGGTGGTGATTGGCACCAAGGCCGGGCAGATCTACGTGCTCGACCGCGCTACCGGCAAGCCACTGACCCAGGTTGACGAAGTTCCGGTCAAGCCAAGCAACATCCCGAACGAGCCTTACTCCCCAACCCAACCGAAGTCGGTCGGCATGCCGCAGATCGGCGCGCAGACCCTGACCGAGTCGGACATGTGGGGCGCCACGCCGTTCGACCAGCTGCTGTGCCGCATCGACTTCAAGAAGATGCGTTACGACGGCCTGTACACCGCGCCGGGCACCGACCTGTCGCTGAGCTTCCCAGGTTCGCTGGGTGGCATGAACTGGGGCAGCATCTCCACCGACCCGGTACACGGTTTCATCTTCGTCAACGACATGCGCCTGGGCCTGTGGATCCAGATGATCCCGTCGCAGAACAAAGGCCAGGCTGCTGGTGGTGGTGAAGCGCTGAACACTGGCATGGGCGCCGTTCCGCTCAAGGGCACTCCGTATGCGGTGAACAAGAACCGCTTCCTGTCGGTGGCCGGCATCCCATGCCAGGCACCGCCCTTCGGCACCCTGACCGCCATCGACATGAAAACCCGTCAGGTCGCCTGGCAGGTCCCGGTTGGCACCGTTGAAGACACAGGCCCCCTCGGCATTCGCATGCACCTGCCGATCAAGATCGGTCTGCCGACCCTCGGCGGCACCTTGTCGACCCAAGGTGGCCTGGTGTTCATCGCCGGTACCCAAGACTTCTACCTGCGCGCCTACGACAGCAGCAACGGTAACGAAATCTGGAAAGCCCGTCTGCCTGTGGGCAGCCAAGGCGGCCCGATGACCTACGTGTCGCCGAAAACCGGCAAGCAATACGTAGTGGTCACCGCTGGCGGTGCACGCCAGTCGACTGACCGTGGCGACTATGTGATTTCTTACGCCTTGCCGTAAATCGCGTCGCCCAGCATCGCCGGCAAGCCGGCTCCTACAAGACCTGCGCAGGTCCCTGTATGAGCCGGCTTGTCGGTGATGAGGCCCTAAATGACTACCCGAGACTCAGTAATGTCCCGCGCTATTCGCTTCACCCCCCTGCTCCTCACCCTGGCCAGCACCGCTGCCCTGGCCGAGGGCGACCTCATGACCCGCAGCACCATGACCGGTGACTGGGGCGGCCTGCGTCACCAGCTGGAAGAAGACGGCATCAAGTTCACCGGCGACTACAGCGGCGAAACCGCCTACAACGCCCACGGCGGCCTGCACCGCTCGGCGCGCTACTCGCAGAACCTCAAGCTTGGCGTGCAGTTCGACCTGTCGAAACTCTACGGCCTGGACAACGGCGGCAAGGTCCAGCTGACCATCAATGACCGCCGCGGTAACAGCGCTTCGGAAGACCTGGTGGGCAACCGCCTGCCGATTCAGGAGAACTTCGGCGGCCTCTACACCCGCCTGACCGAGCTGAGCTACGAGCGCACCCTGTTCACCCCGGCGCTGAACGTCAAGCTCGGCTACATGGCCATGGGCAACGACCTCGGTGGCCTGGACAGCGGCATCCTGTGCAACTTCATGAACGCCGGTTTCTGCGGCCACCCATTGAACATGTCGGGCGGCAGCGGCTGGACCAACTACCCCAATGCCCACCTCGGCGTACGCGTGAAGTACGACCTTTCGCCGTCCTGGCAGTTGCGCGTAGCGGCGTTCAACGTCGACCCGGAAAGCAATGGCAACTCCAGCCGAGCCTGGCACCTGGGGCCGAAACACACTACCGGCACCGTGGTACCGGTGGAGCTGGTGTACAAGCTGCAGGGCGAACTACCGGGCGAGTACAAGCTGGGCTACTACTACGACAGCTCCGATGTGAAACGCATTGGCAGCGACGACGAAGTGTCGGGCCGTGGCGGTCACTACCTGCTGATCGACCAGGCCGTGTGGAACGACCCAAGTTCGGCTGGCCGCAGCCTGCACGCCTTCGGCCAGTACTCGGCGTCGAGCAAGGCCGCCTCGCCGTTCACCAAGTGGTACGGCGCCGGCGTTGTGCTGTACAAGCCGTTCGAAGGCCGTCCGCGTGACACGCTGGCCCTGGGCTATGGCCGCGCCGTGCCGAACCCGCGCAGCCGCGATGTGCTTGAAGAAACTGCGCTGAACAACGGCCAGGCGTTCCCCGATATCGACAGTGCCGAACAGTTGATCGAGCTGAGCTACGGCTACCAGGCCACGCCATGGTTGAACCTGCGACCTGATGTGCAATACATCATCGAACCGGGAGCCTTCTCCGGGACGGACATCGACAACGCGCTGGTGGTCGGCCTGCAGGTCAAAGCCACCTTCTGATCCGCATTCACTCTGGCGCACTGCTCATCGGCGGTCTTTACTCAACCCTTCCACCGAGGAAGGGTGCAGCCGATGACGCAGGCTACGGAAGGCAAACTGAATGTCTGGGCGCTGACCGCCCTGGTGGTGGGCTCGATGGTCGGCGCCGGGATCTTCTCCCTACCCGCCACCTTCGGGCGCGCCACCGGCGGGTTGGGTGCAATTATCGCCTGGTGCATCGCCGGGTCCGGCATGCTGATGCTGGCCTTCGTGTTCCAAACCCTGGCGCGGCGGCGCCCGGACCTTGAGTCCGGCATCTATGCCTACGCCAGCGCCGGCTTCGGCAGCTACCTGGGCTTCGCTTCGGCCTTCGGTTTCTGGGCAGGCACCTGCATCGGCAACGTCTCCTACTTCATCCTCATCAAATCGACCCTTGGCGCGTTCTTCCCAGTGTTCGGCGACGGCAACACGGTGGCGGCGATTGCCGCGTCCTCGGTGCTGCTGTGGGCTTTCCACTTCCTGGTATTGCGTGGCGTGCAGCAGGCGGCGGTCATCAACACCATCGCTACCGTGGCGAAGATGATCCCGATCCTGGTGTTCATCGTGGTCATCATCGCCGCCTTCGACAGCGAGCTGTTCGCAGCGAACTTCTGGGGCAGCCCGGCTGTGGGCCCGGCGGCCGATCTGGCCCACCTCGACGATTACGGCCGGGTCGGCCACGCCGCCACCGAACTGCTGCCGCCAGGCGAGTCGCTGTTCGAGCAGGTGCGCAGCACCATGCTGGTGACGGTGTTCGTGTTCCTGGGCATCGAGGGGGCCAGCGTCTATTCCCGCTATGCCAGAAACCGCCGGGATGTGGGCGTGGCCACGGTGCTTGGTTTCGTCGGCGTGCTCTGCCTGCTGGTTCTGATCACCCTGCTCAGCTACGGCGTGATGCTGCGCCCGGAGCTGGCCGGCTTGCGCCAGCCCTCGATGGCGGGCGTGCTGGAGGCCATCGTTGGTCGCTGGGGCGCGATCTTCATCAGTATCGGCCTGATCATCTCGGTACTCGGCGCGTACCTGTCATGGACCCTGCTGGCCGCTGAAGTGCTGTACTCGGCGGCCCACGACCAGGCCATGCCAGCCTTCCTCACCCGGCAAAACCCACATCTGGTGCCCTCGGCGGCGCTGTGGCTGACCACCTTGTTCGTGCAGCTGTTCCTGCTGCTCACCTGGTTCACCGAGTACGCCTTCACCCTGGCCCTGGAGCTGACCAGCTCGCTTACCTTGATTCCCTACCTGCTGGTCGCGGCCTATGCGCTGAAGCTGGCTGCAACCCGCGAAACCTATCAGGACACACCGAACGAACGCGGCAAGGATGTGTTGATCGCCCTGCTGGCCACAGCCTACGCGCTGCTGATGGTCTGGGCCGGCGGGCTCAAGTACCTGCTGTTGTCGGCGGTGATCTACGGGCCAGGCACCTTGCTCTACATCAAGGCCCGACGTGAACAACGGCAACCCGTATTCACCCCTCTGGAGCGCAGCGTCTTCGCGGTGGTGGTACTCGGGGCGGTGGTGGCGGTTTACGGCCTGCTGAGTGGGACGATCGAGATCTGATCGAGCGTCGCGCGAGCCCTCTTCCCAGCCCACTGGTCAAATGGGAAAGACAGGCTTTACTGGAAGCTAACGAGCAGTGGAAACGGTGTGCGCCCATGAAGATCGTAGTCACCAGCATCCTCGTCGAAGACCAGGCCAAGGCCCTTGCTTTCTACCATTACGTGCTCGGTTTCGAACCCAAGCATGACCTGCCCATGGGCCAGCATCGCTGGCTGACCCTCACCTCACCCAATGACCCAGACGGCGTCGAGTTGTTGCTCGAACCTGATGTGCACCCTGCCGCCAAGACCTACAAGACGGCGCTAAAACAGGACGGCATCCCCTTCACGACCTTTCGTGTGCGCGACATCCAGGCCGAGTACACCCGCCTGTGCAAAGCCGGCGTGACCTTCACCCAGCCGCCCACCGCCATGGGGCCAGTCACCGTGGCGGTGTTCGATGACACCTGCGGCAACCTGATCCAGATCGCCCAGAAGAACTGACAGTGCTTCACAGCGTGGTCGGCAGGCGCAACGTGGCACGCAAACCGTGCGGTACCCGGTTGGCCAGCTGCACGCTGCCACCCGCACGCTTCATGATGGTGGCGACGATCGAAAGCCCCAATCCGGCGCCATTGGGCGCGTCCTTGCTGTAGAAGCGCTCGAATGCCCGCTCCAGATTCGCCGCTTCGATACCTGGCCCTTCATCGTCAACGTCCAGCAGCACTGTCTGACCCTCGCGATGCAGGCGCACACTGACCCGCCCTCCCGCGGGCGAATGATCCGCGGCATTGGTCACCAGGTTCTGCACAGCGATGCCCAGGGCACCGGCGTCGGCACTGACGCGGAACGCCCCTTCGGCAATGTCCAAAGAAGGCTCCAGACCGCGCGCAAGCATCCACGGGGTCAGTTCGGCCAGCGTTTCGGTCACCACTTCAGCCAGGTCAACCGGCTGCCAGTCACGTTGGCCCAGTTTCGGCTCCAGCCGCGCCAGCGTCAGCAACTGATTGACCACCCGGGCGAGGCGGTCGACACCGCCAATCAGGTAAGTCAGCGCCTTCTGACGCTCCGCTTCGCTGGCTGCGGCCAGCGCGTTCTGCGCATGCAGGCGCAGGATCGCCAATGGTGTGCGCATCTCATGGGCGGCGTCGGCAATGAAACGATGCTCGCGGCGCAGCATCTCGTCGATCTGCGCCAGCAATCGATTGATCGCGGCCTGCATGGGTTCAAGCTCCGCCGGCAGCGGTACCAGCTGCAAGGGCTCGAGGGATTCGGCATGGCGGGCGCGTATGACCGTGGCCATGTTCTGCAACGGCTTCAGGCCCCAGCCAATCGCTGCCCAGACCAACAGGGCCAGCACCAGACTGCCCAGCAGGAACGGCAACAGTGTGTGGCGCACGATACGGTCGATCAGGTCATAGCGCACGTCGTTGCGCTCGCCCACCCAGATTACCCAGCGCTTCTCGGGCACCGGCAGCACAAAGCTGCGCCAGCGCTGCTGCGCCACGACGATATCGGCAAAACCCGGCGCCCGCGGTGGTTGATCAATGTGGGGGGCGCTGGGCGTGTGCACCAGAACGCTGCCATCATCGGACCAGACCTGAAACGCCAGCTTGCTTTCATACGGGTGCCCTACCCGGTGTCGCCCCGCCTTGCTCAGCGCCTCGTCGAAGGCGCGGTAGAGGGCGTCACGGCTCTGTTCCTGCACCGGCAGGCTCATGATCCCCTGCAACAGCCGAGCGTTCTGCGCCAGGTGGGCGTCATAGACCTCGTTAATCTCATGTCGGCTGTCGTGGTAGTTGTACAGCGCCAGGGCACCGCTCCCCACCAGCAACGACAACATGACCCGCCACAACGTGCGCTGGCGCAGCGAACTCATGGGTGGCCTTCCACCAGGTAGCCGATACCGCGCACGGTACGGATCAGGCCGTTGAACAGTTTCTTGCGCAGCTGGTAGATGTTGACCTCCAGGGTGTTGCTCTCGGGCTCTTCATCCCACCCGTACAGCAGCTGAGTCAGGCGCTCACGGGTGAACACCTTGCCCGGTTGCGCCAGCAGTTCATGCAGCAGGCGGTACTCTTTCGGCGTCAGCACCACCAGTTGGCCCTGGTAATGCACCTGCTGGGTGGCAGGGTCCAGGCTCACACCGGCATGCTCGATCACCAATTGCGCGCGGCCGGCACTACGGCGCAACAAGGCCCGCAATCGGGCCTTGAGTTCGTTCAGGTCGAAGGGTTTTACCAGGTAGTCGTCGGCACCGGCGTCCAGGCCGTTGATGCGGTCTTCGGTGGCGTCCCTGGCGGTGAGGATCAGCACCGGCAGGTTTCGGCCGCTGGCGCGCAGACGCCTGAGCAGTTCGATACCGTCCAGCCGAGGCAGGCCAAGGTCCAGCACGACCAGGTCGAAAGCCTCGTGCAGCAGTGCATGCAGCGCGCTGGCGCCATCCTGCAGCCAGTCGAGGGTGTAGCCTTCCTGACGCAGGCCGTCACAAATCCCCTCCCCCAATGCCGCATCGTCTTCAACCAGCAACAGGCGCATGCTCAATCCTGCTTGTCCTTGATCGCTTTGAGTAAAGCATCGATTTCGCCACGCCGGCCCTGGTCCGCCAATTCGCGCCCTGGCCTTGCAGGCGCCTGCGCGGCTTTCTGCAGCGCGGCGCGGGCCTCGTCGTAGCGGTTTTGTCGATACAGGTGGTCGGCCCAGAAGTAGTTGCTGTCGATGCCGTCGGGGTTGATCGCCAGGGCTTGACGCAACATCGCCTCGGCCTTGGCGTGGTCACCAAAACTCAATGGCCAGCCCGGCACCTGGTCATACAATGCCCCCAGGCTGGTGTACGCCGAGCCTTGCAGGGCCTTGGGGTCCATGGCCAGCGCCTTTTCGAGGCTGGTGCGGGCCGCCTTGACCTTGCCCAGCGCGCCCAGCCCTCCGGTGGCGCCAGCCCAGCTGCTGTTGACGATCCCGTCCCAGATCAACGGTTCGGCCGAGCCGGGGTGCTGGTGAACCAATGCCGCCGACTGTCCGGCCAGCGTCTCGAATGCAGCAGCCTGCTGGGCCTCGGGCACACGGTAACGAATCTCGGCCCAGCGCTGCTGAACGGCGTTGAGCTGTTGCGTACCGGTTTGGTCGAGTGCCCAGGTAAAGGGAGCCATGACCAACAGTCCGGCCAGTATCAAAGGTTTCATTTGTTCGACTCCTTGCTATGCGAGGTGCTGTAGCGGCGAATCAGCGGCAGTTGCTTGCGCAGTGCGCGGTCTACCACGCCCGGCAGCATGCCGTTCAGCCGTACGAACAGTTTTTCTGGCCAACCCAGGTACAGCTCGTTGCGGTCGGACTGCACGGCCGCCAGCACGGCACGCGCGACGTCTTGCGGGTCGTCCATGCCTACCTTCAAGGCCTGGTTCAAGGCCGTGGCGGCGCTGCTGTTCATGGCCGTTCGGGTGGCCCTGGGCGCGGCATACAGCACATTGACCGGCGTGTCGGCCAGCTCGCGACGCAAGGCCTCGGAAAAACCACGCAGGGCGAACTTGCTGGCGCAGTAGGTGGCGTAGCCGGGGTAACCAATCGAGCCATAGGTGGAACCTACGTTCACCACCAGTGCCGCAGGCTGTTCGCGCAGCAGCGGCAGGCAGATGCGGGTAAGTTTCACGGCGGCCTTGATGTTCAGGTCGAACAGCTCATCGAGCGCGGCCTCGTCGAGTTGCTCGATCAAGGCGAAGCGGTTGACGCCCGCCGCGTTGATCAACACGTTGAATCCGCCCATCGCCCGCGCCGCCGCCAGCACATCGCCGCGGCCTTCGGCACTGCGCAGGTCGGCCGCTTGCCAACGCAGTTGCTGCGGGTAGCGATTCATCAGGCTGGCCAGTTTGCCCAGGTGGCGGCTGACCGCCAGCACCCGGGCCCCGGCCGCACAGAGCTGGTCGGCCAGTTCAAGGCCAATACCGCCGCTGGCGCCGGTCAGCACCACCACGCAATCAGACAGCCGCATGGCGCACCTCGCCCCGGCTGGTTCGCGGCAAGCCCTCGAACATCGCGGTATACAACCGATACACCACTTTCGCGGCGTGGATCACCGCCTGCTGATCCTGGGCCTGGTCCAGACGGTCCATCAGCTGACGGTAGGTGGCCATATGGTCCTGATCCAACGCGCCATGGGAGCTGAGGTAGCTGAATGCCTTGTCCGGCAGGCCCAGGCTGCTCTGCAGGGAACCGGCGGCCTGGGTAGCCAGGGCGATGCTGGTGCCCTCCAGTACGTTGACCATGCCAAACAGGGCCACGGGGTTGCCACGCGCGACCTGGTCGTAAAGAAACGCCACCATCAGCTCGATGGCCAGCACGGGCCGTGCGTTGCGCACCTGCTGTGGGTCGCCCCCACAGGCGGCGATGTCGTCGAGGATCCAGCGCTCGTGGCCGTACTCCTCGTCGATGTATTCACACACTGCCCCGCGCAACCACTCCAGCCGGTCAGGCAGCCTCGCCCCGCAGGCCATCATCAACGGCACGGTATGCCGAACGTGGTGATACGCCTGCCCCAGGAAGGCCACATAGGCTTCAAGGCTGGCCGTGCCTGCGAGCGCATCCGCGATCACAGGCACATCGAACAACGCCGCACGTTCCTCGGCGGTTTGCGCTTGCAAGGTTTCAAAGAACGACATGGCTGACCTCTTTCACTGGATTTCAGACAGCAGCGACCGGTAGTGCTGCAGAATGTGTTCGCGGCGCGGACGACCATTGGCCGTGAGCGTCTGCTGGACGACACTGAGCGGCTCGGGCAGACGTCTCCACGCATGCACCCGGGCATAATCCGGCAGCCCGGCGTTGGCCTGACGCACTGCCTGCTCGATCACCTCGTCGGGGGCTGCGGGGTCCAGCGGCCAGAGCAGCGCCAGGTTGTGAGGCAGGTGCTCGCCGTGGACGAACGCCTGGGCAATCACCCCGCCTTGGGTCAACTCGGCCTCCACCCATTCAGGGTTCACGTTGCGTCCGAAACTGGTGGTGAACTGGTGCTTCTTGCGCCCGTCGAGGTACAGGAAACCGTCTGGATCGAAGTGGCCGAGGTCGCCGGTGGGCCACCAGGCCCCGTCGAACGGCGCTTCACCCAGGTACCCCAGCAGCACCGAACCGCTGACCAGCACCTCGCCGTCTTCGGCTATGCGCACCTGCACATGGGGCAAGGGCCGCCCGACACTGCCGGGGCGCTGCGCCCCTGGACGGTTGAGGCACACCACCGAGGCGCACTCGGACAACCCGTAGCCCTCGAATACCGGTAGGCCCACTGCTTCGGCCCGCCTCAACAGGCTGGGGGCCACCCGGGCGCCGCCCACCGCAACGAAGCGCAACGGCCCCACGCGCATCAGGCCACGCTCGATGGCCGTCACCAGGCCAAGCAACAACTGTGGGACCAGAATCAGGCTCTCGGCTCCCGTCAGGGCGATGCTGCCCAGTAACCGCTTGAAGTCGACCTGGCTTGCGCCGCCCATACCCAGTTGTTGTTGCGGGTAGATCAGCACGCTGGCACCCGCCAGTAGCGCGGCGTACAAGCCCAGGTTCTCCAACAAGACAGCCAGCGGCAGCACCGCCAGGTACTTGCCAGGCGCCGCCGAGCGGCTGGCGCATTCAAGCTCACGCACTACCCGCAGCAGGCTTTCGGCTCCCAGGCATACACCTTTGGGCGCCCCCGTGCTGCCGGAGGTGTACGTGATTTTCGCGGTGCCGCTGGGCAATGGCCGAGCGGCCGTGGGTTCGCGCGTCCAGCAACGTTCTGCGGTGCGAAAGCCACAGTGGCGCAGGTCCTCGGCAAAACCTTCATCGGCCACGGCCAGTACCGCCCCACTCTGGTCCAGGCAATGCCTGCGCTGGGTGAGGCTGAAAAACGCCGGCAAAATCACGCAAGGACGCTCGCCGAACAGCGCCGCCAGGTCCCAGAACAGCAGCTCAGGGCTGTTCTCCAGAGCGAGCACGCACACTCCTGGCGGCTGCTCGGCCAACCAGTCCTGCCGCCATTGCACCTCGGCCAGCAACTGGCCATAGCTGAAAGAGCCGCTGCTGCCCTGCACCGCAGGTTGCGCCCCCCGGTGACGGGCATGCAGGTGGAGGATCTCTTGAAACAACTGCAGTTCATGCGGCATGACCGGCCTCCCGCAGCGTCGACGGCAAGCCAAGCCGCTCGAAAACCCCACGTTGGTCAAGCGCCGCGTAGCCGTAACCGATGCGACCGACGAACACCTGCGGGTGCTGGGCGTAGTAACGCCCCCAGCTCGCCGCATCGCCGTTCAGGCGCCCGGGGTCGGCCTGAGCCAGCACCGTCGGTGCCAGGCCCAGGCGAAGGAAGCTGTTGACCAGGGTCGCCGCCCCTGTGAATGCCACCCATTGCAGGCCACGCATGGCCAGCAACCAGGTCACGGCGATGATCATGATCCGCGCGCTACCGGCACTGAGTGCGGCCAGGTTGCCGACTTCCACCAGCTCCGACCGTTGCACCGTGCCGGCGGCCAGGCGCGAGACGGCAGCCTCCAGAGGCTCATCGAGGTAGCGTTCGAGAAACAACGGGCCACCGCTGGCCAGGCGTATGCCCGCCGCGGCGATCAGACGCTGGTGACTGTCATGCAGCCCCAGCAGCTCTGGCAGGTAGTGCTGGACATCGGCTTGGTGAACGGACTGGAAACGGTCATGAATGAACTGTTCCAGCACGGCGCGTCCGGGGTCGGACAAGCCCTGCATCAGCAGGTGGGCCTGGCGCTCGGGATGGACGCCAATGGCCAATGGAAACATCGCGCCGCAATCGGTCTGGGTCATGGTTTCCCCCTGGGCTCATGCGTTCGGTGCAGTATCCCGGGGAAATCTGAAACCAATCTGAAGTGGCTGTCAGCGCGTTCACAGCCCTCAAAGCATCCGCTACAGTTGCCCTTGCTCACCGCGTATTACAACAAGGATCAGCGATGCGCCACGAATTCAGTGAAGTGCTCAACGACCTGGTCGACTACTTTCTGGTCGGCGATATCCAGTTGCTCGAAACCTTCAAGCAAGACCATGACCTGCCGGACGACCTGGCCTATGAGTTCACCCACAACGACAGCGGTGACCAGGCCGTGCGCGAGGGCATCGTGCTGCCGTTGGCCGGGGTCGACAACCTGCCCTACCGCGTCATCTTCACCCTGGATGGCGATACACCCGCCCTGCTCGAACCCGGCAGCCGCCTGAAGCACCGGCGCTCCGGTTACCTGCTGCGAGTCGAGAACCGCGCACTGATGCTCTACACCTGGCGCATCCTGCAACACTTCACCCCCAAGACCCTGGGTGATCTGCTGGCGCGTTATCAAGTGCCCGGACGGCCGATCATCGAACTGGATAATGGCTGGTATGACGTAGAGGTGCTGGCAGGTGCCGTGGTGCGCGACGGGCTGTACGAGCCAGCGTTCGAATTCGTGTTGACCAAGCGCTGGAGCCGAGGTGAAGCCGCTGAGGTAGATACCGGTTATGCCTTCACCCTGCGCGGCTATTTCGACTGATGAATCGGCCGCTTCCCAGGTAAACCCGCTCCCGACAACGTGGGAGCAGGCTTGCCCGCGAAGCGGCCAGCAAGGTCTCAAGCGTGGTGAATATCCCGATCCTTGGTCTCCGGCAGGAAGAAGATCCCCAGCACCGCCGTCATCAGCGCAATCACGATCGGGTACCACAACCCGTAATAGATATCCCCGGTCGCCGCCACCATGGCAAAAGCCACGGTCGGCAGGAAGCCACCGAACCAGCCGTTACCGATGTGGTACGGCAACGACATCGAGGTGTAGCGGATACGCGCCGGGAACAGCTCAACCAGCCAGGCGGCAATCGGGCCGTAAACCATGGTCACGTAGATCACCAGGATCGTCAGCAGCAGCAACACCATCGGGTAGTGGATCTTCGCAGGGTCCGCCTTTTCCGGGTAACCCGCTTCCTTCAACGCGCCACCCAGCGTGGCGGTAAAGGCATCGCTCTGGGCCTTGAAGTCAGCGGCTGCCAGGCTGCTGCCATCAAAGCTCGGAATCACCCGCTCGCCGATGCGAATCTGCGCCACGCTGCCGGGCTCGGCCTTTTCGTTCTCATAAGGAATGGCGCGCTTGGCCAGCAAGCTCTTGGCGATGTCGCAGGAGCTTGTGAATTTGGCCTTGCCCACCGGGTCGAACTGGAACGCGCATTGGCCGGGGTCGGCCACCACCACCACAGGGTTCTGCTCCTGGGCGACGAACACGTCCGGGTTGCCGTATTCGGTCAGCGCCTTGAAGATCGGGAAGTAGGTCAGCGCGGCAATGATGCAGCCCGCCATGACGATCTTCTTGCGCCCAATCCGGTCGGACAGGCTGCCGAACACGATGAAGAACGGCGTACCGATCAGCAGTGAACCGGCAATCAGCAGGTTGGCGGTCTGCGGGTCGATCTTGAGCATCTGCAGCAGGAAGAACAGCGCGTAGAACTGCCCGGTGTACCACACCACAGCCTGGCCGGCAGTGCCGCCAAGCAACGACATGATCACCACCTTCAGGTTGTCCCAACGGGCGAAGGACTCGGTCAGCGGCGCCTTGCACGCCTTGCCCTCGGCCTTCATCTTCATGAACACCGGCGACTCGTTGAGCTGCATGCGGATGTACACCGAAATCGCCAACAGCAGAATCGACAGCAGGAACGGAATGCGCCAGCCCCAGGCTTCGAACGCCTCGGTCCCCATCGCCGTGCGGCACGCCAGAATCACCAGCAGCGACAGGAACAGCCCTAGGGTGGCGGTGGTCTGGATCCAGGCGGTGAAGAAACCTCGCCGCCCCTTGGGCGCATGCTCGGCTACATAGGTCGCCGCACCACCGTACTCGCCCCCCAGGGCCAGGCCCTGCAGCAGACGCAAGGTGATCAGAATGATCGGCGCCGCCACACCGATGGCTGCGTAGCTGGGCAGAATACCCACCACGGCGGTCGAGATGCCCATGATGACGATGGTGATGAGGAAGGTGTGCTTGCGCCCGATCATGTCGCCCAGCCGACCGAACACGATCGCGCCGAACGGCCGCACGGCAAAGCCTGCGGCAAAGGCCAGCAGCGCGAAGATGAAGGCGGTGGTTTCATTGACGCCAGCGAAGAAGTGCTTGGCGATGATGGCTGCCAATGAGCCATAAAGGTAGAAGTCGTACCATTCGAACACCGTGCCCAGGGACGAGGCGAAAATGACTTTGCGCTCCTCCCGGGTGATGCCGCGTTGGGGTGCGCTACTGCCCGTGGACGCGCTGTCGAGTACCGCCATGGGTTGCCTCCGTCTTGTTGTTATTACAGGCCGGAGTACCTCACACCCATTTCACCGTCGCACCCAGGCCCTAGGGCTTGCATTGGTTGCGCGAAGCACGACGAGGCAGGCCGCCTCGGATCGCAGCAAGGACAGTTCAAGCATAATCGGCTTTGCCAGGATATCCACTGGCCAGCATGGCTGGGCCGTGCGTCAGTTCAGGAACTGTTTCACCCGTTCCAACACCTGCTGCGGATGTTCCCGATGGGGCACATGCCCACAGCCTGGCAAGATTTGCATCAGGCTCGGCCCGCTCGCCAATCGAACCAACCGCTCTGGATGCGCTTGCGAGCCGAACTCATCATCGTCGCCATGCAGACTGAGCAGCGGGCAACGCACCTGTGGCAACAGCGCGTCGAGGCTCCAGTCGGCGAAGTCGTCGGCCAGCCAGTTGTCGACCCAGGCACGCAACACCCACTCGGCCTTATCACCATGGTAACGGCGCAACCGCTCCAGCTGGCCGGGTTCGGCGAACTGCGCATCGGCCTCACGAATGCCCTGCAGCGTACGCGCTTCGGCGAAGGCCTGCGCCGACTCGGTGATCAACCCCTGGCACGCGCTGGCGAATGTCGCTGCGCAGCCGACCGCCATGCCGCCACCGACGCTGTGCCCGAAGACGATGAAGGTGTCCACGCCAAGCTGCTCGCGCACCGCGGCGAAGCCCTGCAGCGCCTCGGCTTCGACAAACCCCAGCCGCAGCTTGCCTGGATGTGCATCGGAGCGGCCAAAGCCAAGGCGATCATAGGCGATGACCCGGCGCCCGGTGATTTGCGCCAGCCGGGCTGGAAAGTCGCGCCACAGGGCGACGCAACCCAGCGAGTCATGCAGCAGGATGATGGGCGCGCCTTGCACTTGTGACACGGCCCACTCTTGTGCGTATAGCCGGCCCTGGGCAGTGACGATCCAGTGCTCGTGGGTCTGCAGCTCAGCCATGTACAGGCCCCTTCAGCTCGACCTGGTTGCCATCGGGGTCGTAGCAGTACAGCGACAGCCCCTCCCCCTCGGCGCCGTAACGCTTCTCGGCGGGTTCGACGCGGATATCCTGCGCAAGCAGGTAGGCGGTCAGCGCCTGCTCATCGAATGGCTCGATGCGCAGGCAGAAATGATGCAGGTTGCGCCCTTGCGGGCCCGGCGCCGCGCCGCCCGGTTTGCCCAGCGGGCCATCGAGGGTGACCAGGTCGATCATCGCCGAGCCTGTCGCCAGGTGGACCATGCCCAGATCGTCCCGCACACGGCTGACCTCACACCCCAGCACGTCGCGGTAGAAGGCAACACTGCGCTCAAGGTCCTTTACCCGCAGGACCAGATGGTCGATATCCTTGATGGCGAACGGTCGCATGCCGGGGCTCCCTATGGCGTCTGAACAATCGTTGCCTGCCACCATAGCTCAGGACCCGGCACCGTGCCCATCACCGGTTACTCATTGACCCGCCGCTGCAGCATGCTTCCCTCGTGACGGGCGAGAATACGCAGTATCTGATCGACCAGCGCCCGATCCGGCGCTTCCAGATGGAAATGGTGGCCGCCTGGGTGCCAGGAGATGCGCGCATGCTCAGGCAAGGCCGCCTTGCGCTGCTCGAACCCTTCCCCGGTGAACGCCCCTTGGCGACCGAACATGAGGTACAACGGGCAACGAATCTGCCGTAGCAAGTCGCACGCTTCGCCTTCGGTCAACGGCATGGGTTCGGGTAGCACCAGGCGTGGATCATGACGCCAGCAATAGCCGTCGCCCAGTTGCAGCAAATCACGCAGGGCCAGCAGTCGCGCAGCCTCTTCGGACAACTCGCCATCCAGGCGCTTGCGCCGTTGCTCCAGTGCCGTCTCGATACTGTCGAAACGGTGTGTGTCCGGTTCGCCAAAGCCTTGCAGCTGGCTGCGCTGAACCATGCGCTTGAGCCGATATGCCCGCGCCAGGTGCTGCACACGGTCATCCTGAGCCACCGTGAACGGCGCCCCCATGCCATCGAGGAAGATCATGCTGGCAATGCCGCTGGTCATCGCGCCCAGCAATGACGCCACCCCGGTGCCCATGCCATGGGCCAACACATGAAACTGCGCCAAGCCCAGGCTATCGGCCACCGCCAGCATGTCTTCGGCATGCTCCCAGAGGTAGTAACCGCTGTCATGGCGGCGATGGTCGGAGCGACCGTGGCCGACCAAGTCCGGGGCCACCACGAAACAACCGTCAAGCAACGGCCCCAACCGTTCGAACGAGGCCGCGTTATCCAACCAGCCGTGTAGCGCCAGCACGGGGATACCGTCTTCAGGCCCCCAGGTGCGCACGGCAATTTCAATGCCTTCGAGGTCAAGCAGATGATCCTTCGGACCGCACAGCGAACGCATGCAAGTACTCCCTGGCTGAACCTGGCGCAGCGGCCAGACGGAAATCGCCACCGGCCTTTTGCCTACCCGGTGACACCGTGTCTACGCCACACCATCCCGCAGAAGCCACTGCGATGCTGCCCTCGCACCGACCCATACATGCACGAGACCGACCCTTGCGGGCAAGTATCTACCGCACCCTGGCAGCGAAACACAGGTCGACTACCGCCTCCGTCAACCAGAGGCCCCGCCATGACTAGCACACCCGCGCTCCACCACGCGCAGATCACTCGCGCTCTGCCCGAATGGGTCAAGATGCTTCACCCCAGGCACACCCGGCAAGTTGTGCAACAACTACGCGCCGATTACCTTGCCGAGGACGGCTCACCCCACAGCTGGTACGCCACGGCCTCGGATGAAGATCGCCAGCAACTGCGAGCACTCATCGAAACCCGCAATACGAGCCGGGAAGCGCTCAAGAAGGCACTGACCGGCCTCAAGGGCATCACCGAATTCTGCAAACCGCTGCTGGTGCAGCGGCTGAACCTCGATGTGTCGGTGGACAAGGCCCAATATGTGTTCCAGCCGTTTGAACCTATCAACAGCAACTGGCCTGGCTTGCCCGATCCGCAGGTTCCACTCGTACCGAACCAGGCAGTGGACATACTGGCCACCCGGCCCGTCGGAGCCCCACAACCTCGGAGCCTGCTTGAAGCGGCGTTGCACAACTTCGAAGGCCTCGAGGAAGTTGGAGCGCACAGTCAGCTGACCTGCGCTCCTGATGATGACAGCCCGCTGCAGGGCCTGAGCATGGCCAGTTTCGTAAAACACTGCAGGGAGCTGGATCTGGGGCAACGGTACCAGGCTCATCTGCAGGCGATCCACGAAGGCCCACGCAAAAATGAAATCGAGCGTCTGACAATCGAAGCGCTTCGCCACTCATTGCGCGTCCAGGCGCACATCGCGTCATTCAAAGGGTTGCTGAGCAAGCGCGGCCTCGATGGATTGATCCAGCTGTGCGACAACGCAACCCGGCCAACCTATGGCCAACAAGACCTGCTCTGCTGGCGCTTCAGCCTGTTTGACATTCCAATCCACGACATTCTGCTGATCGGGCCTGACCAGGCTGGGCAAAGCAATCCATGCATCGTCTACATGCCTGACGACAGCGAGGAGACGGTAAGGGAGTTCCCCTCACGTCTGGAAGCTGCCCGTCATCTGCGACGCAGGCTGCTGCAAAGCGATTTTCGCCGTGTGCTGATCAACTGCGCCTACAAGGACAAGCAGCCCGAACTCGCCCGCTCGCTGCAGGAGGCATTGTTCAAAAAGCGTGACGACAGCGTCAGCCATCCACGCAAGCAGGTGGACCTGCGTTTTGCCCCTTCTGCGCTTACTACCGAACTCTGGCCGGCGTTGTACCGGTCCCATCTCTCGCGCATGAAAGCCGATGCCAGAACCCTCGCGGTCCCCACTGCCGACGTCGATGCCAAAGCCCGCCAGGAACGCCTGGCCCATTGGCTTGAGACGGGACTGAGTGTGCTCAACGTAGCCGCCTTCTTCATCCCCGGCCTGAATGCCGTCATGACAGGTGTATTTGCGTACCAGCTCATGGGCTCGGTGTTTTCCGGCTTCCATGCCTGGGAAGAAGGCGATACCGCACAGGCGTTGGGCCAGTTGGAGTCACTGGCCATCAACGCCGCGGTCATTGCAGGATTCGCGGTCGGAGCACGACTGGTCCAAAGCTCGGGCTTCGTCGATGCATTGCGCAGTGTCTGGCATGAAGACAGTGAACTGCTGTGGCACCCCGAAATGGCTCGGTACATCAGCACTACGGTGCTACCGAAGGACGCTGAGCCCAACGCGCTGGGCCTACACCCCATCGACGGAAAAACTTATTGGGTCAAGGACGGTGACGTGTTCGAAGTCTTTCAAGATGCCGATTCGCAGTGGCGCGTCCGCCACCCCAGCGATCCTGAGGCCTATGCTCCCCCCTTGCAGCACCACGGCGATGGCCGCTGGCTGCTGGACCACGAACGGCCTGCCGAATGGGAGAGTGAACAGTTGCTGCGTCGACTTGGCCGATTCAGCGCAGGCCTCGGAGATACCGAGTTGAGCGTGGCCCAGCGCATAACTGACACGGACAGCGCGGTACTGCGCCGTACCCAGGCGGCAGGCCTGCGCCCTCCGGCGTTGTTGTGCGACACCCTGCTACGCCTGCGCCTGGACAACCAGGTGGAAAACATCATCGCCAGCGTACGCCAAGGAAAACCCCTCCTGGCCCACAAAAATTATGCGCTGCCGGAACTGCTGGCCTTGCCGGAGTGGCCTCAGGACCATGTGTTGAAGGTATATGAAGGGCCGGAACCTTGGGGCAACGCGGTTCGCTACGGTGCTTCCCACATGCCTGGCCAAGTGGAAATCGAAATCACCCGTGCGGACCTGGAAGGCGGCAAGCTGAGCCAGACGGTTCTGGGGCAGATGGAAGAACAGCACGTGCAATCGATGCTCGGCGAAACACCTTATGCACAGCGCGCCACCGCACTGGACAACAAACTCGCCGACCGCCTGAACATCCAGCGCAAAGCCATATTCCAGAGCTTGCGGCAAAGCCATCGACAGGTTCACACCCCTTCGGAACAAACTCTTGCCAGACAGTTCCCTGGCCTGCCGGACAGCGCGCTGGAGGAAATACTCAGGCACACCAGCCGTGCCGAACAGAGCCGCCTGGCGACCGGGCGAGTTCCCTTGCGCATTGCCGAAGAAGCTCGGTTACTGCAAGCCCGCACGCGGCTCGACCAAGCGATCCTCGGTTTGTATCGGCCCAGTCTGGCCAACAGCGATAGCCGCCAACTGGCTGAGGCTCTGCTTGCAGAGCACCCGAACGCAACCGCAGACGAGCTGCTGGAATACGCCCTCGCTGATCGTGAACGATGTGCCACACTCATCGGCCAACAGCCTGTCAAGCCGGGGTTCCGCTCACCATTGCGCCTGGCCGACGGGCGAGCCGGCTATCCACTCAGTGGCCGAGGCACGGCCAGGAACGCCGCTACCCTCAGGCTCTGGGCCCTCTACCCCGAACTCGACTACGAACAGATCCGCACGCTTGTTACCGAACTGAGCCAGGCCGGCGACCTGGGACTGGCGCTCAACCGACTGGAGGCCGAGCAACGCACGCTTCACAGCACATTGAGTGAGTGGGCCGATGCCACGGACGATCGGTTTGAACGCAACCAACGTCGGCAATGTGCCGAACAGCTGATGAACGCATGGCGGCGTGAGGGCGGTAGCCAATACGCGATACTGGAACTTGAGCATCTTGAAGTAGGCCTGCTGCCCACGATCACTTCACGCCTGCCCCATATCCGAGTCCTCAAGCTGGATGCGTTGAACCTGCGTCGCCTTGAGGGCGAGTTCCTTGCCTGCTTCCCTCACCTGGAAGCGCTGGACGTCTCGAACAACCTGAACATCAACGCGCAATCTCTGTTCGAAGCGCTCAGGGCCACACCCAGGCTACAGACACTGACTTTGTCCGGGAACGGTTTGACGGCCCTCTCGGCGACTGCCCAGCAAGCCCTCGATGCGATGCCCGGCCTACGAGCGCTCAACCTGCCGAGAAACTACCTGGAACTGGACGAAGCCAGCATGGGTTCCCTGGCACGGCTGCAACTGGAAGGCTTGAATCTGGCGAACAACCACATAACGCTCAATCCAGCCCTTGCCGCACGTTTTCAGGACATGGTCCATCTTCAGGTGTTGCGCCTGAGCTTCAACCCGCTGCAACTGGCCCCTGATTTCAGTTTCATGGCGCGCCTGAGCCATCTGACACTGATTCGTTGTGACCTGCAGGAATGGCCCACAGGCCTGACTACCCTGATGAGCCAGCCACAGTACCAATTGCGCCACCTCGACCTTTCGCACAACAGTATTCAGGCCCTGACCGATCTGCCGGGGGTACTTCGCACACCCTATGCCCACGATGTCGCAGCCCGGCTTCCGGGAAGGCGCTGGCATTTCAATTACAACCCCTTGGAAGCTGACACTCGGGCGCGCCTGCTCGGCAGTGGTGTGGCGGTGTTCAGCCACGCAGCAGAAATACCGGAGTGGCAGGCCGTGTGGCGCAACCAGGCAAGCACCGCCCAGGACACGCTGTGGGCCGACCTGTTCGACCAGGGCGAACACGCTAGCCTATTGGGCGTGCTGGAACGCCTTGCCCAGTCGGCAGAGGCACGCCAGGACGCACAGGGTATCAACCTGCGCGTCTGGGCATTGCTTGAAAAAGCCGGACAGGACACCAGGCTGCGCGAGCGCTTGGAACAAGTCGCTCAGCAATACCCTCCCACCTGCGGAGACGCCGGGGCCGAAGCTTTCAGTGCGCTGGAAATCGAGGTACTGGCCCATGAGACTGCCGGGCACTCCAGCGACCGCTCCAAAACGTTGTTGAGCCTTTATCACAAACTGTTCCGGCGCAATAAAGTCAATGCACTGGCTGACCGCATCAGTCTGAAAAGAACCGTGCGCAAGCAAGCGCTACTGGCTGGTGTACTCGACGAGGACTTGCCGCCCTACGATGAGCTGGATGAACCTTCCGCGTTTCCAAATATCGACCTGGTAGCCGGTCTGGTCGACGATATCGAGGTTCGCCTGGCTTTGCGCCAGTCGCTGGCCACACGTCTGGACTTCCCCGAACCCAGCCGGGGCATGCTGTACCGTGACATCGCCAGAATCAACCAGACCATCATCGACAAGGTTGCGGCTGAGGTGGCCAGGCTCGACAACGACAAGCAGGCTCGCCAGCAATGGTTGACCGAGCAATCAGGCTGGGTCATGCATCTGAAAAACCGCCATGCCGATCAGTTCATCCTCATTACCGACTTCTGGCGATCAGGCCACGACTATCTGTTCTACTGCCTGGATGAAAGCAACGAGGCTGTGACCCGTCTGGATACCTCGGTAATCGACGCGTTAGCCAAGGTCCTGCCGACAAACCCCTTGGACGAGCAGGGAATCCTGCGCCGCGTGCCGCTCAATGACGGGCAGTTCAAGCAAGCCATGGACGCCTTGAGCACTGAGCAACAGCAGGTGGAGGCCGGCCTGCTGTTGAGCCTTACCCGTCAGGTGGAAACCCTCGGCGGCTAGGTAGCGTTCACTGTCCGCGCAGGTCTTCAAAGAAGGCCTGCCGGCCATCCACCTGGCTCGACGCCCGTGGCGCGCTCGCCGCCTCGCCGTTGGCCGCCTCCACATGCCAGTAGCAATGGCTGACGGCGCGGGTCACCGCCACATAGGCCAGACGTTGCACTTCTTCTTTCTGCGCCGTATCGAACGGCTGGGCATCACCTGAACGCCCAAGACCGGCCAGGCGGTAGACCTGGTTCTTGTACGGTGAACTGGTCAGGTACTGGCAGTCGCCCAACATGAACACCGCATCGGCTTGCAGGCCCTTGGCGCTGTGATAGGTCAACTGGCGCAGTCGACGTTGCTCAGCGGGCAACGCCGCTTCGGCTTGCAGCACCGGTAACAGGTGTTCGTTCATCAAGGCTTTGTCGCTGCCCTTGCGGTACAGCATCATCACCGATTCGCCCTGTTGGTAGTGCTCGATCAAGGTCTGGCCGAGCGCTGCCTCGTCGCGGTCGAATACCTTTACCGGCGAACCTGGCAATTCAGCAGCCAGGCCTGCAGCGCGGGCCTTCTTGCCAGCGATGGCGGGCGCACCCTTGACCAGATGCTCGGCGGCATCGATCACCTGCTGTTGGCAGCGGTAGTTGTCGACCAGCATCACCCGGGTGTTGGCCGGTGACGGGAACGCCTTGGTGAACTCCATGAAGTACTTGGGCGAGCTGCCGCGCCAGCCGTAGATCGATTGCCAATCGTCACCCACACACATCAGCGACGAATGCTGGGCATTGCGCCCTGTGTGCAGTGGCGCGCCGCGCCGGCGGATCTCAGCGAGGCAGGCCCGCAGCCAACTGACGATCTGCGGCGAAACGTCCTGGAACTCGTCGATCATCAGGTGCGCCAGGGGGCGCAGCAGCGGATCGGGCAACAGCTGCAGGTTCTCGGGATTGTTTTCGCCAAACAGCGCGAACATGCGGTTGTAGCTCATCACCGGCGGCGACTGGGCCAACAAGTGCGCTTCCAGTGCCTTCCAGTACAGGGCCAGTGCTTCAAAGAACAGTCCATCGCTGTCACCCGAGGGGAAGCTCATCGCCGCCACGGCCCTGTTCACCTCAAGGCCGAGGTTCTCGATGAAGTTGGCCGCACCGACGAAGGCATCGAGCAGCGGTGCCGGCGCCAGCTCACCCTTGACCTTGTACTCAAAACCTGGGCCCGCCACCGCATCTCCCGCCAGCGATGCTGCCAGGCGCCGGGCCATTGCGTAGTTGTCGAGCCAGATCAGGGGTTTGTCACAGAAGGCCTGCAACAGCGTGCGCTTGACCGCCCACTCCGCACGCACCGCAAGCTTGGCGCCCGGACGCTGGTACTGGGCGCTTTCCGACGGGTCGAAGCCCAGCACCACCCAGGCATCCAGCCCCGCCAGCCGCCCATGGACATGAAAGCGACTGCCGCGGATCTCCACCGTCTCGCGGCACGGCTCGATGCCCTTGATAGGCCAGGCACCTGCAGCGAACCACAGGTCTTCGATCACATCGCACAGTTCTTCGTCGCGCTGGGCAGCGAGCTGCGTCACTTGCACGCGCTTCTGCACGTCCGGGTGGTCCGGGTCCAGCGGCTTGAGCTGCAGGGCCTCGCGGCGCAGGGTCGCGACGATTTCGGCGAAGCGCGGGCTGTCTTCGAGCAGCTGGCTGTAGCACAGGTTGAGTTGCTGGCGCTGGGCATCGTTCAGACGCAGGTCGAACGGGTTGCTGTCAGCCTCGGCTTCCTGGCCTGCGGGCATCTCGTTGCCCAGTGTCTCGAATGCCCGCACCTGGCCAAAGCCCGGCAGGCTGCGCACCAGCGGCAGGATGCGCGAATGGAAGGTGCGCACCAGTTCGCGGGCGCGGGCAGGCGGCAGGTCGAGTTGCCAGAGGGCGAAGACCTGCACCAGGCGCTTGATGAAATCCTTGCGCGACTCGCGGGTGAAGGTGACCACGGTCATCGCATCCAGCTCGTAGCCCAGGTACTGGCGCAACAGCAATATACGCAGCACCAGCGAGGTCGACTTGCCCGCACCCGCGCCCGCCACGACGCAGGTGGAGGGGGTGTCGCTGAAAATCAGCTTCCACTGCGCCGCGCTGGGCTGGGCTTCGGCAGGCAGGCGCTGGGCGACATCGGCCTTGAAGCGCTTCTTCAACTCAGCGGTAAGCGGCAGGCGCCAATCATCGAACAGCTTGTCGTCCTGGCCAGGCACGGCGGGCGTATCGGGGCGGGTGTCACGGATCACCAGCACCTGGCGCCCGGCTTCGTAACCCTCCACCCGCCCACGCTCGAACCCTTCGCGCAGGCCATCGGCGTGGCCACTGCGCTGGCCGCTGGCATGGCCAAGGAACCAGGAGTCGCGGTGTTGTGCCTGCAGGCGGGTCAGGCCGCGCCCCAGCAGGCGTGCAGCCAGGCGACGAAACCAGGGAAGCTGGGCGGGCGGGGTCAGTTCGGCGGGCGCCTGGGGTTGCTCGTGGGCCACGGTCACTCCGTTGAAAATCGAATCAGCAGCCATGTTCGCCGCATCCACAAAAAATCGCCAGCGAATCAGTGTATTACGCGACAAAGCGGCTAAACGCCGCAAACCTTTTAATCGATTTTACAGATATGTTTAAGCCGATATTTACGCTTATTTTCGATCTTTCAATAGCGCATCATGGCGCCATTCCACTGATTCAAGGAGCACGACCATGCTGCAACTGCGACCGTTCGAAAGCCTCGGCCACGCCAACCACGGCTGGCTCGACGCTCACCATCATTTCTCCTTTGCCGAGTATTACGACCCTGCGCGCATGCACTGGGGCAACCTGCGGGTCTGGAACGACGACCTGATCGCGGCCGGCAGCGGCTTCCCACCGCACCCGCACCGAGACATGGAAATCATCACTTATGTGCGTGAAGGCGCCATCAGCCACCAGGACAGCCTGGGCAACAAGGGCCGTACCGAGGCAGGCGATGTACAGGTGATGAGTGCCGGCACCGGGATCGTCCACAGCGAATACAACCTGGAAGACGTCGACACGCGGATATTCCAGATCTGGATCGTACCTGAGCAGGTCGGCGACGCGCCGTCCTGGGGGACCCGCCCTTTCCCCAAAGGCGAACGCGGTGAAGGCTTCGTGACCCTGGCCAGCGGCCGTGCCGGTGATGAAGACAGCTTGCAGATCCGCACCGATGCAAGGCTGGTGGCAGCCACCCTGCGCGCTGGGGAAAGTGCCGAGTACCGCTTCGACGCCGGGCGCCGGGGTTATCTGGTGCCAGCCAAGGGGTTGGTGGAGGTCAACGGATTGCGCGCCAAGGCCCGGGATGGAGTGGCCATCGAGCAGGAGGAAGTGCTGCGGGTGACTGCTATCGAGGACAGCGAGATCGTGCTGGTTGATGTCGCCTGAGTGACGGGGGCCGCGTTGCGGCCCATTCGCGGGTAAACCCGCTCCCACAGGTTCTGCGCTGCTGTTCAGGGCAGTGATATGCCTGTGGGAGATTACCCAAGAACGTGCGCCGCGTACCCTGTGGGAGCGGGTTTACCCGCGAATGGGCTGCACAGCAGCCCCTCGCTCATGCCCTTCGATCAGGCAATCGCCGCATCCACCAGCACCTGGGCTTCCTGTACCAGACGCTGCAAGTGCGCCTCGTCGATGAAGCTCTCGGCGTAGATCTTGTAGATATCCTCGGTACCCGAAGGACGCGCGGCAAACCAGCCGTTGGCGGTCATCACCTTCAACCCACCTATCGCCTGGCCATTGCCCGGTGCGTGGCTGAGAATCTGCACGATCGGCTCGCCCGCCAGTTCGGTCGACTTCACCTGCTCCGGCGCCAATTTGCTCAACAGGGATTTCTGCCGTGCATCGGCCTTGGCCTCGACGCGGGTAGCGTAAGGCTTGCCCAGTGCTTCGGTCAGGTCCGCGTAGGCCTGGCTCGGGTTGCGCCCGGTACGCGCGGTCATTTCCGCCGCCAGCAGTGCCGGAATCAAGCCATCCTTGTCGGTAGCCCAGACCGAACCGTCCTTGCGCAGGAACGACGCGCCCGCGCTTTCCTCACCGCCAAAGCCCAACGAACCGTCGAACAGCCCCTGGGCAAAGAACTTGAAGCCAACCGGCACTTCATACAACTCACGCCCCAGGCGCTCGGTAACGCGGTCGATCAGGCCGCTGGACACCACGGTCTTGCCCACGGCAGCATCTTGGCGCCATTGCGGGCGGTGACGGTACAGGTAGTCGATGGCCACCGCCAGGTAGTTGTTCGGTTGCAGCAGTCCGTCGGGCGTGACGATACCGTGGCGGTCGTGATCCGGGTCGCAGGCGAACGCCACGTCGAAACGCTCGCGCAGGCCAATCAAGCCCTGCATGGCGTAAGGCGAGGACGGGTCCATGCGGATCTGGCCGTCCCAGTCGACGGTCATGAAGCGGAACGTCGGGTCGACCTCGGTATTCACCACTTCCAGATTCAGCTGATAACGCTCGGCAATCGCCGACCAGTAGCGTACCCCTGCCCCGCCCAGCGGATCGACGCCCAGGCGCAGGTTGGCACCACGGATGACGTCGAAGTCGATGACGTTCTCAAGGTCTGCAACATAGTTGGACACGTAGTCATGACGCTGGGTTGTCGCCGCTTGCAGTGCCTGGGCATGCTCCATGCGCTTGACGCCGGCAAGGCCCGCGCCCAGCAGTTCGTTGGCCTTGGCCTCGATCCACTTGGTCACATCGCTGTCGGCCGGGCCACCGTTGGGCGGGTTGTACTTGAAGCCACCACTTTGCGGCGGGTTGTGCGAAGGCGTGATGACGATACCGTCCGCCAGGCCCTGCTCGCGGCCGCGGTTGTAGCAAAGAATGGCGTGGGACACCGCAGGCGTCGGGGTGTACTCATCGTCCTTGGACAGCATCACCTGCACACCATTGGCCGCCAGAACCTCCAGAGCGCTGGCCGCTGCAGGGGCAGACAAGGCATGGGTATCGGCACCGATGAACAGCGGGCCATCGATGCCCTTCTCCTGGCGATACAGGCAGATGGCCTGGGTAATGGCCAGCACGTGATGCTCGTTGAAGCTCAATTCAAGCGAACTGCCCCGGTGCCCCGAGGTGCCGAAGGCCACGCGCTGGGCCGCCACGGCGGCGTCGGGACGGCCGGTGTAATAGGCGGTGAGCAGTCGGGGAATATCGACCAGCACGCTGGCCGGAGCCGGCTTGCCTGCCAAAGGACTGAGCGTCATGCAAAAACCTCGAGTTCAACGGATGTGGGTGTTGGAACACGAAGTGTACTGGGAGTTGCAACACTGCGCGATGGGCCTGCCGAGGATTATTCGCTGGCCGTATGCCACCACGCGGGAAACATCTGCTGAACCCGCGCCTGGGCAAAGCGTTCGTCGATCAGCACCAGCACACCACGGTCCTGATCGCCTCGAATGACCCGACCAGCGGCCTGGATGACCTTGCGCACACCGGGGTACAGGTAGGCGTAGTCGAAACCGGCACCGAACTGCCGGCCCAGGCGCTGTTTGAACTGTTCGTTGACAGGGTTCACTTGCGGCAACCCAAGGGTTGCGACAAAGGCACCGACCAGTCGCGTGCCTGGCAGGTCGACGCCCTCGCCAAAGGCACCACCCAGCACAGCGAAGCCCACACCTTGGCCATCAGCAACGAAGCGCTCAAGAAACGCCTGGCGAGCCTGCTCGTCCATGCCCGGCGTCTGCTGCCACAAAGGAATCGACGGATGCAGTCGAGTCACCACGTCCACGACTTGTTGCAGGTATTCAAAGCTGCTGAAAAACGCGAGGTAGTTGCCTGGCATCCGCTGATATTGCTCGGCGATCAGCTTGGTGATGGGTAACAGCGAGGCTTGCCGCTGCTGGTAACGGGTGGACACTTCGCTGGCGATGCGCACCTCCAGCTGTTCGCCCCGAAATGGCGCAGCCACCTCCAGCCACGCGGTATCGGCCGGCATGCCCAGCAGGTCGGCATAGAAATGCCGTGGACTCAGCGTGGCTGAAAACAACGTCACGCTGCGGGCGGCCTGCATGCGCGGAGCCAGCAGCCGCGCTGGCGTGACATTGCGCAGGCACAGCGTTGCCAGACGGCGCTTGCGTTGGCCGTCGCGCAGGCTGACGTCGAACAGGAAATGCTCATCGAACAGTTCGGCCACGCGATTGAACTGCAGGGCCTGGAAGAAGAACTGCAGTACCTGCGGGTCCACTTCGGCGGTCGCCTGGTCCAGGCGTTCCTGAATGACCCCGATGCATTGCTGCAGGGTTCGCAGAAAAGCCTCGGGCAGATGGTCACTGGCCTGGTAAGGCGCCTGTTGAGCCTTGTACACGGCATTCCACTGGCGGTTCAGCCTGTCCAGCGCGCTGGTCAGGCCCGGTGGTTTGCTCTGGCGCAGAGCAAGCAACTGGCCCTGGTCGAGGCTGGCGCTGTACATGCCACGACCACGTTCGACCAGGTTGTGCGCCTCGTCCACCAGTACCGCCACCCGCCACTGGTTGGCCTGGGTCAGGCTGAACAGCAACGCATGGGCATCGAAGTAATAGTTGTAATCGGCCACCAGCACATCCACCCAACGGGCCATTTCCTGGCCCAGGTAGTACGGGCACACCTGGTGGGCCAAGGCCACCTCGCGCAGCTGTTGTCGATCGAGCATCGGCAAGCAGGCTGCCGCCTCCCGTGCCGCTGGCAGGCGATCATAGAAACCCCGAGCCAGAGGGCAGGACTCACCGTGGCAAGCCTTGTCGGGGTGTTCACAAGCCTTGTCACGGGCGATCAGCTCCAAGGTACGCAAGGCAGGCTGCTTCGAGGCTTCATCGATTTGCCGCAGGGTATCGAGGGCCAATGCGCGGCCGGGGGTCTTGGCAGTCAGGAAGAACAGCTTGTCGAGCTGTTGCGGCACCATGGCCTTGAGCAAAGGGAACAACGTGCCAAGGGTCTTGCCGATACCCGTGCTGGCCTGGGCCATCAGGCAACGGCCGGTGCTGACCGCCTTGTACAGCGTCTCGGCCAACTGGCGCTGGCCCTGGCGAAACTGCGGGTACGGAAAGCTCAGCGCCTGCAAGCCCTGGTTGCGTTCAAGCAGGCGTTGCTCCTGATACTGGGCCCAGGCGAGAAAACGCTGGCACTGGGTTTCAAAAAAGCCTTGCAGCTCGTCAGCTGGATAGTGCTCGCTGATCAGCGTCTGGCCATCGCTGTCGACGTCCAGATACACCAGTGCCACATCGATGGAGGTCAGTTGCCGAGCCTGACACAACAGCCAGGCATAGACCTTCGCCTGAGCCCAGTGCAATTGCCGATGATTGGCGGGCTGGCGCGCCAGATCGCCACGGTAGGTCTTGATTTCCTCCAGACGGTTGCGGCCCGGATCATAGCCATCGGCACGCCCGCGCACCTGCAACCCCTGGTACTGGCCTTCAAGGGTAATTTCCGACTCGTAGTCAGCCGCACGCCGGGCCACTACGCGACGGTGCCCTTCGATACCTTCCAGGGCCGTCGGTGATGGAGTGAAGCGCAAGTCCAGATCGCCGACCTTGGCGCTGAACTCGCACAGGGCGCGCACCGCCACGCAGTAGTTCACTGCGCATCGCTCCAACGGACATGGCATACCGCTACCGGCAGCCCATGCTCGGCGCAGAACGCCAACCAACGCAACTGGTTGTCCTGCAGGCGATCACCCGGCCCCTTGACCTCGACCATTCGGTAGCGCCCCTGCTCCGGCCAGAACTGGATCAGGTCGGGCATGCCTGCGCGGTTGTTGCGGATGTCTTGCAACAGCCGCAAGAAGCACTGTTTCAGATGGGCCGGTGGCAAACAAGCCAGTGCCTGATCAAGCAGCGCCTGGCTCAATTGCCCCCAGAACACGAAAGGCGACTGCAGGCCCTGTTTGGCGATGTAGCACTCACGTATGGCCTGGCGATAACTTCCATCGTCGAGCCGTGCCAGGCATGCGTCGAACAGCGCGGCACGACGTTGCTGGAAGTCGCTGTCATGCAGATCCTGTGGCCCGCTCTGGAAGGGGTTGAAAAACGCCCCCGGTACTGGGGCGAAAATCGCCTCCCAGCACAAAAGGCCGAACAGGCTGTTGAACAGGGTGTTTTCCACGTAATGGGCCACTGCGCCCTCCCCGGCCAGGTGTTGCCGCACCGCCTCCTCGACCCCTAACGCAGCTTGCTCGCGAGGCAGTTCCAGTTCGATCAGCGTCAAAGGCGCAGCACGGCCGCGCTTTGGCGCTGGGCCTCCGAGCTTGCGCGCAAGCCTGGGCAGCATGCGCTCAAGGGCCTGGATCTCCAGGGCGTTGGCCGGTGCGTCTGCCAACTGCTGTGCCAACGCAAGGGCCTGCGGCCACTGCTCACAGCGCTCCAGCACTCGCACTTGCCGGATCCGTGCCTGCGCGTGGCTGCTTTGCGCGTATACCGCCAGGGCAAGGTCCCAGTCGCCCAGTCGCTCGCACTGCTGGCCAAGGGCAAACAGCAAACGCGCTCGGCGCCGCGCCAACCAGGGGTTGTCACTGCTCAGGCCGTGCAAGGCCGCGAGGATGGCATCGGGTGATTCGCCTTGTTCCAGGCCCTCGGCACACTGGTGCAAGGCCATCGCAAGATCGACCTCTGCCCGCTCACGTAACGCTCGGGAGTCCGCGCTGAACGGCACTGCTTCAAAACGCAGCAGGCCCAGGTCGGCAAGCACGAACTCAGACCAATCCTGGTAAAGGTTGCCGAAAAACAGGAGACGGATGCGATCACACAAGGGCTGCAGGCGCCATTGAACGATGCGCACAGGAGCATCCTCAAACCATTCGGCCATCGGCCTGGCATCAAGCGCCAAGGCCTGCAACTGCGCCAGCCAATCACTTTTGGAGGCTTTGGGTCGGGTCAGCAGCCCTGCAAAGCCTGCAGCGAGCTCATCCTTGCGCAGCAGGGCAAACAGTTGTTCCAGGCTCAGGTATTCTGGCTCGCCGACCCAACCAAGCGCTTGCAATGGCCGCAGTGCAAGCATGGGGTCACCGATTTCAGCGTAATCGAGCCGGTCGCAACGAAACAGCTCGCCCTTGCGCATGACCATGCGCACCATCAGCGCCTGCGCAGGCTCCTCCAAACGGGTGAAGGCCTGGATGAACGCCAGCTCGTGGGCATCCAGCAGGTCCGCGTAGCGTTGTTCGACCCACAGCAACACCTCACGGAAGTTGTGCAGGTAATACAACGGGTCGTCGACGGAATGGGCAATCACGGGCAAAGTTGGGCAGCGGATAGAGGTACTGGTTATACATACAGACCCCTTGGACTTGCAAGCGTCATGGATCAGCGGTCAATCTGGCTCTACCAAAGGCCACCCGCCACGGGCTTGCAGAGCCAGGGCCAAACCCTGCAGCGCCTCCACCAGCGCTTGCGGCTGCTCGCCCAGCCAGGTCAGTGCCAAGTGCTGACGATAATGCCCCAGCGCGCTGTATCGCTGCCCAGGCACAACCTGCAATACCGGCCCAGACAAGCCCTCAGGCGACTGCGGCCGATGCAGACGCACCCATAACGTTCGCCCACCTTCAGGCATTTCAAATGCCACAAGCGCCCCTAGATGACGTTCGACCTGTTCGCAGAGCAGTTCCATGCGCCTAAGTAATTCGCCCTGCAACCCCCCCAGGTTGGCATCGACCTCGCCCCTGACCAGCACTTGGGCGAGCGCCAACTGGCGCAACGGCGCCAATAGAAAACCCCGTTGCGCAATGGCCGAGGGCAGAACCGGATGGCGGCATAGCATATAGGCATAGGGCGCCTCCGCCCCGACACTGGCCTCCAGTGAACCCAATACCATCAACCAGCGCGGGTCGACCCAGTCGCGCAGGCGCGAGCCTGGCGGCGCGCCGAAGCAGTGCTCACTGTCGAGGTCGTTTTCCAGCAACCAAACCGGGTGCTGGTTGACCAACTGTGCTATGCGCTGCTGATCGCGCAGCGGCATCAGACGCCCCTGGGGCATACCCAGGCAGGATGGCAAAATCAGCATTCGCACCGACTCACGACCGAGCAAGCATGACAGCCGCTGCAAATCCAGGCGTCCACAGTCACTCAGTGGCACCTCCAGCACCTGCATGTCACAACGTCGCAAGACCTGCAGCAAACGCCAGCAGCACGGTGAAGCCACCACCACTGTTGCCCCTCTCAGCGACAGTGCCTCCAGCACGGTTTCCAGCAAAGCCTGCACATCGGGGCCCAGGTGAACATCCTCACCGCACCAATATTGCCGGGATGAACGGGTGTAACGCTCGGCCAGGGCGTTGCGCAACCGCACGCCCCCGGTGTTATCCCACGCGGTCGCGGCCCGCTGCCGAGCCAGGCGCCGCTCATGGGCCAACAGCACGCGCTCCAACAGCGGATGGGCAGGCACCGCGGACCAGCCGGGCGTCGCACCAGCTGGTACCAGCCCACCCCGCGGCGGGTCGGACGGCACGAAATAACCCGACTTGGGCACCGACACCACCCGACCTTCATGCTCCAGCAAGCTGTAGGCACTCTGTACGGTGGCCAACGACACGCGCAGGCGCCTGGAAAGTTCGCGTAGCGAAGGCAAGCGCCGCTCCCCACTCCTGTGGGCCTCTGTAATCAGCGCCGCAAGGTAGTGATACACCGTCTGATAGGCGAACTCCCCCCTTGACGATCGCCCCATCAGGGCGATGCCTTGCAACGCGAAGGCGCTGAGGCGGGCAGTTGGCGCAGTAGCCGCAACTGCACATCGCGCCGCGCCAGATTGGCCAGCATCCGCCTGGATGCGGGCCGAATGCGCCCTTCATAGATCGCTCTCAACTGTCCCAGGGTCAAACCACTGGTTTCGATCAGCCAGTCCTTGATGGGTTCAGGGCAAGGCTTACCCTGCAAGGCGCGATGCAGGTATGGCAAGGCGACCAGCATTTCGCGGTGTCGACACTGCAGGTAGCGCTCAAGGTCACGCCCGTGATTGGCGATTGGGCTGAACAGCGCACAGGCGATTTGTGTCTGGGTTATCCCATATGTCTTGTCGAAACGGTCCTGATCAGGCTGTTCAGGCTTGGTCTGCGTGGGCGAACGGGCCAGTTGCAACAAATCTCGAGGCGTATTGGTTTGGATGCCGTGTGTACGCACTTCATGCAGGTGCATGATAGCCAGCGGGTCAAGAAACGCGCTCAATGGTTTACCGTCGCTAGCAGACTCAGGGCAATTCAGAAACTCGTCCAACTGGTCCCGCACAGGCATTTGCGGCAACAGATCATCCACGGCGATGACCCTCAATACCGCCTGTTCGCGCGCCGGTGCTTGATCACTGCGCCCCCGTTCCAAAGCAGTCCCGGCAACCCCATGCAGGGCGCCCAGCCCCTCGAACAGACCAGCCAGACTCTGAGGCATGTCGCGCAACCCATGCTCACCCGCCAGACGCAACGTACGCCGAGCCCAGGACAAATAACGCCGCCGCTGGCGCGCCGGCATGGCAGTGACCACTACATCACCCTCTTGTTGCCCGCTCAACGCCAAACGCAGGGCATCCGCCAGTTCCAGGTGTATACGGCTACCGAACAAGGCTTCGGGCCGCGCGTCAATGAGGTGACTGAACAACAACAGGGCATTGCGAGCCAGCGCCCAACGCTCGGTCGATTTCGCAGACTTGCAACAGAACGGAACCACTTCACAACCATCGATCATCTGCAGTTCCACCCGAACGTCATCGTCCAGGAACAACGTGTTGAACAGGCGCTGATGACTGTCCAGGCAGCCGCTGCCGCTTCCTCGAGGGCGGGGCCTTGGTGGGCTGGGCGCCGGCAGGCAGGCCACCAGCACCCGCAACTGGAATGTTTCCGGTGCGCGCAGGGCAATGCTCAGCTGGGCAGCGCGCAGGGTGGCCAGCAGGCGTGCACTGCTCCGGTCATTCCCTTGCAGCACCAGCAAGCGTAGCGACCCTATGTATTCAAGGCCTCCGGCCGCCACCAACAATCGCTGAACCAGTAACTGCAAAGAGGCATGCTGCGCCTGCGACATGTTCTTGCACAAGCGCTCGTACACTTGTTTATAGATATTATGCATTGCCTGTTCATGAATAGCGCTCATGCTGCCACCTCAAAAACTTCATCTGCTCGCCACGCACTCTTGAAATGCTCTAGCGACTATTAATTGAAGAAATTTCCCACAACTTGTGGAAACAAAGAAGTGACAGGTCACTGTCGCCAAGCCATTGAAATGAAGCCCCGTCCCTGATGACGGAGCGCTACCGCACACTGCGTACCGCCTGGCCAATCCTCGCTCATCCCACGCTCCTTGCGCCGAACTATCACCGCGCCATTATCGAGCGTTGCAAAGTGAATAAAAGATACAGAGCCTGGTAAAAAAACCATTCAGGGGACGCGTGAACACACAATGCACGCGACCATCAGGCAGTTCAACTTACAAAACTTTCCAGAACATTTCCCGAACAAACCCAGCGCTCGCAAATTATGTAGGAAAGTTCTTTAAGGCTTGTAGGAATCGCCCAAAAAAGGTTCTTCACGGAATCTTGTGAGGGGGCTTCTAAGTGCCTGTCCTGGGTTTGGAGGTGATGCGTATATCGAGCGCCGCCCGCGCGGCGCATCGCGAGCAAGGCTCGCTCCTACGTTTGTTTACGGCCAATAACGCCTGTGACACACGCGCGCGACCGCCTTGTGTGTACGACTCGATATCAAGCCATGCACCAAGGCGTTCGCGCGCAAATCCCATAGGCATAACTGGCCCGAAACAAACGTAGGAGCGAGCCTTGCTCGCGATGCGCCGCGCGGGCGGCGCTCGATCTGCCAAGCACCGAAAATGGTGTGAAAAACCCAATAAAAAGCCCGGACATTGTCCGGGCTTTTCGTATCGTCAATCTCTCAAGGCTGCAGCATGTCCAGCGCCACACGACCGCCACAGGGACACTCGTCCATCAGGCGATGGGCTTCGACCACCTCACTGAACGGATACACCTTGATGTTCAGTGGCGTGACCAATTGATCGGCGGTGAACTGGTTGATATCACGCAGCGCACGCTGCAGGGCAACCTGGTCCTGGCTGATGCCCAGCTCGGGCTTGCCAGTGAAGTTGCCAATGCAATGTACATAGAACTGGATGTTTTTCCGGAATGCTGCGCACGCCGGGAAAGGCGTCTGGTTACCGCCCTGCAGGCCATACAGCACCAAGCTGCCACGCGGTGCCAGGACATCGCCGAGCAGCGACATCTGCGGCCCACCCATGCCATCGAGCACCATGTCCACTCCGCGCCCGTCGGTGTACTTGCCAACCTGCATGACCAGGTCCTGCTCTTCAGTGACGATCACCTTGTCGGCACCCAGCCCCAGCAGGTATTCGCGCTGCTCAGGTTCCTTGGTGGCGGCGAACACCTTCAGCCCAAGCGCCTTGCCCAGCTGAACGAACGCAGGCCCGGCACAATGGCTGGCATCGGTGACCAGCGCGGTTTGCCCAGCCTTGGCCCTGGCCAGGTCGACATAGGCGAAGTAGGCGATCAGCAATGGCGTGTAGTGCACGCTGGCCTGAATAGGCGTGAGGATGTCAGGGTAACGGGTGATGGCCGTGCGCGGCAGGACGATCACATCGCCATACACCGGATGGTCGTTGGCGCTGGTGGCCGGGAAGCTGGCCACACGGTCGCCCACAACGATGTCATCGACGCCCTCGCCGACCGCAGTCACAACACCGGCCATTTCGTGGCCGATCCCGGCTGGCAGGCGCGCCTGGGACGGTGCAAGGTTCTGCCGCCAGAGCACGTCATACCAACTCACGCCGATCGCCTCGACGCGGATCTGCACCTCGCCAACGGCAGGGGACGGTTCGGCCTGCTCTTCGCAACGGAGCACATCGGCCGCGCCGAACTTGTGGAAACGGATCATGCGGGACATCGCATACCTCGCCTGTGTGAACCTCGTATTACCACGGACTTTATCCGGGCTTTTGCCGTTAGACCATCAGTGGCTATTAATAGTCGACATGCCTGTCATTGATTGGGCACCCCACATTCTTGTGCATTGGCCCCCGGAAATCGGTGCAGGGTAACAGCCTTTGGCCTTAAGATTCACCCCTGCCCCACTTTAGGTGAAGCGCACCGATGAATCGAAACGACCTGCGTCGCGTAGACCTCAACCTGCTGATCGTGTTCGAAACGCTGATGCACGAGCGCAGCGTGACCCGTGCCGCCGAGAAGCTGTTTCTTGGCCAGCCGGCGATCAGCGCCGCCCTGTCGCGCCTGCGCAACCTGTTCGACGACCCGCTGTTCGTACGCACCGGCCGCAGCATGGAGCCGTCGGCGCGCGCCCACGAAATCTTCGCCCTGCTCTCGCCGGCGCTGGATTCGATTTCCACGGCGGTCAGCCGCGCCGCCGAATTCGACCCGGCCACCAGCAACTCGGTGTTTCGCATCGGCCTGTCCGACGATGCCGAGTTCGCCCTGTTGCCGCAATTGCTCAAGCGCATCCGCGCCGAAGCCCCCGGCATCGTCCTGGTGGTACGACGGGTCAATTACCTGCTGATGCCGACGCTGCTGGCCTCGGGGGAAATATCGGTGGGCGTGAGTTACACCAACGAACTGCCCGCCAACGCCAAACGCAAGGTACTGCGTCGCAGCAAACCCAAGTTGCTGCGCGCCGACAGCGTGCCCGGCAGCATCACCTTGGACGATTTCTGCGCACGCCCCCACGCGCTGGTGTCGTTTGCGGGCGACCTATCCGGGTTCATCGACGAAGCCTTGGAAGAAATTGGCCGTAAACGCCATGTGGTCCTGGCCGTGCCGCAGTTCAACGGGCTGGGGAGCTTGCTGGCAGGGACCGATATCGTTGCGACGGTGCCGGACTACACCGCCGATGCCTTGACTGCGGCAGGCGGGCTGCGGGCCGAAGACCTGCCGATGGACGTGCGTAGCTTTGAACTGCACATGGCTTGGCGTGGGGCGCAGGACAATGACCCGGCGGAGCGATGGTTGAGGTCTCGGATTCAGATGTTCTTTGGGGATCCGGATAGCCTTTGAGTGAATGCCGTTCAAAAACCACAAGCATCCTATAAAAAGTTACTTATAGTTGATACATAGTCCTAAACCCCTGGTTTCCCAAAGGTTGCCTGCCTGATCATGATGCTTGTACATCGTCCGGCCGGACGCTCTGGAATCTGGCAACCCATTTCACGAGCACTCGCCCGGTGCAGTAGACAAGCAGCAGCCCACCACAGAGACTCATCGTCCAGATGCCGCCGATGCTTGCCGCCAGCAGACCCGCCATTGCCCCCCCTATCGCATCGAAACCGAAACGTGTCGAGGTGTAGATCGACACTACCCGCCCACGCAGTATTTCTGGCGCCTGGTTTTGCAGCAGGATATTTGTGCCGACATTGTTGATCGTTACCCCATAGCCCAGTACGGCCATTGCAACCAGCGACAGCGGCAGGTAGTCACTGACCGCGAAAACCATCAAAGCGACAGCGCTAACCGTGGCGCCTTGCATGATCATGCGCTGGAGTTGCTCCACGGTTTGCCGGGCGATCAAGAGCGTCGAGACCAGCGAACCTAAACCTGCGGCGCCCCAGAGCCAGCCAAGCGTTCGGGCATCCCCCGAAAAAACATCGCGGGCGAATACCGGTAGCAGTACCGCGTAGCTTGAAGCACTGACATTCACCACCAGCACTCCGAACATCAGGCTGCGTACCGAGGGCGTCTTGAAGGTATAGGCCAGCCCCTGGCGGAAGAGGCTGCTCATGCTGCCACGGGCACGTTCGCCAGCGCTCAGACGAACGAACAGCAGGCCGACAATCAGGGCAAGGTACGAGATTGCATTCAAGGCAAAGCATGCGGCTTCACCGACAAGGCCAATCAACAACCCGGCCAGCGGGGGGCCGACAAAGCGTGAGCAGGTAAAAAGCGTGGCATTCAACGCCAGGGCATTGGGTAGGTCTTCGGCGTTGTCGACAAACCGACTCAGCAACGATTGGCGTAGCGGTGTATCCGCAGCGTTCAGCACACCCAGCGTGAATGCCAGGATCACTATCAGATTGGCACTGATATCGCCGCTGTAAGTGAGCAACGCAAGCACACTGGCCTGAACGCCCAACAGCGCCTGGGTGAGCAATAACAGCTTGCGTTTGTCATGTCGGTCCATCCATGCGCCAGCGAACGGCCCAACCAGCAATTGCGGCAGCAAGCTGGCGCAGGTTGTAGCACCGAGCAACGCAGTGGAATCGGTCAGGCGATAGATCAACCACGACAGTGCCACCATCTGTATCCATGTGCCCAACGTGGAGACGGCATGTCCGATAAAGTAGAGACGGAAGTTAGGGTGGCGCAACGCCCGAAGATAGTGCGGCCAGCGAGACGAAGCGGGCATTCGAGGAGAACTCATGAAAATAATCCGCCAGCGATAATAAAGTTAACATGTTAAACATAGTATGCCCTTGGGGGCCTTCTTCCAAGGTGTTGATACCGCTGCGATGCCGTCATCACTCTGGCAGCCACAGTCATGCCTCTTGTCACGCTGGCACAAGATCGTCACCACTTGTCTCTCTATGCTCGACGCTTTGGCGGCCTGCCAGCCGCATCCAATCTGCCGCCTGGAGTTCACATGAGCGACATCACTCTGCTGCCTGCTGTAACCGCATTTCTAGCCCGAGAGCATGGCGTGTTCATCGATGGCCAGACCACCGCCAGCCAGTCCTCTGCAAAAATTGCCGTGGTCAACCCAGCCAACGGTCAGACCATCGCCCAGATCGCCGACGCCAACCAGGCCGATGTCGACTTCGCCGTCAGCTCATCGCGCCAAGGCTTCAGCGTCTGGTCGCGAACCAGCCCCGCCGCTCGCGCCGCCGTGCTGTTCAAGCTGGCCGACCTGCTGGAGGCCAACCGTGAAGAACTGGCGCAACTGGAAACCCTGCAATCGGGCAAGCTGATCGGCATCTCACGTGCGTTCGAGGTCGAGCAGGCCGCGCACTTCCTGCGCTACTACGCCGGCTGGGCGACCAAGATCACGGGGCAGACCATTACCCCTTCCCTGCCTTCGTTCGCTGGTGAACGCTACAGCGCATTCACCCTGCGCGAGCCGATCGGTGTCGTGGTGGGGATCGTGCCGTGGAACTTCGCCACCATGATCGCCATCTGGAAACTGGCCTCGGCCTTGACCACTGGCTGCAGCATCATCCTCAAGCCCAGCGAATTCACCCCGTTGACACTGCTGCGCATCGCCGAACTGGCCAGCGAGGCCGGCCTGCCACCTGGCGCACTGAACGTGCTCACCGGTGCGGGCCTGGTGGGCAAGGCACTGGTCGAACACCCCGGCACCGACAAAGTGTCGTTCACCGGCTCGGTGCCCACCGGCATTGCCGTCGGCCAGGCGGCCATGGGCGCCAAGCTGACTCGCGCCACCCTGGAGCTGGGCGGCAAGAACTCGGTGGCGTTTCTTCCGGATGTGGCAATAGACAAGGCAGTCGATGGCATCATCGAGGCGGGCTTCCTGCATTCCGGGCAGATCTGCGCGGCAGGCGAGCGTTTCTTCGTGCACCGCTCGCGCATCGACCCACTGCTCGATGCGCTGACGCAGCGCCTGGGCCAGCTGAAGATCGGCTCGCCGCTGGACGAGACTACCCAGTTCGGCCCTGTGGCCAACAAACCCCACCAGCAGAAACTGGCCGAGCTGTTCGCCACCGCTCGCGCCGAGGGCAGCCAGATCGTCCACGGCGGACACATTGGCGACGGTCCAGGGTGCTTCGTCGAACCCACGGTGATACTGGCCAACTCGGCCAGCGATACCCTGCTGAACCAGGAAACCTTCGGGCCGGTGGCTACATTCCTGCCCTATGACAATGAAGATGAACTGCTGCACTTGATGAACGCCACACCCTACGGCCTGAGCGCCAGCCTGTGGACCAACGACCTGGGCAAGGCCATGCGCCTGGTACCGGAAATCCAGGCCGGTACCCTGTGGGTCAACATGCACACCTTGCTGGACCCTGCGGTGCCCTTCGGTGGCATCAAGGCTTCCGGGATCGGCCGGGAGTTCGGCTCGGCGTTCATCGATGACTTCACCGAGCTCAAGTCTGTGATGATTCGCTACTGATTTCGCCTACTACCGAGCGCTGGTTAGCCCAGCGCTATGCACGCGTCACATCTCTACCTGTGTACCCAGTTCAATCACCCGGTTGACCGGCAACTTGAAGTACTTGAGGTTGCTGTTCGCATTTTTCAGCAAGAACGCAAACAGGTGCTCACGCCAGCGCGCCATGCCAATACGCTGGGTAGCGATGACCGTTTCGCGGCTAAGGAAGTAGGTTGTGCGCATCGGGCTGAAATCCAGGCCTTGCTGGTTGCAGTGGCTTAGCGCCAGAGGAACGTCCGGCTCCTCCATGAAGCCGAAATGCAGACTGACCCGGTAGAACCCTCCCTCGAATGCCTCGACCCGAATCCGCTGCGCCGCATCGACCCGGGGCTCGTCCTCGGCCAGCACAGTCAACAACACGACCTGTTCATGCAGCACTTGGTTGTGCAGCAGATTGTGCAACAGCGCGTGGGGCACAGCATCGGTACGGGCCGTCAGGAACACGGCCGTGCCGTTCACCCGATGGGGCGGTTGCGACTGCACGCTGGCAATGAACAGGTCCAGCGGCAAGGCAGTCTCGTCCAGGCGGTCGAACAGAATCACCCGCCCACGCTTCCAGGTGGTCATCAGCACGAACAGGCCCAAGCCAGCGATCACCGGGAAGGCACCGCCCTGCAAAATCTTCGGTGCGTTGGCGGCGAAGTACAGGCTGTCGACCACCAGAAAGCCCAGCAGCATGGGTATCGCGAGCCAGCGCGGGGTCTTCCACAACAGCAGCACCACCGCCGAGGCCAGCAACGTGGTGATCAACATGGTACCGGTCACGGCAACGCCATAGGCTGCAGCCAGCGCGCTGGACGACTCGAAACCGACCACCAGCAGCACCACGCCTACCATCAATGCCCAGTTGACCATGCCGATGTAGATCTGCCCCTGCTCCTCGCTGGAGGTGTGCTGGATGAACATGCGCGGCACATAGCCCAGCTGGATGGCCTGGCGGGTCAGCGAGAAGGCACCGGAAATCACCGCCTGCGAGGCAATGATGGTCGCCAGGGTGGCCAGCGCGACCATCGGCAGCAACGCCCACTCGGGGGCCAGCAGGTAGAACGGGTTGCGCACCGCCGCCGGGTTGTTGAGGATCAATGCGCCCTGGCCGAAATAGTTCAGTACCAGGCCCGGCAGCACCAGCATGAACCAGGCACGGGAAATCGGCTTGCGACCGAAATGCCCCATGTCGGCATAGAGCGCTTCGGCACCGGTCAAGGCCAGTACAACCGCGCCCAGAATGGCGACTCCCACACCTGGATGGGCGACGAAGAAGTGCACCGCCCAAACCGGGCTCACCGCTTGCAGCACCTCCGGCCGCTGGGCAATGCCGTAGATGCCCAGTGCCCCCAGCACCACGAACCACACCACCATGACCGGCCCGAACAGGATGCCGATACGTGCTGTGCCGTGCTTCTGGATCACGAACAGCCCCACCAGTACCACCACCGAGATCGGCACGACCCAGTGATCGATGCCGTCGATGCCCAGTTGCAGGCCTTCGACCGCCGACAACACGGAAATCGCCGGTGTGATCATGCTGTCACCGTAGAACAGTGCTGCACCGAACAGCCCCAGCAATACCAGCACCTTGCTCAGCCGCGGATAAGGCCGCGCCGCCCGTCTGGCCAGCGCCGTCAGGGCCATGATGCCACCCTCGCCCTGGTTGCTGGCGCGCAGGATGAACAGCACGTACTTGACCGAAACCACCCAGATCAACGACCAGAACACCAGCGAGAGGATGCCCAACACTCCCTCGATGTTGGCCTGCACGCCAAAATGGCCGTTGAACACTTCTTTGAGGGTGTACAGCGGGCTGGTGCCGATGTCGCCATAGACCACGCCAACGGCAGCGACCAGCAGGCCGATGCCAGAGCTCTTGCCGGCGTGGGATTGATTTTCAACAGTTGCGGTCTGGCTCACAGATCACGTCTCGTCAGCATTGCGTAAACACTGGGTGCAGGAAGGGATTGGGAAGGCTAGGAAAACGGCGCCAGTATCGGCCCATGCCTTGGCGCAGGGTATAAAGAATGCGTAAAAAAACACGCTCCGCTGCCGCTCATCGCTCACGCAGCAGTACGGCGGCTCTGACCCGCTGCCTACCGAAGCAGCGCATGGGCGCAAACGAGCCGCCAGCTGCAGCCCAGTCCCCTCTCGTCATGAAATGAAAATTCGCTGACGCGCGATGAGAAGTGGCCGCAGCCACTGCTGCCTTAGAGTCGACGCACAACAAAACCGCGCCGCAATGACGAGGGCAGCCATGAGCAGATCCACCCCAACGAGCGAAACCGCAAAGCCTACCCAACGCCCCCCTGCATCCAATCGAAAGCGCCGCGCACGCAAGCAGGTCGATCATGCGGACATCGCTCAGCACCAGGAGCTGATCGGCACAGCTGCCACCCCGCCCCTGACGGGCAACCCTCTGGTCAGCGTGCGCCCGGCCGACCTCGCCAGCTGGGCCGGCTGCCTGCTCAAGGCCGTGGGTAAGTCGCCGCTCAAGGCCGGCGCTCATGTGGGTGGCTACCTGAAAACGCTGCGCGGCATCGCCAGTGGCAACTGCAGCATCACGCCAGACCCGAAGGACAAGCGCTTTACCGACCCGGCCTGGCAATCCAACGCCTTCCTGCGCGCACTGTTGCAGAGCTACCTGGCCGGCCAGGGTGAGCTGACCCGCTTCATCGAGTCCAGCAACCTGGCCCCGCTGGAAAAGAGCCGAGCCCGGTTCGTGGCGGCGCTCCTGGCCGATGCCTTGGCACCGAGCAACTCACCGCTGAGCAATCCGCAGGCGCTGCGCAAACTGGTGGACACCGGCGGCATGAGCCTGGCCAGGGGCATGCGCCAGTTCGGCCACGACATGCTCAACAACCGCGGCCTGCCGAGGCAGGTCGACAGCACGCCGTTCACGGTTGGGGAGAACATCGCCACTGCCAAGGGCGAAGTGGTGTTTCGCAACGAAATGTTCGAGCTGCTGCAGTTCGCGCCCACCACCGAGCATGTCTTCACCCGGCCCTTGGTGATGTCGCCGCCACAAATCAACAAGTACTACGCCATCGACTTGTCGCCAGAGAAAAGCCTGATCAAGTGGATTCAGGACAGCGGCGTCAGCCTATTCGTCATCAGTTGGCGCAACCCCACCCGCGAGCATCGCGACTGGGGCTTGTCCGATTACGCGCTGTGCCTGGACCTGGCGGTAGACGTGGCGCGCAGGATAACGGGCAGCCCGGATGTGAACATGTGGGGCTCCTGCTCGGGCGGCATCACCCTGGCGGCCTACCTGGGCTGGCTGGCGGCCCGTGGCGAAGGCCACAAGGTGGCCAATACCAGCTGGGCGGTGTGCGTGCTCGACATGCCCTCGGCGCTGGACGACACCACCCTGGGGCTGTTCACTACCCCGTCCGCCCTGCGCGCGGCCAAGGCCAGTTCCCGGCGCAAAGGCGTGCTGAGCGGCCAGGGCATGGCCCGCATGTTCGCCTGGATGCGACCAAACGACCTGATCTGGAGCTACTGGGTCAACAATTACCTGCTGGGCAACAAGCCGCCGGCTTTCGACATCCTGGCCTGGAACAACGACACCACGCGGCTTCCCGCCCAACTGCACGCCGACTACCTCGACCTGATCCAGCAAAACCCCTACAGCAACCCGGGCACCCTGGAGATTGCCGGCGAGTCGATCGACATGTCCCAGGTGAAAGTGGGCGCCTATGTGGTTGGCGGTACCACCGACCACATCACGCCCTGGCAAGGCTGCTACGGCACCGCCCGGCTGTTTGGCGAAGACACGACCTATGTGCTGTCCAATGCAGGCCATTTGCAAAGCCTGGTGAACCCGCCGGGCAACCCCAAGTCGTTCTATTACGCGGCGCCTGCCGACGCCGAGATGCCGGAAACCTGGCTGCAGAGCGCCGGGGAACGCCAGCAAGGCAGTTGGTGGCCGCACTGGCGCGAGTGGATCGGGCAGCGCTCGAGCGAAAGCCTGGCGGCGCCGAAGAAGCTCGGCTCGCGCAAGTACCCGCCCCTGTGCCCCGCACCCGGCACCTATGTCATGGAACGCTGAGGCAACTGTCACGCTGGGGTGATGACTGCCTTGGGAGGGACCGGGCGACAGAGGCCTAATCAAGCACTGCCGGATCGCGCCGGATCTCCTCCCGTGCCATGGCTTCCCAGAGGAACGGGAAGCCGTTGGCGTCGGTACGTTCCCCGGTCGCTCGCGCGACACTGGCGGGTAGCGGCAAACCGCCGCCAAGCGTCTCGACACGCCAGGCCAGGCGACTGCGCCACTCCAGCGTTATGGCACGCAGGTGCGCCTGGCGGATGCCATTGGCCACGATCAGGACGCCATGGTTGGCCAGCAATGCCCATTTTTGCGTACCCAGTGCTTCCACGGCCGCGCGCCCCAACTCAATGTCTTCGACCGTGCCCCGATACTCGTCATACAGCACCGGGTCAGTATCGACCAAGGCCGACGTCTGGTCGTATATCGGCGGAATACGCCCAACGGCAGACCACACCGACCCCCACTGCGGGTGATTGTGGATCACCACGCCAACATCATGCCGTGCCGCGTGCACATCAATGTGCAGGTTGATGGCCGGGGTGATGTTCCAGTCACCCTCGATCACCTTGCCGTGACGATCGAGGCGCACGATATCCGAGGCGGTCACCTCACCCCAGGTGAGCTCCCACGGGTTGGCCAGGTAAGTGCCGTCATCCTGGCGAACGGTGATGTGGCCGGCGATATGGTCGTTATAGCCCTCACGAGACAAAACGCGGCACAGCAACGCCACGCGCTGGCGCGCTGTCAACTCGGGCAGCAGTGCGAAGCGACCTGGCCTGGGAATGAAGCGGGCCAGCAAGTCATGGTTCAGTTCATCCTTCAACATGGCGATTTCCTCTTGAGCGAACCTTCGGTGAGTCAGGCACGGGAAGCCCCGCGCGCGAATACCGAGGTGCGATGCATGCGGCGCTGGTGCGGTTGGTAGTCCAGGATCGCGTTGTGAAGCACACTGCGGTTATCCCAGAGCAGCATGTCACCGACACGCCAGCGATGGCGGAAGCCGAAGTGCACATGCTGGCAATGGGCATGGAGATAGCTGAGGATCGCATCGCTTTCGGGGCCGGCCAGGCCGTCGATGTGGGTGGTGTAAGTCGGGCTCAGGTACAACGCCTTGCGACCGGAGACCGGATGCTCGATGACCAGCGGATGCAGGTGCCTGCGGTTCATCTCGATGACCTCGACATAGCGCCCATGCGTGACCACGTTCTGGCGCAGCGCCGCCGTCATCGGTGCGTTCATGTCGTGCCAGGCGCCAAGGCCTTCAAGGTAGAGTTTCATGCGCGCGGACAACCGGTCGTACGCAGTGGTCATGCTGATCCAGCAGGTATCGCCGCCACACGGCGGCAATATCTGCGCGTGTGTCATGGTGACGATCGGCGGGCTGGGCAGAAAGCTCTCGTCGTGGTGCCACATATCGGCCCGGTCGCCTTGGCGGGAGTCGATCACGGTGATTTGTTCGAAGCCATTGCCCAGGTTCGGATAGAAGGTGTGAACTTCAGGCTCGCCGAAATACCGTGCAATCGCCAGGTGTTGCTCGGGCCGTAACCCAGGGACTGACATTACGATGGCTTCATGCTTGACCAATGCCGCCTCAAGTTCCGCCAGCGTTTCTGGCAATACCAATGAGGCGGGATCAAGGTCGAGCACTTCGGCGCCCAGACTTGGACCAAGGGGCCGAACGGTGAACGTTGACGACATGGGCAATCTCCCGGTGGGCTGAATATCCGATCTTGTAGAGCGCAGTACTGCGCTTTCTGTTGTTGTCTGATCGACGAAAACAATCATACTCACGTCGCCAAGGCGCAGATATTCGCATTCCCGGAGTGCTTGAACTCCTTGGCAAGCAATTGATTCAACTAATAAATATTCAAACCAAAGCGCCATAACAAGAACAGCACTCGGATTTTCATGAGCAAAAAAGGCAGTGAACCGAAGATATGCCCAAGCGTTACGCGAGAGCCGCTTCCGGCGTTACGCAAGCGCCCGACTCAATCACGCTCTCGCGCACTGGTAGACGCCGTGGAGCAAGCGTGCCTGCGGATTCTGGATGAAACCGGCGAAGCTTCGCTGACCGTGGCCCGCATCGCGGAAATATCAGGCGTCGCCGTCGGTTCGATCTACCAGTATTTCCCCAACAAGGACTCGATCATTGCCTTGTTGTACGAGCGTATTCTCGATGAAGAATCCGAGGAGTTACTGCGGGTGCGCGAAAGGCTGGTTGGCGTGCCATTGAAAACGGCGCTGCGCGATATTCTGGCCAACATCGTTCGTGTTGAAACGCGACTGTTCAAATTGAACAAAGCTTTTCACCTGCGGTACCACTCAGCCCTTCACCTGGGTATGTGGCGCGGCCCGTACCAAACGGCAGGTGAGTTCATCGAAGCGACCTGGCTGCCGCTGCTGCACCTGTATGAACACGAAATCACCACCGAGCACCCCGCCCTGGCGGCCTATTTGCTCGGGCAGGGGTTGCGCAGTGTGATCCGCTCGGTGTTGGAGGACATGCCAGCGCAGCTGGAACATCCTGCCTTGCTCGACAGCCTGGTCTCGATGGCTGTCGGCTGCCTGCGTCCTTCGACATCCGACTGACAGATCGCCCTTGCCCTTCACCAACGCAGCAAACGCGGCCCCAGCGCCGCCCCCACCACGGTCGGCACCAGCATCCCCAGCACGTACCAGAGACCCCAGAACGGCACTTCCATTTCCGGGCAATGCAGGCAATAGGCCAAGGTCGCCGTGGCGCCCGCAAGCAGGCCGCCCGCGGCGCCGGCCTGGCGCAGACGGGTCGGTGCCAGGCCGCGCACAGCCCAGAACACCGCGATGAAGGTGGGTACCGAAAGCAAGGTGATATTCAACGGGCAAGTGCGCCAGGTGCGCCCCAGGATCAAGTCGGCGCGGGCTTCCACCGGGGCGCCAAGCAGGCTGGCTGCCGCGCCCAGCCAGACCAGCAGCAACGGCAGCCCCAGCAAGCCCCACAATGCCCCGCCCTTCACCCCCGGTCTGGCCAGCCGCTGGGTCAGCCACAGCCCCAGCAGCGCCAGGCTGCCGGGCAACGCCAGCTTGGCCCAGAACAGCGGAGTGTGCGCCACCAGTGCCAGGTCGCTGCGCACGCCGAAAATGGCCACGGTCATCAGCACCGCAGCCAGCGCGCCGCCGAGCAACGCCAGCACCAGGCGCCGGGCCAGCGCATGACGGTCCACCGGTCCTTCCCCGGCCGCCAGCAGGGCAATCAAGTCATCGGTCTTCATCGTCGCCCTTGCCTCCAATCAGTTTGGCCAATGCCTTCAGGCCTCGGTGGATGCCGACTTTGACCGCCGAACTGGAAAGCCCGGTCATGCGCGCAGTCTCTTCCACCGACAACCCTTCGAGTTTGACATGGACGATGGGCAGCCGCTGACGCGCCGGCAGTTGCGCCAGCAGCTTGCCCAGGTCCCGCGTGGCCTGGGCCGCCTCTTCTTCGCCGGCGGCGAACAGGTCGCTGTCATCATCCAGCCCCTCGTGCAGCGCACCGTGGCGGGCATAACTGCGATAGTGGTCCGCCAGTTTGTAGCGCGCAATGGCCTGCACCCAGGCGGTCAGCGGTTGCTGCGCCTGGTAGGTGTGGCGGGCGTTGTGCACCGCCAGCAGCACCTCTTGCAGCAAGTCTTCGACTTCAGCGGGGCGCTGCGCCAGGCGCCGCAGCAGAAAGCCGCGCACATGCACCGCCAACGCCGCCAGGAACGTCCGGTAAGCCACCGCATCGCCCGCCAACCCTTGCAGCAGCAACGCCTGCAACTGGGCCTCGCGCGCGCTGAGTGCCTGCTGAGAAGTAGTTCGTAGCATCGGCCACCCGGGTTACACCCACCGTGGGAATTTTTTCAAACGACGCTTGCCGCCTTCATACGTTAGGCGACCGGCACGCCTGCGGAAAAATTTTATTGGGTTTGTCACACCATTTTCGGTGCTTGGCAGATCGAGCGCCGCCCACGCGGCGCATCGCGAGCAAGGCTCGCTCCTACGTTTGTTTCGGGCCAGTTATGCCTGTGGGATTTGCGCGCGAACGCCTTGGCGCATGGCTTGATATCGAGTCGTACACACAAGGCGGTCGCGCGCGCCTGTCACAGGCGTTATTGGCCGTAAACAAACGTAGGAGCGAGCCTTGCTCGCGATGCGCCGCGCGGGCGGCGCTCGATATACGCACCACCTCCGAACCCAAGACAGGCATTTCGAAGCCCCCTACCAAGATTTCGTGAAAAACCAAAATTTTTCCAGGTGCTGTAACCCGACCGGCCCACACCGCGAACTACTCCATGAGCCGCCGGTACACCACCACGGCCCCACTTCCCGGAGACCGCATCATGAAAACCCTCGCCCTCGCCACCGCCGCTCTCGCCCTGGCTTCGCTGGCCGGTGCCGCCCTGGCCGCCGACGCAACCGACAAAGCCGCCACTGCCGTCGCCATGGAGAAATGCTACGGCGTCGCCATGGCCGGCAAGAACGACTGCAGGGCCGGTGCCGGCACCACCTGCGCCGGCAGCGCCAAGAAAGATTACGACGGCATGCACTGGAAGAACGTGCCCGCAGGCACCTGCACCTCCATCAAGACGCCCAGCGGCATGGGCTCGCTGACCCCGATCAAGTCCTGAGCAGAGGCCGCCGATCATGAACGGGATCACCTCCATGGGTGCAGGCCTGGGGCTCAAGGCCGAGCACTATGCCGACGCCTGGGCGTGCCAGGCCCGCGGGCTCTGGTTTGAAGTGCACCCAGAAAACTACATGGTCGGCGGGCCACGCCTGGCTTGGCTGGCACGCATAGCCGAACGCCATCCACTGTCGCTGCACGGCGTTGCACTGTCATTGGCGGCGGACGCCGAACCGGATGCGGCGCACTTGCGCCGCCTGCGGACGCTGGTCGACCAGGTGCAGCCAGCACTGGTGTCGGAGCACCTGGCCTGGTCCACCTGGCGTGGGCAGTATCACCCCGACCTGCTGCCTTTCCCCCGCAGCGACGAAGCCCTGGCCCGTATCAGCGACAACATCCAGCGTACTCAGGATGCATTGGGGCGCCGTATCTCGCTGGAAAACCCCAGCCACTACCTGCTTCTGGAGGGGCACGACTGGGATGAAATCGACTTTCTGGACGAACTGGCGCGCCGCACGGGCTGCGGCCTGTTGCTGGACGTCAACAACGTGCACGTCAGTGCGCACAACCTCGGTTTCAGCGCAGCGGCGTACCTTGAGCGGTTTCCGGCCCAGGCCATCAGCGAAATACACCTGGCCGGCCACAGCCACGACGCCCAGGGCCGCCTGCTGATCGACTCCCATGACGCCGCCATCGCCGAACCGGTGTGGGCCTTGTACCAGCAGTTGATCAACCGTATCGGCCCGCGCCCGACCTTGATCGAGCGCGACGGCAACCTGCCTGCATTCGCCGAGCTGCTGGCCGAGCGGAACACTGCCCAGGCGCTGCTCGACCCGGCAGGAGCAAGACCATGAAACTTTCCCTTGGCCAGTTTCAGGCTGCCTTCATCGACGCGCTTTACCTGCGCCCTGCCCCGCAACTGGCCGCGCTGACCGAACACCCCGCTTTCGCGGTGTACCGCAACACCGTGCTGGCGGGCTGCGTCGATGCCCTGCGCGCCAACTTCCCCAGTGTCGAAGCCCTGGTCGGCTCGGCCTGGATGCAGGACGCCGCCGCGGCCTATGCGCAACGAACGCCGCCCGACGACCCACGACTAATCCATTACGGCGCGGACTTCGCCGACTTTCTCGAACAGTTGCAGGCACAACATGGCCTGTCCTACCTGCCCGATGTCGCACGGCTGGATTTCGCCTGGTGCGAAGCGTTCAGCGCGCCCCGCGAACCCTGCCTGGTGCTTGCCGACCTGGCCGGCATGACGGCCACCGACCTGGCCAACAGCTACCTGGCCCCACGCAGCAGCGTGCGTTGGCGCTGGTTCGCGCAGCACCCGGCCTTCAGCCTGTGGCGACACAGCCGTGAAGGCCTGGCCTGGCCGCAAGACCAGCCTTGGGTCGCTGAAGGCGCGCTGCTGAGCGGCAATGCCGAAGGTGTCGCCCAGCAAGCACTGGCACTTGGCGGCTGCATCTTTCTCGATGCCTGCGCCCAAGGCTTATCACTGGAACAGGCCTCTGCGCTCGCGCAAGACGCGCAACCCGACCTGGATTTCACCGACCTGCTCGGTCGGCTGCTGCATGCCCAGGTATTCCGTCCACTTTCGTTCGCTTGAAGGAGCCACCATGGACATCACCCATTGCGCTGCCCCGAACAACGGCCTACGCCATCGCTGGAACCGCCTCGCCGAGCGGGTGCAGCACATGCTGAGCGATACCCTGTTGTGCCTGGTGGCCCGAGTCGGGATCGCCTCGATCTTCTTCCTGTCTGGTCGCACCAAGGTGGAAGGGTTTCTGAGCATCACGCCCAGCACCTTTGAGCTGTTCCGAACCGATTTCGCGCTGCCACAGCTGTCGCCCTGGCTGGCGGCCCACCTGGCCACTTACGCCGAGCACCTGTTCCCGCTGCTGCTGGTCCTGGGGCTGTTCACTCGGTTGTCTGCCCTGGCCTTGCTGGGCATGACCACGGTTGTCGAAGTATTCGTCTACCCCGACGCCTGGCCGACGCACCTGACCTGGGCCGGCCTGCTCCTGCTATTGATCGCACGGGGCGCAGGCGCGCTGTCGCTCGACCGGGCGCTGGGGGTGCGTTGAGCGCCAGCGACGCAACATCCTGAAGCATGCTTTTTCAGCATGGTATTTGAATATTTTCAGCATTAGACGGCATCGTTCGCGACTCGATAGTCTCGCTTCCACTTCGAACAAGATCGTAAGGTGGAACCGGAATGACGACGCGGATCACAGCAACCGAGCAGGCGATCATCGACAGCGTGGAAAGCCTTCGCGGGCGAGCCGTCGAGCTGCTGGCGGAATTGGTGGCGCGGCCTTCGCTGCTGGGCGAGGAAGACGCCGCCCAGGCGCTGGTCAGTGAGGTGTTTGCCGAGGAACTGGGGCTGTCGGTGGAGCAGTTGGCAATCGATGAGGCACTCATTCGTGAGCACCCTGGGTACTCGCCATCGCTGATTTCCTACGACGGCCGCATCAATGTCATCGGCACCCACACACCCGCCCGGGCCTCGGGCCGCTCGGTCATTTTCAACGGGCACATCGACGTGGTGCCTGTGGGTGATGAGCGCCTGTGGACCCGTCCGCCGTTCGAGCCCTGGGTCGAGGGCGACCGCCTGTACGGCCGTGGTTCTTCCGACATGAAGGCCGGCATCGCCAGCTACATCATCGCGTTCAAGGCACTGCGCGAACTGGGCCTGACGCCCGCGGCGAAGGTGATTCTGCAGTCAGTCATCGAGGAAGAATGCACCGGTAACGGCGCCCTCGCCTGCCTGGTGGCCGGGCACACGGCCGATGCGGCGATCATCACAGAGCCCACCGCCGGCCTGATGACCTGCCAGATGGGCGTGCTGTGGCTGACGCTGGAAGTCAGCGGGCGCCCGGCACATGCGGCCCTCTCCAGCCAGGGCAGCAGCGCGGTGGACTTCGCCCTGGACTTGTTCCGCGGCCTGAAGGCCCTGGAAGACGAGTGGAATGCCCCAGCGAACAAGCATCACTGCTACCACCACCATCCAAAACCGGTCAATTTCAACCTTGGCCAGATTCACGGCGGCGAGTGGACGTCATCGGTGCCTTCCATGTGCCGTCTGGATATTCGTATCGGCATCTACCCGGACAAGACCGTCGAACAGGCCAAGGCCGAGGTCGAGGCACGCCTGGCACAGGTGTTCGATGCGCACCCCGCCCACGGCGCGCAGCAGTATCAGGTCAGTTATGGCGGGTTCCACGCCCAGGGCTGCGAAGTGGACTTGAACCAGCCGGTGATCCGCTCGTTGCAAAGTACCTATGCCGATGTGATCGGCGAGGCCATCCCCCATGTGACCTTTGAAGGCGCCACCGACGCGCGCTTCTTCAACCTCTACGGCGGTATTCCGGCGACCTGCTACGGGCCGGTGGGCGGCTCCATCCACGGCATCGACGAGTGGGTATCGATCGACAGCATGCTCGACGTGGCCAAGGTCCTGGCCGTGTTCATGGCCCGCTGGTGCGGTCTGCAAGCCACAGAACAATAAAGCTTCACCCCTTTTTCGCTTCAACCCTGCCAAAACAAAAACTAAACAGGCGCATTCCGATGCACAGCAGACACGCTTTGCTCCATTGCACGGCCGGCTCGTTAGCGGCCTTTTTTACCCTCGCGCCACTGGCGAGTCAGGCCGCCGGCTTTCTTGAAGACAGCTCGCTGACCCTGAACACCCGCCAATGGTACTCCCACGAAATCGGCCGCAAAGACACCCGCTTCCAGGCCACCACCCACGAAGGCAAGCGCGCGGTACGTGACCGCACCGCCTGGCTGCAGGGTGCCAAGCTCGACTATGTATCGGGCTTCAGCCAAGGCCCGGTCGGTTTCGGCCTGGACCTTTCACTGTACGGCGCGGTAGCGCTGGAACGCAGCCGCTTGGCGACTGCAGGTGGCAGCAACCGCCTGCTGGTAGACAAGGACGGCAACGTGGTCGACGACTGGAGCAAGGTCGGCGTGGCGGCGGCCAAGTTCAAAGTCGCCGACACCGTGATGAAAGTCGGGCGGCACCAGGTGCGCACACCGGTGATGGGCTACTCCGATACCCGAACCCTGCCGGCTTCGTTCGACGGCTGGTCGCTGGAAAGCCAAGACATCGACAACCTGACGCTCAAAGCCGGTTACTTCGACCGCGCCACACCCCGCACCGGCGCAGGCAGCCAGGACCTCGGGTTGTCGTTCGTCTCGCGCCAGGTCAACAGCGACTGGGTGGCCTACCTCGGCGGCGACTACAGCTACGCCCAAGGCAGCAAGGTCAGCCTGTACGGTTCACGCTTCGAGGACATCTGGGACCGCGAGTACCTGGGGCTGACGCACAAGCACATATGGAGCCCGCAAAGCGCCAGCGAAGTGCAGGTCGATTTCTACAACACCCGCTCCAGCGGTCGCGAACTGGCAGGCAAGATCGACCAGCAAGCCTATGGCCTGAGCCTGACCCAGACCTGGCTCAACCACTCGCTGAAGTTCGGCGTGCAGCAAATCGTCGGTGACGAGTACTTCGACTACGTGGCCGAGTCCAACGCCATCAACCTGCCCAACACCATGCTGTCGTATTACAACGGGCCTAACGAGCGCTCGTTCCAGATCAACTACGTGAACGACTTCGCCGCTTACGGTTTCCCTGGCTTCAAGACCATACTCTGGTACATCAAGGGCTGGGGTATCGATGGCAGTCATTACGATGGTGGGCGCAACGCGGCGTACGGCTCGGTGCTGAGGCAGGACGGCGAAAGCCACTACGAGGTGGGCACCTTCGTCAGCTACGTCTTCCAGAGCGGGTCGCTCAAGGGTGCCAGCGTGCTGACCGGAAATGCCTGGCACCGTGCCAGCGATCGGCAGATCGAAGGCAACCTCGAAGAGTTTCGCCTGATCTTCAACAAGCCATTCAAAATTCTCTGAGGCCTAGCGCAGCTACAGCCCTTTACCGCCTTGCAAGGTGACACCATGAAAAGCATTACCGCAGAAAACGCCGTGGATGCGGCGCCTTCGAACCTGGACCCTGCCCAGACCCGCAAGATCGTGATGGCCGCCTATGTCGGCACGGCGCTGGAATGGTACGACTTCTTCCTGTTCGGCACGGTGGCGGCGATTGTCTTCGCCCCGCTGTTCTTCCCCGCCGAAGTGTCTTCGCTGTCTGTGCTGGGTGCGTTCCTGAGCTTTGGTGTCGGCTTTGCCGCACGCCCGCTGGGGGCGATGATTTTCGGCCACATCGGCGACCGTTACGGGCGCCGTGCGGCGCTGGTGATTACGGTGATGATGATGGGTATCGCCACCACCCTGATTGGTGCGTTGCCCACCTATGCCAGCGCCGGCATCGTCGCACCCATCTTGCTGACCCTGTTGCGTGCCGTGCAAGGCGTGGCCGCCGGGGGTGAATGGGGTGGAGCGACGTTGCTAGCCATTGAGTATGCGCCGCCGCGCCAGCGCAGCCTGTATGCCTCCATCGTCCAGCTGGGCTCGCCGACCGGCACCCTGTTGTCGTCCGGCGCCGTGGCGCTGGCCGCCTCGCTGCCGGGCGATGCCTTCCTCGAATGGGCCTGGCGCGTGCCGTTCCTGGTGTCCATCGTGCTGGTCGGCGTCGCCCTGTGGCTGCGCTGGAAAGTCGAGGAAACCCCAGCCTTCCGTCAACTGGCGAACGAGAATCGGACCGAGGCCATGCCGGTGCTGGAAGTGTTCCGCCAGGTACCGGGGCGCCTGGTGCTGGGCATCGCCTCGTTCCTGTATTGCAATGCCGGATTCTTCCTGATCACCGCATTCATGATCAGCTACGTGACCAAGACCCTCGGCATGCCGAACAAGGTCATTCTGCAAGCCCTCACCCTGGGTGCGCTGATGCAGATGGTGACCCTGCTGTTCGCAGGCCGCCTGGCCGACCGCATAGGTTCGGGCAAGACGGTGGTGATCGGCTACCTGGTGACCTTGGTGCTGGCGTTCCCGACGTTCTGGCTGGTGGACACCCGCGAGCCGCTTTTGATCTGCATGGCGATGGTGCTTGGCCTGGGCCTGGCGACCATTCCCTACGCCCCCATCGGCACCCTGCTCAACGGACTGTTCCCTGAGCACCTGCGCTACACCGGCCTGGGCCTGTCGGCGAACTTCTCGGGAATGATCGCAGGCTTCATGCCAGCCCTGGCGACCTGGTTCCTGATGCTGTCGGACGGCAAGTCGTGGGGCCCGGCACTGCTGCTGGCGATGATCGCCTTCATCTCACTGGTGGGCGCCTGCATCGCCATGCGCATCACCCGTAACACCTCGCACTGACGCTGCGGGCGCTCCCGGCGCCCCGCCCTTTTCATCCGACTCACGAGCGGTTCGACCGAACTGCGGCCCCCGCTCGCCTTCAAGGAGCCCGATATGCACGCAACCGAACGCCATTTGCGCGAGCAACTCGCTGCCTGCTACCGCCTGGTCGCGCACTACCGCATGACCGACCTGATCTTCACCCACATCTCGGTGCGCCTGCCCGGCCCCGAGCATCACTTTCTGATCAACCCCTACGGCCTGCTGTTCGAAGAAATCACCGCCAGCAACCTGGTGAAGATCAATTTGCACGGCAACCCCGTGGAGCCCACCGAACACCTGGTCAACCCGGCAGGCTTCGTGATCCACAGCGCCATCCACCGCGCCCGTGAAGACGCCCAGTGCGTGCTGCACACCCACACCCGCGCCGGCTGCGCGGTGGCCGCCCAAGCCCAGGGCCTGCTGCCGCTGAACCAGATGTCGCTGAGCGTGTACGGCAAGGTCGCCTACCACACCTATGAAGGTGTGGCACTGAACATGGACGAGCAGCAGCGGCTGGTGGCGGACCTTGGCAACAACGATGTGATGATTCTGCGCAACCACGGTTTGCTGTCGGTGGGGGCCAGCGTCGCCCAGGCGTTCATCCGCATGTTCTACCTGGAGAAAGCCTGCGAGATCCAGCTCAGCGCCCAAACCGGTACCGAGCTGGTGCTGCCGCCTGCCGAGATCTGCGAACACGCCTACCGACAGCTCAATGACCCAGGCCGGGCACGGGTCGAAGGCGAGCTGGGCAACCCTGACGGCATCCAGTTGGCCTGGCACGCGCTGCTGCGCCAGCTCGAACGCATTGCACCGGACTACAAACTGTGAGCGCCGCCTTGAACCCGCGGCCTCGGGCCATCGCGTTTCTCAGCGACTGCGCCGACATGGTGCCGCTCGCCAGTGTATTCAAACGCCTGTACCCGACGCTTGAGGTGCGCTGGGGGGACGACCTGGGCAGACGGGAGGACATCGAAGTTGCTGTTTGCTGGTTCCCGCCAGCCGGTGAACTCGCCAGCTTGCCCAACCTGCGCTGCATCCAGTCGGTGGGGGCGGGTATCGAGCACATTCTGGCCGACCCACAGCTGCCTGACGCGCTGCCGCTGTTCCGCATTCTCGACCCGCACATGGCGGCGGGCATGTCTGCGTATGTCAGTTGGGCGGTGATCCACCGTCAGCGTGACCTGCCGGCGTTTCTCGAAGCACAGGCACAAGCGCACTGGCGCGAACCGCAAGTCACGCCGCCACAGTTGCACCGGGTTGGCATCGCCGGCTATGGCACCCTCGGCCAAGCCTGCGCCCGTGTGCTGGTCGCGTTGGGTTATCAGGTGCGTGGCTGGAGCCGGTCCGCCAAGGATGACCCGGTGCCAGGGGTCGAACAGTTCGTGGGTGCCGACCGCCTCGACGATTTCCTGGCAGGCTGCCAGACCTTGGTTTGCCTGCTGCCGCTGACCGAACAGACGCGAGGCTTTCTTGGCCGCGATACTTTCGCCCGGCTGCCCCAGGGCGCCCATGTGATCAACGTCGGGCGTGGCGACCACCTGGTCGAGGCCGACCTGTTGCAAGCCCTGGACAGCGGCCACCTGGGAGCGGCGACTCTGGATGCCTTCAGCGTCGAGCCGCTACCGGCCGACAGCCCGCTGTGGCGTCACCCGCGCATCAGCATCACCCCGCACATCGCCACCCGCACTTCGTTTGCAACCATCGCCACGCAGACCCTTGAGAACTTCGCCCAAGTGGTCGCCGGCAGCCCACCGTCTGCGCGTCAGGTTTCGGCACAACGCGGCTACTGAACAGAGGAAACGTTCCATGAAAACCATGAAGAAGCTGTTCGTCGGCGCCCTGCTGGTCGCTGGCGGTAGTGCCGCCAGTGCGGCCGAGCAGGATGCCTGGGTCAAGGACGCTGCGCTCAAGGTGCAGGACGAAGTGGTGCAACTGCGTCGGCAGTTCCACCAGTACCCGGAACTGGGCAACCAGGAGTTCGCCACGGCCAAACGGGTGGCCGACTACCTGCGCCAGCACGGTATCGAGGTGCGTACCGGTGTCGCCCGTACAGGCGTGGTGGGCATTTTGAAAGGCGGTAAACCGGGGCCTGTCATGGCCCTGCGCGCCGACATGGACGCGCTGCCAGTGGCGGAAAACACCGGCTTGCCGTTCGCCAGTACCGTCACCGCCGACTACCAGGGCAAGCCATCGCCAGTGATGCATGCCTGCGGCCACGACACCCACACCGCCATGCTGCTGGGCGCTGCGCGGCTGCTTGCCGAGCATCGCCAGGACATTGCCGGTACCGTGGTGTTCGTGTTTCAGCCTGCCGAGGAAGGCGCTGCCGACCTCGACAACTTCACCCAAGGCGCCGAGGTGGGTGCGCGCAAGATGATCGCCGAAGGCGTGCTGGACAATCCCAAGGTGCAGGTGATGTTCGGCCTGCATGTGGTCGCGGGTATTCCCAGTGGCGAGCTTCGCTACCGCCCCGGCGCGCTGATGAACAGCGCCGACGGCCTGCGCATTGACCTGCAGGGTACCCAGGCCCATGGCTCGATGCCGTGGAAAGGCCACGACCCGGTCGTGGCCGGGGCACAGATCATCAACGGCTTGCAGACCCTGGTCAGCCGCCGCGCCGACTTGAGCCAGGGCATGGGTGTGGTGTCCATCGGCAGCCTGCACGCCGGCATCGCGCCCAATGTCATCCCCGACAGCCTGAATATGCTGGGCACCATTCGCACCAGCGACGACGGCATTCGCAAGACCCTACTCGACGACTTGCCAGGCATGGTCGAACACCTGGCATCCGCCAACGGCGTCCAGGCCAAGGTGCAGTTGTCCGAGTATGCCCCGGTGCTGATGAACGCACCGAAGCTGACCAAAGCAATGATTCCGGCGCTGCAACGGGCATCGGATGGCAAGGCGGCCCTGCTGCCACAGTCGTTCGCCGCCAGCGAAGACTTCGCCCATTACGCCAACCGCGTCCCCAGCCTGTTCGTGCTGTTGGGGGCGACTACGCCGGGTACGGACATGGCCAAGGCGCCGATCAACCACAGCCCATTTTTTACGGTTGACGAAAGCACCTTCAGCACGGGCGTGCGCGCCCATGTCGAGTTCGTCCTCAACTACCCCGCCCTTGCGAGCAAAGCCGGATGAGCAACCTGATCAACCCCAACCCGGTCACCCGCCGCACCTTGCTGCGCTGGATCGGCAACACGGCGGGCGCAGCCGCGATGTACCAGGCCATGTCGGCCTTGAGCTTTGCCGGCGAGTCGCCCGGGCGCGGCGGCTTCACCCTGGATGCCGCACCCAAGGGCGCCAGCGTGGTGGTGCTGGGCGCGGGCCTGGCCGGCATGACCGCAGCCTTCGAGCTGCGCAAGGCCGGCTACAAGGTGCGGGTGCTGGAGTACAGCCCCAAGGCGGGCGGACGTTGCTGGACGCTGCGCGGTGGCGATCGCTTCACCGAGTTGGGCGGCGCCACACAACACTGCACCTTCGACAAAGGCCAGTATTTCAACCCAGGGCCGTGGCGCATTCCGTATCACCACTACGCCATTCTCGATTACTGCCGCCAGTTCAAGGTGCCGCTGGAGCCGTTCATCCAGACCAACTACAACGCCCTGTTGCACAGCAGCTCGGCGTTCGGTGGCAAGCCGCAGCGCTACCGGGCAGTACAGGCCGACTACCAGGGTCATGTGGCCGAATTGTTGGGCAAGTCGGTCAACCAGGGCTCGCTGGACCAGGCGGTTACCCGCGAAGACCGCGAAAAACTGCTGGAAAGCCTGCGCACCTGGGCCGGGCTGGGCAAGGACATGGGGTACCGCACCTCGCTGGACAGCAGCATGCGCCGAGGCTTTGCCGTGGATGCCGGCGGCGGTCTGATGCCTGCCGCCCAGTTCTCGTCCCCTATGGAACGGGATCAACTGCTGCACTCCGGGCTCTGGCTATACCTGATGGTCGGCCAGCTGTACGAGTTCCAGAGCAGCATCTTTCAGCCGGCCGGCGGCATGGATGCCATCGCCTCGGCATTTGCCGGGCAGTTGCAAGGCCTGATCCGTCTCAACGCCAAGGTCACCCGCCTACAGCAAGACGCCAACGGCGTCACGGTGACCTACGACGATCTCGGCAACGGCCAGACACTCCAGGAAAAAGCCGACTGGTGTGTGTGCACCCTGCCCTTGTCGATTCTCAGCCAGATCCCGTGCGATTTCGCCGCGCCGATGCAGGCAGCGGTGCGCGCCGTGCCCTACGGCGCGTCGGTGAAAGTCGGCCTGCAATTCAAGCGCCGCTTCTGGGAACAGGACGAACACATCTACGGCGGTATCAGCTACACAGACACACCGATCGGCCAAATCGGCTATCCGAACTGCGACTTCGGCAGCGACGGCAAAGGGGTGCTGCTGGGGGGCTACATGTTCGAGAACAACAACGCGTTCGAGTTTACCGCCATGAGCCCCGAGCAACGAATCGCCAAGGCTTTGGAATACGGCAACCAGTTGCATCCGCAATACCGCGAGTGCTTCGACAGCGGTATCGCCGTGGGTTGGCATCGGGTGCCGACCAGCCTGGGCTGCTTTGGCGTGTGGACCGAAGAAACACGTGCACAGCACTACGACAACCTCTGCGCCATCGATGGTCGCGTGGTGCTGGCTGGCGAGCACGCCTCGCAACTGCCGGCCTGGCAGGAAGGTGCGATTCTCTCAGCGCAGAACGCCATTACCCGGCTACACACCCATGCGCTGGGCAGGCAGGTGCGGGTATGAAGACAACACTGCTAAACGGCCTGAGCCTGGCTGCGCTGCTCATCGGGGTAACTGCCAACGCCAGTGCCGCCGACGCCCCGGTGTCGCGTCCTGGGCAAACCTTCGACGAACGCGACGGCCAGGCCCTGTTCCAGGCGATCTGCCAGGGCTGCCACATGGACCATGGCCAGGGCGCACAAGGCGCCGGACACTACCCGGCACTGGCGCAGAACCCGAAGCTTGCCGCCTCGGCTTACGCAATCTTCATGGTCGGCAAGGGCCAGGGCGGTATGCCCGCCTTCGCCAGCCGCCTGGACGATGAACAGATTGCCGCGGTGGTGAGCTACATCCGCACCCATAACGGCAATGCCTTCGACACCCCGGTCAGCGCTGCTGAAGTACGCGCCACGCTCGGCCGCTGACACCAAGGACTACCTATGACATCCAAATACGTTCCCCCTGTACTCTCGGCCGGGCTTGGCCTGGTCATGGCCGGTGCTGCCAGCGCCGAGGTGCTGCGCCACCCCATTCCCGGCAGCGATTTCCCGGTGGCGTTGGCCATCGAGATCCCAGCGTCCACGACCTTGGTCAACTTCAGCGGTGCCGTACCACGGGTGACCGCGCCGGAAAACCCACGCGACAGCATCGCCGCATACGGCGACACCGAACGCCAGACCGTGGATACTCTGGAGCAGTTGCGCCAGTCACTGGAAAAGCTCGGCCTTGGCATGGGTGATATCGTGCGCATGCAGGTGTTTCTGGTGGGCGACCCGGCACTGAACGGGCGCATGGACTTCGCCGGTTTCATGCGCGGGTACCAGCGTTTCTTTGGCAACGCCTCGCAACCGCTGCTGCCAACGCGCTCGGTGGTGCAGGTCGCCGGCCTGGCCAACCCGGGTTTCCTGGTAGAGATCGAAATCAGCGCGGCACGGCGCTGATCGGCGACGGCGGCTTGGGCAGCTGCATGCCCAGGCCGCCTTGGGATATGCTGCCACCATGAATATAAGACGAATCGAATGTTTTCTTGCGGTGGTCGACCTGGGTACCGTCACCGCCGCTGCGCAAAGCCTGTTTCTGGCCCAGCCGGCTCTCAGCCGTCAGTTGCAGACACTGGAGCAAGAGCTGGACCTGAAGCTGTTCGATCACCAGCGCAACCGCCTGAGCCTGACCCCCGCCGGACGCGAGCTGGTGCCGCTGGCCCGTCAGTTGCTGAGCAATGCTCGCTCGGTCAAGGCGGCCGCCAGCAGTTGGAAGGACGGGCGCATCAAGCGCCTGTACATTTCCGCCACGGCGGCCACCATCAACGAACTCATCGCCCCGTTCATCACCACCCTGCCCGACAGCGACCCGCTGCTCCTCACCGTCGAGGCGCCACACTTCAACATGCTGCACCTGCTGCACGACGGCATCGACATGGTCGTCAGCCCGACCGCCATCGAAGGCGACGTGGCGAGCCTGTACCTGGGCCAGGCACCCCTGCGCGCTTACGTTTCGCCCGATCACCCCTGGGCACGGGCGCAACGCCAGACCATCGCCCTAGACGAACTGGTGCAACACGAACTGATCTTGCCGGGCCGGCAAAGCGTCAGCCGCCTACAGCTGGACTTGGCGGTGGCCCGTGCCGGTCTCGCTTACCAGTCCATCATCGAGTGCGGCCAAGCCGCCACCATTCAGGCGCTGGCCGTGAGTGGCCGGGGCATTGGCATCGTGACCGACCTGCCCCGCTACGGCGCTTACGACCTGCACATACTCGATGCGCCGGGCAGCCCGAATACCTATCTGGGCGTCGATCTTTACGCGGCCTGGAGCCACGAGCACTACAGCACGCCAGTGCTGGGTGGGATTGCCGCGCGGATGAGGGATTATCTGCTGCGCAGGTTCTGAGGGTGTCTGCGACGTATCCAGCCGTGTGGGCCATCTTCCATGGCGCTGTGCCCCAGTACCTACTGAGCGTCTGTGCCGTCATCACGATGTGGAGGTAACGTCGTGATTGGCCCTTCGCTAAGGCAGTATTTACCGGTTTGAACACTGAGATCCCAATAATCATCTACTCTCGGAATGTTCAATGCGTGATAAGGAGTCGTCTGTGGGCACCTTCCGCATATCGCATGGATTTACGCTCACCCTCTGCTGGGTGGTCTTTATATGCTTTGTCGACATCACCAACGCGCTGGCCGACAAGCCAACGGCAGAGAGGGTTGAGAGAACCGCGCAAGTGACGCGCTTGACCCTGACGTCAGACACGCCGTTGACCGTTACCTTTTCTCCTTGCCCGGGCTCCGGTGCGGACTGTTCTGTAAATGCCGACTCTGCAGACGCTGAGAACCAAGCAACTCAGTCAGAAGGACCAGAAGCCCCCATCACCAAGCTGCAGCGTATCGCCCGAGCATTGGGGTCGATTCCGGACACACAGGTATGGATCCAGGCGCTCACTGTTTGCCTTGTAATATTCTCGGCTTACCTGTCGTTGCGAACGGCGCGAATTTCAAGACTCAATGTTCAGGTCGACGCCTTTCAGAAACTCCGCGCCGAATTTCTCTCGTTCAGCACCAAATTGCCCATACATTTCTGGACCCAGCAAGAATTGCCCGAGGGCGATTGTGAATCCTACGATGAGCTTCGCGCCATGGAGCGATACTGGTTTCAATCATTCGATGAGTGGTATATCACGCAGGTTCTTCACCCAAACACCTTAGGCCACCTTTGGGATACCTACTATCGGAATGCAATTTTGAAAAATCGTGAGAGTGCAGCGATGATCGCGGCTCTTATTCATACGAAGAAACATACCGGAGCGACACTCTACAAGCGATTTTATCGGATGGTCGTGTACCAGGGCTGGTGGCGAATCAGCACATATCGTAGAGCTGAGGAGCTTGCTAATACGTGGGAAGCACACATAGCTACGCAAAAGAAACTTCGCGACGCAGCGCTCAAGGACACCACGTGAACACTGTCCTCGAGAAGCTTTGGATCCCGACCCGAATGCGTCCTGGGACCAAATTGCTTCCGAAATGGAGGAACACGCGGCAAAGCAGGAACCAATTACCTAAAAACTCGACGGCCATTTTTGGCCGTTAGCCGCCCTCTGCGAAGAGTGGCTAAGGATCGACTCAGTCTCTGACCACTGGCAACGGGCGACTCTCCACCGATCATGATGATGAGCTTGATGGTCGAGTGGAGTGCAATGTCGCAACACCCAAATTCATGATTTTTTGCATCCAGCCTTGGCGGAAATCACCCAGAAATCTGCCGCCCGATAATTAATGGGCCTTAGCGAAACGACGTGATAGTGCATCGATAGGATCGGGCCTTGACGCCATCCCCATGCCCGCGCCGTCAATGGCTAGCTGCTCTAGGCGAGCTGCGGCATAGGGTGAATCGCGAATGGGTAAAAATGCTCCTTCCAATCAGAAGTACTCCTAGGCCAGAATCTGCGAAACGGCTCCATTTAGTAATAGCGCCCGCTAAGTGGGGACAGCCCCAAAGCGAGATGAGCCTCTGCTTTTCTCGGGATGCTAAAATATCAACCCCTTACGCAGAAACGTAAAGCTCGCACTCAAACTGCCGACTACATGGCGAGAGAAACGAGCCTAGTCGCCCCCTCCCTCTCATTCAAGACGCCCTGCTCCGGGTTATCAAGATAATCTATCCGAAGGAACAATTACTTGAACCAATCTGCATCCAAGTTACCAGAAAGTCCTTACCAGCCCTCTGATTCAACAATATTGGTGCGAAAGTTTTTCCGGAAAGCACCGAAGTATTGGAAGGTCATCGCCGGTGCGATTTCCCTTTATGCTGTAGGCGCAGCAATCCTCGCGCTATATGTCTATCTTTACACGATCCAACGGGTTGATTTATTCATGCCATCCGTTGCGGTAAGCCCGGCTCTGTTCGCTTGGTTAGTCTGTGGGGCCCTCATTCTCCTCGCCTCATTACTCTGCATCATCACACCAGCCATTGTATTCACTGGGCTGATATCGCTATTCAGCCTGCGAGCCAAAGACGCAGTCAGATTAACACCTCGACTAGCTATTCTCATGGCTGGCGGCTTCGGAATCATGATCTTGGGCGCATATAAACTTAAATCAGACGATTTCGCTTGGTCATTCTTGGTGGTATGGCTCCTTGGACTATCAGGTATATGGCTGATAGTAGCAGCAACAAAATCGCAGCGATCAAATTACTTTAATAAAATAGAAGGAAAAAATTGGTACAAAGCCAGAATAGCGGTGACAATCTTGGTCGCATCAATAATCTACTTATGTACCGTAGCGGTGGGGATATATCCTACAACATTCATATCTTGGTCTCACCCTGAAGGCTCAACGGAATCTGGAGAGTTTCTGGTCATGGGAATCTCTATTGCCTGGATGGTACTTATCTGCATCCCAACAATTACCTACTACAACACGGAAGGAGATCTTTCCAAAAAGGTTTTCAACACTTTAAAAGCAGTTTGCATCGTGATCCTTGCATTTCTTTTAATGTCGCCATCCTTATTTGGCCTGGTAGCTTACTCCGCTGCATCAGCGGTGCAACTAAGAAACTCACAAGTATCCGAATATATTGTTAGCAAAAAGTATCCAAAAGAAACCTTGGACAAAGAAACTTGGAAGGTCAAAGAGATAAATAATAAAGAAAAAAATGTCACCATACAAGCCTTCCCCTTGTTCAAATTCGGCGAGACCCTGCTGCTTTGCCCCGCCAAATACGCAAGCCTCGATAAAAACCACATTGCTGAGTTTTCCAAATATTGCTTTGCAACAACGAATTCTGAAATGACTCTGGCCCCACCCGCTCAATCGGAGCGAATTTTTTACCTTAAAGAAACCTACTGTGGCCGAGTATTCACAAATCCCCCTTTGAAATTAAGCCAGAAACAGCAATGCGTGTTTGCTCCTCCAAAGAGCAACCCTATGGCAAGGTAGCTTCTAGCCATCATACGAAATTTTGGATTTATCACCTATTATTTTATTTGCGTCGAAATTAAGGAAATGCAGCCGTGAGTGAATCCTGCCGCGCGTTGGGTTAACCCAGGTTCTCACAACTGAGGGCGGCAGCCCTTTAGTCACGAGAAAGTGTTAAAGGCAGAGGCCGCCACACCAAGAATATAGATGGTATTTATCGAGTAAATATTTAACTATCTTTGAATGGCCTTTTTTGGCCAACACCCCCTGACGGGACTGGTGCAGAAAGGCCAAAAACGGACATTAAGAGCCTAATAAACTAGGAGCGATTCATGGAGCAATCATTCGCGATTCGCGGCAATTTACCAGAAATCGCCATTGAGAACGGGAGGTATTCTACGTTTCCGAACATGCCTAATTACTTAACTAGAGAACATGGCCTGAATTTCTCGCGCCCCTGGCTTTGAGTTGTACGGGGGCTTAAGTGCGATAATAAGAAGGTACTCGAGAGCAATCCTATCGGTTTCGTTGCTGACCTGTATGAAGCGAACAGTTTCCCAAGCCCCCCACCAAGGCTTGCTCTTATGTGGCGAAGTCTGGTCATGTTGTCTTAGCTTAATACGTCGGCCGGCTTGCCCAACGTAGAGAGCTTTCCCGTCTTCACTGAAATAGGCATATACCGCACCTTTCCCATTGTCCCCTAGCTTACCTTTCTCGAAATAAGTTTTGCGATCCTTAGGCTCTGTATTCGAATAAAATAAATTTTCGGCCTCGTTTGAAGCGTCTTCAATTGCTTGCCGAAGTTTTTCGAAAGCTGGCATTAATACGGCCACCTAAAGTGAGCAACACAATTTTAAATGAGCACGCTCGGAGTGGCTCAAACGGCCAGTTGCGAACCCTTTATCCAAACGCATATATACACGGATTCGAGCTTTCATCGCAAATAATTTTAGGCAAAATTTGACACAGTGCCAGAAGTTTGGGCAATGCCCGATCTGGGTCGAAAGCAACGAAAGCCGAGAGGCTGCTTTTGGTCGTTAGCTGACCTCCACGAAGGGCGGCCAAGGCTCGGGAGCTGCCATTCGCGACAGACCGCTATCGGCCGATTACTGCCGTTGGTACAAGGCAGATACTGACCAATAGCCGTCAGCTACGATTGCCACACCGGCCGGTTGCCCCCTCAATTAAATACCCAAAGCACACGGGTCGGCTTGTCCGTCAAATTGGCATACCGAAAACGTGCGTGGGATTGCAGCTGAAAACTGTCACTGGCGTAAAGCGTCACAGGCTCGCCATCACCCAGCCACACGGTCAGCTCGCCTTCAAGCACGAAGCAGCCCTGCTCGGAACTGTCATCCAGGTACTCTTCGCCACTGGTGGCCCCTGGTTCAAGGTGGCTGTCGAGCATGGCAAAACCGCCCGTAATCGTAGGTGATGCCAGCACATCGGTAATACCACCGCCCAGATGCAGGGTACGACGCTCATTGGGACGGCTTACCCAATCAAGGCCACGGGGTTTGTCCAGGTTGTAGAAATACGCCGTCGATACACCGAGTGATTCGCTGATAGCCGTCAAGTCCGCCACAGTCGGGCGCGACACGCCCCGCTCGACCTGGGAAAGAAAGCCAACCGAGCGACCAATGCGTTGAGCCAGCTCGCCCAGTGTCAGACCTTTGAACTTGCGCAGATCGCGAATGAGCACTGCCAGCTCTTCGACTTCTTCGTGAACCTTCATGCTTCAACCTTAAAACAAAAAATACCGTATACCCTGCAAAGCCCGGCACGGCAATTGGCCGTAGCGACTGTCTGAGCACACGAAACCCACGGCAGGGGGAGCTGCCCCTGCCGTGGGCTACATCCTCAACGAATGGCCTGGTACGTCAGGTCCAGGCACTTGCGGGCCTTTTCCACCAGTTCGTCGATCTCTTCAATGCTGATGACCAGCGGCGGCGCGATGATCATGGTGTCACCCACTGCGCGCATGATCAGGCCGTTGTCGAAGCAGTGCTGACGGCAGATCATGCCGACACCCAGGCCTTCGTAACGGGCCCGTGTGGCCTTGTCTTTCACCAGCTCGATGGCACCCAGCATGCCCAAACCGCGCACTTCGCCCACCAGCGGGTGGTCGGCCAGCTCGCGCAGACGCTTTTGCAGGTAGGGTGCGGTTTGTTCGCGAACCTGCTCGATGATTTTTTCATCGCGCAGGATGCGCAGGTTTTCCAGGCCTACAGCAGCCGCCACCGGGTGGCCGGAATAGGTGAAGCCGTGGTTGAAGTCACCGCCTTCGCCAAGCACTTTGGCCACTTCGTCACGCACGATCACACCGCCCATGGGGATGTAGCCGGAGGTGAGGCCCTTGGCGATGGTCATCAGGTCGGGCTTGAGGTCGTAGTAGTCGGTACCGAACCACTGGCCGGTACGGCCAAAGCCGCAGATCACTTCGTCAGCGACGAACAGGATGTCGTACTTGGCCAGGATCTCCTTGACCTTCGGCCAGTAGGTCTGTGACGGGATGATCACCCCACCCGCGCCCTGGATCGGTTCGGCGATGAAGGCGGCGACATTGTCCACGCCAACCTGCAGGATCTTCGCCTCCAGCTGTTCGGCGGCCCACACGCCGAATTCGGCTTCGGTCATGTCGCCACCTTCGCCATACCAGTACGGCTGCGGGATGTGCACGATATCCGGGATCAAACCGCCTTGCTGGTGCATGCCGCTCATGCCGCCCAGGCCCGCACCCGCCACGGTGGAACCGTGGTAGCCGTTGATACGGCCAATGATGACCTTCTTGTCCTTCTTGCCTTTGATCGCCCAGTAATGGCGAACCATGCGCAGCACGGTGTCGTTGCCTTCCGAGCCGGAGCCGGTGAAGAACACATGGCTCATGCCTTGCGGGGCCACGTCGGCAATCGCCTTGGCCAACTCCAGCGCTGGCGGGTGGGCAGTCTGGAAGAACAGGTTGTAGTACGGCAGTTCCTTCATCTGCTTGCTGGCCACCTCGGCCAACTCGTCACGGCCATAGCCAACTGCCACGCACCACAGGCCAGCCATGCCATCGAGGATCTTGTTGCCTTCGCTGTCCCACAAGTACACGCCCTTGGCCGAGGTGATGATACGCGGGCCTTTCTCGGCAAGTTGTTTGACATCGCTGAACGGTGCCAGGTGATGGTCACGGCTCATGGCTTGCCAGGCAAGCGTCTGCGAATTCTTTTCACTCATCGACTTCTCTCCATCAACATACGCAGCCGGGCTGCGGGAATATTGTTTTATTCAAAAACGGCCAATAATCAGGCGGACTTCAACATCAGCTGGCGCAATACCGAACGTTGCCGGCAGGCTTTTCCAAATGACTGGAAGATCGTCAGGTAATGTGGGTTTTCAAGTACCTGAAACTCCGGGTGCCATTGCACGGCCAGGGCAAAACCCTTGCTGCCTTCCACCGAAATCGCTTCTACCAATCCGTCCGGCGCCAGCGCTTCAACCCTCAGCCCTGGCGCCAGTACATCGATGCCCTGGCCATGGATGGAATTGACGTCGATGACCGGCGGCAAGCCCATGCGGTCCATCATGCCGCCCGGCTGAATGTGCATCTTGTGGCGCGGGCCATATTGCTTTTCCAGGGGTTCATCCTTGCCTTCACGGTGGTCCATGAATGCACCGGTCTCGTGAACTTTCTGGTGCAGGGTCCCTCCCAGCGCCACGTTCATTTCCTGAAACCCACGGCAAATGCCGAGCACCGGAACACCAGCAGCAATAGCCGCACGCATCAGCGGCAAGGTCGTGGCATCACGCAGGGGGTCGTGATGGGTACCCGGCGCACTGGCCGGGCCGTTGTAATGGAACGGTTCTATATTCGACGGCGAGCCGGTAAAGATCAGCCCATCCACCGTGTCAATTATGTCGGCGGGATCCATCAAGTCAGCGAGACTGGGAATCACGATAGGCAAACCACACGCCGCCTTTGCCGCCGCGCGCGCATACTTCTCGCTGATAGTCTGGGTTGCATGCAGTTCAATCATGCTCGTGCATGCAGTGATGCCGATAACTGGCACACGTGGCATATCATCCTCCGGCAAATCAATATTGCGAGTTATATTCAAACTTTGTGAGTAGAGGGTGCAGCGCAATTACTTGAATATTAAAACTTACAAGAACCAGCGATATTCGCGCGCATTGATTTCATTCAGAAAGTCCAATTGCTCCTGGTATTTGTTTTCGCAGTAGACCATCACGAACTCACTGCCCAGCCCCTCGTTGACCACGGGGTGGTGGCGCATGGCGGCCACGGCGCTCAGCGCGTCCTTGGGGAAGTCGATGCCACTCTTGCGGTTGTCGTTCAGCGGCGCGATGGGTTCGATGCCGCGCTCCAGGCCATGCTCCATGCCGGTCAGGATGGCAGCCAGTACCAGGTACGGGTTGGCGTCGGCGCCGGCGAGCCGGTGTTCGATACGCAGGTTGCGTGAGTCGGACTCGGGAATGCGGATGCACGCATCGCGGTCTTCGAAGCCCCAGCTCGCAACGCTGGCAGCATTGACCATGGCGCCATAGCGGCGATAGGCATTGTGGTTGGGGGCGAAGATCGGCATGCAATGGGGCAGCAGATCCAGGCAGCCCGCCACCGCATGGCGCAGGTTGCGCTGCTCACGGCCGGCCAGGATGTTGTTGCCGGCATCGTCGTACAGGCTTACATGCACATGCATGCCGCTGCCCGGGGCGTCGAGGTAAGGCTTGCTCATGAAGCTTGCGCGGTAGCCGTGTTTCATCGCCACACCGCGGGTACTGCGACAGAACAGCGCCGACCAATCCGCCGCACTCAGCGCATCGTCACTGTGGGAGAAGTTGATTTCGAATTGGCCCGGGCCCAGTTCTGCCGTGATGACGTTTGCCGGTACACCCTGCTCATTGGCGACATCGACCATCTCATGCAGCACGGACGAGAATCGCGACAGCCGTTCGATATGCATGTTCGGCTGGTCATCTTCATCATCGGTCGCAGTGTCGCGTGGGAACTGCGGCAGGCCGTCCTTGAGCTTGCGATCGAACAGGTAGAACTCAAGCTCGAACGCCACCACCGGGCGGATACCGCGCTTGGCCAGGCGTTGCACCACACGGGCCAAAACTTCACGGGGTTCGAACTCGATAGGCTTATCGGTGCCATCCGAGGTCATCAGCATCTGCGCGATCACTTCCTTTTCCCAGCGTACCGGCTTCAACGTACCGGGCACCAGGCGCCGAGCCGCATCCGGGTCGCCATCGGCGAAGCAATAGTCACCAATTGGGTAGAGGCCACCCTGGGTGCCCAGCAACACACAGTTCTGAGGCACCTTCAGCGGCGCCCCCGCGGCCACTTTTTCAAGCATGTCCAGCGGGTAGCGCTTGCCATAGAAGTGCCCGGGAATATCCAGTGCAATCAGGTCGACATAACGTACTTCTGGATGTTTCGCGCGGAAAGAGCGCACTTCAGTCAACAGATCCGGAAAGATGAGACTCATCTTCTTATCCTTGTGATGTGAACGAATTCAATTGAATACCCAGAGCACGCGGCAGGGCTTGTCCGTCAGGTTGGCGTAACGCAAGTGCGCGTGGGGCTGCAGCTGGAAGCTGTCGTCGGCATGGAGTGTCACGGCGTCGCTGTCGTCCAGCCACACCGTCAGTTCGCCCTCGAGCACGAAACAGCCCTGCTCCGAACGGTCGCTCAGGTACTGATCACCACTGGTCGCGCCCGGCTCAAGACGGCTGTCGAGCATGGAGAAGGCACCGGCGATGGTGGGTGACGCCAGCACATCGGTAATGCCCGAGCCGAAGTACAACGTGCGCCGCTCATGAGGGCGAGTCACCCAACTGACTGCGCGCGGCTTGCTCAGGTTGTAGAAGTAGGCGGTCGATACGCCCAGTGCTTCGCTGATGGCGGTGAGGTCCGCCACGGTTGGGCGCGAAACACCCTGTTCGACCTGGGAAAGATAGCCAACCGATCGATCGGCGCGCTCAGCCAGCTCGTCCAACGTCAGGTGCTTGAACTTGCGCAGATCGTGAATAAGGATCGCGAGGGCTTCAACCTCTTCGTGCATCTTCATCGCTCAGGGCTGCCGTGAAATTATTTGATTTATTTTTCATGAAAAAATACATGAAAAATTTCACGAGTCAAGCCAGGTGCGATTTTCTGTCTCCGTGACCGGCAGGTGGAGATGCCTTGGAGCAGGTTTGCTCAGCCATGGCCGCCACGAATACCAGTGCAATTTCAAACGAGCCGGTAGCCTGGAGAATCAAGCCGACGATGATCAGCGTGGAGATCCCGACAGTATTGCCAAAGCCGTTGAACACGCCCCCGCACGGGCCGGAATTAGTGGCGGCGATCCAGGATCATGTTCAGCGAGCTTGAACTGCTCGGTGTAGTTGCCCATAGATCCCCCCAAGGGTTGAATTTGTGTCCAACTTCTTGGGGGCAGTCCACTCTGTGGAGGCGGGTCTACCCGCGAAGCAGGCAACGTGGAGGATGGCACGGGCTACGCCCGTGTTCGCGGGTAAACCCGCTCCCACAGGGATCGCGCAGCTTTTTAGAAACTGAGCAAGACAGTTGCGCCCACAGAACTGTCTCCAGCCTCCAGGCTTGTGCGGTAACTGTGGGAGCCGGGCTTGCCGGCGATGGGCCGCGAGCGGCCCCACATCCAGGTGGCCGCCCCGACCCTGACAGTCAAACCTGCTCTTAGGCCCGATTGTGTGTCCCCGCCCGATCGGCCGATTGCGAGCGGGGCGTCAAGATGGCCAAAGCAACCGCCACGATCAAGAGCGCCGGCACGTCACCCACCAAATGCCCCATTTGCCCCGGCTGGGTGACCGCCTGGACGGCCATGACTCCTCCGTGTACAGCGCTGGACCAAGCGGTAAACCAGATCAGGCTCAGATTGGCCAATGGATCAGGTGCGGCCAGCATCAAGAACACGCCAAGGGTGGCGTAGATGCCAACGATCATCATCGGGTAGTCCGAGTGACCAGCGTGCCAGGCCCAGCCGGAGGGCCAGGCCAACATAAGTGGGTAGAGAGCAAGGCACGCGAGGCCAGCTAAAACTAGAACAACGCGCAAATACCTGAGGCGATCGGCTTCGGTCATGGCGGACTCCTCTTTGGGTCCAACTCCAAGTTGCCCCCAGTGTGGTAATAATACCTTCTGGATCCACTGAAAACCGCAATGTGCAACGACTTCTATTTTTTGCCGCCAATGCCCATTAGCGCCGTAGCAACTTCACCTCCACCCGCAACCCCATCAGGTTCTTCATCGATTTCCGCCATGCTCAACCGCGATGTCTCACGTAGCTTCAACGAGCACACTGCGACTAATGTAAGCGCCCCTGCTCCATACAACGCCACACCCAGCGGGTTGTGGTCAGTGAGGATAAGGATCGCCGTGGCGATACTCGATGCGGTACCCCCACCCAACGCCGCGCCGATCTGGTAACTGGCCGAGATCCCCGAGTAGCGCATGCTGCGTGGGAACTGCTCGCCCAGAAACGCTGGGATCGGCCCTTGGGTCGCGCCCATCAGCAGGCCGGTCAGGCTGTAGGCGCACAGCGCAATGCCAAAGCTCTTCATGCCGACCAGCTCGAAGAAGGCAAACAACCCCAAAGCCATAACCACGGAGCCGAACGTCATAACCATACGCCGGCCCAGGCGGTCGGACAGGTAGCCGAATAGAGGTGCGGAAAACACGATAGCGATCGACAACGTCAGGTCGAACATCAGTGCCTCGGTGCTGCCATAACCCACCTGGGTGGCGTACGTCAGGAAGAACGTGCTGCCAATGTAGGCAATGGTGCAGTAGCCGAAGGCGATGCCGGTGCACAACAGCAGCTGCCGTGGGCGCTGGCGCAGGGCCTCGGCCAGTGGCGCGCGTACCGGCTTGACCGCTGGGATGGCAACGGGTGTCGGCGATTTGAGGCGGGCGTACAGGCCGACCAGCACCAAGGTGCCACCGAGCCAGAACGGGATGCGCCAAGCAAAGTCCACCAGGTTGTCGTCGAAGGCGGCACTGACGATGGCGAAGACCGCCGCACCGAAGATGCCGCCAACGCCAATGCCCATGCTCGTGAAGCTACCCCATAGCCCTCGCCTGCCCGGCGGTGCGGATTCGATGCCGAACAGCGCGGCACCGCCCCACTCCCCGCCCGCGGCGAAGCCCTGGACCAGGCGCAGCACCACCAGCAGGATCGGCGCTGCCACACCGATACTGGCGTGGGTTGGCAAGCAACCGATGAGGAAGGTGCTAAGGCCCATCAGCAGCAAGGTCGCGACCAGCACTTTCTGCCGGCCGATACGGTCGCCGAAGTGACCGAACACCAGCCCGCCCAGTGGCCGGGCGAAGAAGCCGGCGCCAAAGGCGCTGAAGGCCACCAGGGTGGCCGTCAGGTGGTCCATCTGGGGGAAGAACACCTGAGGAAACACCAGCGCGGCGGCGGTGCCGTAGATGATGAAGTCGTAGAACTCCAGCGCCGTGCCCATGCCAGAGACGCAGAAGGTCCGGAAGGCGGAGCGGGAAGACGCCGAGTGGGAATGGTCCGCATACATTGTTGTTGTTCTCGTTCAGCGGGTGCCGCCCGAGGCAGGCGGCACCGGGTGGGCTCAGAAACGTTCGAAGCCGGCCTTGGCCAGTTGCAGCGGTGTGCCCGCCACGTATTCCAACAGGCAACGCTCAGTGTCGATGCCCACGCTCAGCAGGGTCTCCCAGCGCTCGGTGTCGGGCATGGACATGTCGGGATGGAAGCAAATCGGCGCGCTGTCGCCTTGCGCACCGCACATGGCTTCGGCGCGGGCACGCAGGTCGGCGCTGTCCATCTGGCCGATCACCTGTTGCAGATGGCCCAGGCGGCTTTGGGTGTCGGCGCGGTCGGCCACCTGCTCCCCCTGGCTCAGGTGCGGGTCGAGGAAGTGGTTGGTATGCAGCAACCAGCCGTCTTCGCGCGGTAGCACCAGCGCCGTGCGCTCGGGGCTCAGCTCGATGCTGACCGCACGCGGGCTGCTGTCCTGGCGGGAGAACACGGTCAGCACGGTAGAGGCACTGACCCGCGCCGAACGTGCAAGCTCGATGGCCTCATCGACGCTGCTTGCTTCTTCCAGCAGGCGACGGGCAATGGCATGCACCGGCACGCCGCCGCTGTCGTTGTCGCTGGCGTGGTGCAGGATATTGAAGTGCAGGCCCAGCCCTGCGCTGTTGACGCCCAGCTTGGCAAGCATGCCGAATTCGCAAAACAGTTTGACGTGCATGCCCCGCTCGGTGTGCAGCGCCAGCATCAGCCCGTGCGGGCAGAGGCTGTCGTGCCAATCCCAGGTCTGCAAGGTTTGCGGCGCGCGCGGGCCACGGGGAGCATGCACGGTGGTGGAGCACTCGCTGTGGCGGGTGCGTGCGGCCAGGACCTCGGTGCGCGCGTTCAGGCTTGCCAGTTGCCACAATGGCAGCTCGGCGCCGCTGGCGACACCGGCTACCTCGGCCGCCAGGTTCGGGCTCCAGGCCTCAAGGGCTGCCAGGCTGTTCTCGCCGATACGCTGCGCCTCGCGCAGGGGCACTCCGACCCGCGGGAAGAAGTCCAGGTAGAGGGCGGTGGTTTGACGGATCTGCTCGGCGAAGCGCTCGCCGATCTGGCGACCCCGCTCGGCGGGCGTGCGGATATCGGTGGCTAAGGTATGAATCTTCACTGCGGGGCAACTCCTGGTACAGCAGGCTCGGGGCATCGTTGCTGTTTTGGAAAGAAGAGACCGCTTCGTTCCCCCTGTTGCACTCACCTCCCGTGAGAGTGACAAGGCAATGGATCGGGCACGAAGAGGCCGCTGTGTTCAGGCAACCACCGCTAGCCTAGCGAGCCGTCCCCGGTCGATCATCGCCACAACCCGCACAACTTTTGTGCCTGAGCGGAACAATTGCGCCGCGCAGCCCGATTAAAGCCCCTGGCTGCGCAGTTGCTCGTGCAACAAGGCGATGAAGGCCTGCACCTTGCGCGTGTTGCGCCGATGGGGCAGGTACAGCACGTGCACCCAGGGCCCGAAGGCACTCAACGCCCGCCAGTAGTCTGGTAGCACTTCCACCAGCTGCCCGCTGGCCAGATAGGGCGCGGCGCACCAGGTGGGCACGAACTGCAGGCCATGGCCATCAAGCAGGCAGGACAGCAAGAAGTCGAAATTGTCGCTCACCAGCCGGGGCGTGGGCTGGCGTACGCGCAGGGTCTGGCCCTCGTGCTCGACCCACCAGAAGCTGCGGTTCAGCAGGGGATGGCGCAGCAGCAGCCAGTCGTGCTGGGCGTAGTTTTCCAGGGTGATGGCCTCGCCACGCCGGGCCAGGTAGTCGGGGCTTGCGCAGAGCACTACGCGGTTCTCGATCAACGGCTGGGCGATCAGTTCGGGCTGGTCGGTGGGGCCGTCGCGCAGCGACAGGTCGTAGCCACCGTCGATCAGGTCTTCATTGGCGTCATTGAGGTTCACCTCCAGACGCACCTGCGGGTGTTCGCGCATGAAGCGAAAGCACACCTGATTGAGAAACGCCGGGCCGAACGAAGGCGGTGCGGTGATGCGCAAGGTGCCACGCAGCTCATGCTGCAACTGCTCGACCTCCTCGGTCACCAGTTGCAGGTGCATCAAGGCCTGACGTGCGCCCTCCAGGTATACCGTCCCGGCCTCGGTCAGGGCCATGCGCCGGGTGGTGCGCTCGAACAGGCGCACGCCTAGCTCGCCCTCCAGATGGGCGACGGCCTTGGTGACGGCCGAAGGCGTCTTGCCCAACTGATCGGCCGCACGGCTGAAGCTGCCGTGTTCGGCGGCGGCGACGAAAATGGTCAGGGCCGTCATTTTGTCCATGGTTTCTTCCTGTTCGGCACAAGCGAGGCAATGAAGGGAACGCGCGAGTATCCACGCCTTTTCATCTAGCCCGCAAATTGCGGGGATTTGAATAGGCGTCACGCGGCCGGTGGCTTGCATCAAGGCAATCTTGAGGCAGGGATTTTTTCCAGATCGCGAACAAAGTTGTGCCTTCCGTCGCATTTAACCGGCCGCGCGCGTTGGCTAGGCTGCGGCGCAATCACAACAAGAACGAGGCACCGAATGAAGCACCTTCTCCAGATGGCGATCAGCGCGGGCCTGGCCTGCACCTCCCTGCACAGCTTCGCGGCAGTGGACGTGATCTTTCACAACGCCAAGGTCTACACCGCCGAGCCAGGCCAGCCACTGCAGCAAGCGGTGGCGGTCGAGGGTGAGAAGATCGTCGCCGTGGGCTCGGACCTGGCCGTACTGCGCCTGAAGGCCGGCGGAACGCGGGTCATCGACCTGGGCGGCAAGGTGCTGATGCCGGGCTTGCTCGATTCTCACTCCCATGCCATCAAGGGCGGCCTGCAGCTGGAGCTGGCCAACCTGATGGGCGAGCAGATCCCGCTCGATGAACTTGAACAACGCCTGCATCAGTGGCGCAAAGATGGCAAGGCCGTGCGTGGCGAGTTCTTGGTCGTCGGTGGCGTGCCGGGGACCTACTGGGATGACATCCCAGCCCTGGAGCAACGCTTCAACCAGGGCGAATGGGCCGCACAGCCGATCCTTCTGGCCGCCAACGATATGCATACCGGTTGGGCCAACCAGGCCCTGCTCAAGCGCGCCAAGATCGATGCCAAGACCATCGCCGCCCTGCCTGCCGAAGCACGCAGCACCATTGGCCAGCATGCGGACGGCACGCCCAACGGGTTTCTGGCCGACGCCAGCTACTACCCAGTGACCGACCTGCTGCCGCCGCTGTCCCATGACACCCTGATGACTGCCGGGCGCATGGCCCTGGACTACTCCAGGCAGCTTGGCATCACCGGCTGGATGGACCCACTGGCCAATGAACTGCCCGGCTCGGATGTGAAGAACGACTCGCTGGGCGTGCTACCGGTGTACAAGGACCTCTCCGAGCGGGGCGAGCTGACGGCCCACGTCGCCGCGCTGCTGATGGCCGACTCCAAGGCCCGCCCGGCCGACCTGGATGAACTGGACAAGGTGCGCCAGCAGTTCCTCGGCGTGCGCAACCTCACCCTGCCCGGCATCAAGGTCTTCGCCGACGGCGTCGCCGAAATGCCGGCACAGAGCGCGGCGATGCTCAAGCCCTACAAGAACTCCGGCCAACGCGGCGAACTGCTGCTGGACCCGAAGCACTTCGGTGAACTGGTCGACGCCGCCGACGCCCGTGGCTGGCTGGTGCACGTGCATGCCATCGGTGATCGCGCCGTGCGCGAGGCACTCAACGGCGTGCAACAGGCTCGGCGCGCACGTCACAGCGGCGTCCCCCATTCGATCACCCACTTGCAGATTGTCAGCGATCAGGACTATCCACGCTTCAAGCAGCTCGATGTGATCGCCTCGATGCAGTTGTACTGGGCCAGTGCCGACGAGACCAACCTCGACCTGGTCAAGCCGTATGTTGACGAGCATGCCTTCGCCCACAGCTACCCGGCCCATTCACTGTACAAGGCCGGTGCGACCATCGCCGGAGCCAGCGACTGGCCGATCACCACGCCAGAGCCGTGGAAGGCGATCTACCAGGCAGTGAGCCGCAAGGGCCCCAAAGGTGTCCTCAATGCTGACGAGGCCATCGACCGGGAAACCATGTTCCAGGCCTACACCCTCAATGCCGCCCGCGCCATGCGCCTGGAGCAGCAGGTCGGCTCGCTGAAGGTCGGCAAGCAGGCCGACATGATCGTACTCGACCGCGACGTGCTCAGCGTCGACGCCGAGACGCTGCGTGACACCCAGGTGCTGCAGACCTGGTTCGCCGGCAAGCAGATCTACCAGCGCTGACTGCTTCGCGGTTAAACCCGCTCCCACAGGCGCAACACAACTCCCTGTGGGGCGGGTTTGCCCGCGAAAGCCACACCCGCTTCACCGTGCATAACAACAATAATTGGAAAGCATCGAATGACCGTACGCATCCTCATCGCAGGCGGCCTGCTCGCCTGCACCCCGCTGGCCCATGCCCTCTACCTCGACGACGACTTCAGCCTCGAGGCCAAGGCTGGCCTGTTCAGCGACTACCGCACCCGCGGCATCTCCCAGACCCAGAACGATCCGGCCCTGCAGGGCTCGTTGACCCTGGCACACTCCAGCGGCCTGTACGCAGGCGTATGGAGCTCGAACGTCGACTTCGGTTTCGGCAGCAGCACGCGCCAGGAGCTGGACTACTACGCCGGCTACTTCTGGCAGATCAACGACGATGTCACCCTCGATACCTCGTACATCAAGTACGTGTACCCGCGCCAGGGCAACTTCAACTACGGCGAATACCATGCCGAACTGCGCGCCTGGGGTGTACTGCTCGGCGGCAATTATTCGGACAACTTCAACGGCGACCAGTCGATGCTCTACAGCTACGTGGGTTACACCACGCTGCTGCCGTCCGACACCGACCTGCTGGTGCGCTACGGGCGCAACGACTACAAGGACCCGAGCTGGTTCACCAATGATGGCGCCAGCCGCGACGACTACCATGAATGGGAAGTGAAGCTGACCCGCACGATGCTGTCGCTTGATTGGTCGGTCAGCTACATCGACACCGACCTTTCCGAGAGCGAATGCGCCAGCTATCTGGGCTTCAAGGATGTCTGCTCGGCCACCGTGGTGGCCTCGGTCAGCAAGACTTTCTGAAGCTGCGAATTGCCAATAGATGTCGCGCCTTTTTCTAAGGTACAAGCGTCAGCTTGGACGCTTGTTTATTGTTTTGAGGTCTTGCGACCTGAAGTTGAAACTACCGAACCTTTGGCGAATGGCCGTTATCGACCCGAAGCAGCCATTCGGGAAAGCGTGCTGTTGGCCAAAAAACCAGCGTGCGCATGTTGTGCTCGCTCATCACCACGGCAGTTAAGCTTGGGCCTTGTCTATGGCTTCCCGATGTCCTGCACCAAGGCCCGAAGAGGATTAATGAGTGCAACTTGCCCGTATCGAACGCGAGACGCTCAATCAATGGAGCCGGATTTATCCACTACCGTGGGCGCTTTTTCGGTAAGCGCATGCATGATGATGCGAGAGCCGCGGTAGCCGATGCTGTGGTTCCATACCCAACTCATCGCGACGCTTAGACGATTTCGCGTACCGATCAAAAAGTAGATGTGCGCGAGTTTCCAGATCCACCACGCGAAGGCACCACGCAGCTTCACCCGCCCCATGTCAATGACTGCCAGGCTGCGGCCGATGGTGGCCAGGTTCCCCTGGTGCCGGTATTCGAAAGGCCCGTCAGCGGGCTTACCCTTCAGACGCCGGCCAATCAGGTTGGCGACGTACTTCCCTTGCTGCTTGGCAGCCGGGGCGATGCCTGGTACGGGCTTCCCATCGGCCGTGGTGCACGAGGCTGTATCGCCAATGACGAAGACCTCCGGGTGACCGGCCACCGTCAGGTCGGGATCAACTACCACTCGACCAGCACGATCAGACGCAGCGCCCAACCAGCGAGCCGCAGGAGACGCCTGAACTCCGGCCGCCCATACGATGGTCTTGGCCGAAAGGCGCTGGCCGGCATGCACCACGCCTTCAACCGAGCATTCGGTGACTGGCGAACCCAGCACGACCTCGACCCCGAGTTTTTCGAGCGCCCGACGCGTATAGGCCGACAGATCCTCTGGGAAGACCGACAACAGGCGCGGGCCCGCCTCGATCAGTACCACACGCGATGTGCTCGGGTCGATTGAGCGGAAGTCACGGGTCAGCGTGTCTCGTGCAAGCTCGGCGATGGTTCCGGCCAATTCAACCCCGGTGGGGCCACCACCGATGATGACGAACGTTTGCAGCGCGGCACGGCGTTGCGGGTCGCTCGTGCGCTCTGCCTCCTCGAAGGCCGCGAGAATTCGACCTCGAATGGTCGTGGCATCTTCCAGCGTTTTCAAACCCGGTGCGAAAGCCCCCCATTCGTCGTGTCCGAAGTAGGCATGGGTGGCACCTGTCGCGAGCACGAGTGTGTCGTAGGTTTGCCGCGATCCGTTGTTGAGAATGACCTGGCGCGCGTTCTGGTCGATACCTTCTACTTCCGCCATCAAGGTGTTCACTTCCGGGCGATTGCGGAAGAGATGGCGAATAGGCCAGGCGATCTCCGATGTCGAGAGTGACGCCCCTGCAACCTGGTAAAGCAAGGGTTGGAACAGGTGATGATTGCGCCGATCGATGATCGTCACATCGACCTCGGCACCCGCAAGCCGGTTGGCAACCTCGATCCCGCCGAAGCCCGCTCCGATGATGACGACGTGATGTCGGTTTTCAGAGGTCTTTTTCATGACCTGGTCTCCTGTCTCTCAGCGTTTCAGCGCCGATGCGTGATGTGCCATATGCTCGCTAATGAAACTGGCAATGAAGTAGTAGCTGTGGTCATGGCCTGGGCGCAGATTCAACGTGAGCGGGTGCCCCGTTTCGTCGCAGGCTTTGCGCAGCAGCTCGGGCTGAAGCTGGCTCTCCAGGAACTCGTCTGCCAAGCCCTGATCCACCAACAACGGCAAACGCTCCTGCACAGTGCGAATCAGCTCCACGGTGTCGTACTGCTTCCAGGCTTCCCAGTCGCTGCCCAGGTACGCCTCGAAGGCTTTTTGCCCCCAGGGAACCTGGGTCGGAGCGACGATGGGCGAGAAGGCCGAGACGCTTCGATAACGGCCTGGATTGCGCAGGGCGATGACCAGGGCGCCATGCCCGCCCATGGAGTGGCCGCTGATGCTCCGCTGTGCTGTCACGGGAAAGTGGGCCTCGATCAGCGCCGGTAGTTCCTGCACGACGTAGTCATACATCCGATAGTTCGCAGCCCAGGATTGCTGTGTGGCATTGACGTAGAAACCCGCGCCCTGTCCAAGGTCATAGGCAGGATCGTCGGCAATGCCTTCGCCGCGAGGGCTGCTATCGGGCGCGACGACGGCAATGCCATGTTCGGCCGCGTAGCGCTGGACGGCGGACTTGGTGATGAAGTTCTGCTCGGTGCAGGTCAGGCCTGAAAGCCAGTACAGCACCGGCACCTTGCCATGCTGCGCTTGCGCCGGCAGATAGACGCCAACTTTCATCGTGCAACCGAGCGTCGTGGATGCGTGTTGATAGACGTCCTGCCAACCATCAAAGCTGGCGTGATGTTCGAGGCGTTCCATGTTGTTCTCCAATGTTCAAACGAGCGGCACAGCGATCGCGTGCCAGGACGGCGGCTCGTCAGGAAGATTGCTCGTTGATTGCCGTGTCGCCGTGGGCGTGCCTGATCCTGCGCACCACCCACCAGATCGACAGCATCACCATAGGCACCAGAGCCGCCGTCACCGGCGCCACAACGTTGTGGATCATCGCAATGCCCTTGAGCAGATAGCCGAGAAGACTCACGACGTAGTATGAAATTGCCGCGACCGACAGGCCTTCGACGGTTTGCTGAAGGCGCAATTGCATCTTGGCCCGGTTATTCATCGAAGCCAGCAAATCGCGGTTCTGGCGTTCGAGTTCGACGTCGACCCAGGAACGCAGCAGCGCGATGGCCCGGGTAAGCTTGTCGGAGAGCTTGGCCTGACGTTCCTTTACGGATTGGCATGTCCGCATGGCGGGAGCGATGCGACGCTGCAGGAAGTCCGTCCAGGTGCAGTACCCGGCCACGGCCTCTTCCGAAAGCGCAGCCAGCCTTTCTTCGACTATCTCGTAGTAGGCACGGCTGGCGCCGAAGCGATAGAGATTCGCCGCAACACCAGCTTCCAGCTCGGCAGCCAGGCCAGTCAGCTCGGACAACAGCTCGTCGTTGTCGCGCCGCTCTACCAAGCTCGAACGCATCTCGTCGGTGATCGCTGCAAGGCGCGACTCCATGTGTCGCAGTTGCGACGTCATCGATCGTGTCAGTGGCAGGGACAGCAACGCCAAAGTACGGTAGTTTTCGATCTCCAGCAGACGTTGAGCCAGTGCTCCCGCCCGTGCCGGAGTCAAATCGCGGGTAAGGACGAGGATCTGCGTCAGGCCATCCTCATCCTGTCTGAAGTCGGTCAGGATGGCGGCAGAGCCGTTCTCCACCAGCGAGTAGCACAGGCTGGCAGGATCGAAGCGCTCGACCTCCTTCTCCGTATCCAGCGTCCATGGCAGAAGTTTCAAACGGATGCCGGATATGACCGGGCCCGGAGCAATAAATCCATGCTTGAACGGATTTTCGCTGCACGGCTCTCCCGTGTCGGAATCCAGCGAAGCGCACCAGAGATACGTCGAGAACTCGGTGTGTTTTTCGCAGTGCAGGTCTCCCTCATCCCATGTCATGCCGTGAAGCGGCGTAGCGTAGTCCGGTTCGCCAGTACTGAAACGGTGAGATAACGTGCTCGTCGCCATTTGATCCTTGACCGTGTCGCCTTCAGTCATGAAAGCGAGCTGCAATATGCCGCGAGGGGCCTGAAGCAACAGATGCGGTCGCGCGTGCACTTCGCCCACGGCTGCGGCACGATCAGCAAAGGCCGGCATGCCATACACGGTGGCGCTCGGGGAGAAGTATGCGGTCGTCATATTGATGTGCACCGGCTCTTTCATAACGACCTCATCTCAGATTGGTTGAAAACACACTTAAAGGCTTATGCCCGCAGCTATGCGTTTCGCACATGGCTGCGGGCCGTTCTTCAGGAGCTGGCACCGTCGCTGTACAGCGGTTTCTGCTGACCCTTTAAGAACGCCCTCAGCCTTGTTGCTTTCAGACGAAGGTGTACGAACAGATCTTGTTGCCTGCCGGATCACGCAGGTAGGCCGCATAGGCACCCGGCAGGTGACCACGTGCGCCAGGCTGCCCCTCATCGGTGCCGCCTGCGGCAAGGCCGGCGGCGTGGAAGGCATCCACTTCGGCGGGAGTGGCGGCCGCAAAGCCGATCGTCACGCCGTTGCTGGAGGGTGCTTCACCATTACCCGGACGAGCGATGATGAACGCCGGCTTTTCTCGACCGAAAAGCACCCACCCACTGCCGAAAGGGCCAAGGTTGTTGATGCCGAGGGCACCCAGCGCGGCATCGTAGAATGCGGCCGACTTCTGCACGTCGGCGGCACCGATAAAGACGTGCGAGAAGATGCCGTCGCCGGAAATGACAGGATTGGACATGGTTGATTTCCTTGATAGTTGGTGTTGAGTGGATTGTGAGTGATCAGTAGTGGATAACTGTGCGAATCGACTTGCCTTCATGCATCAGGTCGAAGGCCTTGTTGATGTCGTCAAGGCCCATGGTGTGGGTGACGAACGGGGCGAGATCGATCTCGCCTTTCATGGCGTCTTCCACCATCCCCGGGAGTTGGGTACGCCCCTTGACGCCGCCGAAAGCCGAGCCCTTCCACGTCCGGCCGGTGACCAACTGGAACGGACGGGTAGAAATTTCCTTGCCTGCACCGGCGACACCAATGACGATCGATTGGCCCCAACCACGGTGGGCAGCTTCCAGGGCCGAACGCATCACATTGACGTTACCGATGCACTCGAAGGTGTGATCGACACCCCAGCCGGTCATCTCGATGAGCACCTCGTGGATCGGCTTGTCGAAGTCCTTCGGATTAAGGCATTCGGTGGCGCCGAAGGTACGAGCCAGCTCGAACTTCGCCGGATTGGTGTCGATGGCGATGATGCGACCCGCCTTGGCCTGGCGTGCACCTTGAATGGCAGCGAGACCGATGCCGCCGAGGCCGAAGATGGCCACCGAGTCGCCCGGCTGTACTTTGGCCGTGTTGTGAACGGCGCCGATGCCGGTGGTCACACCGCAACCCAGCAGGCAGACATGCTCGGGATTGGCGTTTGGGTTGATCTTGGCCAGCGAGACTTCGGCGACCACCGTGTATTCGCTGAAAGTCGAGCAGCCCATGTAGTGGTAAAGCGGCTGGCCGTTATACGAGAAGCGGGTCGTACCATCGGGCATCAACCCCTTGCCCTGAGTGGCGCGAACCGCAACACACAGGTTGGTCTTGCCGGACTTGCAGAACAGGCACTCGCCGCATTCGGCGGTATAGAGCGGAATGACGTGATCGCCAGGTTTTACGCTGGTCACGCCTTCACCTACCTCCACAACGATGCCTGCACCTTCGTGGCCCAGTACCACCGGGAACAGACCTTCGGGGTCGTCGCCCGACAGGGTGAAGGCGTCGGTATGACAAACTCCAGTATTGGTGATCCTGACGAGCACTTCGCCCTTGCGAGGGGGCTCGACGTCGATCTCGACGATCTCCAACGGCTTTCCAGGCCCGAAGGCAACTGCTGCACGTGATTTCATGATGTCGTTTCCTAATCAGGTGGTTCAGGAGCGGAGCATTCCGCTGTGTTGTCAGTTTGGGAAATGACTCAGCTGCTGTATATGGAATTGTTTTGATTTTATAATTCCAAAATATGGAATTAATGACGAAAAAGGCTGCCTAGAGAGGTCTGGAGAATGAACAAGGAAATCGAGTTGCTGCGCATATTCCGGGTGGCGGCCGAAAGCAGCAGTTTTCGCGACGCAGCCGTCCGCTTGGGGACATCCCCTCAAGGCGTTACGCGGGCCATTCAGCAACTGGAGCGGCACTACGGCGAGGTGTTGTTCCATCGCAGCACACGCCAGGTGCGCATTACCGCGTTTGCCGAAGGCCTGCTGGAACAGGTGCGCCCTGTGCTGGAGCGGTTCGAAGACCTATTGCGGCCACCTGTTACCGACCAGCAGGATGCCCTGTCGGGCACCGTGCGCATCACCGCACCGCACAGTCTGGGCACCCGAGCAGTCATGCCTGCGCTGGAGCGCGTTGCCGAGCGGCATCCCGGGATCACCCTGGATGTGCGCCTGTCCGACCGACTCAGCAATACGGTTGACGATGGGATCGATGTTGGCATCAGGGTCGGTTTCATGCGCGATAGCCGCTTCGTCGCGCGCAAGGCAGCCGACATGAGGCTGCCCATCGTTGCCGCTCCACGGCTTATCGAGAAAGTGGGCGCACCTGGCGATATCGATGCGCTGGCCGGCCTGCCGATCGCCGCAGCCCTGGATACCAATACTGGCCGCCCCTGGCCTTGGCACTTCAAAGCGGGACAGCAGTGGACACCCCCGGCTCCCACTCTTATCGCCGACAATGCCGACATGGAAATAGGGGCCGCACTGGCCGGGGTTGCCTTCGCCCAACTGGCGGACTACATGGCGGCTCCCTACATTGCCAGCGGGAAGCTCGTGCAGGTGCTTCAAGACGAGGAGCCTCCCGCATGGGGGTTGTACGTCTATCGGCCTCAGCGTGGCCCTGTTCCAGGAAGGGTTCGAGTGGTATTTGATGAAATGCTGGCCGCCGTTGGGGCGCTGCCAGCTTTGCGCTGACACGCAACTTGGCGTTACAGGACTTACATCGTGGAAAGCACGGTACTTAACCTCGGTGGCTTGCTCTTTCGGCTGAATTATTACACGGTCTCGGTGAAGCTTTTACGAGCCTGATGGAGGTGGTTGCAGTCGCTGCCTGCCGTCCAGGCAATGGGTAGAGTTTTCTTGACCATGGATAACGCGGAGTTGGTGATAGGACTACCAGGTGAGGGTTGACCGACGCGCCTCGCACGTACGAGCAAGGATTCCAGTTTAATTTTGGGAGCGCCTGACTAAGCGAGTGGGGCAAGGAGATCACTCGCCTTAGAGGCGAGCCGCTTCTGGCTAATAACTGTCGTCGTGAAGGGCAGCTATGGGTCGAAAGCGGGCGGTCCGCTCTTGCCATGAAGTCGCCAGCCCCCATGATCTCAAACGCCATCCATACGCCGTTCCTGGCCTTCGTCAAAAATCGCTATTGCTGCGTGTGCACAGCCCCAATTGATGAATAGATCTCATAGTGGCACTCAGATTTCCCCCTCTAATCACTGCCCAAGACTTGACCTACAGTGGTGCTCTCACTCTTATTTGGGAGCCCCCCATGACAGACGTAACCGTTGTAATCGGCGCCGGCTCAATCGGCCAGGCCATCGCTCGCAGAGTCAGCGCAGGCAAGCATGTGCTGTTGGCAGACCTGCGCAAGGAAACCGCTGACGCCGCCGCCAAGGTTCTGAACGACGCCGGTTTCGAGGTCAGCACGGCAGTGGTTGATGTCGCCTCCCGAGCCTCCGTTCAAGCATTGGTCGATACCGCGTCCGCCCTCGGCGATATCACCGGGGTGATTCATGCCGCAGGCGTGTCCCCCTCCCAAGCGCCACCGGCGACCATCCTGCGTGTGGACTTGTACGGCACCGCGCTGGTGCTGGAGCTTTTCGGCAACGTCATTGCCAAAGGTGGCTCTGCCATCGTCATCGCTTCGCAGTCTGGTCATCGCCTACCGGCACTGACGCCTGAGCAGAACAAAGCCTTGGCCCTGACACCCGTCGAAGAACTGCTTGCACTGCCGATGTTGCAGCCCGACCAGGTGACCGACCCGCTGAATGCCTACCAGATCTCCAAACGCGGCAACTCCCTGCGCGTAGCCGCAGAAGCGGTTCGTTGGGGTAAGCGCGGCGCTCGCGTCAACACCATCAGCCCGGGCATCATTTTCACCCCGCTGGCGCGAGATGAACTCAATGGCCCACGCGGTGCTGGATACCGAAGCATGATCGATTCCTGCGCAGCCAAACGGGGTGGCACACCAGATGAAGTAGGCGCCGTCGCCGCTCTACTCATGGGCCCGGAAGGTACTTTCATTACAGGCAGCGACTTCCTCATGGATGGCGGCGTGACCGCACAATACTGGTGGGGTGAAAGCCAGTAGCGCGTGCTTCACGCAAGCCCCCTACTCTCACACCTTGCGGCCTTCGACCGGGTAGCCAGGGTCGGTAAAACCGTGAGTGGAAGCGTGGCCCGGCACCACCAGGCTATCAACCAGTTGCTCGTCATCCGGGCCCAGTTCCAGCTGCAAGGCATCCATGTAGCTATCCCAGTGTGCTTCGGTGCGAGGGCCCGCAACAGCGGCACTGACCAACGAGTTCCTCAGTACCCAGGCAATGGCGAAAGCGATGGGGGTAGTTCCACGCTCGGCCGCGTAACGAGCGATCGTTTGAGCCACCTGCAACGACTCGGGGCGCCATTCCGTCTGCTGGATTCGCTTGTCACCTCGACCTGCTCGAGTGTCTGCCGCCGGAGCTGCATTGACCGCATACTTTCCACTGAGCACGCCCCTGGCCAATGGGCTGTAGGGCACAACCCCAATGCCGTAGTGCCCGGCGACAGGCAACTGCTCGACTTCGGCAATCCGGTTCACGATGTTGTACAGCGGTTGGCTGACGGTTGGCCGCGGCATGCCGAGCGCGTCGGCAAGCCTGACCATTTCAGCGATCCGCCAGCCGTGGAAATTGGAAACACCGTAGTAGCGGATCTTGCCTTGACGGATCAAGTCGTCAATCGCGCGCATCCCCTCCTCCATCGGTGCGTCGGTCAAGGCGCGATGGAAGTACAGAACATCGATGAAGTCGGTACCCAGGCGCTTCAGGCTGTCCTCGACGTTCTGGATGATCCATTTACGCGACTGTCCCTGTCGATTGGGGCCAGCGTCTGCGGATGATGGATAGCCAAACTTGGTAGCCACAATCCAGTCATGCCGGGAGGCGGCAATGGCACGACCGACCACCTCTTCAGAACGGCCTGCGTGGTAGGCGTCTGCGGTGTCGATGAAATTGATGCCCGCTGCAGCGGCTTTGTCGATGATGCGCCGGGAGGTGGCTTCATCGGTCTCGCCGCCAAACATCATTGCGCCGAGACACAGTGGAGATACTTTCAAGGCACTGCGGCCCAGATAACGGTAGTTCATGACAGACCCTTGATTGCTTGAAAAACGAGACCACCCTAAGCCAGGACGGGCGGGTGATTAAGTTGCAAAAAAGGGAAACGCTCATGAATCCATTTCATGAATCTAGATCAGTGAAACGAAGCGCCTCCACGACAAGGTTCAATACGCGCGACGACTGTCGTCGACTGGGGTAGTAAACGTGCAGGCCTGGAAAGGTGGGGAACCACTTTTCAAGCACCCAGACCAGCCGACCGGCAGCGACATGCTCCCGGACCAGATCCTCTGGCAGATAAGCGATTCCGCAGCCATCCATGGCAGCTGCAAGCATCGGATAGGTCCCATTGAAGGTCAGCTGGCCGTTCACCCTGATCTGTACTTCGCGCTGACCATCGCTCAGCTCCCACGGGTAGCAGCCGCCATGGGTGGGCAATCTGAGATTGATGCAATTTTGTTGCCCCAACTCTTCTGGTGACTGCGGCATGGCCCGCCCGTTGAAGTAGTCGGGAGAAGCCACCATCGCCATCCGTAAATCCGGGCCGATGCGTACCGCGATCATGTCCTGCGCAATCTGATCCCCCAGACGAACGCCGAGGTCATAGCGCTGCGCGACGATGTCTGTCAGACCGTAGTCAGTGGTGATCTCGATCTTGATGTCTGGATACTGCAGCATCAGCGTTTTCAAGCGCGGCCACAGCACAGCATTGGCGGCGTAGTCCGTTGCAGAAATGCGCAAGCTGCCACGCGGAGCATCCCCAAGCTCGATGACCTCTGCGATCTCGGCATCGACCTCGGCAAAGAGCGAGGAAAGCTTCTCGAACAATTGCTCCCCTGCCTCGGTAGGCGTGACGCTTCGCGTTGTGCGAGTCAGCAGCCTTACCCCCAGGCGAGCCTCCAGCGTGCGGATGGTGTGGCTCAGCGCCGATTGCGAAACCCCAAGCTGAGAAGCGGCCCTGGTGAAACTTCGCTCACGGGCAATCGCGAGAAAAGCCTGAAAATCGCCGTAACCGTCACGTGCCATTGATACACCCGCTGCTGAGTTCAACCACAACAGGATACCGGCGTGGTGAGCGCCGGTCGCTGAAAAATTCATGAACCTGATTCATGAGAGCATGCAGCTTATGCGCCTTAATCTGTGTTTCGAAGTTATCTACCCTTTGCCCAGCTACTCATTCGTTTCAACTTCGCGGGCCGTAGGTGAATGGCCCGTGGAAGCTTCGACTCTTCCCAAAGGAATGTCCGATGAAGCTGCTTGCCGCTACCACTTTCGCAACCCTTCTGCTTTCCGCCGTTGTGGACGCTGATGAAGCTCAGCCACGCCAAGATCCAAAGCCCTCGCCGGACGTGCTTGAGGTCACCCCGCAACTCTACAAGTACACGACCGAGCTGCTCTTCGGTGAAGTGTGGAAGCGTGAGGCGCTGGTGCCACGCGACCGCAGCCTGATCACCCTGGCGGCGCTGATTGCAAGCGGTCAAGTGCCGCAACTCACCAGCCACATCCGACTGGGGCTGGATAACGGACTCAAGCCCAGTGAGATCAGCGCCGAAATCACCCACCTGGCGTTCTATTCAGGTTGGCCCAACGCCATGTCGGCAGCCGGCGTAGCCAAACAGATCTTCAACGAGCGCAACTTACCTGCAGAGCAGATTGTGCCGCCAGCGAGTGAGCCCATATCGCTCGATCCAGAGAGCGAAGAGAAACGCCGGGCCGCGGTAGAGGCCGGCGTCGGTGATGTCGCACCTGAGCTGGGCCGTTATACCAACGACGTTTTGTTCGGTGACCTGTGGCGGCAAAGCAGTCTCAGCCCCCGAGACCGCAGTTTGGTCACGGTCGCAGCGCTGATCGCCCAGGGGCAGGCAGCGCAGCTGCCCTTCCACCTCAACCGCGCCATGGACAACGGGCTCAGCCAGGCCCAAGCCGCCGAAGTAGTCACTCACCTTGCCTTCTATGTGGGTTGGCCAAAGGCGATGTCTGCTGTCCCGGTGCTCAAGCAGGTCTTCACTTCGCGTGAGCAGAACGGGTAGGTCTGTGAGGGAGATTGGCCCTGCGCGCCAGCAGCAACTTGATGCACACCAGCAGCGGCGCCGCTACGGCAAACAGCAACGCCACGGCATTGAACGCCGTATCGAACGCGATGACCGACCCTTGCCCCACCACTGCCCGCCCCAGCAGGCTCATGGCCGCCCGCCCAGCTGCCAGCGGATCCATACCCTCGAGCCTTAGCATTGCCGTGGTCGATTCCAGCCGTTCAATCACGGCCGCCGTCCCTGCACTGACATGCGCGCCGAGCGCCTGGGCATTGAGCACGCCGTGCTGGTCCAGCAGCGTCTGCAGCCCTGCCACGCCCAGCAAGCCACCCAACTGCCGCCCGGTATTGAACAGGCCGATACCGCTGGCCAGGCGATACCGGCGAAGCTTGCCGAAGGCGATCAGGGTCAGCGACAGGAACAACAGCCCCAGGCCAGCGCCGCGCAGCATGACCGCAACCATCATGTCGTCCATGCCGCTCTCGCGGGTCGAGCCCGAAAGCATCCACATCGCAATCATGATCGTCAGGATGCCGAACGGCACCGTGGCAAAAGGCGCGAGACCACGCACCTGGATCAAATAGGCCACGCCCAGCAGCACAGCGATGAACACTGCGCCACTGGGCAGCAGCAACAGGCCAGCATCGGTCGCCGTGAAGGCCAGCACCGACAAGGCAAAAGCCGGAATCACGAACGCGCTGCCGAACAACGCCGCGCCAGCGACGAAGCTGACGATGAAGGCGAAGGTGAAGTCGCTCGATTGGAACAGGCGCAAGTCCAGCACGCCCTGTCCTTTGCCCACCAGTTGCTGGCCAAGGAACAGCAGCAGCGCTGCCACACCGACCACACTGGCCCAGCGCAGGTGCGATGCTTCGAACCAATCCCAGCGGCTGCCCTGGCTCAGGACGTAGCTCAGGCACAGCAATGCGGTGGCTGCCAGCACGCAGCCCGGCCAATCGAAACGGCGCCGCCCTGGCTGAGCGCCCGCAGGCAGCTCGACAAACAGCAATAACCCAGTCGCCGCCAAGGTCAAAGGCACGACACTGAGGAAAATCCAGGTCCAGTCCTGCCGGTCGATCAGCCAGCCCTGCATGGCGGGGGTGAGCGCCGCCGGTGCGACCACTGCACCGATGGCGAACAGGCCTTGCAGCACCGGTTGCTGCCTGCGCGGGCAAGCCAGGAAGATCAGCGTCTGCCCCGCCACCAGCAGCACACCCCCCGCCATGCCCTGACAGGCGCGCAAGGCCACCAGCACATCGACGCTCACCACCCACGCGGCAGCGGCGCAGGCAAACCCCATGAGCTGGGTCGCGCCGATGATCACCAGGCGCGGTGGCAGGCGCCCCAACAGCCACGGCGCGATCAGGAACCCCATCAATTTGCAGGCGGTGTAAGCAACATCCAGCCAGGCGAACTCATCCGGTGTGGCATGGATATCGCCCAGGATGTCGTTGCGCCCGAATGCCAGAACGCTGCTGGCGATGGCGTCGGTGAGGGCCGCCAGCACGATGCCAGCCACCAGCAGCCAACCGGTGGGCCGGCTGCTGCCCGCCCGGACGATGTTCACGAACCACCCCCAACCTCGATCTGCACCCGCGCCGACAACCCCGGCACGATGCGCCCAGGCAATGGGTTGTGGGCCAGACGGATCTTTACCGGCACCCGCTGCACCACGCGCACGAAGTTGCCGGTGGCGTTGTCCGGCGGCAACAGGCTGAACGCCGCACCACTGCCAGGCGCGAAGCTGTCGACGACGCCATCGAGCGTGTCAGATGGGTAGCCGTCAAGGGTAACCCTCGCCCGCTGCCCAGGCTGGATATGCTCCAGCTGGGTTTCCTTGAAGTTGGCCACGATCCACACGCCCTCGACCGGCACCAGGTCGAGCAAGGCACCGCCCTGCGTGACGAAGCGCCCTACCCGCACCTGCCGATTGCCAATCACTCCAGCCACCGGTGCCCGCACCACGGTGTGCTCCAGCTCGATCAGCGACAGGTCGCGTGCGGCCTCGGCCTGGGCGATGGCCGCTACAGCGGCCTCACGTTGGGCATCCAGCACGGCGATACGCTGGCGCTGGGCATCGAGTGTCGCCGCCGCAGCCGTGAGCGCCGCCTCGGCACTGCTGCGGGCGGCGTCGGTCTGATCGACCAGGGCCTGGCTGACCGCGCTGAACTGGATCAGCTTGCGGCTGCGCTCATGGGTCTTGTTGGCAAGTTGTCGCTCGGCCATGGCCGCCTGGCGCTGTGCCTCGGCCTGGCGAATCTGCGCCTGCTGCAGGCGGGTCTGGGCATCGACATCGGTCAGGCGAGCCTCGGCAGCCTTTAGATTGGCCTCGGCCTGGGCCAGGTGCGCGCGGTAGTCGCGGTCATCGATGCGGAACAACACATCGCCGGCCTTGACCTGCTGATTGTCCTCGACCTCTACCGCCGTCACGTAACCTGACACCTTGGCCGCCATCGACGTGACATCGCCACGCACGTAGGCGTTGTCGGTAAAGGCGGCATCACTGGAACGAAACGCCAGCCAACCAACCGCCAGCACCAGCACGGCCGCTACGCACAGGACGATGCCCAGTTTCTTCATTCTGGCCGGCCGCGCCGCCACGGCCTGGTCGGCCTGCTCAGGTTCATGTGTGTTCATGATGCGTTGTCCTGTTTTCGGCCCCGCCAGCATGTACTGCCAACAGGGCCGAAGGCTTACTTCTCGCTCGGCGTGACCAGTACCGTCTCATTGCTGTCGAGCACGAACACGGCCATCAGCTTGGCGGGCTTGCTGTCGCTGGCATTGGCGCTGACGCCGTGGAACGCACCCGGTGCCTCGTACCAGTTCTCGCCGGGCTTGTAGACCTTGGCCGGCTCGCCATTGACGCTGCTGCGCACTTCGCCTTCGAGCACGGTGGCATAGATGAAGGCTGATTTCGGGTGGCGGTGCGCAGGCGATGCGGCGCCTGGGGCGTAGTCGACGATCACCCCGCGCATGCTCTTGCCCGGTACGTTGGGCAGTGGGCGGTCGAAGACCACGGTGACCTTGCTGACCGGACGCTCGGCGGCCACTACCGGGGTGATGGCCAGCGCGGCGAACGCGGCGGCCAGGAGAGTGCGGCTGAACATGACGTTACTCCTTCTGTTCGGGTTGGGTTTGACTGACTTACTGGCGAGCCAGCCAGTCTTCGAAACGGGTCGTGCCAAGTCGTGCACCGCTGCCAGGGGTCAACGCCTTGTCATCGAGCTCGGCGCCGAAATAGCGCGCATGCACATCCGCCACCACCTTGCGCGGATCGCCGCTCAGGCGCAGGAAGCGGCGCACCAGCTCATCCAGCGGCGTGGCCTCTGGCCCGGCGACCTCCAACGTGCCGTTGACCGGTGGCGCCAGCACCACGTCGGTGAGCGCCGCGACCACATCGTCCGAGGCCATGGGCTGGAACAGCGCCGGCGACAGGTGAATTTCCTCACCCACCGCGCCCGCCTGGGCAATGCCCTCGACGAACTCGAAAAACTGCGTGGCACGCAGCACGGTGTAGGGCACCCCGGAGCGCTTGATCAGCGCCTCCTGGGCGACCTTGGCCCGGAAATAGCCGTTTTCCGGCAGCCGCTCACTGCCGACGATCGACAGCGCGACATGATGTTTCACACCTGCCGCCTTCTCGGCCGCCAGCAGGTTGCGGGTGGACGTCTCGAAGAATTCAAGCACGGCCTGGTCCTCCCAGGACGGCGCATTGGCCACATCCACCACCACATCCGCACCGTTCATCGCCTCGGCCAAGCCCTCGCGGGTGATGCTGTTCACCCCCGTGCTCGGCGCCGCCGGGACGGCATGGTGCCCGCGCTCGCGCAAACCGTTGACAAGCTTCGAACCAATGAGGCCAGTGCCTCCGATCACCACGATTTTCATGGGGCTCTCTCCGCTTACTCGACCGCAACCATTGCCGTCGTCATGGTTCCAGCGTGCGCCGAGGCCTGAGCAGAGTCCTTGCCCACTGGCTGGATTTGCCTCCAGGCAAGCTTGAATTTGCGTCCAAACTGTTCAATCCGCGCCCTGCCGTGTGCAGCCGCCAATAGGCTGCCGTATCATCGACCCACACCCATGAACAGTCGCCTCGGACACGAAGCCTAAGGCGTGCGAGGGACACTACGTGCCATTCGAGTTTGACGACTATGTGCTCGACGAACAGCGCAGGGAGCTGACCCAGCGCGGGCAGGCCGTGACCATCGGTCCGCAGGTGTTCGACCTGCTTTTGCAACTGGTCAGCAACCATGACCGGGTATTGGGCCGCGACGAGCTGCTGGCCCGCGTGTGGAACGGCAAGATCGTCTCCGAGTCGACCATCACCAGCCATATCAATGCCGTGCGCAAAGCCATCGGCGACTCAGGCGAGGAACAGCGCCTGCTCCGCACGGTGGCACGCAAGGGCTATCGCTTTGTAGGCCAGGTTCGCGAACCCGCCAACGTTGAAGCCCCCGCCGAACCTGCCAGCGCCAGCCTCGGGCTGGCGTTGCCCGACAAACCTTCGATCACCGTGCTGCCCTTCCAGAACCTCAGCGGCGACCCGGAGCAGGACTATTTCGCCGACGGCATGGTCGAGGACATCATCGCGGCCCTGTCACGCATCCGCTGGCTGTTCGTCATTGCCCGCAATTCCAGTTTCACCTTCAAGGGCCAACGTATCGACGTGCAGCAGGTCGGCCAGACGCTGGGCGTGCGCTATGTGCTTGAAGGCAGCGTGCGCAAGGCGGGCAAACGGGTGCGCATTACCGGCCAGCTGATCGACGCCACCACCGGTGAGCACCTGTGGGCCGAGCGTTTCGAAGGGCAGCTCGATGACCTGTTCGAGCTGCAGGACCAGGTGGCTGAAAGTGTGGTGGGCGCCATTGCCCCACAGCTCGAACGGGCCGAGATCGAACGGGCCAAGCGCAAACCCACCGACAGCCTGTGCGCCTACGATTACTACCTGCGCGGCACCGCAAAGCTGCATAACGGTACCCGCGAAGCCATCGCCCAGGCGTTGCCGCTGTTCTACCAGGCTATCGAACTCGACCCGGAGTTCGCCTCGGCCTATGGCATGGCGGCATGGTGCTACTTCTGGCGCAAGCTCAATGGCTGGATGGACGATCGTGATCAGGAAATCGCCGAGGGTGCCCGTCTGGCGCGCCTGGCCGTTGAGCTGGGGCGTGACGATGCCGTGGCGTTGACCCGCGGCGGGCATGCCCTCGGGCATCTGGCGGGCGACCTCGACGGTGGTATCGCCCTGCTCGACCGGGCGCGCCTGCTCAACCCCAACCTGGCGCCCGCCTGGTACCTGGGCGGAATCTTGCGGGCGCTGCGGGGCGAGACACAGACCGCCATCGACAATCTCAAGCACGCCGCACGGCTGAGCCCGCTGGACCCGGAGATGTTTCGCATGCAGGTGGGCATGGCATTGGCGCACTTCTTTGCCGGGCGGCTGGACGAAGCTATCGAGTGGGCGGAAAAGGCGCTGGGCAATCTGCCCAGCCTGCTCGCGGCGGTGGCCCTGTTGGCGGCCAGCCATGCGCTAAGCGGGCGGATGGATAACGCACACCAGGCGATGCAACGCTTGCGTGCGCTGGACCCAGAGTTGCGGTTGTCTGCATTGAGGCAATGGTTGCCGATTTATCGCGATGAGGACTTGGCCCGGCTTGCCGAGGGGTTGAGGTTGGCGGGATTGCCGGAGTAATCGGTGATGCATTGATGATTTGCGCAGCAAAGGGTCTCTCAACCGGCACTTTGGCACACCTCGCCCAGCACTTGCTCGACCACGGCCTTCAGTGCCAGACGCTGTTCCCAACCTTGCTCCAGGGCACCCGCAAGCATTGCCAGCTGGCGCTCGGCACTGGTGCCTTGACTCAGGATGCGTCTGGCCTGGTAGAACGCCTGCTCGGCATCCTGCGTATCCGGGGGCATCAAGGACTGCAGTTGCGCCAGCCAGCCTTCGGCACTTACCGGATGCCTGTCCTGCACGCCGATGAACGTGCCCTTGCAGCCATAACGGTAAGCCCGCCAGTAGTTTTCCTGGGTTATCCAACGCAGTTCATTGCTGATCGGCTGCCAGCGCTGGCTGAGCAACAGGGTCTGTTCGACCAGATGGCGAAACAGCCCGGCAATCGCCAAGCCATCCTCCAACCTCGGGCAGGCATCGCAGATCCGCAGTTCTACCGTGGGAAAGCGCCGCGACGGACGTATCGCCCACCAAAAGTCCCCATCCGCCGCAAGCCCACCGACGTCTTGCAGCAGCCTTCTGTAGCGCTGGTAGTCATGCCAATTGTCCAGCGGTTCGGGCATGCCCATGTGCGGCCACTCGGCGCACACCACGCGACGGTAGCTACGGTAGCCTGTAACCAAACCACTCCACAGAGGTGACGACGTGCTGAGGGCCAGAAACAACGGCAACCAGTAGAGCAGCTGATTGATCAGTTGCATCCGATCAATGCCATGGGGCACGCCCACATGGATGTGCAGCCCGGACAGCAGGCTACGTCGGGCGACGATCTGGTAGTCGTCGAACACCTGGCGATAATGGGGCAGGTTTCGCGCGTGCTGACGCCGCCATTGCGCGCCAGGGTGGCTGGCAGCGCAGTAAAGCCCTACGCCTTCATCCAACAGCACGTTACGCAGTGTGTGACGGCTTTGCGTGAAGAAACTGCGCGCCTCATGCAAATTGCCGAATACCGGCGAGGCCACCTCGATCTGGCTGCAGAACATTTCTTCGGCGAAATGCTCACCCATCGTTTCCTGACAACGACGAGTCACCGCTCGCGAAGGCCTGGCCAGGACCTGTCCACTGTCAAGGTCCACCAGCAGGTATTCTTCCTCGATGCCGAACCCGCACACCGAGCCCGTGCCGTTAGACATTGCGGGTCACGTTCAGCGCCACGGCGGCGATGCGTTCAACCTGCTCGTAGCCCGGTTCGGGCAATTGCTCACCAAACACATCTGGGTCCAGTTCACGGTAGTGCCAACTGAATGCAGGCCCGGCAAGGCGCAGGCGCACGGCTTCGAGCAAGGCGTCGCGGCCTTCGACGATGGCTACCCCGGTGTACAGCAACAAAGTGCCGCCGACTGCCAGGCGTTCGCGAGCCTGTTCGACAATACGCAAGGAAAGCTGCGCACCGAGCGCCCCACCGCCATGACGATAGGCCCGCTGCCGGGCATCCAGCATATAGGGTGGATTGGCAACGATCAGGTCGAACGAGCCACAGACACCCTCGAGCAGGTCGCTGAGTGCTGTCGAAACGTTGGTCACGCCAGCCAAGGCAGCATTGATGGCGGTGAATCGTAGCGCCAATGGATTGATGTCCACCGCGCAGACCCGGGCATGCGGAGCGGCCCGGGCTATCAGCAGCGCACCAATGCCGCTGCCACAGCCAATGTCTACAGCCTGTTCCACAGGTTTGGGGTTGTGCTGCAGAAAGCCCTGGATCACCTGGGCGAAGCGGTAGCTGTCGGGGCCGAAGAACACGGCGTCACGGCTATCGGTAGGCCATGCCGAATGAACCACCAGCAGGTCGTCGAGACTCGACCAACGTACCAGGCTGCGCAGCAATTCATCCTGCTCTTGAACCAAGCCCGCCGCTTTCAGCTGCGCCAGTTCATCGCTGCCGATCAGCGCTGCTGGGAACGGCCTGCTCCAGCCAAACACATCGCGCAAGTCACGTGCCTCACGCGCAGTTGCTCGGCCGTTGACGTGGGCGTGAGTGTTCGGCGTGACGCACGTGAAACGATAACCGTCGGCACTCAGGCGCCTGCCCAGTTGCAATAGCGCCCGGTCGGCGTGCTCGTGGTTCTGATCAAGCAGCATCAGTTCGGCCCTGCGCGGGTCAACCCGGTGGCATGGATAAAGTCACGAGTCGCGCGCAGGCCATTGGGCGTGGCATGGCGATTACCCCACATCCGTTCGATCATGCGATCTACGCAAACCTCGCCTTGCGCCACTGGTGCGTCTTGCTCCAAGGCCAGGTCCCGCTCCCACTGCCCGGGTCGGACGCGTCGACAGTCCTCAGCTGCCGTGTCACCGACAATCCAGTCATGCAACAGCTGCTTCTCATAGGCTGTAAATACACCGAACATCGCGGCCTGCGGCCCGTCGATCAAGGTCCAGAACCGGCTATGCGAAGGAGCTTCGCCCCGGCGCACCCACTGTTGCGCTTCAAGGGCACGCAGAAAGCCTGGCATTGCCTCTGCATCGGCCAGCCATTGGTTGATGGTGCGCCCTTGCAGACGGCAGCGATCACTGTGCATGAACTGCCCGTAGGGCCGCTTGCGCTGCAATGCAGCCAGCAGTTCGTCTTCCAAGTCAAAGCTCACGATCATCGACGGGGTATCGATGCCGAGGTCATTGAGTCGATAGCCCTGCCGAACGCGGTCATAGAAGGCTTTTGCGCATTGGCCAGGCATCAGCAGACGCAGGCTTTGCAGCGCGCGACGGGCGTGGCCACAAGCGGCATTGTCGATGGTGACATGCAGTTGAAAATAGTGCGCGTCGATGCCCAGTTCGGCCAGTTCATGGGTGGTGATCAGCAGGTGCAAGGGGGGCTGCTCGTAGCCCAGGTTGTAACCGATCACCTCGGGCAGAAAATGTTCGGCGTGGCGACCCAATGCCAATTGCACCACCCCCTGCAAATACCGCGACGGATCGAGCGGCAGGCCTTGGTCACATCCCAGACGGCTGAGTAATCGCTGGTAGATCAATACATGGTTGCAGCGTGGATCACCGTCGCCAAGTTCTTCGAGGAACGTTCGAATCAGCCCGTGAAAACGGAAATCACGCCAGTGCCTGAGCACTCCATGCAGCCAGGCGCCATCGACAACTTTGGTCGGCGCGACTTGCTGGAGAAACCACAGGGCATGAGCGCGATTGGCGAAGTAATGCCTTGGAGCACCCTGGTGACGCCGTGTCAGATAACGCGTGTGATCGGTGGCCACCTGCGCGGCATGGTTGGCAGCCCAACTCTCCAGTTGCGCCGGGTCATCCGGCAGATCGTCAGCCATGCTCGCCGTGCGTCGAAGCTGAGTGGACAGCCACTCCCTCGCGTCGTGTTCGCCATCCTGCAGCATCGCCAAGTAAAGACGTTGCGGATCCTCCACCCCCCTATAGCTTGCCTGCCGTACGTTTTCAGGCTGCATGAATGCCATGGTCGACAGCTCTGCTGTCGGTAGCAGGTGCTTTCTCATGAAGGGCTCCCGTTTGCTCTGCGAGGTCTTCATAACAATGAGTGCAGCGCGCCCGACAGCATTCCTTTTCATTGCTGCGCAGCTGATGAGTGGCGCTAATTGCCGGGCCGATGCTGACGCGACCACTCGTCCAGTCTCCGGCACTTTGGCGCCTTGCTGGCCTCCACCCTGTACCCACTGCACACGGAGTGAGCACGATGCCAAGCGCAGATAAAGACCCATGTCCATCATGAACACGATGCTCCCCGCCCCAACTGGCCTGATCGAACCGTTGACCGCAGTGCATCGCCTCACGGTGCTGACGCTCAACGTGCACAAGGGCTTCACCCTGTTCAACCGCCGGTTCATCCTGCCGGAGCTGCGCGAAGCGGTGCGCTCCACCGGTGCCGACCTGGTGTTCCTTCAGGAGGTGCACGGCAGTCATCAATGGCATGCCAAGCACCACCCAGCGTGGCCGCAGCAACCTCAGTACGAGTTTCTCGCCGACAGCATGTGGCCGCAATTCGCCTATGGACGCAATGCGGTCTACCCCCATGGCGACCATGGCAATGCCCTGCTGTCGAAGTTTCCGATCGGTGCCTGGAACAATCTGGACGTTTCCATACATGGCAACGAGCAGCGCGGCCTGTTGCACTGCCAGCTGGCAGTGCCAGGCCATGAGCAGGTACATGCCATCTGCGTGCATCTGGGCTTGCGCGAGGATCATCGCCAGCGCCAGGTCGGCCTGCTCCTGGCATTGCTCGACAGCCTGCCAGCGGGAGAGCCGGTGATCGTCGCCGGTGACTTCAATGACTGGCGCCTGAAGGCCAACGCGCGGCTGTCCGACCATCTGATCGAAGCTTTCGACAAACCGGCACGCAGCTTCCCCGCGCGCCTGCCCCTGTTGCGCCTGGACCGCATCTACCTGCGCAATGCGCGGCCCATCGGGGCGCAGGTGCTTTCCAGATATCCATGGTCGCACCTCTCTGATCATGCCCCCTTGGTGGCGCAGGTGTCCTTGTGAACCAGGCCTGGAGTGACGGCAACCACGTCGAACTGCTGATCAATGGTGAGCAGTACTACCCGCGCGTGTTCGAGGCCATGGCCCAGGCGCGGGACGAGATCCTTCTGGAAACCTTCATCATCTACGACGACAAGGTCGGCCAACCCTTGCGCCAGGTGCTGATCGACGCGGCCCGGCGAGGCGTACGAGTCGAGGTGGCGGTGGACGGCTATGGCACCGCTGACCTGCCCGGCGATTTCATTTCCTCCATGACCGATGCCGGAGTGCGCTTCCACTCGTTCGACCCACAGCCGCGACTGGCCGGCATGCGCACCAACCTGTTTCGCCGCCTGCATCGCAAGATCGTGGTGATTGACGGTCAGCGCGCCTTCATTGGCGGTATCAACTACAGCGCCGACCACTTGGGCGACTTCGGGCCACAGGCCAAGCAGGACTACGCCGTCGAGGTCGTGGGCCCCGTGGTAAGCCAGATCCACGCGTCCACTTGCCGGATGCTCGCCCCCGTCATGGATACCGTAAGTCAGGTCGCGTCGGCCAGCACCGCTGCCGGCACAGCCAGCGCCCTGCTGGTTGAGCGCGACAACCACCGCCATCGCAACGACATCGAGCTGTGCTACCTGCAGGCCTTGCGCGAAGCCAAGCGACGCATCGTCGTCGCCAACGCCTATTTCTTCCCTGGATATCGCCTGCTGCGCGAGCTACGCAATGCCGCTCGGCGGGGCGTGGAGGTGACCCTGATCCTTCAGGGGCAACCGGACATGCGCTGGGTCAGGGCCCTCTCGCGACTGCTCTACAACTATCTGTTGCGAGACAACGTACGCATCCATGAGTACCGCCGGCGCCCCCTCCACGGCAAGGTGGCGCTGGTGGATGACGACTGGTCCACCGTGGGTTCGAGCAATCTCGACCCGCTGAGCCTGTCGTTCAACCTCGAAGCCAACCTGCTGATCCGCGACCGCACCTTCAACCACGGCCTGCACCAGCATCTGAGCGAACTGACCCGCGAACACTGCAAGGCGGTAACGCTGGAGCGCATGGTGCGTGGCTACTGGTGGCGCGCACCGCTGATCTTCCTGGGCTTTCACATCACCCGCTACTTCCCACGCATCGCCGGCTGGTTTCCGGCGCATCGGCAGCGGCTGCAATCGCTACAAACGGACATCGAGACTTCGGTCGACTACCGCGGGGGCAAAACCTGATGAGCGGGCAAGGCTGGAAGACCTGGGGCAAGCATCTGCTGACCCTGCTGTTCCTGATACTGATCCCGGTGCTGTTGTTCACTTTGGCGCGCAATCTGGACTGGCGCGAGGTGCGCCAGTCCCTGCTCGCCTACCAACCTTCCACCCTGGTACTGGGCCTGCTGCTGGCCTTGTGCAGTTACCTGGTGTTCGCCAGTTACGACCTGCTCGCCCGCGCCTACACCGGCCACCGACTACCGGCACGCCAGGTACTACCCGTGGCGTTCGTCTGCTACGCGTTCAACCTCAACTTCACCACCTGGGTCGGTGGCGTCGCCCTGCGCTATCGTCTGTACAGCCGTCTTGGGCTGGATACCGCAACCATTACCCGCATCCTCACCCTGGGCCTGCTGACCAACTGGATGGGCTACCTGCTGCTGGCCGGCACGGTGTTCAGCCTGAACCTTGTCAAATTGCCCGAAAGCTGGGCGGTGGGTGCGAACGGCCTGCGCCTGATCGGTTCGCTGATGGTGGCGGTCGCGGTGGCCTACCTGCTTGCCTGCGCCTTCGCCAAACGGCGGACATGGCAGCTGCGTGGGCATGAAGTCACCTTGCCGAGCCTGCGCCTGGCGGTGTGCCAGATGGTGCTCGGTGCCAGCAACTGGGCACTGATGGCGGCGCTGATCCATCTGCTGTTGCCGCATGATCTGTTCTACCCATCGGTGTTGGGGGTATTGCTGATCAGTTGCGTGGCCGGCGTGGTGGCACATATTCCCGCCGGACTGGGCGTGCTGGAGGCCGTGTTCCTCGCCATGCTTCATGGTCAACTCGGCCAAGGCACCCTGATCGCTGCATTGCTGGGCTATCGAACGTTGTACTACCTGATTCCGCTGGTGCTGGCGGTAATCACCTACCTGACCCTGGAAAAGCGCGCCAAGGCCCTGCGCCAGCAGGCTCGGCCAGGCACGCAGTGATCGCGAGCACAACCATGGCCAAGTCCCTGCAGGAGTACCAGCGCAAACGCGACTTCAACGCCACACCCGAGCCGACCGGCAAACGCGCTCGCCAACGGCCGGCCCACGCGCTGCAATACTGCATTCAGAAGCACGACGCCAGCCATCTGCACTACGACTTGCGCCTGGAGCTGGATGGCACCCTGAAAAGCTGGGCGATTCCCAAAGGCCCGTCGCTCGACCCAAGAATCCGTCGGCTGGCCGTGCAGGTGGAGGACCACCCGCTGGACTATGCCGGCTTCGAAGGCCATATCCCCGAAGGTCATTACGGCGCTGGCGACGTGATCGTCTGGGACCGGGGCATCTGGGAGCCCGAAGGCGACCCCCGCGAGGCCTATGCCAAGGGCAAGCTGCGTTTTCGCCTGCAAGGTGAAAAGCTTGCGGGTATCTGGAACCTGTTCCGAACCGGCCTGGCTGGCAAGAAAGCGCAATGGATCCTGGTCAAATCCCGGGATGAACAGGCTCGCAGCGAAGCGCAATACTGCATCGTCGAAGCACAACCGGACAGCGTACTGAGCGACCGCACCCTGCTACCCCGTCAGGCCACGAGAACCACCAACCCACCACGCAAACGCGGCGCCAGCGGCAAGCCCGCCGCCCTGCCAGTCAACCTGCAACCGCAGCTGGCCACCCTGGTCGACTCGCCCCCCAGCGGTGACTGGCGCTACGAGATCAAGTTCGACGGCTACCGTATGCTGGCCCGCATCGACGGGGACGACGTACGCCTGTTCACCCGCAATGGCCATGACTGGAGTGCGAAGATGCCAAGCCAGATCGCGGCGCTCAGGGCGCTGGGGCTCACTTCGGCATGGCTCGATGGCGAGATGGTCGTCGTCAACCAGCATGGAGCCGTCGACTTCCAGGCCCTGCAGAATGCCTTCGATACCGACCACGACGAACACATCACCTACTACCTGTTCGACGTGCCCTATCTAAACGGCCAGGACCTGCGCACATTGCCGTTACAGGCGCGGCGGTCAACCCTGGCCCAGTTGCTCGAGCGTTTTCCGTCGGACACCCTTGCGTTCTCTGCCGACTTCGACCAGCCGGTTGCCTCGTTGCTCGACAGCGCCTGCCGCCTGAAGCTGGAAGGCCTGATCGGCAAGCGCGCCGACAGCCCTTACGTGGGCGGGCGCAGCAGCGACTGGATCAAGCTCAAGTGCAAGCAGCGCCAGGAGTTCGTGATCGTCGGCTACACAGAACCCAAAGGCAGCCGCAATGCCTTCGGCGCCCTGCTGCTGGCATTGCACGACCGCGACAGTGGCCAGCTTCGCTATGCCGGCAAGGTGGGTACGGGGTTCAGCGCAAGCACACTGGACCACCTACTTGCCCGCCTCGAACCCCTGCAAGTGAACAAGCCCGCCTTGTCGAACCCACCGACAGGCGCCGAGGCCCGTGGCGTGCATTGGCTCAAGCCGCAGTTGCTGGCCGAGGTTGCCTTCGCACAGATAACCCGCGAAGGCATCGTGCGACACGCGGTCTTCCACGGTCTGCGCGACGACAAGCCCGCCACCGCCATCGACCTGGAGCGCGCCATGCCCGGCTACATTGTTTCGAGGCAGATGTCCGAGCCCTTGGGCAACCTGCGCCTGACTCACCCCGACCGCATCATCGATGCCACCAGCGGCACCAGCAAACGTCAGGTCGCCGAGTACTACGCTCAGGTCGCCAGCTGGCTGCTGCCGCAACTCAAGGGCCGGCCCGTGTCGCTGGTGCGCGCACCGGACGGGCTGGGGGGCGAGCTGTTCTTTCAGAAGCACGCCGGCCAGTTGCACATTCCCAAACTGGTCAGCTACACCAAGGCTCAGGCCGGACAGGCCGCCATGTCGCTCAACCACGCCGAAAGCCTGCTGGGCGCGGTGCAGATGAACATGCTCGAACTGCATACCTGGAACGCCACCGACAAGGACTTCAACAAGCCCGACCGCTTCGTGCTCGACCTCGACCCCGACCCCGCGTTGCCCTGGAAGGCAATGCTCGAAGCCACCCAGCTCACCCTCACCCTGCTCGACGAGCTGGGCCTGAAGGCGTTCCTCAAGACCAGCGGCGGCAAAGGCATGCACCTGGTGGTGCCCCTCACCCGGCGCGCTGGCTGGGATGAAGTGAAAGACTTCAGCCACGCCATCGTCGTGCACATGGCCAGGCTGTTCCCCGATCGGTTGAGCGCTGTTTCCGGCCCGAAGAACCGAGTCGGGCGAATCTTCATCGACTACCTGCGTAACGGCAAAGGCGCCACCACTGTCGCCGCCTACTCGCTGCGCGCCCGTGAGGGGCTGCCGGTGTCGGTGCCGATCTGGCGCGAGGAGTTGCTCCAGCTCAAGGGCGCCAATCAATGGAACATCGACAACCTGCACGAGCGCTTGGCGGTGGTCGATGATCCTTGGCACGACCTGTCCAGGACGCGGCAGTCGATCACCGCGCGCATGCGCAAGCAGCTGGGGATTGCTTGACAAGGCTGCTGGCCGGTCGGATGCATCAGCCGTTCAAGACGCCTTGCGTGGCCGTTTGGGCGCTGGTTTCTTGCTCTTGGCCTTGCCGCCAAGGCTGCGCTTGAGCAGCTCGGTAAGGTCGATGATGTCCGCGCCCTTCTGCGCACTGGCGGCGTCCGCGGCTTTATCCACCGTCTCGATCTTGCCTTTACTGGCCTTCTCTTCCACCAGGTCGAGAATGGTCTGGCGAAACGCGTCGTGATACGTATCCGGAGCCCACGGCCCACTCATGTCCTCGACCAAACGTTTGGCCATGTCCAGTTCGCGCTTGTCGACCTTGGCATCGGTCACGCTCTTGTCCAACTCCAGCGTTTCAACGCTGCGCACCTCTTCGGGCCAGCGCAGGGTGATCATCACCAAGGCTTCGTCCAGCGGCCGCAGCAGCGCCAGGTGCTGGCGGGTATGCAGCACCACGGTGGCCAAGGCCACCTTGCCGGTGCTTTGCAGCGTTTCGCGCAGCAGTGCGTAGACCTTGCCACCGCGGCGGTCGGGGCTCAGGTAGTAGGGCGTGTCGAAGTGCTGCAGCGGAATATCACCCGCCTCGACGAAGGAGAATATGTCGATGGACTGGGTTGCCTCGGGGCGCGCGGTGCGGATCTCGTCCTCGCTGAGCACTACGTAGCGGCCCTTCTCGTACTCCACGCCCTTGACGATGTTGTCCTTGTCGATCTCCTTGCCGGTGACCTTGTTTACTCGCTTGTAGCCCACCGGCTCCATGCTGCGTTTATCGAGCCAGTCGAAATCCACCCGCTCTGAACGCACCGCCGAGTTGAGCGAAACGGGGATGTGCACCAAGCCGAAACTGATCGCGCCTTTCCAGATGGCCCGCGCCATGGCGACCTCCTACACATTGAACGGTTCTGCCACCTCTCTGGACCTCACCCAACGAAGTCCCCTACTGCAAGTGACTGCCCCCTGACGCGAAGGTTTAATTCAAAGGCAGCGACGGCAAATTACCATCACCTTGGGCGACCTACCCAGGATGTCCAAGCCCCCGCAAAGGCCTGCAACAGATTGCAATCCATTGAAATACTTTTCAAATGCCACCATTCCCAATCCCGCCATCGCCAAGTACACTTGAGACACATTCTTATTTGCATTTGGCGATTTGGGGGAGGCGCATGATGTCCACCGTTGTTCTCGACGGAGCTGCGCACAGGGGGCTGGAAACACTGTACCGCGAGCACAACGGCTGGTTGCACGGCTGGTTGCGTCAGCGCCTGAACAATTTCGCCGATGCTGCGGACCTGGCCCAGGACACCTTCATTCGGGTAATGCTGGCGCGCACCGCAGGCACGCTCAACGAGCCGCGTCACTACCTGGCAACCATCGCCCGCGGTCTGGTCATCGACCTCTACCGTCGCCGCAGCCTGGAAAACGCCTACCTCGAAGCCCTGGCACTGCAGCCGGAACACTACGCGCCATCTGCCGAAATCCGTGCGGCGATCCTCGATACGCTAATGGCCATTGACCGAATGCTCGATGGCCTGGGCCCGCGCACGCGCGCGATCTTTCTCGCCGTACAACTTGATGGCCTGAGTTACGAAAAAGCCGCCGAACGGCTCGGCGTTTCGGTGAGCACCGTGCGTAAGCACCTGGCGCGTGCGCTGATGCACTGCTTGCTGATCGAAGACGCATGAAGGCCATTCTCGCAGACGCCGTGGACTGGTACGTGCGCTTGAACGACAGCAACGTCGATGATTCCACCCGTTCGGCCTGGCAAGCCTGGGTCGCCGCCGACCATCGCCACGCCGAGGCCTGGGCGCGCCTTGAGCAGCTGCAGTGCCGCCTGGGCAACGCACCCCGCGGTGCAGCACAGACACTGACAAACGCGAGGCGCGATCGACGCCATGCCGTGAAGGCATTGGCGCTGATGCTCGGGGTCGGGGTGGTCGGTTGGCAGGGCTATCGGGCCTCGCCCTGGAGTGCCGATTACTCGACACGGATCGGCGAGCGGCGGCACCTGACGCTTGCCGACGGCACGCGCCTGGACCTGAACACTGACAGCCGTGTGGATATCAGCTTCGACGCGGGCCAGCGCCTGATCCATCTGCGCCAGGGCGAGATCCTGGTGGAAACCGCCAAGGACCCCCGCCCACTCAGCGTGCGCACCGCTGAAGGCGACATCCTTGCGCTCGGCACTCGATTCAGCGTGCGCCAGGACGCCGCCTCGACACATGTGGCGGTGACCGCCCATGCCGTGCAAGTGCAACCAAGCCGATCACCTCAGCAGGTACGCATCGACAGTGGGTGCAGCCTGGACTTCAGCACCCACAGCGTGGGGCCGTTGCGTCCCCTGCCCCCCGATGCGCTGGCCTGGGCGCATGGCATGCTGGTCAGCGTCGATTGGAGTCTGGGCGATGTGGTCCATGAGCTGGCGCGCTACCGCCCTGGTTATCTTGGGTGTGCCGGGCAAGTCGCCGGGCTGCGCCTGTCCGGCGCATTCAACCTCGACGACACCGACCTCGCCTTGGTCAGTCTGGAAGACGCCCTGCCGATCCGCGCACGTCGCATGACACGCTATTGGGTACGTCTGGAGCCACTCAGGCTTCATTCGTAGACTCACTGAAAATATTTCTCATTTAGGGGTAGCAGATTTCCCTCGCTGCTTCGGCTCTTGAGGACGCGTGCATTCGACGCGCCCAAACCAACCAGAACAGGAGCCCCAATTCATGTCCGCAAGCCGTTCCTCGCTAGCCTGCAGTATTCGCAAGGCGGCCCTCGCGCTAAGCCTTTGCAGTGGCGTGCTGGCGACCTCGACTGCCTGGGCTGCGCCGCAGCGCTACGATATCCCGGCAGGCAGCCTGGCCTCTGCGATCAGCCAGTTCGCGGCTGCCAGTGGTGTGACCATCAGTTTCAGCAACGACGAAACGGCTGGGTTGCAGTCATCCGGGCTGCACGGCAGTTTCGAGCTGGAGCAAGGTTTCGCCACGTTGCTGCAGGGCACTGGGCTGCAGGTGCTGCAGGCGGGGGAAAAACGGTATGTGCTGAGCAAGGCGGACACCAGCGGTGCCCTCGAGCTGGGAGCGACCAGTGTCAATGCTGCAGGCCTGGGTAGCACGACCGAAGGCACCGGCAGTTACACCACAGGCTCGGTCAACACCGCGACCGGCCTACGCCTCTCGGCGCGCGAGACACCGCAATCGGTCAGCGTGGTCACCCGCCAGCAGATCGAGGACCAGAACCTGACGGACGTGGCCCAGGTGCTGGAACAGACGCCTGGTGTGGTCGTTGACAGCATGGGGCCGGCCGGTAGCGACGCCAACCATATCTATGTGCGCGGCTTCTCGGTCGGCAGCATCCAGGTCGATGGCATCAACCGCCCCGATACCTATGGCTTTCGCGACGACCTCGCCGACATGGTCAGCTACGACCGGGTGGAGGTGGTTCGCGGGGCCACGGGGCTGATGTCGGGAACCGGCGACCCCGGCGCGACGATCAACCTGATCCGCAAGAAACCAACGCTTGAAACCAAGCGCACGCTGACACTCAAGGCCGGCTCCTGGGACAACTACCGCACCGAGCTGGACGTATCCGGAAAGCTGACCGAAAGCGGCAATGTACGCGGGCGCTTCGTCGCATCGACCACCGACAGCGGCAGCCATATCGACCGCCAGACCCTGGAGAAAGAGGTGGCCTACGGCGTGGTGGAGTGGGACCTCACCGACAGCACGATGCTGACCGTGGGGGCCGAATACCAGGAGATGGACAGCGATGGGGCCGGCAACCATGGCTTCACCATGTACAAGTCCGATGGCAGTCACTTCAGCCCTTCCCGCTCGTTCAACTCGGCCTCGGACTGGAGCTACCACAAACGCAGGACCAAGACGGTGTTCTCCACCCTGGAACATCAGCTGGACAATGGCTGGCAGCTCAAATTCAATGCCGAACACAGCCGCCGCAGCTATGACGACGCCTTCGCCACAGCGGCCAGCGGCACCGTCAACCCTGATGGCAGCGGCGTCAGCACCTGGTCCGGACGCTGGGCCGGCGAGCCGCGGCAGACGTCGTTCGATCTGTCGGCTTCCGGGCCGTTTGAGCTGTTCTCGCGCGAGCACCAGGCCTACTTCGGGGCCAGTCACTACAAAGCCTACTACCGTAACCCCGGTTACCCGCTATGGACCATCCAGAGCATCGACAACATCTACACCTGGGACGGTTCGCTGCCGATCCCGGATGCCATCCACACCAAGTCCTCGGAAGATTCGCTGGATGAAACCCAGGACGGCCTGGTGGCTTCGGTCCGCTGGAGCCTGGCCGATGACCTGTCGCTGATTACCGGTGCACGGGTGATCGACTGGCACCGTGACGAAACCTCGACCACGCTGTCGTCCGGCGATACCAGCCGCACTTCACGCAGCGAAACCGGGGTGGTCACGCCTTACCTCGGGCTGGTGTATGACCTCAACGAAAACTGGTCGGCCTACGCCAGCTACACCACCATCTTCAAGCCGCAAAGCAACAAGGATGTCAGTGGTGCCTACCTGGACCCCGAAGAAGGTGTGAACTACGAGCTGGGTATCAAGAGCGAGTTCTGGGACAAACGCCTGACCACCGCGTTCAGTGTCTTCGAGGTGCGCCAGGACAACCTTGCCGTGGCTGACGGCAGCAACCTGGCGCCGGACGGCAACCAGGCCTACCGCGCCGAATCCGGCACCAAGACCCGTGGTTTCGAGATGGAAATGGCGGGCGAGATCCTGCCTGATTGGCAAGTGTCCGCCAGCTACACCTATGCCGTGATCAAGGACTCGGATAACGATCGCCTGCTCACCGAAGTACCGCGCGATACCTTCAAACTGTTCACCAGCTATCGCCTGCAGTCCCTGCCGCAGTTGAAGGTGGGTGGCGGTGTGCGTTGGCAAGGTACGGAATACTACAAAGGTGCCGGCCCGAACGACGAGACGTTCACTCAAGACCCCTACAGCGTGGTCGACCTGATGGCGCAATATGCGTTCACGCCGCAAACCAGCGTCTCGCTGAACGTCAACAACGTGTTCGACGAGAAGTATTACACCGCGATCGGCTCACGTGGTTGGTATGGCACTCCGCGTAGCGCAACGGCCACCCTGGTGTACGCGTTCTGACGCAGAGGCGTTGACATTGATGGCTCCCATGCGTGGGAGCCATCGACTCGGATACACAAGTCAAACTACTTGCCCGAGACTCCCCACTCGTTGAAGATTGCGACCGCCCGAACAAAACCGGCAGAGGCATGGCGGATCTTGTAAGGGAAACAGCTGACCATGAACCCAAACGCCGGCAGCTGTTCCAGATTGGCCAGCTTCTCCATCTGCCCATAACCAATGTCGCGCCCGGCCTTGTGCCCCTCCCAGATGATTGATGCATCGCCTGTGGCACCAAAGCGTTCGCGGGTGTATTTGAACGGTGCATCCCAACTCCAGGCATCCGTCCCGACCACCCTCACCCCCCGCTCCAACAGGTACAGCGTGGCCTCACGCCCCATGCCCACTCCAGCCTCAAGGTAGCCAGGCTGGCCGAACAGTCTGCCGGCACGGGTGTTGACCAGGACGATGTCCAGCGGTTGCAGCTCATGGCCGATGCGTGCCAGCTCATTTTCGACCTGCGCCGCCGTGACCACATGACCATCCGGCAGATGACGAAAATCCAGTTTCACACCCGGCTGCAGGCACCATTCCAGTGGCAGCTCGTCGATACCGAAGGCCGGCTTGCCGCCGTCGGTGGTCGATGCGTAATGCCACGGCGCATCCATGTGCGTGCCGCTGTGGGTGGTGATCTGCAGCCGCTCAGCCGCCCATGACTCGTTACCCGGCAAGTCCTCCTTGCGCAGGCCAGGGAACATCGCAGCCATTTCCGGCCAGCCCTGCTGGTGGTCCATGTATTCGACCTTCGGCAACAGTGGCGGTGGGTCGGTATGAGGGTTGTTGTCCAGGGTCACTGAAAGGTCCACCAGGCGACGCGTGCTCACGTTCATGCAAGAAACCCTTTGCGAATGGCCGCACGGCTGCTTCGCCGCGCCGGCAGGTTGAGGGTGTTGCGCAGCAGCCCGGCCACCGAACCGTCGTGGCAGAAACCCAGCTCCCGAGCCAGGGGGCTGCGCAACGGTGGGTAGCGGCCGAACAGCGCTTCAAGTTGCGGGTCGGGCTCGAAGGCGATGCGCTCGCGGTTGGCCTCGCCAAAACTGTCCGCCAGGCCGGCCAGCACCTGGTCGATGGAAAGGTGCAGCACCGGTAGCTGCCAGATGCGCTGGCTGCCGGGGTTATCCAATTCGGCGGCGAGCAGCAGGTTGTCCACGCAGCAACGGGCAGACATCCACCAGGCGCACGCATCGGGCGACACGGGGCAGGTGTAGGCCTCCCCTGCAGCATAGGCATGCAACAGGTCGCTCATGAACGCCGAGCGCAAACCGTTCGGCTCACGTGGCCGGGCAACGATGCCGGGTAGCCGTAACGCACGCCCGTCCACCTCGCCGCGACGGGCCAGGTCCTGCAAAGCGATTTCCACCATGCGCTTGTGTGCCGCATAAGACAGCTGCGGCGAAGGCGGTTGGTCTTCACCCATGCGCGTTGGCAGCTCGCCGCCGTACACCGCGACACTGCTGGCATACACCAGCACCGGGGGGCACCAGGGGTTGCGCAGTTGGTTGAGCAACTCCAGGCTGGCCTGCAGGTTCACCTGGTAACCCAGCTCGTACTGCGCCTCGGCGGCACCACCCGGCACACTGACCAGGTGGAAGACGACGTCGACACCATCGGCCAGCACCCGGCGCAATAAAGCCGGGTCGGTGACACTGCCGTAGTGGCGGCGCACGCGCGCATCCTCGGGCAAGCCATCCAGCGTCTGGTCCAGCAGCAGCAACGCTTCGATGCGCTGCCCCCGCACCTCGCCAGTTTCCAGCAGGCGTTGCACCAGCTGACGACCGACGAAACCGTTGGCACCCGTGACCATCACACGCATGGCCAGCCTCCCCGCACCACGCGCTGGTCAATCGCGCCGAACAGCACTTCGCCTTCGCAATCACGCGCCTCCATGCGCACGCGGTCGCCAAAGCGCATGAAGGCCGTGCGCGGCGCGCCGAAAGCGATGATCTCGATGGCGCGGCGCTCGGCGATACAAGCCGACCCGACGCTGCGGTCGGCATTGGAAACGGTGCCGGAACCCACCAGCGTGCCAGCGCTCAAGCGCCGCGTCAGCGCCGCATGGGCAATCAACTGGTGAAAGCCGAAATGCATGGCACCACCGTGGGGATGCCCGAACCACTCGCCGTTCCACTCGACCTGCAGCGGCAAGTGCACCCGGCCATTGCGCCAGGCATCGCCAAGTTCGTCCGGGGTTACTGCGACCGGCGCGAAGCTGCTGGCGGGTTTGGCCTGAAGAAAGCCAAAACCGGTCTTCATTTCCCGAGGGGCCAAGGCACGCAAGCTGACATCGTTCAGTTGCAGCAACAGGCGCACATGCTGCAATGCCTGCTCCGGCGGGCAACCCATGGGGACGTCATCCAGCAGCACCGCGAACTCGCCTTCGAAGTCGATGCCGTGGGCTTCGCTGGGCAACGGAATGTCCATGCGCGCACCCAGAAAGTCATCGCTGGCGCCCTGGTAGATCAGCGGCGTGTGCTCGACGCCATCGATCGGCTCCAGGTCGAAAGCCTTCTGCATCAGCTCGCCATGGCTGAGGAAGCAGGAGCCGTCCAACCACTGGCTGGCACGCGGCAGGGGCGCGGCGAGTTGTGCCAGGTCGAGATCGAAGGCACCCTGCGCCTCGTTGGCATTGAGCCGATGATAAAGGGCCTGCAAGCGCGCCTCGACCTGGGGCCAGTTTTCCAGCGCAGCCTGCAGGGTGACGGCAATGTCGCTGGCATCGACCGCCCGCCCCAGGTCACGCGCCACCACCAGCAGACAACCATCGCGACTGCCGTCGTTGAACGTGGCAAGCTTCATGGCAGCAGCTCCTTCAGGCCGTCGGCGTACCGGCCGTCGAGCAGGATGAAGACCATGCGCGCCATCTGCTCGCTGCGGTTGCTCCAGGCGTGGTTGGTGCCGCGCTGTACCACAATGTCGCCGCGTTTGAGATGGACTTCGCCGTCGTCCAGCACCAACCAGACCTCACCCTCGGTGACGATGCCGTAGTCCAGGGTCTGAGTGCGGTGCATCAACTTGTGCCTGGAGTCGGCCTTGCCAGTGCCTGCGCTGGCCTCGCCGATCTCGGCGAAGGCTGCCGCGGCCGCTTCGGCGCTGACCTGGTTCTGCACGCTGTCCGGTGGAATATCCACCACGCGGATCACGCTGCCCAGCGGACCGGGGCTAAGTTGCAGCGGCTGGGCTGTCGGATCGTCGCCGTTATCCAGCAACGCCGGGCTACCGACGCTGTTCCACACCTCGTAGAACAGGGTGCCGGGTACCGCCTTCAGCGGGAAATTGTTAGGCGTCGCGCCACACGTGGCCACGACCGCCTGCCCCTGGGCATCGTGGCCAGTGACCACGCGTTTGAATACAGGAAGCGATTGCATGTTGTCTCCTTTCAATTGCCGTCGCCGATGGTGGTGCCACCGTCGACAATAAGGTTCTGTCCGCTAATGAACGCGCCGCCGGGCGCAGCCAGCAGCAATGCCAAGGCCGCCACCTCTTCAGGGCGGCCAACCCGACGCAACGGGGTCAATGCCAGGCGCCGCTGCAGCACGTCAGGCTTGTCGGTCAGCGGGCGGGCGAACTCGGTATGGATGACGCCGGGGCTGATGGCGTTGACGCGGATGTTCGCCGGCCCCCATTCCACGGCCAGGTTGCGCGCCAACTGCGCCAGGCCGGCCTTCGACAGCCCATAGAGGCCCAGGCCCTGGTTGCCACGCACACCGGCGATGCTTGCCATGAGCACCACACTGCCGCCGCCCCCCTCGGCCATGGCCGGCAACAACGCGCTGGTCAACCAGACGGCGCTGCGCAGGTTGACGGTGAAGGTCAGCTCCCAGTCGGCGTCGCTGGCCGTGGCCAGCGGCCCTAGGTGCGGTGCGACACCGGCGTTGCACACCAGCGCGTCGAGCCGCCCAAAAAGCTCCAGGCAGCGGCCCGCCAAGGCCTGCACGGCCTCGGGGTCGCTCAGGTCGGCGACCAGGGCGATGGCCTCGACCCCCTCCTGCGCCAGTTGCGCCACGGCCTGCGCACAGCCCTCAGCGCTCTCGCTGCTGATGGCGATGCGAGCACCGGCGCGCCCGTATTCGCGAGCAATGGCCAAGCCGATGCCACGGGTGGAGCCAGTGATGAGTGCAGTCTTGCCCGCCAGGGAAAACAGTTCGCTGATCATGCCCCTACCCCCACTGCCGAGCGCTCATGCCGTATCAGCCGCAGGCACACAGGCGCCAGTGCCAACTGGCCGAAGGCGACCAGCAACAGTGCGGGTGGCAATTGCGAGATCACACCGTCAGTCAGTGCCAACACCAGCAGCGGGCTGATGAACTCACCGGCAAAAATGGCCGCGGTGAACCCACCTGTGGCACGGCCGCGCTGGTCGAAACCGACCTGCTGCATCACCAGGTTGATGAGCGTCGGCAGCAACAGGCCGACCCCCAGGCCGTTGACCAGAACCGCCAGTACCACCAGCGCATGGCCGGTCGACAGCGCCATCAGGCCGCCACCAAGCCCCGCCGTGGCAAACCCCAGAGCCAGCAGCCGGCAGGCCGACAGACGCGTCAGCAGGCGGAAGACCAGCGCGCCGGCCAGCACGCCGAGCTGGTTGGCGCCCATGGTCAGGCCTACCTGCTGCGGCGCATCAATGTGCAACAGTTGCAGCAGGTAGCCGGCTTGAACCGGGACGATGAACAGGCTGACCCCGGCCAACGTGGTGAGCAGGTACAACGGCGCCAGGGCCGCCCATGGGAAACGTGAAACAGCCGTCGCTTCGGACGTGATGCGGACGGCCCGAGGTTCCCAGAGCAGCAGCGCCATCAACGGCAGGCACAGCACACCCACTGCGTAGAGTGAGAACGGAGTGCGCCAGTCGCTTTCACCCAGCGCGCCTCCCACGCCCATGAACAACGCGGCCGACAGCGAGGTAACCACCATCTGCTGGGCGAACAACCGCGAGCGGCGCTGGCCGTCGAAATAGTCGCCCATGAGCGTGGTGCAGCAGGTCATGATCCCGGCTTCAGCCAGGCCGATGCCGGCGCGGCTGGCGACGATCAGGCCCAGTGAATCCAGCCACAGCGGCAACACCCCACAGAGGCTGTACAGCAGCATGCTCGCCAGCAACAACGGTCGGCGCCCGACACGGTCGGCCAGCACACCCGCCAGCGGCGCCAGCAAGGCGATCACCAGGGCCGGCAGCGTCAGCGCAACCGGTACCAGCACGGCAACGCCCGGCGTCTCGGCGAAATGCGCGTGCATGCGTGGCAGCACCGGTGCGATAAGCACCGCGCCCAGCACGGGTAGACAGCTACCGAACAGCAACAGCATGGCCTGGGCACGACCGGCGATGCGTTCAACGGCCATGGCTCACCTCCTTGAGCGGGTTGAAGCGGGCACCCTGCTCGCATTGCCGGGGCTTGGGCTCATCCGCCTGCAGCGCCGCACGGGCCTGGTGTTGTGGCAAGAGGAAGTAGGCCAGCGCCGGCAGCAGGATCAGTGCACCGACCATGTTCCAGACGAACATGAAGGCCAGCAGCACGCCCATGTCGGCCTGGAACTTGATCGGCGAGAAGATCCAGGTTCCGACGCCAATGGCCAGGGTGATGCCAGTGAGCATCACCACCTTGCCGGTGAACAACAGTGCGCGGTAGTACGCCTGGGACAGGCTCGCGCCTTGGCGCAGTTGGGCCAGCACGATGCTCATCACGTACAGCGCGTAATCCACGCCGATACCGACACCCAGGGCGATCACCGGCAGGGTCGCCACCTTCACGCCAATGCCCAGCGCGACCATCAGTGCCTCGCAAAGTATCGAGGTGAGCACCAGCGGCAGCACTGCGCAAAGCACAGCGCGCCAGGAACGGAAGGTCACCAGGCACAGCAGGATCACCGCGCCATACACCCACCACAGCATGTCGCGGTTGGCCTGTTTAACCACCTGATTGGTGGCCGCCTCGATGCCGGCGCTGCCGGCGGCCATCAGGAAGCTGGCCTGCTCGCTGTCATTGGCCTGGGCAAAGCCCTGGACGCTGTCCACCACCCGCGCCAGGGTGTCGGCCTTGTGGTCGGTGAGGTAGGCGTAGAGCGTCAGCAGGCTGCAGTCGTCGTTGTACAGCCCACGTGGAGCGTTGGCGGTGACCATGTTCAGGGTCGCCTGGTTGTTGACCAGGTCGTACCACTTCGGGCTGCCTTCGGAGAGGCCAACCAGCACACGGCGGTTGAGCAGTGCCAGCGAGTTGGTCGAGTCCACCCCCTGCAGGCCGCGCAACTGCCAGTCCAGATCATCCACGCGTTTCAAGGTGTCGTAGGCCGAACAACCACCGGGGGCGGTGCGCACCATCACCGCGAACACATCACTGCTGGCGCCGTAGTGCCGGGTGACGAAGGCGTTGTCGCGGTTGTAGCGTGAATCGGCGCGCAACTCGGGGGCGCCGGCGTCGAGGTCGCCTACCTTCAGGTGCAGGCTCACGGCGTAGCCGCCGGCGGCCATCAGTGCGGCCACGGCGATGCACCACGCGGCCCAGCGACGCTGGGTGAACAGGTCGAGAAAACGCCACAGCGCATGCTTGCGCGCCCCGCTCGCCTCGGCCTCTTCGGCACGCAGGCTGCGCCGCGCCGCACGAGCACTGACGCCCACATAGGAGAGCAGCACGGGCAGCAGGATCAGGTTGGTGAAGATCAACACCGCCACGCCCAGGCTGGCGATGACCGCCAGGTCCTGGATCACCTGGATCTGGATGATCATCAGCACGGCGAAGCCCACGGCATCGCACAGCAGCGCGGTGAGCCCGGCCAGGAACAGCCGACGGAAAGTGAAGCGCGCCGCCACCAGGCGATGCATGCCGCGGCCGATGTCCTGCATGATGCCGTTCATCTTCTGCGCGCCGTGGCTCATACCGATGGCGAACACCAGAAACGGCACCAGCACCGAGTATGGGTCGAGCTCGTAGCCCAGCAGCGGCAGCAAGCCAAGTTGCCAGATCACCGCCACCAGCGAGCACACCACCACCAGCGCGGTGCTGCGCACACAGCGGGTGTACCAATAGAGCACCACGGCGGTGATGGTGATGGCAGCGGCGAAGAACAGCAGGATCTGCCTGAGGCCGTCGATCAGGTCGCCCACCACCTTGGCAAAGCCAGTGATGTGGATCTGCACGCCCTGCGCCTGGAAGCGCTCGCGCAGGGTCTCCAGTTCATGGGCGAAGGCGGTGTAGTCCAGGGTTTGGCCGTCCGGCGTGTTCTCCAGCAGCGGCACGTAGATGATGCTTGAACGCTGGTCGAAGGCCACCAGCTGGCCGATCTCGTTAGAACGCTCGACGTTGCGCTTGAGCGCTTTGAGGCTCGCGTCACCACCATCGTAGCCGTCGGGAATGACCGGGCCGCCTTCCAGGCCATCCTCGGTCACGCCGGTCCAGCGGGTGGACGGGGTCCAGAGTGACTTCATTGCCGCACGGTCGACGCCCGGTAGCAGATAAACAGCGTCGTTGAGTTGCTGCAAGCTGTGCAGGTAGCCCTTGTCGTAGATGCTGCCGTGCGGGTTGACCACGGCGATGCGCACCGCGTTGCCCAACCCGGCCAATTCCTGGCGGTGCTCCAGGTAGTTGTGAACGAACGGATGATCACGGGGGATCATCTTCTCGAAGCTGGCGTTGAGCGTCAGGCGCGAGGCCTGCCAGCCGAGCAACAGGGTCGCTGCCAGGCACAGCAGCAGGACCAGAGCGCGGTGGTTGAACAGCGCACGTTCAAGCAGCGAACCGGATGTGCTGTCGAAGTCATCGAGGCGGCCGCTGGACGGCGCAGGTGAATTCATGGCGTGCATGGCTCAGTCCGTCGTGGTGGAAAGGGAAGATGGCGCCAGGCGGCGGGCACCGGCCATGCCGACGGCAACGATGGCGCCGTCGGCGGCGATGGTGGCGGCGGCCAGCGGCAAGCCATCGGTCACTGGCAAGGGCTGGGCGGCGAAGTCGTCAAGGCCGCTGCGCAACAGCATCCCCGCCTGGTTGGCGAGCAACAGCTGGTTACCGGCGACGCGGATGCCATTGAGCGAAGCGGGTATCGGGTTGGCCAGTGCTCGGAAACTGTCACCGCCGTCATCAGAGGCGAACAGCGAGCCACGCAACCCGCCGACCAGCAGTCGCCCGCTGGGCAGTACGCTGGCGGCGAAGTAGCTGCCGTCGTAGGGGCCTTGCAGCGCAACGAAGTGGGCACCGCCATCACGCGAGCGCAACAGCAGCCCCTGTTCACCGGCGACGTACAGCTCTGCACCTTGGCGCGCCAGCGCATAAAGATGCAGCCCACGCCGATTCGGCAACAACCCCATGCTGGACTGCCAGGAGCGCCCACCGTCGGTGGTCGCCAAGGCCAAACCATAGGCGCCCACGACCAAGCCGTGGCGCGCATCGGCAAAGCTCAGGGCCAGCAGCGGTTTGTCGGCGCCGTCAGCTTGCAGCCGCTGCGCCGCCGCGATGCGACTGGCATCGCCATCAGCCTCGCCAGCCTGCAGCTCAAGGGCGGCGGCGCGCTTGCCGTCAAGCTGCAAGGCCCAGTGTTCACCGCCATCTTCGCTGTGCAACACCACGCCAGCGTGGCCGACTGCCCAGCCGTTGCGCTCGTCAACGAACTGCACGGCGGTCAGGCTGACACTCACCGGTACGGCCGTGGCCTGGCGCCAGGTGGCGCCATTGTCATCGGAGAGCAGCACTACACCACGCTCGCCCACCGACACCAGGCGCGTACCGGCACGGGCCACATCCTGCAGCACCGCGTGCAAGGCTTGAGGGCCATGCACGGCGGGCTGCGAAAGTACATCCACGTCACTTCCGGCGAATGCCGGGGGCAGCCCGCAACAGGCTGCCAGCAGCCAGCCATAGAGCATCTTGTTCATCGCACGCAGCCTTTTCTTGTTGTATTCGGCACAGCACAGCGCAGTGCGTCCGTTCAGCGCACACCCTCGCCCGCCATGGCATCGGCGGTGAACACCGAGTCCTTGTAGGGCGGCACGATGCGGTATTGCTCGTTCTTGCCGGCGAACAGGTCACCGGCAAACCAGGCGCCAGAGAGCAGGTCGTAGAAGCCGTTGGTCAGGGTCACTACGCCAGGCAGGTCAGGCAGCACCACCGGCGAGGTCCAGACCACCTTGGCCAGCTGGTCGCGGGCGTCGTAACGCTCACCCAGCACGGCGGCCCAGGTGTCCTCGTCGAGGTAGTAGGTGCTCTTGGGCATGACGTGGCGCTGGCCGTTTTTCAGGGTCGCCTGCACCACCCAGACACGGTGCAATTCCCAGCGGATGGCTTGCGGCTTCAGGTGATGCGGGTCGAGCAGCGCTTCGGCGTTGGCGGCGGTGAAGACCTGGTTGGCGTTGTAGGGGATGTACATCTCCTGCTTGCCCACCAGTTTCCAGTCGAAACGGTCGAGGCGGCCGTTGAACACATACAGTTCATCGAAGCTCATGACCCCGGCGGTGGCCGGTGTCGGCGTATCGCAACAGGCATTGGGCAGGCGGCGCACGCGACGCTGGCCAGGCAGGTAGGTCCATACCGCAGCTTTGTCGGCGTTGAGGTTCTCAAGGCCGGTGATGGCCTCGCCGGCACGCAATGGCGGGCCATCGTTGGTCATGCGGATAGACCAGAACACGCCCTTGTCGCCACCGCCACCAGGCAAGTACCAAGGCATCTGCAGGTCGGCACGCGAGTCGTTGGTCAGTACGTGCTTGCCGTCGGCGGTGGTCAGGTACTGATTGAAGCTGGCGTGCCAGGAAGCACCACGCCAGCGCAACAGGTGGTTCCACATGGCTTCGACGCCGTTGGCGGGAATCGGAAACGGAATGCCCCCGGCGGCGCCTTCTGGCATCGGGCCGGCAGGGCCGTCGAGCAACTTGCCACTGGTGGCATTGGCGAAGGTGGCGTCGTACACCGATTGTGGTGCGGCGGCGCTGCGGTGGGTCGGGTAGATGTCCAACCGGTAGCTGTCCGGGTACTTTTTCAACATCGCCTGGATGCCCGGCGTCAGCTTGTCGGCGTACTGCGCCATGTTCTGCGCGGTGATGGTCAGCAGTGGTTTGTCGTTGGCGAAGGGGTCGCCACGCTTGCCGCCCTCCTTGTAGGCAGGGTCGATCTTGGTATAGCCACCGGTCCAGGCTGGAATGCTGCCGTCGGCATTGCCGGCACGTTCGCCACCGAGCGGGGTCAAGGTTGTCTTGAGGGTGGCTGCCTGCTCGGCAGTCACTGCGGCGCAGGCGCCGTGGGCGAACAGCAGCGAAGCACTCAGGGCAGTGAGCAGGGAAACGACTTTCTTGTTGTGTCTCATCGGGTAGTCCTCGGTCAGAAGGTGCGGCTGACGGTGAAGGCGATGAAGTCGCGGTCTTTGAGCGACTGTTCGAAGGTGTAGTGGTTGTCGGCGTCGAGGAAGGTGTTCTCCGGGCCGTAGTAGTGCGTGTAGGTCAGGCCCAGGCTCCAGGTATTTAGGTAGTTGCCCTTCAGGCCGATGTTCAGGTCGCCGCCGTGGTCGCTGCCAAAGCCGGTGCCCAGTGCCATGGATGCGCCGTTGGTGTAGCTCGCGCCGATCGGCACCGACAGGTCGAGGCCGGGAATGATCTGCCGGTACATCGGCTCGAAGACCAGGCGCAGGCTGGTGGCGTCGCGGTCGGCGTTGGGGTCGACGGCATCGGCGTTCTTGCTCACGCTCATCACCCGGTTCCAGGCGATTTCGCCCAGAAAGCTCGATTCGGCGGCGATGAAGTTCGGCTCCAGGCTGGCCAGCCAGGAGAAGTTGGCGTGCAACGTGCGACCGGTGGCGTACACCGGGTCATCGTCGTTGTCGATCGCCTCGTCCGTGGCAAGCGCGTGCTGGTTGGTCGAGGCCAGCGGCTGGTTCCAGCGCGTGGACAGTTCGCCAGCGATGTTGAAGTTGCCCAGGGTCGTGGAGAAGCTGGCGCCCAGGGCCTCGATGCCTTCGGGGTAGACCCAGTAGAACTCGCCGGCTTTGCCGCTGACCGGGTCGAGGTTGGCGAAGTCCGGGCGCACGTTGAGTTGCGGCGACTTGTCATGGAAGCGAATGGCGTACACGCCCCAGTCCACCGTCTCGGTGCGCCAGCGCAGTTGCACGCCGCCCTGCCCCGAGTCCTTGGCCTCCTTGTCATTGCCACGGAAGAATGCCAACGGCTGTCCGCCGGGGAACACCGGCGTGCCGACGAACATGCGTTCGCCACCGTCGCCAAAGAAGTCGTCGCTGGAGAAGTAGCTGCCGGCCGCCGGCAGGCGGTTGGCCTCCCACTCGAACTGGTAGTACGCCCCCACGGACACATCCGGCGTCAGCTGCAATTGGCCGGAAATCTGCTGCACCGGCCGGATCAGCTCCTTGAACTGGGTGTTGGGCACCGACAGGCCCTTGACCACGTCAACCGGCGCCATGCCGCCGGCGATGCCGTTCATACCGTAGAACAAGCTCTCGCCCCACTGCATGGCGTAGCGGCCCAGGCGGCCGGACACTGGCAGGTCGCCGATCTCGGTCTTGCCGAAGATGAAGGCATCGAGCAGCTCACCCTTGCGCCCGTGCAGCTTGCGGGTGTCATCGGTGAATTCGTCGTAGTCGACCGAGTAGCTGTTGGCGCGGCTGGGGTCGTTGTTGTCGGTGCCCTGGTTGTAGACATCGTCGTACCAGGCCGCGCCACTGACCCGCGCACCGACGTTTCCATAGGTGATGTCCAGTTCGGACAGCAGGTCGAGGCGGTTGGAGATCAGCCCCTTGTCGAAGTTGCGGTCACCGTCGTCCAGGTTCAGCGCGGTCTGCCCTTCGGTCAGCTTGCTGCTGGCGTCCTGGGTACGCCAGGCGGCGCTGTACTTCAGGGTATTGTCCCAGCGCACCCGCAGGTCGGGGTTGCCGGTGTCGAGTTCGAAGGCCTGGGCCTGGCTGGTAGCCAGCGCAAGAAGCGCCAGGCTGATGGGTTTGAGCGCCGGCAACGGCCGTACGATTGCACCTTTGCGAGTCAACATCGGGGTTTCCTCTTTCTTGTTCTTGTGCGTCGGTGTTGGCGTGGCACCCGGCGCGCCAGCAAGGCAGGGTGCGCCGGGTACGGGGAATCAGATCGGCCGTGCGGTGACCTCCAGCATCTGCTTGACCAGGCCGATGCGGTCGAAGGACGGGTCACGCTGGACTTCCTTCTCGCCGGCCAGCAGGGACATGTCGCTGATGAACTTGCAGCGTTCGAAACGCCGCGCCATGAAGCGCTTCAACTGCACATCCAGGCTGCCACCGGCGGTGAGTTCCTCGGCCAGCACCACGGCATCCTCGATGGCCATGCCGGCGCCCTGCCCCAGGTGTGGCGTGGTGGCATGGGCGGCATCGCCGATCAGCAATACGCGGCCGCGATACCAGGGTTCATCGACGAACACCGCTTCCAGCGGCTTGTAGACAACTTCGGCACTGTCGACGATTCGCGAGCGCAACTCGCCGATCAGCCCGCCGAAACCGGCCAGGCGCTGGCGCAGGCCATCCGCCAGGGTGGCCGGTTCCATCCAGGGGTTGCCTGGCTCGTGGGAGGTGGTGAACAGGTACATCAGGTCATCGGCCAGCGGCACCAGGCCGGCATTGCCGGACGGCCCCTGGTAGTTGGCCAGGTGGTCGATGCCCTCGGCACGCGGGAAGTTGTAGCGCCATACCGACTGCCCGGTGAAGCGCGGCTGGTAGCGGTCGCCGAACAACAAACCGCGCACCTTCGAGAACAACCCATCGGCACCGACCATCAGCCCATAGCGGCCCTCACTGCCATCAGTGAACAGCACGTCAACCCCGCTGTCGTCCTGTTCGAAGCGCTCCACCGAGGTGCCCAGGCGCACCTGGGTGCCGAGTTCGATGGCGGTTTCGCTCAGTACCTTGTGCAAGGCTCGGCGAGAGATGCCGACGTTGGCTGGATACCGAGGGCCAGCCAGGCGCTGGCCGGGAATGCGCGCAAGCTGCTGGCCCTGGGTCGTATAGATGGCGACGTCCTCGAAGGCGTAAGCCGCGTCCAGGTAGGCCTCCAGAAGGCCCAGTCGGTGCATCTCGCGCACCACGTTGCTCTGCTGGATGATGCCGACGCCATAGACGGTCCATTCGGTTTTTAGCTCGACCAGGTCGACAGCGATACCCTTGCGGCGCAGGGCAATGGCGGCACAAAGCCCGCCAATTCCGCCACCCACGATCAGCACGTTGTTCACAGTATTCATGGCATGTCTCACGTCTTGTTCTTGTTGTCCGCCGCGCCATGCGAGGCGGCCGTTTCCTGTGCCTGGGCACAGCTTCCCGGCAGCGCCGGGCTTTGACCAATCGAGTCCCGGGATGCGAGCTATCGCGTGGCGCGATAGCTCAGGTATTGAGTTGTTCCAGCGGCAATAGCAGCCAGCCGTGTGCCTCGCGGTGCTGAAGCGTCTGCAACGTCTCACCCCGGCATGGGCCATGGACGCAGGCGCCGTCGTCGGGCCTGAAGCGAGCGCCGTGGGCGTAGCAGATGACCCACTGGCCATCGGCGCTGAGGAATCGATCCTTGCGATACTCCAGCGGCACCAGCAGGTGCGGGCAGCGGTTGCGGTAGACCCGTACTTCGCCTCGGTACCGGAGCGCGAACAGGCTGTCTGCTCCACTGCCCTGCGGGTCAAAGCCTCGCGCCTGGCCCTCGCCCAGCTCATCGAGCCGGCACAGCACGGCACAGTCCACGGCTCAGCCCTGCTTGGGCGGTGGGCCACCAGGTGCCCATTTCTCCCGTGAGCTGAACAGGAACAGCTGCGAGTTGTCGGCCGACATCGGCGCCTGACGCGCCGCCCACTCGTCGTCATGCTTGTCCATGTCGGCGTCGTATTCGATGTGGCAGCCAAGCGGGCTGTTGAAGTACCAGAACCAGTTGGAGCCCAGCAGATGCCGACCGGGGCCCCAGAAACTGGTCCAGCCGTTCTGCTGGAAGCGTGTGCCAGCCAGCAGCACCTCCGTGCCGCTGCCCATGTGGAAGGTGAAGTGCTCGCAGCCCTGCATGTGCGGTGGCGTCTGGATCATGAACAGGCAATGGTGGTCGTCCATGCCGGCGGTGCGCATGAACGGGCCTACGCCGATGAAACTGTCGGTGGTGACGAAACCCAGGCGGTCACGGTAAAAGGCTTCGCCCTTGGCCGCGTCGGGCACGAAGTACACCACGTGGGACAAGGTGCGTGGCACCGCCGGCATGTCCAGGGTAATGCCCAGCTGGTTGAGCGGGCGCTGCGGCGCGCTGCCGGGAGCGTTGGTCAGGTCGGCGGGTGCCTCGAAGGCGCGACGGCAGGAAACCTGGAAGGCGATGGCGAAACCCAGGTCGTCGACGGTGTGCAGCGCACCGTGCTCGTCACGGCGCACTTCACGGTCTCGCCCCAGTTCATCGGCGATGGCCTCCAGGTCTGCCGTCGAAGCGACGCCGTAGACCGTCTCGCGCAGTGACGGAGTTGGGCCCAGCGCGGGCGGCAGGCTGCTGTCGTCGCCGTGGCGAATGATGATCGCGGTGCCGTCCAACGCCTCGAAACGGCCTCCGTCGGCGTCCAGTTGGGCGGCCACAAGGCCGTAGTCACGCAGGCAATTGCTACAGGCCTGGATATCGTCGACGCCAAAGACCAACGCGTCGAGTCCAAGAATGTTCATGGCTACCACTCCATTGAAATTGTTATTCGGCGAGGCAGGGTCACCGGACATGGGTCGTGGCGACTCGGCGGCCGCTCGACTGGAGTTCAGGTTGCTCGGTGGGGAGGCGGCGTGACCAATCGCGAGTCAGGATGCGAGGCATCGGCAATCGCGATACCTGTGCGCCAGCCCATGGCGCCTGGCGTTGGCTCGGCTGGACAGCGGATTGGCCTTGACGTATCGGCAATGCAGCGGGAAGGTATCGCGAAAATAACTACAAGAACCGTGAGCTATCACCATGCGCTTCCATCACCTGGATCTGAACCTGCTGGTGGCACTGGATGTCCTGCTCGAGGAGCAGAACATCACCCGAGCCGCCGAACGCCTGCACATGACCCAATCGGCCACCAGCGGCGTACTGGGCCGTTTGCGAAACTTTTTCGAGGACGAGTTGCTGGTACAGGTCGGCCGCAAGATGCAGCCAACCCCTTATGCCCTTGAGCTGGCCAACCCGGTGCGTGAGGTACTGCTGACCATCCGTTCCTCGATCACCGCCAAGCCGGTGTTCGAGCCTGCAAGCAGCAAGCGGCACTTTCGCCTGGTGACCTCGGACTACCTGATCAGTGTGCTGTTCGCCCAGGTCATCCAGAAAATCCACCAGCAGGCACCACACATCACCTTCGAGATGATCAGCCCGGGTGACGGCAGCGCCGAGCTGCTGATGCGTGGCGAGGTCGACATGATGATCGTGCCCGAGCGCTACCTGATCGACGGCCACCCGGCGCAACTGCTGTTCGAAGAAGAACATGTCTGCGTGGTCTGGCGCGACAACCCCCAGGTCGGCGAACACCTGACCCTGGAACAGTACATGGAGATGGGGCACATTTCGGTGGGCTTTGGCCGCAACCGGCACTTGAGCATCGAGGACTGGTTCATGAGCCAGTACGGTTTCAACCGCCGCCTGGAAGTGATCACCAACGACTTCAATACCCTGCCGCAGCTGCTGGTAGGCACGCCGCGCGTCGCCACCATGCACCGGCGCCTGGCCGAACTCTACGCGGGCTATCTGCCCCTGCGCATCCTGCCGCCCCCAGTGAAGATCCCAGTGATGCGCGAATTCATGCTCTGGCATCGCAGCATGGACGGTGACCCCATGCACCGCTGGCTGCGCGAGCGCATCAGTGACTTCATCCGGCACGCCGACCAACAGCCGAACATCCTGCGCGCCACCGCCTGAGCAACACACATCGCCCCGGCCGCCGCAACGGCGTCGGGGCATCGCGTTTCGCGATACCTTGCATCCCCACACTCGATTGGCCCCGCCCCGTCCTGCCTGCGTACCTTGCCTTCGAACCGCGCCTTGCGTGCCTGTCGCAACTTGAAGGCGCCGGACTCAACGACCGCAGAAGGACAACAACAATGTTCCGTTACTTCCCCACCAATTACGTCTGGAATCTCTCGGTGGACCTGGCCATCGAAATGGGTGCCCGCATGGGTGAGATCGAAGCGATGTGCGCCCCCCTGCAGGAGGCCGCCAAGCAGCCAGACGCTGCCGGCACCCAGGCATTCCGAGAAACCTGGGCGAAGATGGCCGACAAGCTCTGCGCCCTGGCCGAAGAAGACCAAGCCGCCGGCAGGCACCTCTCTGCCGGCGAGAAGTACAACCGCGCCGCCACCTACTACCTCACCTGCGAGCGCCTGCAGGCCCATGGCGCGCCAGGTCGTGCGGCGCTGTACCAGCGCTTTCTGGACACCTTCGCCCGCGGCATCGACCTGTCCGGGGAAAACTGCGAACGGGTGGAAATCCCCTACGAAGGCAAGTGCCTGTCGGGCCTGCTAGTACGCGCCGAGGGCGTCACTGGCCCTGCACCGCTGCTGGTGCAGGTCAACGGCCTGGACTCGACCAAGGAGATGAAGTACCGCGTCGGCCTGCCTGCATGGCTGGCCAAGCGAGGCGTGTCCTCACTGATCATCGACCAGCCCGGCACCGGCGAAGCACTGCGCCTGCACGGCCTGACCGCACGCTACGACAGCGAGCACTGGGCCAGCCGCGTGGTGGACTGGCTGGAAACCCGCGCTGACGTCAACCCCAAGCGCATCGGCCTTGAAGGCGTATCCCTGGGCGGCTACTACTGCCCCCGTGCGGTGGCCTTCGAGCCACGCTTCGCCTGCGGCGTGGTGTGGGGCGCCAACCACGACTGGCGCGACGTGCAGAAGCGGCGCCTGGAGAAAGAAGGCGACTTCCCGGTGCCACACTACTGGGCCCACGTGCGCTGGGTCTGGGGCGCGAACGACATGGACGATTTCATGCGCATCGCCGAGAACGTGCACCTCGACGGCGTGCTGGACCGCATCCGCGTGCCGTTCCTGGTCACCCACGGCGAGAAGGACTCGCAGATCCCGCTCAAATGGGCGCATCGCACCTATGAGCAACTGGTGAACAGCCCCAAGCGCGAGCTGAAGATCTTCACCGACCGCGAAGGCGGTGTGCAGCACTCAAGCTTCGACAACAGCATCAATGCCGGCCACTACATCGCCGACTGGGTCGCCGAGACACTGGGCGGCCACACCGCCTGATACCCTTCGCGCCGGCGCTGCCGGCCTTGCCCTGAGGCAAACAACAAGACGAGGAGAGTCCATCCATGGGCGCCCTGCACCTGCACTGTTCCACCCTGTTCGATGGCACCGGCCTGCAAGCCCGCCAGCAGCAGACGCTGATTATTGAAGGCGGCGTTATCCGCCATGTCGGACCCACCTCCGAGGCCCCCCGCCCACGGCCCGGCGACCGCGAGGCCCACGGCAACTTCGTCATGCCTGGGCTGGTGGATGTCCACACCCATCTGGCATTCGGCAATGCCCAGAGCGAAGAGGACATCGACATCTGGACCAGCGACGAATTCCGCGCCCTGCGCGGGCTGTTCTTCGCCCAGCACGTGTTGGCCGCCGGTGTGACCTCGATGGTCTGCCCAGGCGACAGCGGCCAGCTCAGCATCGCCGTACGCAACACAGTCAACGCCGGGTTGTTCGAAGGCCCACGCATTGCCGCCAGCAGCCGTGTGATCACCAACCGGCAGAGCCTCAACGATTGGTTCCCCAGCCGCGTCGGCGCCCCGGAATACTTCACCGCCGCGTTGGTCACCAGCCGTACCGAAGCCATAGCGCAGATCCGCAAGCAGGCCAAGGACGGCGTGGACCTGATCAAGATCGCCATGGACGGCACCCATCGTCGCCCCAACGGCGAAATCATCGCCGCCTTCACCGCCGACGAAACCCGCGAAATGGTCGATGAAGCCCATCGCCTCGGCTGCCGCGTCGCCACCCACGCTTACGGACGCGAGGCGGTGATGTACGCCGCCAAGGCCGGTGTCGACCTGGTGTTCCACGCCTTTTACATGGACGACGCCTGCATCGAGGCGCTGCTTGAGGCCGGTAGCGTGCTGGCCCCGACCATGACCTTTCCACAGAACACCGTGGACTTCTGTCAGCCTCACGACCCTGCGATCAGCACCGGCTATGCCGGCTACTGCGCACGGACCCTGGAGCTCGGCACGCCAATACTCAAGCGTGCCAAGGCCGCAGGTGTGCCCTTCGCCTGCGGCAGCGACAGCGGTTTTGCCGTCACGCCTTACGGTGAATGGCACGCCCGCGAGCTGGAACTGCTGGTGCGACGCCTGGACTTCACCCCGGCCGAGGCGCTGTATGCCGCGACCAACGTCGGCGCACGGCTGATGCCGCGGGGCGAAACCCTCGGCACGCTGGAACCGGGCAAGCAGGCTGATCTGCTGGTACTCGATGGCTCGCCACTGGACGACATCCGCATCCTCCAGGACCGCAACCGTCTGCAGGCCGTGTACAAGGCCGGCGAACCGGTACGCCTGCAACGCACTGCCTACAACCCCAAGCAGGTGTCGGACTTCAACTCGCTGAAATGGACCGACCTGTATACCCGCGACCGCGTGGCCGAACTTGGCAAATGGAGCCTGTGAACATGACAACGCTGGACTTCGAACGGGCCGCGCAACTGGCCGCCAACACCCTACGCCACGCCCGCGCCCTGGGCGTGCGGCCGTTGGCGGCCGCGGTACTCGACAGCGCGGGCAACCCACTGGCGATCCTGCGTGACGAGCAGGCCAGCTTCCTGCGCCCGCAAATCGCCACCGGCAAGGCACGCGGCTGCCTGGGCATGGGCTTCGGCGGCCGCGAACTGGCCCGCCGCGCCCAGGCGATGCCCGCATTCTTCGACGCCATCAACAGCCTCACAGGTGGCGAAGTGATCCCGGTGCCCGGCGGTATTCTGCTGCGCGATGCCGAGGGCCGCGTGCTGGGTGCCATCGGCGTCAGTGGCGATACCTCGGACAACGACGAACGCTGTGCCCTGCTGGCCATCGAAGCGCTCGGCCTGATCGGCGATACCGGCGACCTTCAGCCCTGATCCAGACGTCGATAGCGCCTGCCTCGGTGTTGGCAGCCTCAGGCCGCCTCTGCACACTGAGCCTGGCGCACGACGGCCGCCAACCGCTTGAGGCCTTCATCCAGTTTTTCGGGTTCGACGTGGCTGAAATTCAACCGCAGATGCCCCAGGTGCTTGTCGGGCTCGGGGAAAAATGGCTCTCCCGGCATGAAGGCGACATCGACCGCCAGTGCTGACTCAAGCAATGTGCGGGTGTCCAGCGGACGCTTGAGCGTCAGCCAGAAGAACAACCCGCCCTCGGGCACTTTCCAATCCGCCAGGTCGCAAAAGTGCGTTTCCAGTGCAACCTGAAACGCATCCCGACGGCGCCGGTAGTAGTCGCGCAGCGCTTCCAAATGGCGCTCCAGCTTTTCCGTACCCAGCCACTGCAACGCCTGCCACTGGCTCACCCGGTTGGTGTGCAAATCGGCCGACTGCTTGAGCCGCAGCAAGTGCGGGAACAAGTCCGGGCTGGCGATCAGGTAGCCCACCCGCAGCCCTGGAAGCAAGGTTTTCGACAACGTGCCGGTGTAGATCCAGCTGGCCTTGCGCAGGTGGCTGACCAGAGGCTTTGCGGTGCCGCCGTCAAAGGTCAGTTCGCGATATGGCTCGTCTTCGATCAGCGTCACGCCGAACTCATCCAGCAATGCAGCGACCGCAGCTCGCTTGGCTTCGCTGTAGCGCAGCCCCGAGGGGTTCTGGAAGGTCGGAATCAAATAGATGAATGCTGGACGATGCTGCTCCAGACGGCTGCGCAACGAAGCGAGGTCTGGGCCATCCGCGGCCATTTGTACGGGGAGGCAATCGGCGCCGAAGAACTGAAACGTTTGCAGGGCTGCCAGATACGTTGGCGCCTCCAGCAACACCTCAGTGCCCTGGTCGATGTAAAGCTTCGCCGCGAGGTCAAGGGCCTGCTGAGAACCGCTGAGGACCAGAACCTGATTGGCCTGGCACTCGATACCCAGTGCACGGGCCTCGGCGGCCAATGCCTCACGCAGGGCGGGTTCACCTTCGCTCATGCCGTACTGCCCCATCGCCACGGGCATATCGGCCCACTCGACAGTCGGCAACATCGCTTCGGCAGGCAGCCCGCCAGCGAACGACATCACGCCTGGCTTCTGCGCCGCAGCCAGGATTTCACGAATCAGGGAGCTTTTAAGACGCGAGACACGTTCGGAGAAAGCCATGGGATCACCGGTAGCGAAGCGTGGGAGAAATAAGTCAAACTGCTTGACCGAAATTACGACGCCCCTGGCGGATATGTCAACATGATTGACCTAAAAAACTGCAGCACCCAGCAACAGGCCATGGAGGCATTTTTCTTTGGTTACCAGGCGTTCACTGCCAAGGCAGACGCGATTCTGGAACGCAGAGGCTTGAGCCGGGTGCATCAACGCATCGTGTTTTTCATCGCCCGCTATCCAGGCCTCAGCGTCAAGGAACTGCTGACATTGCTCGGGGTGAGCAAACAGGCGCTGAACATTCCGCTGCGTCAATTGATGGAAATGCGCCTTGTCGACAGCGCTGCATCGCCGAACGACAAGCGCATGCGCCTGCTTGAGCTGACCGATGATGGCGCTAATCTGGAGCAGACGTTGCGGCGTGAGCAGGTGAAGTTGCTGGAGCGAGCGTTCGCAGAAGCCGGAGAGACCGCCGTGAACGGCTGGTTGGCGGTCAATCAGGCATTGGGGAAAAACCAAGGGCTGAACGAAGAGCTCTGACAGGCAAGATCAAATCCAGGGAGCGCCAGCGACCGGCGCTCCGCTCCCCTTCGTTTCCCTCATGCTCCCCCGCCCACCAGCGCATTCATCTCGGCAATATCACGCGCCACCTGATCTGCGGATTGATCGAACATCGCCTGCTCCTGCGCATCCAGCGACAACTCGATCACCCGCTCGATCCCCTCCCCGGCCAATACACAGGGGACACCCATGGCAATGCCGGTGCGCCCGTACTCGCCCTCAAGAATCGCGACCGTCGGCAAAATGCTGTTTCGCCAGTGGGCGATGGCGTCCACCATCTGCGCAATGGCCACGCCCGGCGCATCGCAGGCGCTGCCCATCTTCTTCAGCCCGAGAATCTCGCCGCCACCTTGACGCGTGCGCTGCACGATCCGCTCTATCTGCTCATTGGACAGGAAGTGCGAAAGCGGCACCGAACTGACCGCGCAGTAGCGCATCAGCGGCACCATGCTATCGCCATGCCCGCCCAGCACCAGCGCGGTAATGTCTCGAGCCGAAAACCCGGTTTCCTCGGCAATGAAACACTTCATGCGCGCGGTATCCAGCACCCCCGCCTGCCCGAACACCTTGTTGCGCCCGAGTTTGCTGAGCGACCAGGCCCGATAGGTCAGCACATCGACCGGGTTCGACACCACCAGCACCGTGGCCGTCGGCGCATGCTGGTTGATATCGCGCATGATGCCATCGATGATGGGCAGGTTGATGCTCAATACATCCTGGCGCGATTGGCCAGGCTTGCGCGGCACACCCGCCGTGATCACCACCAGCTCGGAGTCGTGCAGCAATTGCGCATCGGCCCCGCCATGAACCCGGGTATCGGAACCGGACTCAACTGCCGCCTGCCACACATCCAGCGCCTTGCCCTTCGCCAACTCGCCCTGGACATCGATCAACGTCAATTCGCGACACAACTCTTCCCGGGCGATGATCTGGGCCGCCGCCTCGCCCACCATTCCGGCACCTACGATTGAGAGTTTGTTCACCTGTCACCTCCCGCGGCGCGCCATCGGCAGCACGCCTGCTTGTAGAGAGAAGTATTGACTGCCGGGGCTAAATGGCCACTCGCAGGTGCTGACTTGCTGCTGAGCAAAAAAAGCGAGCCGATGAGGCTCGCCAAAGGGGAGGTAAAAGTCAGTTAGCCAGCAACTTTCCACTGAACAGGCTGCCGAGGGTTTTGGGCAGCAGCACAGTCAGCGCCACCGTGAGAAACAGCAGGATCACCGCCGCGATAACCATCAGCACAGTGCTGCCCTGCGCGTGGGCATATTTGAGCGCCGCATTGCTCAGCGCTGCGATGGGGAAGCTGATGGCCCACCACGCAGGGCTGAAAGGCACATCACGACGGAACACTTTGAAGCTCAGTACCACGAACAGGAACAGGGCGAAATAGAACAACACGCTGGCAAACCGGTCGATTTCCCCGAACAGGTTGGTGTACGCCAGGAAACCTACGGCGAACGGCGCGATCAGCACCATCAGCGAAGGCACCATGCCTTTGGCCAAGGCGGGTTGATGCACCAGCCGCGCAAAAATCCGGGTGTAGAAGATCAATGCCAGCGTTGCCCCCACCGCCAGTGCGAACATATTGAACTGCGCGGCCCAGGCCATAGGCATATGCGCGCCGGTTACCGGGATATCCAGGGTGGCAACGCCCGGGATGAGCCACACCGGCACGGCATTGGCAGCTTCGTGCCCGCCTGCCAGCAACCGGGAAACCACCAGGCCGGCCAGCAATACAGTCAACAGACTGCCCAGAACCCACAACGCCTGCCCAAGCCATTGGCTGTGCGGCGCAGCCACCGCCGAAAGCAGCAGCATGGCGATGGTGACGGTGCCGAAGAAGTTGCTGGCGATCGGATGATTGAACTCCGCCTTTACCGCCTCAGGGTGTTTCACCCACTTGGCCAGATACCCCACCGCCAACACCACGAAAACCAGGCCGGCAAGTGCACCAATCGCTTCACCCAGCGCGCCGCCCATACCGAAGTATTGCCCACTCAAGCGCCAGGCCAGGGCCAGCCCGGCCAGGCCCATCACCGCCCCAAACAGATTGATGGGCAGGTTCCTCATGGATGGCGTGCGCACTGGTCGCGCTGCAGCGCCAGTGGAGGCGTATACAGTGTTCATGGTTGTCTCCCGTTTGACCGAATTTGCTGGTGAAGCTATTTTCAGCCAAACACTAGATGGCCGAAACCGTCGCATTACGACGTATTCAGCCAATGATTCGACGAGAGCAGACAATCATGCGCATCACACTGCTGGCATTCCCTCGTGTGCAGTTGCTGGATGTCGTTGGCCCCGCTGACGTGTTCGCGGAGGCGTCGCGCCAACTTGGCAACCCCCGTGCTTATCGGGTTGAAGTGATCGGCACGCAGAAGGGCCTGGTAAAAGGCTCGAACGGCTTGAAAATCGCCATCGACGAGACATTCGAAACCTATAAAGGAAGAATCGACACCCTGCTGGTGGCCGGCAGCCCGCACGTAGACGCCATCGCCTCGAATCCTGTGTTGCAGGCGTGGCTTCGCCAGCAAGCGAAGACAGTACGGCGTTTGTGCTCGGTTTGCAGTGGTGCTTTCCTGCTCGCCTCAGCGGGCTTGCTCGATGGACGACGCGTCACGACCCACTGGAACTCCAGCGCCAGGCTGGCCAAGGAACACCCGCAAGCCGAGGTGGAACCTGACAGCATCTTCATCAAGGACGGCAATCTCTATACCTCCGCCGGGGTCACGGCGTGCATGGACCTGGCCCTGGCGCTGGTGGAGGAAGACCACGGCCGGGAACTGGCGCTCAGCGTTGCCCGCGAAATGGTGATGTTCTTCAAGCGCCCTGGCGGGCAATCGCAGTTCAGCGCACAGCTGGCAGCCCAAACCGCCGAACGCAGTGTGATCAGTGATGTACAGAGTTATGTGTTGAACCACCTCAAGGCCGACCTGAGCATCCCCACGCTGGCCGCCCGCGCAGGAATGAGCGAACGCAACTTTGCTCGTACGTTCAAGCAGGAGGCCGGATTCACACCAGGAGAGTTTGTCGAACTGGCCCGCATCGATGCGGCCAGACGCCTGATCGAGGATTCGGATGTATCCCTCAAACGCTTGGCCGACACCGTGGGTTATGCGAATGCGGACGGCTTCAGACGGGCGTTCATGCGGCGGCTCGGGGTTGGGCCGAGTGATTATCGAAAGCGGTTTTCGTCTGGGTGATGTGGAAAGGAGTTCTTCTGGGTGAGTCGTTTCAGTTTCCTGATACCAACTTCAGCCCGATAACACCGGCCAAGATCATCACAATGCAGAGCACTCTCAACGGCGCCATCGCGTCGCCCAATACCGCCATCCCGAGCACTGCGGTGCCTGCTGCTCCGATGCCGGTCCAGACCGCGTAGCCAGTGCCAACGGGCAATGTTCGCAGCGACAGCGAAAGTAGAAACACGCTCGACAGGCCGGCGCCAACAGCAAGCAGTCCAGGTATCAAACGTGTGAAACCCTCAGACCCCTTCAAGTAATAGGCGAATGCAATTTCAAGAACCCCGGCTACTCCCAGAAGGGCCCATGCCATAAGTGGTAACTCCGTAACATGTCTCGCCAGGCGATGTGCGCCAGGCGAGGCTTGGTGAGGGGATTGCCATGCAGGCCGTTCAAGCCCGATTAACGGCATCTGGGGACGAGCGGAAGGCAACACCGAATCGATTGAAGGCGTTCATCAAGCCGATGGCGTAGGTAAGGTCCGTCAGTTCCTTGTCGTTGAATTCGGCAGTTGCTTCAACGTAGTCGTCATCGGGAATACCTGTCTCGCAAACCCTGGTGACGGACTCCGCCCAGGCAAGCGCAGCGCGTTGCCGAGAGCTGAACAATTCCCCGGCGTCACGCCATACCGGCACCATTACCAGTCTTTCGACTGCAATTCCGAGCTTGAGCAGGTCACGCGAATGCATGTCGATGCAGAATGCGCAGCCATTGATTTGCGAAACCCGCAGGTAAACCAGATCGATCAGTTCGGTGGGTAGATCAGTCTTGAGCAGGTAGCCATAAACGTTGCCGAAAGCCTTGTAACCTTCCGGGGCAGCACTAGCGTAGTCGATACGTTGAGTCATGATGAATCCTCGGGTTTGCTGTTTGGAGGACTGCATCCTGGGCCTGCTTGGCCTATGGTTGAAGAGCCATGTTCTGGCTTGTGAACTGGGCCATAGGGCGACCGACAAGGCATGCTCATGGCCCAGTCGCCAAGGTCAATCATGGCCCTTGGAGCAAGACCGTGAAGGCTTGTAGGCTGCTTTTTTCCTGCCTGCGGCAAGGGCAGTTTCCCTGAGTGCATCCATGACCAGTCCCTTCAATAGCCAGTCGCCCCTCGACCCCACCTCGACGGAACCGATCTACCGGCAAATCTACTGGCGTTTTCGCGGGGCAATCACCGATGGCGTGCTCGCGCCGGGCGAACGCATTCCTGCAGCCCGGTCGCTGGCCAAGGAGCTTGGGCTGGCCCGGGGCACCGTCGACAGCGCATATTCGCTGCTGGCGGCAGAGGGCTATATCCAACCGCGCGGTCAGGCCGGCACCGTGGTGGCCGCCGGGCTGAACGTGCGGCCGCGACAGGCGCACACCGATCACCCATCGACTCCAGCGCCCGGCGCGTCGGTGCGGCACAAGGCGGCGGTACTGCCCTTCCAGATGGCCTTGCCTGCGCTGGATGAGTTTCCACGAAAAATCTGGGCGCAGATCGGTGCCCGTTGCGTGCGCGCCACAGGGGTTGCGGACATGGCCAATCCGTCGGCCCAAGGTTTGGAATCTCTGCGCAACGCGATTGCCAGTTACCTGCAACTGGCGCGTGGCATCAATTGCCTGCCTTCCCAGGTGTTCGTGACCTCGGGCTACCGCAATACCCTGACGCTGATCGTTCACGCCTTGCTGCAAGCGGGTGATCGGGCCCTCGTGGAAAACCCCGGCTACCCCCCTACCCGCCAGTTGCTGGAGTATTTGCAGATCGGGGTACAACCTGTGGACGTGGACCAGGATGGCCTGCAAGTCACCCAGGGCATTGATCAATGTCCCACCGCCCGCGCGGTAGTGGTTACGCCAGCACATCAGAGTCCGTTGTGCGTGTCGCTGTCTTTGCCGCGGCGCCTGCAACTGCTGGAGTGGGCAGCCCGCGAGCAGGCGTGGATCATCGAAGATGACTACGACGGCGAATACCGCTACGTCAGCCGCCCGCTGCCGGCCCTGAAAAGCCTCGATCGCGAGGGTCGCGTGCTGTACGCCGGCACATTCAGCAAGGTGCTGTTTCCCGGTATCCGGATCGCCTATCTGGTGGTGCCGCCATCTCAGGTCGAACGTTTCCAGCAGGTCGCCCGGACGTTCCTTGGCGGCGTCCCGGAGCTGACCCAGGCCATCGTCAGCACTTTCGTCACCGAGGGACATTTCGCCCGGCATATCCAGCGCATGCGCAAGCTCTATGGCGAACGCCGGGTAGCGGCGGTCAACGGCCTGAGCAAGGTCCTCGGCGAACACATCCAGATCGATGCACAGCCCGGCGGCATGCACTTGATCCTGCGCCTGACCCGTGCGCAGTCCGACCGCGAGCTGGTCGAACGCCTGCTGAATGCGGGGATCTACGCCGAAGCCTTGAGCGAGTGCTATATCGGTCCCGAAAGCCAGTGCGGCCTGATGCTGGGCTTTGCCAACATCGATTCGCAAGCCAGCGCCGAACGGTTGGGCGAGCGCATCGTGGCGCTGCTCTGAAGCAGGCTCATGGTCCACTCACGCGGACAATTCTTGGCTCTTTGTCACTGGCCCAAGCGGCTGCACCATGCACCCGCTACTTACCACCAACAGCCCCATCAAACGCCAAGGTCCAATGAAAATTCTGCGTGTGATCCGGACTTCTGTTGTCGCCCTGGCTCATGACCGTGCGGGCCTGAATCAGTCCCCCTTCCAGGAACAACTCGATGACCAACAGCCATCCATTGCGCAGCATTGCCGTGTTCTGCGGTTCCAACCATGGCTTTAACCCTGACTATGTGGAAGGCGCTCGCGCCCTAGGCCGGGAAATTGCCCGACGCGGTTTGCGCCTGGTGTACGGTGGTACCGACAAAGGCCTGATGGGCGTCATGGCTGACACCGTGCTCGCCGAAGGTGGCGAAGTCGTCGGTATCATTACGAAGTTACTGTTCAACCGCGGGCACATGCACCAGCAGCTGACCCGCTACGAGGTGACCGAAGACATGCGCGGGCGCAAGGCACGCATGAGCGAATGCGCCGATGCGTTCATTGCCTTGCCCGGCGGCCTGGGAACTTTTGAAGAGCTGTTTGAGGTGGCAACGCTGACCCAATTGGGCGAGCACCACAAAGGCGTGGCTTGCATGAACATCGGTGGCTTTTTCGAGCCGGTACGCAGCCTGTTCAAGCACGCCGTGACTGAAGGGTTCATGAAAGTGGAACACAGCGATATGTTGATTTATCACACCGATCCATCGGTGCTGATCGATACGCTGAAACAGTGGCAAGAGCCGATGGTCGACAAATGGATCGAGCCTCCACACAGGCCTGCTTGAGTTCTGGAGAGTCTGCGTTGATCCAGGTGCAGATACCGACTGAACAGCGGACGCTGCACCCACTCGGCCGATTTGGGTTGTCTGGTCGGGCCTCATCGCCGGCAAGCCGGCTCCCACATGAGCCGCACCAACCTTGAGACCACCGCGGTACCTGTAGGAGCCGGCTTGCCGGCGATGAGGCCGGCACAGGCAGCAAGGCACCAAATTAGTGCACTGACTGCCCACCCGCCACAACAAGACGCACGCCTTCCACCCCCTGCCCCACCCTCGAACACCCCGATTCACATCCTGTGACACACGCCAACGTTTGCGTCTATTGCGCGTCATAACGAAAGTGACCGACGGGTCACCTTTTTATCTCCGCGTCTCCTACACTCTGTTTTCGGCCCGCGATTTGCTCTGTAGAAAAGCGACGGAAAAAAGTCGAACTTTCTGAAAAGGCGGCGGGTCATGGAGTAAATAGGCCATTGCAAAGGGACTTCCCACGCTAAGGCTCGCCCACCCCATTCAGTCAAACGCTTTCGGCCGGAATGCCGATCGCGCAGTGCCTGCGCGCACGACTCAGGGGCAAGGACTGCACTACGAAGTTACGCATTCAGAGAGAACCAGCACGATATATCGCAACGGGTGCCAGCACCCGACCAGAACATAGGGACGGAGAGAAGTATGATCAGTGCCGCTGTCGAACCTCATGTAGATTCATTCCAACCGGACAATCGCGAACCGCTCACCCCGGACTTCGCCACGACAGCCAAGGCACCTGGCGCCCAGCGCCAGCACAACCCCAACAAGCGCAAGATCCTGTTCGTCACCTCGGAAATCGCCGACCTGGTCAAGACCGGCGGCCTGGGCGATGTGTCCGCGGCGCTGCCGCGCGCACTGGCACATCTGCACGATGTCCGGGTACTGATCCCCGGCTACCGCCAGGTGATGGAGAGCGATAACCCGATTCACATCGTCGGCGAACTGGGCGGCCACGCAGCCCTGCCGCCCTGCAAGATCGGACGCATGGACCTGGCCGACGGGCTGGTCATCTATGTACTGATCTGCCCTGAGCTGTACCAGCGCGATGGCACTCCCTATGGTGCCAACAACGGTCGCGACTGGCCCGACAACCACATCCGCTTCGCACGCCTGGGCCTGGCCGCTGCTGAAATCGCTGCTGGCGAAGGCATGATTCACTGGAAACCCGAGGTGGTGCACGCCCACGACTGGCCGGCAGGCCTCGCCCCGGCCTATATGCACTGGCGTGGGCTCAACACGCCGACCCTGTTCACCATCCACAACCTGGCCTACCAGGGCGTGTACAGCCGCGCCTGCAGCCCGGAGCTGGCGATTCCCGAACACGCCATGCAGCAGGAAGGCATGGAGTTCTACGGCAAGCTGTCGTTCCTCAAGGCAGGCCTGGCCTACTCCAGCCACATCACCACGGTCAGCGCCACCTATGCCCGGGAAATCACCACCCCCGAGTTCGGTTGCGGCCTCGATGGCTTCCTGGCCAGCAAGGCCCAGCAAGGCCTGCTCGGCGGCATTCCCAATGGCATCGACGAAAGCTGGGACTCGGCCACCGACAAGTACCTGCAGCACAACTTCAGCATCAATGACTGGGAAGGCAAGGCACGCAATACCCACGAGGTACGTGAGCTGTTCGAACTGGAACCGTCCGAAGGCCCGCTGTTCGCCGTGGTTTCGCGGCTGGTGTACCAGAAGGGCCTGGACCTGACCCTGGGAGTGGCCGACTACATCGTCGAACAAGGTGGGCAGATCGCGATCATCGGCCGTGGCGAGCCGGAAGAAGAGCAAGCCATGCGCGAGTTGGCCCTGCGCCACCCCGGCCGTATCGGCGTGCGCATCGGCTTCAACGAAACCGATGCACGGCGCATGTTCGCCGGTAGCGACTTCCTGCTCATGCCGTCGCGCTACGAGCCGTGCGGCCTGAGCCAGATGTACGCCCAGCGCTTCGGCTCGCTGCCGGTGGCGCGCAATACCGGCGGGCTGGCCGACACCATCGAGAACGGCGTCACCGGGTTCCTGTTCGATGAGTCGACCGTGGACAGCTACCGCGAAGCCTTGAGCCGGGCCTTCTATGTCTACAGCAAGCCCAACCTGCTCAACGCCATGCGCTGCCTGTCGATGACCCAGCCGTTCAACTGGTGCCAGGCGGTGGAACCCTACGCCCGCCTCTACGAGGACCTGGTCAAGCAGGCGCAGTTCAGCCACTACTGAGCGGGGGCCGAAGATGCACAGACATGGCGCACACCTGCTGGACGCCACGTCGGCGCGCTTCGCCCTGTGGGCGCCGGATGCGCGCAGCGTGAGCCTGGAACTGGAGCAGCAGCCCGCGATCGGGCTGCTGCCCGAGGCCAACGGCTGGTTCACCGGGGTTGCCCAGTGCCAGGCCGGTGACCGTTATCGCTACCGTATCGACGGCGAGCTGTTGGTGGCCGACCCGGCTTCACGCTACCAGCCCGAGGGGGTCGATGGCCCCAGCCAAGTCGTCGATACAAACGCCTATGCCTGGCAACACCCCTGGCAGGGCCGGCCATGGCACGAGGCGGTGATCCAGGAGCTGCACGTGGGCCTGCTCGACGGTTATGCCGGGGTCGCCCGGCAACTGCCGCGCCTGGCACACCTGGGCATCAGCGCCATCGAGCTGATGCCCCTCGGGCAGTTCCCTGGCACGCGCAACTGGGGCTACGACGGCGTGCTGCCCTTCGCCCCGCAGCACAGCTACGGCAGCCCGGAACAACTGTGCGCGCTGGTCGACCAGGCCCACGGCCAAGGGCTGATGGTGCTGGTGGATGTGGTGTACAACCACTTCGGGCCACACGGCAATTACCTGCACCAGTACGCCGGCCCATTCTTCCGTGAAGACAAACACACGCCCTGGGGCGCGGCCATCGATTTTCGCCGCCCCGAGGTGCGCGAATTCTTCATCCAGAACGCACTGATGTGGCTATGCGACTACCGCTGCGACGGCCTGCGCCTGGATGCCGTGCACGCCATCGACCAGCCCGATTTCCTGCTGGAGCTGGCACAACGGGTGCGCGCCGCCGTGGCGCCCGGCCGGCAGGTGTGGCTGGTGCTGGAAAACGAACACAACCAGGCCTTCCTGCTGGAGCAAGGCTTCGATGCGCAGTGGAACGATGACGGCCACAATGCCCTGCATGTGCTGCTGACCGGAGAAACCGAAGGCTACTACGCCGACTACCAGCACCGCCCAATCGACCAGCTGGCGCGCTGCCTTGCCCAAGGTTTCGTGTTCCAGGGCCAGGCCAACCGCCACGGCACTCCACGCGGCGAGCCCAGCGGGCACCTGGCACCCACCGCGTTCGTGCTGTTTTTGCAGAACCACGATCAGGTCGGCAATCGCGCCCTGGGCGAGCGCCTGACCCGACTCTGCCCGCCTGCAGCCCTGCGCGCCGCCACCGCGCTGTTGCTGCTGGCACCGATGATTCCGCTGCTGTTCATGGGCGAGGACGACGGCAGTTGCCGCCCGTTCCTGTTCTTCACCGATTTCCACGACGAACTGGCCGATGCCGTGCGTGAAGGCCGGCGCAACGAGTTCGCCCACTTTGCCGCCTTTACCCGGCCTGAATCACGCGAGCAGATCCCCGACCCCAACGCGCCGCACACCTTCGAGGCTTCACGGCCGCAAGCCAGGGAAGTGCTCGCCGGCTGGCACGGCCTTTACCAGCAACTGCTCGACCTGCGCCACCAGCATGTCATCCCGCACCTGCCCGGTTGCCGCGCGCTGGGCACCGAGGTGCTGGGCGACAAGGCCCTCAGCGCCCGGTGGCGGCTGGGCAATGGCAACACCCTGCGTATCGACCTGAACCTGGCCGACACCGCCCAGGCGGTCGAACTGCCCAGCGTCGAACAGCGCCTGTACGACACCGCCGACAACGCACACCCCGACTCTTGCCTGGCCGCCTACAGCTGCGTGGTCAGCCTGCTCACCCCTGGCCAGGAGCGCCCATGAGCGAAACCCCACTGCACCGTCTGGCCGAACGCGTTGGCCTGGCCCGCGACTGGATCGACGCCAACGCCAGGCCCCAGCAGGTCAGCGACGACGTGCTGCGCAAAGTCCTCGAAGCACTCGGCCACCCTGCAATGGACGACGCAGCCATCCATGCCAGCCTGCGCGTTGTCGAGGCAGCCGAAGACAGCGAACACTTGCCACCCCTGCTTACCGCCGACCTTGGCCAGCCACTGCCGCTGCAGCGCTATTTCAGCGCCGATACCCAAGCCCGCTGCACCCTGGAAGACGGCAGCCAGCGCCAGCTGACGCTGGACGCGCAGGCCCAACTGCCCGGTGACCTGCCCATCGGCTATCACACCGTGGACATCGACGGGCGCAGCTTCATCCTGGCCGTGGCGCCGCTGCGCTGCCACAGCCTGGACGACGCGGTGACGCAACCACCTGCGCGCTGCTGGGGCCTGTCAGTGCAACTGTACAGCCTGCGCCGCAACGGCGACGGTGGTTACGGCGACTGCCTGGCCCTGGAGCAGCTGGCCCGCAGCGCCGCCGAACGCGGTGCCGATGCCTTGGCCATCAGCCCGGTTCACGCGCTCTCTGCCATCGACCAGCAACACTACAGCCCCTATTCACCGTCCAGCCGACTGTTGCTCAATACCCTCTACGCCAGCCCCGCCGCCGTGCTCGGCGAGCGTGCCGTGCGCATGGCCATCGAGGCCTGCGGCCTGGAGCAAATGCTCGAAGACCTGGAGCAACGCCCCCTGGTCGATTGGCCGCGTGCCGCCGATGCCCGCCAGCGCTTGCTACAGGCGCTGTACCAGGACTTCAGCCAGGGCGACCACCCGCTGCGCGAGGACTTCGACAGTTTCCGCGCCGCAGGCGGCCAGGCGCTGGAGCACCACTGCCGCTTTGAAGTGCTACAGGCCCAGGCCATGGAGCACGGCCTGGGCGCCGACTGGCGCAACTGGCCGAGCGCCTGGCACGACCCCTACCACCCAGAAGTCGAAGCAGTCGCCCACGCCTACCCGGCCAAGGTCGAGTTCCAAGCCTTCTGCCAATGGCTTACCGAGCGCGGCCTGCAGCGGGCCCAGGCCGCGGCCTGCGGCAACGGCATGAGCATCGGTTTGATCGCTGACCTGGCGGTGGGCGCCGACGGTGCCGGCAGCCAGGCCTGGAGCCGCCAGGACGAGCTGCTGGCCGACCTCAAGGTGGGCGCCCCGCCCGACATTCTCAACCGCTCGGGGCAGGACTGGGGCATCTGCGCCTTCTCCCCCGAAGGCCTCAAACGCAATGGCTACCGTGCCTTCATCGAAATGCTGCGGGCCAACCTGGCGCACGCTGGCGGCCTGCGTATCGACCATGTGATGGGGCTGCGCCGCTTGTGGCTGATTCCACGAGGCTGCAAGGCAACCGAAGGGGCTTACCTGAATTATCCGCTGGACGACCTGCTGCGCCTGCTGGCCCTGGAGTCGGTGCGCCACCGGGCCATCATTCTCGGCGAAGACCTCGGCACCGTGCCTGACGGCCTGCGCGAACGGCTGGCCGACAAAGCCATCCTCGGCATGCGCGTGCTGCCGTTCGAGCAGACCTCGCCAGGGCACTTCAAACCGATTCTCGACTGGCCCGACAATGCCCTGGCCACCACCGGCACCCACGACCTGGCGCCACTGGCCGGCTGGCTGGAAAGCCGTGACATCGACTGGAACCACCGCCTGCAGTTGATCGACGCCGCCACCGAACTGCACTGGCGCCATGAGCGGCAGAAGGAACAAGCCGGCCTGCGTCACACCCTGGAGGGCAACTACGGGCCACTGAAAGACCACGCCGCCATCATCGACGCCGCGATCCGTTACGTCGGCCACACCCGAGCACCTCTGGTGCTGGTGCCCCTTGAAGACTTGCTTGGCAGCGACGAGCAGCCCAACCTGCCAGGCACCACCCAAGGCCACCCCAACTGGCGTCGACGTTTTGCTCAGCCCGCGCGCGAATTGCTCGACGACGAAGACGCCTCCCGCCGCCTGGAGCTACTGGCCCAGGCGCGCGAACAAGCCTGGGAGCGCGACCGATGAAGCCGTTGACCGCGACCCTGCGCCTGCAGTTTCACAGCGACTTCACCCTCGACCACGCAATGCCGCTGGTGCCGTACTTCGCCCAGCTGGGCATCAGCCACCTGTATGCCTCGCCCCTGCTCAAGGCCCGCGCCGGTTCGCGCCACGGCTACGACGTGGTCGACCCTTCCTGCGTCAACCCCGAGTTGGGTGGCGAGGCCGCCCTCGAACGCTTGGTGAGCGCGTTGCGCCAGCACGGCATGGGGCTGATCGTCGACACCGTGTCCAACCACATGGCCGTGGGCGGGGCCGACAACCCCTGGTGGCAAAGCCTGCTGGCCTGGGGACGGCGCAGCCCCTACGCCGAGTTCTTTGACATTCAGTGGCATTCGAGCGACCCGCTGCTGGCCGGGCAACTGTTGCTGCCTTTTCTCGGCAGCGACTATGGCGTGGCGCTGAAGCACGGCGAAATCCCATTGACCTTCGACGACCAGCAAGGCGTGCTGCACATTGCCCACTACGACCACCGTTTCCCGATCTGCCCGGTGGACTACGGCTGGGTGCTGTCCCAGAGCCCTGATCCGCTGCTGCAGGCCATGGCCCCTCGTTTCGCGGCCCTGCAACAGGCCACCGAACCGCTGGAAGCCGCCCGCCCCCTGCAGGCGGAACTGGCTCGAAGCGTGGCTGACGGCGCCGACCTCGAGTCCGCCCTGCTGGCCTTCGACAGCCGCAGCGAAGCCGGTTTCAAGCGCCTGCATACCCTGCTGGAACGCCAGACCTACCGCCTGGCCAGCTGGCGCACCGCCGCCGACGACATCAACTGGCGGCGCTTTTTCGACATCAATGAACTGGGCGGCCTGAGGGTCGAGCGTGCCGTGGTGTTCGAGGCCACCCACGCCAAGCTGTTCGAGCTGATCGAGCGCGGGCTGGTCGATGGCCTGCGCATCGACCATATCGACGGCCTGGCCGACCCACGTCACTACTGCCGCAAGCTGCGCAGGCGAGTCGACCGACTATTGGCGCAGCGCCCCTTGAACGCGGCAGTCGAACACTTCCCGATCTACGTGGAAAAAATCCTCGGCGCAGGCGAACACCTGCACCGCGACTGGCTGACCGACGGCACCACCGGCTACGAGTTCATGAACCAGGTGTCGCTGCTGCAACATGACCCGGCAGGCGAGGCCGCGCTGACCGAATTGTGGTCAAGCTTCAGCGAGCGTCCCGACTTTGCCGAAGAAGTTCGCCAGGCACGTCACCTGGTCCTCAACGCCAGCCTGGCCGGCGACTGCGAGTCGGTGGCCCAAGCCCTGCTGCAGGTCGCCCGCGACGACCTGATGACCCGCGACCTGACTTTGGGCGCAATCCGCCGGGCTGTGCAGGCGCTGGTGGCGCACTACCCGGTTTACCGCACCTACTTCAACGCTTGCGGGCGCCCGGCCGAAGACGAGGGCTTCTTCCAGCAGGCCCTGGCCGATGCCCGCCAGAGCCTGGCCGAAGCGGACTGGCCTCTGCTGGCCCAGCTCGAACAATGGCTCGGCGGCCAGCCGTGGCGGCGCTTGCCTGCCGGCCGGCCACGCAAGCATTTGCGCCATGCCTGCGTGCGCTTCCAGCAGCTCACCGCGCCCAGTGCCGCCAAGGCTGTAGAAGACACCGCGTTCTACCGCAGCGCCCGCCTGCTGTCGCGCAACGATGTCGGCTTCGAGGCCAGCCGGTTCAGTGCTGACGTCGCTGAATTCCACAACGAAGCGCAACGCCGCCTGCGCGACTACCCCGACAATCTGCTGGCCACCGCCACCCACGACCACAAGCGCGGCGAAGACTGCCGTGCACGCCTGGCCGTGCTCAGCGAACGCGCCCCATGGCTGGCCAGCCGCGTCGAGCACTGGCGCGAACTGGCAGCCCCGCTGCGCGAGTCGCTCGAAGACGGCCAGGCCCCAAGCCCCGGCGATGAGTTGCTGCTGTTCCAGACCCTGCTGGGCAGCTGGCCGCTGGAGATCGACCTGCACGACGATGCCGCCCTGCGCGCCTATGCCGAACGCATCCGCCAGTGGCAGCAGAAGGCCCTGCGCGAAGCCAAGTTGCGCAGCAGCTGGAGTGCGCCGAACGCAGCTTACGAAGCAGCCTGCGCGGCCTACGTCGACGGCCTGCTGCTGGACCGTGAGAACCAGCAACTGCGCCAGTCACTGGCCGACGCAGTGCGCCTGATCGCCTGCCCAGGGGCCCTGAACAGCCTGGTGCAAACCCTGCTACGCATGACCGTGCCCGGTGTGCCCGACCTGTACCAGGGCAACGAGTACTGGGATTTCAGCCTGGTCGACCCGGACAACCGCCGCGCCGTGGACTACGCTTGCAGACGCCGCACCCTGGACGATGCCGCAACGCCCGCCGAGCTGCTCGCGCACTGGCGCGACGGGCGTATCAAGCAGGCGCTGGTGTCGCGGGTGCTGGACTGCCGCCAGGCCCACCCCGAGCTATTCCGTCGCGGGGCCTACCTGCCCCTGACCGTTCAGGGCCGGCATGCCGACAAGGTCGTGGCCTTCGCCCGCCTGGGCGAGGATGAACGCGCCATCGTCGTTGCCCCGCGCTTGGCCAGCAGCCTGCTTGGCGGCGCCCCTACACCGTTGATCCCGGCACAGAACTGGGACGACACCCGGCTGATCCTGCCGTTTGCCTTGTCGCCTGCCAATACGACGGGACTTTTCACCGCCAGTGCGGTCAGCCCTTGTAAGGAGCTGATGTTGAACAGCGTACTGGCGGAGTTTCCAGTCAATCTGTTGCTACAACAATCTTGAACATCAGGAGCGTCATGATGAGCGTCGATGAAAAGCGTATTCGCGAATTTGCCTACCAAATCTGGGAGTCGGAAGGTAAGCCCCTCGGCCAGGAGATTCGCCATTGGGACATGGCGCGCAAACTTGCAGAAGCCGAGTCCCTGGCGCCCAAGGCCGCACCACGCAAGCGGGCGCCGGCCAAACCGAAGGCTGCAGCTGCGGCGGCTGAGAAGCCGGCACCGGTGAAAAAGCCACGGGCAGTGAAGAAGCCCACTGCTGGGTGAGTCTTCAGCGGCCTCATCGCCGGCAAGCCAGCCCCTACACGTAACCTGTAGGAGCCGGCTTGCCGGCGATAAAGCCAACACACCATTTCCCTCCACACAGGCCATTCGAGGACAGCCATGAGCCCCCGCACCCCAAAGAAAACCCGCTCGGTCGCCCCATCGCGCATCCGCGAAGGCCTACCCTTCCCCCTCGGCGCCACCTGGGACGGGCTGGGGGTCAACTTCGCGCTGTTCTCGGCCAACGCCAGCAAAGTCGAGTTGTGCCTGTTCGACTCCAGCGGCGAGGAGGAACTGGAGCGCATCGAACTCCCCGAATACACCGACGAGATCTACCACGGCTACCTGCCCGACGCGCACCCTGGGCTGGTCTACGGCTACCGCGTCCACGGCCCCTACGAACCGGAGAACGGCCACCGGTTCAACCCCAACAAACTGCTGATCGACCCCTATGCCAAACAGCTGGTCGGCAGCCTGAAGTGGTCCGAAGCCCTGTTCGGCTACACCATCGGCCACCCCGACGGCGACTTGTCGTTCGATGAGCGCGACAGCGCACCCTTCGTGCCCAAGTGCAAAGTGATCGACCCGGCCTTCACCTGGGGCCGCGACCAGCGCGTGCTGGTGCCCTGGGAGCGCACCATCGTCTACGAGGCCCACACCAAAGGCATCAGCATGCGCCACCCGGCGGTGCCGGAAAAACTGCGCGGCACCTTCGCCGGCCTTGCCAATGACGAGCTGCTCAAGCACATCAAGGATCTGGGGGTGTCGAGTATCGAGCTGTTGCCGATCCATGCCTTCGTCAACGACCAGCACCTGCTGCAAAAAGGCCTCAACAACTACTGGGGCTACAACAGCATCGCCTTCTTCGCGCCGCACCCCAAGTACCTGGCCAGCGGCAAGATCGCCGAGTTCAAGGAGATGGTCGCGCACCTGCACGATGCGGGCCTCGAGGTGATTCTGGATGTGGTCTACAACCACACCGCCGAGGGCAACGAACTGGGCCCGACCCTGTCGATGCGCGGCATCGACAACGCCTCGTACTACCGCTTGCGGCGCGACGACAAACGCTACTACATCAACGATTCCGGCACCGGCAACACCCTGGACCTGAGCCACCCCTGCGTGCTGCAACTGGTGACCGATTCGCTGCGCTACTGGGCGGGCGAAATGCATGTGGACGGTTTTCGCTTCGACCTGGCGACCATCCTCGGGCGCTACCACGACGGTTACAACGAACGCCACAGCTTCCTCGTCGCCTGCCGCCAGGACCCGCTGCTGAGCCAGGTGAAGCTCATCGCCGAGCCCTGGGACTGCGGCCCCGGCGGCTACCAGGTAGGCAACTTCGCACCAGGCTGGGCGGAATGGAACGATCGCTTTCGCGACACCGTGCGCGCGTTCTGGAAAGGTGACGAAGGCCAGTTGGCCGATTTCGCCTCACGCATGACCGCCTCGGGCGACCTGTTCAACAACCGTGGTCGACGGCCTTATGCCTCGGTCAACTTCGTCACCGCCCATGATGGTTTCACCCTGCGCGACCTGGTGTCGTACAACCACAAGCACAACGAAGACAACGACGAAAACAATCAGGACGGTACCGACAACAACCTGTCCTGGAACTGCGGCGTCGAAGGCCCCACCGACGACCCAGTCGTCAATGCCCTGCGCACCCGCCAGATGCGCAACTACTTCGCCACCTTGCTGCTGGCCCAGGGCACACCAATGATCGTCGCCGGTGATGAGTTCAGCCGTACCCAGCATGGCAACAACAACGCCTATTGCCAGGACAGCGAGATCGGTTGGGTGAACTGGGAGCTGGACGAGGAAGGCGAAGCGCTGTTGGCCTTCGTCCAACGACTGACCCGCCTGCGCCTGGCCTACCCGGTTTTGCGCCGCTCACGTTTTCTGGTGGGTGACTACAACGAAGCGATTGGGGTGAAGGACGTCACCTGGCTGGCACCGGATGGCAGCGAGATGAGCGTTGAGCAATGGGAAGACCCCCATGGCCGCTGCCTGGGCATGCTCATGGACGGTCGCGCCCAGGTCAGCGGCATTGCCCGGCCCGGTTCGGAGGCCACCCTGCTGCTGATCGTCAACGCCCACCACGATACCGTGCCGTTTCTGCTGCCCGCCGTCCCCGAGGGCGATTACTGGAGCTGCCTGATCGACACCGACCGGCCAGAAATGCGCAAACCGCAGCACCTGAAGTTTGAAACGACCTTTGAAGTCAAAGGCCGTTCGCTACTGCTGATGGTGCTGCAACGCGAAGATGAATAGGCCTTTGGGGCAACCGCCGCCCAAGGGCGGTGGAGCTCCAGCTCTAGCCCTAACAATGATTCGGCATAGCCACAGTTTGGCAAATAGCGAACATCGCTATAGCCATCTTTTTTATCTTCAAATTCAATTGGTTGAACCAATCAGCAGGTCTTCCACAGTACTTTCACGCTTTCTTGACGCAAGCGCTGACCTCTCCTTAGCTGAACAATATCACTAGACGTGAAATTTCACGCCGGGCCTCTAGCTCGCGCCTTCGTGCGCGCATGCGAAAGCTGGCGTGCTGGTTTGGGTCGCCCACTGTTTTGCCGTACAGCTCGTGACAACAGGCCAGGTCCTTGGGCTGTACAACAAAAACAGAGGAGATCCGCCATGAAAAGAACCTCGAATCCCTTGCGTTTCGACAGCATTTTCTACGCGGTTTCCACGTCGCTGCTTCTGGCAACCCCGGTGGAAACCTTCGCACTCGAACTGCAGGACGACCCGGCCTTCAACCACCTGCTTCAGCAACCCGCAATACCACAGCTGTCGCTCGACCCGGTGAGCGCCGCCGGCCTGAGCATCAGCACACTGACCGAGTTTTCCGACCGTATGAGCGAGCGTCATGGGCAGGCGGCACCGGACCTGGCCCCCAGCCAATGGGCGCAGTTCTTCCCCAGCGTGCACCGCCCGGGCGCGCTGCCGCCAGACCAGCTCGAGGCACCCAGCCAACAATTGCTGATCGGCCCGGACCTGTTCGTGCGTGAATCCTCGGCAGGCAATGTGCACCGCGCGGGGATCTTCGTTGGCCACAACAACCTGCAGAGTACCTTCAACGGCATGCGCCCGCTGCTTGGCGACAAGCAGCGTAACGCGGTCAACCTCAGCGGCGAGAGCCTGGGGGTGTACTGGAGCATGACCCACGACCAGGGCTGGCACCTGGATGCCGTGGCCATGGGCTCGCGCATCGACGTCAATGGCCGTGGTGAAAGCGGCCAGCGCCTGGACGACAGCGGCCACGCGATGACCTTCTCGGTGGAAGGCGGTTACCCGATCAAACTGGGGGGCAACTGGGTGATCGAGCCGCAGGCGCAGTTGATCAACCAGCAGTTCTTCCCCGGCAGCCGAGTGCAGGAAGAAACCTTGCAAGCCTTCGACAGCCAGCCCAGCTGGAGCGGCCGAGTCGGTGCCAAGTTGTCCGGCCGCTACGCCGTGCGGGGCATGCCGATCGAACCCTATGTGCGGACCAACGTGTGGTACGACTTCAGCGACGCCGACGCCGTGAAGCTCGACCAGGTCGACAAGATCTCCAGCTCGCGCTACTCGACCACGGTGGAGTTGGGCTTGGGGCTGGTGGCCAGGGTAACGCCGTCCGTGGCGCTGTTTGTCAGTGCCGATTACAGCAGTGATGTGGATGGGAATGATTTGAATGGGTTGATTGGCAGTTTGGGGGTGAAGATGCGGTGGTAGTGATGAGCGATGTCCCGAGGCGCGCCGCTTCGTTACAGGCAGCGCGCCGTTGGACATTCATGAGGAGGTTTGTGCTGCCTCTGGTGTGGCCTGCTGCAGCAACGTACGCGGCAAATCGAACCCTTTGAAAGGCTGCTGAGTGATGGGGTTGAACGCTTTTTCCGAACTCAGCTGATAGCGCATCATGCCCTCCCCGGTCCTGAAGCTCAGGTCTACGCTCGTCGGAGTACGCCCATTGAGCGTGCCACGGCTGAGCAATCGGAACATTGACCAAGGGCCACGGTATTCCAAGCTGCTGCTGGTGCCATTTAGCCTGAGCAATGTCAGGTTGCTGCGTACTTGAGACCCTGCCGTGTTGGGCCATATGACACCTGCAATGTGGCGTGGGCCGTGGGTGTAGGAAATGAGCTGGCCATCCAGGTCAAGTACACTGGTGCGCTGGTTGGCACTCAGCCCCAAAGGTTCGATGCTGAACTGGACACTGAGGTTACCGCGCGGGTCGAAGAACGTCTCACGTATACGATCGGCTGCCGCCAGCTGCTCGATCAGCTCTGGGCGGATGAGCTGGCCACCTTGGCCATCGGCATACAGTGCCTCACGGTTGTCTTCCAGAAAAACCTTGAGGTACTGCTGCTGAAACTGCTGCAACCGCCCTTTAGGCCCAAAAAACGCCTCGAAATCATCCAGAGAAGCATCAGGTGCCCGCACGACGAAAGGGTAGCGACCGGCCAAGCGCTGCTGGAAGAAGCTGTAGACATCTGCATCCCAACGCCGGTCGAGTTCACGCAGCGCCTCCACCACCAGCACTTGAGCCGTTTGCTCGGCCACCTTTCTGACCTGATGCCTGATAGGCTCTGGCAGGCCTGTCGCCACACGCTGCAACGTTAGGATTGGGTCTTGGCCCGTCATTGAAAAACGCTGAAGCACCGCCTGCAAAGCTGCTTTGCCTTGGTCCGGGCTGTCCTGCACAGTCTTGGCGTACTCATGAACGGCCATCATCGCCGTCATGGTTTCCTCGTAGGCACTGGGGTGCTCTCCCTTGGCTGTCAGCAGCTCATTCAACTGCACAAACGCACGCCGAATGTCCGAGGCTTGCGACGGACCCGCAGCGGGGCTTACAGGCTCGATGGGGCCGGCCAGGCCTTGCTCGTGCCCCTCGGGCACTGGTTGGTAAAAAGCGGTGTTGTCTCGCACTGTTTCTAGCAATCGACGCAAGGGCGCGGCGGGCCCTGTCAGTTGCTCAAGCACCGAGACTGCATGGCGCAAATCGTGAAAATCGGCTACCGAGAACGCACTCAACGCGTGTTGCCAGCTGTTGATGTAGTCCGCGCTGTACAAATTGCGAATACGGGCCGTCAGCGCATCACGGTCAGCCTCCGAGTAAGCCAGCAACTGGCGCTCTCCCAGCGCCCACTGGTCGATCATCGCCAGTTGGGTGGCCTCCAGGCTGCGTGGTTCGAAATATGTCTTGAACCCTTGCGCCGTGACCAGCGGAGCCAGTGACAATGCATCAGGATACTGGTTACCTTCCGCCCGGGTTCGATAGACAACATCGAACGCAGGCCCAACCTCACGCCGCAGGTCCAGACCAGTCTCCAACTGCTCCAGGGCCTGTTGCTTGAGTGCTGCGTAAACCCGTTGCGACAGCGGAATACTGCGCAGCTTCTGCTGAACCTCGGCGATGCGTTCACGGAACTGCGGTAAATCGGTATCGGCGTAGGCCAAAGCGTATTTCAGATGTCGCATCAGATCTTCCTGTACCCGCCCCTGGCCAGGAAATGCCGATTGCCAGTGCTGTGCCATCCACGACTCAACCCAAGGTGTCTGCCGGCTTTGTCGGTCTTCGATCATTCGATAAACCCGAAGTGCCGCCATCTGCTGCTCACTCCCCTCGGGCGCTGCAGTCATGGCGTCGACTACACCACTGGCGATGGCGGGCAAAAACCGTTGTGACAGCAGGTTGAGGTACGCTTCATCCAGTTTCGGACCAATGACCCACCCTGAGTACAAACCGAAATCGGCCACTATTGGCCAAGCCGAGCGGTAATCACCAAACACGGAAACCGCATCTCGGAGCTGGCCCAGGGGGTCCAGCAGGTTGCGGCCGGTGGGGTCAAGTCGATCATCGACCTGCCCCTGGTTGAGAGCCTTGCTTTTGCTCAACACCGTGGATGATTTGTCCTGGTTGAGCGCGAAGTAGCGATGCCAGGTTGCACCCGCCACCGCGAAAGCCAGCATGCCTACACCGACACTGAGCCAGCGTAGGCGACGCTTCTCGCGCGCAACGTTTGCATTGTCACCGCACAGCCCGGCCTCGGGGTACACCACGCGCTGAAACAGCTGTTGGGCAAAATAAACGTGGGCCGTGCCTGTTGGCTTCCCCTCGCTCAAAGGCGGCTTGCGGGTATAGGGCTGAGCCGCCTCACGAATGAACGCGTTGGTCATTTGCCCCTGTTGATGAACAGACGACAAATACAGCCCGCGTACCTGGGCCGGCGCGGTGAAGCGGTCAATCGTCAATGCCTCTTGAAAAAAGTGCTTCAACACCGAGCGCATGCCGACCAGTTGAGCCTGTAACGATACGAGTCGCTGGCTCTGGTCGACGCTGTAACCTTTGCTCATCGCATCCAGGATGTACTCATCCTGAATGCTGATCAGCCGATCGAATCCTGTGTCCAGTTCGGCAAGCCATTTATCGGATGCGCCCCGGGAATCCAAGGCAAAGGTGAAGCCGAACAGTTGCTCGCGCTGGGAAGCGGACAACCGCGAGAACATCTGGTCAAAACCATCAAGCAAGTCAAATTTGCTCAGCACCACATAGAGGGGCAAGCAGGTGCCAAGCCGAGCGCTTAACTCATGTAGCCTGGTCCTCAGCACCCGTGCCAATTCGGCACGCTGCGTAGGTGTGTCGTGCAAAAGCGATGCGATGTCAATTACCAGCACTACACCGTTCAAGGCCTTGCGACTGCGCGTGCGAGCAAGCCAGTCCAGCAGGTGTTCCCATCTCCTTGCCATGGCCCCAGCAGGCGTTGTCGCTGCACCGTTGCCGGGCGTATGTTCCTGGTGGCTGATGAGTTCTCCGGGCGGATCGAGGATCACCGCCTCATCGCTGATCCACCAGCCCACCGCAGCCCCATGCTCTGCTTGCTGATGGCCTCGACCCTGAACCTCGCCGATGCGTGACAATGCAAAACGTTGCTCCGAGCCATCTATCAAACTGCTCTTGCCCGCACCTTCTACGCCTACGACCATGTACCAAGGCAACTGGTAAATCACCCGACGACTATCGGCATTGTCGAACAGGTTCGTCAATTGCCGGTTCAGTGCCTGCTCCTGAGCCTGGACAACGGGCAGGCAGGGGTCGGCCTCGGTGGCGGCCTGAAGTTCATGCTTGGCTCTCAGCTGTCGAATGCGCGAGCGCAACGTCACCAGCCAGAACCCCATGGGCACCAGCACAAGCAGCAGACTGGCGACTGCGCGTTGCGACACGCTGGCCAGCGGCTGTTGCTGACGCCAGCTCCATTGCGGGCCCAGCCACCAGATCGCGACCAGCAACAGCACCACGCCGACGCCTATTAAAACCGGCATGACCACACCGACACGGGCAACCAGTGGCAGCCCCCAACGCTTGAAAGACTTCCAGAAATACCTCATCGAGAGCCTCTACTCCTTGTTCTGATCAACCGACTCCGCCACAGCGCCGTAACGCTTGAGCTTCTGATACACCTCAGGCTCCCAAACGTGCGCAGCGGTGGATTCCATGGTTTGGGCAACGCTGGCGCACAGGTCTTGGGCAAGCCAGGACACTCCACGTGCAGCCAGCAGATCGGCCGCAATCGCCGTGGTGTGACAACGTTCACGCGCGGAGCGGCAGCCCGACTGCAAACCCTGCAGCCTCAACAGCACCGGTTCGATGCCAGCGCTGCTCAGCTCTTCGAGCAACTCTTCATGTAGGCCGCTGAACGCTTGAGCACTAGCGGCCTGGCCTGACTGGGCATGCGCCCCACTCAGCCAGGCAAGCGTTTGCTCGTCGACAAACGCGGTGCCGTCACTGAAGCGCAGTTGCTGCAAAGCGGGAAAGCGGCGCACGAAACGGGCCGTGGCACAGCGAATGGCTTCGGCCACCTCGTCCATCGCCAATCGAGCAGCCATGCTGGCTGCCAGAAAACTGCCACGGATCCAGTAAGGTGCAGCTGCAACGCTTTTTTCGACCCTCAGAAGTAACGATGAGTCGATGCCGCTGCTGCCGATGGCCTCCTCATAAGCCCCCGCTATATCGGCCGGCACTGCCATGAGTTCGGTTCGATGCTCCTGCCCGGCAATGGGCATTGACTGGATATGGGCCCAAAGCCCGAAGCGTCGTAGCTGGTAGCCCGTTGGGTCATACACATCTTGTTGGTTGACGAACTCGGCCATGCACAGCACCGCACGCCGCGTTTCGCGCTCGTTGCCGAGCGCAACACGTGCTTGGGGTGGTGTGAGTGTTTCAACCACTGGATTGCCACTGGTTGCAGAGCCAGACGCTTGCGCGGGCGAAACGGTTTGGGCACCGACTAGGGCCTCGGTTTGCGCGAGAAACTCTCGCTCCAGCGCTGTCAGGGCTGCCAAGTCGATCTGGGAGCAAGGCTGCCCCTGCAGCAGATCGGCAATCGCTTGTTGTGCAGACGCCTGACACGCCGCGCTGTAACTGAAGCGATCCAGTTGTGGCAACGCATCGGTCAAGCGCTTGAGCAGCAGCGCCACCATTTTGCGCTTGGCCAGAAAACCTGTCGGCCCAGGTTTCGGGTGAGCTGTTTCCCAATAGCGCCCTACCATGCCAGCCAGTAACTCAAGTGTGGCACTCCACCGCTTCCAGCACCGGCTACGCAACCAGACCACACTCAAATGCCCAACGATGCGCAAGTGCTTGCACTGAAGCGCCAGATACTGCTGGGAGGCTTCCTCGATGTAGGGCCAATCAATGGCACTTTCATGCAAGCCGCCCAGTTTTACCATCTCCTGATCGATGGCTTGATAGGTCTCGTCTTCGATGTCGAAAAGCCCTGCTGCGAGTTCAGACTCGATGGGGGCAAGCAGCCGGGCAATATCCGGCGTCGGTCCGTTGTTTACCAGTGACATGCCATTCGCGCCTGCTCGATCAGTGGGTCCAGGCCCTGAGCGTCAAAGCTGAGCCCGCTCAGTGCAGGGTGAGCACTGACAACACGAATTCGGTGTGCGCCTTTGAGCACCTTGATCTGTTCAATGGCTGCCAAGCCGCGCCCGGCATCCAGTACCTGGCCGTTGTCCATGACCTGCCAAGGCAAGTTGTTGGTTGCCCCTTTCTCGGTCAGCAATTGCACCTGGACTCGGTTGCCCACTACGGGCTGCCCCATGAGCAATTGCAGCCTGGAGATATTCTGCACACAACTGATCACCAACCAGGGTCGCGGCTCAGCGGCCACGATGGCAGGTGCCGAAATGCTCAGGCGTCGTTGCCCAGGCGGCCCATCGGCCTGGGTGTGGATGTGGAACGTGAAATCATCTGGCGTCCGCACGACTTCATCGGCCATGACCGGCGCCAGGTCCACAACACCAAGCTCTGGGTTTGACCACTTTCTGGAAGTTGCATGGACACGCGAGGGCGTCCCGGCGGCCTTGTCAAAACAGGCCAGCCGCTCCAGGTTCGAGACAATCCGCGTGCAGTCACTTGCAGGGTTTGCCCATCCGCGCTCCAGCACTGAAAAGAGTGCAAGGCCCAGCACAAAAGTCCCTTTTCTGACCATCGTCAAGGCTCCCTTAGCCTGTAACAAACAACGTACCCGATACAACTTTCCATCGCCTACCAATCCTATCTGGCAAGCTTCGAAGCCAAGAGACTAAACACATACCCAGCGGCATACAAATAAATATTAACTTACATTTTTAAACTCGACCGGACAGCACTTCTCGAGGCATACCTTAAAAACAAGAGCACACCAGCCAAGTATCAGCCACATGCAATCATACCTATAAAACGGAAACCTCCTACAAACCAACCACAACATTAAACAGCAGGCACGAAATTTCCCACAAACAAGTAACTCCTAAGACATTTATGTAGGAACCACCCTACAAAAATAAACATAAGGACATGTAGTCAATGAGTAAAAGCACAGGTTCCGTCGCGCCCAAAGAACGCATAAACATCAAATATGTGCCTGCCACTGGGGGCGAACAGGCAGAAATCGAATTGCCCCACAAGATGCTGATCATGGGTGACTTCGGGCTTGACGAGCCGAGCCCTCTGGAGGACCGTCAGCTCCTGGGCATCGACAAGCACAGCTTCAACAACGTGCTTCGCGATGCCGATGTCGCCCTGAATCTGTCAGTCCCCTCGTCACTCGATGCAGCCCCGGAAGCCGAGCTGACTGTGAACCTGCAATTCAAATCGGTCAACGATTTCAGCCCGGATCAGGTTGCACGCCAAGTACCTGAATTAAGCAAGCTGCTCGACTTGCGCGAGGCGTTGGTGGCGCTCAAGAGCCCACTGGGCAACGTTCCGGCTTTTCGCAAGCAATTGCAGCAGCTGCTCAACAATGAGCAAGCCCGAGCGCAGCTCGCCCAAGAGCTGGGGCTGGCGATCGAGGCTAACCCAACAGATTGAGGTCTCACGAACACTGAGATCGCGCTAATAAAAAACCAGGCAGACAGCGGAGCGTCATATATGCCAAGCGAGAACCGCACAACACAGTTATCCGAAACAACCACCGACACCATCGGTGACGCTAACCTGCTCGACCAGATAATGGCCGAGACCATGCTGAGGCCCCACCAGGAAGGTTATCTTGTCGCCCGACAAGGCGTAGCTGCGTTCATTTCGGAATTGCTCAAGAACGGCGATCAGGCTCCCGTTATCAACAAGCACCGAGTTGACCAGATGATTTCAGAGATAGACCGAATTCTCAGCAAGCAGATGGATGCCATCCTGCATCATCCCGACTACCAGCAGCTTGAATCGGCCTGGCGTAGTCTGAAACTTCTGGTGGACCGGACTGACTTTCGCGAAAACATCAAACTTGAAGTGCTGCACGTGAGCAAGACCGACTTGCTCGAAGATTTTGAGAACGCAGCGGACATTACCAGCAGTGGGCTCTACAAGCATGTCTACACGGCCGGCTATGGCCAGTTTGGTGGAGAACCGGTTGCTGCGATGGTTGGCAACTACCACTTCGGCCCCTCTTCCCCGGATATAAAACTGCTGAGTTATGTGGCCTCGGTGGGTGCCATGGCCCATGCCCCCTTCATCGCTGCACCCGCGCCCGAATTTTTCAATCTGAGCAGTTTTGAAGACCTGCCCAATCTGAAGGAGATCAAGGATATCTTCGCTGGCCCACGCCATGCCAAGTGGCGCGCATTCCGCGACAGTGAAGATGCACGCCATACCGCTCTGGTCGCCCCCCGCTTCATGCTGCGTCCGGTTTACCACCCTCAGGAGCAACCGATCTGCAGCTTCAACTATGAAGAAGGGATCGACGGCCAACATCGCAATTACCTCTGGGGCAATGCCGCGTTTCTGATGGCCAGCTGCATCAACGACAGCTTTGCCCGCTACCGCTGGTGCCCCAACATCATTGGTCCCCAATCCGGCGGTGCGATCGAGGACCTGCCTGTCCACCTGTATGAATCCCTTGGGCAGTTGCAAGCCAAGATCCCCACCGAGGTGCTGATTTCCGACCGCAAGGAATTCGAGCTGGCCGAAGAAGGCTTCATCGCCCTCACCATGCGCAAAGGCGCGGATAACGCGGCGTTTTTCTCGGCCAACTCCGTGCAAAAACCGAAGTCGTTCCCCAGAACACCGGAAGGCCAGCAGGCGCAGACCAACTACAAGCTCGGAACCCAGTTGCCTTATCTGTTCATCGTCAACCGTCTGGCCCACTACATCAAGGTGCTGCAGCGTGAACAGATCGGTAGCTGGAAAGAGCGTAGCGACCTGCAGAACGAACTCAACAAGTGGATCAAGCAGTACATCGCAGACCAGGAAAACCCTTCAGCCGATGTGCGCAGCCGCCGACCGTTGCGCGCAGCGAAGGTAGAGGTGTCCGATGTTGCGGGGGATCCCGGCTGGTACCAGGTGTCGCTCGCCGTGCGCCCTCACTTCAAGTACATGGGGGCGAACTTCGAGATCTCTCTGGTCGGTCGGCTCGACACGCAATGAGTGGGCTATTTCATCGACTTCAGATGCAAGCGCCCCCCAGTAGGCAGCACTCCCGGCGAGAAAACCTGCCACTCAAGGCAGAGGCCATCAAGCGCCATGTCGAAACGTTGCTCAACGCCCGCATGGGTTGCTCGCAAAGCAGCCCCGACCTGGGACTCAGCGACTTCAACGGGCACGCCTCGAACAGCGACGACCTGCTCAAGCAGGTGAGCAGGGATGTTCGCCGCATCATTCGCCGCTACGAACCGCGGATACAGGTGCAGTCATTACACAGTTTGCCGGATGCCAATGCTCCGCTGGAGCTGCATATGCGACTCGACTGCTTGATCACCGTCAACAACCACGCGGAGCAGTTGCAAATCGAGCTGCTGATCAACGGCCACAACCGCTACACCCGAGTGAGGTAACCCATGTCGTTAAAAGACCGCTTTAGCGAAGAGCTACGCTATTTGCGCCAACTGGGTGCTGACTTCGCACGGGACAACCCTCGGCTCGCACGTTTTCTGGGCGAGCAAAGTTGTGACCCCGACATTGAGCGCCTGTTGGAAGGTTTTGCCTTTCTGACCGCAAAACTGCGGCTGAAGCTTGAAGACGATTTGCCGGAGCTGACGCACTCGATCTTGCAACTGCTCTGGCCTAACTACCTTCGCCCTCTGCCAAGCGCCACGATCATTCAGTTCACTGCACTGGAGCAGTCGCTCAGTGAGTCGCACAGTGTGCCCAAAGGCTCGCGTCTGTTCTCGCACCCGGTAGACGGCATCAGCTGCGAGTACCAGACCTGTACCGAGGTGAAACTGCACCCGTTCAAGATCACGGCGGCGAGCGCTAACCAAACACTTGAGCGCTCAAACATTCGCCTCGACCTCATGCCTCTGGTTGACCGCCCCCTGAACACGCTGGGCTGCGACAGCGTAGAGTTCCATCTCAGTGGCGACGACCACAGTGCGCAGACCCTTTACCTGTGGCTGTCGCAATACCTCGAGCAAATCAGCGTGACCATCAATGGCAAGGCGCAGCGGCTCCCAGCCAGTGCCATTGTGTTTCCCGGTTTCAGCCCGCAGGAAGCCCTGCTGCCCTACCCACCCAATGTGTTCGATGGTTACAGGATCATTCAGGAGTACTTTGCCTTTGCGCAACGCTTTCACTTTTTCAGCCTGACTGGGTTGGCGCAATGTTGGCCGGACGAGGCTAGCCATCTTGTGCGTATCGAGTTCACTTTCAGTCGTTCGCTACCCGAGTCGATCCGCGTCAACCAGAACCACTTCCGCTTGTTCTGCACACCAGCAGTCAATTTGTTCAAGCACAGCGCGGAGCCTATCGACCTGTCTGGCCGCACCGGCCTCGTGCCGCTGAAACCCTGCGGTCGGCAGCCGGATGCCTACGAAATCTTCAGCATCGACCAGGTAACCAGTGCACGAACCTCGGCAGACCGCAGCGACACTGAGCAATTGCGGGTATTTCAGCCTTTTGAGTCTTTTGCCCATGAAATTGAACATGTTCAGGGGCGCACGGCCTTGTACTACCGTTGCCGGGTCGAAGCGTCAATGCGCGATGACGGCGTCAACCACCGCATAGGCTTCGTACGCGCGGATGAGAGTGAGTACATCGGCCAGCTGGAGGTCGCCTCCGTTGACCTGACCTGCACCAACCGGGACTTGCCGATGGGGTTGGGCATCGGCGATATCAGCCTGCTGACCGAAGCGACCCCGCCACTGGCCACCTACCGCAATATCTGCCAACCAACCCGCCCTTATCGGCCGGTGCTGGACGGCCAGTTGCAATGGACCCTGATCTCCAACCTGTCACTCAATTACCTGTCGCTGCTCTCAGCCGAACCGCTCAAAGCAGTCATCCGCGCGTACGACTTCGCCGCCCTGCATGACCTTCAACATGCACGGGCCACTCGCAAACGCCTCGATGGCATCGGTGAAGCACACACCGAACCACTGGACTGGACCATCAAAGGCCTGCCTATCCGCGGCCTGCGGACTCGCTTGAAACTGGATCAGGACGCCTTTCTTTGCGAAGGCGACCTTTACCTGTTCGGTTGTGTGCTTTCCCACTTCTTCGCCCTCTACGCCAGCACCAACTCTTTCCATCAGTTGGAAGTCATCAACACCACCAATAACGAGCGATACACATGGCCATTGCTGACCGGCAGACAACCACTGATCTAGCCGACACTTTGCTCGCCGAAGCCCATCAGCACGGCTTTTTCCCGTTACTGGAACGGCTTCATGGCTTGCACGGTGACGACCTGGAGCCGAGGTGGCCCAACGATGCCACCCGCTTGCGCTTGCGGCTGGCCAGCGACCCAAGCCTGGCATTTCCAGTGGCTGACGTTTTGAACGCAGAGCGCTTCGCATCACCGACAGGTAGCGAAGCGATCTTGCGCTACCGCGTCTGCACCACGTTCCTGGGGCTGCATGGCACGGACTCACCATTGCCCAACTATTACCTGGAACAACTGGCCTACGAACACGCGCAAGGCATCGGGTTGCGCCCGGCATTCTTCGATTTTTTCAACCACTACCTGCTGAGTCTGTTGCACCGCATCTGGCGCAAATACCGCTATTACATCCGCTTCCAAACCCTGGCTGAAGATCAGTTTTCACGCTACGTATTTGCATTGCTCGGCCTCAACAACGAACAACTGCGCGGTGAAACCGCCCTGCCCTGGAGCCGTTTGCTCAGCTTTGCCGGCGTCATCGCCAGCCGTAGCCGCGCGCCAGGTACAGTGGCCGGGATCATCGCCCATTGCTTTGACCTCGGGTCCGTCCAGATCCGTGAGTTCGAAAGACGCTCCGTACCCCTGGCCAGGCGACAACGGTTTTGCCTTGGGCGCTGTAACGGTCAGTTGGGTACTGACTTTGTGCTGGGTGAACGCACATTCACCCGCAGTAGCAAGTTCACCATCCTGATCAGTGACCTCGAACTCTCGCAACTGCAAACGCTGTTGCCCTGCGGCGTGAACTTCAGCCGATTGCGCGCCCTGATCGACTTCCTCTTGCGCGATGGCCTGGCCTACGACCTGGAACTGCGCCTCAAACCTCACGCACTCACGCCACTTTGCTTGCAGCGCACCCAGGGTGCTCAATTGGGCTGGACCAGCTTCATTGACAACGCTCAAGGCAGCAGCCCTGTGGTGCGGATCAGGGGGCGCGCATGACCCTGTTGACCCTGAATATCGTAAACACCAGGCACGTTTTAGCGGCTGAGGCTGTCAGCCATCAGTTCGACAAACGCGGCGGCACCATCGGAAGCCTGGGGGCCGATTGGCTGCTTCAGGACCGCGAACACCAGATACAGCCCGTTCACTGCGAGATCCGCTGGATTGAGAACACCTACTGCCTGATCGATCGCTGTGGCCAGACATCGCTCAACGGCAGCCGGCTCACGCTAGCGCCATTTTCCCCGGTGCGGTTGCGCGAAGGTGATTGCCTTGGCGTCGGGGCTGTCTGGCTCTGCGTACACGCGCAGACAACCCGGCTGGAGCACTCGCTCGATGAGCTGTTCAAACCCCATCAGGGCGCCCTCGACACGCTCCTTGCGCAAGTACCCGTCAGTCACGGGCAAGACACACGTAAAACACCGTCGGCTCCTGTCGCAGACATCTGCGAAATGTTCGCACACGCCGACATCACGGACCCACTGGCGGCCATGGACGCACTATCGCAAACGCCCGTAGGCCAAGAACGCCGCCTTCAAGGAGAAAGGCCATGAAGCTGCACCCACTGCTTGTCGTGCCGGTGCTGATGGCACTGGCCGGGATTGCAGGCTGCACCACAGCGAGTAAGTTGGGCCAGGTGCTGATGGACCCTTCAGTGCCCGTCGGGGCACTCCGAGACCAACCCAGCCAGATCGCCTTCAGCCTGCATGCCAGCCCTACCCAAAACAGCAATGCGCACACCCTCGATGCCGAAAAATACAACGGCGGCGCGACACCTGCCCCATACGCCATCAGCCTGAATGCTGGCGATATTCTTGAACTGACCGGAAAAGTCGAAACCCTGCTGGAGTACCTTCACGACCAATTCCCAAGTCCGCCCCTGGTGGCCGCGGACGACGAGCAAGCAACCGTCCGCGCCATCACCGAGGAAAGCAGCCCCGGCAGTTACGGCAATCCAGCCTTGCCGCCCGAACTTCCCGGCCCGATGCCTGAATCGGCGGAGCAGCTCGCCACACCTGTAGCCATCAAAATTCTGCAACTGCGTGACGATTCGCTGTTGCAGAACAGTGGCTATGAGCTTCTGGACGAAGACCCCGCCAAGGCGTTGCGCAGCACCTTCATACGCGCCGATGACTACGTGCTCGCGCCAGGTCAATTCAAGTTCGTAGGGTTCACAGCCATCGAGCCGGATACCCGTTTCATCGCCGTCATTGCCAACTACCGCGACAAAGAAAACGCCATCTGGCGACAGTCACTGCGTATAGCGCCTCGTGGCCACCAGATCGTGCTCGCCGTACTGCTCAACGACTCGCACGTGTTGCTCAAGGAGGAAAGCTGATGCACCTGCCCTTTGTCCTCCACACCTTTGCCCACCTGATCAGGAGCCCCCATGAGCTCACGTAACCCCGTACTCTGGCCTGAGGGCTTGTTCGTCAAACCCCAGCATTTCCAGCAACTGGTGAGGGCCGGCGAAGCGGCTGTGCATCAGCGTCTGAGTAGCCTCGACAGTGCATTCTTCGGCTTCAGCGAATTGCAATTGAACGACGAGTACCTGAGCCTGGGCAAAGTGGCGATCACGCGGGCACGGGGCATCATGCCGGACGGTACAACGTTCGATATTCCCGGAGACTTGCCGCCGCCACCACCGCTGGAATTTCATGAAGAAGCGAGCCAGGGCAACGAAGTCTACCTGTGCCTGCCGCTGCGCACCGAGGGAGGCCGAGAGGTGAGCTGGCCTGAAAGCGCCGCCAACTACCGCTATATCGCCCAATCCCATGAAATCAAGGACACCCACAGCACCGACGGTGACCTGGTGATGGTGGACCTGGCAATTCCCAACTTTCAACTCAAACGCCAGAGCGCGGACAACAGTGCCTACACCCGCCTTGCCGTTGCACGGGTATTGGAAAAACGCCCGGATGGCGGCCTGCTGCTTGACGAGGCGCTGTACCCCACCAGTGTCTCGGTTCAGGCAGTGCCGGCGCTCAAACGCTTCCTCGATGAAATCACCCATACGCTGCGCGAACGTGCGCGTAACCTTGCGATGCGTATCGGCGCCTCCGGACAGTCGGGCATTGCCGACATACGGGACTTCAACCTGCTACAGGCCATGAATCGCTGGTGGCCCTGTTTCCAGCATCTGGCACGCCAACCCCACACCCACCCTGAGCAACTGTTCATCGCCATGAGCCAAGCCTGTGGCGAACTGGTGACCTTTACCGATGAGTCTCGGCTACCGCAGGAACATCCGGCCTATCAACACACGGCCTTGCGTGAATCATTCAAGCCGCTGGAAGACACGCTGCGCCGCACCCTGAGCATCGTGTTGCAACCCAGAGCCATTTCGCTACCGCTTCAACGCCAGGCATACGGCAAATTGAGCGCGATGCTGGAAGACCGTCGCTTACTCGAAGAGGCGGAGTTCATTCTGGCGGTGCGTGCCAACCTGCCACCCGACACCTTGCGCCAGCAGTTCCTGCAATTGGCCAAGGTCACCGCGCTGGACGCTTTACCTGACCTCGTGCGCCTGCAACTGCCGGGTATCGCGCTACGACCGCTACCTGTGGCGCCCCGCGAACTGCCTTTCCATGCCGGTTACAGCTACTTCGAACTCGACCGGCGCGACGCCGCCTGGAGCGTGATGAAGGGCAGTAGCGGGTTCGGCTTGCACTTTGCCGGTGAGTTCCCAGGGCTCGAGCTTGAGCTATGGGCCATCAGGAGCGAATGACATGAGTGCACAGAACACGCAGGAGACGGGCTTGGCCGCTCAGGTCGGCAGCGGCGGCATGCATGCCCACGGCAGCGCCAAGCACACCGCCGACGGTGAAACCGGGTACCCCGCCGACGCGCAATTCGAACTGCGCAACACCTTCATAAACCCCATGGTCGGTGCTGCCATGCCCTTGTTCGGCATGGCCATGCGCCTGCAACAACTGGAGTCCCATCACGATATCCAAGGCTTGTACAAAAAGGTGCACAACCAAGTCCTGCTGCTGGTGGAGGACATGCGCCAACGCGGATACGACCCCGCCCACGTACAGGCCTATTCGTATGGCTTGTGTCTTTTCCTCGATGAAACCGTGATGCGCACGCCTTGGGGCAATCACTCCTGTTGGAGCCAGCGTCCGCTGCTGAGCGACTTCCATCAGGAAACCTGGGGCGGAGAAAAGTTCTTCACCGTGCTGTCGCGCATGATGCTCGAACCCCAGCGCTTCCAGCAGGTGCTGGAGTTCATGTACGTCTGCCTGAGCCTTGGCCTGAAAGGCAAGTACGCCATCGAGCCGAGGGGAGACGACGCCCTGCAGGCAATCATCGTCAGCCTGCATAAGACCATCCGAGATTTGCGCGGCCCCACCCCGGATTTTCCAGACGCGCTGGAGAACGTCGCCCCCCGCAACTTCCGCATGCCCCGAGAGTGGCCATGGTGGACACCGCTAGCGGCCTCTGTAGCGGCCATGGCCGTGGCCTACGGCATCTACCGCTATCGCTTGGACCTCATCACCGAACAGGTTTTGCAGTCACTCAACGGCATTTTGCATTAACGGCAGGGCTCACGCCTTGCCAACAAGTCCATCGATCTTCGATGGCCACGCCACCGGTGGTGTGCGTGTTTATCCACATGGACGCAGGAGAAATCTGCCATGCCAACACCCGCTTACATCAAAATCGAAGGCCAGACCCAAGGCAACATCACCGCAGGGGCCTTTACCGCTGACTCGGTTGGGAACGTGTTTGTCGAAGGGCACGAGGATGAGATTCTGGTGCAGGAAATCAAGCATCAGGTCACCGTCCCGACCGACCCGCAGAGCGGCCAGCCCAGCGGTCAACGGGTACACAAACCCCTCATCTTCACCAGTTCGCTGAACAAGGCCACCCCGCTGATGTATCAGGCGCTGACCACTGGTGAAAGGCTCCCGAAAGTCGAAATCTGCTGGTACCGCACTTCGGTGGAAGGCAAGCAGGAGCACTTCTTCACTACCAGCCTTGAAGACGCCACCATCGTTGAAATCAACACCGTGCTGCCCCACGCACAGAACAAGGAGCACGAGAACTTCACCCAGTTGATTGAAGTGTCGTTGTCGTATCGCAAGATCACCTGGACCCACACCATCGCAGGCACAGAAGGTTCCGACGACTGGCGTCAACCTGTCGTCTAACCCCACCGCTTCGACCCGGGCAGTATTGCCTGCCCGGCGTTCACCCTTACAGACGGCGGACAAGGAATTCACATGCCTACCCAATCCGATCTGCGTTACAGCTTCCAGCCCTTGGTCGGCGATGCTTACTTCGAGGTGGTGTCCTTCATCCTCGAAGAAGCCTTGAGCACGCCATTCGCGTTGACGTTGGAGCTGGTCAGCGAAGATGACGACGTCGACTTCGGCCACCTCCTGGACAAACCCGTGCTGTTCACCATGTGGCGCAACGAGCGCCCGGTGCGCTATGTCCATGGCCTGGTCAGCACGTTCAGCCAGGGCGACAGCGGCTTCTGCCGGACCCATTACCATGCGGTGGTAGAACCCGGACTGGCCCGCGCCCGGCTGCGTTCCAACTGGCGAATTTTCCAGCACAAAACCGTGCCGGACATTCTCGAATTGATGATCAAAGCACTGGGCATTACCGAGGCCAAGGTGATCACCTGCTTCGCTCATCAGCCCCGGGAGTTCTGTGTCCAGGCGGGCGAAACCGACCTTGACTTCATCGCCCGCCTGGCCGCTGAGGAAGGGTTCGTCTACCGCTTCGAGCATACCGCCAACGGCCACAACCTGCTGATCTCCGACCAGCTGCTGGCACTGGGCTTGATCAGCCGCGACCCCATCAAACCGGAGAACGACGACGAAGGCTTCTACGAAGCCGACGAACCGGAAAAAGCTATAGCCGTTCTTTACCACACCAACAGTGGTGGCCAACAGCAGCAACCGTGCCTGCGCCGCTTCCGTTACAGCGAACAGGTGCGCACCTCACGCCAAGTGCAGCGCGACTACACCTTCACCCACCCGGCCTATCGCCAGGAGCACGTGGCGATCGTGTCCAGCAACGATGCGCAGCACCAGCCTGTCGACTACGAACGTTTCGACTACCCAGGCCGCTACAAGCGCGACCTGGTCGGCAAACCCTTCACCCAGACCCGCCTTGCTGGCCTGCGCCATGATGCTCGCATCGCCGACGTGGAAGGCGACGACGAACGCCTGCAACCCGGCCTGAGCTTCAACCTCGAAGGCCACCCCCGCGAAGCGCACAACACCCACTGGCGCGTCACCCGCGTACGACATGAAGGCCAGCAGTTCACCAGCCTGCAAGAACACGCCGCCGACGCAACCAAAGGGACTCGCTACGCTCAAACGGCCGTGCTGGTGCCCGGCCTCATCGAATGGCGCCCTGAGCCCCTGCCCAAGCCCCGCATCGACGGCCCGCACATGGCCACGGTGGTCGGCCCGCCCGGAGAAGAGATCTATTGCGACCAGTGGGGCCGGGTCAAGGTCAGCTTCCCCTGGGACCGTGAGAGCAAGAACAACGAGTTCAGCTCCTGCTGGGTGCGGGTCTCACAGGGCTGGGCCGGCGGCAGCTGGGGCGCGATGGCCATCCCCCGCATCGGCCAGGACGTGATCATCCAGTACGTCAATGCCGACCCCGACCAGCCGATGATCACCGGGCGCACCTACTGCGGCAACCAGCTGCCCCCTTACGAGCTGCCCAAACACAAGACCCGCATGACCATCAAGAGCCAGACCCACAAGGGCGACGGCTTCAACGAACTGCGCTTCGAGGATGAGCTGGGGCGTGAGGAAGTGTTCATTCATGCGCAGCGGGATCAGAACAATGTGGTGAAGCGTGATGAGAGTACTTGGGTTGGGAATGATCGGCATGAACAGGTCGAGCACGATGAGCACATCAGCATTGGCCATGATCGCATCGAGACTGTGGGTAACGATGAGCGCGTCACCATTGGCCAAGATGCCTACTCCGACGTGGGACGTAATCAGACGCTCAATATCACCAAAGACCGCATAGAAACCATCGGCAATCATCGTATCGATCAGATAGTCGCCAACCACCATATGACCATCGGCGGGAACCTGGAACAACAGGTCGAAGGCCATGCCGAGCTGGAAGCCAAGGCGCAGATTCGCAGGCGTACTCGGCTCTACAACCTTCAGGCAGCTGAGTCGTTGCTCATCCAAGGGCCTGGGGGTTCAATTCGAATCGATGACGCAGGCATCACTCTGGACAGCCCGAATGTCCGCATCAGAGGCCAGCTACTGCAAAAGACCGGGGGAGAAACGAACCCCTTCTCCATCAGTAGCACACCTGCCAAAGGCAACCCTCTCGACCGTCAATGCGGGCGTCGCCCAGATGGCACATGTGCGCTTCCCGACTGCCGCTGTCTCGGAGGCCGAACTTTATGAATGAAGCATCGACACTCCTGGAAACTCAGCAGACACCACCCAGCGAGTTATCCGCAAATGCATTTCGCTATCTGCTGGTGATGACCCGCGAACTCGAATACTGGGCTTACAGACCCATTTCATTTGATGGCGACATCATCCCGGCCTACGCCCCTTCGGTACTCGATCTCATCAACGAAGTCACCTGCTGTGTCCAGTACGCCTGGATATGGAAAGACACCGCCCTCGACGAAGAACATGAGTTTGGTCCTTTGCTGGTGGACGCCTCCGAGGCTCCAGAACTGATTCGACATGCCATCACTACCTGGATGCCCATAGGGTGCGCCATTGCGCTGGATGCTGAGGTGAGCCTTGCCGAGCTCGCAGACCACTTCACCAGCCTCGTGCAGCTCAAACTCCCGGACCAGAGCTTGGCCACCCATCAGTTTGAGCCCAATCACCTCTGGGCCTGGCTGGAAGCATTGGATGACGAACACCGTGCGGCCTGGCTCGGTCCTGTGTCCCGAATGGGGTGGCGAATCAATTGGGGACCGGCCCATGAGTGGAAGCATCTTGAACATTCACCCACTGCTGCTCGCTTGAGGTCGGAACAGCCCCTGAACCTCCAGCAGCATGAGTTGGACCGGTTGCTAGCCGGCTTACACGACCACTTTGTCCTGAGCCTGGCTCATGAAGTACAGGCGATGCCGCAGCATGCTCCCAATTCTTTGACCAGCATCCGTCAATGGATTGAATCGTTACTCCCGCAGTTGATAGAGCTCAATTTCCGGGATGAAGAGGTGGCGGGGGCGCTTTTGCGCCTGTTTGCCAGGCACACCTGGCTTTTCGACGATGACCAAGCCACCGCCATCTACACCAACCTCAAAGAATCGCCTCAAGGTCGCCTCCGCGAGTTGGAGGCACTGATCCAGAGCAAGGAAAACCCTCATGACTGACGCCACCGTGAGCCGCGCCGTCTCCCACCCTGCCTGCAGCGCACGCGTTCCCATCCTGCCGGTGCGCTATGCCATCGTCCCGCGCGGGGCCGATGCCCCACCCTGCTGTTACGCCGACTCCGGCTTCAACCTGGAACAAGGCTTCCCCCCGCTGCAGCACTCGGCCTACACCTTGCGCGCCCTGCGCCCAGGGTATGTCTATGTGTTCATGAGGGGCACCGAAGGCGAAAAGCTGGTCATCCATGAATACGACGGCGAAGGCCGTTACAAGGAACTGCGCTACCGCGGCCTGGAGTGCTACCACCGCCGCGATGCCTACCTGTCCCGCCGGACCATGGGCTGGGTCTGGGCCGACACCTGCACTGACACCGCCAGTGAAGTCTGGATTGGCTACAGCCCGCACCTGTGGACCAACGCCATGACCGCCCGCATCACCACTTCGGCCGCAGTGCGCAAACGGCATATGCGCCAGCTGGACATGGCCGAACTGATTGCCAACAACCAGGCCCCGTCCACCCAGCCCCACGTATTGCCGGTCAGCGCCCTGACCACTTGGGTTGAGGACTTCAAGCAGGAAGACCGGCGCATGTCGCTGACCTGGAGCAGCCACCCGCGCCACGACTTGCTGCCCATTGGCAACCTCAGCGCCATGGCAAAACACTACCCCAGCACCCAGCCGAAAATTCCGGCGGTGGTAGCACTGGCCGACGCCGAAGGCATGGCGCTGGACCTGGCCCTGTCCGCTTCGGCCTACCAGCACCAGATGCGCGACTTGATGCCGTCCGAACAACTGGAGCACACCCGCCCCGCGCAGAGCCCCGCACAGCAATGCCTGCCCGCCTGCTACCGCCTGGATGCCGAACGGCTAAGCGCACAAAGCCAGGATTTTCACCACCGAAACCTGGTGGCCATGCTGCTGAACAAGACGCTGGAGAGCCTGTACCCCGCCGATGTGCCCACCCCGGAGATCGTTGCACGAGACCTTTTGCCAGACTCGCCGGTCAGCTCGCTGGCCAAGGCGCAGGCCCGTTACCAAGCGCTGACCCACCCCGACTATTCTCCCGGCGGCGCACGCCTGGCCCAGCGTATCGATACCGCGAAGTACCAGCGGTTCCTGGCCGAACGCGACGAACTGGAACAGCGCATCGACGGCTTGCGCACCCTCGCGATGCAGGCCATCAGCGATCACGACCTGTGGCTGGCCACCGCCGAAGCGCAGCACATCGATGATCCGTACAGCTTGGCAGCAGCGCTGGCCTGCTACGACCGCAACGAGATAGTTTCCGCCCGAGGCCTGGAAATCGCCCTGGCCTTGCTGATCCACCCCATGAGCCAACCGGTGCCGGGCACCGAAGACTACGACCAGCGTTTCCGGCGCCTGGAGCGCTGGCTGGATCAGCACGACAGCCCGCTGTACATGGCCCTGGCGCCGTTCAACCCGTTCAAGGACAAAGCCGACGCCGTCGGCACCCTGCTGGGCGGCAGCGACAACGTCATCGAAGGCCTCGTTGGCCGCTTTCCGGCGATTGCCGACATCACCGACCTCACCGCCCAGTCCGTCAATGCCGTGGTGCTCAAACGCATGCGCGGCCAGACCCGCTGGGATGCCAGTCACACACTGCGCCAACAGGTGCTGGCCGCCGCCCAGGAAGCCAATGCCGAAAAGGCCCTGGGGTTGTTGGCCGCGCGTTACGGGATCACCGACCAGCTGATACGGGAAAACCCGTTCAGTCAGGAGGTGGAACGCTACCTGAAGACCGGGATGGCGCAGGTCGAAGAGATGAAGCGACTACGGGTCACGGGTAGCCGGATGGTCACGGTCGAGCTGACCACCACCGCACGGGTCAAGCCGAACTTCATCGGGTTGCTGACGTCGAGCGCGGGGACGGGTTTGAACGCGGGGATGCTCTGGTTCAATGTGGTGGCGTTGAAGGCGGCGTACAACAGCTTGCAGAGCAACGAAGCACCGGAATACACCACCGGGTTTGCGGCCTCCATCTTCGGTGTGATCGGCGCAGCGGCGGCAACACTGGTGAGTGTGCGGGCCACGCAAAAGGCGGTGATGTTGCGTTTGAGCAAAACGGTGCCGGGCATGGCGTTTGGAAATGGACTTCTAAGTTTTCTAGGGAGCAACCTATTTGCGCGGATATCTGGTTATCCCGCAATCCTATTGGGACTTTATTCAGACGTTGAAAAATCCTCTCGACAAAAAGATCAAGGGGACAGGATAGCTAGTAACTATACACTCTCCGGCGGAGCCACCATCGCCATAGGATCCGCCTTGGTACTTGAAGGCAGCATTGCTATTGCCGCTCCGACATTTTTCATTCCATTTGCGGGTTGGGCTGCGGCTGGTATCGTATTGTTAGGTGCAACAATCATAGCCGGTGGACTTTACCTGCACTCTAAAGCTAACGAACGGCTTCACAGCCCTATAGAACTATGGGCGGCTCGATGCACGTTCGGCTCTCGTCTAAACGACGGCGAAATTCGTAAAAATCTAACGTTAGATTTTAAAAAAAGGCTACCGCATTACACCAGCCTCAGCGAGGAGATTAGTGCATGGCAGGCTGAGCACTATGCGCCAATCCCAATATCAAGCGAAACCGCAAAAATACTCGGACTTGAGGGTCTTTCAACTGAATTGGTCGAAAATGAATTCTGGTCACCTCCTAGTTGGGCGACGATTTTTTACCAGAACGAACCTCGGTCATCACCAACAGCAAAATTCACAATATTATTGCGAGAGTTCATTATTGGACAGAGTTACTGGATCATTAGTCTAACCAGTCAAGACAGCAAGGGAACACTTGAAAAAATTCAAGCAAAACCCGACTGCTACGTAACATCAGCGGGCTTAGTTATTCACTTAAAAAACAAGATTGCACTCGCAAAAAAAGTAATTTTGCGCTTAACCTACCATCCAAATCAAGGCCTAGATGGCAGCTTCAAATCTTCCATAAAACTTGAGCTAGAGAGATAAATCAATGTCAGTAGCCTGGATTTTCAACCAAAAAAATAAAAACATTGCGAGAGCGAAAATTTCAAACCAGCAACTCAGCATCTCAAACAAAGTACTATGCCTACGAAACCCCTGGGTGACTGACTCAGTGTTCATGGGAAAGCTTTATACAGCCATGACAGTAGTGCTAATCTTGTTCATTTATCCAGACGCAATTTTCGAAACCACAAACACCTACCCCCATGGCGACTATACATTTACAATCATGCTACTATCCACGCCGCTCCTCTTCACCCCATTTTTAGCTTATCGTATTCTTTACATAAAAAAACTATCCAGTATTTACTTAAATCGGTCCACCCAAAAACTCTATTATCAACGCTTTTCCAAGTCATTTTCCTTCGACTGGGCCGCATTCGAGGGAGGCATATTAAAGCGCACTGAATTTGGCGGCTCATCCTTTAGTACAAATTACGCACTTGCATTCGCCCCTCGTAGGTCCGATGGAACTATTCATCAAAGGGATTCTTTCTGGATCGAGAGTAACGAACCCACCGAGTCAGACAACAAATACGTCGCCGAAGTGTGGGCGTACCTATGCCATTTCATGGACCACGGCCCAGACAAATTACCGCCACCCGGTGAGCCCAACTGGTGGTACAGGCCACTCCATGCAATTTGTCTAACCCCGGCAGAAGCTTGGCGCCACTACGCCCCCTGGCGGACCGGCGAGCCTGGTGAAATGCAAGGCAAGAAACTCTGGCAACTGCCTTTCTGGGCCGTGCTGTTCCCCTACAACCTGTCACTGGCAATCTGCTGGTATGGCGTTTGTCGTCTGTTCAATGTCCGAGCAGCACCACCGCCGCCTGGAGCTTTCGAAGTGTCGGATGAGAAATCAACCAAATGAGGCTCACGCCGCTACCTCCAAACACTAGGACCATTACATGAAACCCATCATCCTCGTAGGCCACCCCCACATCTGCCCTATCCACGGCGAAGGTGTCGTCACCTCCGGCGCAAGCTCGGCTTCGGTCAACGGTATACCCATCGCCCGGGTAGGCGACTCAATCAGCTGCGGCGCCGTCATCGAAACAGGCTCAGCCATCACCCTCATCGAAGGCCGCGCCGCCGCCCGGGAAGGTGATACCACCAGCCATGGCGGCACGCTCATCGAGGGCGAGCCGGGATGGCTGATCGAATAAAGGATGTCTGGCAACCGCGCGGTACGAGCAGGCAAGCCCACTCGTACCGCGCTGCTTCTTCAGGCCGGTTTCATCACCAATACCCCCAACGGCGGCAGGTTCAACGACAGCGACAGCGGCTGCCCATGGCTGGCCACCTGTTCGCAGTCCACCGCCCCAAGGTTGCCCACGTTCGACCCGGCATACAGCCCGGCGTCGCTGTTGAGCAGTTCCTGCCAGCGCTCTCCGAACGGCACACCAATGCGATACCCCTCACGCGGCACTGGAGTGAAGTTGGCCACCACCAGCAACGGCTCGCCCTGGCTGCTCCAGCGCAGCCAGGCATAGACGCTGTTGTGCGCGTCATCGCCAATCAGCCACTGGAAGCCCTGGGGTTGGCAGTCCTGCTCATGCAGCGCTGGCAGTTCGCGGTACAGCCGGTTGAGGTCACTCACCAGGCGCTGTACGCCCTGGTGCTCGGGGTACTGCAGCAGGTACCAGTCCAGCTCGTGGTCGTGGTTCCACTCCCGCCACTGGCCGAACTCGCAGCCCATGAACAGCAACTTCTTGCCGGGATGGGTCCACATGAAGGTGAGGTAGGCGCGCAGGTTGGCGAACTTCTGCCAGCGGTCGCCTGGCATCTTGTCGATCAGCGAGTGCTTGCCGTGCACCACTTCGTCGTGGGATATCGGCAGGATGAAATGCTCGGAGTACGCGTAGATCAGCCCGAAACTCATCTCGTTGTGGTGATACGTGCGGTGTACCGGGTCGTTCTGGATGTAATGCAGCGTGTCGTGCATCCAGCCCATGTTCCACTTGTAGGCGAAACCCAGGCCGCCTTGTTGCGTGGGCTGGCTGACGCCAGGCCAGGCGGTGGATTCCTCGGCGATGATCAGGGCACCAGGAGCTTCATGGGCAGCGACGCCATTGAGGTGGCGGATGAAGTCGATGGCTTCGAGGTTCTCGCGCCCGCCATGGCGGTTGGGCACCCATTCGCCCGACTTGCGCGAGTAGTCGCGGTACAGCATCGAAGCCACCGCATCGACCCTCAGGCCGTCGATGTGGAAGTGTTTCAGCCAGTGCAGCGCCGAGGCCATCATGAAGCCGCGCACTTCGTTGCGGCCCAGGTTGTAGATCAGCGTGTTCCAGTCCTGGTGGAAGCCTTCCAGAGGGTTGTCGTACTCGTACAGCGCCGTGCCGTCGAAGCGCGCCAGGCCGTGTTCGTCGGTGGGGAAATGCGCGGGTACCCAGTCGAGGATCACGCCGATACCGCCCTGGTGGCAGGCATCGACGAACGCTGCGAAGTCTTCGGCGCTGCCGTAGCGCGAGGTGGGGGCGAACAGCGACAGTGGCTGGTAGCCCCAGGAGCCACCAAACGGGTGCTCCATGATCGGCATCAGTTCGATGTGGGTGAAGCCAAGTTCCTGCACATAGGGCACCAGGCGTTCGGCCAGTTCACGCCAGTTGTAGTACCGGGCGATTTCGCCAGCATCGTCCAGCTCGCAGCGCCAGGAACCCGCGTGCAGCTCGTAGATCGACAGCGGTGCACTGTAGGCATGGCGCTGGGCACGGTGCGTCATCCAGTCCTGGTCTGCCCACGTGTGGCTGAGCGCATTGGCCACTTTGGAAGCGGTACTGGGCGGTAGTTCGGTGGCGCGGGCCAACGGGTCGGCTTTCAATGGCAGCACGCCGTCTTTGCCCAACACCTCGAACTTGTACGTCTCGCCTACGCCCACACGGGGCACGAACAGTTCCCAGACCCCTGCGCTGTGGCGCAGGCGCATGGGGTGGCGGCGCCCGTCCCAATTGTTGAAGTCGCCCACCACCGACACGCGACGGGCGTTCGGCGCCCATACAGAGAAGCAAACGCCGGCAACACCATCGACCTGCGTAGGCTGGGCACCGAAACGCCCGGACAAATCCCGGTGGTTACCCTCGGCGAACAGGTACAAGTCCATGTCGCCCAATTGCGGACCAAAGCTGTAAGGGTCTTCGGTCACCTGTTCGCCTGCCGCCCAGCCGATGTGCAACAGGTAGGGTTGTGCTTCATTCAGGTGCGCGGTGAACAGGCCTGGCAGGCTGCCCTGCTCCATTTCGGCGAGCACACGTCCATCGTGACGCGACAGCACGCGCGCATTGAGTGCGCCGGGCAGCAGCGCGCGGATGGTCGAACCGCCCGCGCCATCGTTGTGGGGGCCTAGCACTGCAAAAGGATCGGCGTGCTCGGCGCGGGCCAGGGCATCCAGGTCCCGTTGCCGAAGGCCGCCGTTTTCACGCGTGGTTGCATTCATCTATGACTCTCCCCAGGTACTGATCAGTCCATGCAAGCCATGCAAAGGCACGGCCAGCCAGCTTGGACGGTTTTCGGCTTCATACGTGATCTCGTAGGCGGCTTTTTCCAGGCAGAACAGCTCCAAGGCGGCGCGCTCGCCCTCAGCCTGTTGCCAGGTGTGGGGCATGGCGGCTGTGGCCAGGCCGTAGGCTTCGACGAAGGCGTGGCGCGACTGGTGCAGGTACTGCCGGGCAACCCGCTGACGAGCCTGGCGCGCCGCGTCGGAGAGGTCTACCGCCGAGGCGCTGCGCAGGATCATGGCAGCAGCATAGTCGAAGGATCGCAACACGCCGGTTACATCCTTGTATGGGCTGTGTTTGGCTCGCCGTTCGTCCAGGGGACGAGCGGGTTCACCCTCGAAGTCGATCAGGTAGGCATCGCCCTGCACCACCAGCACCTGGCCCAGGTGCAGGTCGCCGTGCACGCGCATCAGCAGCCCGCCCTGGGCCTGGTGGGCCAGGGCGTCAATGTGCTGAACGAGGCCATCGCGCTGTTGCTGCAGGTCATCGACCAGGGCTTGGCTATCGGCGTCGAGCTTGCCTCGATGGTGTGCCAGCAGATCGAGGGCGCGGCCCAGCTCGGCGCTGATCTGCTGGCTCCAGCGCTTGCTGTCCTGGGCAGTGCTGGCCTGGGGCTTGAATGCTGGGTCATCCGTGGGGGCGGCCAGCAGCACGTGCATTTCGCCCAGGCGCTGGCCTAGCAAGGCGGCAAACCCGTTCAATTCGGCCAGGGCATCGGCGTGGGCATCGGCAGCCTTGTTCTGCGGCTGCATCTCGTCGCGGATGGCGCGTTCAAGGGTGTTCTGGGTCCAGGCCCAGGCATCGCCCTGGTTGCTCAAATAGCCCTGGGCAATCATCAACAGGTGTGGCGTGCCCTGCTCGTCCACCCGGCTGACCCAGGCCAGCAGCGGCGAGATATTGGCAAAACCGGCAGCAGTCAGGTACGCGCTCATTTCCAGCTCCGGGTGCACGCCCGGGTTTACCCGGCGAATCAGCTTTAGCACGACCCGATCGGCCACCACCACCGAGCTGTTGGACTGCTCGGCACTCAGGTAGCGCACTTCGCTGTCTTCGTTGAGCCCGGCAGCGGCTAGCAGTTCAGTGCTTTCAAAGCGCAACTCGCCCGCGTCGCTGGGCAGCCGTGTGCCGTCCTGGCATGCATGCAGCACTGCGCGGACGAAGGGTTCGAGCACGAAGGCGTCGGTAATCAGCCCAACCTGGCGGCCCCGCCGCACGCGGGAAAACGCCAGTTGCTGGGGCAGCGCAGTGGTGATCTGCTCTTCAGGCAATAGGCCGAAGGGTAACTGATAGTGGCTGGTAACGCCTTCGCTGCTGACCTCGATTTCGCTCAGCAGTACCGGAGTGGTGGCCGTGGCAAAACGTACGCCGTAGCTCAGGCGTACCTGCTCCACCGGCCCCTCCTTGCCAGCGAACCAGCGGCGTTTGGGCAAATACTGCGGCAGGATCGAGGTTTGCAAGGTGTCGCGGCTGGGCGCATCGAGCAGTTCCTCCATGCGCTTGCGCAACACCAGGGTAGTGAGTTCAGGCAACCCTTCCGCGGGCTGGTGATGCCAGCTGGGCATGCGGTCGTGGGTGGCCAGCAGGAACCAGTAGAAGGCGTAAGGCGGCAAGGTAAGTAGAAACGGTAACTGCCCGATGGGTGGGAATGCGCTGCCACCGAGCATTTCCACAGGCACCTTGCCCGCATACTGCGACAGCTCGAGCTCGGCGGCCTGGGCGGCGCGGGACACGTTGGCGACACAGAGAATGACCTCGGTGTGGCCATCGGCATCGGTGTACTCGCGGATGTAAGCCAGAATGCGCCGATTGCTCGGAGTGAGCATCTTGAAGGTGCCGCGCCCGAAGGCTTTCTGCTGGTTGCGTACCGCCAGCAGGCGACGGTTCCAGTTGAGCAACGAATGTGGGTCGTGGGCTTGGGCTTCGACATTGACGGTCTGGTAGCCGTACAGCGGGTCCATGATCGGTGGCAGCACCAGGCGCTGGGGGTCGGCACGGGAGAAACCGCCGTTACGATCCGGCGACCACTGCATCGGCGTGCGCACGCCGTCGCGGTCACCCAGGTAGATATTGTCGCCCATGCCCAGTTCGTCGCCGTAGTACAGGGTGGGCGTGCCAGGCATCGACAGCAGCAGGCTGGTGAGCAGTTCGATACGCCGCCGGTCACGCTGCAGCAGTGGCCCGAGCCGGCGGCGAATACCCAGGTTGATGCGCGCGCGGCGGTCCTCGGCGTAGTAGTTCCACAGGTAGTCACGCTCGCGATCGGTGACCATCTCCAGGGTCAGTTCATCGTGATTGCGCAGGAAGATCGCCCACTGGCAGTTGGCTGGGATCTCCGGCGTCTGGCGCAGGATGTCGGTGATCGGGAAACGGTCTTCCATGGCCAGGGCCATGTACATGCGCGGCATCAGCGGGAAGTGGAACGCCATGTGGCATTCGTCGCCATCGCCTTCGCCGAAGTACGGGTAAGTGTCTTCGGGCCACTGGTTGGCTTCGGCCAGCAGCATGCGGTCGGGGTAGTTGGCGTCGATTTCGGCGCGAATCGCCTTGAGTACCTGGTGGGTTTCGGGAAGGTTCTCGTTGTTGGTGCCATCGCGCTCGATCAGGTACGGGATGGCGTCCAGGCGCAGGCCGTCGACGCCGATATCCAGCCAGAAACGCATGACGTCGATCACCGCCTTCAAGACTTGCGGGTTGTCGAAGTTGAGGTCGGGCTGGTGCGAATAGAAGCGGTGCCAGAAGTACTGGCCGGCCACCGGGTCCCAGGTCCAGTTGGACTTTTCGGTGTCGAGGAAGATGATCCGCGTGCCGTCGTATTTCTGGTCGTCATCGGACCATACGTAGAAGTCCCGCGCCTTGCTGCCGCGCTTGGCATGGCGGGCGCGCTGGAACCAGGGGTGCTGGTCGGAGGTGTGGTTGATGACCAACTCGGTGATCACCCGCAGGCCGCGCTTGTGTGCCTCGGCGATGAAGCGCTTGGCGTCGGCCATGCTGCCGTAGTCGGGGTGCACGGCCTTGTATTCGGCGATGTCGTAGCCGTCGTCGCGCCGTGGCGAGGGGTAGAACGGCAGCAGCCAAAGGGTGTTGACGCCCAGTTCGGCGATATAGTCGAGCTTGCTGATCAGCCCTGGGAAATCGCCGATGCCGTCGTTGTTGGCGTCGAAGAACGACTTGACGTGCAATTGGTAGATGACGGCGTCCTTGTACCACAGTGGGTCGTCGATGAAGGTTGCAGGGCGGGAACGCTTGGCCATGTGCGACTCCTTTCATTGCCGTGGGGCGGTGTCGCCTGGTTCAGGGCTGCTTTGCAGCCCATCGCCGGCAAGCCGGCTCCCACAGGTTTCGTGCAAATTTCACAGCCGACACCGCCCCCTGCAGGAGCCGGCTTGCCGGCGATGGGGCGCGCAGCGGCCCTCTTATCCGGCTTTTTCGATACGCCAGATGCCGAACGGCAAGTGCCAGGGTTCGATGCGCATGAACTGGGTCTTGCCATGCCAGGTCCAGCGGTGGCCGGTCATCAGGTCCTCGCCGAGGGTTTCAGCGTTGTCGTCCAGGCCCAGCTCCCACAGCGGAAGTTCAAAGTTCGCCTCCTGGGCGTTGTGCGGGTCGAGGCTGACCGCCACCAGGATGTAGTTGTCGCGCTCGGGCGTGCGCTTGGCGAAATACAGGATGTTGTCGTTCCAGCAATTGAAGAAGGCCACGCCCAGATGAGTCTGCAAGGCGCGGTTCTGCCTGCGGATACGGTTGAGCTGGGCGATCTCGGCGATGATGTTGCCAGGCTGGGTGAAGTCCCGTGGGCGGATCTCGTACTTTTCCGAGTCCAGGTATTCTTCCTTGCCCGGCAGCGGCGTGCTTTCGCACAGCTCATAGCCTGAGTACATCCCCCACAACCCGGACCCCATGGTCGCCAGCGCGGCGCGGATCAGAAAGCCGGCCCGGCCAGAGGTGTGCAGGAAGTACGGGTTGATGTCCGGCGTGTTGACGAAGAAGTTGGGGCGGTAGCACTGGCTCCAGGGCGGCTGATTGAGCTGCTCGAAGTACTCGCGCAGCTCTTGCTTGCTGTTGCGCCAGGTGAAGTAGGTGTAGCTCTGGGCGTAGCCGACCTTGCCCAGGCGCGCCATCATCGCCGGCCGGGTAAAGGCCTCGGCCAGGAAAATCACCTCGGGGTACTGGCTGCGCACATCAGCGATCAGCCATTGCCAGAATGGCAGTGGTTTGGTGTGGGGGTTGTCGACGCGGAAAGTCTTCACCCCCTCCTCGACCCAGCCGACCACCACATCGCGCAGCGCCAACCACAATGACGGCACCGCCTCGGGAGCATAGAAGTCGACGTTGACGATGTCCTGGTACTTCTTGGGCGGGTTCTCGGCATAGCGGATCGTACCGTCGGGCCGCCAACTGAACCAGCCGGGGTGTTCCCTGAGCCAAGGGTGGTCCTGGGAGCACTGGATGGCGAAGTCCAGGGCAATCTCCAGCCCATGTTCGGCGGCAGCGGCAACCAGGCGGCGAAAATCTTCGCGGCTGCCCAATTGCGGGTGGATAGCGTCATGGCCGCCTTCGGGGCTACCAATGGCGTAGGGGCTGCCGGGGTCGTCCGGGGCGGCCTGCAGGGCATTGTTGCGGCCTTTGCGATGCTTCATGCCAATCGGGTGGATGGGCGGGAAGTACAGCACGTCGAAGCCCATGTCGCGGATCATTGGCAACCGTGCATGCACATCGTTGAAGGTGCCATGGCGCTCCGGGCTGTCGGTGATCGAGCGCGGGAACAGCTCGTACCAACTGGCGAACAACGCGGCTTCGCGGTCCACGTCCACGGGGAATTCGGCGCTACGGGCCAGGTAGCTGCGGTGCTCGGCCTCGCTCATCAAGCGTGCCGCATCGGCGTGCAGCAGCAGGGCCACCTGGTCGTCCGTCGGCAGGGAGGGCAAACGTTCCTGTAGCGCCTGAAGCTCTTCGCGCAGCGCGCCATCGCTGCGTTCGATGCCCTTGCCCAGCAGCAGCCTGCCCTCTTCCAGCTCCAGCGAAACCTCCACGCCCGCGTGGTATTTCTTTTCCAGGTCGTGGCAAAAAGTGGCGAACGGGTCGATCCAGGCCTCGATGCTGAACAGGTGCAAACCCAGCTCGGTGGGAGTGAATTCACCCAGCCACAGGTCGTTGCCGGGGGAATGCATGGGCGCGCAGTGCCAGCGCCGGCTGTTGGCCTGGCGCCAGAGCAGCATCACCGCCAGGCGGTCGTGGCCGTCGCCGTACACTTTGCTGGCGACCGCAACGGGCTGGCCGCGGATGGCCTTGGCGGCGAAGGTACCGCCGTCGAGCACGGGGCTGGTGTCTTCGATCACGATGCGTGGCGCCAGCAGCGCCTGGGCCAGGCTGGTGGCCTGCTCGGGGTGATCGTTCGCCATCGGTACGCTTTCGAAGGGCTCGTTACGCGTCATCGGTCCTGGCTCCCTGTTGGCATTGGCGCTAAGGGTTCAGAGCCGTCGACCGGCAGGGGGTTCAAAAAAATTGAGCGATTGGCGCTGGCACGCGTCAAAGCCTGCACCACCCTCTCATTCACCCTGCGAGGTCAGGCCATGAACATTCCCATTCCACCGGAGACACCCGACCCGAACATCGACGACCCCAGCCTGCCGCCGCCAGTGCCGGAAGAAGACCCGGACGAGCTGCCGATCAGGCCGACCGTGCCGCCGACGGTGGGCGACCCGCCGAGTGAGGAGCCGCCGGTGAAGGTTTAAGGATAGCCAAGGATTGTGGCGGGGTTGAGCCGTGTCATGGCAGGCGGTTTTGAAAGCCCAGCGGCCCATTCGCGGGTAAACCCGCTCCCACAGATACCCCCGCTGCCCTCAGGCACTGCGGGGCACCTGTGGGAGCGGGTTTACCCGCGAAGAAGCCGGCACGTTCAGCCCATCACCCGACCGCCACCAATGAAATCTCCGCCACGCTGATCTCGCGCATCCGAAACTTCTGCACCTTCCCGGTCACCGTCATCGGAAACTCATCAACGAACCGGAAATGCCGCGGAACCTTGTAGTGCGCGATGCGCGCCTTGCACCAAGCCTGCAGCTCTTCGATGGTCGCGCTATGCCCCGGGTGCAGCTTGATCCAGGCCACCACTTCCTCACCATACTTGCTGCACGGAATGCCGATCACCTGGGCATCGGCCACCGCCGGGTGGGTGTAGAAGAACTCCTCCAGCTCACGCGGGTAGATGTTCTCGCCGCCGCGAATGATCATGTCCTTGTTGCGCCCGACGATGCGCACATAACCCGCCTCGTCCATTACCGCCAGGTCGCCGGTGTGCATCCAGCCGGCCGGGTCGATGGCATCGACGGTAGCCTGGGGGTTGTCCCAGTAACCCAGCATCACGCTGTAGCCACGGGTGCACAGCTCACCGATCTCGCCGCGCGGGACGATGCAGCCATCCTGATCGACCAGTTTGGTCTCCAGTTGCGGCTGGGTGCGGCCGACGGTGGTCACGCGCAATTCCAGCTCATCGTCAGGGCCGGTCTGCAGCGACACCGGGCTGGTTTCAGTCATGCCGTAGGCGATCTGCACTTCGGCCATGTGCATCTGGTCGATGACACGACGCATCACTTCGATCGGGCAGGTGGCGCCAGCCATGATTCCACTGCGCAGGGTCGACAGATCCAGGCCGGGGCGTGACGGGTGGTCGAGCATGGCAATGAACATGGTCGGCACGCCATAAAGGATGCTGGCGCGTTCCTCGGCCACGGCGCGCAAGGTGAGCTCGGCGTCGAAGGCGTCGTTGGGGTAGATCATGGTGCTGCCGTGGGTGATGCAGCCGAGGTTGGCCATGACCATGCCGAAACAATGGTACAGCGGCACCGGAATCACCATGCGATCGGCTTCGCTCAGGCCAAGGCTTTCACCGACCATGAAACCGTTGTTGAGGATGTTGTAGTGGCTCAGCGTCGCGCCTTTCGGGGCGCCGGTGGTGCCCGAGGTGTACTGGATGTTCACCGGCTGGTCGAACTGCAGGCTATTTTGACGGGCCTGATAGGCCTCGGCATCGACCTGCCCTGCCCGTTCGGCCAGTGCATGCCAGGGCAGGAAGCCGGCAGGTGGGTTGGCCGCGAGGCTGATCACACCACGCAGCGCCGGCAGGCACACGCTGGCCAGCTCGCCGGGGGCGTGGTCGACCAGTTCCGGCACCAGCTCCTGAATCATCGCGTGGTAGTTGGATGTCTTGAACGCATCGGCACACACCAGCCAGCTGCAGCCGGACTGGCGTAATACGTATTCCAATTCGGCCACCCGGTAAGCCGGGTTGATGTTGACCAGAATCGCGCCAACCTTGGCGCTGGCCAACTGCAGGATGCACCACTGGGCGCAATTGGGTGACCAGATGCCGACCCGATCGCCAGTGTTCACACCCAAGGCCATCAGCGCACGGGCGTGCACGTTCACCTGCTCGGCCAACTGTCGCCAGGTGTAGCGCAGCCCCTGGTGGCGCACCACCAAGGCTTCACGTTCGGCGAAGCGCGCCACGGTGTCATCGAAGGTCTGGCCGATGGTTTGGGTCAGTAATGGGCGGTCCTGAGGGCCGCGGGTGTAGCTTGGTTGACTCATGGGTGTCCCTTCTTGTGTTTGTTCTGGGCACGACTGAAGCAAGCGCCAAATACTCTGGCGCAGATTTACGTTTACGTAAAGGTGATGATTGGATTGACAGTGACGAGAGGCAGGTTTACGTTAACGTAAAGGTGACAGCGACACCGAGAGAATGGGCTTTACTTTCGGACGCAACAGCCGGGACCGCTCCTTCGCAGGCTTCGCCAGCTCCCACAGGGATCCGATGAAGCGCTGTGGGAGCTGGCGAAGCCTGCGAAGGAGCGCGCAGCGGCCCCGGCAATGCTGACGACATGCGCCATAGCTCCTGGTGAACTCCAATTTCAAGAACAAGAAGGTGCCCCCAATGCATTACCCCTCCCTGAACTTCGCCCTGGGCGAAACCATCGACATGCTGCGCGACCAGGTTCGCACGTTCGTCGCCGCCGAACTGGCACCACGCGCCGCGCAGATCGACCACGACAACCTGTTCCCCGCTGACATGTGGCGCAAGTTCGGTGACATGGGGCTGCTGGGCATCACCGTACCGGAAGAATACGGCGGCGCCGGCCTGGGCTACCTGGCCCACGTGGTGTCGATGGAGGAAATCAGCCGTGGCTCGGCCTCGGTGGCACTCTCTTATGGCGCCCACTCCAACCTGTGCGTCAACCAGATCAACCGCAACGGCAGCCACGAACAGAAACTGAAGTACCTGCCCAAGCTGATCAGCGGCGAGCACATCGGCGCCCTGGCCATGAGCGAGCCCAACGCCGGCTCCGACGTGGTGTCGATGAAGCTGCGCGCGGAAAAACGCGGTGACCGTTATGTGCTCAACGGCAGCAAGACCTGGATCACCAACGGCCCCGACGCCAACACCTACGTGATCTACGCCAAGACCGACCTGGACAAGGGCCCCCACGGCATCACCGCGTTCATCGTCGAGCGTGACTGGAAAGGCTTCAGCCGCAGCAACAAGTTCGACAAACTGGGCATGCGCGGCTCCAACACGTGCGAGCTGTTCTTTGACGACGTCGAAGTGCCGGAAGAAAACATCCTCGGCCAGCTCAACGGTGGCGTGCGCGTGCTGATGAGCGGCCTGGACTACGAACGCGTGGTGCTGTCCGGTGGCCCCACCGGTATCATGCAAAGCTGCATGGACCTGGTCGTGCCCTACATTCACGACCGCAAGCAGTTCGGCCAGAGCATCGGCGAGTTCCAGCTGATCCAGGGCAAGATTGCCGACATGTACACCCAGCTCAACGCCAGCCGCGCCTACCTGTATGCCGTGGCCCAGGCCTGCGACCGTGGCGAGACCACCCGCAAGGACGCCGCCGGGGTCATCCTTTATACCGCCGAGCGTGCCACCCAGATGGCCCTGGAAGCGATCCAGATTCTCGGCGGCAACGGCTATATCAACGAGTTCCCGGCCGGCCGCCTCCTGCGCGATGCCAAGCTGTACGAGATCGGCGCCGGCACCAGCGAAATCCGCCGGATGCTGATTGGCCGCGAACTGTTCAACGAAACCCGCTGAGCATAAGGAACGGGCGTCCATGGCTACCCTGCATACCCAGATCAACCCGCGCTCGGCGGAATTCGCCGGCAATAGCGCGGCCATGCTAGAACAGGTCCAGGCCCTGCGCAGCCTGCTTGCCCAGGTCAGCCAGGGCGGCGGGCCGAAGGCCCAGGAGCGCCACACCTCGCGGGGCAAGCTGCTGCCACGCGAGCGCATCGACCGCCTGCTCGACAGCGGCTCGCCATTCCTCGAAATCGGCCAGCTGGCCGCCCATGAGGTGTATGGCGAGGACGTGCCCGCCGCGGGCGTGATCGCCGGCATCGGCCGTGTCGAAGGTGTCGAGTGCATGATCGTGGCCAACGACGCCACGGTCAAAGGCGGCTCCTACTACCCGCTGACGGTGAAAAAGCACCTGCGTGCCCAGACCATCGCCCTGCAGAACCGCCTGCCGTGCATCTACCTGGTGGACTCGGGCGGGGCCAACCTGCCGCGCCAGGACGAAGTGTTCCCCGACCGCGAGCATTTCGGCCGCATCTTCTTCAACCAGGCCAACATGAGCGCCCTGGGCATTCCGCAGATCGCCGTGGTGATGGGCTCGTGCACCGCCGGTGGCGCCTACGTGCCGGCCATGGCCGACGAAGCGATCATGGTGCGCCAACAGGCCACCATTTTCCTGGCCGGCCCGCCGTTGGTGAAAGCCGCCACCGGCGAGGTGGTGAGCGCCGAGGATCTGGGCGGCGCCGACGTACACTGCCGCACCAGCGGCGTGGCCGACCACTATGCCGACAACGACGAACACGCCCTGGCCCTGGCCCGGCGCAGCGTGGCCAACCTCAACTGGCACAAGCTGGGCAAACTGCAACGCCAGGCCCCCATCGCCCCACTGTATGCCGCCGACGAGCTGTACGGCGTGGTGCCGGCCGACGCCAAGCAGCCGTTCGATGTACGCGAAGTCATCGCCCGCCTGGTCGACGGCTCGGTGTTCGATGAGTTCAAGGCGCTGTTCGGCACCACCCTGGTGTGCGGTTTCGCTCACCTGCATGGCTACCCGGTGGCGATTTTGGCCAACAACGGCATCCTTTTCGCCGAAGCCGCGCAAAAAGGCGCGCACTTCATCGAACTGGCCTGCCAGCGCGGCATCCCGTTGCTGTTCCTGCAGAACATCACCGGCTTCATGGTCGGCAAGAAGTACGAAGAAGGCGGTATCGCCAAGCACGGCGCCAAGCTGGTGACTGCGGTGGCCTGTGCCCAGGTGCCGAAGTTCACGGTGATCATTGGCGGCAGCTTCGGTGCCGGCAACTACGGCATGTGCGGTCGTGCCTACGACCCACGCTTCCTGTGGATGTGGCCCAACGCACGCATCGGCGTGATGGGCGCCGAACAGGCCGCCGGGGTGTTGGCGCAGGTCAAGCGCGAGCAGAGCGAACGCAGCGGCCAGCCCTTCAGCGCCGAGGATGAGGCACGCCTCAAGCAGCCGATTCTCGACCAGTACGAACACCAGGGCCACCCTTACTATTCCAGCGCCCGGCTGTGGGACGACGGCGTCATCGACCCGGCACAAACCCGCGACGTGCTCGGCCTGGCGTTGTCCGCCGCGCTGAACGCCCCGATCGAACAGAGCCGCTTCGGCATTTTCCGGATGTGACCCATGAGCGATTTCAGCACCCTCGAACTGGTCAAGGACCCGCGCGGCTTCGCCACCCTGTGGCTGAGCCGCGCGGACAAGAACAATGCCTTCAACGCGCAGATGATTGGCGAGCTGATCATCGCCCTGGACCAGCTCGGCGAAGACCCGGGCCTGCGTTTCCTGCTGCTGCGCGGTCGTGGCCGGCATTTCAGCGCCGGCGCCGACCTGGCCTGGATGCAACAATCGGCGCAGTTGGACTTCAATGCCAACCTCAACGATGCCCATGAACTGGGCGAACTGATGTATGCCCTGCACCGGCTCAAGGCCCCAACCCTGGCCGTGGTGCAAGGCGCGGCCTTTGGCGGCGCGCTCGGCCTGATCAGCTGCTGCGACATGGCCATCGGCGCCGAAGACGCCCAGCTGTGCCTGTCGGAAGTCCGTATCGGCCTGGCGCCGGGCGTCATCAGCCCGTTCGTGGTCAAGGCCATCGGCGAGCGCGCCGCGCGCCGCTATGCCCTGACCGCCGAGCGCTTCAGTGGCGTACGTGCCCGTGAACTGGGCCTGTTGGCCGAGGTGTACCCGGCGGCCGAGCTTGATCAGCAGGTCGAGGCCTGGGTCGACAACCTGCTGCAGAACAGCCCGCAAGCACTGCGCACCACCAAGGACCTGCTGCAAGAGGTCGACGCTGGCGAGCTCAGCCCTGCCCTGCGTCGCTACTGCGAGAACACCATTGCCCGCATCCGCGTCAGCCCCGAAGGCCAGGAAGGCCTGCGCGCCTTCCTGGAAAAACGCCGACCCGCCTGGCAAACCGACGACAAGAAGGAGTCGCGCCCATGAGCCGCCCCACATTGACCACCCTGCTGGTCGCCAACCGCGGCGAAATCGCCTGCCGGGTGATGCGCACCGCCAAGGCCATGGGCCTGACCACCGTCGCCGTGCACAGCGCCACCGACCGCGACGCCCGCCACAGCCGTGAAGCGGATATCCGCGTCGACCTGGGCGGCACCAAGGCCGCCGAGAGCTACCTGGTGATCGACAAGCTGCTGGCTGCCGCCAAGGCCAGCGGCGCCCAGGCCATCCACCCGGGCTACGGTTTCCTGTCCGAAAACGCCACCTTCGCCCGGGCCATCGAACAAGCCGGGCTGATCTTCCTCGGCCCACCGGCCAGCGCCATCGATGCCATGGGCAGCAAGTCGGCGGCCAAGGCATTGATGGAAGCCGCTGGTGTGCCGCTGGTGCCCGGCTACCATGGCGAAGCCCAGGACCTGGAAACCTTCCGCGCCGCCGCCGAACGCATCGGCTACCCGGTGCTGCTCAAAGCCAGCGCGGGCGGCGGTGGCAAGGGCATGAAAGTGGTCGAGGACGAGAGCCAGCTGGCCGACTCCCTGGCTTCGGCCCAGCGCGAAGCACAATCGTCGTTCGGCGACTCGCGCATGCTGGTTGAAAAGTACGTGCTCAAGCCGCGCCATGTGGAAATCCAGGTGTTCGCCGACCAGCACGGCAACTGCCTGTACTTGAACGAACGTGATTGCTCGATCCAACGTCGCCACCAGAAAGTAGTCGAGGAAGCCCCTGCGCCGGGCCTCTCCCCGCAGCTGCGCCAAGCCATGGGCGAGGCCGCTGTGCGTGCGGCCCAGGCCATCGGCTACGTGGGCGCAGGCACCGTGGAGTTCCTGCTCGATGCCCGTGGCGAGTTCTTCTTCATGGAGATGAACACCCGCCTGCAGGTGGAACACCCGGTCACCGAAGCCATCACCGGCCTGGACCTGGTGGCCTGGCAGATCCGCGTGGCGTGCGGTGAGCCGCTGCCCATCACCCAGGCCGAAGTGCCGCTGGTGGGCCATGCCATCGAAGTGCGCCTGTACGCCGAGGACCCGGCCAACGAGTTCCTGCCGGCCACCGGCACCCTTGCGCTTTACCGCGAGTCGGCACCGGGCGAAGGGCGCCGGGTGGACAGCGGCGTCAGCGAAGGCGATGTGGTTTCGCCGTTCTACGACCCGATGCTGGGCAAGCTGATTGCCTGGGGCCAGGACCGCGAACAGGCGCGCCTGCGTTTGCTGGCGATGCTCGACGAGTTCGCCATCGGCGGCCTGAAAACCAACATCGCCTTCCTGCGGCGCATTCTCGCGCACCCGGCGTTCGCCGAGGCCGAGCTCGATACCGGGTTCATCCCTCGCCATCAAGATGTATTGCTACCTGCGCCACAGCCATTGCCCGCCACGTTCTGGGAAGCTGCGGCCGAGGCCTGGTTGCAAGGCCAGGCGCCGAACGAGCGCGCCGATGATGCCGGTTCGCCCTGGCGTGAACACAACGGCCTGCGCCTGGGGCTGCCGGCCCGCAGCAGCCTGCACCTGGTGAGTGGCGGACAGGACCAGGCCGTCGCCCTGGAGCGCAACGCTGCATCGGCCTGGCAGTTGGATGGCGAGCAGTTGTGCCAAGACCGCGATGGCATGCGCCGCCTGCACCTGGCGGTGCGCAAAGGTGGCACGCTGTACCTGCGCTGGGACGGTGAAGTGCATGCCGTCGAGGCCTTCGACCCGATCGCCGAGGCCGAAGCCAGCCATAGCCACCAAGGTGGTCTGGGTGCACCCATGAACGGCAGCATCGTGCGCGTGCTGGTCGAACCGGGCCAGGTGGTGGAGACAGGCACTGCCCTGGTGGTGCTGGAGGCGATGAAGATGGAACACAGCATCCGCGCCCCGCACGCTGGGACGGTGAAGGCACTGTTCTGTCAGGAAGGGGATATGGTCAGCGAAGGGACCGTGCTGGTCGAGCTGACGGAGTGAAGTAAGGGGTGTTGTAAGCGTTCGCCATTACATTTTTGGCGTTTTCGAGATCGAGCGCCGCCCGCGCGGCGCATCGCGAGCAAGGCTCGCTCCTACGTTTGTTTACGGCCAATAACGCCTGTGACAGGCGCGCGCGACCGCCTTGTGCGTACGACGCGATATCAAGCCATGCGCCAAGGCGTTCGCGCGCAAATTCCACAGGCATAACTGGCCCGAAACAAACGTAGGAGCGAGCCTTGCTCGCGATGCGCCGCGCGGGCGGCGCTCGATTTGCGCCCCACCTCAAAACCCAAGTCAGGCCACTTCTGCAAAATTGCGTAAAGAACCCGAAGTAAGCGCGGACTTCTGTACGCCCCCCGGCAACCTAGAAGGCCCCGTGCACCCGCACGACCACCCCCAGAAACTCGCAGCCGTCTTCGCACAGAACGGTCGGATAACGCGTATTCAGGGGCCTCAACATGCGCTCCCCGCCTTCCTCGATCAATTGTCGGAACACCGGCGAACGCCCCGGCTGGCGCGCAATCACCAACCTGCCAGGCTCTGCCTTCAAGCCCGTATCCACCAGCACGCGCATGCCCTCAGGCACACTCTTGCCACTGGCCGCATTCATCGAATCGTTTTCCACCGCCAGCCAGAACGCATTGCCTGCTGGCATGTAATCCGTCTGCTCGTGGGATTCGCCCGTCTCAGGCAAGGGCCCCTGCAAGTCAGCCCACGTCAGCACCGGAAAGCGAAAGCTTGCATAAAGCAACGCTTCGCCCGACACCGGCTGTTCAACCGCATAGCTCCCAGGGGCTTCACACACAATGTCACGCTCAACCACCATGACTTGCGCTTCCAGAAACACCAGCCCAAGTTTTTCGAGTTTCTCGTTGATGGTTTCCAGCGTCGGCCGCCGCGTGCCACGCAGCCAATGACCCACACCGCCCTGCGTCATGCCCAGGCGTTCGGCCAGCTTGAGCTGGCTGAGGTTGTGTTCGCGCTTGTAGCGCTTGAGAAATGCGTTCCAGTTTTCCATGAGCGGCAACAATACGGACTGTATTATTCGCAGCAATACACAATCTGAATTATTTATTTGAGCATAGCCAATACAGATTGACCTATCCTGTGATTTCAGTGTGTTTGAAGGGAAATCAAAAGGTATCGCGATGAAACCAACGAAAAAAGACGAAACAGATCTCGACAGCGAAGCCGCCCGTCGTGCGCTCGACTACTACCTGAATCCCAACCCCACGCGCCCTAGTGCCCAGAACAAGATCTGGACCTTGCACGAGGGCGTCACGGGCGAACAGGCACAGGAACACGCCATCGCCCTGCTGCGCTGCGCAGCGGCCACGGCTCAGGAAACCGCCCAGCACCAGCAAGGCACCCAGCGGGAGTTGACGTTCGCATTGATGCACATGATGGACATGGCCAGGGCGCTGCTAGAACACAAGCGCGCGGTGCAGACAGGCCTTTAGCCTCGGATGAGGTAGGGAGAAACGTGATAGCCACGTCACGGCAAAGGCCCCGATTGCCGGGACCAGGAGCGCACCGGTAAAACTTTTTTACCGGATAAGTGAAAATTCATTTGACTGGCAAATGATAACGATTATTATTGCACTCAGCTGATCGCGAGATCTGCTGGATAACCTGGAGCTTAGGTCGCTCTCAGATTATCTCCTCATCAGGCTAATCACGGTTTTTGACCCGGCTTTTTGCCGGGTCTTTTTTTTGGCTCTTCAGGCTAATGAAGATCGTTGAATGGCCGGCATGATAGCAAAAATGTTTCAGACCGTGAACGCTCATTACAAAAGTTTGCGGAATCAGCACTTGAGAATCAATCTCGTTTCGAATACTCTGATTTCGCATCAAGGAAGATGCCCCCACCCCTTCCCCTCTTGAGCAAGGAGCCGTCCATGAGCCGTTTGCTGCTGCCCCTTGAACACGGCCCACACGCCGTCGATGCGCCCGCCGACGATGCCCTTCTGCATGGCCTGAAGCGCCTGCCGCGACGCGTGCAACAAGTCTTCCTGCTCAATCGTCTCGACCAGCTCGATTTCGCCGGCATCGCCGCCCGCCTCGGCCTGCCACTGACCAGCGTCGAGCGACACATGAAGCAGGCACTGCAGACCGCACGTCCCCAGGGCGACGAACTGGCAAGCATTGCTGGGCACTGGTATGTGCGCCTGCAGACCCCACAGGTAAGCGCCTGCGAACGCATTGATTTCCGCCGTTGGCTCGACGCCGACCCTGCACATTTGCAGGCCTTCCACGATACCGAACTGTGCTGGCGCAGCCTTTTGGCACCGGCGCGTGAACTCGGGCATGACGGCTGGTATCGGCAAGGTCGCGCGGCGCTCTCGCTGGGCGGGTGTTCGATAGCGCTTGGCCTTGGCGTGGCTGCGTTGCTGCTGTTCGGCTTTGCTGCCTGAGCAGCATCGTCACAGCCCAGACACGCAATCGAACGGGCGTGCTCGCGGCACCCCCGCCTCCGTTCAATTCGCGCCTGCCCCTCAAATACGCGCATCGCGCCGGCCGATGCCCTGCAACAGCACCGCAACCACGATGATCGCGCCCTTGATGACCTGCTGCGGGTAGGCCGGCACGCTGAGCAGGTTCATGATATTGCCGATCAACCCCAGCACCAGGACGCCTACCACGGTGTAAAACAGGCTGCCCTTGCCGCCCGACAACAGCGCCCCGCCAATCACACAGGCGGCGATGGCGTCCAGTTCGAGGGCCAACCCGGCGTTGGGCGTGGCCACCCCGGATCGCGAGGCAATCACCACCCCGGCCAGGGCGCTGAGGCCGCCGCAGAGGGCATAGGCCGCCAGTTTGTAGCGCTCCACGGCAATACCGGCCAGACGCACGGCGGTCTCGTTGCTGCCGCTGGCCACGATCAAACGGCCAAAGGCGTTGTAGCGCAGCACCAGGGCGAACCCGACGACCACCCACAGCGCCAGCCACACCGGCCATGGCACCCCGAACAACGGGTCGGCCAAGCGCCCAAAATCGCGCAACAAGGCGGCAGCGGGCTGGTCATCGGCCAACCGTTGTGGCTGCCCGTTGGACAGCATGAACGCCAGCCCACGTGCCATGGTCATCATCGCCAGGGTGGCAATGAACGGCGCCATGCGCAGGTAGGCAACGAAAGTGCCGGTCACCAGCCCCATGAGTACGCCTGACGCCACTGCGATGGCCAGCGCCAGCAGCAGGCCGCCCGTGCCTGTGACCGGCAGCACGTTCAGGCTCATGGCCACGACGATGCCGCCCACCGCCGCCACGGAAGCCACCGACAGGTCGATGCCAGCGGTGAGGATGACGATGAGCATGCCGATACTCACCAGCATCAGCGGGGTCAGTTGGCGCAGCAGGTTGCCCAGGTTCTGCCAGGTGAAGAAGTCCGCCGACAGGCTGCTGGCCACCACGACCAGCACCAGCAGCATGACCAGTGCGTTATGCCGCAAAAATGCCCGGCGCCAATCCAGAC